>NZ_KK211292.1:101066-208504 GCF_000621505.1 Ruminiclostridium cellobioparum DSM 1351 = ATCC 15832
CAATGAGAAATACAAGGGTGACACAATGCTTCAAAAGACTTTCACCGAAGATTTTATGACCGGTAAGAAAAGAAGAAATGATGGACAGCACAACAAGTATTATGTAAAGAACAGTCATCCGGCCATTATCTCTGCTGAAGTATTCAATATGGTTCAGGAGGAAATGGCAAAGCGTTCAAGGGTTATCAGCAACGAGGATGGCACGGTAGAAATCAGCGGAAGCAAATATAATGGCAAATATCTTCTGGGGAATTTGCTTATATGCGACGATTGCGGTGCTTATTACCGGAGAAGGACTGAACGCGGTAAGGTGGTCTGGCGCTGTGCGAGCCGGATTGAGAAGGGTAAAGACGCCTGTCCTCACTCCCCTACTTTAGATGAAGGATGGCTACAGGATACCCTGGGCGCAGTCGTTTGCCGGGACGGAGCTTATGATGAAGGCTATATCAGGAATGAAGTTGATAAAATCCAAGTTTTTGACGCCTTTATTCTGATTTTTCTTAGGGATGGGTCACGGGGGAAAATGTTGTTCCAGAACGGCAGACCTATGATATACTAATAATTGACAAGAAATGATAAGTAATTTTGAGATTTAGCTTAATGAGTGAATATGCCGGCGACGTTTTACATCATTAGCCGCCGATGTTTTACAGTTTGATGAGTCTTTTCATACAAGAAAGTTAAAGGGGGAATATGTTTGAAAAAATCGGACGATCGAATTCAATATATCGCAGATTACATTTCTGCTTATGAAGAGAAAATCAAGTTGCTTAACATCAACGGACTTTTTGATGCTGCTAAATTGTTTGAATTATTTGCAATTGAAGTGGGAAGCTTATACTTTGGTCAGAGGCTTAGTAATTTAAATATTGACACATATACTTACCCTTGCGTTGATTTGATTTCTGCGGATAAGCAAACTTACATACAAGTAAGTACTGTGAAAGACATCCCTGCAAAGATAAAAACAACACTTGAAAATATTAGGGATTCAAAGCTAGTTGAAATTAACACGTTGACAAATGTAAAGTTTTTTATGCTTAGCAATGATAGTGTTGATAAGGTAAAGGACTATACAGGAAATGACCAGATAGGCAGTATTTCCTTTACTAAAGCAAACGACTTAATTACGACAAAGGATATTCTTCAAAAAGCAACAGTCAATCTGGACTTTCAAATTGCCGTATACGAGCTGTTTAAGAGAGAAACAGAGAGTGTTAAAGATAATTCATATAAATTTCGAGAAGCTATTGAGAATAGCAAAACCGTAGGACTAGGTAATATAGATTGTAAAATAAATAATGAATACGAAATAGATCGAAGCGAACTTATTTCTAAGATAAAAGCAGATAACCATATTAATATTTCTATACAAGGGGGAGCTGGTAGCGGCAAGTCTGTTCTTTGCAAGAAGATTGTTGAAGAAGAAGCAAATCTTATTTATGCAAGGGCAGAACGGTTTCTTGAAGAAACAGACATAAACAATATTTGGGGGTTTAATGTTAGGAAAACGCTTGAATATTTAAATGGTAAGCCAGTTGTTTTTTTTATTGATTCTCTTGAATTTATTGCTGATAGCCGAACAAAATTAGATCTATTATGTGCTCTCTTTGAATGTACGAAGAAATATCCATCAGCAAAAATAATCACTTCATGCCGTACAAGCGATAAAAACGCTTTTATGAAAATCGAAAGTAATTATTCAATTTATTCATATGAAGCGTCCGAATTAACAATAACAGAGCAATTAGCGATTGCAAAAAAATACCCCATCATTAATAAAATGTGTGATATGAATTCTTATACTGAACTTCTGAAATCACCATTTTATATAAACTTGATAGTTTCAAAAATTACTGACATTGATGACATTTCTGATGAAAATCAATTAAGAGAGTATATTTGGCAAAATATAATTTGTTTGGGCGGCAGCGAGATTAAAAAAGTTGTCGAGTCAATAGCTTTTACTAGGGCCAAAGATTTTTCGCTTGGCGCAAATAGCTCGGACTATGACACAGGAATAATTAAAAATCTTATTTCACAAGGCGTAGTGGTCAGTAATGGAAAAACGGTTAGATTAAAGTATGATATCTTTGAAGATATTTGCTTTGAGCAGCACTTGGATAATGAATTTAATAAATGCAAGGGGAAGTATAATGAATTTTTTGACGAAATAGAAACTTTCGGCAGATGTATTTATAGACGTTATCAAATTTGGATTTCAAACAAATTGTTCGCGCAGGATAATCGCGAAAAGTTCTTATATGAATTGGTTTTTTCATCTAATATGCCAATAGATTGGAGAAAGCAAACCGAAATTGGATTAGTGAAATCAAGACATTGCAGTCAATTTTTCAAGGAGTATGGGCAAACGATAATTAAAAATGGGATGCTTAATGATTTTCTCAGAACAACAAATTTATACGCTTTCGAAATCAATGGCTTTTTTAAGAAGTTGCTCCCTTATATTCAAATACGACCAAGCGGAGAGGGTAGAGGGAGCTTAATTAATTTAATCATAGAAAACAGACTATACGAAAAAGATGAAATTTTACGATTAGATTTAGAAAAAATTTGCACAGATTATTCTAAAGTACAATTGAAAGAAAAGCAGACGGCAGAAGAAGCTTGTATTATTTTGGAATATATCATTGAAAAATTTTTAGTCGAAAGCGAAGAAGCTAGTTACTATAAATTAGATGATATAGTAAATCGCTTACTTGTACCTATTTATCAAATGGCGGAATATTCCAAAGACTGGATCAAAGAATTTTGGGGTAGGTTAAAATCGTACTATAAGGGTGAAAATCGAGATAAGAAACGATTAGCAGAAGATATTATAGAGGATACTCTCAAATTTAAGCACACGAAACTAGCAGAACATTTACCGACGGAATTATGTGATCTGGCAGAAATGTTTTGGACATATACACCTAGGAAAAGCCATAACAACTATGGTTTTTATGAAAGAGAAAGGGACGATAGGTCTTACCAGTATGGGCTAAGTAAAAAGGCAGAAGAATACGAGCACGGTTCAACTCGAAGCACTGCAATTGAAGATAATTTCTTTTGTATTTTATTTAGAAAGAATTTTTGGGAAGGCTTGAATTGGGCAATTAGTTTTGTTAATAAAGCAGTATCGGCCTTGGCGGAAAAACATGAAGGCGGTTTATTTACTTATGAAATTAATTTTGTTGAAGATAATTTGAAAAAGTCTTATATAGGTATATCGGAAATGTGGTTAGCAACTTTGGAAGAGCACAGAATGCCCATGGTTATAAGTGATTTATTATTTTGCTTAAAAGAAGAGTTGCGTAGTGTAATAGAAAATGATGCTGTTGTGAATAAAGAAACTACTAAATTTGCTTATAATGTCAGCAAGCTTATCTACGATAAATCAAATAACATAGCGCTGTTATCAATTATTGCAGATATAGGAATGGAGTTTCGGCAAAAACTGCCTAGCTATGCATTAGACTTAACAACAAATATTGATATTATTCTTCATGACTTAACAAGGCAAGCATTATTGATAAAGAATCCGGTTAAAGAAATGTTTGAAAAGCAGATATTGATGACGGTAGGGATGCCTTCTTCTTTACTTCCAGATAGGTACAATAAAAAGAATGTTAAGCAATACAACTTGCTGGATTATGTTATAGATTCTCAAATTTATTATGGCGAAGAAATAAAAATAAGGTGCCACAAGATTTTAGACTATCTCTATTCAGTCGTACCAAATGACAAAGAGAATGCAACCGAATATTTACAAATTCAAAAGATGGATTTGCGGACTGCGCAGGTTGTAAATGTTGACGATACCACCGTAGCATTGGTTCCTACTGTCACAGGCGAAGCGGAGAAAATAACAATTGAAAATGAAAAACAAAGACAGCCTGAAAGTCGCATATCTTCACTAATTAATAATTGCAATAAAAAAATCAGTAATGGTGGATTTAAATTAAGTGATTGTCTTGAAGCTATACAGTTGTTGTTGGAATCAAGAGAAAATTGTATTGTACCAGGAGTTTACGATAAGATTCTTATTGACTTAATTATTTGGGCACTACACGATAAAACACTTGATGAAAACATGAGGTCAAGATTTTGCCAAATATGGATAAGCGGAATAAGAACTTATTTTACAAATGGGAGTTTCATTTTTGAATATAGTTATAGTTGGGTACTTTTTACTCAAATAGAAAGCAATGTTTGCGACGAAACAAAAAATCAGATTAAGCAATTAATAATAGATTTAATAATGTATAAGGGACAACATGGAGTAGTTGCGGAAATAGCACGTTATACAAAACGATATTTAGCAACTAATGAACAACTTGCAAGAACTATCTTCAATACAATTATTAAACTTGCTGAAGATGAAATGAACCATCAGAAATTCAATGCTGAATATATGAAAAAGAATAGGCAAAAAGAAAAAATAAAATTTTCACCAAATATCCAACCGAAACTCCGAAATATTGATTTTTATATAAAAACGGATAAAAAGAAAATATATAAAAGCCAGAGAGATGAAATAATCAGAGAGTATTTATTCAATAAAGCCGAGCTTGAATTATCAAACTTTGACATGGATAATTATGATATAACAACTTTATGTTATGCGATTAATTGTGGTTTGTCTTTAAGGGATACTTCTTTTGCTGTGATTGTAAAAAAATTTGTTGTGGCCATGATTAATGTATGGAAAGAAAACCAAAACACACATCATTCACATGATATACTTGATGTTTATTCACTTTATGAAGTTATGGATTTATTTCAAAGAGAACTTGTCGCAAATGAGATTCAGACAGCAATCGTTTTAGACATTCTTTTTACAGGAATTGATTTTTCAAAATTTACTAGAGAAACTATAGAGTTTTATCAGGATGTATTTGGGTCTTTACTTGCACACTATTTTGATTCACATAGCGACAAAGATAAACGAGCTTATTGTGAAAACATTATTCACTCATTAGAAGATAAGATTATAGCAATAAAAGAAGAAAAGGTTAAGGTCGAATTTTATAAATCGTTAATATTATCTAATACTAGGTATGGTGGCAGCGGAGATTGGAGTAAATTCCCATCAGGGTATTCTTATCAAGATAAGCAATTTTTAAATGATATGTTCAGCAAATATGGCGGATTTCATTTAAAAGAGATGCTGAATACAAGTTATAAACTTCACTTAGATAAATTATTACCGGAGATACTTTTGTCAGTGAGAGACGCATTCAAGAATGCTCCGCGAACAAATAAATCAAGCTCTGATATGTTTGCAGAAATAGTAAGGAAGGAAAAAACAATTATTCTAATACTGATAACAAAAGCTTTCCTAGATTTCAGCGACAAAATAAAACAAGATGACGATTTAACAAAGGCATTTGAAGAAATCTTAGAGATGCTTGTGGAAATAAGCTACGAAGAAGCGGCAACAATCTTAGATGAATTCAGAGTTCACTAAACGTTTACTAAGTTAATTAAAATATTTAATTCATATGAAAAAGTGATTATAAGATGTTGATTCGGCAGCGACACAAAGAAATTAAGAATATGAAAATGTTGATTAATTGTTTTAATAAGGATAGAAAAGTCAGATCAGAACTACGATAAAAGTGAGCGATGTATTTTTCCGTCAAGGGGATACTAGAGGTTTATACACACTAAAGGCATTCAGAGGTTGTAGTCCTGTTGCAGGACAAAATAATTTATGGATTAATTTTAGAAAGATAAACAGAAGGTATCGAGTTAAAAGGAGGAACGACATAGTGGCTGTTAGCGATAGAGTTCAAGAAGCTCTCATAAAACTCGAGGAACACGATGTTGATAACGCTCTTATCCAATTAAGTATAGCTGTAGATGCTACCGCTAAGAAAATGTTCCCACAATTGAAAAATGCTCAAAGAATTAAATCGTTTTTGAAGGCAAAGAGGACATTCATTTGGTGGACTCTATATAACGGTATTCCAAATTCTGACGGTGAATTCTACTTATCATTTGCTGATAAAGGATATGTTTCCATCGAAGACATAATGTATAAGTACATCCGCTGCCGTTTGTTGCATGAAGGGGAAGCCCCAGCCAATATTTCATTTGACTATGTCGAGTATTTTAAAGTGAATGCTGATAGTAGCTTGATCTTACCTGTGGCCTATTTATATGCAATACTTTGGGCTGTAATTAGTAGTGATGAAAATAAAAACGAAAAGATGGTTCGCGATTTTTGCGTTTGCTTTGGATTGAAGAAAGCTAATTTAAATGATTATTGGGGCGATGAGGTTCGCATAAAGGATGCTATACGAAATGGATTTGAATACGATTGCGAGGCCATATTAAAGCAACTCAAAGAGCAAGCATGAATGTTAGTAAAAGGTGAAATCAAAGAGTTTGATAAAATACTCATGGCAGAAACGTTGATTGGAAGAAGCAAAGACAAATCAGATGGTGCAATTAAAATGGCTTTTAAATTAGCTTTGAGAAATGTATCTGAAGATTATATAACATTATGCTTAAATTCGTTAGTGATAGTGAGAGTAATCGTGGACGAGAAGCGATTTCTAATTGTATGAAATAAGAGAGAATATTTTGACGCTAAGAGGCTGTAGTTGATTAGAATTTGGGGAGGTTAGTTAGTATGCAGTACGGTTATTTAACCTTTAATGCGGTTGAAAGCATTTACAACTTAGACGGGATGAATATGGTTATCATTCCGACAGATAAAGATAGAATTTCTGAATTATATCAGTGTACTGATCTTACCAATTTTTTGTTAGAATTCTCTGATCCGATATATAAAAAGTCTGCTATGTATATTAAAGATATTCAGCCTAGATTTGATAATTCTATTCGATGCAATCCGATTTTTATCTCGAAGTTAGCAGATAATAGAAGGATTGATAGTTTTGAGTTGACTGGTGATGATGTAGATGAGTTTTTTAGTCCATCAAGATATTTTTTTAATCTGCACTGTAATAGTAAATTATCACCAAAAGAATTAGTGTATGGCAAAGACACTGCTAATATTTTTAAATTTATTTATAGAGAAAAATCGGTTGAGATTTCATTAAATTATGGGGAAATTTTAAAAAATGGAATTGCGAGCGATTTGAAATTGCATGCAAAATTATTCATAACGTTTCCTGAAACAGATGATATTTGTTTTGTCTATCAGATATATTCAATAGTAGTTAGATTTTTACATTTTGTTAGACATCAACAGCAGCATAATTTATTGCCAATTGAATTATTTGGGAAAATCGATGATAAAAAATCTCACCTAGGATTACTTTATGATAAATTATATATCAAAGGAAAATTTAACGGAGGAGATGATATCGAATCTATTTACTTTGAAAAACATATAAGTAATCTGTTGCAATTGTTTGCCGATGACGAAAACTATCCAATAGCGCATTTGCCTGAAGTGGCAGAATGGTCATATGAATATACTGCTATAAGGTTTCTAACTATATTTGGTGCATTTGAAAGAGAGTGCAAATTAAATGCTGCACTTTACGAAATATCTTATGATAGTCAAATCAAATCTTTTAAAACAGCATTGCTTTTAAAAATTGATGAACTTAAAAAAGTTACTAATTAAGAAAGTAATTTTGCAAATCAAGCAAAAAATAGAATATCTCAGCTTTGGACACAACTTGGTCAAAAGAAAAAAATTGAAAACGCATATGCTGTGTTAAATAATGCATTAAATAATTCAATCGATAATTTGCTGTGGAGATTAAAAAGAAAAAATCCTAAATCGGATATTACTAAACTAGTAAGCATTGCGGCTTCATTACTGACAAATTTGCGTGGTAAAATCGCCCATGGAGAATCAAGTGCTGTACAGTCTGATGAAGATGTTGAATGTATTCGGTTTCTTGATGTACTAGCATATGCACAAACTTTAAAACGTGCCAAAATTACTGATGTAGATATTGAATTAATTATTGGTGCTGTGTATAAGTGTAATTTTAAATATATGGAATTATTCAACAGTAAACAGAAGGACAGCCAATAGAACGTTTAGTGATAAAAGCTACATCAAGGTCCTACCAGGTTCAAGCGGCATCTTTTTGACCGTTCAAGGCACGTGGAAACTGTTGTCGAATTGCATCGAAAAGACTCTATTAAGCAATTTCATGAATAATAAGATGAGAGGTAACATTAGTAATTTTATATGGTTTTGAGAGGAAATTATGATTAATTTCGAGGAAAAGGGCGATTTTAAAGAGTGGTTCATGATGGCAAGTAATAAGATAGGAGTGTATTATCCAACAGCTAAAATACCACTTAGATTTTATAATGATTATCTAGCAAATATTAGAGTCAAAGATGTTGATGAAGTCAAAGAAATGTTACGAATATTATTGGGCGGGGGAACCTTTGGAATAGATACTTCTATGTTTGATTACTGTCCCGAACTAGATAAATATTGTAAAGAAAACAAAAATTGTGGGATAAATTACAGCATTAGCTCGGACGAGAGATATCATAGAATGAGGATTGGAAACGCTGCATGGGAGGGAATAACTTGGGGACTTAGTTTTCTACCGGTATATCCTATAAAAGTGATAGAATTGATTCAAGACTATTTTATTACTTCTATTCAATCTATGCCGGATGATATGATTGATGGATATTATCAAGCAATAGAGATTATTAGAAAGAGATTTGTAGATATTACATACCCTAAAGAAATATTTGAAGCATTAAAGCCATACGAATTTGAACGGCTCATTTGTTTATTATACAATAAAATAGGATATAACACAGAGTGGACTCAGGCAACTCGTGATGGAGGAAAAGATATTATTGCTTCCAAGGAAAATGCATATGGCAATGAATATATTTATATTGAATGTAAAAAGTATAGTAAAGCAGAATTGAAAAAAGAAACAGTTCGAGCATTTGCCTATACTGTATTAAATGATAAAGTACATAAGGGAATAATTTTTTGTACTGGTTATGTTTCTAAAACATTATATGAATATGATCAGCGAATTGAAATAATAGATTATAATAAATTAATTGAACTCTTGAACTCATATTATGGAGACTGGTTAAAATTTGTAGGAAACGAAGTATACAACGAATCCAAACAAATGATAAATAGAAGATTCACGACATGATAGGATTAAATCAAAAAGCAAAAACTGAAATTCACTTACAGACGGTTTTTTTTAAAATGCCTTTCCTCTAAGGAGATACCAGGTTCTGGTAGCATCTTTTTTGACAGTTCAAGGCATACAGAATCGGTTTGCTTAATTGAGCGGGCATAAGGCCTTGAAGATGAAGGGCTTGAGGCATATTTGTGTTATCGGCAAGTCCTGCGACCCTTGGTAGATAAAAAGATGACATGGCATTTGCTGAAGTATATATGAAATACGGAAGGAGGGTTATAAGTGAAGGTTAGAGTTTTTGACAATGAAACCGATCATTTTTTTAAATCAGAGGTATACGCAAAAATAAATACCGGTTGGTATGAAAAACAATTGGTACACGTTCCGTCAGAAAACGGTGGATATATTAAGTTTTTTGATTATTTGGATAAGAGTAAAGAAAAAATGCCGTACAAAGTTAATATAAATACAATTATATCGGATAGTCCAAAGGAATGGATTAGGCAAGAGTCTGGATTTGTAGATAATCAAATAAAAGGCTTTGAAAAACTACTACGCAAAGAAGTTCGTTTTTTCGAATATATGGGTTATTCATGGCTGTATGAAAATAAGTCTATCTTGGCTGGATTGCTGAATGGTGATGCTATACCTTTCAAAGGGAGCATTTTTGAAAACAAGGCTGTTGCCTCCGTGATAAGCGGATGGACATATGTTGAGACACCGGAAGACGTTAACAACCTATTAGAAAATGCCTATTATTTTCACGATTCGATACTTAAAACAGCAAATTATACGAGCGGTGCTTATGTTAATTCTGACCGCTCAATGTACCCTGTGGCTAACATCCGACAAGTGACCATGTTCTTTGACAGCCAATGGTGCGACACAATCGAAATGGTATTCGAAGGTGTAACCGCTTTCAATTTGCGACCGGCTGGAGATAACTACGCGGCCGATATATTAGAAGCTTCACTCATTATAAAGGATTCATCCATATTCTTTTGCGACGATGGGATTGAAGAGTGGGATGAAGATACTTGGATAACAGCTTATGGTTTACGTTGGCGTTTTGTGCGGTAATCAGTGATTAACAGAGTCCACCCCTCCACCAAGGGGATACCAGAGGGATACGGCATCTTATTGATATCCTCAAGGCATGTGGAAGCCGCAGTCCTGTTGCAACGATTGAAACACTGACGTTGCAAGGCTTAACGGGGGTGATACAAGAAATATGCTTTGACGTGAGTGAATTCCCTCACGTCTTTTCTTTTTGGTAGAATATTAATGAGGTCTCATTTTATTATATAGATGCGAAGGACAATGAAAAATGTAAGGATTATACCCGCTAAACCGAAAGAAAATAAAAAGCTTAGGGTTGCCACTTATTGCCGGGTCAGCACCTTCGGGCCGGAGCAACTGCGCAGCCTTGAGATTCAGATAAATGCGTACAAGAAAATGATAAAAGGCCATCCCAACTGGCTTTTTGCCGGTGTTTTTTATGATATTGAAAGCGGGCTTCGAAGAAGTGGCAGAAAAAGTCTAGACAAACTACTCAGAAAAGTTGTGAAAAGGTAAAATAGATTACATCCTCACAAAGTCAATCAGCAGGATATCAAGAGACACTCTGGAGATTTTGAAAATCACAATATTTTTAAGAGAGCGAGGGATCAATATGCATTTTGAAAATGAGAAACTGGATTCAATAGAGGCGGATAAAGAATTTGAGATTACGCTGAGGGGTATGCTGGCGCAGGACGAAAGCCGGAATACCAGCGAGAATATCCAGTGGGGAATTCAGCGCAAGTTCGAAAAGGGCGAGATTTATACGAAGTATAAGAATTTCATGGGCTATACCTGTGTTGACGGTGAAATGGTCATTGTGCCGGAACAGACAGAGGTAGTTAGAAAAATATTTTACTTATACATACAAGGCCAGACGTTGGGACAAATTAAAACCTATCTGGAAGCCCAAGGAATTAAGACTGTAACGGGTAAGGACATCTGGGATACAAAAACGATTCAGAGAATGTTGACCAATGAGAAATACAAGGGTGACACAATGCTTCAAAAGACTTTCACCGAAGATTTTATGACCGGTAAGAAAAGAAGAAATGATGGACAGCGCAACAAGTATTATGTAAAGAACAGTCATCCGGCCATTATCTCTGCTGAAGTATTCGATATGGTTCAGGAGGAAATGGCAAAGCGTGCAGTGTGACTCGTTCCTAACTGAAAAGGTTAAGCACTGTTCAAATGGTATCAACTTACAAATGCAATCCATCAAAGAACACATCAAATGAGTTGATACCATAAATTTGTTTCAAAGCTAATAGAACGCTAATGCGCACACTATAGCGACCTTGCTCTATTTTAGCAAGAATATCCTCAGTCATTGGAATACCCAAAATCTCTAACTGGGCAGATGCCTCACGTTGAGATAAATTAGCCTTTTTGCGCAAAGCTTTAAGATTGTGACCGATTGAAATGTCTTGTTTTAATCCGTTAGACATAGCTACCTCCCTAAGCGAAATTTCTTTTGCTGGATAAATATATCCATCTTGATTTTATCCTAATTACCGTGCTATAATTGGATAAATATATCCAGTTTGCATATTGGGAGGCCATGAATGATGGAAAACAGCAAGAACGAATACTTGGTCAAAATCGAAGAGGCTATTAAAGAACTGCCTAACAAGGCACAAAACGCCATCTATTGGATAATAACGCATTTTGAGTTTGTGGAAGAGATGTGCAAAAATCCAGAAATGACTAATGAGGAAATCGAAGAATATAAAGAAGAGGCAAAAGCAAAGGAAGATTATATAATGCTTGCTCTTCTGTGTGCTGCACAAACGTATAAGGAAAACAGCAATGAAACAACGGAACAGGAGAACTGATAATCCAAGGAGTGGAATGACAGGGTAACGCCTTGAAATGCTCCCCTTAATACTCCGACTGGCATTTATGGCGAAAGCTTATAGATGTCAGAAGCTCGGTGAAGTCGTCTGAGAGTGACCGTAGATTGTTAAGGTTTAACAATCCGAAAGCTGTCCAGAGGTGGATGGTGTCACCTAAAGGTCGGAGGTCTATAAAGTACCTATGGTCAGAATGATAAATGTTATCTGACGAATCCGCGAATGTACGGGTCTATACCTTTGGGACATAGAAATGTGTTCTGGCGTTAATTCGCAGTCAGCGTGGTAAAGTAAGAATTGCATGTATGAAATACCATAGTGCGTTACAGGCGCATCCCAACTGACAGGCTTATAGTGGAGACCTATGGGTACTTATGTAAAGATAGGATTATTGGAATGAGGAAAGGTATCGAGTTTTCCTTATGGAAAATAAGCAGACGAAGAACAATAAACCGCTGAATCGGTACTGAAAAGTAGAGGTCGAACCGTTGAAGCCCCTGTAATGGGGGTAGAGGGATGACCTCAAGTCATTATCATTCAAATCGAATCATCAGTAAATATGAGGATTTCGAGTAAGACCAAAAGAGATTACTCCGTGAAGGGAGTGATTCCTTATGCCAATAGAGAGAAAGAAAATCGTTAGTACAGAGGATTTACGCCATGCAGAATACTATGACATGCAAGGAGTGTTTGACGACCTGTATGCCAGAAGTAAAGCAGGTGAACAATTTACAGACCTGTTAAGCATTACTCTATCAAAAAACAATGTACTTCTGGCATACCGCAACATCAAGTCAAATACCGGTAGCAACACCGCTGGAACTGACAAACTCACCATTAAGGACATTGGTAAAATGCCAGTGGACGAAGTGGTGGAAAAAGTAAAATTTATCGTCACTGGTAGCAAATATGAATACCGTCCAAAACCAGTAAGAAGAAAGGACATCCCAAAGCCACATGACCCAACAGCGCTCCGGCCACTTGGTATTCCATGTATATGGGATAGGTTGATACAGCAATATGTCAAGCAAGTTATGGAGCCAATATGTGAGGCGAAATTCAGCGAAAACAGCTTTGGTTTCCGTTCCAATCGGTCAGTTGAGAATCGGGCAAGTACGGCGAATAAAACCCCGTTGCAAACAAAAATCTTGGTGTGCGTACACAGCAGAGGGACGAGTAGGATTGCACGATAACCTCCGAATAAACGTTCCCCTTATGATACCAACCACTAAGAGGAGCAAGCGCAGAATATGCGGATAATCGTATCTCGCTCTTCTGCGCATAATGGGGTAAATGTGCAATACTGGGCATTCCGTTTCAGCATACCAGTGAAATCCATTGTCACCACATCACACCAAAGCAAAATGGTGGCGGGGATAAATACGAAAATCTTATTCTGGTACATGAAACCGTCCATAAATTGATACACGCCACACGAGCAGAAAAAATTACCCACCTGCTTACACAGGCACTCTTGCATGCAGCAAAGCAGCGTTTTGGTGCATCAAGTGAAAAAACGCCTCAGATAAATGGGCAGTATCTTCTCTTTGATGAAGAAATTATAGAAAATACTGTTGAGCCTGCTTCTCCGGTAATAAATATTAAAAAACGTAAAGTCCCTGTCAGTAAAAAAGGTGACAGAGAAAAGGCTGACTGAAGGATTGATAAGAGAAACTGTAGAGTGCGTTATCAATCCGAATGAAGCTGCACGCGGAATTTGCGGCAATGAACTTAAGGTGATTGGAAAGAAACAGGTAAGATCTGAGCTGATAATCCATATGATATGATACGCAGCACTGTATAATGAATTATCAGACACCAAATTCAAAAAACTGATACGAAAGCAATACAACTACATAAAGAAAATTGCAAGAGAATGCTTCTGGTAAATAACAGCTTCACATCAAAACCTGTGAAGCTGTTATTTTAGGGTACGGTATGTGTTCCAGCGCTTACCATTTACACTAAAGTATGTTCATACCCATCCAAAATGATCTTACGGATTTGGATTTAGCGAATCGGCATAATAATTGTAACAGCAGTACCCAGATTAGGGTTGCTGGTTATAGTGAACCGGTAATCGGTTCCATAAGCAAAATGGAGCTTCTCCGCCACATTACCAATCCCGATCGGGCGTATTTTTGAATGTGCTGCACAAGATCCGTCTAAATTGTTTCTGCTGAGCAATTGATCAGCTTTTTCCTGTTCCATCCCGATGCCGTTATCTGTAATAACGATTTTTATATAATTATTTTCCCTGGTTACTGCTAACTCTATAAGGCCGGAAGATCCTTTGGGGCATATACCATGCAAAATAGAATTTTCTATCAGAGGTTGTAATATATTTTTGGGGATAAGGGCTCTCTCCAGTTCCCGGTCAAAGGTGCAATTAAATAAAAATTGATCCATATAACGATATTTTTGTATAATAATATATTGATTTATTACTTCAAGCTCTGTTTCTATATGTTCGAAAAGGCTGTTTTCTTCCAGATGAATACTATCCTGCAGCAAACAAATGAATGCGCTTGTGAGCTTTATAACATCCTGATTTCGGTTTTTTCTGGCAAGATAGATGACTGAATTAAGTGTGTTATAGATAAAATGCGGATTGATCTTGGTAAGCAACAACTCAAACGATACTTTTTGTTTGGCTTCCAGATTATCCAAAGCATCCTTCATATATTGCTTTGTTTTTACGACCATATGATTAAATCCGTCCGAAATATTGACCAGCTCACGTTCGCCTATAAGTGATACAGAAATATCCAAATCGCCGTTTGCCACGGTTCCGATTGCCTGATCCAGCTTTATTATTTGCTTTGATACATTTATCAATCGGGGGAAGATAAAAATGAAAATAAGCAATAATGCTACAATAATAATTATAATTGCCGGAATCACAAAAGGAATATCCATAATCTTATTTACATGTTGATTACTTAAAAAAGATACGATTTTCCAGTTGCAATTATTTACAACATCGGTAAAATAATAGCCGTTTTCTGATTTTTCAAAATTTGTTTTAAGCTGTTTTACTTCCTGCAGGAACTTAGTCCTTTCACCCCCGGAAAAGTAAATCATATTGTCACGCTCGTCGAATACGGCGATCTGGCTAAAGATACTGTTTTCAGTAACAATGCCTTCCATGAGAGTATCCAGATCCAAATTTATAATGACCTGTCCGATAGCTGTTGGAACCCTGTTATTGACATTATTTATGTTGAAGATGCAGCTGATAAGGTTGAGGTGAACAAAATTACTTGTTCTGGAGGGGAAAGCGTAGTTCCCTGTAAATCCAAGATACTCTTTTGAAGAATTACCCTTTAGCGCATATTTCTCAAACCAATCAATAAAAAAATCATCATAGGGGCACTCACTCCAATAAGCCGACCCGTCATTGGCAATAATGCAGTAACTGTGAATGTAATCTTTTAACAATATGTTATTTTTAATATTCTGCAACAAATGAGTCACGTTCTTCACTTTCTCCGAAGCTGATTCATAATCGCGCCGTTCAATGAATGCGCGCATATCACTGTTCAGCGATAAATATTCACTCAGCCTGTAAATTTCGTCTATAGAGTTTTCAATTTGAGTTAGATTTTTCTGTGCCTCATGATTTCCGAATTTTGCAATATTTGTTTGCATATTTGGAATAAATATATAATAAAAAATACCTGCAAATGAAATCAAAACAATAAATACAACTGCAATCAGTCGAGACATGATAGAATACTTTATTCCATGCTTCATAATCGGTATCCTTTTCCAGTATTTATCAGCGCAAGATAAAAATTATTATTTGTAGGAATGCTGATTTCGGTATTCGTACGGGGTTTCCCCGGTAATTTTTTTAAAAGTTTTGCTTAAATACTGACTATTTGAGATTCCTATCTGTTGAGCTATATCACGTATTTTCATATTTGTACTGCAGAGCAGTTCCTTTGCCTGCAATATCCGATATTCTGCCAAATATTCGTGAAAAGCCTTTCCTGTTTCTGATTTGAATTTTCTGCCTATGTACATGCTATTGCTGTTAAGCAAGGCTGATGCTTCGCTCAAGGAAAGCCAGCTGTTATAATTTTTTTTGATATAATTAATGACAAAACAAGTAGATGCCGATAAGCCGCTTTTTAGCGTATTGCTGCGGTAAAGCTCGCTTAATTGCAGCAATAAATATTCGGATACACTTTCAACATCTAAAAGCTGTGAAATCTCTGTTTTGTTCTTTATAATATCCATGCCGAATCCCGACAATAGTAACAGGATCTGGTTAACACATTTTGAAAACAGTCCGAAATCTTCCATTTTACAAGCCCGATCCAGTACATCTGAGGTCTTATCCACCATTTCCTGATAAGAATTTAAAAAACCATCGCGGTTGATAAATGAAATATCCAACTCAGCGGCGATGCTATGCTTTATTTGCCCCGATATCTGCATTGCAGGAATTTTATTAAATATATACAACGGCAGGCACTTGTGCAATAATTCAAAATCATGATGAAGTGTCTCGAGTTTTGATGTGCGAGGGAGGTAAACAGCAAAAAAATTCATGCCAAACTTCTGAAGCAAGTCGTTCTGAATCGTATTTATAAGCTGCCGGACACAAAACAAATAGTCTTTGCCGCTCGTAACATTTTGGATACAGTTCGTCATGACAACTAAATCACCATTCTGTTCAAAAATATTTGTTGTATGGTTTTCGGGAATACTCAGCTCGACGGGGCTGCCCGTATAGGACGAGAAAAGGCTGTGTTCCTTGCTGCCCCTGAGCAGAAATGGAACAAGGGCAGTGAGCATAATTAGCGTAAACTGCTTGCGATAGGGTGATAAATGCGCCTGCTCCAGGATTGAGAGCTGGGCTATCGTTAAATGCCGCTGAAGATAGTTTTTCAGTGCGTGCGTACGTATCAAAGTATTTTCATTTTCCTGTTTTTCTATTTTTGCTCTCACTTTTTTCATTACATCCAGAAGCTTTTCCGAAGTCATCTCATGTTTGACAAGATACGTAAAAATGCCTACGTCAATAGCCCTCTGAGCATATGAAAAATTCATATATCCGCTAAGAATTATAAAAGTAACAAATGGAACAATTTCCTTGATCTTTTTGCACAGTTCAATACCATCCATCCCAGGGAGCGATACATCCATAAATACTATGTCCGGAGAACACTGCTTCACCAGTCTCAAAGCATTGTCAGGACTATAAGCCCATCCTTCAACAATAAATCCGCTATTTTCCCAGTCAATTAGTGTTAAAAGATCTGATATTACAATAGATTCGTCATCTACGAAAGTGACTTTTAGATTTCTCATGTCTTACGCACCTTGTTTTCCATACAAATGTCTATATATTTCTATAAATTTCTATATATTATTGTAAGCAAACGACCGTATTAGTATTATATCAAAAGCCCGCAGGAAACTCAATAAATATATAAATAATGTACAAAACCTATAGTTTGAAGTATTGTTTCTTTCGTCAGATTTACTAAAATTATAGATAAAGTATGGTATTCCCCATTGAAACGGCCGAATACCCGCAAATAAAACTGTAAAGGAGAAATGAAAAATGCAAACCAGAAAGAAAAGATTAGCCAGAGCACTTTCGCTGGTACTTTCGCTGTTGATGCTCCTGACTGTTGCCGCTGGGTGCGGAAGTGCAAACGAGCAGGACAATAACGGTACATCCACTCCTGCCACAAAGGCAGAAACCGGCAATAAACAGGCCGGCGGCCCGGTACCAATCACAATGTGGGGATGGAACGCAGGCGAAATTGAGAAAATTGTTGATGCCTATATTAAGCTCACCAATGCAAATATTTCTCTGGATTATGTCACGGTTCAGCAGATGGAAGCCTTCCAGAAGCTGCAGACAACTATTAATGCAGGCCTTGATATGCCTGACATAGTACCAAGTGAAATCAATCAGCGCGGTACTATGATGTCACTTGATATCTGGGAAGATCTGAGCAAGGAACCATTTAATTTTGATGAATCTCTTACTTTTGATTATTTTATGCCTCTGTGTAAAAATGAAAAGGGAGAACTGGTTTGCCTGCCATATGATGTTAGTACTGCAGCTTTGGCATACAAAAAAGATATGGCAAAGCAGTACCTTGGAACAGACGATCCCGAGGAGCTACAGAAAATGCTTCCTGACTGGGATACATTTAAAAAGGTCGGATTAGAGGTTCGTGATAAATCAGACGGGAAAATATTCATGTTTGCCAGCCTTACAAACGTAAAGCAGATTATAGACGGCCAGAATCCGGCTCCGATCATAAAAGACAATGTGCTCGACATGGACAGCTCAGTCAGAAAGACTGTTACAAGAATGGTTGATTTCAGAGATAGCGGGATTGTTGATAATATTATCGAATCTTCACCGGCGTATAATGCATCCTATGCTGAACGCAAGCATATTTTCTATCCGTGTGCTTCATGGAGTCCCAACTATGTCATTACGCCAAATGATCCGGATGGCGTTGATGCCTGGGGCTTGATGATTCCCCCGGAAGGCTGCTTCAGCTGGGGTGGATCAGGCTTTATGATTCCGAGAAAAGCATTGCATAAGCAGGAAGCGTTTAACCTTGTAAGCTGGTTCTTAACTGAAGAAGGAACGAAATCCCAGCGTGAAACTGTCAGGTTCAACATTAGCAATAGGCAAGCATATGACGATCCGGAATTTGCACAGTTAACTGAAAAAAGCTTTGGCGATCAAAACTTGGGGCAGATCTTGTTTGTTGAAGCAATGAAGAATATCAATGTGCGCCCTGTTTCTGTACATGATGTAGTAATCACCGATACATTCAACTTGGTAACTGAAGCAATTAACAACGACAGGACAATTGGCGTGGACGGTGCTCTTAAGATGATTGAGACAGAATTAAGAAATAAGATACCAGACTTGAAATAATAAAGAATAAGTTTGGAAGTGGAGGGGGCCCTTCACCGGGGCCCTCTTTTTCACTGAAAAGGGAGAGGTGTACAATATGTCTGGTGATATAAAAAGTGCGGGTAAAAAGCCGGCATTGACAGTCAGGATGAAAAAAATACAGGGGAAACATGTCTGGCCGTATATTTTCGTACTACCATTTTTTGTGATTTATCTGGCGTTTAACTTTTATCCCATTATATACTCCTTTGTAATTAGCCTGACAGAGTGGAGTGGCTTCGGAGAGTCCAAATTTGTTGGATTTGCTAATTATGTAAATATATTTACCAAGGATCCCTATTTTTTGAAATCTATTGGCAACACTTTGATTTTCATGGCCTTTGACATTCCAATCGTAATAATAGGCGGGATTTTATTAGCGGCCATTTTAAACAGCAGTCTTCTAAAAGGCAGCAGTTTTTTACGGCTTGCGACCTTTTCACCCTATATAACGATTCCGGTAGCAATAGGAGTATTATTCAGCTTACTGTTTGACTGGAATTCCGGTATGATTAATAAAATATTAGTGGGAGTAGGTGCGATAGACAGTGGTATCAATTTCCTTGGAGTGCCTGCCCTTATGCGGGTAGTCATCATTTTGATGATTTGCTGGAAGTATCTTGGATATCATATGATATTCTTTAATGCAGGGATTTTAGGGATTCCGACCGAGCTATACGAAGCTGCGGATGTGGATGGTGCATCCGGCTTTACAAAGTTCACCAGAATTACGATACCAATGCTGCGGCCGATTATTGAATTTCTGATTATTATGAATATAATCTGGGGCTTCCAATTGTTTGATGAGCCGAAGGTGCTATTATCGCCATGGACATCTGCAAGCGGCGGAGCAGGGACGGTTGGAGGATCTAAAAGGGCTGCACTGACCGCAATATGGAATCTTTATGATACAACCTTCGGAACACAGATGCAGTATGGAAAAGGTGCGGCGATTGCCTATGGATTGTTTATTTTTATTTCGGTATTCTCGGGTGTCGCTCTGCTGATTATAAATAGAAATAAAAGGAAGGGGGAAATTTAGGTGAAAACGAAAAAAATGAAGTCGATCGTTCTGACACTTTTTATGTTTGTACTTGCTTTAGTTGTTCTTTTTCCCTTCTACACCATGATCATGATGAGCACTCACTACAGCGAAAATATATACAAAGGATTACCTCTGCTGCCGGGCGGGTATTTTATGGAAAACCTGAAGACGGTATTTAATGCGCATTTTGAGATATTTTATAAAAACAGCCTGATTGTATCTGTCGGTGCCACTATCCTTTCACTTGCTGTCAGCACGTTATGCGGATATGCCCTGTCAAAATACAAATTTAAAGGCGCGAATTTTCTATTTAAATTTATTTTGGTGACGATGATGGTTCCAACTCAGCTCGGGCTGGTTGCGTTCGTTGTAGAAATGAAAAAAATCGGATGGATGAATACACTGCTGCCCCTTATCATTCCACCTGCAGCTACCGGCTTCGGTGTCTACTGGATGAGAAATTATATTGCGGGCGCCCTCCCTGACGAGCTTATCGAAAGCGGACGTATTGACGGTGCAAGGGAGCCGGGAATCTTAGTCAAAATTGCTTTGCCATGTATCAAACCGGCCATATTTTCTTTGGCGCTCATGAACTTTGTAACAAATTGGAACTCATTCTTGGTGCCCCTTATTGTATTGAATAAAACTGAGACTTATACGGTTCCAATTGGAATCATTAATCTTAACTCAGCCTACAGAAATGATCTGGCGGCAAAGATCACCGCCCTTGTACTGGGAACAGTCCCATTGCTGATTCTTTTTACGGCCACTTCGAAATCCTTCATCAGGGGTATTACAATGGGGGCAGTGAAAGGATAGCATAGGGGTAAAATACCGCAGATCCGATTGAAAAAAACGATAATGCAGGAGGTTATTATGGAAAGAGCAGTATATTGTTATGGATGGCTGACGGGAAGGCCAAACTGTCATCCTGTCCATACCATGAAGCATATCGGGATGGTGGAGGAATTAGCAAAAAATCATGCTACAATGTTATCCTGGAGCATGATGGGCAGCGGTGCGATCTCGCTGCCGTTTCTGGAACGGCAGATTTATGGAGAAGTTCCTCCGCAATTACGCTTCCATGGCTTTTTGAATGATAAGGAATTTAATGAGGAATGTCTGAAGAGAGGAATATTACCGTATGCTGTAGTATATCAGGCTCAGGGATGGGAGTTTCCGGTTATTTTAAACGAAGATCAGTCACAGATCCTGGAAATGAATCTGATCCGTTCGGATAAAAACACACAATGGTACGGTCTGAGAGAGTTTACAAATAACCGGTACAATACATTATTCAATAAAGCCTTCGAAGATTATTTCCCTGACGGACTGATTAACAGCGAGGGAGAAAAGGTAACAGATCTGTGGGAGGAATGCGCCACACGGGATATGTATGGAAAGGCTACCCACAGTCACTGGGTTGAGGTCGATGGATTAAGCCAGACATGCTACGGTATGTGCCGGAATAACCCGGTTTGGAGAGAGTACCTAAAGAAGATTATTGAAATTCAGGTTGATGCCGGCGCAATGGCTATACAACTGGATGAATCCGAAACGCCGATCTGCTCCATTGGCTATGGGGGATGCTTCTGCAAGGACTGTACGAAGCAATTCCGTGATTATCTTAAAAAACTAAATGGAAAGGGCAAATTGCCGCCCGAAATGGAAGGCCTGAATTTAGACAGCTTCGATTACGGCCTGTATTTGCGGGAGCGAAACATAGCGTGGCCTGAGGATTTAATGAATATACCGCTGTCGGAGATTTACTGGAAGTTCCTGGTGGAGACACACAATGTGCATTTACAGGAGATTATTTCCTTTGTAAAACAATATGGACAGCGACAGAAGGGAACAGACATCAAGGTAAGCGGGAACTTTTCAAACATGCACCTGATGTATTTTCCATCGCTGAAGGATGTAGATTGCTGCATTACCGAGCTGCGTCGTACGGTCTTCAAGCGTCACAACTGGATGCGGCTGGCTGTCGGTTATACAGGGGATAAACCGTTGATTCTGGCTGAAAGCCCCTATGACGGATTCATGCCGAAATTTGTTGAGCTGATCCATCGTGGGCAGGCTGATGATTATTACCGTCTGTTTATTATGGAAGCTGTTGTGCACGGATGCAGTATGGCATTTCCCTATGGTGCATGGATGGGCAATAAAACAAGGGATAGTTTCCATGCTCCTTATGAAACCGGGCAGCAGGTGCAGGATTTCATATATCGTCATGATGATTTGTTCAGCAAAAAATCCGGCGCAAATGTATTGGTGCTGTACAGTTATTCTTCCTATATGATGCGTGACTGGCAATGCGGGCAGGGAGAAAATCTGGTATATATCGATAAGGATGATTTACTTTCCTACTCTGTTGCTTATGATGAGCGTGCAGCAAAGATGCCATTTTTGGACATAACGCAAAAGATGACCGAACGGCAGGTCCCGTATGATGTGCTTGTGCTCGGGGATAATGAGATGGTGCCGGATACGTTCAGCGGTGAGGATTTGTCGTCCTTTGACATGATTGTAGTTCCGGATTGCAGTTACCTTACGGAAAACCAGGCCGGCATTATCAGGGAGTACGCACAGCACAAACCGGTATTTGTTTATGGAAGCTATGCATGTAATATACCGGATGCGTTAAAACACCTTGATGATCAAAAATATTCCGTAATAGCAAACAGGGATGACGATCCCGGATGTTTTGAGGACTTTATAGAGTCATTCTGTGTTGAGTATGATCAACACAGAACAATCGGGTTTGATAATAATAATATCTATTTGCAAAAGGCAATCACTGAAAACGGGACTGTGGTTCATATTCTTAATTATGCTTACGATGCAAAGCAGCATAGAACTATCCCGCAAACTGTTACTATTGATATTAAGCAGGAGAATGTAAAACGTATTTCTA
The DNA here is from genome assembly GCF_000621505.1 of Ruminiclostridium cellobioparum DSM 1351 = ATCC 15832. Classification (GTDB taxonomy): domain Bacteria; phylum Bacillota; class Clostridia; order Acetivibrionales; family DSM-1351; genus Ruminiclostridium; species Ruminiclostridium cellobioparum. The sequence continues at coordinate 124,015 of NZ_KK211292.1, forward strand.
CTTATACGCTCTCAGGAGATCCGCTGAAATATGAACTGCTTCAGCCGGCGGAACACGGTTTTGTCAGGATCAGAGTATATGATGTGCCATGCTATGGGTCAGTGAGATTTGAATAACAATTTGATGGAGGTATCATATTATGCGGCCAGTCGGGCTCAGATGTGAATATGTTGAAAATCCGTTGGGAGTTCAGTCCGCCCGTCCGGTACTTAGCTGGATGGGCAGTGATTTCCGCAGAGGTGCGCACCAGGTTGCATATCAGGTAGTTGCATCATCAGATGAGGAAAAACTGAAGTCAGGCGACTACGATTTGTGGGACAGCGACAAGATGGAGAGTGAAAAATTCTTCTGTATTCCGTATGAAGGGAAAAAGCTGCACAGCGCGCAGAGAGTTTATTGGAAGGTAAGGATATGGGATGAACAGGGTAGTATGTCCCAATTTAGCGAACCTGCATATTTTGAAATGGGGCTCCTGCATTCCTCCGATTGGAAGGGGCGCTGGATGGGCTTCCTGGGTGGGCTTATCGGAAATGGCATTCTAATGCGCTATTCTTTTAAGGTTGAAAAAGAACCGGTAAGAGCGAGAGCATATATATGCGGAATAGGATATTATGAGCTGCGCCTGAATGGAGACAGGGTCGGAGATAAATTGCTGGATCCGGGTGCGACGGATTACAGTAAGACGTTGCTGTATTCTGCCTATGACGTTACGGATGGATTAGGGATCGGGCTGAATAGCGTCGGCATCATTCTGGGAACAGGATGGGCGGGCACACCAAGAGCTTTGCTGCAGCTCAATATCGAGTTTGCGGACGGTACCAGGCAGGAGGTTTATACTGACTGGGGGATAGGCTGGTGCGTTGCAAAAGGCCCTATTGTATACAACAGTATCTATGACGGGGAAGATTATGACGCCAGACTGGAAAAAGACGGCTGGGATACGCCAGAATATCAAGATACATTTTTAATTGAGCATCAGCGCCCGGAAGGCTGGAGCCTGGCAACAATTATCGAACCGCCGGGAGGAGAGCTGGTGGGAGAGATATCTACTCCGATACGGTGTACAGGGGTGACTATACCAAAGCATATAAAAACATTGCCTGACGGCAGAGAATTATTTGATGTAGGCGAGAACCAAAGCGGATGGGTACGTATCAGGGTAAAAGGTGAGCGCGGAGCGAAGGTGAAATTGACATTTGCAGAGGTGCTGAAGCCTGATGGTGATCTGGAAATGTCATATCTTCGTTTAGCCCGTTGCCAGGACAGTTATATTCTGCGCGGGGATAAAGGTATTGAAGAATACGCGCCCCGTTTCACCTACCACGGATTCAGGTATTTCACAGTAGAGACCGCCGGCATTGTGTCCATTAAATCAATGCAGATGGAATTTATCCGAAGCGATCTAAAACAGAATGCTGAATTTGAATGCAGTGATGAATTTCTGAACAGACTGGTTCACATCATGTGGCATACTGACGCCTGCAATATGCACAGTATACCTACCGACTGCTGTCAGCGTGATGAAAGACATGGCTGGACCACTGACACCACGTCAAGAGCGGAAGGCAGTGTTTACCATTTTGATGTATCAAGCTTTTTCGAAAAATGGACAAGAGATGTATTTGATACGCAGGATGAAAACGGATACTTTGCAGACACGGCTCCGCACCGCTGGGGCAGGCGCCCATGCGACCCGCAGGTAAATACCCCGATTAGCCTGCCGCTGCTTTTATATCGCGCATACGGTAATAAGAGAGTTATAGAACAAAACTATGAGAGCATGAAACGTTATATCGAAGTTTTACTAAAGGAAGCCGACGACCTTCTTATATCAAGAACAGGATTCGGCGAATGGGCATGCCCGGCGGAGGAATGCTATCCGGAGCCTTATGGAGCAGGTGCGGTTTCGAAGCATGTAACAGCTACCCTCGTATCTACGGCATACCTGCATTATTCGGTGACTCAACTCAAGCAGATGGCCGGAATTCTTGGTCACGATGAAGATGCTTTGTATTTTGAGAATCTGGCAGCCGCCATAAAGGAAAAGTACAATGCCCGTTTCTTTAATGAAGCTGCCTCGCAATACGATATGGGAAGCCAGAGCTCCAATACATTATCTGTTTCCCTTGGGCTGACGCCTGAAAAATACCGGGAAGCTGTAATACGTAATATAGCCGAAAACGTGGCTGAACACGATTACCATTTGACCACAGGCAACATGGGGACGAAATCCATCGTTGAAACATTGTCGGAGAACGGCTATGAGGACTTGGTATATACCATTATGACACAGAAAACGTCGCCCAGCTTCGGGTATATGCTGGAGAAGGGGGCGACAAGCATATGGGAGCGCTGGGAGGCAGATCGTAACAATAACATCATGAATTCCCAGAATCATCCCATGCTTTCTGCCTGCAACGTATGGTTCTACAAGTATTTGGGAGGGATTCGCTTCATTGACGACACAGCAGCATATCAACAGTTGCTGATTGCGCCGACAATTCCATCACAGCTTGAATATGCAAAAACAGAAATGGATATTATGGCAGGGCATGTTTCAACACACTGGAAAAAAGAGAACGGGAGCCTAATGTTGAATGTGGAGATTCCGTTTAACACTTCGGCCAGCGTAATCATTCCAAAAAAATTTGCGGTTGAAGGGGCAAAGCTGTATGAGGGGGGTAGCATCATCTGCGATTACAGCAACAACGCTTCTTTATGCCAGGGAATTACCTCTGTAGAATCCTGTGAAGACAGGTATGTGGTTGAGATTCTAAGCGGAAGTTACAGCTTTTTATTGGAATAATGAGGGGCGTATACCACCGCAGCATAGAAGTAAATTTGGGGGGAGGTTAACATGGATAATTACATCATAGATAATAATAAAATTCGTATGCAGTGTGATGTTAAAAATCTGTATTGTGAGCGTATTTTTGTCAAATCAGACAAAGAGTGGGTTCCGGTTCTGTGCTCAGTACCATTTGCGACCATACCGACGGATGAACGCCATTTTGCAGCATTTGCACAAGAACCCACAGAACCTTATGTTAAGATGGAAGGTGAGTCTGCCCGGATTTGTCTTGAACATCCTGATTATACTGTGAGCCGTACTATTCGGCTTTCACAAAAAGCGGATGCGGTTGATTTTACCGTGACGTTTCGTGTGAAGAAGAAAATTACGCTGCGTGCACTGGAAGATAAATGGAGCTTCCTTCCTGACCGACGCGAGCAGGATGATGCATTGACAGGTCCGCTGGACTTTGTGTGGAGCCAGAGGATTAAAACATTACCTGCCGACTTTGTGTCCCACTACAACTTCAGGACACCGATTGTAATGATGCAGCAGGGTGAAATATTTGCGGGGATTGTTCCGGGACTCGAAAACGTAAAAAAGGAAGATCTGGACAAGGCACCGCTTGGGATGGATCTGGATGTTACACGTGACAGATATCCATGGATGTCATATGGCGTGATCGTGGGACAGGAAATGACCCCTGACAAGCCTTGTGAGGCTGGACATTCGCATATTGTACGGGGATCTAGTCCAGAATTCTGTAGGGTTGTACTTGATACCGGTGATGAGATCACCTACAGTTATTCAATAATTGTATCGCCGCAGCCTGTGAAGCTTGGCTATCGCTATGCGGTGCGATATCTGTGGCAGCGGTACGGAGCTCCTCAAATGGAGCTGGAGCATAGTCTGCCTAACAATCCGCGTTTTCGTGATGTTAAGACGCTTAAGCAATGGCAGCTTGAGATATGGGATAAAAATGCGGAAAATGATTATTTCTCCTATACCAAAGACGGAAAAACCGTGGGCGGAATAACAGGAAGACGTCAGGGAGAATGGTTCAGCCGGACCGATCACAAGCATGATCTCTGGTATGCGTGCTGGCTGCAGGAGTTTGTTACCGGCTACGGCACTTATTTATATGGAAAGTCGTCCGGGAAGCATAAATGGATGGAAAGGGCGGAACAGATCCTGAACCATATCTTGTCCGCGCCGCGCACGATGGGTATGTTTCCTGTTATATGCTACTATGAATCTGACGGCAGTGAAACCTGGCTGAAGGATGACGGATGGGCAGGATACCGTAACGAATTTCATACTCTGCATATGTCATGGACTGCATGGCTTATGCTAAGATGGGGTACAAAAGCATTCCCGGGGCGCATGGAGGATATATTGGAATTTTGCAAGCCCTATGCTGACTTTTTGATTGCCAGGCAGCACGAAGATGGCTGTATTCCGTCATGGTATGATGACGATGGGAATCCATCCAGGGTTCAGTTTCGTGATTTTAATGCCGAAACTGCAACCAGTGCGCTGTTTTTAATGGAAATCGGCGAGATTGCAAAAAATGAACAGTATCTTGCTGCGGGGATGAAAGGGCTGGATTTCATTACAGAATACGTGATTCCGCGCAAAAGGTGGTTTGATCTTGAGACGTTTTTATCATGTTCGAGGAAGGACTTCGATTTTTATGATTCCATTACGGCGCAGTATCCACAGTGTAATCTGTCTCAAATCCATGCATCAATTGCATACTTGAAGCGTTACCACATTACGCAAAAGGAAAACGACCTGAAGCTCGCAGAGCAGATGGCGGACTATCTCCTTTTAACACAGCAGCTTTGGAACCATCCGCTGCTTCATATCAATTCCTTCGGCGGATTTACGGTCCAAAATGCTGATAATGAGTGGAGTGATGTCAGGGAAGGACTTTGCGCCATGCTGCTTTATCAGTATTATCTGGCTACCGGAAAGCAGGAATATCTGGAGCGCAGTGTTGCTGCAATGCATGCGGGATTTGAGGTTTTACCCTATGAAAACTGGGCCCATTGCGGTTATGAAGGAATGCAATATGATTCAAGTCTTTTATGGGGCGGAGGTGTTATTCTGACGGCTGCAGAATATTTGGATGCGGAGATGGGTGCAATGGCCATTGATGCTGACGGTGGCTTCGGTACAGGTATAGATGGATGCGTCGTCAAAAAGGTGGAAGTAAACGGGGATGAGATACTCATAGATGCCACTTTTGTCGGACGGGAAGAGAACAGCCCGTTTTCCATGCGGGTATTTTCCCGCAACTCGAGAAAATATACTATTAAAATCAATGACAGGGTCATCGGTGAGTTTTCACCTGAACAACTAAAGAATAAGATTTTAATTAACGGAATGGAATAAATCAATAAAATGCTCCGCCGCAATTGCGACGGAGCATTTTTCCTGTGAAACGAAATCTTCAAAAAAGAAGACCTCAGGGCGGATTTTCAGAAAGATATTCTGCCGTCAAGGAATAACTAGGTTTTCATGACAGCATTTTTGTCTACCCAAGGCACGTGGAGATTATAGCTCTGAATAACGAATCATGGTTATGATGATAAATGAGGAGGTAAAACCACAACATATAGTGGTTTTGGAGCAGAAATTGAGCAGAAATCCAAGTAAAAAAGTGCGTTTTGACCCTGATTTTTGGAGTGTTTCATAGATGATACATAGATTTAAAAAGAAATTCAGTATATTAAGGCTAAGCGGTAAATCATTTAATGATCTGCAGCTTAGCTTTTTATATACAGATATGAAACAGTCTGAAAGATATAGGAAAGTCCATTATAAGATGTAGTGCTCCGCTTTATTGCATTAAATATTGTATTATTATAAAAGATAATGAGAGTATTCCCTTGTCGTAAGCTGTCAGGATGTTATTCTTGCTTTCTACCACTCGTTGTGTTACTATCGTGTTAGAAGTGATAGTAACTGATAGAAGGAGCGGTATTATGAAGTTATTTGAGAGTGAAACAGTTGAATTAAAGCAAGTCTATACATCTGATCTAAAGAAAGAAATTGTTGCCTTTGCAAATACAAACGGCGGTACAATCTATATTGGTGTAGACGACAGCGGAGAAATTGTTGGTCTCGATAATGCCGACTTTGTTATGCAGCAGATATCAAACTCATTAAGAGACAGTATCAGACCAGATATCTCTATGTTTATTAATATAGAGTTAATGAAAGAAGATAGCAAGTTTTTTATTAAGCTTACTGTCAGCCAGGGCACAAAAAAGCCATATTACCTGTCAGATAAAGGACTGAAACCAACAGGTGTCTATATTAGGAGTGGAACAACATCCGCACCAGCGTCAGAAGATGCAATCCGCATGATGATAAAAATGACAGATGGTGATTCCTTTGAGGCAAATCGTTCTCTGACCCAAGAGTTGACTTTTAATACACTAAATGAGGAATTCAAACGAAGAGGATTAGAATTTACAGAAGTACAAATGAAAAACTTAGGCATTCTATCTTCTGATAATATTTACACAAATATGGGGCTGCTTGTTTCAGACCAATGCAAACATTCTATCAAATTTGCGATTTTTCAAGGTACAGATAAATTAGTATTTAAAGATAGAAAAGAGCTTGGTGGTTCTCTTTTTGCCCAGCTTGCAGATGCCTATAAAACCATTGATTTTTATAATGGTACAAAAGCTACGTTCCATGATTTATTGCGCACAGATGAGAGAGATTACCCCGAAGATGCCGTTCGTGAAGCATTGCTGAATGCTATTGTTCACAGGGATTACTCTTTTAGTGGCAGTACGTTTATAAACCTTTATTCTGACCGTTTAGAGATTATCTCGTTAGGAGGACTAGTCTCAGGATTATCCCTAGAGGCAGCTATGCTTGGAGCATCACAAACCAGGAATGAAAAGCTTGCAGCCCTATTTTATAGAATGAAGCTCATTGAGGCATACGGAGCAGGTATTAGTAAGATCCTAAGCTGTTACAAGGGGTTACCGGTACGGCCTGAGTTTGAAAATGTTGAAGGCGCATTCAAAGTAGTCCTTCCTAATATTCATGCTCAAGCTTTAAGAGCAGAAGAGGAGAAGTATCTGCCAATACTCAGATTGTTTGAAGGTCAAAAAGAAATTGCTCGCTCTGATGTTGAAGAAGCTTTGGGGAGCGGTATGACGCATGCCATTAATATGCTCAAAGAAATGCAGGAAAGAGGGCTTATCATAAAAGTCGGCAATGGCAGGCTGACAAGGTATGCGGTGAAACGAAAGGATTCTAATATTTAGAAAGAAAACCTCTGTGTCATAAAATGCTGCCTGCATCAACCGGAGGTGTCCATAGCTACGGCTATGCCTGTATGTATCAAAATTTAGGGATTAAGATGAATAAATTTGCAGGTTCTGCACAAAACGATATAAAATTATGCAAAAAGACGATCTGATGTGCAGAAAGAGAGTGCGCATATAAGAGAATTCATCTACTGTATATTACCAGATGAACTGTTCTGCAATGGTATCATGAGCTTGGTATCAGCCATCAGGCAAGAAAACGGCATATATACGAAATACGGAGAAGACACAATCATAACACAGAGAACCTCGCCGACAGGCGACGGTATATAAGGTGATCGAATGGCAAAGCATGAGTTTGGAATCTTTGAAACGGAGCCGGAGCAAGATAAAAGGTATGATGAATATTGCCCCGAAAAATATGGCTGCATTGCAATACACGACGATTACATTGAACCCCTGCTCGGGGAATTAAGTGTACTGGAAACCTATATTCACACCCTTTTCCGTCCGGGCAACGGGCTCGTATATTACGGCATAACATTAATACCGCCGTCATCGCTGCTCGAATTTAAGAAAATAATTGACTTAACCGGCAGAAAAGAGTTGCAGGCCCTTTCTAAAAAAATAGAGGAAGCGATGCAGCGTCATAAATTTATGATCCATTACGGAATATAAGTAACCTCTGAAATTCAGCGGGGAGTGTTTTCTTACGAAGATACCCCGCTTTTTTTATGCCCCTTTTTAGGGATCTAAATGTATGATATCAAAACGAATGGAGGACAACCCTATTCAAATGACTGCCGAGGATGCTATCCTTACAGTATCACAGAACCTCCTGTCGTAGTTACTATTCTACGATAGTAGGTCTTTTCGTCATTATCCTTTTTTCTTGGATCTGCTCACTGTTCTGTAATTAAGCTTTCTACATCGTAAAGCCGTGTGCCTTTATTCCGTACTTTCTGGCATCTGTAATAACTTCCTGTACGGCATAGCCAACTTTAAAATGGTTATGCGCCACAAGCGCATAGGACATGCTTTTCGGAGAAACCGAGGTTATCGGTATAAAGTCAGAGAACCACGCATTTTCAAATGGTGTAACTACTCATTTTTTAGCTTCTGGGTTTATTGGCGTATTGGAATGGTGGATCAATAATTCTATGCCTTGCAATGTTCAGGAAATTACTGAGCAGCTTATGTTTTTGCTGGAACCATACACCAAGCACCTTGTATCACGCTAACTTAATTTGCTGATAATATTTTTACTATTAACTTGAATTGAAATGCAAAAGTAGGCAACAAATCAACTAAAAAGGGCCTATCCAGACGACTTTATGCGAAATATAGGTTTCCGCCAAGGGAATACCAGATGTGTACGGCATCTTATTGAGCGTATGTTAAGGTTAAAAATCAAAAAAACTTGAATCAAACCTTGTATTCATACAGATTTTACGAAAATGCGGATTGAAAACAGTTTTGAAAAGTGCTGTACCAGAAATGGTATGGCATTTTTGATTTTTATTAAAGTATATTTAGAGAATGTTTGTAAATAGAGGATTTATGGTCTATTCTTAAATAAAAGAATCCCCAAAGTAGAAATTCGATGAAAAATGAAAAAATTCCAAGACTTTTGCTGGTTCTTGAAATGCTCCAAAGGACAGATGTTGAACATCCTCTTAACACAACGAAAATCATAAACAAATTAATGCAATGTGGTGTTGACGCTGAGCGGAAGGCAGTGCTGCGAGATTTGAAAGCTCTGAAAGCCGTTGAATATAAAATTATCAAGTGTGACAATCACAATCGTAGCTATTATATGGAAGCGTACCTTTTTGAGAAGCATGAGTTGAAAATAATTGCAGATTTGGTAGCAGATGCAGCATTCCTCACTGTTCAAGCAAGTACAGCAATTTTGCAGAAAATATGGTCATTATGTTCGGTTTCCACTGCATCGCTGCTGGAGGAAGGCAGTTTTATAAATGAGTCTAATAAATGGTTGCTTCACATGGGCTTAAAAGTAAAAATCTTGCGTACAGAGGAACTGCAAATGCAGTTTGTAGAGTATGTCCGGAGAAGATACGCCGATTACTTGGAACAGTATCGTTTATAAAATCAGTGATGTCGTAAAGTGTTAAGCATACTAATAGAGATATTATTTTTATAATGTTATGGAGGAAAATGGGAATTTTTATCGAATAATATATTATTATAAGCAAAGAATTAGTGATTCTTGAATTTGATATAAATACTTCAGACAGCGATATTTAAAAAGATGGGGGATGCGTGGTGGATAAGGAGAATACGATTAAATTATTTGAAGATAGAAGAGTACGTGTTTTATGGGATGAAAAAAAAGAAAAATGGTTTTTCTCTATTATTGACGTTATGAAGTGCTGACTGGAACTGATCGCCCCCGGAAATATTGGAGCGACCTGAAATCTAAACTTAATTCAGAAGGGAGTCAACTGTCCGAAAAAATCGGACAGTTGAAAATGAAAGCCGAAGACGGAAAAATGCGGTTGACCGATGTTGCCGACACGGAGCAACTTCTGCGTTTGATTCAGTCAATCCCATCTCCAAAAGCAGAACCTTTTAAAATATGGCTTGCAAAGGTTGGAGAGGAAAGAATAGACGAAATCGCTGATCCTGAACTTGCAATTGAGCGTGCCCTCGAAACATATCTCAAAAAGGTATTGAATATGCAATATTAACGGACGAGATCTCTAAGTCCTGGGCAGGATTAACTACTAAAGAATATAAGAAGCTTAAAGACTTAAAAAAGGAAAGTTTACGGGATAATATGACGAATCTCGAATTGGTTTTGAATATGCTCGCAGAAGCTTCAACTACCGAAATTTCCAAACAAAAAGAGCCGGAAACCTTTGAAGAAAATAAGACAGTGGCTCGACAAGGCGGTCAGGTTGCAAAGGCAGCCAGAAAGCAACTTGAAGAAACGACAGGAAAAAAAGTTGTAACAAGCAAGAATGCAAAGAGTATGAAGGAGCTTAAGGAGTAGTGGAATCGCTGTATTTGGTACTAGTTATGAATAGTAAATTATCTGAAGTTTGGCGAAAAAAAGGCTCAAGTACCTATAGATGCTTGAGCTTTAAAATTGGCAGGAACCACGCTAAACTTTAGATAATTGTCATAGAACGAAACTGCGGAAATTTTGGCACTGACTATAACTATGGGGTTTTAATCTTTTCTGGACATCATATTTCTGGATTTTTATCAAAGAGTTAATGAAAAAGTGATAATCAAGATTTTGGATTTTTGGTGTTAATAGAAAAATATGCATAGCTCCCCCCTCCCCAAACAGGCATTTAAGAAAATAATATAAGTTTGGGACATTCATGCTGGTGCAGCTCTGCTGAGGTGCCCAATGCCACAACAAGGGCAGATTGAGAAATCCTTACCAGTTAACTTTTCAAGAAGCTGAAGGGCCGTTAACTTTTCCTTAGGTTTTTGCCTCATTGGCGTATTTGTAAGCTGTTTGCAAAGTTTCAGCTTCGTAGTTTTTTTGCGGTTACCCAATATCCCATAATGACGTATTTTCATAAATCTATCAGGCAGAATATGAATAAGAAAGCGTCGTATGAATTCCTCAACTGGTAGGGTCATAAGTTTTTGCTGATTGTTGTCCTTGTAATCACGCCATTTGAATGTGACAATGCCGTTTTCTAACTTAAGTATCCGATTGTTTGAAATGGCGACCCGGTGTGTGTATCTGCCCAAATACTCTACTACGTAAGCGGCATTTTTGAAGGGTGGTTTACAATAAACAATCCATTCCCTGGAATAAAGAGTTGATAGAAAGGTATTGAAAGTGTTTTTATCAACCAGATACTGCTGATTTCCGAAAAAAATAAGATTAGAGTTAGTATACGCCTGTTTTAGATAATATAGAAATTTACCGCGGAATTTGCGTGACAGAACTTTAACTGGAATAAAAAATTTCTTCTTGCTGTCAATCCACTTACCGATGTTTGATAGTCCGCCACCAGGGACGATACAATGTATATGAGGATGGTGCATAAGATTTTGCCCCCATGTATGTAAAATAGAAGTAAACCCCAGTTTTGCACCAAGATATTTTTTATCTTCTGAAAGTTCTAGAAGAGTTTCAGCTATTGACTTAAACAGAATATCATAAACAATTTTTTGGTTTTGAAATACAACGGAATTAAGTGTATCTGGAATCGTAAACACAATATGGAAGTACTTGACATTAAGCAAATCATATTTTCTTGCATCAATCCATCTTTCTTTGCTCATGGTTTGACATTTAGGGCAATGACGATTCCGGCAGGAATTGTAAGAAATTTTAGTATAGCCGCATTCATCGCAGACATCGGCATGTGCACCTAAAGATGAAGTTCTGCATTTTTCAATTGATGACATAGCCTTATGAATATTGGTGGGGAGTTTATGTTTTTGTCGATATGAATCACCATATAACAAGAATATATCCTGTATCTCAATCATCAGTAAATCCTCCCAACATATCAAGAGGGCTTGTTACATTTAAAGAATCTAGCCTCAGCAAATGTAAATAGAAACAAGTGGATCTAATGTTGGAATGACCAAGGAGTTGTTTTATGTGAAAAATATTTGTCCCGGAATCAAGTAAATGAGTTGCAAAACAATGCCTTAAAGTATGGACGGTCGCTTTCTTGGTGATACCCGCTTTTGATTTATATTTGTGAAATAGATTTTCTATTGCCTTGGTAGTAATATGAGAACCGGTACATTTGACTCTGCTGTAAAACAGCCATTCTTTAGGATGATAAGACTTCCAATATTTACGGAGTATATGGAGATTGGATTGTGATAGTAACGCATATCTATCTTTTCCGCCCTTGCCGTTACGTATCAAAATTCGCATTTTCTGGCTATCAATATCTGATACTTTTAAATTTGCAACTTCACTTAGTCTTAATCCAGCACCATATATTGTCATAAGTATGCATTGATCCCGTAAGTTCTCACAAGCATCGAAAAGTCTTTGGACTTCGTCAGTTGTAAGGATATCAGGTATTTTTCGCAGCTGTCTGTGGCGAGGGACTTGCTTGTAATTTAAACTCTGGTTTAAAGTAACGCCATACAGAAATCTAAGTCCACTGTTATATGTGTTAATGCTTGCTGGTGAAAGTTTTTTAGTAACTGATAGGTAGTGGAGGAATTCTCTGATTTCTTTTTCTCCAAGTTCAGTGGCGGGTTTGTTAAAATGCTCTTGAAAAATTTTTGACTTGGTTAAATATTCTTCTTGAGTATGTATACTTAGTCCCCTAAGCTCCATGTCAAATTTTAATTGTGCAAGGATTTCATCTTGGTTCATGATTTAAAACAGCTCCTTTAAAAAGTATTTACACTGGTGTGTATATTTAATTTTAAAGGTTTTAAATGTGATATGAAAATGTTATAATATAAACGGTAATTTTAGCACATTTTGGAATAATGAGGTTTTACCACTGCGATAGCAGTTTAGTGCTATCCATATAATGGATAGCAATATATTGGATTTTATATAACGTCCGATAAAAGGTTAAGATTTGGGGAAGATAGGTATTGCTTACCCAATAAAATTTTAGCCCTGACTTGATACCAGAGTTTTTTGACCGTTCAAGGTATTGTGAGGCGGTAGTCCTGTTGCAACAGTAAATGATTAATGGTTAAAAATGAGTAACTAATAAAAGAGCAGGCTGTTATCAATACGATTGCTGTAAAGAAAAAGAATTAATGGGTGATGGGAATGTATAGAAGTTTCACATAAAGTTCTATAATTATCAAAACAAAATAATCTGAAATCAAAGACTAAGTTTATAGGTGCAAAACAAGACCTTTGCTGAGTCTTTTTTATACAAAAAACTCAGGGGAGATACCATGCAAGACGCCTATTCAATAGCAGCCTTGTTCTTTCTCATTAAATTCTGAATTACCTCTTCAAGAAAAATAAAAAAAACTGTCCGTGATTTCTCATAAGGCAATAAGTCATCAGGCTGATTGTACTTGGAAAGCCAGAAAATATGGTCACACTGTTTAAACAGATCAGTATTATATTCTTCGACTACCATAGCGACTTGACATGACTTTGCTGTTGCAGCATTATATATACTTTCAAAGGTATGAAACTTACCAGTTACCGTAAGCAGAATAAGTAAGGTAGACTCATCTGATATTGATGAAATGGATATTTCATCCGCTACAGCGAAAATTACCTTATTTGTTACTGTTCTTAACCGATACTCGAAATATTGGGCACAAATAAGTGACGGCCCATATCCAAATAAAATAATCTTATCATGGGATTCAATAAGACTAATTAGCTCTTCAACCTTTTTTTCATCAAATTCGTCAATAAATTTTGAAATCCTTGTTAATTCATCAGAAGGCTCTTTGGAGGAAATTTCTCTTGCATATAGGAAATCCAAGTATTGCTTATAGTTTTCAAATCCAAGTTTTTTTACAAATTTAGATATTTTTGAAACAGAGCAGTCGCATAATTCTGCAGCTTCTAAGATTCGTATATTGGAATGTTGTCTGCTGTAATCATAAAGCTTTGCGTAAATTTGCTGCTCTAAAGGATTTAGAACACTTAAATTAACATTAATCATTTTGAAACACCTCAGATTGATTTGATAAAAGTTATTTTATCATTAAGAGCATGCATTGTAAATCTAAGTGGAAAATTTTCCGATTACGACATAGAAAAAATAATAAAATAGAAAATTTTCCGATTTTTCAATTGACATTTAGCGTAACTGTATATATAATCAAAGCATGATCATAAATAATATACAAAAATAGTGCACTTAATATTATGTTTTTTGGTTATTTTTTTATACAGAAATAAATTGGAGGAAGTTATGTTGAACACTGATATGATACTCAAAACATTAGCAGGTATGCTTTCACCGGATCAAATCAATATTAATGAAGATGATCTTTATGATGCTGCTGCCGACAGGTATAAGAAGTATGCCAAGGCTAAAAAGGTATTGGATGTGCCAAGTCCGATTGCAATTGTATATCCCCAAAATACTGAGCAAGTCAGCAAGCTGCTTATGTTCTGTAACGAACATGGAATCAACGTTATTCCGAGAGGTGGGAAGACAGCTACCGAAGGCGGTCTGGAAACTTGGAAAGAAAACACCATAGTTATAGACGCACTTAACCTTAATGAGATTATTAATATTGATACTTACAATGCTCAAGCAACGGTTCAGGCAGGTGTTGCACTTCAAGACCTGGAAGATGAGCTTAGAAAAGTAGGTTTTACAACTGGACACTCACCTCAATCAAAACCAGTAGCAAAATTAGGAGGTCTGGTTTCCACAAGGAGTATAGGGCAATTTTCTACATTATATGGTGGTATTGAAGATATGGTAGCAGGCCTTGAATGTGTATTTCCTGATGGTCACATTTCGCGCATAAAAAACATACCAAGAAGAGCTGGAGGCCCTGATATCCGGCACATCGCCATAGGAAATGAAGGTTCTTTATGCTTCATAACCGAGGTAACAATCAAGATATTCAGATATTACCCTGAGAATAATAAATTCTACGGCTACCTTGTGAAGGATATTGATACAGGTATCAGGATTTTAAGGGAAGTCATTGTAAATGGCTTCAAGCCATCAGTGTCCAGAATTTACTCAGAGGAAGATGCAGCTCAGCATTTTTATCATTTTTATGAAAACAAATGTGTACTGATATTTTTGGCTGAAGGACCTAAAGGAATAGTGCAAGCCACCGGTGACGCTATTGAGGAAGCTGTTGCAAAATTTGGTGATGGGGTGGTTAAGCAAGTAGACGGCCAATTAATTGAGGATTGGTTTAATCACCTGAATTGGTCTCAGAAGGATATAGATGATGAGGTTGAGGGCATGATTGAGAATGACAGCCATTCTGGATTTACAACAGAGATTTCAGCAGATTGGGAAACCATTCCAAAGATATATCATAACGTAATAGAACGTGTCAGAAATGATTTTTCAAGAGCTCACGATATTACAATGCTGGGAGGTCATTCTTCCCATAGCTATATTAACGGTACCAATATGTACTTTGTATATAACTATGATATACATTGTGCTCCTGAGGATGAAATGATTATTTATCATCATCCAATTCAGAAGATTATCGTTGAAGAAACTCTTAAAGCAGGAGGTTCTATGTGCCACCATCATGGGATTGGAAAATACCGCAGTGAATGGACTCTGATGGAACACGGAACAGCATATTATATGCTTGAAAAATTGAAACAAGCTTTTGATCCCAAGGGTATTATGAATTACGGTACAATTTTTCCTCAGGAAGAGGGAATAAAGAAGTACATTAAGTAACAGTGCAACTCATCAACCACTCTCTTTAAGTGCGTAGTAGGAGTTAAAGAGAAAATCCTTTAAATTTTTAGGAGGGCTTATGGAAAAGAGTAATTTTAAACGGTATTTTCAGTTTTTCCTAATTATTCTGGCAGCTGGTGCAATTTATCCGGTTATTTATCTGAGAACAAACTATCAGGTCACTATTCTTGAAGTATTCAACTTAAGTCAGGTACAATTAAACAACTTTTATTCAATGTTGGGTATTGCATATGTTATTGGTTATATTCCTAGCGGAATAATTGCAGATAAGATATCTGTGAAAAAACTCATAACCATATCATTATTTGGTACTTCACTCTGCGGCTTCTGGTTTGCTCAAGTACCAAATCATACATCGGTAAACATTATATTCTTCTTGTGGGGCATTTTCTCAGTATTTACTTTCTGGAGTGCACATATGAAGATTGTCAAGATGCTGGCGAAAGCCAGAGAAGAAGGTCGTTTCTTTGGAATTCTTGACGGTGGAAGAGGTGTTGTCGAAGCAGTAATGGCAAGTATAGGCCTGGCCGTTTTTGCAGCTATTCTTGGAACCAGTGAAGCCCTTCCTGATAAAAGATCTGCTTTGGTTGCCGTTGTTTATGTATATTCTGCAATAGTATTCATTGTTGCTGTTCTGATCTCTATTTTTGTTGATAGCGACAAGAAGCTTGCTGCTATGTCAGAGAACAAAGGGGAAGTTGAAGGCGAAAAGTTCCACTTTAAAGATGTTGGCAAGCTGCTTAAAAATAAATATGTATATCTGATGGGCGGAATAATTTTTATGGGATATGCAGTATTCTGGACAGTTTATTATATTGGTGGATTCCTTCAAACCAATATAGGTATTGATGCGGTTTCGGTTGGTACCATTACAGTAATAGTTCTGTGGATGCGTCCTGTAGGTGGCTTTATCGGTGGGTTCCTTGCTGATAAAATAGGTCGCCCTACTACTATCAAAATTGCTATAGGAGCAGCTGCAGCTCTTCTGATAGTTTCAGCTTTAACACCTGTTTCAGCTGCGAAACTTTTCCCTGTTATTATGGTAGCTTTGGGAATTTTCCTTTATATGATTCGTGGCACATATTGGTCGCTTTTGGGCATGTCCAAAATTGAAGCTGCAATGATGGGAACAGCAATTGGAGTTATTTCATTTATCGGGTACCTTCCAGATATTATCCTGCCACAGTTAAACAGCTTTCTTTGGGCTACATTTGGTGATAAGGGCGGTTATAATGCTTACTTCATTGTCAGCGCAGTATTAGGCTTGCTGGGTATTGCAATATTAACTGTTTATGCCAAACTAAACAGTAAAGAGAAAAAGGCTCAATAATATGAAACTTATATGTGTTGTGAAATTTGTACCCGATGTAGATAACTTCAGATATGACTTTGAAAATAATAAACTTATAAGAGAAGATATGCGCCTGACACTTAACCCCGACGATGCATGTGCAGTAGCCTTTGCATTAAAGGTTAAGGAGAAGCTGGCCGGTACAGTTGTTGAAGTGGTAACTATGGCACCGGAGAAAATAATTCCTCACATGGAGGATTTATTAAGGCTTGGTGTGGATAAAGGAGTAATTTTATCAGATAAAGCCTTTGCAGGGAGTGACACCTATGTTACCAGCAAGGTACTTTCCAGATATTTGCTGGGGCAGCATTATGATTGTATCATTACCGGCACCCACGCTGTTGACGGGGACACGGCTCATGTCCCCGCTCAATTGGGTGAATGGCTTGGCTTAAATCAAATGTCAGGTATTACTATGGTTGATATAGAAAAATTCAACAAAGATTTTGCATATGTTGATGTGGATAATGATCAGACTTACGTTACTTATGAGGTATCATTACCGGCAGTTCTCAGCTTGACAAGGGAAAGCGGTTATAAGCTTCCTTATGTCCGGAAAGGTGAGATAAACAGAGATGTAAAGTCATCAATATATATACTTGGCAGAGAAGACATAGGCTTAAATGAAGACCAGACAGGATTAAAAGGTTCATTAACACAGGTTGTTGAAACTTACGCCAAGCAGTATGAAAAACGAGACAGGACATTGGTCAAAGCCGATAATGACGGTGTTGAGACAGTGTTCCATTATCTAAAGGAAAAGGGATTTATCTAAATGAAAAAATGTCTTATCTTTCTGGATTCTGAACAGATTCAAAACAGTATAGAGCTTTTGGAGGTTGCGCGCCAGATGTATCCAGATGAGCACTGGGAATCGTATGGTGTGGCCATCAATTATTCTCCTCTGGAAGCTCATGGTTTTTTTGATTTTATAATTCAGGTAAATGCCCAGAATATTAAACAATACAACGTAAAAGAAATAACAAATGCTATTTCCGATATTCATAAACAATATAATTTTGATGTTATTTTAATTCCAGCAACCTGGTGCGGAAGAATTCTTGCACCACGATTGGCGGTAAGGCTGCAAACAGGTTTGACAGCAGATGTCACTGAAATACGTCATAAGGAAAATAACATTGAAATGGTTCGGCCTGTATTCAGCAACAGACTGATGGCTGGCATCGTTAACAAGAGCAATGGACCTGTAATGATGAGCGTACGCCAAAATGTGTTCAAATACACTCAGAATAAAAATAAGCAAACCCAACTTGTGGAGTTTGATTATTTGTCATATGAAAAAACAGGTATAAGGCAAGTACGTGTTTATGAAAAGCCCCAATCGTATGATATAAGAGAAAGCAGCATATTGGTCTCCGGCGGTGGAGGAGTAGGAAAAGATTTTTACCGCCTGGAGGCTTTGGCTGAAGTTCTGAAGGGACATGTAGCAGCCAGCAGGAGAATCGTTGACAAGGGGATTGCTCCCCGCAGTATTCAGGTTGGACAATCCGGTAAAACTGTCAGTCCGAAGCTATATATAGCACTTGGTATTTATGGGGCTATTCAGCATGTGGAAGGACTAAAAAATGTAGATTGTATTATCTCGGTTAATACCAATATTAACGCACCCATTTGCAGTCTATCTGATATTGTTGTAGAAGGTGATGCATTACTTTTTGTTGATCTTTTGACTGAGAGAATTCTAGAATCGATGCGGCATCAGGATGAGGAAAAAAATAATTAATAAAATGGAGGAAAATACTATGAAGCTATCAGATTTTAATATGGATTTCTTTTCTTTGCAGGGTAAAAATGCAATTGTAACCGGTGGAAATGGAGGACTTGGCCAGGCTTTTACCACTGCGTTAGCAAAAGCAGGTGCAAACGTACTTGTTCCAAGCCTTGCAGATGATGACGGATCTACACGTGCTCTGGTTGAGGCTTGCGGTGTAGAATATAAATTTATGGTGGCAGATATTACAGCGGATGGTGAGTGCAAGAGAATTGTAGATGAATGTGTTAATACATGGGGAAGCATTGATATACTCATTAATTGTGCTGGGATAAGTATAAATGTACAGGATGTTACCAAATATACCAGAACAGAATGGGATAAAATGATTTCCATTAATCTGACAGCAGCCTTTGAAATGATTCATGAGGCCTGCAAATACATGATTAAACAGGAAAGCGGGAAGATAATTAATATAGCATCTCTTTATTCCTTTTTGGGAGGACAATGGTCGCCGGCCTATGCATCAACAAAGCATGGCATCGTAGGCTTAACTAAGGCAATGTGCGATGAATTGGCTCAATGGAATATACAGGTTAATGCTATTGCTCCGGGATATTATGCAACACCAATGACAGAAATGACCAGAAAGAACGAAAAACGTAACGCAGAGATTCTAGCTCACATTCCTGCAAATCGTTGGGGGTATACTGCGGACCTTATGGGTACAACCATTTTCCTTGCCAGCCGTGCATCTGATTATGTAAATGGCACTACCGTAACAGTAGATGGCGGCTATTTAATGAGATAGCATCAATTCAATTAATGTAAAGAGGTATCTTATGGAAAATAAATTTATTATTGCTATAGATGGTGGTACTCAAAGTACCAAGGTTGCTTTGTTTGATACCGTTGGAACAGAAATTTGTTCACATACAGTCAAGCTTAAGCCTATGAACCTGTACGGTGACAGCAGGGCAGAACACCCGGGAGATGACCTGTGGGACAGCTTGAAGGAAGCATGCCAGCAGGCTCTGAAAAAATTTACCGGTGACAGGAAGGATATCATCGGCGTTGGATTGGGATCCATCAGATGTTGTCGTGCTCTGGTTAAGAAAGACGGCAGTTTGGCATCACCTGTTCAAAGCTGGATGGATCTTCGATTGTCAAAACCATATGAACATGATGATAACAATGTCAGATATGTCACCACGACTACCGGTTATCTGACCTATAGAATGACAGGTGAAGCAAGGGATACAAGAGCTAACTATGTGGGTCCGTGGCCTATTGATCCCGAAACCTTGAACTGGTTTGAGGATGAAGAGAAATTCAGGACCTATACTACACCAAGAGAAATGCTGTTCGAGTTAGTGGACCCGGCTAGTATTTTAGGGCATGTTACAGATGAAGCTGCTATGGCCACCGGTATTCCTGCCGGAACGCCGGTTGTTGCTACAGCTAATGACAAGGCAGTTGAAGGTCTGGGTGCAGGGCTTGTGAATGATGGAACAGTGCTGGTATCTCTTGGAACATATATTACTTCAATGATGGTTGGAGAAGAGAACAGGGCGGGTACTTTGAATTACTGGACTAATCCTGGTGCAACACCTGGGGAATTTCTTTATGAAAGTAATGGAATCCGCCGAGGCATGGCAACAGTAACATGGATTAAGGATCTGCTTGGGAGTGATATTGTGACAGCAGCAGCAGAGCAAGGTATGTCGCCGGAAGCTTATCTTGAGATGCTTGCAGCCGATGTACCTGCTGGAAGTGATGGATTATATACAGTACTTCATTGGCTGGCGAGACCTGCTCATTTACATGAAAGAGGAATGATGATAGGTTTTAACGGAAATCATAAAGGATCACATATGTTCCGTTCTGTTTTGGAAGGCATAGCCATGACAATGAAAAACCATACACAGGAAATGTGCGACGAACGAGGCGTTTCGCTGACAAGCATTATTGTCAGTGGCGGGGGATCAAATGGTGACCTGTTTATGCAGATATTTGCTGATGTTTATGGGGTTCCTGCTCACAGAAATGTTATTAATGGCTCTGCAAGTATGGGCGCTGCTATCTGTACAGCTCTGGCTTTAGATGTTTACAAGGACAGACAGGATGCCATTCAGCATATGGTAAAACGCAGGGATACATTTTACCCGATTAAAGAAAATGTTGCACGGTATAAAGAAATTAATGAGAAGGTCTATAGCAAAATTTCAGATTATACAGACCAACTCCTCAGAACATCACACGAGATATTGCACAACAAATAAATTACATGGCAGGAAAATGTTCCCCCGTTTCTATAAATGGCGGGTTCCGCTACAGTTTATAGGCGGTGAGTATACCTCCCGCCTCTTTGAATTAAGCGTTATAAAACATCACTGTGGAAAGACAAATTTGCGAAGATGAGGGATTATTATGAAAAAAATAAGACCTATTGCTTTCTGGCCGCCGGTTATACTGTTTATAACGGCATGCGTATATAACTTTATTGACCAGGAACATTTTGTAAAAATGATTAACTATGCAAATGAAAAGCTTATGGGCAATTTCTCCTGGGCTTTTTGCATTGGGGTATTAATAATGTTGGGCGTCATTGTTTATATAATGTTTTCAAAGTTTGGGAATGTTAGAATAGGCGGACGTGATGCGGCACCGATGCTGGACGACGTGAGATATTTCTCCATTACTTTAACCAGCATAATTGCTATTGGCATTTTGTTCTGGGGAACATCAGAACCCCTATATCATTTGGTCACTCCTCCCGAGTCTCTCCATATAACGCCGAACAGCCCGGAAGCAGCTGTTTTTGCTATGTCAACACTGTTTATCCACTGGGGTTTTTTGCCTCTTGCTATTTACGCAGTACCTACTATCATGTTTGCATTTGCTTTTTACAATATGAAAAAGCCGTATACACTTGCATCCACCTTAATTCCTGTTTTTGGGAATAAAGTTCTTGGGAAATGGGCCCAGGGAATTGATGCTGTATGTATGTATGCACTTATTGCAGGAATGTCGGCATCTCTTGGGACAGGTGTGCTGTCAATTGCCGGGGGGCTTAAATATTTAACAGGAATTCAGACTGGGGCCTTATTATGGGCTATGGTTGATATTGCAATTGTTGCAACCTTTGTTATATCATCAATAACAGGTATTTTTAATGGAATAAAAAGACTATCAGAGATTAATTTCATAATATTTTTGATTCTCGCTGTATTTGTATTTATAGTTGGCCCTACTTTTTTCATGCTCAATATAGGTGTTGAAGCCTTCGCAAATCATCTTCAGACATTTTTCACCAAAGCCTGCTTTACCGGTGCGGCAGCAAACGATCCATGGGCAGGTTGGTGGACAATTTTTTACTGGTGCAACTGGTTAGCGTGGGCGCCAATATCAGGAATGTTCCTTGGAAGGATCTCTTATGGACAAACAGTCAGAAAAGCACTTATTGTTACATTTGTTTTACCTGCTCTGTTCGATATCGCATGGATGACAATTTTTGGCGGGGCTGCTATTAAAATGGAGCTTACTAAGGGCAACCTGATGAAAGCCATTGGGGCTGGTCCTGAGTTTGGGGTTTATGAATTTTTTAATCAATATCCAATAGCATATATAATAATCCCTGTATTTATAGGATGTATGTTCCTGTCATATGTAACGGGTTCCGATGCATATACCACAACACTTGGAGGAATGAGTACAACAGGCATATCACAAGAGGATCCCGAGCCATCCTTTAAAATGAAGATTTTCTGGGGTGCAATAATTGGAGTTGTTACATGGGTTATGATTTCATCAGCAGGAGTAAATGGAATAAAAATGCTTTCAAACCTTGGAGGTGGCCCGGCACTTCTGCTGGAGATAATGATATGTGTTTCACTAATAAAGGTAGCACTCAATCCCAAAAAGTACGATACGTTCAAGCAGGACTATACTGAGGACGGTATTCCCATTAAATCTGACACAAAGAAAGCTCTTATGTCTGATAAAGCAGTAAAAGAAAATATACAGGGTTAATTTATCACAATAAAAAAGTATCGCAACTACTTAAAAAGTATTTTGCGATACTTTTTTATAAAATGAATACTACACGTTCTACGTGTAGTCATGACTAAGTTGGAAGTTGATCAAACAGCTGAAAGAGAATTGCAGTTTATCTACCATGATTTCCGCTTTGCTTGTTATAGTGACGCATTAGAAAAGACAAATTTGTGTTGTAGGCATGGCGTTAGGGGGAATTTCCACAGCTTTAATCGTCATGGTCCAGGATTCTGCGGAGTACAATAGAAGAGACTCGCCAGTGCCGTACATGCCTTATTCATCATTTTTATCCTGATTGCCGGCCTGTCTTTTATTTTATCCATCATAATGCCCGGAATAAAGGGAAATGGAACGGCCGGATCAGTTTAGGATTATTAACATTTATGAAACAATTTTCGTTAGATTTGAAAAAACGTCAAAATATTTGAGTACCAGGAGGTAAAAAACATGAAACAGAATTTCTGCACCTGCAAAGTCACAAGCTGCAAAAATCATCCGCTCAATCATTCAGAAGGTTGCGATCCCTGCATCAGAAAGAATCTGAAATCTTGTGAAATTCCAGCTTGTTTCTGGCTCCAGATTTCAGACGATTTCAGCGGCTACAGTACGTATACTTACGCGGATTTCACCGACTTTTTACAAAAGCATCAGGCAGAATATGAACATAAAAAGGCACAGGTAAATGAAAAAACAGGATGACACTTTTTTCTTTCAACAAAAGTATAGGTGAAGCTCTAGACGATCCTTATTTTGAACACCACCTTTTTATAATTATCAGAAGCTTTATATTTCATGTGTATATTATATCGCAAATTATGGTCATATGGTCAATGTGGGCTCATCAACAAAACCGTATACTTTATGAGCTCAGATAGACCCATTGTGTATTATAATTATAAGCAAAAGTGTTTCCCAAAAGACATTAATAAAGCAATCGCATATTTAACACAGTCAGCCGAACAGAAAAATGAGTGGGCTGATTATCAGCTCGGAAGGCTGTATTTGCTAGGGAAGGATGTTCCGAAAAATACAGAAAAAGCAGTTGCCTATCTCACAAAATCGGCAGAGCAAGGCAACCAGTTTGCTCAATACATTTTGGGAAAGCTTTATCTACTTGGGAAAGGCATACCGAAGAACAAAGAACTTGCATTAAAATGGCTTACGTTGTCAGCAGAATGGTAATGAGTACGCCCGATTCTTTCTGGATAATATGGATAAGTTCGGAGAACCTTTTGTGGAACTCGGAATTTCGAGGCTTATGTATCATGTGGGGAGGATGTTTGAGAATAATGTGCCAATGCCTGCTAAGAGTGCAGTTGGATTCAATGTAGATAGCAAGCTGATGAAGAAGATGAGAGAGAAGAAGGCGGAGCAGGGGTATAAAGATGAAGATTTGAAGAAGAGTCTATTGATTTAATAATTGTAATATATAATAAATATATTTAATTTCAAAATATGGATGTTAAATACTCTTAAAAATTTACATATATTTGAGCAGATTTTTAAGGAGTGATTTAATGCAGACCAAGATGTTAGTAAAAAAGCCAGAGCCAGCTTCAGGCAGGACAAATAATCCTGTGAATAATAATTATAAGAATAAGCCTGCTGAAAATAAAAAAAAAGTAAGAACAACAGATTACAAGAAATTGCTGCAGATGATGCTTAATAATCCTGATGCCATAACAAGAGAAGAATTCTTGTTTTTGCAATCAATTATAGGGTACAGGCAAGCAGTAGCAGCGAGAGAGAAAGCGAAGCTACGCAAACAGCAAAGAAAGATAGAGCAGACAAATGTTGCAATGAAGCCAAGCTTATCAGGAAGATCAAATTCTGAAATTGGAAAGGATTCGGATGGGAAAAAAGAAGACACAGGTTCAAAGGATAACAGCACTAAGCCTCCAATACAAATGAAAAAGGATGATGGCAATACTTCTGCTTCAAGCTCAAGTATGCAACATAATTTGCGAGCAGGACTTGAAAAACTATCAGGTGTTGATCTATCAGATGTAAAAGTGCATCAGAACTCCGATAAGCCACCGCAAATCGGAGCTTTGGCATATACACAGGGAAATGATATACATATCGCACCGGGACAGGAAAAGCATCTTCCTCATGAGGGCTGGCATGCTGTTCAGCAAAAGCAGGGAAGAGTTACACCCACAATGCAGATGAAAACAGGTGCTCTTGTGAATGACAATGCAGGTCTTGAAAAAGAGGCCGATGTTATGGGGGCTAAGGCGGAGAGTGTTGGTTCTACAGAAAGCATAGTGCAATTAAAAAAACTTCCTAATATGCAGCAGGAAAGTAAGGTTATACAGAGAATTACACAAGAAGAAGCAATGCGGCTTTCAAAGCAAAATACTCATGATACTAATGAAGGGAATACCTGGAACATAAAAGCTGGTGAATATAACAGATATGTTTTTGAAGCTCAGGACATGCTTCGGGATATAGGTTATAATCTTTCAAAGCACGGAGTTGATGGTAAGTGGAGCCCTGATGGAGAAACATATAAAGCATTGCTCAAATTCCAAAAAATCTGTAAGGCTACATATAACGGCTTAAAGCAGAATGCACCAGCCCAAACTTTAGCACAGGTTAAGTATATGCAAGGGGTCGAGCCTACTGGAAAGCTGGATAAAGCTACATATGATGCTTTAAAGAAGGAAAAAGGAAATAAGATAATTAGAGTAAAAGAGGAGAATGAAAGAACAGAAAAGAAGAAGAAAGAATTAGCAATCAATACAAACAATAAACCGAAGAAAGCTACAGAAGATAAAAAACAGGATACTATTGATGCGGATGATGTATTAGATGGAATCCAAACGGTAATTGATGTTATAGGCTTTGTTCCAGGTGTAGGTGATATAGCCGATGGAGTAAACGTCGGAATAAGTGCAGTACGAAAGGATTGGTTGGGTGCGGTATTTTCAGGGATAGCTTTAATTCCCACGGTAGGCTCTGTTATTGCAACGCCAATGAAAGCTATATCTAAAGCTTTGAAGGTTGGAAAGGTCGGAAAGTTTAGTAAGGTAGTTACGGATGCCATAGAATTCTTGGTGAAATTCTTAGGCGGTGGTAATAAAGTTATTAAAAAGCTAAGTGGTTATCTGGATAACTTAAAAGGAATTCTTCGTAAGATTCCAGAATTAATAAAATCAGCTGCAGAAATTAAGCTGGTAAAAACTCTAGGTGGAAATAAAGTAATTCAAAAAATTATTTCATTTGCAAAATTGGTTAGAAATGGAATTGATACTATTTGTAAAAAGGCAGATGAGATTTTTACAAGTGTAAAAAATGCTATTTTTCCAGAAGTGTCTGTAAAGAAAGCAGTCGCTACAGAAACACCAGTAAATAAAGCAGTCGCTACAGAAACACCGGTAAATAAAGCGGTTACTCCAGAAATGCAGGTAAAGAACGCAGCTGATACGGGAGCGTCTGGGGTCAGCAGGTTAAGTTACAAAACAACCTCTGGTGTTGACCTTGTTAGTACACCAGGGAAAACTACAACTATATTGGGGACATATGGAAAGGATACTGGGTCGATAGTAAACGAGCTTGGCAATGTTAAATCAACAAATTTTGGACCAAGGCAGAATGGGTTTAATGTTTTGAATGTGCCAGATGAGTTATATCAAAATCCAAAGCAATTTTGGAATGAATACAATCAACCATGGCTTGATAATGCTATTGTAAGAAATGATACCATTTTAATGGCTACAAAACCAGAATTTCAGGTCGGAAGTTTATTTAGGAAAAATAGCTTAGGCAAACTTGAACTATCGGGTTTTGGAAAAGAGTATAATTATTTGCGTAAAAATGGATATACGTTTAATTCTGCTACAAATCAAATGATTAAAAAGTAAATGGAGAGTGATAAATATGCAAGACATTCAAAAATCTGAAAAGTATAATGAAGACCTTGATAAACAGTTAAAAGAAACGAAGATGTTTACAAAAGAATTGTTTGAAAAATTCTACGATGCATATTCTTATGACACTGCAACAACCTACAATTGGCTTGTTAAGAAATTAAAAATTCTAAGAGATAGACTTGGACAAGGCGACACATTGCCAATTGAAAATAGTAAAAGAGTTTTAGACCATAATAATTTTTTGGATTGGGTAGAAGCAGAATTCCCCAATACAAAGAAAGATTTGATCTAGGATCTATGGGGCAGGTGTAGCAACTTGCCCTCTCTTTATGTCCTTCAGCGACTTGATATAAAATTTAATAATTGACAAGCTTGTTTCGCGGATGGTTATTGCTAAATTTGATTTCAAGTAAATTATGCACCATGATGTTAAAGGTTCTGTATTTCTGAACATTTCATTAAAAGCTACAGGTGTCAGTAATGATCACCATGTAACCCCTTGGTAAATACATGCGTTCTCATAATACGACCACCCCTCTTTAACCTGCATCATTTTCAACCCCTGGGTTCAGCACAATTTGTTCGTAAAAGTATCAAAAACAAACAGTCGCCAAATTGCCCTCAAATTCCTTCTCAATCTGTGCATGGGTATTCGTACCCCAAAGTCGCTTGAAAATCGGAAACAGGGGTAACACGTCGCCACACGGGGGCAAGGAATTTGATGATTGAAAACATGCTGCACGGATTAATTTCTCCAGCCCGGTTTTTACTTAGTCCATGAGGCATAGAACATCCCCCCATGGTTCATGGTGAACCATAGCTTGACCGACATTTTTGCCCATGCTAAAATGGAGGCAGCCGGGGGTTTAAGGGGGGATTTCCCTCAGAACTTTCAATAAGGAATATTATGAATAGCATATGCGGACAGAGAAGATTAAACGATGATTTTTTCTTCTCTGTTTTTTGTTTTTTCTATTTAAAAGGCCTCAGAATCTACTTGCAATCCTTGTTTGTCAGAGTTAATATCACACACAACAATTGAATCAAGGCTCGTGATGCCAAGCACTGAAAAGCAGTGCAAATCACGTAATTTGTCACATGGAAAATGGATAGGTTTACGCTCCCTTGCGAGGTCATAGAACTGAAGTTCTTGGACTAACGCTCATAAAGTGCGGTTGCCGGCAGGTTTTATGGAGACAAAGCAAAGAAACGGAGGAGATAGCATTTATCAGAAACGCAGGATGGCTTTTATAGGCATCAATATGCATAAGGATACCCATACGGCAGTGGTTATGGACTGCTGGACTAACAAATTAGGCGAGATCACCTTCGCTAACAGGCCGTCGGCCTATGACAAATTCATGGCCGGTGTGAAATCGCTATACGGGGACTTGCATCCCATATTCGGACTGGAAGATACCAGAGGCTTCGGGCGGAATTTTGCATCCTACCTTTTGGGGCATAAATACACCGTCAAGCATGTAAATCCTGCCTACACCGATGCAATGCGTTCAAGCGTACCCATGTCCAGAAAGGATGATTCCTACGATGCATTCTGTGTGGCAAGGATACTGAGGGATATGCAGGACAACCTGCCGGATGAACAGCATGACGATTTATTCTGGACGATCCGGCAACTTGTCAAACGCAGGGATTCCCTTGTCAAAGGCATTATTGTTGCCAAAAACCAGCTGAATGCCCAGCTTACCTATGTTTACCCAAGCTACAAGCAATATTTCTGTGATGTGGACACCAAAACAGCCATGTATTTCTGGGAGAAGTACCCCCATCCCCAGCATCTGAAAGATGTACAGCCGGAAGAATTGCTGGAGGAATTACGGCAGGTGCATAGGGGTATGACGGTAAAGAAGGTGCAGGAGATAATATCACTTTCAGAGGGAAACAGCCCACAGGAGAAGGATTATCAGAATGAGCGTGACCTCATAATCAAGAGCATTGTACGGGAATTGAAGTTCAGGAAGCAGGAGAATGAGGATATAGACAGGGAATTGGAAAGACTGATACAACTCACAGGCTACAAGCTTCATACCATGCCGGGCATCAACCTTGTCACAGCAGCTGGCATTATCTCTGAGATTGGCAATATTGAAAGGTTCCCCAACTCCGACAAGCTGGCTCGTTTCAGCGGCGTGGCTCCTATAAATTTCAGCTCTGCCGGAAAGGGCAAAGACCAGCGTAGCAGACAGGGAAACAGGGTTTTAAATGCTATATTCCACTTCCTCTCCATTCAATTGGTACAGGTAAATCCCAATGGTAAGGCAAGACACCCTGTATTGTATCAAAATAATGGCAATGAAACTACGAAACAGGAGAACTGATAATCCAAGGAGTGGAATGATAGGGAGTGCTAAAACCGGACATATAAAACTAATAATATAGGGCTGCCCGCCCAACAAAAAAACTTAAGTTTGCCGTGAAACGGCTGTTGTTCTCTGGCTACATAGCAATGGAAAAAAGAGATTTTAAAACGGGTTCAGTCGAGGAGCGAAAAACGGAGGATGATGTGTCAAGGGACTGGGACTCTTACCCGGAGTTTGGTGATTATCTTCATTTATTGTTGTTGATTAAGTGAAACTTGTAAAAAGTATAACATAAACAATAAAGTAAGGAAAAATAAGGGAAAATGAGGTAAAATAAGGAAAAATAGTCAAAAATAAGGTAGAATAAGGTAAAATAAAGTGGTTTTCGGTAGTATTTGTAAAAAGATTTTACCAAAACCACTTTAACTATTTTATAGCTTATGTTAGAATTAACTGGAAGATTAAAGTAGAACAAGTAAAAAGTAGAACTTAAAGTGATTTTAGTAAAAAATAGAATTTAAAGTGATTTAATAAAAGTAGAATTTAAAGTGGTTTTGGATTAAAGTAGAATTTAAAGTAATTTTAGTAAAAAACATGTCATATATAAAGGTGAATATTATGAATTTTGATAAACCAATTGATATGGCTAGAGCAACTCACTATGGAAATAACTATTATGAGGTATATAGTAAAAAACTGAAAAGAATTGTAAGTTTATTTTCATCTCTGGAATATACAAATTTTCTTACTCTTGAAATAAATCCTTCAGTAATAAGTTTTGTGAGCAACCTTAATTTAGGTTTTGATCAGTGATTATGGGTTGAGATGTAGCATTACGTTATTTTGTGTTGCTTTTTTATTATAGCGAATAAATCACCAGACGGAAATGGACATTATTTGTAACCATGTATCGGCGATGTCAGATAGCAGAGTGAATACAGTGCAGATATAAATTTTTGAGAGGGTGGATGCAGTGTTTGACAATGGGTTAGGATTTACAATGATGTTGGTTTCAACCATATTTGTGTTGGTTACAACATATTACCTGTTCGTTTTATTTAAAGAAATTTTTACGAAAAAGCGGACATTTCAAGGAAATGGTGTCAAAGGTATCGAAGTACTTCTGTTTTCTTTCGTGCTTTTAGGAGGCATTGGTTATTGTTTGTATAAGGCACCCTACGCACTGTACAATTCCACATGGGCATTGATTGATGAATTCGGACCGTCTTCCTTGATGAATGCAGTGAAGTGCCTGGTAGTTGTTATACCTATGTTCTTTTTATATTATATGCTTTCATATTTCTTTGTTAAAAAGGGTGATAAACCGTATTTTATGATTGTCGTCCTCAGTATTTTAAGCGGAATAGGTAATTCCATGGTCATATTTGTTATCAATGCGGCTCTAAGCAGAGTAATGAATGATGAAAGCAGAAGAGCAGGGGTTGAAAGTGGTTTATACTTATTCTATATCCTTGGTATTGCACTCTTTACTGTCAGTGCTATGATTGTCAGAAAGAAATTAATTGTAATTACCAGTGAAGTTGTATATGACAAGAGGATACAAATCATTAATAAATTGATGCAGGCACCCTATGATAAATTTGAAGCACTGGAAGATGGAAATATACATGCGGCACTGAACAATGATACGGAGAATGTAAGCGGTTTTGTTAATGCCTTTGTGAATGGATTAACCGGAGTTATCACCCTTGTTACCTGTTTCATCTACCTGGCAACGATTAATTTTCTTGGTATGGTGATTTCTGTCCTGGTTATCTGCGGTGCTGTTGGGGCATTTTTAATTGCCAGCAAGAATGCAGAAAAGATGTTTGAGAAAAACAGGGATATTCAAAATACGTTTTTTAAGTACATCAATGATATGCTAAAAGGTTTTAAGGAATTGTACATAAATAAAAGAAAAGGGAAAGAGTTTACCAACGATATTAAGAAGAGCTGTGAAGACTATAGGGATACACGCGTACAAGCTGAATTTGATTTTGTCGGCGTATCCATACTGGGTGAGATTCTCTATATTGGTGTAGTAGGCATAGTAGTTTTTATTTTCCCGTTGCTTTTCCCTAATCTGCAAAATAATACACTTCGAAACTATGTCCTGGTGTACCTGTATATGGGAGGTATTGTCAACCAGGAAATTTTTCTGGTCCCCGGCGTAATGCGTGTTTTGGTCAGCTGGAGAAGAATCAATCAGTTTATTAAGGATATTTCATGTATTGAGAGCAATGAAAAGAAAGCAGACAACAAGGTACAAAACAGTAAATTTGACATTAAAGTAAAAGACGTTGTGTTCCAATATAAAAATGAGAACGGTGAAAAGTTCAGAGTGGGGCCTATCAATTGTGATTTTAAGTCAGGAGAAATCATTTTTATTTCTGGAGGAAACGGAAGCGGGAAATCCACATTGGCAAAGCTGATAACCGGCTTATACACCCCTGATGAAGGTGAAATTTCCATTAATGGGGAAAAAGCCGATCAGGAAACTTTAGGGAGTTACTTTTCCGCAATTTTCGGTGACTATTATCTATTTGATAAAATGTATGGAATTGACTACCAGTCCAAAACAGAAGAAATTCGGAAGTATCTCAAGGTACTCAGAATTGATGACAAAGTACAGGTCAAGGATGGTTTGTTCAGCAGTACCAAACTTTCAACGGGGCAAAGAAAAAGATTGGCATTATTAGTAAGCTATTTGGAAGAACGGCCGGTGTATCTCTTTGACGAATGGGCGGCCGACCAAGATCCTGAATTTAGAAAGTTCTTCTATAAAGTACTGCTGCCGGAACTAAAAGCTCGCGGCAAAACAATCATCGCCATAACCCATGATGACAGTTACTTTGATGATGCGGACAAGCATATCAAGATGGAAACGGGACAAATATTGGAGTATAAAGTGAACTTAACTGCAAGTGCTTAAAACGAAGCTTTGAAGACATTCGTGTGATAAATTTAAATAAAGGGGCAGTAAAAATGCGAAAGTACTTATTGGCAGGTTGTTTGATATTATTATTATTGTTTCAGGCAGGGTGCGGCGAAGAGATACCTGTAATAGCCGGGGACGCAAGTTTTCAGGCGGAAGGGGTCAGTATAGTAAATGAAGGAAATTACTATAATGTTAAGATTGATTTTACCTGTGGGTTGACACATAAACAGTTAGGAGAAGCTTATGCAAAAGGGATTTTAAAAGTGGTGCCCAATTATGAATCTCTTGTTGATTCGTACATTGGAGAGAATCTCACAAGCTATGAAAATAAATATGCAATGTATAGAGTAGAGGATATCAAGCCCCAGGTAAACAAGGAGTATGCAGAAGAGATCGAAGGGATGGCTTCGGTTTTTTCGGGGGGAAGCCAAAATAATTTTAAAGATAATAAAATCTCAAAAGATGAGTTCTTTCTTTTTAACCTTTTTACCGATGCAGTCCGGGGCACTCAATGCAGTTATATTTCTGTATATGGTGACCGTTCTGACGATCATAGGAATATGGTTGCCAGAAATCTTGACTGGTACGGAGGGAGTGTAAACCAACTTCCAAAGATCCAGGCCTTCATTACTTATAAATACACGGATAAAAAAGTATATTCCATCGGCTATCTGGGATACATGGGCATACTGACAGGATTTAACGACCATAAAGTTTTTGCAGGAATTCTTGATTCAGGAACAAATGCTCCTTACTCTTCAGAGGGGCGGAGATCCTATCCGTTAGACCTTCGTTTTGCCTTGGAAAATACAAAAACCATGAAAGAAGCGGCAGAATTTATGCAGGACCCGACAAAACTCTATTCCTTTAATCACAATATTGGTTTTTCAGATCCGGATACCAGCATCATTTTAGAAAACAATTTCAGCGGAAACGGAACAAATGGACATAAGGTCAAACGTGCCATAAGAACAGAAGATTCCAAATTAAACAACAGTGTTTCATGGGAAATCAAGGATTCCATTGCCTCGGTCAATTCCTTTATTCTTTATGGTAATCATGATAACCACAGCAGCAACAAGTACAATACGAAAAGATGGAATAATATTAAAAAACAACTGCAGAACAAGGGGGCAACCGTATCCTTTGAAGAGCTAAAAGAGGTTGCCTGCTATGCTGATGGTTCACCCGGAACCTTTTCTGAAAGTGGAGATGTATATAATAAAATGACTCTCCAGATGGTTATTTTCCAACCGGACACTTTGAAGCTTGAAGTATTTTTCCGGCCAAAGAATATAAGAAAGAATCCTGGAAATCCGGTTTTTGAGAAAATAACAGTTTCCTGATAACAAGATTGTCAACTTACACTGAATAAAAAAGATGACTATGTTTTAATTAGGGGGGAGCAAATGAACAACTATAAAACATTAACCGAATTGTTCATTTCCAGAAAAAATGAGGAACAAAAGGGGATTACATTTATACTGGGTGACACCCAGGAGAAATATATTTCTTATAAAGAACTATATCATACATCTCTAAAACTTTTATATCACTTCCAAAAATTCGGATATAAAAAGGGCGATGAGGTCATCTTCCAAATTGATGACAATGAAAGGTTTATTTACTCTTTCTGGGCATGTATTCTTGGAGGGATGATTCCTGTGCCCGTCACAACGGGAAATAACGATGAGCATAAAATGAAATTGTTTAAAATCTGGGACATATTAAATAATCCCGGAATCATAGTGACAGCCGACTTTTTTGAAAAGCTGTGCGCGTATGCGGAAAAAAACAATATAAGTGATAAAATAGAGTGTATAAAAAGAAGTGCAGTTTTTGTGGAAGAGGTTATACAAACCGAGAATGATGGAGATATTTATCTTTCTCAATCCAATAATATTGCGTTTATTCAGTTCTCATCAGGTTCTACAGGGGATCCGAAAGGTGTTGTGATTACCCATGAAAATGTACTGGTAGACCTCAATGCCGTTATTCAATGGGATCATATTGAACCCAATGATATCGGATTAAACTGGATGCCGCTCACGCATGATATGGGGCTGATCGGTACTCATATAAAGGGTATGCTGGCATGTATGAACCAATACAACATCAATACAGCTCTTTTTATAAGACATCCTTCCTTATGGATTCAGAAGGCCAGTGAACATAAGGTAACAATCCTTTATTCTCCCAACTTTGGATACAAGCATTTTCTTAAATTCTATCATGCTGACGATAAAATAAACTGGGATTTATCAAATGTCAGGTTAATCTATAACGGAGCAGAACCCATTTCTTTGGATTTATGCAATGAATTTCTGGACAGTATGTCGGTCTATGGGCTTAAAAGAAATGCAATGCATCCAGTGTATGGCCTTGCGGAGGGTACAATTGCCGTTGCTTTCCCGGAACCAGGTGAAGATTTTAGATTCCATGTTTTAAACCGGAATCATCTCAAAGTGGGCGAAACTATCGCACAAACAAGCAAAGAAGATAAAGATGCAGTAATTTTTATGGATGAGGGTTATCCCATTTACAATTGCTATGTACGCATCTGTGATGAGGAAAATCATGATATTGGTGAAAATAAGATTGGGTATGTTCACATTTCGGGAGGAAATGTTACATCAGGATACTATAATAATAAAAAAGCAACCGAACAAACCATAACACCGGATGGGTGGCTAAATACCGGTGATTTGGGCTTTATGAAAGAAAAACGGCTCATCATAACCGGGCGGGCAAAGGATGTCATATTTGCTTCAGGGCAAAACTATTATTCTCATGACATTGAACGGATCGGAGAAGGTGTCGAGGGTGTTGAACTGGGGAAAATAGTTGCAGTTGGTGTATTCAACGAAAACCGCAAAGGTGACGACCTGGTCTTGTTTGTCCTGCATAAGCAAAAGCTTGAAAACTTTATTCCAATTGTTAACAGCTTAAAAAGAGTTGTAAGCGAGAAAATCGGCATTGAAGTTGCCCATGTCATTCAAGTGAAAAATATACCTAAAACCACAAGCGGGAAAGTCCAGCGCTATAAACTTCGGGATAGCTATATGCGGGGGGAGTTTGACCTAGTCAAACATGAGATAGAGCTCTTGCTTCAAGAAAATTTTGAAAAAAGAGAGTATGTACAGCCAAATAGCAATACTGAGAAAGAATTGGCTCAAATATGGAGTGATGTATTAAACATAAAACAAATTGGTATTTGTGATGATTTCTTTGCTTTGGGCGGGAATTCTTTGCATATCACACAAATCGTATCCAGAATCAGAGATTCCTTTGAAATTGAATTGGAACAGGGAGAGATTTTTGAAAACTCTGACATTGAGCATTTGGCAAAGAAAGTAGAGCTTTCTCTCAAGAACCGGCAAGGAAGGGTTGAACTGATAAAAAGTACTTCAGCAGGAAAAAATAGGCTGCCTCTTTCATTTGCACAACAGAGGCTTTGGTTTTTGGACCGCTTGAATTCAGAGAGCCCGCAATACAATCTGTATACCGGGTTAGTATTAAAAGGAAGCCTAAAAAAAGAAGTTATTTTAAAAAGCTTCAACGCTTTGATAAAACGACATCAGATTTTACAGGTATCTTTTACTGAAGAGAATGGACAGCCTGCTCAGGTGTTAAACAAGGATGCCCAAATGCCTATGGAATATGTTAACCTTTTTGATACTTCAGCGAACGAAAAAGAGTTAAAAGCATCAGACATTGCAAAGGAGTGGGTTTCGAAACCCTTCGACTTGGAAAAGGCTCCACTTTTAAGGGGCATGCTCATCCAAATGGATGAAGAGGAACACATACTTGTTTTAGCAGTACATCACATCATTTTTGATGGTTGGTCTTTTGGCATTCTTTTAAAAGAGCTTAATTTCTACTATGAAGCATTTCTGAATCATAAAGCAGAAGATTTACCTTTACCCGCTATTCAGTATGCAGATTTCGCACAGTGGCAGATTGAAAAGTTAAAAGAGGGGAGTCTAAAAAAACAAATTGAGTATTGGAAACAAAAACTCAGTGGAAAACTTCCCGTTTTAGACTTGCCGCTGGATAAACAAAGACCACCTGTCCAGACCTATCATGGAGCAAAATTCACCTGTACAATTTCGGGAGAATTAGTGAATAAGCTGCAGCTTTATGCCGGAAAAGAGAATGCAACTCTTTTTATGGTATTGCTTGCAGCATTTAAACTCATGCTTTACAGGTATTCGGGACAATTGGATATTGTGGTAGGTTCACCCATTGCCAACAGGAACAGGAAAGATCTGGAGGATTTAATGGGCTTCTTTACAAATAACATTGTTTTGCGTACTACATTCTCCAGTGAAATTAATTTTAGTGAGTTTTTAAGACTTATAAAAAAGGTGACTCTAGAAGCGTATAAAAACCAGGATGTTCCCTTTGAAAAGCTTGTAGAGGAGCTTCACACCGAACGTGATATGAGCAGAAACCCACTATTCCAGGTGTTATTCAGTTTGCAGAATTCTCCACTGCCGCGCATGGAGTTTTCTGAGCTCAGTGTTTCGAAAAAGGATCTGGATGCAGGTTATGCAAGATTTGATCTTGCCGTGGACATTCGTGAAGCAGGCGAAGGTATGATTGTAGATTTTGAATATAATACAGAGTTATTTAATGAAGACACGATCATCCGGATGTCTGGTCATTACAAACAATTATTGAAGAATATTTTAAAAAACCCCAAGGCCGGTCTGGATGATTTTGAAATGCTTACCATTGAGGAGAAAGATACACTCATCAATAGATGGAATGATACAAAAGAAGATTATTTCAGTAAGGGTCAGAGTTGGGTGGAATTATTCACCAAACAGGCGGAAGAAACACCCCAGGTGCTGGCGGTTGTGTGTGAGAAACAGCACTTGACTTACCGGGAGCTGGATAGTGAATCGAACCGATTGGCTCATTACCTGATTTCCAATGGAGTGGGAGCGGAAAGTATTGTAGGTATCTATATGGAGCGCTCGGTGAATATGCTTGTTGGGTTGCTGGGCATACATAAAGCCGGAGGGGCATACCTTCCCATGGATCCTGTCTTCCCGGGAGAACGGCTTGCGTTTATGTTGGAGGATGCAAAGGTAAATATCATACTGTCCGAAAGTAAGCTTGCAGACACTTTACCGCAGAGTGATGCCAGAGTCATCTGCCTTGATGCGGAAAAGGATACTATATCCCGGTTTAGTGCTGAAAAGCCAAATAGAAATTATGAAGGGCATCATTTGGCTTATTTAATATACACTTCCGGTTCTACCGGAAATCCTAAAGGTGTTCAGATTGAACAGCGTGCGCTGATTAATTTCCTTATCTCCATGGAGAAAAAGACCGGAATTTGTGCGAAAGATGCACTTTTAGCTGTTACGACACTTTCTTTTGATATTGCAGGACTTGAAATGTACCTGCCGCTGATTTGCGGTGCCAAAGTAGTCATTGCAAAGAGAGATGAAATCATTGATGGCAGCGCATTAATGAAGATTATAAATCAGCAGGATATTACCATAATGCAGGCTACACCTGCTACATGGAGACTTTTAATTGAAGCGGGATGGAACGGTAATCAAGACCTGACAGTATTATGCGGTGGAGAAGCCCTGCCCCGGGATTTGGCAAATCAGCTTCTGGATAGATGCCAGACCCTTTTGAATGTTTATGGTCCTACCGAAACAACCATATGGTCTACATTGGAACGTATTGATTCGAAAGATGGAGATATTTATATAGGTAAGCCCATCGCCAATACTCAGGTTTATGTGGTAGACAGGGCAATGAATCCTGTCCCCGTAGGAATACCCGGTGAATTGCTCATCGGCGGGGATGGACTGGCAAGAGGGTATTTAAATCTACCTGAATTAACGCGTGAAAAGTTTATTCCGGATATCTTCAGTGGGAAAAAGGGGGCTCGTCTATATAGGACGGGAGATTTGGTCAGGTTTACCCGGGATGGCAATATGGAGTTTGTGGGACGTATGGATAATCAGGTAAAAATCAGGGGATTCAGGATAGAATTAGGCGAAATTGAGACCTTGTTAAACCTCGACCCATCAATCAAAGAATGTGTGGTTGTTGCAAAAGAAGTGATTGCAGGTGAAAAAACACTGATTGCTTATATCATTCCTGTGTCGGAACAAGCTGAGGAGACCTTAAGCTCCGAGAACCTTCGTAAAAGCTTGAAAGAAAAGCTTCCTGATTATATGATACCGTCCAGCTTCATATTTTTAAATTCTTTCCCCATGACACCTAACGGGAAGATTGACAGAAAAGCACTCCCTATGCCTGAAAACATAAGGCCGCAATTATCAACCCAATATACAGCACCTTCCAATAAGACGGAAGATTCGATCACAAGGATTTGGCAGGAAGTTTTGCACCTGGAAAGGATAGGTGTTAACGACAATTTCTTTGATATGGGCGGACATTCTTTACTTTTGGCACAGGTTAGAAGCAAAATAAGTAATGCCATTCATAAAGAAGTATCTATAATGGACCTCTTCCGATACCCCACAATAAGTACCCTGGCCAGGTTTCTGCAGACTGGGAACCAACCTGAACCGAAAGGGAATTCCAACGGTCGGATTTCTGGTGAAAAGAAGGATACCGATATTGCAATCATCGGTTTGAGTGGAAGATTCCCGGGTGCAGCAAATATTCAAGAGTTTTGGGATAACCTGTGTAATGGGGTTGAATGCATTTCCCGTTTTACAGACGAACAGGTATTGGAAGAAGGGGTGGATCCGGAACTTTTAAAGAAGTCAGGCTATGTAAAGTCTTGGGGTATACTGAATGATGTGGATAAATTTGATGCAAACTTCTTTGGATACAATCCAAGAGAAGCCGAGATTTTGGATCCACAGCAGAGGATATTCCTGGAGGAATGCTGGAAAGCACTTGAAACGGCTGGTTATGACTCGGAGCGTTATCAGGGGAAGATTGGTGTATACGCAAGTGTGGGAATGAATCATTATATCCAAAACATTAAAGAAAGCCGTGGTTCTCAAGGTTTAGCCAGTGATTACCAGATTATGATCAGCAACGACAAGGATTTTCTGGCTACACGTGTCGCTTATAAAATGAATCTTGAAGGTCCGGGCATAACGGTGCAGACCGCTTGCTCATCTTCTCTTGTTGCTGTTCATCTGGCATGCCAGAGCTTATTCAATGGGGAGTGTGATATGGCTTTGGCGGGTGGTGTGAGTATCAGACTCCCTCAAAAGTCAGGCTACTTGTACCAGGAAGGGATGATTTTATCTCCGGATGGCCACTGCAGGGCTTTTGATGAGCAGGCAAAAGGGACCGTGGGTGGAAATGGAACGGGTGTGGTTGTTATGAAACGGCTTCAGGAAGCAATTGCGGATGGAGATGACATCAGCGCTGTTATCAAAGGTACAGCCATTAATAATGACGGGGCATTAAAAATAGGATATACTGCTCCCAGAATTGACGGCCAGGCCGGAGTAATTGCAGAAGCCCAGTTAAAGGCGGGTGTTGAGCCAGAAACCATTACCTATATTGAAGCACATGGTACGGGAACTCCATTAGGAGATCCTATTGAAATAGAAGCCTTGACCCAGGTGTTTAATCAAAGGACTGATAAAAAAGGCTTTTGTGCCATTGGATCGGTAAAAACCAATATCGGACACCTTGATGCAGCCGCAGGGGTAACGGGCTTAATTAAAACAGTATTATCGCTTCGCAATAAAAAGATACCGCAAAGCCTCAATTTCAAGAGCCCCAATCCAAAGATTCATTTCAAGGAAAGCCCGTTTTATGTAAATGAGTCTCTGACCGAGTGGAAAAACAGCCAGGGGCCTTTAAGAGCAGGGATCAGTTCATTCGGCATCGGTGGCACCAATGCCCATGCTGTGCTGGAAGAGGCTCCGGTAGTTTACAGTGATATAAATAATCATTCTGAGGTCTTATT
This sequence comes from Ruminiclostridium cellobioparum DSM 1351 = ATCC 15832, assembly GCF_000621505.1. Lineage (GTDB taxonomy): Bacteria > Bacillota > Clostridia > Acetivibrionales > DSM-1351 > Ruminiclostridium > Ruminiclostridium cellobioparum. The sequence continues at coordinate 163,676 of NZ_KK211292.1, forward strand.
GGTTTTCTCTGCAAAAAGTAACCAGGCTTTGGAAAGAATGACTGCTAATTTTGCAAACTTTTTGAAAGCAAATAAAGAGATTAATCTGGCTGATATGGCCTATACATTGCAGGTGGGACGAAGGGAATTTGAATTTAGAAGGTTTGTGGTATGTACATCGGTTGAGAATGCAATAGAGCTTTTGGAAAAGAATATAAATGACGCCAAAGCAGCAGATGCTGGAGCTTTAACCATTGAAGAGCCGGCTGAATATTCATTGGAACAGCTTGGAAACCTATGGACCACCGGAAATAAGATAAATTGGAGCAATCTTTATAAGGAAGAAAAGCGGAAAAGGGTAGCACTTCCAAACTACCCCTTTGATGGACAGTCTTATTGGGTTAAGAAGGATAAAACAGTTGATGCTGTGAAATCCCATAAAAATGAAGCCAAAAGAGCTGGGCTTTCTGAATGGTTCTATACGCCTGTTTGGAAGCAGTCCTTGAAAAATGGTGTCTATCCAAATACAAAGGATGGTACCGGGAAAGAAGTATTGCTGGTATTGACCGAGAAAAATATTTTTGCCCATGCTTTTATAAATAGACTAATAAAGGAATATACCGACACATTTGTAGCAGTCAAGGGAGAGCAATTCAATAAAACCGGAAGCAATCAATATGCAATCAATATTGACGATTATCAAGATTATGAGCGATTATTGAGGGAATTGTCCGCAATGGGTAAAACACCTGCAAAAGTGATTAACTTGCTTGGCTTAACAGAATACACAAATCCTGGCGCAGCAGAGCAGAGTATTCAGTGTGGGAAAAGTTTGTTCTATAGCATGATGCTCCTGGCACAAGCCATTGGAAGATGTGGAATGACAACTCCTGTACAAATAAAGGTAATCACAAACAATTCTCAAAGGGTGTTTAATGAAGGACCTCTATATCCTGAGAAGGCATTGCACCTTGGAGCTTGCAGGGTTATTCCCAGAGAGTATCCCAATATCCGGTGCAGCAGCATTGACTGTATCCTGCCTGAGATAGATTCTTTGGAGGCGCAGGAAGATTTAATAGAGCAGTTGATTACGGAAGTTACCATACAAACAGAAGAAGGGATTGTAGCTTACCGGGGCTTGAATCGTTGGACCCAGGAGTTTGAAAAAATGGAACTCGGGAAAGCTGCAAATCCATCTATAAAAATCAAACAGAATGGTGTTTATCTCATTACCGGCGGTTTGGGAGGCATAGGGCTTGTTTTGGCTGAGTTTCTCGCACGGGAGGCAAAGGCCAAATTAGTTCTGGCAGGCCGCTCCGAATTCCCGGATGTCGAGCAGTGGGAGCAGTGGATTACTGCCCACCATAAGAAAGATACCATATCAAGTAAAATAAAAAAATTAAAGCAATTACTGGCTATGGGTGCAGAAATCTATGTATGCCGGACAGATATTGCTGATTTGGAGCAGGTTCGCTCTTTACGTGAAAAGACAATAAACAGGTATGGGACGATTGATGGAGTGATACATGCAGCAGGAAACCCAGGTGGTGGAATGATTCAGCTCAAAAAGAAAGAGCATGCGGAGCAGATGCTTTTACCTAAGGTACAAGGTACACAGTTTCTTTATAAGACAATGAAAGAAGATAACCTTGACTTTATGATATTCTGTTCTTCATTAAATGCCATTACCGGCGGGTTCGGACAGTTGGATTACAGTGCAGCCAATGCTTTCCTGGACGCCTTTGCACAGGCCTATGACAGCAGGCGGGGCACCCGTCTGGTTTCTATAGACTGGGATAGATGGCCTGGAGTAGGAATGGCTGCTGGAACCGGATTGGGAATAGATTCAGAAGAAGAAATACACCCTCTCTTAGGAAAATGCATTTTGGAGCAGCCGGAAAAAGTGATTTACTCCCAGGAGCTATCTCCTGAAAAGGACTGGATATTATCAGAGCACCTTGTCTTAGGAATACCGACCATTGCCGGAACTGCATACCTGGAAATGGCCAGGGCTGCATTTGAGGATACAACAGGGGAAACAAATATTCAAATATCCGATGTCCTATTCTTAAGCCCTATGGCAGTAAGGCAAGGGGAGAAAAGGAAGGTTTACACCCTTTTAAATAAAAATGGAGAGGCTTATGATTTCCGTATTATCAGCCAGGAAAGCGGAGCACAGGAGGATAAGGAAAACTGGCTGGAACATGCCAGGGGGAAAATCAGCTGCCCTCCAGGTTTGGAGAGTCAAATATTTAACATCCGGGAGTTAATGGAAAAGTGCTCCGGGAAGACAGTGTACTCGTCGGAAGAACAGCAAAAGCTTTCAGAAGAATTCATCAGCTTTGGAAATCGGTGGAGAAATCTTAAGAAGTTCTCTCATGGTGAAACAGAAGGTTTCGTTGAACTTGGTCTGGCTGAGGAGTATATTTCCGACCTTCATAGCCACAAAATTCACCCGGCTATGCTGGATATGGCTACGGGTGCGGTAAGACTGGCGGCTGGAGGAAATTATCTGCCTTTTTCTTATGAAAAGATTGAAATAAAGGAGCCAATGCCTGAAAAGATTTATGGCTATATCCGATTTAAAAACGGCTGCCATTCATCCCAGGAAATCATCACCTGTGATATAGACATTTTAGGAGAAAACGGGCAACAGATTATCGGGATTAAAAATTTCTCAATGAAACTGATAGGTGAGGCAGCTGCTGCAAACATCAAGAGTAGGACTTCGGTGGGATTGCAGAAAAGTGAAACCGCGTTTATCGGAGAGTTGGCAGAGCAAGGGCTCCGCAGCAGGTCAGGAATACTGCATGAAGGTATTCTTCCTGCCGAAGGGCAGAAGGCATTCGGTAGTATCCTTCATGGCTGCTTCAGACCTCAAATCATCGTTTCAACGAAAGACATTATGGCTGCTATTGAGCAAGCCAACTATTTTGAACAATCCGGTATCAAAGATACCCTTGAAGAGGCTGCAGCTTCAAAAGAAAGACATCCCAGGCCGGAACTGGAAAACGAATATGTGCCTCCTAAAAGTGATACAGAAAAGAAACTGGCGGAACTTTGGCAGGACGTTTTGGGGATTGATAAAGTAGGAATTCTGGATGACTTTTTTGCATTAGGTGGAGATTCCCTGCTGTTAATACAGTTCCATACCAAATTGAAAGAAAAGTTTGAAACAGATATTGCTGTGGTCGACCTGTACAAATATAATACCGTCGCATCACTGGCAGGCTATTTAAAAAATGATAATAAGGAAGAGTCTCAGCCGGTTTTTGAAGAAGTCAACAGCAGGGTTAACAAACAGCTGGAATTGATGAAACAGAGAAGACAGCGCATGCAAACAAGAAAAGGGGTGGAATTTGGTGAGTAATTTTGATGAAAGTAATGGAATAGGGGCAATTGCCATTATCGGAATGGGTGGACGCTTCCCCGGGGCAGCGGATATGGAGGAATTTTGGCAAAACCTTTACAATGGAGTAGAATCTGTCAAGTTTTTTAACCGTGAAGAGTTGTTAAAAATGGGTATAGATGAGAATTTATTGGATAATCCGAGATTTGTAGCAGCAGATGCTATTTTGGACGGAATGGATTTATTTGATGCCTCTTTCTTTGACTATTCTGCCAGAGAGGCTGAAATCATGGATCCACAGCACCGTCTGTATCTGGAGACCGCATGGGAGGTACTGGAAAGTGCCGGGTATAATTCAGAGCTTTATACTGGGAGAGTGGCTGTCTATGGCAGTGCAAACTTAAGCGGCTACATGATACGAAATCTATACTCCAATCCTGGATTGGCAGACACAGTGGGATCATTTAAAATCATGCTGGCAAACGGGCAGGATTTTTTGGCTACAAAGGTATCCTACAAAATGAACCTGACAGGACCCAGCGTGAATGTAAATACCCTTTGTTCCTCATCTCTGGTGGCTGTCCATGATGCATGCCAAAATCTTATGAATTTTGGGTGTGATCTTGCATTAGCGGGGGGAGTGAGCTTCCAGGTTTCAAGAAATGAAGCCTTTTTCTACCAGGAAGGAGGAATCGGCTCTTCCGATGGTCATTGCCGTGCTTATGATTCCAAAGCAAACGGAACAGTCAGCGGAAGCGGTCTTGCAATTGTTGCATTAAAAAGACTGGAAGATGCCATTGCAGATGGAGACCATATTCATGCAGTTATTAAGGGGACAGGTATCAATAATGACGGTTCTCAAAAGAACAGTTATACAGCTCCGAATGTTGACGGGCAGGCAGAGTGTATTGCGGAAGCTATTGCAATGTCGGGTGTAAATCCCGAAACCATTACCTATATAGATGGTCACGGCACAGGTACAGACCTTGGAGACCCCATCGAAATTGCTGCCTTAACAAAAGCTTTTCGTGCGTATACAAAGAAAAAACAATTTTGTGCCATTGGCTCTGTAAAAACCAATATTGGACATCTTGTAAATGCCGGTGGTTTGGCAAGTGTGGTGAAAACAGTGCTTTCCATGCAAAATAAAGTGATTCCCCCAAGCCTTAATTTTGAAGCGCCAAATCCCAAAATCGATTTTGAGAACAGCCCGTTTTATGTGAATACAAGATTATCCGATTGGAAAACAGATGGGTTCCCATTAAGAGCAGGGGTTAGTTCTTTCGGAATAGGTGGGACGAATACCCACGTGATTTTGGAGGAATCACCTCAGGTGGAATCATCCCAGGTTTCAAAGAGACCGTGGCAGATTATTTCCTTATCAGCCAAGACAGGTACGGCATTGGAAAAGATGACTGGCAATCTTATCCGTTTTGCTAGGAACAATCCAGATACAAATCTTGCAGATGTTGCGTTTACACTGCATCTTGGAAGAAGGAATTTTAATCACCGCAGAGTTTTGATCTGCAGGGACATGAATGATTTGACAGACAAATTTGAAAATATGTCACCTGTAAGTGTTTTTACATACTTCCAGAAACCTAAAGTTCAGCCAGTTGTGTTCATGTTCCCGGGAGAAGGGGAATATGTCAATATGGGTGCAGAGCTATACAAAACAGAAAATAATTTTAGGAATACAGTGGACCGGTGCTGTGAAATTCTGCAATCTCAAACAGGTAAGGATGCACAGAGTGTTCTTTACCCAACTGAATCGGATAAAGAACGGTCAGCAATACAAATATCCGATGCCGGAACAGGGAGAGGAATTCTCTTTGCTGTTGAATATGCCCTGGCTCAGTTATGGATGAAGTGGGGTATTAAGCCTGGCTGTATGATTGGCGAGGGTATTGGCGAGGTAGTTGCTGCCTGCCTGTCCGGAGTACTATCCCTTGAAGATGCCTTGAAACTGGCTGTTTCAGAAGATAGCAGCCTTCCGGAAACAGTATCCAGGATAAGTAATGGTAAAGTGGACATACCCTTTATCTCTTGTGTAACCGGAGGTTGGATTACAGATACCGAGCTTGGAAGCCCTGATTACTGGATACGTCAAAGAGGTTCTTTCCGGTTTGGCGACGGCTTAAATGAAATAATGAAAGACGCTGACCAAATTCTACTGGAGATTGGACCTGGAAACAAGCTGACCATTGAGGCAGAAAAGTATAAAAATGAGGGTGTTCAACAGGCCATCCTATATTCAATGCCTGGTAAGGGTGAAGGAACTTCCGATTGTGAAGCCTTATTCAAATGCTTGGGAATGTTCTGGAATGTGGGAGGAAGAGTGGATTGGAATCAATTCTATGTTGAAGAAAAACGCCACCGTATTCCATTGCCTACCTATCCTTTTGAGAGACAGCGCTATTGGATAGAGCCAGGAAAACGGGGTGTGTCAAAACCTGATGTATTGATTTCCAGGAAAGAGGATATTACCAGCAGTATTACTGACTCAGAGTTTAAGGAAGCAAGTATTACCATCACATTAAAGCTGGATGAGCAAAACCGGACAAACAGCAATGAAGAACGCAAGAAACAGTTAGAGGAATTTTTAGCTTTGAAGGAACGCTTGGAAGAGCTAAGTAAGGAAGTAAACGGTAGCTGCACCAGAATAGATGTGTCTCCTTTAGGACTAAAGACCAATGGAGGTGAAGGGCAATTTGGCTTTGAAAGTAATGAAAAGCTGAAAAAAAGGCCGCGTCCTGATTTGGAGTCAGCTTATGTGGCACCTGCCAATGAAGTAGAAAGTGCCATTATCGAAAAGTGGCAGGAGGTCCTTGGTTTTGACAGGATTGGGATCCATGACGACTTTTTTGAACTGGGCGGACACTCATTGATAGCAGCTGCAGTTGCGACAGACCTCAGCAAGAAATTTGATGTCCAAATCCCTATGAGAAAATTATTTGAAACTACAACAGCAGCAGGCATTGCACAATTGATTGAGACGTTCCGCTGGGCAACGGAAGGTGTAAAAGAGGCAGCATCCAGTGAAGAACTTGAAGGTGGAACCATTTGACGGAGGGAAATATGTCTATTATTGATTTTTTAACGAAGTTGAGAAAACTCGATATAAGACTCTGGTTGGAAAATGATGCACTCCAGTATCAGGCACCCAAAGGGGTAGTAACAAAGGAACTGCTTCTCGAAATTAAAGACAGAAAAGATGATATCCTAAGCTTTTTAAGACAGGTGAATATGGAGGCACGTACAAACAGAGAACCTATTCCAAGGACCTCAAAAGAGGACGGACAGGGAATACCTCTGTCTTTCTTCCAGCAGTCCATGTGGTTCTTCAGTCAGCTTACAAAGGCAAACCCTGTATTCAATATTTCCAATGCAGTAAAAATGAGCGGAACGCTTCACAAAGAGATTCTTATTCAGTCTTTAAAGGAAGTAATTGCAAGACATGAATCGTTAAGGACGACTTTTAAGAATGTTGACGGAAGACCGGTTCAAATTATAAACCCATCAGTTGAAGTGACCTTGCCTGAGATGGACTTGCGTCATATTCCGCAGGAGGAACTGGGACAATACCTTAAAAAACGCTTAAAAGAAGAAGCAAGATTTATTTTTAACCTTGAAAAAGGACCATTATTCCGATTTTGCCTTTTTGTCACAGGAGAAAATGAATACGTATTTTCCATGATTATTCATCATATTATTTCGGATGCCTGGTCTAATGCTATTTTTGTGGGGGAGTTCTTCAAGCTCTATGAGGCATTTTTAAAAGGAGAGGATTTGAAGCTTCCGGAGCTGCCTATTCAATATACTGACTTTTCTGTTTGGGAAAGAAACCGGCTTCAGGGTGAAACCCTGGAGGAATTACTGGGTTACTGGAGAAAGCAGCTGGTAAATCCAACAACCATACAGCTTCCTACCGATTACCCAAGACCTAAAAGCCAGACCTATGAGGGAGGCTTTGAACCTTTTTCGGTGTCAGGGCCTTTGACAGAAAGACTGAAAGCCATTTGCAACAAGGAAGGCACTACTCTCTTTATGATTATTCTTGCGGCATTTCAGACGTTACTTTACCGTTATTCAAATCAAACAGATATCTTCACGGGTACTGTCGTTGCCAATAGGAACAGGAAAGAAGTAGAGGGTCTGGTCGGGTTTTTCATGAATACCCTTGTCCTTCGTTCCGATTTTGAGGGAAATCCCAGTTTCATTGAGGTTTTACGCAAGATTAAGAACATGACACTGGATGCCTATACATACCAGGAATTGCCCTTTGACAAGCTCCTTGAAGAATTGAAACCTGAACGTGATGTCAGCAGGACTCCACTATTTCAAACCATGTTAATATTCCACAATACACAAAAAGTTGAGTTGGAGCTGCCAGGTTTAAAAATAAATCAAATTGATGTGGAAAGTGGTATGGCTCCCTTTGATTTAAGGCTGCAGCTGGCTGAATCAGAAGATGGAATCAAAGGTGGATTTGATTATAATTCAGCTCTCTTTAAGAATTCAACCATAAAAAGATTAGGCGTTCATTTATTGAATATTCTTGAAGTAATATCCATGGTACCTGAAGAAAAAGTGTCAGATATTGTCCTGCTGACCCAGGAAGAACAAAATCAGATTTTATTGGAGTTCAATCATACGGAAGCGGATTATCCGGGGGATAGAGTGATCCATGAATTTTTTGAGGAAAATGCTTCCAATTACCCTGAGCGCGTAGCTGCAATATTTGGAAACCAACATCTGACATACCTTGAACTGAATGAGAAATCGAACCAGCTGGCAAGGCTGCTTCGCAGAAACGGCGTTCAAAAGGATAGTATCATTGGAATTATGCTGGAACGTTCCTTGGAGATGATTATCGGTATAATGGCTGTAGAAAAAGCAGGAGGAGCATACCTGCCTGTCGATCCACACTATCCCAGGGATAGAATCAATTATATTTTAGAGGACAGCGGAGTAACCCTGTTGCTTTCTCATAGAAAATTCAGTTCAATCGAAGTGAATGAAAATATACATAGGATATTTCTGGAAGATGCTTCCCTATATGAAGGAGACAGCTCCAATTTGCCGGGGCTTGCCGGACCCGGGAACCTGGCTTATATCATCTATACCTCCGGTTCTACCGGAAAACCCAAGGGGACACTCATTGAGCATCACTCTTTGGTAAACAGGCTCCACTGGATGCAAAAAAGATATCCTATAGGACCAGAGGACATTATCTTGCAGAAAACACCATTTACTTTTGATGTCTCTCTGTGGGAGCTGTTTTGGTGGTCCATGCAGGGAGCAAAGGTATGTTTCCTTGAGCCAGGTGCAGAAAAGGATCCCGGAATGCTTGTCAATGCCATTGAAAAGAACCGCATTACAGTGATGCACTTTGTACCTTCCATGTTGAATTCATTTTTAGAATATATCAATGATACAGGGAAAGTTGAGAGAATTGCAAGCTTAAAACAGGTTTTTGCCAGCGGTGAGGCTTTGGCACCTTCACATGTCAGACTTTTTAAACGCCTGCTGGAGAAGAATGGTACCCAATTGGCAAACCTCTATGGTCCGACCGAAGCAACCGTAGATGTGTCCTATTTTGACTGTATTACAAAAGAAGATCTGGATAGTATTCCTATTGGAAAGCCAATTGACAATATCAAGCTGTATATCATGGATAAAAAAATGCACCCTCAACCGATCGGAGTAGCCGGAGAGTTATGTATTGCAGGAGTAGGTTTGGCAAGAGGCTATCTAAACCTCCCCGAACTGACTGATGAGAAATTTGTTCCAAATACTCTGGAGCCTGGGCAAAAACTGTACCGTACCGGTGACTTGGCAAAATGGAGGGAAGACGGCAATATCGAATATCTTGGAAGAATGGACTTTCAGGTCAAAATCAGGGGACTTCGGATTGAACTGGGAGAGATTGAAAGAGTACTTCAAGAACATCCCGCTGTCAGGGAAAGCATTGTGACTGCCTGGGAAAAACAGCCTGGCAATATGCATCTGGTGGGATATGTTGTGCATGAAAAAGGGATGGATGTAGAATCTGGAGAGCTTCAAGCCTTCCTTGAAAAGGCACTGCCTGAATATATGGTGCCCCGTATTTATGTTTTCCTTGATACCATGCCGTTATCAGCAAATGGAAAAGTAGATCGTAAAGCACTGCCGGTACCTGTATTGGATAGCAAAACCGATTTTGTGGCCCCTCGAAATGAGGTGGAAAACATTCTGACAAATATATGGAAGGATGAGCTGGGAATTGAAAATGTGGGTGTAAATGATAACTTCTTTGAAATCGGTGGTCACTCACTGCTTTTAACAAGGGTTCACAGCCGTTTGAACAAGCAGTTTCAACGGGAGTTTTCCTTAATTGATTTATTTACCCACTCTACAATTAGTGCCCTTGCCAAATATGTCGCAGCAGATAATGGAGAAGAAACCTTCCTTATGAATAATGACAGGCTACAGAAACAAAAAGAAGCAAAAAGAATGAGAAAACAAATGTTCAGGAGGTAGAAAAAATGGCTGATACACCTATACAAGACGCTCTGGAGGGAGTAGCCATTATCGGAATGTCGGGGCGTTTTCCGGGAGCCAAAAATATAAATGAATTTTGGGAAAGGCTAAAAGGCGGTAAGGAATGCATTACCTATTTTTCAAAGGAGGATGCAAGAGCTTGCGGGATTGATGAGGAAAGTATTAATGATCCCAACTATGTTTTTGCAGGAGGTATCCTGGAAGATATTGAGCTTTTTGATGCAGGCTTTTTCAGTCTAAACCCCAAAGAAGCAGAAAACCTTGATCCTCAGCAAAGGCTCTTTTTGGAATGCTCTTATGAAGCATTGGAAGATGCGGGTTACTCCTGTAATCAATATGATTACCCTATCGGTGTTTACGCGGGCAGTAATATGAGTTATTACTTTCTTTACCACCTCTTTAACAAGCTGGGGGTAAAGGATGATCTGGCTATTGCGGTAGGTAACGACAAAGACTATATGGCTACCAGGGCATCCTATGAATTCAACTTAAAAGGGCCCAGCATCAATATTCAAACAGCCTGTTCAACTTCTATGACTGCGGTTGCGATGGCTTATGAAGGATTACTGAACTATCACTGCGATATGGCTGTTGCAGGAGGAGCCGGAATAAAACTGCCTCAGAAATCAGGATATTTGTATCAGACGGGTTTTATCGGCTCGCCGGATGGGCATACTCGACCCTTTGATGCAGATGCCTATGGAACGGTTTTTACCAGTGCAGTTGGTGTTGTTCTTTTAAAGCGTGTGGAAGATGCCCTGCGGGACGGAGATCACATTTATGCAGTGATTAAGGGAATGGCTGTCAATAATGACGGTTCTACAAAGGTTGGTTTTACTGCACCCAGCAGGGAAGGAGAAGCGGAGGTAATCGCAGCAGCCCAAAATCTTGCCGGGGTTCATCCGGAAGATATCAGTTATATCGAAGCCCATGGGACAGGTACGGCTTTAGGGGATCCGATTGAAATATCGGCACTTACCAAGGTGTTTGAACAATTTACAAACAAAAAGTCTTATTGTGCCATTGGTTCGGTAAAAAGCAATATTGGACATGCTATTTCAGGTGCGGGTATTTCTGGAATGATTAAAACTGTACTGGCTTTAAAACATAAGCAGATACCTCCCAGCATTAATTTCTCAATACCAAACCCCAAGATTGACTTTGAAAATAGTCCTTTCTATATCAATACCAGGCTCTGTGACTGGGAAACAGGTGAAAAGCCAAGAACCGCAGGAGTCAGTTCTTTTGGATTTGGCGGTACCAACGTCCATGCTGTAGTAGAAGAAGCACTTCCCATGGAAGTATTGCCTTCCTCAAGGGAGTGGCAGCTGATAACCTTATCTGCCAAGGCTCCGGAGGCATTGGAACAGATGTGCCTGAACCTTTCACAACACTTTAGGGAAAATCCAACCGTACATCTTTCGGATGCCGTTTATACCCTCCATGTTGGTAGAAAAGAGTTTGAATACAGGCGTGCAATCCTGTGCAGGGATCTGGAGGATGCAGTTCGCCTTTTGGAAGCCAAGGAGGATGAAAGAGTTTTCTCCGGTGCAGCAAAAAGTACGCAGAAAGAAAACAGTACTGCCAATCATCTGATAGGAAGCAGTTCCCTGGCTTCTAAAGAAGTTTTGGCTTCCATCGGTAAGCTTTGGGTTGAAGGTGTGCCCGTTGACTGGAAAACTTTCCACAGTGATGAAAAAAGGCATAGAACGCCGCTGCCTACTTACCCCTTCCAGAGGAAGAGATATTGGGTAGAGCAATATAATAGCAAGGAATTAATGAAAAAGAACAGTATTTCATCCTCAAAAAAATCCGATTTTAATGATTGGCTTTACTTCCCTTCCTGGAAGAGAGCGGCCAATGTTCCTTTTGTCAGCAGCAAACTGGAGAAGGACGGTACTTGGCTTGTTTTCGAAGATGAAACGGGCTTAAGCGAAAATATCGTCAGGACGTTAAAAGAAGAAGGTGTTCAGCTTGTGACTGTCTCTAAAGGGCATCAATACCGCAAGATGAATCAAGGCGCCTATACCATAAATCCTAAGACCAAAGAACATTACGTATCACTGGTAAAGGATGTGTTTAAAGGGAATAAACCAGGCAGCATTCTTCATCTTTGGAATGTAACAGAAGAGGAGCTTGGATGTCCAATGCTGGAGTTTTCTGAGGAATGCTTAAGTCATGGCTTTCACAGCCTGCTTTGTCTTGCACAGGCATTGGGAGAAACTATCATTGACCATAATGTAAAAATTGCTGTTGTTTCAAATAATATGCAGGTCATTTCAGATGAAAAGGTCTGTTATCCTGCAAAGGCAGTAATCACCGGACCTTGTAAGGTTATTCCGATGGAGTATAGCAATATTTTTTGCCAAAGCATCGATTTAGTTTTAAAAGGCATCGGAAGGAATGAAAAAAGCAGATTTGCAAAAGCAATTCTAGCTGAAATATCGGCAGAGGAGCCTCAAACTACTATTGCACTGAGGGGAAATCATCGATGGCTGCCAACCATGGAATGTACCACCCTTGAAAGTATGAAGGAAAGAAACTGGGTGAAAGAAGGAGGTACTTATCTAATCACTGGAGGCCTGGGAGGGATAGGACTTGTTGCAGCTCTTCGTATGGCAAAGGAGGCAAAGGTTAATCTGATTCTTACCAGAAGGTCTGCTTTCCCTGAAAAAGATCAGTGGCAGGAATGGCTTGATACACACCCTGCCCAAGATACTGCCGGCGATATCATAAAGCAAGTAAAAGCACTGGAAGCACTGGGGTCTGAGGTCATGGCAATCCAGGCTGATACTTCTGACCTGGAGCAGATGCGTGAAGTGGTTCGACAGGCAAAATCCAGATTTGGCGCCATTCACGGAGTCATTCATGCAGCAGGAATTTCTGATAACGGGCTGATTCAGGAAAAACAAGCAGAAGCTGCAGACAAAGTGTTTGCACCCAAGGTTGCAGGTACATTGATAATCGATGAATTATTTAAGGACGAGGATTTAGATTTTATGGCGTTGTTTTCATCCAGCAGTTCCATTCTGGGAGAGGCAGGCTTTGTAGATTACTGTGGTGCCAATGCAGTTTTGGATGCTTATGCGCATTACAGAAGTCAAATGTCAAACACTTTTACCGTATCGGTTAACTGGGATGAATGGGACGAAGTAGGAATGGCGGTGAAAACCGGATCCAGAAGCAAAAGGCAGAAAATAACCGTTCACGAGGGACTCACATTATTAGAAAGGATCATAGCATCCAAGGCCCTGGCTCAGGTTGCAGTAGTACCCGATGATTTTATGGGAAGGCTTCAAGAAATTGAGGAATTCAGAATGTCATCCGTAAGAGGAAATAGCGGTGCTGCGAAGGTCACGAACCAGTCAAATAACAGACCGAATTTGGATGTGCCTTATACGGCTCCTCAAAATGAACTGGAAGAAGTGATAGCGGGAATATGGCAGGAGCAGCTGGGTGTTTATCCTGTGGGTATTCACGACGACTTCTTTGAATTAGGAGGACATTCACTCCTGGCCACTTCATTAATTACAATTCTTCGAAAGAAGTTCCATAGAAATGTGAATCTGCAAAGCTTTTTTGAACAGTCAACTGTCGCACAGTTGGCAAAGATACTGGGAGACAGTGATGAGGATTCAAATGAACTGGAAGAAGAATTTGACGAAGGAGCTTTATAAATAAAACAAATAATTTTAAATATTGGAGGTTGATTTGATATGAATAAAGTTGCATTGTTATTCCCCGGTCAGGGCTCTCAATACGTTGGAATGGGAAAGGTGCTTTATGAGTCCTTTCCGGAAGCAAGAGAAACCTTTGAAGAAGCCAATAATGCCTTAGGCTTTGACCTGAAAAAACTATGCTTTGAAGGTGATATGGAAGAGCTTATAAAAACGGAAAATACACAGCCTGCTATTTTAACAGCAAGTATGGCAGCCTTCAGAGTATATATGAAAGAAATTGGTATTGAGCCTGCATATGCGGCTGGGCATAGTCTGGGTGAGTTTTCGGCATTGTGCTGTGCAGGAGCAATAAAATTTACGGATGCGGTCAAAATCGTAAGACAAAGAGGCAAATTCATGCAGCAGGCTGTAGCAGTCGGAGTAGGCGGTATGGCTGCTGTCAGTGGGGTCAGCCAAAGTACAATTGATGAAGAATGCAGCAATGTCTCAAAGAATGGAAAGCTGATTGTGGTGTCCAATTATAATTCTCCCGAGCAGATTGTTATTTCAGGGCATTTGGAAGCTGTAGAAGAAGCAGGTGCAAAACTAAAAGCTTCAGGTGCAAGAGTGATTCCGCTAAAGGTAAGCGCACCCTTCCACAGTCCTTTAATGCAGCCTGCTGCAGACTTGCTGAACGGGGAATTGTGCAAATATAGCTACTTTGACTTGAGTTACCCTGTTTTATCCAATGTTACTGCTCTATCTTACCAGGGAAAAGAAAGTATTATTGAAAATTTAACAAAACAGATGGTACAGCCTGTCAGATGGCAAGCTTCCATGCAATATCTGCAAAATGAAGGGGTGGATCTGGCAATTGAACTGGGACCGCAGACAGTTCTTAGAAATCTCATGAAGAAGAATGCTCCACAAATCAAAACCTATTCTTACGACAATGCTGCAGACATACAAGCAGTAAAGAGGAAGCTTTTAAGTGGTGAACAGGATATCAGTAACGGGATGGAAGTCATTACAAAATGCATTGCTGCAGCAATTTGTACCAAGAACAGTAACTGGGATGAACAAGCTTATCAAAAGGGAGTTGTAGAGCCTTATAGAAAGATTAAAAACCTGAAGGAGGAAATATTAAAAGAGAATAGACAGCCTAGCATTGAAGAGGTTGGACAAGCCTTGGATATGTTAAAGAGTGTACTCTTAACAAAGATGGTTTCGAAGGAAAAACAAATCGAATATATAGGCCAGATACTGGGAGAAACAAAATTCAAGGAAATATTCAAGAATCCTGAAGTGGGATGATTATATAAAGAAGGGTATTTGGGTTTAGTCATTTGTCTTTGGGGGTAAAATAAAATGATAGAAAATGATAGTTGTTTAAAAGAGAAGCAGCCAATAGAAAAATTTATCTCGGAGTTAAAAGCTAAGAGTATCAAGCTTTGGAAAGAGGACGGGTTTTTACGGTACAAGGCCCCGAAAGGAGTCATTACAGCGGAGATTCTAAAGGATATGGCTGAAAGAAAAGAAGAAATAAAAAACTATCTTATTTCCTCTGACTTTGGCGATGCTTTTAGCAGGCCTATTCCAAAGATAGAAATGAGGGATTATTATTCCCTTTCTGCTGCCCAGAAGAGAATGTACCTGGTTAGCCAAATAGATAGTGAAAGTACGGCATATAATATGACTCAGGTTTTAAAAATAGAGGGTGATCTGGACTTAAACCATTTTACACAGGTAATTGAAAAGCTGGTGGAGCGGCATGAAATTTTACGAACATCCTTTGAATTTATTGAGGGTAAGCCGGTTCAAAAGATTCACCAAAAAGTAAGCTTCAATATAGAATACAATGAAATGGAAGAAGACAAGGAAAAAGTGGACCTCATGATAGGGGAGTTTATCCGTCCCTATGATTTGAGCAAACCCCCGTTATTCAGGTTTAAACTTGTAAAACTTAAAAATGCTTCAGAAAGACCTACCTACATACTGCTCCAGGATATGCACCATATTGTAGGGGACGGGGTATCCGAAGGTATTCTTGTCAGCGAAGTCAATGAGCTTTATGCAGGGAAAGACCTTCCGGCTCTAAATATTCAATATAAGGATTATGCTGTATGGCAGGAAAAGCTCCTGGAAAGTGAAGAGGTGGAGAGCCAAAAGCGGTTCTGGAAAGAACTGCTTTCGGGTGAATTACCGGTTTTGAATCTTCCGGCTGATTTTACCAGACCTATAGAATTTTCCTATAAAGGGGACTCGGTGTTATTTGCTTTAAATAGGGAGCTGGCTGAAAAGCTTTATCAGCTTGCAAGGGAGAACAGGGTTACCTTGTATATCGTACTGCTTACCGCATATAATATCCTCCTTGCAAAATATACAGGGCAGACGGATATCATTATTGGTACCCCTTCTGCAGGAAGAAGGCATTCGGATATTCAGAATACTCTCGGTGTATTTATTAACACACTGGTGCTCAGGAATTTTCCTCAAGCTGACAAGACTTTTAGTGCGTTTTTACAGGAAGTGGGTGCAAATGTATTAAAGGTATTTGACAACCAGGATTACCAATTTGAGCAATTGGTAGATGAACTGAATATCAAAAGGGATTTGAGCAGAAACCCTATATTTGATACCATGTTTATTCTACAGAACATGAATATCGGAGATGTAAAAGCCGAAGGACTTGAGATATCCGGTTATCAATACAAACGGAAAATGTCTCAATTCGATATTGAAACCATTGCAGCAGAAAGTAAAAAGGGTATTGATATTGAAATCAACTATTGTACAGATTTATTCAAGCGGGAAACTATTGAAAGGTTTGGGAGACATTTTTTAAATATATTAAATTTTATAGTGGACAATACGCAAGTCAGATTACATGAAATAGACCTATTAGACAATGAAGAGAAGGATCAGGTACTCAATGAGTTTAACAACACCGCTGCTGAGTTTCCAAGGGATAAGACACTGCATGAGCTTTTTGAAAATCAGGTGGAAAAAACTCCTCTTAATACTGCTCTGATATTTAACAACAAAACTCTGACCTATAAGGAATTAAATGAAAAATCAAATCAGCTTGCAAATGTGTTAAGAAGTAAAGGTATCAAACCTGATGATATTGTAGGTATCATGGTAGAACGGTCATTTGAAATGCTCATTGGAATTATGGGTATTCTGAAAGCTGGAGGGGCATACCTTCCTATTGATACTGAATATCCGGAAGAGAGGATAAACTATATTCTGGACGATGGTGGGGCAAAGCTTGTACTTACCAGGAAGCAATTAGAACACAAGCTGAGGTTTGCCGGGGAAATTATAGATTTGGAAGAGGAAAGCCTGTATCAGGGGGATTACAAAAATCTTGAGAAAATAAATAATCCAAAAGATTTAGCTTATGTTATCTATACATCGGGTTCCACAGGGAAACCAAAGGGGGTCATGATTGAACATGGAAGTGCGGTAAATATACTTATTGGACTTCAGGAAGATTATCCGCTGCTTGAGGAAGATACATACCTATTAAAGACAACTTATACTTTCGATGTATCTGTTGCAGAACTGTTCGGCTGGTTTTATGCAGGAGGCAGACTGGCTATTTTAGAGCCTGGTGAAGAAAAAAACCCTCAAAAAGTCCTTGAAGCGATAGAACAGTATCACGTTACCCACATCAATTTTGTACCTTCCATGTTAAACCTGTTTTTGGATATATGTGCCAAAGAGAAAACGCATACCCTCGACAAATTAAGGTATATTTTTGCATGCGGTGAAGCATTACCCAAAGAAGTAGTCAATAAATTCAACAAGATATCTTCAAAAGTAAAGCTGGAAAATATCTATGGACCCACAGAATCAACCATTTATGCAACCCGGTACTCTTTAAGTGATAGTGCCTATCAGGATATTGTACCTATAGGTCAGCCACTGCAGAATATCCAAGCATATATTCTGGACAAAAATAATAACCTTCAACCCATCGGTGTACCGGGTGAATTATGCCTGGGAGGAAAGGGAATTGCAAGGGGATACATCAACAGGCCGGAATTGACCTCATCAAAGTTTATACCCAATCCCTTTCGCGCTGGAGAAAAAATATATAAAACAGGAGACCTTGTAAAGTGGCTCCCTGACGGGAACATTGAGTATCTTGGAAGAATGGACCACCAGGTAAAAATCAGAGGTTTCAGGATAGAACTTGGTGAGATCGAGTCACAGTTATATAAGCTTGAGTATATAAAAGAGGCTGTTGTTGTTGCCAGGGAGGATGCAAAGAGCGGCACTAAATACCTTTGTGCCTATATCGTGGCGGACAGGGATTTGATCGTTCATGAAATAAGAGAAAATCTCAAAACTACACTTCCTGAATACATGGTGCCGTCTTATTTTATTCAAATGGAAAACCTGCCGTTATCGCAAAACGGAAAGATAGACAGGAAGGCACTGCCTGCGCAGGATGGTAAATTTAGTACAGGTGAGGAGTATGTAGCTCCTTCCAATGAGATCGAACAAAAGCTTGTTGAAGTATGGCAGGAAATATTAGGTGTTAAGAAGGTAGGCATCAAGGATAACTTTTTTGACCTTGGAGGTAACTCGCTGAAGGCGATCCAAATGATGGGGCGCTTGGAAGGGTATTCGCTGAATATGCGACATATTATGCAATACCCAACAATCGCAGAGCTCCAGAAATATGTGGTTGGTTTAAATGCCAAAGAGCATGAACTGCCCCTGATAATGAGACAAAACATAGATATGGAGTATCACTTTTTAAAAAACGGGGAAACAGATGATTATAGTATATATCTGGATTGTGCTTCACTTATGCTGTACTTTATTTCAAAGAAAAAACTAAAAAGTATAAAAGGCATTAGAGAATTGTTTCTGGGAGATATAGTCCCTAAAGTAATCCAAAACTCAGACGGTTCAATTTATGATGTTGATCATTTGGCTTATCCATTTAGAGAAGATATTTTCAAGGTGCAGTATTACAGAGATAAAGGATATCAGTCTATAAAAGAAATAGAGGAACTTCTTGATAAAGGAGAGTTGGTCATAGTTAATACTTTTATGCAAAGGGTGCCATTTTCAGTTCATTTTAGAGGAGCAGAATATTCTGCATTAGAAGTTAATGATGAACATACTTTCCTTATTATAGCTTATGACAAACAAAGGTTTTATTACGTAGAAATACCTCATGTTATCAACGCCGAAAATTATATACCATATGATGGAAACAAATCTGTGGGGATTATTGACAAGGAGGAATTACGTCCAGCATTTGATGTCTTGCTTAACTTTGCCACGGTTTCTGTTGATGAACAAAAACTAAATAAAGGTTCTCAATTGAAAAAGTTAATCCAATTAACGCTGGATAACTATGAAAAAGGTGTGTTTTACGAAGAAGGGCGAAAAGTATCTCAAGGGTTTGCTGCAATACCATGTCTTATGGAACTATGTGAAAAGTGCAATTTAGACTTGAATAATAGAAAGGTATTCACGGGAACTACGCTAGTTGAATTGTTCAATTGGAAAATCTGGATGATAGCATCCCAGAGAAAATTATTAAAATTTGTTTTGGAAGAGTATGATGAGGAATGTAATTACGAGGTTAGATTAAATCTTATGGATAGGCTTGAAGAATTATGTAAAATGTGGATAGATCTAGGACATCTCATTGGGGGAAGGCATGGAAAAGGTGAAGCTATTTTTGATACTTTCTATATGGAATATCTGAGAGAATTGAAGGATAAAGAGGAAGAATTGATCAATGAACTAAAAGAGATGTGGAGCCCGACAAATCTGGTGTAGAGCAGCAGAAAAATATATTGTCAAGTCTAAAATGGGGGGGATTATAATGAAAAAATACAGTTTTATTATTCCTGCATACCAAAGTAAAGTCATGCTGAAGAATTCCTTGGAAGCGATAAATTTCCTGGAAGGTTATCCTAAAGAGAAATTTGAGGTCATTGTAGTGGATGACGGTTCAATGGATGGTACAAAAGACTTTATCAAAGGTGTAAATAGAAACTATGAATTGAAATATGTCTATCTTGAAAGATGTGAGGATTCATGCCGCTCCAGAGCCAGAAACTTCGGGATGAAAAATGCGGAAGGAGAAATCCTGATTTTTATTGATGCTGACATTATCATCCGTAAGGACTACCTGAAGGAGGTAGAACGGTACTACTGTACGAATAATGAGTTTGTTTTGGTAGGCCCCAGAATTATGATTCCTCATGATATTACATATGAAACGGTCCAGAGTGGACAAGTGTTTGAGGAATTCACATTTGATTGCAGCCGGGATGAATTACATGAATTCAGATACGGGGTGTTTAATGAATTATCTTATAATGCATCTGCTATTATGTATCCATTTTTGTATGGGCAAAGCTGCAATTTGGCAGTTCCTAAAAAGTGGCTTGAGAAAGTAAATGGATTTGATGAGGACCTTAAAGCATGGGGGTTAGAAGATATAGAAGCAGTATACAAATTGTGGAAGGAAGGCTTGAAATTCTATATAAACAGTAAATTGGAGGTTCTCCACCAGTTCCACTGGTTTGAGGGGAAAATTGTTGAAGATGACAAAATTGCCGGTGTTGAGGAGAATACAAGACTATTTTTATTGAAGCATTCCAACATTTTTAATATTCCTGAAGAAAAGGTATATGAACTGTTTAAAGGCTTGGCAATTCGATTCTGGTATGTAGAAAAGCAGGCATCTGAGTATACAAACCGAATTGTCATCGAGTTTAAGGATCGGAATACCCTGGAAGATCTCAAGGAAACGATTGCTGCATTATCCAACCGTAAAGGTCTGGAGATTGTCATCAATGATCACATTGAAGATACTGATTTAGATATATGGATTCAGTTCCTGGGCAGAAGGAACAGTACACCAAAGTACTATCCGGTTTCAAGAAAACTGCTGGTTAACCAGCGTCAGACGGTATAGAACTTAAGGGAGGTTAAAAATCAATATGATATTTCATTTATTGGAGCAAACGGCAAAAGTACATAGTGATAATATTGCTGTATGTTGTCAACATAAGAATGTGACCTATAAAGAACTGCTTTTTAATGTAAAAAAGTTGGCAGAGAGACTATCTTTGAAGGGGATTCAAAAAGGGGACAATGTGATCATTGCAATGGACAACTCTATTGAATTTATAGAAGCATTCTTTGCAATCAATCTTTGCGGTGCAACTATTGTTCCTCTATATGTCAATATGGGAATCCACAAACTGCTGAACGTGGTAAAATTTTATGATGTTAAGTATATCATCACTCTTAGTAAATTTGAGAAAGTTTTTTCGGCTTTTCAGCAGAATGACTGCGGTATTTTATCAGGCATTTTTTATCTGGGGAATAGTGGAGAAGTGGATGATTGCCGGTTTATAGAGATTTCTAGTATGGCGTCTGAAGTCCCACAGACATGTCCAGGAAAGGAAGCGGATCTGGCAATCATTCTGTTTTCTTCGGGTACAACCCAAATGCCAAAGGGAATCATGCTTTCAAATCACAATATTGTAAGCAACGTCATGGCAATTTCGGATTATTTAAAGCTTATCCCTGAAGATAAAATACTTCTTATAAAAAATATTAACCATGCTTCGAGCATCACCGGAGAAATGCTTGTTTCACTGGTAAATGGCTGTACCCTTGTTTTAACTTCCAATATGCCCACTGCATCGTTAATACTGCAGCTTATTGATGAATATAAAGTTACGGTCTTTTTTGCTGTACCTACCCTATTGACTGCAATATTAGGTCACAGGAATTTGGAACAATATAATATATCAACCCTCAGGATTATTAATTTTTATGGAGCAAGTATAGCAGCTTCAAAGATTAGAGAACTCGCCGACCATTTTGTATGGGCAAATCTCATCTATTCTTACGGTTTAACTGAAGCTGCACCCAGAGTTACCTATATTGAAAGGGATGAATTACTAAAAAGGGAAGGCTCAAGCGGAGTTCCTATTAAAGGTGTGAGTGTGTGTATTTTAGATAACAAGGGTAAGGTACTGGGGCCTGATCAATCTGGAGAAATTGCCGTGAAAGGTCCGAACGTAATGCTGGGATATTATAAAAATGAGGAGTTGACCTGTAAAGCCTTAAAAGACGGGCTTCTACATACCGGTGATATTGGGTGTCTTGATTCAGACGGATATTTGTATGTTACAGGAAGAAAAGACAATTTGATTATTCATTCGGGTAAAAACATATACCCTGAGGAAATTGAAAGTGTGCTTATGGGATTTAAAGGTGTCAAGGAAGTTTTAGTAAGGGGCGAAGCAGACGAGCTGGCTGGAGAGGATATTGCTGCTTATGTTGTCCTGGGTGAAGGACGCAAAATTAATATGAGAGAATTGCTGATGCATTGTAAAGACAACCTTGAGGACTATAAAATTCCACAGAAAATATTTGAGGTGGAACAACTGGAGAAGACACTCAGCGGTAAGATTGTAAGAAAACAGGACTTAAAGACAATAATGTAAAAACATTGTAAAGGGGATGGCGTTTTTATGAAAGAATGTGTAGATGAAAAGCTAAAACAAATTATTGCGAGGAATATGAGAATAGGGCTTTCTATTGACGAAATTCATGACGATTCAGACCTTATCGGGGATTTCCTTTTTGACTCCATACAGGTATTAAGGCTGATTGCCGATATCGAAAGGGAATTTGAGATGATCGTTGAAAATGAATATCTTGTAATTGAGACCCTGACGAAATACAGTGCTTTAAGGGAGTATATAGAAAGCAAAGCTTGCTGATGCATTTTAGAATATTAAATAATTTGCGGGGGATAAAATGATGCTGGAAACTTGTGATAGACGCCTCATGATGCCAAATCCGGCTCAAAAGGAAAAGCTGGCTGGCATTCTTAACTATCTGAATACGCATAATGAGTATTACAGAGAAGTTTTCCTGAAAAATAACATTAATCTTGATGATAGTATAGATGAAAATTTTCTGAAACTGCCTATTACCACAAAAAAAGACATCAGGAAAAATTATTCAATCTATTTTTCAGATACCAAAGAAGAGAAATTTGGAGAGTTGACCAGCGGTTCAACAGGAATACCTGTCAATTGCCAGAAAACCAGGGCTGAACGAATGATTGCCATGTTGAATATTTGGAAACAGAGGCGCATATGGGATTCCGAAGTGGATATTACAAATTACCTGTCACTCCACGATGTAAATACATACAAAAAGGTTGGAAATCTTCTGAATTTTGAAAAAGACCACATGAAAAAGTGTTTCAGCCGGATATTGGCATTGTCCCCAAGGTGGCTTTCAGGGCCTATTTCTACATTTGAAAAATATGCAAAACTGATTCAAAACGGAGAAATGTCCTATAACAAGGGGACAATTAAGTTTTTAGAGTTGGCAGGAGAATTTGCAGATAAAAACAGAAGGCAATATATCGAAGAAATCTTTGGATGCAAGACGATTAACCACTATGGAACCATTGAAACCTGGTGTATTGCCTATGAATGCCGGATGGGTCATCTCCATGTTCAGAAAGATCTGATGTATGCGGAAACGACCAACCATAGTATACTGCCTGGAGAAAAAGACATTGGGGAGATTACTGTAACAAGTCTATATAATAAGCTGATGCCAATCCTCCGTTACAATATTCAGGATATTGGAAAGGTAGAAAACTTGGATTGTGAATGTGGACAATCATCACAGGTGATTACACTTTATGGCGGAAGGACCGGCGATATGATTGCCGGAACAAAGGAAGTCCTTGGAGAAATTTTCTTTAAAAGGGGGGTTTACAAATTAATTAACAGGGGAATGGACTGTATCGATAGCTTCCGGGTGGAGCAAGTGGAATTGAATAAGTTTATTATGTATATTGTTAAGCTGCCAAACTATACGGACGAGGCTGCGCGGATTCTGCTGGATTATATCCATATAGGAATTAGCAGAGAAGTGGAGGTTGAATTCAAGTTTGTGGAAGATATTCCGCCGCTTCCGTCGGGCAAGATCAAGATATTCTATTCTTTTGTTAAAGCTGGAGAAGGAGAGCGATAAAAGATGTTACAGGGGTTTGAACCGCATCATGATGAATTATATAACTGTTTGGAGGATGTTGTTGCATGTATAGCAAAAGGGTTCGAAAGAGAACATATGCTAATTTATGCAGATGCCTGGAATTTTGCTTTCTTTCCTTCAGCAGGTTCTTCGAGAAAGAGAATTATTGGTAATAGGGTAGAAGCAGGAGAATATAATGCCTGGGTTAGTCTGGAAAAATATCACGGGATCAAGTCCAAATGTCATTTCAGTCATACAATGGATCAGCAGATTGAGATATTGAAAAAAGAATTGGCTGATGGCAAGCCCACGGTTTTGTGGTTGGATGGTTTTTACGTTCCCTGGACGAATGTCTATGGAAAGTTACATATGAAGCATTTTTTAATTGTAGTGGATATGGATGAAGACCGGGAGATTATCCATGTGGTGGATCCTTACTGGAATCAGAATATTAATCCGCTTCCGGTGAAGAATTTTAAATTATCCATGGCAAAATGCATTACCTTTTCCCTTACTGAAAAAGAACCGGAGCTTGACTGGCGTGAGATAATAAAAAATGCTGTTTCAAAAGTACAGGCTTCAGGGGCCTTTGATGCCATGAGAATATTTGCAGATGAGGTGGAACACACCATTGATTTGAAGGCAGAGATTGAAGGCTTTGAAGAATTAAAATATAACTCACCAATCTTCATGCAGTTGGCAGAAGTATTTTTCCGCAGGTTGAATTTCGCACGGTTGATGGAATATCTGGGAGAACGAAATAATGTTTTGAGACTGGTGGAGCTTTCACACAATATGAAAAAGGTTGGAGAAGGATGGAAAAAAACCAGGGAAGTACTGGTGAAATCTATCGAAAGCAAAGAGCAGAAAAAGAAAATACTTCTATTTGCGAATGAAGTAAGAACATTGGCAATGGAGGAAAAAGAATTGGCGCATGAACTTTCGTTGATAGTTGGTTGAAAAGAATGTACGATTTGTTGTTTAAGGAGTTTCAGTTCAATGATTGATAATTTTAAGTTTATTCGTGAAGAGCATTATAACTGCCTGGAAAACGTTCTGGTATCGTTGATGGAGACCTGGCAGCAGGAATATGTTTTGATGTTTTCGGAAGGCTGGGGTTTTACCTATTTGCCGCCGGAAGATAACCCCTCTGAAATCCTCGGTAACCGGATAGGGGGAGGAGAATACAAGGTTTGGGAATGTCTCCAAAAATACTATGGGATTATACCTACAGTGCATTTGGAAGAAGATACCGATTTGCAGAAGAATATTTTAAGAAACGAATTAGCTGAAGGAAGTCCTGTCATACTGAGCCTTGATGCGTTCTATGCACCCTGGAAAGATGTTTTCGGCAAATATCATTTTGAACACTATAGTCTGGCTGTAGCGATTGATGAAGAAAAGGGAGCGGTTTATTGTCTGGACCCGTTTGTAAACAGTCTTGCCAATCCACTACCTATGGATAATTTTATTAAGGGGAATGCAAAGTGTATCACCCTGGTCCGCAATACAAAAAAGCTGATAAGTATTAACCTTTATGAAATTCTTAAAAATGCAGCATTGACGATCCTCAGAGATGAGGGGGATATCAACGGAATTAAAGGAATGCGAGCTTTTGCGGACCAGATGGAGAGTTCGTTTAACCTTAGGAAAGAAATCGAAGGTTTTGAAACAATGATATGGGTTTCTCCAATCATTTTGCGCATATCGGATATTGGTGCCCGCAGACTGCATTTTGCAAGTGTTCTTCTTTATCTTGAAAAGCACTTTTCCGGAAATAACCTGTCTTATTTCTCAAAACAAGTAGAAAAAGCAGGCTGGGGATGGAGAAGAATAAGAAGGTTACTGGCCAGTGCCTGTGACAGTAAAAACCCAGAAGAATTCACAGTTCAAATTGTAAGTGACATAAGACGTCTGGCAGAATTTGAAGAAAGTACAGCGAGAGAAATGCTGGATCTTTTCAATAGATATTAAAAAAACATACCTATCGTATCAGGTAGGTAGACAAGGTGGGTTAACGATGGAAACCTGTGTAAACAAAAAAAACAGACCGGAAAATGAAGAGATTTTTTCATACTGGAAGGAATATCTTAGCGGCTTTGAACAAGATACGATTTTTCCGAAATTCAACAAAGCAAACAAAAGTAATATTTATATACAGGAAGAAGTTTTCATTGAGCTGAATGAAAAGCTGACCCAAAACATGAAGGAAATGGCCCTAAGGCATCATGTATCCATGGATATAATAGCGGAAGCTATTTGGGGAATTATCCTCCAAAAATACAATAATACTAACGACGTATTATTTGGATTGGTAGTGAAGGAAAATCAGGTAGAGGACACAGTTGTTCCATTAAGAGTCAAATGTGATGGAGACACCTGCTTCAATCAGCTTCTGGCATGTTTGGAAACACACAAATCAAAAGCGGGACAGGCTGGAACCATGGATATTAACGAAATCCAATCACGTTTGGGAGAGAACCGGAAGCTTGCCACCCATATTATGTTCATTGGTAAGCAAACTATAAAGGGAAAAGGTGACAAATCTGCGCTTCAAAATAGCATGAGGCATTGTGGGGGTCAAGAACAGAATGCTTATGATTTTTCAATCAAAATAGCTTTTGGAAATAAGATGTGCATTCAGTTTAGCTATAATGCAGCTGTCTTTGACAAAAAATTAGTAGAAGCCGCGGGAGACCATTTTACTAAAGTAGCACAAATAGTAACACAAACGGATGAGGTTAAAGTTTATGAGATAGACCTGTTAACTGAAAAAGAAAAAAATATGATTATAGGTACCTTTAATCATACCATATCCGAATATCCACGCAATAAAACGATACACCAGTTATTTGAAGAGCAGGTGAACAAAACTCCTAATCAGATAGCCGTTGTATTTGGACATACAAAGCTGACATATAAGGAACTCAATTTACGGGCAAACCGGCTGGCTTCAATATTGAAAGAAAGGGGTACAGGCGCTGAAAGCATCGTAGCTATTATGGTACAACGCTCCATTGAGTCCATTGTTGGTATGCTGGCTATATTAAAGGTCGGAGGGGCATACCTTCCTATTGACCCAGGCTATCCTGACGAAAGAAAATGTTATATGCTTCAGGACAGCGGGGCAAGGGTGCTGCTGACTACGTCAGATCTTGACCCTGTTTTTGGCGTCCAGGTACCGGAGACAGTATTCCTGGATAAACATTCACCATGCCAGGCAGAGGACATTGAAGCTGGATGTACAGGTGCACCCGATCACCTGGCTTATATTATGTATACTTCCGGTTCTACCGGCAAGCCAAAAGGTACGATGGTCGAACACAGGAATGTTGTAAGACTGGTCAAAAACACCAACTATATCCAATTTACTCAGGAGGATCGAATTCTTCAAACAGGTGCCATTGTTTTTGATGCCTGTACCTTTGAAATCTGGGGAGCACTTTTAAACGGACTAAGCTTATACCTGACAGAAGAGAATGTCATTTTGGATGCCAAAAAGCTTCAGAACGTCCTTGTAGAAAATAAGATAACAATATTATGGCTTACATCCCCACTGTTTAACCAGCTGTCCGATAAAAGCCCCGAAATGTTTGCAGGGCTTAAATTCCTTCTTGTGGGGGGGGATACACTTTCACCCAGACACATCAATCATGTAATGGAGAAATGCCCGAATCTTAAAATTATTAACGGGTATGGGCCTACAGAGAATACAACTTTTTCAACATGCTTCCCAATTGACAGAATATATGAGGAAAGCATCCCCATAGGAAAACCCATCAGCAATTCTACCGCCTATATTGTTGATCGATATCATCATTTACAGCCCGTGGGCGTATATGGAGAGTTGTGGGTTGGAGGAGATGGTGTTGGAAGAGGATATTTAAACAGGGAGGACCTGACCTCGGAAAAATTTATAGACAACCCATTTGTAAAAGGGGATAGAATCTATAAAACCGGGGATTTGGCAAGGTGGCTTCCTGATGGAAACATTGACTTTCTGGGCAGGGTCGACAATCAGGTAAAGATTCGTGGCTATCGAATAGAGCTGGGAGAGATAGAAAACCGGTTAAAGAAGTATGATCATATCAGTGAAGCCATTGTCATGGATATGACAGATAAAAATAAGGGTAAATACCTTTGTGCTTATTTGGTTTCGGATAGGGAATTAACAGTAGCCAAATTAAAAGAACATATTCTAAAGGAATTACCAGGCTATATGGTTCCAGCATACTTTATCCGTCTCGATAAAATGCCTCTGACACCGAATGGAAAGATTGATAAAAAGAAACTTCCTGAGCCGGATACATCATCTATTAATACAGGAGCGGAATTCATCCCTCCCAGAAATGAACAGGAAGATTTGCTGGCTGAAATATGGTGTGATGTATTGGGACTTCATAAAGTGGGTATTGAAGATAATTTTTTTAATCTGGGAGGGGACTCCATCAAGGCGGTGGAGGTGGTTGCCAGAGCAGCCGAGATCGGCATGAATCTGTCTATATCGGATATATTTAGATACACAACCATTAAAGGAATGATGGATACATGGAAAACCGGCGGACAGCAGGAAACCTTTGACCAGTTTGCAGCGGTACAGGAAAAATACAACCTGAAAGACTATCAGGTACAAGTGGACTGCAAAGGGGTAGATATGGCGTTAACCGGAGGAATTGAAGAATACCCTGTATCAAAGGAACTCAAGGTGGTAATGCAGAGGGATATAACAACATACCTTCATAGAAGCTTGCCTCTATGTGCGATACTTGCTTGCGATAAGTATCTTCCATGGTACTTCAATAACTTTATACAGGTTTTTTCATTTACAGATTCCAATGGATATGTGGAACTCAACTACCTTGAACCCAGAGATTGCTTTATTGAAATCGCAGACGTGGTTTGTTTGGGGTATCATTTATTAAAAAATGAAAAATCTATCCTTGAATTTATAATAGAAAAGCTTAATATGGGATATTACCTGGTGATGAATGTAGATGAGTTCTATCTTCCAAACAAATGGGACTACCAAAAAAATCATTTTGTGCATTCTTCACTGATCTATGGATATGACAATACGACGAAACAAATAAAAGCCATCGGGTTTAACCAGGAAAGACTTTTTACGGGACTCACTTTTGACTATAGCGAGTTTACTGATGCTTATGAGAACGGGAAAATCCATTATAAAAATTATGCCCCATGGTGTGCCTGGTCAGCTGTACAATTGATCAGACCCAAAAGTTTTGACGGAGAATTCCCTTTTAGTACAACTAGGTTTATAAATGAATTAGAGGATTACCTCCTTTCAAGAAGTGACTTAAGGAGACTTTATACGTTTGAGTATCAGCCGGAACAAGTAGAATACGGGTTTAAGGCATACGATGTACTTATTGGAAATTTACATCATTTATTAGAGGGAAAGCTGACAATTGATTATAGAGCACTCCATTTATTGTCCGAGCATAAAAAATGTTTATATGACAGGCTTGGATATGTAATCTCAAAATATCAGTTATCAGGAAAAATTACCGGACTTCATAAACAATACATGGGAATTGTAGAGAGATGGAATGATATCAGACTTGAGTACCTTGCGCAATCCTTTGCGGAGTTTGATACCAAAAGGCTGTCCCAAGAGCAGAAGTCTATGCTTCATAATGTTATTAATAAGATCAATGAAGTTAAAAAAACAGAATATGAAATTATACAAAAGGTAGTTAAACAATTAAAATTGAATTTTACTTAAGCACTTGAAAAAAATTCTCTCAATGGTGAAGAGAATATCTAACCTTATATCCAAAAAGTGGGACTAGGTTCTAAATCCTACTTGGTTTCCAGCTTCAATTAGAGGCAGGAAAACTATTATTTAGATGGGGGCTATTTTACGCTTACTTATTAGTCATCCTTTCCCTAAATTCGCTGGGAGAAATCCCTTTTATTTTTTTAAAAGCACGGTTAAATGAAGACAGGCTTGAAAATCCTGAGTCAAATGCAATATCAATTATGTGTGCTTTTGGATTCGAAATCAAAAATTCTGTTCTCTTGATACGCTCAGTAGTGAGAAAATCTATAAATGTCATATCGGTATATTTTTTGAATAAATGTGAGAAATGGGACTTGCTGACCCCTATGTGATGAGAAACATCGTCGAGTGTAAGAGGTTTGGTACAGTTTTGTGATATGTAAAGGCAAGCTTCCGTAATTAGCTTGGTAGACTTATAATCTGTTTTTGCATCATCAGAGAATTCTTCTTTCTTGGCATTGACGCAGTATTGTCCGAGTTTTACGAAAAACTCCAGGAGAAGGGAATATATACGAACTTCATTAAAAAGCGTGTCTGAAAAATAAAGCTCGGGCAATTTTTTTATTAAAAAAATCATTCTGTCGGCATCAATATTCGATGGGTCATATTTAATGCACTGGTACTGGCTAAACACAGAAAAATTGCTATTAAACTCACTCATAATCATCAGTAGGTCAAGAGGGAACTGAACGAGTATAAAAGCATTTTCAGCTACATGACCAAGCGAATGCAAGTCACCGGGGTAAATTATGACCAGGTCATTAGTTTTAAGAACATGTTCGGTGAAATTAATCGTTACTTCATTATTATCATAAAGGCTTAAAAGTATTTCAATAAAAGGATGCCAATGCAGCGTATTAGAAAAATTTATATCGATTTTCTTTGACACATTAATTTTCTTCCCACTGGTAAAATTCAATTTCTCGAAATAATTTTTCGTATGCATAAGCAAAAATCTCCTTTATTGGTTATATAGGTGAAGCTTTGTATACATAATTAGTCTATCAGTTATGATATCAAATAGCAATATTTGATATGTCTAAAAGAAGGATATGCATACAAAGTTGACAAAGGGCTTCAATATCAATGTTTTTTTACAGGTACAATATATACAGCAAAAATAATTATAACAATATATGCATAGGTACTACAGAATTTTTAAAGAGTAAGCAGGATGTAAAATTGATAATATATTAATTGCAAGACACATAAAAATGGTTTACATATATATTTGCATATATATAAGTTTAATAACGAGACTAAAATGTCCCCTGCCTATATAGGTGGCGGGTACCGCTTCGGTTTTCAAGCGGTGAGCACATATCCATAGTGTCCAGAAAGACACATTTGCCTCGCTGAAACGTGCAGAGGTAATAAAATTTTTCTACGACCGAAAAATTTTATTTGAACCTATGTGTTATAAGAAAGGGGTAATATTTTGCGAGTATTTAAAGTGGGTATACTTGGATCGGGAGTTATAAGCAGGACATATCTTGCCGATATAAAAGCATTTTACAAAAAGCTTGAAGTAATCGCTTGTGCAGATATAGATATAGAGCTTTCGCAAAAACTGGCATCGGAGTTTGGTATAAGAAAGGCATATACGACTGAAGAATTGTTAAATGATGATGAAGTTGAGATTGTAATAAATCTCACACCACCACAGTTTCATGTTGAGTTGGGCAAGCGGATAATAACAGCCGGTAAACATCTTTTTAGCGAGAAACCGTTTGCACCCAATTTAAAAGCTGCAAAGGAAGTATTGGATTTAGCAGCTGCAAAGGGTGTTAAAGTTGGTTGTGCACCGGACACCTTTTTAGCGTCGGGGCTTCAGAGCATGAGATACTATCTTGATGCCAAACTTATAGGAAAGCCTTTCTTTGTCACGGCGAATATGGCCACCTTCGGGGTTGAAACCTGGCACCCCAACCCTGCACCTTTTTATACGAAGTACAGCGGCCCTTTATTTGATATGGGACCGTATTATCTCTCTGCAATTGTATCCCTGTTAGGACCGATAGAGAGCATTGCTGCTCTTGATGCAAAGGGCAGCGATACCAGACATATATATGTGGGACGAGAGGCCGGAACTGATATTGAAATAGAGATCCCCACTCATTACTCTTCCATATTGAGGTTAAAAAGCGGTGTAGTTGTGAATTTTAACGTAAGTTTTGATATTTACAGGTCGAACCTTCCGATGTTTGAAATTTATGGAGATGGCGGTACGCTCACCTATCCGGATCCGAACTTTGGCGGCGGCACTCCCAGAGTGTATAGGAAAGAACAATACACCGACACAGTTTATCAAAAAACAGATGAAGCTATGGCGCGAAAAGATAGGTTCTATGAGCTTCCGGAGCTATTTTCCAGAGTTAAAGATTATTCAAGGGGCCTAGGTGTGCTTGATCTTGCGAAAGCTATAGAAACAAACTCGAATAACAGAGCAAATGGCAGTTTAATAATGCACATTACCGAAGCCATAGAGGGAATGATGCTTTCATCTGAAAATGGCGAGTTTTACAAAATGATAACTACCTGTGAGAGGCCGGAGCCTTTAAAACCAGGTGGATATATGGATAGAGTTTAATATTTGACTGAGTAAAGTCACGAAAGGAGACAAAAAATGTCAGGAGTAATTGGAACAAATTTAGTAGCACAGGTGGGATTTATCGTTAAAGATGTGGAGGCAACAAAGAAAAAGTGGGCTGAGTTTTTAGGTGTTGACGTACCTGAGACGCAACCTATTGGTGATTATGCGGTTACAGGAACAAAGTTTAAAGGTGAACCCGCTCCAAATGCATATTGTTGGATGGCTTTCTTTGACGTTGGCCCGGGACTGCAGCTTGAACTGATTCAGCCTAACGAGGAACCTTCAACATGGAGAAACTATCTTGAGGAGAAGGGCGAGGGCATTCACCACGTTGCATTTCAGGTTAAGGATTCAAAGACTGCTGTTGTTAATGCTGAAGCTGCCGGTTTAAAGCTGGTTCAAAGAGGTGTTTATGGTGATGGCAGCGGCGAATACAATTATTTTGATGCTCCGGAGCTAAAATGTGTAATTGAGCTTCTCGAGAGTTACAAGAAGTAATATTAACACTAACTATAAATAGAAAGGCATGAAGCTGATATGAGACTTGGGACATCTTCACCATTAAAACACAGCAGTCCAAAGGAATGGGCTATGAAACATAAAACCCTAGGACTTGGAACTATAAATTTCCCACTCTCTTACGAAAATGATGATGCGCTTATTGACGAGTATGTTAAAGAAGCAAGAAAAAACAACCTTGTGATAGCAGAGGTTGGAGTTTGGCGCAATACATTGGATTTAAATGAAGATGCGCGTAAAAAGGCTGTCAAGTACGCCGTGGGGCAGCTTGAACTTGCTGACAGGATAGGTTCTCGCTGTTGTGTGAATATTATAGGGGCAAGAGGCCCTCGCTGGGATGGTGCTTATAAGGATAATTTTACAAAGGAAACCTGGAAACTGGGTGTAAAGACTATTCAGGAGATTATAGATGAGGTAAATCCTAAGAACACGTATTTTACAATCGAGTCAATGCCATGGATGTTCCCGACTGGACCGGATGAATATCTGCAGTTGCTTGAGTCTGTGGACAGAGATAGATTTGCTGTTCATATGGACATTTTTAACTGGATAACAACACCAAGAAGGTATTTCTTTAATGAGGAGTTTATATGTGAATGCTTCGAGAAACTGGGTGAGCATATAAAAAGCTGCCATCTGAAAGATGTCAGAATGGAGGACGAGTATACGCTGTTTTTTAGGGAAACCAGTGCCGGAAACGGAGGGATAAATATCAAGCACCTAATCGAAAAAGGATTATCCTTTGATGAAAATATGCCGTTTATCATAGAGCATCTTAACACAGATGAAGAATATTTAAATAGTGTCACGTACATAAAGGCTCTAATGACGCCCTAAGCGTTATATATAGTGAGTAATAATAATTTAAAAGGAGAGGGTAAAATGAAAAAGACAAGAGTTTTAGCAGTGATCTTAGTTGCTTTAATGGTTATGATGACAACTGTGCTGGCAGGATGTGGCGGCAGTAAAAAGACAGAAGATACTTCCTCTGAAACGTCAGGCGAAGTAGTTTGGTGGGGGTGGACGCCGGGTTCCCCAACTAATGAACAATATATTGCAGAATTTAACAAAGAATATCCAAATATAAAAGTTACGTGGAAACAAACATCTATAGATGATTATGATGCGGCTATCAAACCGGCTTTAGCAAATGGCAAGGGTGTTGATGCTTTTGAGGTTTCAGCGGGTTCAGGAAATGGCGGTGTTAAAGTTTTTGGAGGACAGGCAATTGACTTGACTGATGCTGTAAAAAAGGCTTTAGGCGATGATTATAAAGACAAGCTCAACGAGGCATCAATCACCACAATGACTGTCAATGGTCAATTGAAAGCACTTGGCGTCGGAACTGTATATTCAGGAAATCTCTGGATTAACAAAGATCTTTTTGATAAATATAATGTAAAAGTTCCCACTAATTTAGCTGAGTGGAAAGAGGCTTGTAAAGTTTTTAAAGAACATGGTATCGATGGTTTTGTACAGGGAGCAGGTCAAGGTGCATTTAACATGGACACTTTCCATGCAATCGCTGATAATGTAAGCCCTGGTACTTTCACAAAAGCAGCAAGAGGTGAGGTTGAATGGACTGATGACTCAATTGTCAAAGCATTAGAACTATGGAAAGGGCTGTTTGATGACGGAATTATGCAAAAGGGTGCTCTTGGCCTTAAACAATATCCAGAAGCAAACAATTTATTTATGTCTCAAAAGGCTGCTATGGTTATGATGGGGTCCTGGTATACATCAAACACTTTGCCTGATACCATGAAGGCTTCTATTGAGGCTGCATCTTCAAAAGAAGAGCCGTTCACAATGATTCCAATTGATTTCCCTGATATTGCCGGAACAGGAAAAACAGGATCCATGTTTGGCGATTTAGACTATTCAACCGCAGTGTCTGCAACATCAAAGAATGTTAAGGCTGCAACTACATTTGCTGTTTGGCTTGGAACTTCTCAGAGTGGTCAACAGATCATTGCAGATTCCTTAAACGTTGTTCCTTCTCTAAAATCAGCAACTCCGAATTGGGACAAGGTAAAGCTTGTAAATCCTGAGAAACAAAACGAAGTAATCAAAAAATATATTGAAAAATCAATGGAAAGTGGCGATAACCCTCGTTTTGCAGAAATAAATGCAGATATGAACCAAAAAATGATGGATGTATTGGCTGGCGTGGCAGGAGGAACTATCACTCCTAAAGATGGTGCTGCTCAACTTGCAGAGACTCAAGCTGATAGTAAGTAAGAGATAGTATTTTTTATAGGGGCATATTTTTTCTAGTGCCCCTATCATTTAGTGTTGAGGAGAAGTATAAACATGAATAACATGAAAAAGGATAAAACACTGAAATCCAATAAAATGAACGGATTTCCGTGGATTCTTCCAGCATTTGTTTTTATTGCAGGTATTATATATTATTCAATATTTTATACATTCAAGCTGTCTACTTTAGATTGGAATGGGCTTGATCCAATTCAGACAGAAGTGGGGATAAATAATTATACCAAGGCACTTTTTTCTGACTGGGTTTTTTGGAAAGCTATACAAAACACAATTGTTTATTTCATTTTTACATTTTTGATTCAAAACTTTTTAGGTTTTATATTTGCCGCAATTTTGCACACAAAAGTAAAGCTTGCTACATTGCATAAGTGCTTGATTTTTATACCAACAATCCTGGCACCTGCGACTATGGCGCCAGTGTTTAGATTGTTGTTCTCTCCTCAGGGAATTCTGCAGGATATATTTGACATACTTCATTTAGGCATAACTGTTGATTGGTTGGCAAAACCCAATTCGGCACTTTTCATTCTCATGATTGTTGCGATTTGGGAGTACACAGGAATGAGTTTCATTCTATATTATGCGGCAATGAGCCAAATAGATAAAGAAATGCTTGAGGCGTCGCGCCTGGATGGAGCAGGAAACTTTAGAACTTTATTGAGCATTGTATTGCCAAACTGCAAAGGCACGACAGTTTCTCTTGCAATGCTTGGGATCATAGGTGCTTTGAAAACATTTGATATTCCTTATCTGATTACGACTGGCGGGCCAAATCACGCAACAGAATTTTTAGGCACATATATTTACAGGCAGGGAATAAGGCAATCGCATCTTGGCTATGCAGCTGCAATATCAGTAATGCTCCTTGTACTCGCATTCTGCGGTGCAATACTTATAAATAAGGTTAATAAAGGAGACGAGAAATAAAATGTTTGAAATTAGAACCTTAAAAAGTAAAGTCATTTTGCAAATCATTCTACTGATACTAACCATACCTTATGCGATTCCACTTGTTCAAATGTTTCTTGGCTCTCTCGGTGGAACAGGGTTATTAAATTATAAGGTGGTTTGGGACACAGGTGTAGTTCCAATCTATTTTAGAAATTCATTCATCATATCATCCGGCGTAATTTTGTTGGTTTATATATTCAGTATGACAGCCGGCTTTGGGTTTGCAAAATTACAGATATTTGGAAAGGAAGTGTTCTTTTGGTTGATTCTTATTGCGTTAACTTTACCTGAAGTAATTTTGTTGTCTCCTTTGTTTGTAACATTCCAAAAGCTGCATCTATTTAACACCTTCCTGGCTGTAATTTTACCTATTGCAGCATTGCAGCTGCCATTTACAATTCTGCTTACCAGAAATTTTGACAACGGAATTCCTAATGAGTTAATGGAGGCAGCAAGAATTGACGGTGCAGGTATTTTTTTGACGTTTTGGTATGTCATCCTTCCGCTTACAAAGCCAATTGCATCATCAATTATTGTTTTGACACTCATCAACTCATGGAATGCATATCTCATGCCACTTCTGTTCCTGCAAAGCCCGGATATGCAGACTGTAACGCTGCTTCCACAATACTTCCAGGGTGAGTTTACAAATGACCAGACGAAGATATTGGCGGCAGCTGTGCTCACTGCAGTTCCTGAGATTATTGTTTATTTGTTCATGCAGAAGAATTTTGAAAAAGGCATGAGTGCGGGTGCTCTGAAATAATTGAAACAAGAGCAGAATAATAGTGAAAAGAAGGAGATAATTATGCCGTTGATTCAAGTTGACTTAAAAAGATCAGTGTTTAAGGATAAAGGAAAAGAAATATCAAGTGCAATTCATAATTCGCTGGTTGCAGGTCTGGGTATGGATACAACTGATCTTTTCCAAGTGTTTAGACCGCATGATGAAGGGGAGATTATTTTTTCGCCAACCTATGGCAATCGCGACAGACACGATTTGATAATCATTAGGATTACAATGGTTAATATGTTTTCACTTGAGCAAAAGAAAAAAACATATAAGGAACTGACGAAAAGGCTTGTTGACATTGGAATCAGGTGCGATGATATTTTAGTTTGTCTTGTTGAAAACAGTGCTGAAAATTGGTCGCTTGGCGAAAGAGAAGTTTGATTTCAGAAGGGTTCATGTAAAGTTATGGAAAATGTAAAAAAAGAATTTTTACCGGGCAGGTCTTATCCTGTCTGGCTGGATGAAAAAATGCCTGATACGCATAGATGGGGTATCCTTGGTTCTGGCTGGATTGCAGGCTGTTTTTCCGCACAGGTGATCAAAGCCGGCGGAAACATCGCTGCTGTTGGTTCACGTGATTTAAAAAAGGCGCAGGCATTTAGGAGTGAGTTTCCGTCAATAAAAAAAGCGTATGGTTCTTACGAAGAGCTTATGAAAGATCCTGACATTGATGTGATTTATGTTGCAACTCCACATGCACAGCACCATGAGTGGGCGATGAAGTGCTTGCAGCACAATAAGCCTATCTTGGTTGAGAAGGCATTTACACAAAATTACAAGCAGGCGAAAGAAATTTTAGATTTGGCAAAAGAGAAAAATCTATTTGTTATGGAGGCGTATTGGACACGATTTCTGCCGCATATCATCAAGGTAAAAGAGTTGATTGACAGGGGCGAAATAGGGGACATTGTGCAGATAATTGCTGACCATGGGGTTTGCTTTCCTTTTGACCCCAAACATCGCTTATATGCACCTGAGCTTGCAGGCGGAGCTCTTTTAGACTTGGGCGTATATCCAATTTCATTCGTGCAGTTTTTGCTTGGAAACCCAACGGGAATAATCGCTGCCGGTTCTGCAACGCCAACAGGTGTGGATTCAAATGATGCTGCCATTTTAAAATATGAAAATGGCAAAGGTGCACTTGCGATGTTAGCTTTTGGCTCCCTCGCGTCATCTCCTGTCACCGCTGCAATCTGCGGAACAAAAGGGAGAATAGAAATAAAAAGGCAATTTTACAGGCCGTCAGACTTCACTGTCTTTTATAATGACGGTTCAACATTTGAGTATGTTTCAAAAACGCATGAAAATTATGAAGGTGGTCGCGACGGGCTTTTTGGAATGCATTTTGAAGCTGCTGAGGTGCAAAGGTGTCTTTTAGAAGGCAAGGTTGAATCTTCAGTTATGTCCTGGGAGGACACATTATCTGTGATGAAAATTATGGATGAAATCAGACGACAACTTGATTTCAATTATCAGGGAGAAACATTATGAGGATCATAAATCCGGTTAGTTTTATGTGATTTTACAGAGTAGCGAATGAAAGGTTTAGGTGGAATTTTATGAGTAAATTATTGGATAAAGAATTGTGCGTTGTCACGGGTGCGGCCAATGGAATCGGAAGAGCAATCGCAGAACGCTTCATAAGAGAAGGTGCTGATTTGATTGTGGCTGATTTTGATGTTGAAACCGCAAAAAAAGTATATGAGGGAAACAGTAAGGTTGTTGACATTCTAAAAGTTGACGCAACAAATGTAAAGGATTTGGAGAAAATAGCGGAATCTGTTAAAAGGACAGGGCGCAAATTAAAGGCGGTGTTACCAATCGTTGGTAACGGACCGCAAAACCCGATTCCAGAAATCACACCTGAGGAGTTTCATTTGACAATGGACCTTAATGTTTTTTCAGCTTTTTTCACGGTGCAGAAGTTAATTCCTTTTATGTCTGATAAATCTTCAATTGTTCTGATATCATCAATTGCAGGTTTTCAGGGCGGGAAAAACGCCATCGTCTATAATGCGGCGAAAGCAGCGGTCAGGTCCATGGCACGTTCCTTCACAGGAGAGCTTGCAGAAAAGGGTATCAGAGCAAATGCTATAAGCCCCGGTCCAACTGAAACTCAGGCATTTACAGATTTTGTGCACGGTGATGACGAACTGAGAAACAATATAGTTTCGCAACTTCCCATAGGGCATATCGGAAAGCCCGGCGAGATTGCGGCGGTTGCATTGTTCTTAGCGTCCGACGAATCTTCTTATGTGACAGGTGCTGAAATTATTGCCGACGGCGGTTTCACCAACAGATAAACAAATAGAGATTAATAGATAATACAGGGGAGAAAAAAATGGCATTATCATCAACGAATATAGTTAAGGTTATTGTCGTAACAGACGATTTGGAAAAAACAGTTTCTGCATATAAAACTTTGCTGGGCACAGGGAAAGAACCTGCGGAACAGAATACAGAGCATAAAGAGGTAAGAACACCTTTTATGAAGTATAAAGGTGCCGGCATCACTGATACCCCAATGAAGGTAGATAGTGTTTTCAGCGATAATTTCTGGTTTGAAATTATTCAGCCTCTGGGAAATAATGACCCATGGGCAGCTTGGTTAAAAGAACATGGCACGTCAATCTGCTCAATTTGTTTGCTGTCGGACGGACCTTTGGAAGCTGACGAAGAAACTATGAAAAATGCAGGGTTTGATTCACTTTTTAAACACGAAAAGGGCTATGAAGCGTATGAATATTTTGATACATCAAAAGCGCTTGGAGTTTTAGTTGAGGTAAAAGAGCAGTATAAATAATTAATTCACTTTAAAATATTTATCGGATAACTTGGAAGAGTCAGGTGTAAATTATGAACAGTTATGTTACGCTGTATTTTAGGGATCTGATTGTAGAATATACCGGAAGAAGTCTAAAATATTGACGGCAGTAGATACAAACACGTGGTACAATCTTAAGGTTATTATAGCGGGGAATAATATAAGAGCTTATGTGGACGGATATCCATTGATAAACCGGACAAATAGTGTGAATCAGCTTGCATCGGGCAAAATTGGCCTTAGATCCACATGCGATGCTGAATTTGATGATGTTGTAGTTAAAAATTAATTTTAAATAATTTTGTCATGTGAAATGTTAATGGATCCGACTGATATTTATACCGGTCAGATCCATTGCGTACGCTCAGCATGGGCTAAATCTAACGGGTGAAAGCCGTGAATTCTGATTCTGATGACGAGATGTGGTTCTGAGGAGAAAAAGTAGGGTTTTACCACAAGATGTTATGGTCTCGGTGCTTGTCAATGGACTGGTTCACGTACAATGGATTTAATTAAGTGTTACATTGAAGAGTGTGGACTGGAGTATGATGCACATGGTAATATAAAATCAGAATATTATCCAAAAGCACAAGAATGTCGTCGAGCAGAGAATAAGATGGTTGTTAAAGAATTAAATGGAGGGTACCATTCTGTTTATAACAATTGGTTATCTAAATATAGTAAAAAAGATGATGCTGCTTATTATGCGGGTTGGATAGTATGTAAGGAATATGAAAAACCTAAGGCAGACTCATCTGATGCAAGGGGGAAAAGTGCAGCAAAAATATATAAAGTTATGATGGGCCTAAAATAATGTGACTTAGTAAGGAAGTGTGACGAAAATGAAAAGAACAACTCTAGGATTAATTATTATGGCTGTACTAATGTTAGCTGGCTGTACTAATGAAGAAACAAATAGACAACTAAATTCATTTAGCAGTCAAAACAGTAGTCGGACCAGCGGCTCAACTAGCAGTCAAGCCAGTAGTTTAATTAGTAGTCAACCTAGTAGTCAAACCAATGCCTCAACCTGCAGTTCATCTAATTATGTTAAAACATATGACGATGAAACCCATAAGAATGTACAATATGAAGAACTGTCGTTTAATATTGGCTCTTACCATATAGTCTCTGATTCAAGCAGTAATAATATTGAAACATTTAAATGTGAAATTGATAAAGGTGAAGGATATTCTTGGACAAAAACCTATATGACCATCACAGTTCGCAAAATGGAAAAAAAAGAGCTCCACGATACGAATAGTATCGTAGCATACTTAAGTGGTAGGTACCCTAATTATGAAAAAATAAATATTTATAATAATGTAACCGATAATTCTGGAATTATCAGTCTATACATTGCATCACAAGGGGATCAGACGAAATATGTAGTTTCCTATAAGGAGGCATGCTATTTAATTGAATCTGATGTTAATGAAGTTTATCTATTAAAAAATTATCCTTCAGAGTATTATGAGGTACATAATCAAAAAATAGAA
Source organism: Ruminiclostridium cellobioparum DSM 1351 = ATCC 15832 (assembly GCF_000621505.1). GTDB lineage: Bacteria > Bacillota > Clostridia > Acetivibrionales > DSM-1351 > Ruminiclostridium > Ruminiclostridium cellobioparum. The sequence goes on from NZ_KK211292.1 coordinate 204,527, forward strand.
TGTGCGAACTCTAATATAACCACTGTTAATGAAACCATTTCCTATAATAAAAATGAGTTTGAAAAGGCGGGTTATGATATTATTCAAGGTATAAACGGAATAAAATATTCTGCTGAATTAAGCCGCGACAAGGAATATCAATATCATTTTACTTTAAAAAATGAGAAACTTGAAAATCTTCTGACATTATCTACTTATGGACAATTTGATGAGGTTATTAAGATTTTAGATGTCAATATGGATGGTTATGCAGATATTAGATTTTTGGAGGAACCAGGTACTTTTAATAATAGTTATTCTCTATATGTCTGGGATGATTCTGCCAAGGATTTTGATAAAGTAAAATGTGAAGAGCTGCTTTCAGAATTTGATGTGCATGATGGTTACTTGTTAAATCATCAAAAAGCAGATGCAAACTCCATGGTTAGTCAAAAACTCGTATGGAAAAATAACAATACATTGATAAAAGCAGCAGAAGAGCAATATCATGTTGACTAAACCGAGGAAAACTATAAAGTATTGCATTGAGAGGTCGAGAACAAAATGGTTCTGATGCAAGAATTAATTTATATCAGGGCGAAGCGCAATTGCACAAATAGAGTAAGAATCCCATTGAAAAGCACACTATATTTATTTAAGTAATAGTTGGAATTCCCCTTAAATCAAGGGGTTATTTTTTTACCCCAAAATCCAAATACGAGAGGAGCCACTCCGCCGTCCAACAAAAAGGACGGCGTTTCATCGTATCAGGAACAGAAAACAATAAAGGAGGCAGTCTATGGAGAATACTATTAACGTTAAAATGCTGACAATAAATGACTACATATATTCTGGTCAAAGAAACCGCCAATTATTACTTTTCATAAAAATCAATATACCTTATTTATATTATTTTGAAAATATGTCCGGTTTTGTAGAAAATGAGGACTTTAATACATTTTACAAATTGGTTACAAGTTTGCAGGATTATTGAAATATTCGAGTGATATAATTAAATGGCATGTAATGCATAAGGCGCAGGAGGAATACTATTGAAGAGCAAAAAGATACTGATAATTGAAGATGAAGAAGCTATCTCAGATTTGATTTCTTACTATCTTGAAAAAGAGGGTTTTATTACAAAAGCTGCCGGCTGCGGTGAAAAAGGCTTATGTCTTGTGAGGGAATTCATGCCTGACCTGGTCCTGCTTGATTTAATGCTTCCTGATATGGACGGCTTTGAAGTATGCAAGAAAATATCTGCGGATTATATCATACCGATTATCATGCTTACGGCTAAATCGGATACCATTGATAAAATACTGGGGATGGAGCTTGGCGCGGATGATTATATAACAAAGCCGTTTGAAATCAGAGAGGTGATTGTCAGGATAAAGTCCATTTTCAGGCGGATTGAACTCATTTCGGAAGCGGCGGATACCGATGCCGGTGACCTGAAAAAATACGATACTTTTTCCGGCTGCAAAGCGATGTATGAGGATGCATCGTTCTGGACGGATAAGGGCACTGTAACTTCCGACGGTAAAACCTTGAAAAAAATTTTATGCGGTAACGAACAGGAAGGAAATACAACCTGTGTATACATAGATGAAGCCACAGGATTCCCGGCGAAAGAAGAAAGCTATGAAAAAGGAAAACTTATTTCCACCATGACCTATGAATTCAAGTATGCAGACCGTGATGAAAAACTGTTCGATGCGAGCGGAGAAGGTGTGAAGCTGGAGCAGCTGGATATGAACAAAATGTCCGAAAAGCTGAAGAAAATAACCGAGAAAAATAAAGTGGATTAGTCAGCCGGTAACAGGCGGGAATGGATTTATAAAATACGATAGGGAGGACAGTTCACAGCTTCATGTGGTTTCATGGGACTGATGGGCTGTCCTTGTTTATTTTACTAATCTTTTAGACAACCGATTATCAGTATGGAAATGCTTGTATAAAGTTAGTGGAAGAAAGTGGCAATATATGATATGATAACGGCAAACAGGAATTTGTCGAGTAGCTTTAGAACTACAGATCATTTATATTATCGGATGACAAGACATCGTATTCTAAGACATGACTCTCAGGGTCATGCTATTGTAAAATATTCCTTGAAAGGAGGTGCCCTGTGAACTGGATACAATGCCTGTCGAAGGCAATACATTATATCGAAGAGCACTTAACCGACAATATTAACATAGACGAAATATCGAGCCAAGCTTATACGTCAAGTTCGCATTTCCAGCTTATTTTTCATGTGGTGATGGGCATGACCATAGGCGAGTACATCCGTAATAGGCGACTGAGTTTAGCCGCACAAGATTTATTACAACAAAACAGCAAAATAATTGATATAGCCATGCGGTACCAATACGATACGCAAGAGAGCTTTTCCAAGGCATTTACGCGGTTTCACGGCGTTCCGCCCTCGAAAGTGCAGCGGGGAAAGATTAAGCTGTTTCATCCGCTTTCCATTAACATTACCATTCAAGGAGGATTTGAAATGTCACGTAAACTGATTGATGAGTTTTATTGGAGCGATATCGAAGGGCAAAAGGGTGAAAAACTGACGGATGCCGAGAAATATAAAAGGATTGTCAGCTGGGCGGCTAAAGCAAGGGGGCAAAATCCGGGCGTTTTTGATGCGTTGACCGAATGGGTGCTGGACGATTCCCAATGGAGTGACGAAAAACTCGCCGAAAACGAGCAAATTTTAATGCAGGGCGTGTTTGCGAGGTTTAAAGAACAGAACGCACAGCTTCGGGCCTACTTGTCAGAATTAGAGCTGTCCGGGGTGGTTAATGCAGCGGTGTTCAAGGCATTGGACAGATTTGACGATGAGTTGTCGGGCATATCGCATGATGAGCGGCTGCGTGAGACGGTTGCCAGGGTGTTTGCTGATTTTTCTGCCATGCGGGAGCGCGGCGTACGGGAGCAAATTGCAGGAAATAAAACAGGTCCTGCCGGCGTTAATTACGTAGATATATTTGGGTATATCAATTATTTGAAAGACTGCGATGCAGGGGTACAGTGGGCGTTGTTCATGCCTGATATGGCAGCGAGGCAGCAAAAGGGCTTCAGGGTGGACAGCTTTGAATACAAAAAAATGTCCGCAATGCGCTTTATCGGGCGGGAAGACGCTGACTTAGACAATATGGAGGTTCGCAATAAACTTTTCCGCACTCTGGACGCCATGGATGAGTATAAATCGGACTTTGACTATGATATTTTGTTTATGCACCATTACGGGTTATGCGTGGATGTTGGTCCGTGGCATGGTTTTTGGGGGAGGTTTATGAAGGCGGATACCCCTGTGCCGGAAGGATTTCTCTATTTCGACTTCGTGCCGCATAATGATGGCAAGGCAGGCCCGCCATTCTTTTCCCAGTTTGCGTATGTCACTTTCTCAGGCGATATGGACGCTATGCACAAACGCGAGGGATACGACAGCGATGCCATGTATGATGTCACCAGAAACATTATGCTTGGGCAAGGCGTAAACATTCCGTACCCGGATAAATATTGGACTGCGGAAGTATTTCTTGATGGTTGCGACAAATACAGCACCGCTTATATGTTTAGCGCGGAGCTGTAGGGGGTGTATGACGCATTGCGCGTAGAAAAAAGTATAGTGCGGAGTAATATTTTAATGACAAACAGGAATTTGTAGTGCAGATTATTTATAGAATACTCTCGAAAAGTAATTGGTAATTTCGAGAAAAACCAATACTTCACTCCATTTTCTTTGTGAAATGGAGCTATTTGTAGAAAAAGCATTGTACCTTGAGAAATTAATAGTTGTGTAATTTTGAGCCCAGATTTTTTGGGACAGCAAATAAACCTTTGAAATTCAAAGATTTTTAAATGCTGTTTGAAAAGTTCTTGTACTATTGCAATAGACTCAGAATACTAAAGGATTTGTGTTTGATCCAAGCATCCAGATGTATATTAGCAGCAGCGAAAGTGGCTCTTGCAAAACGGTGCTTTGAGCTCCTT
>NZ_JHYD01000015.1 GCF_000621505.1 Ruminiclostridium cellobioparum DSM 1351 = ATCC 15832
GGCTTTCTATTTGCTCATTGGCATTTTGCTTTGCATTGGATACTCCCGTATCGAATTGTGCCTTGCCCTGCTGGTATTCGTTTTCTTTTCCCTTCATAAAGGTTTTTAACTCGGAACTCAATTGGGGATTGGCTATGGAAGCCACATCAGGAGGTATGGGCGCCGTCCTGTTGATTTCCAGCCCAAGGGGTATGACTGGGCTTATGGGTTTTGCAGCTTTTAATCTGGTCGTATCCTCCTTCGGTGCTATACCATTTTCTCCAAAATCCTGGTTGGTCTGAATTAATTCAGCCTGTTTTGCCGATAGAACGTTTTGTTCTGCCTCACTTTTAAAACCCTCCATCTGATTTGGATCGGCTTCTCCCGTCATGCCTATGGACGGTGTATTCTTTGAATACTGTCTGGCCTCGGCCATTACGTCATCTGCGTCGGCTTCAGGGTTTGAGCTCAATTTAATGTCACCAGTTATTCCCTCGTGCGCCTTGCCTACTGTTTTTTCGCTCTTAAAGGCAGCAGGCTCATTATGCTTTATTTCCTTTACCTTGTTGACAGCGGGCCTGCTCTGCTCCTTCTTTCCGGGAAGCCCTGTGGGTGTGGCAATCTCAGGCATGACAGCCTGAGTCCTGGCCCGCTGCTTCTCAAAGGCACCGTCTGAAACAGCGGCGGCCTGGGAGAATGCATTTACTGCTTCGGTAGGTGGAATACTTCCCAGCTGATTCAGTATCTTTAAGGGGTCTTCGCCGGATATTTTGACTGCAGGTACCTTTGCTGGCTGCTTTTGAGCTTTCTCACTATTTGCAGCACCTTCAGCCTTGTCTGCTTTTTCAGAGCCTGCTGGAGCTGGAACATCTTCCACAGGTGACACGGCTTCCTGTTTGGCCTGGGCATCTTTATTAGCAATTGCTGTATTTTTATCAGAAACTGCTTCTGCTCCATTGTCGGCTGTTTTCACCAGGTTTTTATTTTCTGCTGGCTTACCGCCTTCAGCAGCTTTTTCTTCCTTGAGGGAAGCAGGTTTTGATTCTTTATTTGTCTGAGGATCGCTATCCCCCTTGTTTTCAAGTTTTGTTTGAAGGAGTTCTTTATTTTGTTGTAAAGAACTTTCCCCTGCCGATTCACTCTCTTTTAGGTTTACTTGCTTACCGGTGCTGCTGCCTGCATCGGATTTACTTAAAACAGTGCCGGTGTTACTACCCACATCTGATTTATTCAAAACAGTTTCAGCGTTGGACTTTTCTGCCGTTACCGGAGCAGCCTTTTCCTTTGTTTCCTGCTTCTCAGATTCATGTTCAACCGCCTTTGGTGAAGAGGCCGCTCTATAGTTCAGATCACCGGAATTGCTTTGTTCTCCGGTTTTTTCCGCGGTCTTGCTGTCGGCATCCTGCTGCTGCAATTCCGACTGTTGTTTTTCTGATTGTTGAATTTCAGAATCCGGCTGCTTATCCTGTATGCCGGGAGTATTTTCTTTATCTTGTCCGGGTTGGTTGTTTTTTGGAGGTATCTTTTTAATATCTGTAAGCAGCTTAATAACAGCCTGGTTTCCAATGGTTTTCTGGAGAATATTTATATCCTGCTGTGTCAATGAATTGGGCAGTCTTTTGAGACGTTGAATTATTTCTATATAGTTGGGCTGCTTGACCAGGGGTTTTTGCCTGGATGATGAGCTCTGAAGGTTTTTATTCTGTGCAGCAGCCGATTTGTCGGGTACTCTGGTGTACATCCTGTTCAACTCCTAAAATTTATTCTCTATATTGATTAGTAAATTTCGAAGCTGATTTAACACCCGGATCTTAAAAATTTTATCCCTTTTTTATTTACTTGTTATTTCTCTTACTAAAACTAATCTGTTGTGCTAATTGAAATTTTGTTTTGCTTTATAGATAGATTTAATCAGAATCAACTGGTACGCGAGTACAACTTCATGAAATAAGATGCACAGTTAAAAACAATTGCGATAAATTGTCGGCGAAGGTAAAGCGGTTTTGCCGGCAAAGCAGCAGGACGCTGCTTTGAGCTTCAAATCGAGACAGGATGTCAAGTTTGAGCGACGGCAAAACCGCTTTAAATGAGGTGATACAATTTTTGTAATTGTTTTGGGTGCGTCTTATTTTATGAAGTTAGTACGGAAGTTACCAGTTAATATAAAAATATTACCTAGGTAAAGTATAAATTAATTAGCACAACGCGTTAAAATTAGTTATATTATTCCCGGGAAGTAAAACCATGTGTTTTACAAATATGAGCCGTGGTATTTAGTTATTTTTACTAAATTTACACTAATTTTAGGTTGTATTATTTGTATTTATTTGATAATCTATATTCGTATAATTCTATACTAATTGAACAATTGTATCATGGCTTTTATCACTATTTGCATCGCTGCCAGGCAGAAAAACAGAGGTTAAATAGAGGTTTAAATGAACAAAAAGAAAAAGTTTGTTATCTTATTCATCTCCTTATTCTTGGTTCTAACAATTGCAATTGCAACTGTACTTATAAATTCCGTCAGAGAGGAATCGGTTCCTATTGATGACAAGTTTGCCCAAAGCGTTGAAAAACCAGACTATCATTTTGCCGTGATAGCTCCGAGTTCATATGACCCCTTCTGGAGCGATGTAAAAAAGGGAGCCTTCAAGGCCGCCAGAGAATTTAATGTTGCAGTTGAATTCAACAGTCCCAGATTCACAAATCTGGATGAAGAACTTCAATATCTCAATATAGCCATTGCGTCAAACGTGGATGGCATTGCAACACATGTTCCCGACGAAACCATGTTTACGCCGGTTATAAACAATGCAATAAAAAACAATATTCCCGTGGTAACTGTTGAGAGTGACGCCAACAACAGCGGGCGAATGGCCTATATAGGAAATAACAATTATGAGGTAGGTACGGTAGGCGGTAAAATGGTTGCTGATGCCACCGACGGAAAAGCGAAGGTCGCCATCATTTTAAACGGTTACCTCCCTGATGCAGGCGATGTTTCCCAGAACCTTCGCGTCACCGGCTTCAAGGATGCGGTCAAATCCTACAAGGGAAAAGTGGACATAGAAGAAATACGCATTTCAGGTATGGGTATATTCAGTGCCGGTGAAATAGCCAATGAGCTTATAACCAACAATCCCCAGATAAACGCAATCTTTTGTACAAACCCCAGGGATACTCTCGGTGTTACACAAATGGTAGTGGATTTGAACAAGGTCGGCCAGATAAAAGTTGTAGGCTCCGGCAGTTATCCGGAAATACTGAGATATATAGAAAAGAATGTAATATACGGAAGTGTAGTGAGTGATCCGCAGGACATGGGTTACAAAGCCATCCGGGCCCTGGTTGAACTGAAGACTGCCAAAAGGACTTCGGCCTATGTAGGTACCGAGGTATATGCTGTTACAAAAGATAATGTGGCTGCCCTTTCTACTGGAGATACAGGTAAATAATGCCAGCGGTATTTAATTAAGGATGAATTTATGATAAAATTTTTCAGTAGATTTCTAATAAAAAACAAAATACGAAAAAAACTTATTCTATATTTTATGATCACAACAATCCTAATGGCCGCAGCAAGTTTTTATACCTACTACAATGCCAGAATGTTAATGAGTCAGATGGACTCCCTGTTTATCAGCAACATATCCCTTAACGAACTCCAGGACGCTGTTACAGACGTTCAGCAGTATCTGGAAAGTTATTTGGATACCGAACATTCAGATAGTTTCAGAGGCTTTATAGGTTCAAAAAACAAATTGCAGCAGCTGTCTGAAATTATTACCGAAGAAGCAGACTACAGTTCCAACGGACTTTTGCAAAGAGACATAGCAAACATGATAAACAATTACCTGGATATTGCCTATAACGCTGTCCAGGCAAAGCGTGCCCGTGATATAAACAGGTATACCGCCTATTATAACGATGCAAACAGGGTTTTTGGATATATAGATATGTATATCAACAAGCTTAACAATGAACTGCTCAAAGAGAATACCCAGAGATATCACGTGGTCGCCAGCAGGATAGACATTGTTCAGCTGATAAATATCGCCATAATTCTGGGAGTTATTTTATTTAATCTCGTATTTATTGTACTTATTACTTATAAGACTACAAAACCTATAATAACTTTGTCCCAGGCGGCTGATGAAATTTCAAGAGGTAATTTCAACGTACCTCAGGTCGAATTTGATACCGAGGATGAGATAAGCGTTATGGCCAGTGCCTTCAATAAGATGGCCAGCAGTATAAGGGAGCATATTGATACAATTGAGGAACGGGCCTTGCTGCAGAACAAATTGAAGGAGCAGGAGCTGCAGAACCTGATAATGAAAACACATTTGAAGGAAGCCGAACTTCAGGCCCTGCAATCACAAATCAATCCTCACTTCATATTCAACACACTAAATACCGGCGCGCAGATAGCAATGATGGAGGGTGCCGACAAGACCTGCTACTTTATTGAAAATGTTGCAAACCTGTTCAGGTACAACCTTAAGAAACTTGACAGGGCAGTATCCCTGAGTGAGGAGATAAACAACATAAGAACCTACATCTATATACTCAAGACCCGCTTCACCGACAGAGTGGAGTTCATTGAGGATATTGAAGACGGAAACCTGGACATACAAATGCCTTGCATGATCCTTCAGCCTATTGTTGAAAATGCATTCATTCACGGGATAAGCAACATGGAGTCAGGCGGGGTGATAACTCTGTCGGTCAGGAACAGTAAGACTTATGCAGAAATAACGGTTTCGGATAACGGTAAAGGAATGAACCGGAATAAAGTTGATCAATTGCTGGGTAAGGCTGGAGAAGCATCGCCGGATGAGCCCAGCGGTATCGAGGCAAAAAAAGGGCATACCACCGGTATCGGCATGGGAAATGTGATCAGCAGGCTTAATATCTTTTATGGCCGGGACAATATTGTCAGTATAGAAAGCAGTCCTGATAAAGGGACCTCGGTATGTCTGAAAATACCTGTCAGTGTAAAGGAGCATGTGAATGTATAAGTTATTGATTGCCGACGATGAGCAGATTGTGATAGATTCTCTTTTCTTTATAGTAAACAAGAGCTTTCCCGGCATTTTTTCCATTGAGTCGGCCCGTTCCGGCAGGGAAGCTATTGAAAAAGCCGAAAGATTCATACCGGATATAATTTTCATGGATATAAACATGCCCGGTATAAATGGTATAGAGGCCATCAGGGAACTTCGGAACAAGCTCCTGGACTGTGTATTTATCATCCTTACCGCCTTTGATCAGTTTGACTTCGCCAAAGATGCACTCAAATTGGGTGTTTCGGAATATTTACTCAAGCCTGTTAACAGGGAGAAAATAATCTCAACCCTGCAAAAAAGTATTGATGATATAGAAAAAGAGCGCGCAAAGAGGAAGAAGGAACTGGATCTTAAAGAAAAAATGGAGAATATTCTCCCCGTTCTTGAAAATGGCTTTATTTACTCCATGCTTTTTTTGGATGATAATTCTGCAGAATTGGAGAGCTACCGGAATATTTTCGAGATAGAAGAAACCGGAGGCTATATTATGACCGTTGAATTTGCCCAGTCCAATGACTGCGGTAAAATGGTCAACAGAATAGGGCTCAGCATTAAGAGCCAATCCTTCTATCCTTACCTACGAGATATATTAAAAGCCAGATGCAGGTGTTTTGTGGGCCCTGCCATTCTTAACAGGATTATTGTCTATATACCCGCCGAAACCGAGACCGACGAGTACTCAAGAAGGCTTGAGGCGGTCAATATAGCCGAACAAATCCATAGCCAGATATCCCAAAAGGTGGATGCCGACTTCTATATAGGAATAGGACGCTGTTACAGCGGTTTTGACAACATTTATCTCTCCTATGAGGAATCACTCAGAGCAATTCGCTTTATAAACGGAACAGGCATCCTGCATATAATGGACATACCCATTGAGAAAGAGCTGCCGGCTGAGAAATACCCTATTTCAAAAGAGAAGCTTTTATTGGAAAAGGTGGCCCTGGGAGAGAGGGAGTCTTCTACACAGGCCTTTTGTCATATATTTGAATGGTTGACGGTGGAATACTATGGATCTGTCAATAAAATAAGGTCCAAGCTCACGGAAATAATGATTCTCATATCCCGGCTGGCCTATGATTATAATATTACCGGCAACCTTAGCAGCATCGACTTTATATCCGAGCTTCAAGCCCTTGACTCTCTCACGGAATTAAAGCACTGGTGCCTTGAAAGAATAGATTATATTACAAATGGTATCTCGGAATCCAGAGAAAAAAAGACAAATACGCTTATTATAAAAGCTGTTGAATATATAAAGGAAAATTACAGAACCGAAATTACTCTTGAGGAAGTATCAAAGGAAGTCAACATCAGTCCCCACTATTTCAGCAAGCTTTTTAAAGATGAAATGGGTGAAAATTTTATTGATTACCTTACCAATCTGAGGATCAATGCGGCCAAGGAAATAATGAAGAGCAGTCTGATGAGCGTTAAGGAAATATGTTATGAAATCGGTTATGGTGACCCGAATTATTTCAGCAGAATATTTAAAAAAGCGGTAGGTGTTACACCCACTGAGTACAGGGACAGTATTCTATACATGAATAAGGATGGTGTTTCTTGATGAAGAATTTTCGACTAAGAGCCTTTTTGACAGGTTCAGCGCTTATTTTATCCATGTTTTTCACAGCAGGCTGTTCTTCCTCGTCCGAACAGGACAGACCTGCCGAAAAGAACGGAAAAATTACCATGGGCTTTTCCATGGCAACTTTACAGGAGGAACGCTGGCAGCGGGATATGGATATCCTGGTTGCAAAGGCTAAAACCAAAGGTGCGGAAGTTATCGTACAAAATGCAAATAACAACTCCGACGATCAGATCAAACAGGTCAAATACCTGCTGGATAAAAATATTGATATCCTTTTCATCGTACCCCAGGATTCCGAAAAATCCGCAGAGGCTGTGGATCTTGCCAAAAAAAAGGGCATCAAGGTAATTTGCTATGACCGCCTTATAAAAAATGCCAATGTCGACTTCTATGTATCCTTTGATAATACAAAGGTTGGTGAATACATGGCATCACTCATGGTTTCAAAAGTCCCCATCGGTGACTATATTATAATCAACGGTGCAAAGACCGACTATAATAGTTATATGTATAATGAGGGGTATAAAAATATTCTTAATAAATATATCTATGATAAGTCGATAAAAATAGTTGATGAAATATGGGCAAATGACTGGAGACCGGAAGACTCCTTCAAGTGTGTCGAGAAAGCACTTCAAAGCGGAAAAAAAATTGATGCCATACTGGCAGCCAATGACAGTCTGGCCGGTGCTGCCATAGAGGCGCTCGCCGAGCAGCAATTGGCGGGAAAAGTTTTGGTGGCAGGCCACGATGCCGATATTTCCGGCTGTCAGCGTGTTGCCGAGGGAACCCAGCTGCTGACAATATACAAGCCCATTGATCAACTGGCTGAGAAAGCGGTGGATGTGGCCTTTGGCCTGCTCAAAAATAATTACTATGCGTGCAATACATATATCAGCGACGGCGAAAATGATATACCTTTTGCAAAAGTTGATCCAATAGTGGTTACAAAGTATAATCTGGTCGATACGGTAATAAGTGACGGCTTCCACAGACTGGAGGATGTATATCTCAATGTTCCGCGGAATCGATGGCCGGATAAATAAGCATTTTTTTAAAGGATACAAGTTGTGACCGGAGGTCTGCAGCGGCTATGTCAGCCTTTTATGGTTAATATGCTGCGGAGGCTGCTCCAACCAACGGTTTTCAATCAATATATCCAGGCCGTCCTCCGAGTATTTGGCACTGTCCATTGCAGATGCGGAAAACTGCAGCTGAAGGTCATGCCTCATGGCGGTGGCTAAGCCTGTCCCGTCCTGAATAATGCTTGACACTATCAGTGTCACTATGTGAAATAGCATGAGTTTATCGGAAAACGGTGAAATAGTAGAATCGGTTATAAATGAATCAAATGTTGATGGCACCGGGATGTTCTCATCGGTAAAAAACTCCACCAATTTTTTAGTCTTTTTAGTTGCAAGCTCCCTTCCCTTGAAGAAATAATCCTTCAGCTTGGCAGAACCCGCCACCTGGCCGAAGGCAGCGATCAAATCACCACCAACCTTGTTAAATCTCAAGTTGGCAAATATTGTGGTTATCTCCTGTGCCAGCAGATTTCTTTTTTGAGCAAACCAACCTCCCGCAAAGAAATCCTGAGTATCAATAAAGTCTATATTTTTTGTAAACTCTATCCTTGGTGAATTAATAAAAAGGCCCTGCTTCTGTAGAGTATCCACCGTCATATTATATAAATCAATCGATTCCCGTATACATGAAGAAAAAAAGTTTCTGATATCGATCCGGGAGCTGTGATTTAAAATCAAAGTATAATTGTTCATCCCTATCATGCCCATATTGAGTAAATAGAACAGATAAAAGGGGTCGGTGAACAATTTGGGGGCGTCAAGGTCAACGTCCTCCCGGGTGAAGCCTTTAGGCACCGTAAGTCCATCCTTCTCAAATATATTGGAAATTAGCTTCGTATGCTCTCTTGACATATCTTCGGCATATTTAAGAATAGGACGTATTTCGGCATCATTCAGCGTTTTTATAAAATGCTCCAATACACAAATTGCTAAAGAATCATACATGTAAGTTGACCAAAGTCCTGAAACTTCAGACGATAAGATATCAAGCCTGGTTTTATCCTGCATATTGTTCCCTCCATATTAAATATTGACCGTATTAGTATTTTCCTAAATTTGTACAAGTATGTAATATGAATGTTCAGCCTTACTTAAATTGTCATTAAAAAAATGCTAATATTTACAGGTATAATTTTTACCATCACAATTATAGTAAGACCTTAGTAATTCTCTCTAGCGACTTTAATCCCCCTCTGATATATCCTGTTAATGTATCTGCAACAGCTGCCTGCTGCAGCCTGTTGCAAAAGAAAATATTACATTTCGGGAGGATTGTATATGAAAAAATCAGTACGTATAGCTGCTATGGCTTTAGCAGGTATTATGTCAATCTCGCTTTTTGCAGGCTGTGGTGCCGGCAATTCGGCAAGCAACGGTTCAGCAAGCGGAAACTCAGCAGCTTCATCGGCCGACAAGAAAATTAAAATCGGACTATCTCTTCCTACACAGCAGGAAGAAAGATGGGTCAGAGACAAAGCTACCATGGAAGAAGCTGCTAAAAAAGCAGGGGTTGATATTGCTGTTCAGGTTGCAAACATGGATGCTGCAAAGCAGGATTCACAGGTTGAGAATCTGATTTCACAGGGTATCGATATATTAATTCTTGCTCCTCACGATGCCAAGGCGGCCGCTTCCACAGTTGACAAGGCTCACAAGGCCGGAATAAAGGTTATCGCCTACGATAGGCTTATAACAGGTACTGATATTGACGTTTATATGTCATTTGACAACGTAAAGGTTGGAGAACTTCAGGGAAAATGGTTAACCGAACATTTAGATAAAGGTAATATTGTCTGGCTGGCAGGCGCTCCTACAGATAATAACGCCACACTCTTCAAACAGGGTGCCGCCAAATATCTGCAGCCCAAGATAGACAGCGGGGATTACAAGGTCGTTATGGAACAGCCCGTTGTAGATTGGAAGCCTGACAACGCACTTAAATTGATGGAAAATGCATTAACTGCCAACAACAATAATATTCAGGGAGTTCTTGCTCCCAACGACGGAACTGCCGGCGGATGTATCCAGGCTTTGGCTGCTCAGGGTCTGGCCGGTAAGGTACCCATAACCGGACAGGATTCGGAACTTTCGGCTGCCAAGAGAATTATTGAAGGCACCCAGGGAATGACAGTGTTTAAGGATACCAGAAAACTTGGTGAAGCAGCTGTTGAAGCAGCTATAAAAATGGTGAAAGGTGAAGATCCGGGAGCCAACGATAAAGTGAACAATGAAAAGATGGATGTACCATCAATTCTGCTGGCTGCCGAAGCAGTTGACAAGGACAATATCGACAAGATCCTTATAGATAGCGGTTACCTCAAGAAAGAAGACGTTTACGGCAAATAATATAAAGCACTGAAATTTTTATGGGGGAATGGCAGCTACGTTATTCCCCCATAAAAACTTTAAAGTGGAAATAAGGAAGCCCATTCTGGAGGTCATTATGAGCGAGTATATATTGGAAATGAAGAATATTACCAAAGAGTTTCCGGGGGTCAGAGCACTGGACGATGTTACCTTCAAGGTTAAAAAAGGTGAAATTCATGCGCTGTGCGGAGAAAACGGAGCAGGAAAATCAACTCTTATGAAGGTTCTCAGCGGAGTTTATCCCACCGGTACTTATACGGGTGAAATAATAGTAAAAGGCAGTACACAGAGCTATTCCGGTATAAAAGACAGTGAAAGGGCAGGAATAGCTATTATTTATCAGGAACTTGCTCTCGTCAAGCAAATGAGCGTATGCGAAAATATTTTCCTCGGCAATGAAAAAGTTAAAAAGACCGGTCTTATCGACTGGGACAAATCCTATGCGGAAAGCCAGAAAGTCCTTAATGAGGTAAGACTTAATATAAACCCTAATACCAAGGTATTAAATCTGGGTATCGGCCAGCAGCAACTGGTTGAAATTGCAAAGGCAATTGCCAAGAAGGCCGAGATCCTTATTCTGGATGAGCCGTCTGCTGCGCTGACAGAGTCGGAAACGGAAAATCTGTTACAAATACTTAAGGAATTAAAATCCAAGGGTGTAACATGCATATATATTTCACACAAGCTTAATGAAGTCTTTGAAATAGCTGATAACATTACCATCCTCCGTGACGGGAAAACAGTCGGAACTGAACCTGCAAGTGAAATTACCGAAAACAAGGTCATAGCCAAAATGGTCGGACGTGAATTAACCCAGCGTTTTCCAAGAAAAGAGCACAAGCCCGGACAGATTGTCATGGAAGTTAAGAATTGGAATGTTCACAACCCCGATCTGCCTGAACTGAAGCTCATTGACAATGCGAGCTTTAAAGTCCGCAAGGGAGAAATACTGGGTATAGCGGGACTTATGGGAGCCGGCAGGACAGAACTGGTTATGAGTATTTTCGGAGCGTATGGAACCAATGTCAGCGGAGAATTGATACTGGAAGGCAAAAAGGTTTCCATAAAGAACCCAAAACAGGCCATTAAATCCGGTATAAGCTATGTCTCTGAGGACAGAAAACGCTATGGGCTGATTCTTGGAATGGATATAAAAAACAATGTTACATTATCAAGTCTTGAAGCTATTTCAAAATTAACACTGATCAACAGCAATGAGGTAATAAAAAATACCAATCAATACGTTGAAGACTTGAGGATAAAAACTCCGAGCATTGAGCAGAAAGCCTCGAACCTCAGCGGCGGTAACCAGCAAAAGGTTGTACTTGCAAAATGGCTTATGACAAAGCCTAAAATTCTGATTATGGATGAACCTACTCGTGGTATAGATGTAGGTGCTAAATTTGAAATATACAATATTATGAACAAGTTGATTGACGAGGGTGTGTGCATTATCATGATATCCTCCGAGCTCCCTGAAATACTTGGAATGAGTGACAGAATCCTTGTTATGCATGAAGGCCGTCTCACAAAAGAATTTAACTGGGAAGAAGCAACTCAAGAGAATATTTTAACTTATGCCACAGGAGGAATGTAATATGGGAAATGCAGAAATAAACACCATTGCAAAAAATAATCAGAATGCTTTGGGCCATACTAAATCAATCAGAGAAATTTTGGTGGGCACACTTAAGGGAAATATGCGTCAGTACACAATGATACTGGCCTTATTGGTCATCTGGGGTTTCTTCACAATTGTCACAGATGGAATATTTATTTCCTCAAGAAACCTGTCCAACCTGTTTTTGCAGTGTGCCGCAACCGCCATAGCCGCCTGCGGTATGGTTCTTGTAATGGTGGCCGGCCACATTGACCTTTCAGTCGGTTCCTTTGTCGGTTTGACAGGAGCAATAGCCGCCCAGTTAATGGTTAAGGCTCATATGGGTACAATAGAAACCATTGCCATCACTATCGGTATCGGACTTCTATTGGGTCTTTTCCAGGGCTTCTGGGTCGCCTATGGAAAAGTACCGGCCTTCATAGTAACACTCGCCGGCCTTCTGGCTTTCAGAGGCGGTGTCATTGCAATTACAGGCGGTAACTCCATCGCACCCATGAATGATACCTTTAAGGCCATTGGACAGGGTTATCTGCCAAAAATAAATCCTGGCCTCCCCTTTAGCGATACCAGCGCTTTAATAGGTGTGGTTTTCATTATATGTTACCTGGTTTTTGAAATAAACAAGAGAAGATCCAGAATAAAATACGGCTTCGAAGTACTTCCGATGTCACTGCAAATTGCGAAGATGGTAGGCTTTTCACTGCTGATCGCCCTGGTAATCGGAATAATGGCAAGCTATATGGGTATCCCATATGCAATATTACTCTTAATCGCAATAATAGTAATATTTACAATAATTGCCGAAAAATCGACCTTTGGACGTCATGTATACGCCATAGGCGGTAACAAGGAAGCCGCAAGACTTTCCGGTATAAACATAAACAAGGTAAACCTGGGCATCTTCGTTTTAATGGGACTGCTTTCCACCATAGCAGGTATCGTGTATACTGCAAGGCTTAATGCTGCAACAGGTTCGGCAGGAACAAACATGGAACTGGATGCCATCGCATCGGCAGTTATCGGCGGAACCAGTACTCTTGGCGGTGCCGGAACAATCGCAGGCTGTATCATAGGTGCTCTTGTCATGGGAAGCCTCGACAACGGTATGAGCCTTATGAATGCCAATGTATCTGCCCAGTACATCGTTAAAGGCTTGATACTTCTTCTGGCGGTTTGGTTTGATATTAAGTTCAGCAAGAGGTCATAAATTCAAGGTTTCATTACAGTATTCACCAAAAGGCGGGGGAACGTAATATGGATTGGTTAAATTCTGTTACCTCCCCTGTTTGAATATTTCCTCATGGTCAGTATGAGTTTTCCCGCACTCCAGCGGGACATGGAGGGTAGAAACATGACTTCCCCATCACGCAGAAAATTTAATGTCCGCACAAAGATATTAGCTTGCCTTTTACCCATCGTTATGGCATTAATCGCGGTAAACATAGCAGGACAAGCAGTTTACACCAAAAATATGAACAAATATACTTCCTTGCTGGACAATCTCACCAGGGAAAACAAGGTTGTCAATTCTTCAATTGCCATACTTGATCCTTTGCGTACAATTATCATGAACCCAAGCAATGAAGCTATTCTGGATGAACTGGCCGGATATAGAAAAGCTGCTACTTCCGACCTGGATATCATACTCGCAAATACATATCCTTTAACAAAATCGGCAACAGACAACTTTATAAACACGACAAAAAAATTTCTGGAGGAATTCGACAGAACCCTGGAGGCTGCCAAATCGGGCGATGTTAAGGCAACAGAAAACTTTAATTCCACCTCAAGGACTGCGGAATATGTAAAGGAAAACTTTTCTCTGCTCATTCTTGCAGAGCTTGAAAACAGCAAACAAATCAGAGCCGACATCGACAGAAACTACTCTATTACTTTATCAATATCAATAATACTGCTGGCAGTCATAATTATTGCAGGGATCGCCGCAGTACTGGCAGTAGCAAGAAATATAGTCAATCCGCTGAAAAAGCTTATCAAGGTCAGTGAAAAAATTGCGGCAGGTGATTTAACTTCCGAAGAAATATTCGTTGATTCCCGGGATGAGATATCCTCCCTGTCAAATGTATTCTACTCAATGCACAAGGGTCTTAAAGAGCTGTTATTGGTCATATCTTCAAGTGCCTTGAATATTTCGGGCACCTTTGAAAAGCTGGATACAGTTTTCAAGGACAGCCTGCTTGCAAATAAAGAATTGTCGGCGCTCATTGAACGTAACTCCGGACAGGCCGGTAATCAAACTTCTCTTGTGAATGGCACCTCCGGAGACATCAGTTCGGTTTTTGATTCCATCAAAGTTATATTCCAGGAAACGGGTGCAATGGTAACCAGTGCCGAGAAGGCGTTTAACACCTCTGTCCAGGGCCAAATAAAGCTTCAGAATGTTATTGATAACACCAATAGCGTAAAGAGCACCATGTTCGATTTGAATTCAATGGCAGGCGAGCTGGAATCCTACTCCGTCAAGATCGGGAAAATTATCGGCATAATAAACGGCATTTCGGAACAAACCAATTTGCTGGCTTTAAACGCCGCTATAGAAGCAGCCCGGGCAGGAGACTCCGGAAAAGGTTTTGCCGTAGTGGCTGAACAGGTCAAGCTTCTGGCCGAACAATCAAAGGCTTCATCAAATGAGATTACGAAAATTATTTCACAAATCCAGCATCAGATCACCGCAATGCGGAATGGTGTGGAAACAAGCACCACTGCCATAAACGAAAGCTCAAGGATCATTGATGATGAAAAGACGGTATTTCGTGAAATTATATCCTTGAATGAAACGGTAAACAAACAGGTACAAACAGTCAACTTCAAATTGACAGAAGCAAAGGATAGAATATCCCATATAGACGATACCACACACACTATTGCTGATTATGCAAACGAGCTGGCATCAAGCTCTTCCCAGGCTTTGGCATCAATTGAAGAACAATGGGCCCTCAATGAGGAAATATCGGGCTGTACCTCAAAGCTCCGGGAACTGTCTCTGGAATTTGATAAAGTTATACACAGGTTTAAACTCTCATAGAACAGATTATTTCTTTCAATTTTTCATTCTTCCTTATTTGCCACTTTTGGCACAGACTACCAGTCTGCGGGAGCGAAAGCTCCCTTGTTTTTTCCTTCGTATGGTAACTCACAGCGCCCCCCATTGTCGCTGCCCAAAATGCTTTCCACCTTTGTCCTTGTGGAATTGATCAAAATGTTATAGTATGGTAAATATAGCTTGTTTAATGTAATCTGCAAATATTTTATCAGGGGTGGTTTAATGGGAAACGGATACCAGGATATTATTAACAGCATAATCAACGGTGATTGTAAAGATCCTCACGTTTTTCTGGGCATGCATGTTGTTGACGGCAAAGGAAGAAAAAAAGACATTGCAGTCAGAGTTTATCATCCTGACGCGGCACTTATTGAGCTGCTGGAGGTCTCTGAAAACACCTTTCATCCAATTCCCCCCAAATACGAAAATGGAATTTTTGAAATAACCTTTCCCAACAGAAAGGACTTATTTGAATATCAGCTGAAAATAACCGACCGGGCCGGCAACAGTTATCTGACTCATGATCCCTACAGCTTCTGGCCGGTCATATCGGAATATGATATTTACCTTTACAGCCAGGGAAATCACCATAGGATATTTGATAAGCTGGGTGCCCACATCACAACCCTCGGGAATGTGCGGGGCACACTCTTTTCAGTATGGGCCCCCTGTGCCGGAAGAGTAAGCGTCATTGGCAGCTTCAACCAGTGGGACGGGCGACGGCATCAAATGAGGCAGTTGGGTGCCTCGGGCATCTGGGAGTTGTTCATACCCCTTGTGGGCGGCCGAGACATGTATAAATTCGAAATAAAAACCCAGACAGGGCAAATATTGACCAAAGCAGACCCCTATGCCTATTATGCGGAAAAACGGCCTGCAAAGGCATCCATTGTATATGACTTAGATAACTACTCGTGGAATGATTCCGCCTGGCTGGAACACAGGGCGGACACCAATGTTTTCTCTTCACCGGTTTCAATATATGAACTGCATCTTGGAACCTGGTCCACCCTGTCCGAACCTGACCAAAACGGCGATATTTTTCTTGACTACCGGACTATTGCCGACAGGCTGATTCCATATATAAAGTATATGGGCTATACTCATATAGAGCTGTTGCCTGTGACAGAGCACCCCTTTGACGGCTCCTGGGGCTATCAGGTTACGGGGTATTACGCTACTACAAGCCGCTATGGCACACCGGAGGATTTTATGTATCTGGTGGATTTATGCCATCAAAACGGCATAGGAGTGATTCTGGACTGGGTACCTGCCCATTTCCCAAAGGATGCACACGGCCTGGCCCGTTTTGACGGTACGGCGGTATACGAACATGAAGACCCACGGCAGGGGGAGCATCCCGAGTGGGGAACCCTGGTATTCAACCATGGGAGAAACGAAGTCAGAAACTTTTTGATATCCAATGCCGTTTTCTGGTTTGAAAAATACCATATAGACGGTTTGAGAGTGGACGCCGTGGCTTCAATGATTTACCTGGACTATGCAAAAAAGCCCGATCAATGGATTCCCAATAAATATGGCGGAAATATGAACCTGGAGGCCATGGACTTCTTAAAGCAGCTCAACACTACTGTTTTCAGTTACTTTAAGGGCATAATGATGATTGCCGAGGAGTCCTCCTCATGGCCTATGATAACAAAGCCTCCATATATGGGAGGCCTGGGGTTTACCTTTAAATGGAATATGGGCTGGATGAATGATTTTCTCAAATATGTAAGCATGGACCCCATATACCGCAAATACCACCACAACCTCATAACCTTCTCCATCATGTATGCCTTCAGTGAAAACTATGTTCTTGTCCTCTCACATGACGAGGTGGTTCACGGCAAGTGCTCCATGCTGAACAAGATGCCGGGCGACTATTGGCAGAAGTTTGCCGGACTAAGAGTAACCTATGGCTATACCTTTGGGCACCCGGGCAAAAAGCTGCTCTTTATGGGAAGTGAATTCGGTCAGTTTATCGAATGGAATGATCACCAGGGACTCGACTGGCACCTGCTGGACTATGAAATGCACAAGAAAATGCAGACCTTTGTCCGTGATCTGAATAATTTATATGTGAACGAAAAGGCTCTTTATCAGGTTGATTTCAGCTATGACGGCTTTGAATGGATTGACTGCAATGATAACGACCACAGCGTGGTTTCCTTTATGCGGAAGGGTACAGACTTTCATGATATGCTGATTTTCGTCTGTAATTTTACCCCTGCGGTTAATGACAACTACTGCATAGGAGCGCCCTTTGAGCTGGACTATGAGCTGGTGTTGAACAGCAATTTCGAAAAATACGGCGGTTATGAACAGGACTGTGAAAATATAATATACAAAACAGAACAGGAACCTCTGCACGGAAGACCCTGCAGATTGAGACTTACCCTTCCGCCCCTGAGCGTACTGATTTTCAGGCCGCTTTTTGTGAAGGAGGAAGTTTATGAAGGGGCTGTTTCAGAACAAGACAATTGATAATAATGTACTACTGATAATAGTGCGCAATTGCAGCATCAAAAAATGAGAAGCTCTATTATAAGTAGATGCCTGAAATTGCAGGCGAAGCGCAAGTATTTAAATTGTGTTGGTCTTGCGACACGATCAGTCATTTACCCTTTAGGAGTCAGCTTTTTCAGACTTTCCACAAGGTATTCATTATCCTCTTTTGACTTTACCGCGATTCTGAAAAAGGAATTATCCAGACCCACAAAATTGTCACAGGAGCGGATCAGTATTCCATATTTCAAAAGTTCCCTGCTTAAAGCTTTATTTTCTGTTCTGAACAATATAAAATTTGTGCAGGAAGCAAAAACTTCAAAACCAAGGGCTCTCAATTCAAGTGTAAGTTTTTCCCTGTTTTCTTTTATCAACTTCTTAGTCCTATTTATGTAATCCGTTTCCTTCAATGCAGCAATTCCGCATAGCTGTGCCACAGACGATACACTCCAGGGCTGTCCGGCCCTTCCAAGCCGTTGGATTATGTCTTTGTCGGAGCACATGGCATAGCCCAGGCGTATTCCTGCCATTGCGTATGTCTTGGTAAAGGCTTTTAATACTATCACATTATCATAAGCATGGAGACAATCGACTATGCTGAATCCACCTGCATTTTCAAGAAAATCAATAAAGCATTCATCCACTGCCAGTATGGTTTTATTTTCCTTGCACTTTTGAGCCAATGCCAAGACAATTTTTTTATCCGTCAAACTACCTGTGGGATTGTTGGGATTGCACAGGAACATAAGATCAATACCCGGGCTGACTTCATCAAGAATATCTCCGCCAGCATTAAAGCCGTTGTCCCTATGAAGATAATAATATTTGATATTGCTGCCCACCGTCCTCACAGCTTCCTCATACTCAGAAAAGGTCGGTGCCGTAACCAGAGTAGTTCCCGGCCTTATAGTCTCGGCAATCCTGTATATTATATCGGCGGCACCATTCCCGCAAAGTATATAACTCTCAGGTACATTTTCATGCAGGGCTATTGCTTTTACCAACTCCCTGCACATGGGATCGGGATAATTGCTGAAATCATCCAGGTTTTCGATTACAGCGTTTTTAACGCCCTCCGGCAGTCCCAGGGGATTGATATTCGCCGAAAAGTCTATTAACCTTGTATTGCCAGCTATATATTCATAACTGTATATATCACCGCCGTGAATCTGCCTGCTCATTTTACCTCCACAGTTTTCCGTTCAAGCCAGGTATTGTTCTTGGTTTAAGCTTTCGTACAGCCTCCGGATAACACTTATTAGTTTTCAAACAATAAGAATAATCAGCCTCAGCAGGCTGAGAACAACTGCAGATATGACCGCAGTAGTGTACATAAGCCTGTTGGCCCTTGGTATGTCATCTATTTCAATATTCCTTATATTATCTCCAATGGTGGGCTTCTTTACAAGCTTTCCGAAATAATATGCATCTCCGGCAAGCTGAACCCTAAGTGCTCCTGCACACACAGCTTCAGTTCTGGCACTGTTGGGACTGGAATGGTTTCTTCTGTCCCTTTTATAAATTCTAAAGGCATTTACGAAATCCAGCCTGTTCAGGAAACTTGCCAGGATCATTGCATATGCCGAAAATATGGCCGGTATGAAATTCATCACATCGTCAAGCATTGCCGCAAACCTCCCAAAATAAAGGTATTTTTCATTCTTGTACCCGATCATTGAATCCAGTGTGTTAACGGCCTTATAAAAAAATCCCAGAGGGGCTCCGCCAATTACCAGAAATATCAACGGGGCCACAACCCCATCGGAAGTGTTTTCTGCAACTGTTTCAACAGCAGCTTTTGTAATTCCGTCCTCCGTCAGGTTTTCAGTGTCCCGGCCCACTATCCAGGAAAGGTATTTTCTTGCGTTAGGCAGGTCCCCGTTTTTAAGCTGATAATATACTCTCATGCTCTCAGTCTTCAGGCATTTCGTGGCCAGTATCTGGTAGCAGAATATTGATGAAATTACAACCTCCAGTACAGGGCTTAGCCTTGCTGCAAAATATAGAACGGTAAACGGAACAGCTAAAGAAACGGAGGTTACCAGTATTGTCAATACCATACCGCCAAGAAATTCACCCTTCGGTGTGCCCGGCAGCAGCTTCCTTAAAAAGCTCTCCCCTTTTGAAATCATCCACCCCATAAACCTTACCGGATGGGGCAGCCACTGCGGGTCTCCCAATATCAAATCCAATATGAAACCGATGATGACGGCGATCAGTAAATTCATTTGCCAGGACCTCTATATAATATTTATTCAAAATACTTTAATTCAGGGTATTACCCCTGTAAAATACAGTTTATCAGTTTTCTCTGGGCGATACCAGATACAGCAGTGCATTGACTATTGCAGCCGCTACATTGCTGCCGCCCTTTCTTCCCCTGGCAACAATATACGGAACATTCAGCTTCATGATTAACTCCTTTGATTCGACTACATTGACAAAACCCACAGGAGCACCGATTATAAGCGTCGGAAGTACCCGTTCCGCCCTTATCAGCCTTTCAAGTTCCATTAAAGCAGTGGGCGCATTACCGACAGCAAATATTAGAGGCTTCTTAATTTCAGCGGCTTTTTTCATTGAGACTGCGGCTCTCGTTATACCCTGGTCTGCCGCCTCTTCTGCCACATCCCGGTCGGACATGAAGCACCTTACCTCACACCCGCATCTCTTTAACGCCTCTTTATTTATTCCTGCCATAGCCATCTGCGTATCTGTAACAATACAAAGCCCTTTCTTGATAGCTGCAAGGGCCTTATCCATCACATCCTCGGAAAAGCATAAACTATCCGCATACTCAAAATCAGCAGTTGTATGAATAACCCTCTTTATTACCGGCTCCTGCTGCCTGTCAAAGGTCCTGCCGGCAAGTTCCCGGCTTATTATTTCAAAGCTTTTCTTTTCAATTTCCATGGGTTTCATTATATTCATCCGGTTACCTGTTGCCTTTCTATATTCCTTCCTTGATAATCCTGTATATATATTTCATATCCAATGCCTGGCGCAAGGCATCGGCAAGCAAATCGTACTGTCTTTCCTTATATTCATTTAGATTGAAGGATGTATTTTTAATGTATTTCAGCCCTTTTTTCCTCATCAGCGCATCTGCTATTTCAAAAAGTACATCCTCACTGTCAAAGATTCCATGTACATACGTTCCGTATACATTACCGCCATACATTCCGTCAGGCTTCATCACTCCGTCAGTTTCAACAAGTCGGGAGAGATACGGTATGATATGGGGTTCACCGCTTTTTCCGCCCCTGCTCCCCGCTCCCTCCGTCAAACAGGTCTGCCCCATATGTATTTCATAACCCTGGAAGGTCTTCCCTGTCAAGCCTTTAAATATCCCCTTGACATCTGCAAAAGTTCCTGTAACTCTTGATCTGGTTTTCTGATGTTCAAATACAGTCTTTGCTTTCAGCAGACCCATGCCGCGGATTTCGCCTCCCTGTTCAACACCGTACGGGTCGGAAATGGTGTCACACAGCATTTGATAACCCCCGCAGATGCCGATCACCGGCTTATTTTTGGCAGCATGCTTCAGGATACTTGCCTCCAGCCCGTTCTCCCTCATCCATTTTAAATCGGCTATGGTGTTCTTACTGCCTGGGATAATTATCAGATCGGGGCTGCCAAGTTCACCGGCACTTGCTGCATATCTCACAGATGCACATTCTATATGTTCCAGAGCATTAAAATCTGTAAAATTGGAAATCCGGGGCAGCCTGATAACTGCAATATCAATAAGTCCGGGAGATTGACGGTTTTTGAATCTCTCAGTGAGGCTGTCCTCATCATCTATATCAACCGAAAGATAAGGCACAATACCTATTACAGGTATATGTATGAGATCCTCCAGCATATCCAGGCCGGGTCTGAGGATTTCCGGATCACCTCTGAATTTATTTATTATGGTCCCCTTTACATACTTTCTTTCCGATTCATCCAGCAGCATAACCGTACCGAACAAAGAGGCAAATACGCCGCCCCTGTCTATGTCACCTGCAATCAATACAGGGGCCTTCGCCATCTGAGCCATACCCATATTCACAATATCGGCCTGCTTCAGATTAATTTCCGCAGGACTGCCTGCTCCTTCTATCACAATTATGTCATTTTCCCGTGAAAGACTTTCATAGGCCTCCATTATGCCGGGTATCAGCTGTTGTTTATATTTAAAATACTCGGCGGCAGCCATGTTTCCTATGGGGCTGCCGTTTACTATTACCTGTGAACCCCTGTCACTGGTGGGTTTAAGTAAAATAGGATTCATCCTTATATCGGGAGCCTTTTTTGCCGCCTCTGCCTGGACCACCTGGGCCCGGCCCATTTCATATCCGTCGGCAGTGATAAATGAGTTCAGTGCCATGTTCTGAGACTTGAAGGGCGCCACCCTGCAGCCATCCTGTACGAATATACGGCACAATCCTGCCACCAGCAGGCTTTTCCCCGCATTTGACATTGTGCCTTGAATCATTAGTGACTTCGCCATAACTTTATCCTTATCCTTTTACTTCACTTTACTTTACTATTTCTGGCATTTTTAAATCTATCTTTAAGAGCTTAAATATTTTCAGCTCTTGATTTTCCATATTTACTGCATTTTTGCACAAAATTTTCGGCAAACCTGATATTCCCGTAAAAATGCATATGGGGATATCCCGCGGCTACGGTTTCATCTGCAAAAATGCATTCCCATTTTCTCTTGCCGTCAGGCTTGAGAGCCTCAAATGTACAGCCGTTATTGTCACTGTCACTGTAATGGAATTCATGGGCATTGATGCTCTCACCCTTCCTGCAAAGCAGATTGTCAGCCTTTGCTTTGAGCGTGACATATCCGAATCTTGACAGCCTGTCCTGCATGAAGCTCTTGCCCTTCAAAGCCCCGACCATTGGATAGCTGTCCTTACCGGCATCAGTGATGGAATGCTGCAGATACATAAACCCTCCGCATTCGGCGTAAACGGGCATTTTCTCTTCTATTGCCGATTTTATGCTTGAGAGCATGCTCTTGTTCTCACTCAGCTCTTGTGTATACAATTCCGGATACCCGCCCCCAAGGATCAGTCCATGGACATTTTCCGGAATGGCTTCATCCTTTAGCGGTGAAAACAAGGTTAGTTTTGCTCCCAGTTGCTCCAGCAGCTCAAGGCTGTCCCTGTAGTAAAAGCAAAAAGCTCTGTCCCTGGCCACTGCTATATTGCAGCTGTAGCTCCGGTATACCTCCACAGGGTCATATTGGATGGACCGCGCTGTCTGCGACAGCTGCAGCAGTCCGTCAATATCAATATACTTCCCGGCATTCTCAGCCAGAAGCTCCAGCTTTAGCTTTATATCCTCTATTTCACCCGAAGTTACAAGACCAAGATGT
This sequence comes from Ruminiclostridium cellobioparum DSM 1351 = ATCC 15832, assembly GCF_000621505.1. Taxonomy (GTDB): domain Bacteria; phylum Bacillota; class Clostridia; order Acetivibrionales; family DSM-1351; genus Ruminiclostridium; species Ruminiclostridium cellobioparum. The sequence continues at coordinate 22,662 of NZ_JHYD01000015.1, forward strand.
CTGCTCTCAATAACGGCTTCCGGCAATGCCGGTAAAAATCCGTAAACCCTGATTCCGGTTTTCTCCTCAATCATTGGTTTATACATCTCATATAGGGCAGGAGTTACAGAGTTTATTACTACTCCTTTTATGTGATTTTCAGGCATAAAATCCCTAAAACCGTTGATAACAGCCGCAATGGACAGTGACATCCCCTTCGGGTTGACCACAAGAATGACCGGAGCGCCGGTGAGCCTTGCCACAGTGTATGTTGAATGGCTGCCGTCCCTGCCCAGACCGTCATAAAAACCCATTACCCCTTCAATAACCGATATCCGGGCCCCCTTTGCATTTTTTGCATAAAGACACTTTACATTGTTTTCCCCGCACAGGAAAGTATCAAGATTGCCTGAACCGGTACCTATTATTTCAGAGTGGAACATGGGATCGATATAATCCGGCCCGCACTTAAAGGCTGCCGTCTTTATGCCTCTGTTAATCAGTGCTTTCAAAATACTGCAGGTAACGGTGGTCTTTCCGCAGCCACTCCCTGTTCCTGCAAAAAGTATAGCATTAAATTTGCCTGTTTCCATGTTTCCCCCCATTACTGCCTGCTTTTCCCCGAAATAACGTATACGGGATTGTTGGCGATCATCATGTGGTAATTTCCTGCTTTTTTGGCTACAGCTGAATTAATGCACACAATTTCTGTAGCAAGACCATGCTTTTCAAAGGTGCTAACCGCATCATTAAGGCTTTCCAGGCTAATTGTATTTGCAGCTATGTCCACCTTGGGATTTTTAACCCGCAATTCCCGGACAATTTTATCCATATTACCGCTGCTTCCGCCTATAAAAGCCTTGTTTGGGCATGGAATTCCGGCAAATACATCCGGGGCAGTCCCTGGAACTACCGTTACATTGAATGCACCCAGTTTTTCACGGTTCCTGTTTATAAGCCCCAGTGCGGCATCATTTTTTTCTATGGCAAAAACATTGCCGTTATACGCTTTTCTGGCCATCTCAATTGCCACTGAACCCGTACCGGCTCCAATGTCGTAAACTACGTCATCCGGTTCAACAGCCAGCTTTGACAGCGTTACGGCGCGTATTTCCTCCTTGGTCATGGGTATTTCTCCTCTGACAAAATCCCTGTCATACAGCGGAGTATGGCAATTGATAAAATCCGGATTTTCCAGCAGCAATACAGAAAGGTCCTCAAAGGTGTTCCCGGCCAGTTCTTTTACCGTTCCCCTGACAATACGTTCATTTTCCATTGACAGGTTCTCTCCAACAACTGCTTTGATGTGGGACATACCTGCTTCCATCAGGCTTTTACATATCAGATGGGCTTTATTGTCCCCTCCTGTAAGAACGAATACCTTACGGTTGTAGGATATTGCCCCGGCTATGGAACCCTGCCTTCCGTGAAGACTTACTGTCTTAATGGCCTCATAGCTTATCCCCGCTTTGGCACAAAAGTACTGCAAACTGCTGATACCGCAGACAATTTCCATGTCTGCCATACCTTCCAGCCTTTGCTGCAAGCTTCCTGCAACACTGAAGAAACCTGTATCCCCGGAAACCAGCAGTCCTATGTTTACGCCGTCCGAGGCTTCCAGGACCGAGGGGATATCCTGAATTCTGCACTCCAGGATATTTTCCGCTACACCCGACAAAATTGTTTTATGTCTATGTGTAGTGCTGTATATCTTGTCACAGCTTCTTAATACCTGCAGGGCCCTTTCTGTCAACAGTTCCCGGGCTCCGGGCCCGGAACCTATTATATATAGCTTCTTTTTCATAGCACCTCTCTGATACGGTCGGCAAGAATTCCGGCCAGCCTGGGATCAGATCCCAGGGTACTGCCCAGGGAAATTTTCACTTCTGGATGTTTTGTCTGATATTCATGTATTTCTCCCGGTACATCCTCCCTTATATGGATACCTTCAAAAAGAAAATAGGGTATTACCACTATCTCATCGGCACCCTTTTCGATCAGCGTATCCAGTCCGTTTTCCAGGTTTACCTCACAGAACTCCATGTACGCTGTTTCAATCATAACTTCCGGCAGCTGGGCTTTTGTCATTTCAGTAACCCGCTCAAGGGTTTCCTGTGTTGTTTTTTCCCGGCTTCCATGAGCCAGTATCAATATTGCTTTCATTTTAACCTCCATGTCCCCAATGTGCCAAATAAATTGTCTCATTGGGCACACAAAAAGTATTTTCAATACTTTTTTATGGGGTTAAATTTATTTTTATTGCACCTGCCATTTATGGCTTTGAGCCGAAATAGCGGCCATAAATCGTAATGAATTTTGTTTTATTGCAATACGTGTTTATTCATACAGCTTTATACCTGTTTTTTGGGCCAGGTATGGTTTTAACTGTTCAAGGGTCAAACCCTGTGGCCCTGAGGGCCTTTCTATGAGAACAACTGTTACACCGGCAGACCGGGCTGCCGATATTTTCTCCTCATAGCCCCCGGCGGTTCCGGTATCCTTGGTAACCATAAACCTTGCATCTATTTGTTTTAGCATTGCCAGATTCAAATCATGTGAAAAAGGTCCCTGCATGCAGATAAGGTTTTTTCCCTTATAGCCCAGTTTGACACATTTATCAACCACTTCAGGAGTCGGAAGAACTCTGGCATACAATCTTTTTTGAAAATCTCCCACAGCCGTAAAAGCATCCAATTCCTTGCTGCCCGTTGTAAGAAGGACATTTCCCTCAACAGTACTCAAAAATTCCGCTGCTGCCTTTGTATCCTCCACAGTAACGACATTACCGGTATTTACAGAGGGTCTGAGTAACCGGATGTATTCCATACCGGAATTCAAGCATGCAGCCTTAATATTTTTTGTAACTGCCTCCGCATATGGATGGGTTGCATCAACCACAAAGGAATAGTCCTTTAACATTTCTTCCATCTGCTCCTGCGACAGTCTGCCTGTCCTGATCTCAACCCCTTCGTTAAAGGGCATCACCATCCGGCCATATTCCGTGGCAACACAGGCAGTGACAGCTATCTTATTACGGGCAAGAAATTCAGTAATTTCCCTTCCCTCGGTAGTTCCTGCAAAAACCAGTACCCTCAATTTCATCCCTTCATTTCACGTATATTGTAATAACTTGCTCTAAATTAACGCGTCGTGCTGTTTATTTTAACTCGTAGTGCTATTTAAATTGATGCTCAACTTTACAGTTGGATAGATTATGCTGATTATACGGGTACGCGAGTACAACTTCAAGCTATGAATTAGCACTGTAAAAGTGCTTGCTGAAATTTGTAGGTGAAAAACAAGTATTTTGGCCGGTAAATTGACAGGACGTCAATTTAAGCAGCACGCGAGACCCGGATGGTCGAGTCGCTGCGAATCCCCACGTCAGCGTGGGCAGGCAAAAAATACTTGTTGTGAACCGTACTATTTCAAGTAAGCGCTTTGTGTGCAATTCATTGCTTGAAGTTAGTATGGAAGTACCGGTATAATCGGTAACAATTTTTACTGGCACAACGAGTAAAATTATTTTTTCAATTAAGGTATTCCTATATTTTATAGCCCCTGAAGGTAACAAGTTTGTTATTCAATATCCTTGTATTACTGTTTCCTATAATCACCGTCGTAAACATATCCACCTGCTCTGCTGCCAGTTCTTCAAGTGTAAGGATTTTACTCTCCTGTCCCTCACGCCCTATATTTTTTACATATCCGCAAGGAGTGCTGCTGCTTATCTCTGACATTATTATTTCACATGCCTTTCTGAGATAATATCCTCGCTTTCTGCTTGAAGGATTGTATATACATATTGCAAAACCGGCCCGGGCTGCAAGCCGTAACCTGATTTCTATATCCTCCCACCGGGTCAGCAAATCGCTGAGAGATATAACTGCAAAATCATTAGTCAGGGGTGCTCCCAACACGGCTGCCGCAGATGAAGCAGCTGTTATTCCCGGAATTACCTCCACCTGTATTTCAAGGTTTCCATATGCTTCAAGCACCTCATATATGAGCCCTGCCATTCCATAAATTCCGGCATCTCCGCTTGATATGACTGCAACCTTTTTCCCGGTGGAAGCTGTCTCTACGGCGTATTTGCAGCGTTCAACCTCACCTTTCATCGGTGTTGAAAAAGTTTCCTTATCCGGAACCAGATGTTTTATCAAATCAATATATACCTGATACCCAACGATTAAATCACTGTCATTTAATGCTTTCAGGGCTTTTCCCGTCAGCTGTGACGCTTCTCCCGGCCCCGTCCCTATAACATATATTTTCAAGTTGACCTCCTGCATGATTTGCTGTGTGGATTAATACATTTCATTTCTAGACACAATTTCCTGTATTGGCTTCTGTGTATAGCTCTTCCATTTCAGATACCTGAGCAGGTGCTCCTGGATGATCTGCCTTATTTCTCCTATTTCCTTCAAATTAGCCTTCTCATAATCAGAACAAAAGTCATCCAGATTGAAGCTCTCAATCCCCGTTATCCCTTTAATATCCGGGTCAATATCCCTTGGCAGTGCCAGATCCACAAAAAATGCAGGTTTTCTCTCAAGCCTCCTTACCATGTCACAGGTTATTGTGTAATGGGGACTCAGGGTGGCACTTATGACAATATCCGAATTTGGCATAAACCCGGCTCTTTCATCATAGGCTATGGTCTTGCAGCCAAAAGGCACAATTGTGTCACCATACTTGTATTTCCGAAGAGTCACTGTGACTTCCGCTCCTCTTTCAAGCAGTTCCCTGCAGCACAACCTCCCCGTTTCGCCATTGCCTATAACAAGTACCTTCTTTTCATCCAGTTTGCATTTTGTTGCAATAAAGTTAACGGCACTTTCAGCCGCAGATCCCGGAACAGCCTTTACCCGGACCGTGGTCTTTGCCTTTTTAGCCGCTGTGACCGCAAGTCTGAAAATAGTCTCAAGCACCGAATCGGTGGATTTTTCCTCCCGGGCGGTCTGTACTGCATCTCCAACCTGGGTTATGATCTGGTCTTCACACAGCACCATCGATTCCAGTCCGCAGGCCACCTCCATCAAATGCAAGATTGCATCATTATCATATTTAATATTAAATATATTTGAATCAATTCTTTCTCCGGCACCTGAATATTTGCATAAAAGCTGCACAAGATCCATTCCGGAAGCATTCTGAGAAGATATATACAGTTCGGTCCTGTTACAGGTTGATAGCAGAACTGCACCCGAAACGTTCCGGTCCCGTACAATATCCTTCAGTATTTCTCTTATCCTTCCCGTGGTAAAGCTGAATTTCTCACGGACATTTATATCTGCCGATTTATGATCCAAATATGCCAGTATTATCCTCAAAGCTGCATCTCCATTCCTTTTGTGCTATTGCGACAGTTATTCCGCTTCTGCTGTATTTGCCGGCCGCCAGTCTTCCGTTTCCCACATTCACGGCTGCTCTTTCACATACATTGTCAACTCCCGTAGTCTCTCTCACAAAATCGGATTGTGAAAAAGAACCCTGCACCGCTGAAAGCTCCTGGGCCGGATATGTATAAAAAGGTATTTTCAAATGCTTTGCAAGCATTATCAAGGCCCTTTCTCCGGCTTTTATATCAATGGAGGCAACAGCACCGACCTCACAGGCTGATATGCCGTGACTGCGCAGGACTGAGTTTACGACCTCCAGAAGGTTTTCGTATGCGGTATTCTTCCTGCACCCGATGCCAAGTACATATTGTTTGGGTATAAGGTGCAGCGTGTGGGGAAAATATTGCTTGTACTCCCTTGAAATACAAATACCTGCATGGGCATTATCACTTGTGTCTATATACTCCGGCAGACTGCCGTCTACCGGAAAATCCGAATGCAGCCCGACGGTTTCACCCCTTAATATGGCTGCCGAGATATACTTGATATTTTCAATATTTGCTATAAAGCAGCCTTGTTCTTCCGCCCAGGTGTCCACAGCAAATTTCCGGTTGATATCGGTGGCCGTGGTTATAACTGGCTGAGCCGAAAGAATGCCGGCAATGCGGACTGCAAGGCTGTTGGCTCCTCCCACATGTCCCGATAGAACAGGTATCACATATCTGCCCTTTTCGTCTATGACCAGAACCGCCGGATCACTGTCCTTTGAGCGGATAAACGGCGCTATGGCCCGAACCGCTATCCCGGCTGCGCCTATGAATATGACGGCATTGCAATCTTCAAAGGCTTTTTTTGTATGCGTCCTTATATCCTCGGTCAGGAGCATCAAATCCTCAGTGGCATATTTACAGCAGCCTTCTGCTTCGTATCCCAGATTAACCAGCTCCCGCCGCAGCCTTCTGCACAATACGCCGCCTTCTTTTGTAAAGGAGGTCAGTTGTATTTTCATACTATTTTGAACCCTTTCTGAATTCATGTGTAAACGCAGGGTCATAGAGTTTTGATCTTTCATACTCGTCTCCAAGAAAATGCCCCACCAGGATCAGAGCAGTTTTTGCAATATTATTTTCCTTTGCCGCAGTACTCAACCTGTCAATGCTGGTCCGCACGATTTTTTCATCAGCCCAGCTGGCCTTGTATACTATGGCGGCAGGTGTGTCAGGACTGTACCCTCCCGCAAGGAGCTTGTCACTGAGCCTTTCAAGCATGGAGGAGCTCAGGAAAATAACCATTGATGCCTGGTGTGCAGCCAGCCTTGATATTTCCTCCTTTTCAGGCACCGGTGTCCGACCCTCCATTCTTGTCAATATTACGGTCTGACTGACCTCCGGCAGGGTGTATTCAGCCTTAAGCGCCGCTGCTGCACCACAGAAGGAGCTGACACCGGGAACCACAGAATACTCTATTCCCTTTTCGGACAGTAAATCCATTTGTTCGCGGATAGCCCCGTAAATACTCGGATCACCTGTATGCAGCCTTACAATATTTTTATTTTGCCTTTCTCCTGTTTCCATTACTTCTATAACCTGTTCCAGAGTCATTTCGGCGCTGTTGAAGATACTGCAGCCGTCCCTTGTATATTTAAGCAGTCCGGGATTGACCAGGGAACCCGCATAAATAACAATATCTGCTGTTTCAAGCAGGTTTTTTCCTCTGACGGTAATCAGGTCTGCCGCTCCTGGTCCCGCCCCTACAAATGTCACCATAATCATTTATCCTTTATAACGCATAGATTTAATAGAAAATTTTTCGGCTGTAGAAAAATTTTCTTACATTAGGCGCGTTTCAACGAGGCAAGATGTCCTGTAGGACATCCTGGACATCTATCGCCTCGTTATAATAATAGTAGAAAAGTAGCTTGAATCATCAGCCGCATCATCAAGACTCCTGTATATTTTCTCATCTTCCATACTGCAGCATTCCACCATCAGAGCCCTGTCATACAGCTTCATTTCCTTTAGCCTGTTTTTAATTGAAGCCATACTCCTGCCGCTTTTCATAAAAACCTTTGTACCCTTCAATGCCAGGAGCTCATCTGTGATCCCGTAGGAGGCAGGTATGATCAGTAAAGCTTCATCCCTGTCACATAAGGATATATTGAGCGCTCCGGCTGAAGCACAGAAAGAGGTGATTCCGGGTATTATCCTTGTTCTATAACCCCTCTCAGACATAATTCTGTTAATATACATGTACGTTGAGTAAATTGTAGGATCGCCCAGGGTTATAAATGCCACGTTCCTGCCTTTGGACAATTCCCTCTCCAGCCTGTCACAGCTTGTCCCGTGTGCCTTGTCTAACACTTTCCGGTCCCTGCTCATAGGCATGGGACAAAACAGAAGTTCCTTATTTTTTATATAATCCCTGACTATTTTAAGGGCAGTCTTTTCACCATTTGTGTCTGGCACCGCAATCACGTCGGCAGACTGAAGTATTTCTACAGCCTGTAACGTCAGCATTCTGGGATCGCCAGGCCCGACACCTACACCATATAATATTCCATCCATTTTAACCTCCATGAGCCACATTTATGGCCATAAATTCAAACTATATCACCCCATATGTCAGCTGCCTGTATTTTCTCTTAACAGCATTTCTATCAGCTTATCTGCTCCGGCTGTCCCATAGCAGCTTCCCTGAGCTGTAAACATTATTACTTCCACCCTGGTCTTACCGGCGGCCCTTTGATTCAAATGGTATTCAATCTTTGACATCATACTTTTATACACTTTCAGGGCCAGTCCTGCCTCCTGCAATATGTCATCCATTTCCTCGGTGGTTATGGCCTCCATCATTCTTCTTATGATCTCCCCTGATGCCCCCGCAAGTGCCGCATGGGCCGTAAATATTTCACACCTGCAGTCGGCTGTCCGGGAATGGGTGTTCATTATACCTCCGGCAATTTTGCACAGCTTCCCGGCATGCCCTATCAGCAGGATGTTTTTCACATTCATATAAACGGAATAATCTATGGTCTCACCTATGAAGTTTGAACATTTAATTCCCTTTTCCAGGTCAAGGCCAAACCGCTTTAATGCAAAATCTCTTCCGTAATTCCCCGGTGATATGAGTAGATTCTCCTGTTTTTCTGCCAGCCTGCTGTTTATTTCAACGTGAATGGTATCTATCAATGCCTTTTCACTCATTGGCTCAACAATACCGCTGGTTCCCAGTATTGAAATCCCACCGGTTATTCCCAGCCGTGGATTAAAGGTTTTTTTTGCAACCTCTTCACCGTTTTCGGCAGAGATCAAAACAGAGAAACCGCCCTTGTAACTGTACTTCAGGGCAGTCTCCATCAAAGCTTCCGTTATCATTCTTCTGGGGACCGGATTAATTGCAGCCTCTCCTACGGCACAGGCAAGGCCTTTTCTGGTAACACGCCCCACACCTTCTCCGCCCTCGATCAATATGCCATTTTTAATTTTTTCAACTCTGGCAGAAATCCTTATTCCATGTGTGACGTCAGGATCATCTCCGGCATCTTTTGTCACGGCGCAGCTGACCCACCCCTGTTGTTTGATTATGCCCTCGACCTGAAGGTTCAGCCTTATGCCTTTAGGAGTATCAATAGCAATCCCGGCAACCGTTTTGTCTGTTAAAAGCATTTCAGCACATGCCTTTGCCGCTCCGGTTGCACAGCTCCCGGTAGTAAAACCGCACTTTAATATTCTGCCTTCTTTTACAACAAAATCCTCCATGATAATAAGCTTACTCCAAATCCTTAATTTGCTGCAGATTTATCAGAAACAATTTTTTTAATGGCCGCTCTGGCTGCTGATATTGTAGCCGCAGTCATATCAACCCCCAGATTGTCTTCCTTGTTCAATATCTCCATCAGGTGTGCTATTCTGGGAAGTCTTAAAGAATGGCTCCTCAAGAGCTCCGGCTTTGATAAAATTTCTTTTACCTCACCTCCCGTTATGACCCTGCCATGATCCATAACATAAGCAAAGTCACAGTACAGCGGAATAATATCCATTTCATGAGTAGCCAGTATAACAGTTACTCCTGTCTTTTCCTTTATTTCCGATAGGAGCTGCAATATCTCGCTTGCTCCTCTGGAGTCAAGACCTGCCGTAGGTTCATCCAGTATGATGACCTCGGGCTGCATTACCAGTACTCCTGCTATGGCCACCCTCTTTTTCTGCCCGAAGCTCAAAGCGTGGGTGGGGCTGTCAATATATTCGGCAATACCTGTCTGTGTAATAGCCAGCTCGACCCGTGCCCTCACTTCATCAAGCCCCAGTCCCAGATTCATAGCGCCGAATGAAATATCCTTTCTGACACTTGAAGAAAACAGCTGGTCATTGGGATCCTGAAATACTATTCCAATACGCTTTCTCATATCGGTAATGCCTTTTTTATCATACTTTACTCTTTTACCGTCGAAAAAAACCTCACCCGCTTCCGGAGTCAACACACCGTTAAGAGTCAGAAACAGAGTTGATTTGCCTGCTCCGTTCCCGCCCAAAACAGCTGTGGTCTTACCTTTGGGAATATTTATATCCACCTTGTCCAGAGCAGCTTTTTCTCCATTATATGAGTAGCTTAGATTCTTCGTCTTAATTATATTCATATATAAAAAAACCTTTCAGTCATGCCTGCGCTTAAAAGCAGTATGATTACCGCAACAGAAGCAATATACATATTTTTGCTGTATGTATATTCTTCATTTATGGTTTTGAACTGCCCGTTATAGCCTCTTGACTCAAGGCCCGCATAAATTCTTTCAGACCGCTGATATGCCCTGATAAACAACATGCTTATGATCTCTCCCAGGGAACTCATTGATGTTTTAAAATCGATGTTGCCCAATCTTGAATCCTTTGCTATTATCATCCTTTCAACCTCTTCCAAAAGGACAAATATGTAACGGTATATCAATTCCATCAGTGTCACGATGATTTGCGGGAGCTTTGTACGTCCCAGCACCTGAAAAAGATCCGACAAAGGAGTATTCAATGAAAGGAAATACATGCAGCTTACAGCGCCAAGAGCCCTTAATACCAATTTCAGGCTCAGGTTCAGTGAGCCCTCATCAATTCCGTATGCATATTGTCCTACCTGCAATCCCATAAGGAGAGCATGTCCCGGTTCAAATCTGTTGATCAGTATCGTTAAGGTTCCGATAACCATAAAGCCCAGCGGCACCATAATAAATCCCATATATGTGGGCAGGCTCATTTTACCGAATTTTACAGTGGCTACCGCCATAATCACTATGGTCACCAGACTTAGTGCAATTGAATTAAATAAAAGACATATTGCCAAAGGAACCAGTGAAAACAACATTTTTGCCTCGGGACTCACCCTTGATAAGCTTGAGGAATAGGCATATTTATCAGTCAGCATCATCCTTCTATACCTGAATCAGTTTTCCTGCCCGTAAGCCTGCCAAGTACAAAACCGACCAGGCCCGCACCCACTGCTGCCTGAAGCGCGAACAACAGGGATTCTATCTCTCCGCTTGCGGGTTCAAGCAGAGAATTAAACCATGGTTCATAATCCGGATTGATTTGCAGTATCTGTTCCTCAGCCAGGCCGTCAGCTCCTGCAAATTCCGCATTCTTCATCAAAAGAGGCGGAGCTGCAAGTAATAAAACTACAACCAGTATCAATATCACATTCTTTTTCCATAATTTCATAACGGTATCCTCCTCTTATTAAATGGCAGAAAGCTGTTCCAGTTCTTTTGAACTGTATTTCACCAGCACATTGTAGATCACAACAGTCAGCAGCCCCTCGCAAACTGCAAGCGGTAACTGAGTGAAAGCAAAAATACTTATAAACTTTCCAAGGGAAACCATGAATCCGCCTGTGGCATCAGGATACGCCATAGCCAGCTGCACCGAGGTGGTGACATAGGTCATCAGATCCCCGAGAAAAGCGGCAAGGAAAACAGCAAGCCCAGATTTTGCTCCCATTTTTTTAGAGAGTTTGAATATTCCAAATGAAACCAGAGGCCCTACAATTGCCATGGAAAAAGTATTCGCACCAAGAGTTGTTATACCTCCATGTGCAAGTAAAATGGCTTGAAATAATAATATTATAACTCCAATGACCGACATGGCCGTGGGTCCGAATAATACCGCCCCCAGTCCCACTCCGGTAGGATGTGAACAGCTGCCTGTGACCGAAGGCATTTTCAATGCCGACAGCACAAATGCAAAAGCTCCGCACATGGCCAGCAGTGTGAGATTTTTAGTTGAAGCACTGATTTTCTTTTTGATGGCAAATACGCCTGCTACCAGAAACGGGATACAAAGTGCGCCCCAGCTTATGCACCAGACCGGTGCCAGGTATCCTTCCATAATGTGCATGGCATTTGCGCTTAAAGGGAACAGCAGAAAGAGACTTATTGCTGCCGCAAGACAGACAGCAATCCTTTTGAGACTTACATTATTCATTTTTAAAACCCCCAATAATTTAATAATATTTGCCAAAAAAAATAAAACCTCTATGTTCTTTAAGAAAAGGGTTTTATTTGTAAAAAGAAAAAATAACATAATTTTATGTATTATGGTATTCCGTCTCTTTGACAAACTACACACTTCATACTCTGTGAAGTCATAGCACTCCGCATATTGGCATTTGCAGATAATACAGGCAGGTCTTCCGACTAAGACATCTTTGTCGGTTCTCACCTTCCCAGGCTGATCGCCCAGTGGCATTTGGAAGCTTCATACTAAAAATACAAAGCTTCCGGAGAACCTCCTCCGTCATCACGGCAGCAGGACTGTACGGGATTTTCACCCGGCTTCCCTCTTAGTGCTTAATTTCTTAAGCAACCAGTATTCAAAATTATTAAATTTTCCTAAGGAATGACTAAATTATAAAATCGGTTTCTTGAACCTCTTAAGAAACCTGAAGTTATATTATTTGGCTATTCCTATACCAATTATATCCTAACAAAATCACTAAAGTCAATTTATTATATGTGAAAACTGGCAAAACTTCCCTCTTTTTTTGAAACTATCTCAAGCACCGACTTTATTCTCTCTTTTAATTCAACAACATGTGATATTACACCAACCAGCCTTCCCGTTTTCTGTATATCCACCAGGCATTGTATGGCGCTGTCCAGTGATTCGGGGTCCAGCGAGCCGAAACCTTCATCCACAAACAGTGTATCTAGACTTATACCTCCCGAATAGGACTGGACAATATCGGCCAATCCAAGTGCCAGGGCCAGCGAAGCCTTGAAACCCTCTCCTCCCGAAAGGGTCTTCACATGCCTTGACTTGCCGGTATAGTTGTCGAATACCTCCAGTTCAAGTCCCTGCTGGGCACGGCCCTTGCTTTTATCCTCTTTTCTCTGGAGCAAATATCTCGAACCTGTCATTTTCTCCAGGCGAAGGTTGGCAGCCATAATTATTTCGTCAAAGTATGCGGCAAGCACATACCTTTCAAAGGTCAGTCTCTGGGGATTATCCCCCTTTGCTATTCTTGAAAGCTCTCCTATTATGTTGTATTTCTTTTCCAGCTCCTGAAGGCTGTCCATAATTTTTTCAAGCTGTTCAAGGGTTTTAATATTATTGGAATATCTCGAAAACACCATATTCAGTTTTTCCTGTACTTCGTTCTGATCCGCAAGAAGCTTCTGATATTCCTGTTCCAGAGCACCCACCTCCTGAATACTCATATTTTTTGTTTCTTCCTCGAGATGCTCCAGCATATCCTTATGTGACTTGAGCTTTTGATGATAAATATTGATATCCTCTTGTAAAGAGGCCAATTCCTCCTGGGTTTTTCTCATTGAAGCATAGTGCGAATAGTCCTTAAAGTCCGCGGCCTTGAGCTTTTCTACCAGCAGCTCCTCCAGGCTGTCTTTTTCCTTCACACTCTCTTTCAGAGAGGTGGCGGTCACTGCAAACTCCCTTTCGGCATTGCTCAAGGCCTGTCTGGTTTGTTCCTGAACGCGCTCGGCATTTGAGAGGTTTGCCTCCATTTCCGCTATAGCTCCCTTTACAGCTTCCGCCGCCGCATTAAGCTTAGATATGGCTCTCATGTCCACGGGCACCTCCTGCTCTATGGCGGCAACTGCTGCCCGGGCACGGGAAACTTCCCCGGAAATAGCCGTTCTACGCTCGTTCAGCTCCTTCAGAGCTTCCTCGAACTTTTTGATGCCTTCGGCTGTTTCCTTATATGTATTTTCAAAGTCAGCCCTGTTATGTACCAACTCACTTTTCTCCTTATATTCCGAAATAAGCTCCAGGGTTTCGGCCTTTAGAGCGGCTCCTTTTTTGTTGATCTGCTCCCTGGTTTTCCCCATTTTGAGAAACAACAAACCGGTATCAACCGGACCGGCACCCTCAAACTCTGTTGAGGGTAAAGTACCCTCTTCCAGTGCCGAAAGCCTGTTCATTATTTCAAGCCGTTTGCTTTCGAGATTTCCGTTAAGCTCGGACAGTCCTTTTAATTTCTCCGTTCTCTGCTCGCCAAGTACCGTAAACTGCTGCTTCAGGCCCTTAAGCTGTTCCTGCCCGGTTATGTCTGCCGGCAGGGCAGCCGGCAGGGGGTGCTCGGTGGAGCCGCATACGGGGCAGGGGCAATTGTCCTTCAGTGTTTTCGCCATAAGACCTGCCTGTCCGCGTAAATAATTGTCCTCTTCCCGCTCCAGCCTGTTTCTGAAGCTGACATATTCCAGATCAAAGCTTTCAAAGGACAGCTTCCCCTCCTCATATAAGCTGTTTTGCTCAAAGTAGGCTTCAATCAGCTTTTTTATACTGTCCAGCTCAACCAACAGCTTCTTATTGGCTGATATTTCCCTGTCCAGGCGGACACTTTCCGTTTCAGCCGCGTACAGGCTTCTCAGTTTTTCTTCCTGCTCTCTGTAACTGATTCTGGCATGTTCGAGCAGGGACTGGGTTCTGTCCAGCTCCTGCTTTATTTCGCTGTCTTTCCGGGTGGCAGCTTCCAGGGTTTTTATGTCTTTTTCGTACTGTATTACCCTGGGAAACATATTGTTCAGCAAGGCCAATTCGGTCTCGCACTTCTTCCTGACAGGTTCTTTTTCCTTTTGAGCGTGAAACTGCTGCTGAGCCGCTTCAAACTCCCTGGCACAGCTCTGCACCTTTTGCTTTGCTTGCTCAAGCTGGCTGGTTTTGAGCAGTATGCTTTGGGCCACTTTCTTTAACTGTCCGTCAACCTCGGCTATGGGCAAAGCTTTTCTGGAAAACTCCAGATTAATCTCCTTTTCCCTGAATTCTTCAAGCCGGCTAATGGCAGCATTATATTCCGCCCCCAACTGCTCTTTGTTTGCAAGCTTTTTGTTGATTTCAGCAGCTTTTGCCATCTCTTCCTTCACATTCCCCTGTTTTTTGGCAAGGAGCTGAAGCCGGGAATTCAGTGTATCTAAGGTAGTCCGGTCATGACCGGAGGTTTCTCCCAGCTTTTCAATGAAAAGCACCACATTTATGTTTTTGGCGGCTTTCAGTTCCTCCAGCCCGGGGTACTCACCAGTATCTACATGTTTAATATGCGTGTCGATCCGGGTCTTTATGTCATGGACTGATTTATAAAGCTCCCTGCTTTCATCATCCAGCCTTCTCTGGATTTCTGCAAAACCTTCCGTTCCGAATATTTTTCTGAAAATCAGTTCACGTTCACTGCTGTCGGCTTCAAGCAGCTTTCTGAATTCGCCCTGGGGCAGCATCACAATCTGCTTGAACTGTGCCTTGTTTATACCCAGAAGTTCATTTATTTTCTCATCCACATTCACTATTTTGGTCACAAGTGAGCCATCGGGCAGCAGCAGTTCCGCATCGGCATTCCTTACGGTATACCCTTCACCCCTCAGCTTTTTTTGCTCCTGCTGGGGGGATCTTCTGATTTTATAGTTTTTACCTCTGAGTTCGAACTCCAGTTCTATATATGTCTCTGTTTCAGGCAGGGCAAAATCGCTTCTCAGGCCGTCCCTGTCACGGCTGCTGCCTGAAGCCTCCCCGAAAAGAGCAAAGCTGATGGCATCGAAAATAGTTGTTTTGCCGGCACCTGTAGGCCCTGAAATAACAAATATCTGTTCATTGAGCCTGGTGAAATCTATATACTGCTCTCCGGCATAGGGGCCAAAGGCACTTATGGTCAGTTTTAACGGTCTCATATTAGCCTTCCTTCTCAACTTCTCCGATTATTTTTGCCATAACCTCTTCTGCTTCCTGCCCAAGGGGCTCTCCCTGAATGGAATCATAAAACTCTCTAAACAGCTCAAGCTTTGTTTTTGATTTATAACCCTGGGAGGCGGAGGTTTTAGAGCCCTCTTTCCGGCTCCCGCTTTCCCTTGAAAGCCCCATGATATTGGGATAAACCGCTCTCAGCTTGGAGATTGGGTCTATCAGCTCTCCCCTGTCGGTCAGTACGGCATAAATGTAGTCCTCAGTATTGGCGCTCTTGTATACTTCCGGGCTGATCAGCTTATTTACAGGTCCCTTTATTATCCTCATGTCCCTTCTGGGAATCAGGTCTATGTGTCTGTGGATTGCACTTCCCTTTTCACCCAGTTCGACTACCGTAACACCTTTCTTTTGCTTTACCTCTGAAAATGAGTATTTCAGCAGGGAACCGGAGTATCTGACATTGTCGTAACCGGCCTTCTGTGGTGCATGCAGATGTCCCAGCGCCGTATAGTCAAACATGCCGAAATAATCCGAATTTACAAATTCGGTACCGCCGATGCTCAAAGGCCGTTCGGACTCGCTTGTGTACTCTGCCGGCATGCCCATCTGAGTAATATAGCCATGGGTCACCATAATATTCCTCTCACTGGAGTTAAAGACCTGTCCAATTTTGTCCATGACTTTCTTCATGGCATCATCATGTGTGTAAATCTGATTATCATCATAAATGTGACGGATATTTCTGGGGTCGGTGTAAGGCAGAAGATAAAAGTTAACAGGTCCTGATTTATCCTCAAGGGATATGCAGGGCACATTTCCGTCGAATATGCCGGCAATGTGGAGACCGTTGTTTGTCAGAATCCTGCTTGCAAAGGACAGGCGCTCTGCACTGTCGTGGTTTCCGGCTATTGCCAGAACGGGTACCTGCATTTCCAGCAGCAGTTTGTTGAATACTTCATCCACCAGCTCAACCGCCTCAACAGGGGGAATGCTCCTGTCAAATATATCTCCGGCAAGAATAAGCGCATCGGGCTTTTCACTTTCCACTACAGAAACAAGCTGCTCCAATATATACTTTTGTTCCTCCAGCATACTGAACTCATTTACAATTTTTCCAATATGCCAGTCTCCCGTATGTATTACTTTCATACAATCCTCCTCCTCATCTTAAAATGGGGACGGCAGGACAACCTTGATTCCCGCCTTTATTATTTCAAAATCTATTGTTTTGGCAGAAACTATCTCCCCGTCGATATTCAGGCAAAGCTCCTCTTCGCTCTCAATTTTGACCCTCTTACCCCTTCTGAAGCTTACCTGCCTGATCACACCATGCTGCCCCTTCATATACTTTGGAAAAAGATTGAGTATTTTTAAACGGCTCACTTCACCGACAAGGCATATATCCAGCAGCCCGTCGTCAAGTTCCGCTGCAGGTGCGGGAATTATTCCCCCGCCGTAGTATTTTCCGTTGGCAACTGCCACCAGAAGTGCCTTCATGTTTATTTTTTCACCGTCTATGTCTACCTTGACGGTGCAGATCTTGTGCTTAAACACTGTATATATGATTGAAAGCAGGTATGCCATACTTCCTGTTATCCCGGGCTTTTTCTTGAACATTATGGCATTGTATACCACATTGGCATCAAAGCCTATGGAGGATATATTTACGAAATATTTATCATTTACCCTCGCCAGGTCGATATCTTTCTCTATTCCATTTATAGTTCGGGTTATTATGCTTTTTACATCGGTTTCAGAATGCAGGCTGCGTATAAAATCATTTCCCGAACCGGTGGGTATTACTCCAAGTGAAACTGAAGTTCCCGCTATTCCGTTTACTATCTCATTTACCGTTCCGTCTCCTCCGATGGAATATATCCTGCAATCGCCTGTGCTTGAATGTGCTCTGGCAATTTCGGCAGCATGTCCGGGATAGTTTGTTACTTCTATAATAAATTCCTCGTTTTCCTTGTCTTTAAAACATTCCTGTATGAATGGAATCAGTTCCATTGATCTGCCTTTTCCCGCCGCGGGATTAATAATAAAGATGTGTTTCATGAGACCCCCAAAAAATTGTGCCTGACTGCCATGTTTTATATTTTATCATAATTCATTTTTTACTTACAGATGCAGATAATTTTGGCTTTCAAGTATTTTCATCAGCTGCTTTTCATTAAGAGCCGTAGAGATTCCGTCCTCATGCCAGTGGTTTTTACAACCGCAGTAATCCAAAAGGACACACTGAGGGGCAACTCCTTTTTCCACCAGCATCCAGCCGCCGGAAATAAGGTTTAATACACAGGATACGCCTATTACACCGGCATTTTCGGGAAACAGTGAGTCATCGGTTTTTGTAGAAGCAATCGAGGATTCATGAGGTACTATTCTTACCTGAAAATTTTTCTTTTTGCCGAGCCTGGTCAGACTGTTTACCTGGCAGTCAGCCGAACAGCCCGTACAAACGTAACCTCTGCCCGTGGATCTGGCCTGGCATTTTCCGGCCGAGGGCTTTGTCATGCAATGGGGCAGCAATAATACCTTCTCTTTCCTTCCCATAAACCCTGCATGGTATATTCTGTTCATGATCTCTGCCCCTACCATATTCAAATGGTATTCCACAACCGGACTTCCGCAGAAAACATAATCCTCTTTCCAGCGATGCCCCGGCCACTTGCAGCTGATAAAATCCTGAACCCGGGAAGTATACACATCCAGTGCCGCCCTGCTTTCTGTCCGGAACCATTCTGCAAAGGTGACGGCTGATGATATGATACGTACAGCCTCTTTTTCATCGAGCTGTTTCAGATATTCAAGCCAGGACTCCAGCCGTTTTACCTCCTGTTTGAATTCACCCGTTGCTTTAAGAAATACCAGCAGCTTCTCAAGGTTCACTGTATTTTTTTCTGCAGTAGTTTTTTCATATGTCCTTTTTGAAATAAAAAGAGTTGACAGCAGACCCTTCAATTTATTCAGAGTGAGCTTGAAACGGTCCGTCCCGTCCCTCCAGTCATTTACCGTCGTCAGCAGCCTTCCCGGGACTCCTTTTAATTCCTTTGAGGCGTCTATATATACATTCCAATAAACTCCCATAATAAGCAGCTCCAAAAGGCCTTCTTCAAAGGAAGAAGGTTTTGCAGCTTGCTTCCAGGTGTGAAATGAGCACACCTGAAATTTCAGCATTTGTTCACCTTTTTTCAGCACCCGATCGGTAAAAGCCGCTATCGAGAGATAATATTTATCAGAGGACACCCGGTCCGTCTTTAGAGAATATGTTACTACATCCATAAGATAGATCTCCATTATATTTTCAAATATACTGCATTCTCAGCTCTGTCTGTGCAGCTGGCGAAATTCGGAAGGTGTTATCCCCTCATGCTTTTTAAAAACCGAGCAAAAATAGCTTGTATCGTTATATCCCGTCTTTTCAGCGATATCCCTGACTGCGGCATCACTCTCCCGTATCAGCAGTTCCTTTGCCTTTTGCATTCTCAACAGAGTCATATAGACAAACGGCCTCATTCTGAAGGTTTTGTTAAAAAGCCTGCAGAGGTACTGCGGAGAAGCATTTATAGTGCCGGCCATTTCCTCTATTGAAGGATTTTCAGAGAAATTATTCTCAATGAATTTTATAACAGGCTCCAACTGTTTCAGCTTTGAAACTCCGGTTGCCTCCTCCTCCTTCATTTTATGCCGCCGCAGCTCTATGAGAAGACTGTAGAGTTTGGCAGAACACTCATAGCCCATTATCAATCCCTTGGAGGAGGCAGCCATATAAATTTCGTTTATAAGATTATCCAGCACTTTCAGATCTCCGAAGCTTAAAACTTCATAACTGTTAAACCCCAGAGCTTTCATAAGAAATTGAACTCCTTCTCCGTCAAAACTTACCCAGTGTGTTTCCCAGGGTTCTTCCAGTGCATAGTATTCATGAGGCACTCCCGGGTAAAGCAGAAAACCGATATTTTTATGTACAATGTATTCCTTTTTGTCTATCAGCAGTTTGCCTACTCCCCTTACACAGTGTATCCATTGGTAGTCGGTGTAGCCATTGGGCCGTTCTATATGGTCCTGATTCCTAAGGCCTCCAACCCCTTTTACATAATACGGCAATTTTTCTTCTTCTGTTATCAAAGTAAACAGATAATTATTCATAGTCTGCAAACGCCTCACCAAGTTTCATATATTAATATAAGTATAATATACTATTATAGAAACATGCACAATAGTATTTTATAATGTAAATATAATTATATACAACAATATAAAAGGTCTTTCAAAAACATGTAATTCCATTAAAAAATCCTATAGAAGGGGGAAATTATGGGTAAGTTTATTTTAAATATAATTCACAGGCCGGAAATGGTTCCCGAATATGCCGAAAAAGTTACCGGCCAGGGTAAAAAAGAGGATATCGCCAGAAAAAGTCTTCTCACCGAATCATTAGATATCTTCAGGCTTCAGCAAAAAATTGCTCACGATAACGGGTTCAAAACAACCATTCAAATGACCTATGCAAGTCTTTTCAATGAGGAGGCCGTTGCATTGGCGAAGGAGCATAATGAAAAATATGGTGATGAAATAGGTCTTACTCTTCTTGGTTTACCCTGCAAGGAGTTCAGGGAAAAGTACAAGACAAAGGATTTCTGCATATGGATGTTTTCAATGGAGGATAAGAAGTCCATTGTTACGGATGTTTTTGAAAAATTCCATCAGGTGTTCGGTTTCTATCCTACGTCAACGGGTTCATACTATCTGGACGCCGAGCTTACCAATTACATAAAGCAGCAATATCCCATGGTGAAATGTGCCGTTGCCACATGTTGGGAGGAAGGTCCGAAGGCCTACCGAACCTGTAATAACTCCTGGTACACCCTATTTGACGGAGGCCCGTGGAATCCCTGGATACCATCCAAACAGAATACACACTCCCCTGCCGCCAATGAAGCCGAAGACAGCGGTATAGTCGCTATTCCGCACCTTTCAAGAGATCTTCTGGCCTGCTTTGACGGGAACGGCTCCAACTTCGGAACCCACCCCCAGAATGTATTAAGAGGTATGATTTATAAGGACGGAGAATATCCTTACCTTTATAATCTGATCGATCAATACAGAGCTCTTGCAAAATACAACAACGGTTACGCATACAACATGATGTTTGTGGGCCCGGGCTGGATGAACAAAATGGGACGCTGGGAAGCCCCGTATGAACTGCTTGTGAAGAGTTATGAAGACGGTATGGCCTATTATGCCGGACTCCGTGACAAGGGCGAAATTGAAGACATGACCATGACCGAATTTGCCGGCTGGTACCGGGCAAATAAAACCTACACCGAGCCGGAGTGCGCTCTGTGGAAGGACATACTGTACGGGTCCGAAAAGCAGCTGTTCTGGTATGCCGATCCTTACCTCAGAACCTGTGTGGATATGAATCAGGGCGGAGCACTTATTGATCTGAGGCCCTATGTTTCAAAGCTGGAATGGCCTGTGGGTATCGGTACTAAGCATGTACAGGACGCATCATATCCCTTCCTCATCCAGTCCATGTACAGAGCGGGCTATTTCACCCATTATGCAGGTGAGGGCACCATTAAGAGCTGTAAGGTCAGCTATCGGGGTGAAGAAGTCGACCTGTGCCTGTGCAGAACTAAAGCCAGGTTTTCACAGGAAGGCAGGGATAGGGTTCTGACTCTTGATCCTGTAGAGATAGAATTCAGTGACCTTACCATAAAGCTTGTATCAACCTTCATCTTTACCGAAGGTACAGGTAAAATTAAAATATCCAGAAAAATAATTGAGATGAGCAATCCTGATGCGGTTGTTCACATGAACGAGTATACTACGGCCTGCTACGGAACTACGGAATACCCTGAGGATATGTGCGGAATTGTTCTGAAATGTACCGGAGCAAACGACGTTAAGGAAATTGTTTATGAATACAGGTGCCGTGAGGAAAATGTCTCAAATGTAAAAAAGGTTGAAGCCATGGTTCCTCAGATTGGCACCAGACTTTCAATGACTCCGGTGGTCGATGGAGTTGAAGGATATTTCAGAGAAGGTTACGCTTTCTCTCCAATGTTTACGCTTGGATTAACAAAGAATATTTCTAATAACGAGGAGATGATCACATGTCTCAATCTGGAAAAGGCAGACTGAACTACAGATGTCCCTCCTGCTTTATGAGGGATCTGGATATCGATATGTTTTATGACCGTGACAGGGATGAATACTATTGTCTTAGGTGTCAGTACACAGGTAATGAAAAGGATGTCCTTGAAAAAAATGAAATGGCGCGTTTCAGATACAGAAGCATGCTGAAGAGAATAACGGATTTTGATTAAAGCAGGAATTGTCATCGAACTAAAAGCCAGAGAATAAAAATATCTCTGGCTTTTATAAATTAAAATGCATTAATAAAAAATGATGCTTAAATGCAAAGGAGGCAGAGTATGAAGAATTATTTGCCGAAACGCTTAAGTTTTAATCACGACTGGCTGTTCCAACTTGGAGATACTATCAACGGCGAAGCTCCGGCATTAAATGAGGAAAGCTGGAGAAAATTAAATTTACCGCATGATTGGAGTATTGAATATCCTGTTGATGAAAGGAATCGTACCGGCGGCGGCGGTTTTGCCAAAGCCGGCGTAGCCTGGTACCGGAAACATTTTAAATACACCGAAGACATAAGGAATAAGCGTATTTCATTAATGTTTGACGGTGTTTATATGGATTCAACCGTTTATCTGAACGGCAAGGAAATAGGAAGGTGCAGCTACGGATACAGTTCGTTTTCGGTTGACCTCTCGGATTGTTTAGAAGAAGATAATGTGATTGCGGTACGGGTTGATAACTCACTGCAGCCAAATTCCCGCTGGTATACGGGTTCCGGCATTTACCGCAACGTTTGGATGGATATATATGAGAACGTGCATATTGCTCAGTGGGGAGTATTCTGTTATACCGACAAGATATGTAAGGAGATAAATCAAGCCAGCCTCAGAATATCAGCAGCAATCAATAACAAAAGTAATAAACGGGTGAATACCGGCGTAATACACAGAATATATGATCATGAAGGCAACCAGGTCAGTTTTTCGGGAGCACCGCTGACCTTGGAGCCTGGTGCAGGCGGTGAGACTTTAGTATATCCCGGCATAAAGCATCCACATTTGTGGACGGATACCGATCCTTATTTATATACTCTGGAAAGTACTGTCGTTGTAAACAGTGAGCCGGTAGATACAGTTCTGACAAGGATCGGCATACGTACGGCGACATTTGACAGTGACAAGGGGTTTCTTTTAAATGGTGAAACTGTAAAAATCAAAGGTGTCTGCATCCATCATGACTGTGGTCCCAGCGGTGCTGTCGGTTACAGAGAAACCTTGGAACGGCGCTTGCAGACTCTAAAGGAAATGGGATGCAACGGCATCCGCTGCGCTCATAATCCACCCGCACCCGAACTGCTTGATTTGTGCGATGAACTCGGCTTCCTGGTAATGGATGAAGCCTTTGACGAATGGATGCTCACCAAGGATAAGAACAATAACTATTACAGTGAAGGTTTCGCTTATGGCTACAGTCAATTTTTCGGTAATAATGCTGAAAAAGATTTGTTGAGAATGTTACACCGGGACAGAAACCATCCCTCCGTTATTGTCTGGAGTATTGGAAACGAAGTCCCCGAGCAATGTTCCCAGGATGGAGTAAAAATATTGAAATTTCTGAGGGACATATGCCACCGTGAGGATTCAAGCCGTATGGTTACCTGTGCCTGCGACAATATCGAGTCAATACAGCCCTATAAAGCAAGAACTGATTTTTTGAATGAGCTTGACGTTGTCGGGTACAATTATACGGGCCGCTGGAGGCAGCGTGCCGAAACACTTTACGAGGAGGACAAAAGGAATTATCCTGAACGCCGTATATGCGGTTCTGAGAATTCTGCCGGCTGGGGCGCTGTCAGAGGCATTTATGGTTCTGACCTGAGCTACGCAACTCAGACTTTGGATTATCAGTGGTTATGGAGGTACACCTCAAGCCGTGATTTTATTGCCGGAGACTTCATATGGACCGGCTTTGATTATCTTGGCGAATGCCGGTGGCCGAGCAGAGGGTCAACTGCCGGTCATATTGATACTGCAGGCTTTGTAAAAGACTCTTATTACTTCTTAAGAAGCATCTGGAATACTGGGAAGATCACACTGCACCTTTTGCCTCACTGGAATTGGGAAGGTGAAGAAGGAGACTTTAAACAGGTTATCGCTTATACAAATTGTGATGAGGTGGCACTTTATTTAAACGGCAGGCTGGTTGGCAAAAAATCATTCCAACTCCCCAACCACGGATGTGTGACAGCCTGGAACGATTTCCCCAAAATTAAAGCAACAACACATGATTTACATCTGACCTGGGATGTTCCATACCAACCTGGAGAACTGAAGGCGGTAGGGTACAAAAATGGTGAAGTCGCAGCGGAAACCATCGTGAAAACCACCGGAAGACCAGTTGCTTTAGCGGCAGTTACCGACAGGCAGGAGATTGCTGTAGACGGAGTTTTTCATATTAATATTTCCACAGTTGATTCAAATGATTTACACGTACCGGATGCTTCACCGGTAATTCACTGTGAAGTTAAAGGGCCTGCACACCTTGTAGGCATGGATTCGGGCGATTTATCCGATCATACCTTGTACTTCTCGCGGGATCGAAAAATGTTTTCGGGTTATTTAATGGCTATGATTTATGCTGACGGTCCCGGAAATATAGATGTCGTATTTTCAACCGAAGGTATGACTGATCTTGAAGTGAGGGTAAAATCAAAGTAATTTTACTTAACACCTGAACCCAATTTGCTTCTTACACACATATACCAGGAGATGCCTGATTATCCGAATCAGGCATCTCCTGGTAATTAACAACACTACTTTTGTGTATAAATCTTATAAAGTATTGCTGCTGCTTCAGCTCTTGTGGTTGAATCGGCAGGATTTACCGTAGTACCGCTGCGTCCTGTAATGAAGCCCATTTTAACCATTGTTGCAATATTCTCCACTGCATATTTGGCAACTTTATTTGAATCGGCATACTTTTTCAGATCATTGGCATTGCCGAGGTTCAACTTCTTCTTTGCTGCCTGTAATGCCTTTATGGTCATTACTGCCATATCCTGCCTTGAAATTTCCTTATCAGGACTGAATTTGCCATCATAGCCTACCGTTATGCCAAGGGCTTTTGCAATTCCTATTTCATTGCAGTACTTATCCGACGCCTTGATATCACTGAAGTTTGACGAATATTCAGCCTCAAGTCCAAGAGTTCTTACAAGCCAGGCCAGATATTCAACCCTTGTTACATTCTTCGCAGGGCTGTAACCTGTTGCAGAAGTACCGTCGATAATTCCATTTGAAGCCAGTGTATTAATAGCCTCCGCTGCCCAGGAATGCTTCTGCAGGTCTGAGAAGTTCACCTTGGTGAATACTACGGCATACCTGCTGAAGTGGGTAGTTGTAAATACCATGGCTTTTTCTTCGGCAACGAATTGTGCATTAATTACCTCGGTCCGGCCGTTTTCACCCAGATATAGCACCTTTAGATACTCCTTATTTGCAAGCTCTTCAGCAGTTGGGTTGTACGGTATTTTCACAGTAACCGCCGCATTTGTATTACTCCATGCAACTACTTTACCATCTATCTTAATATTCAGTTCAACTACAGGCCTGTTACCTATCTTGCTCTTAGTATCGGAATTTGCGCTTGAGGCATCTGCTGCTGCCATACTGAGAACTATACTCTTTGCATTGGCGGTATCAATTGTGCTGATCATACCGGCAGGTGCTGTCACAGTGCCTAATTGAGTAATTATCACTAATTTAATACCGGTCTTACCGGAGGTAAGTGCGGATTTTGGAAGCTCGGTGTCATATGCTTTTGCTCCGTTGACTTCAGGTATCACTATTGAAACTGATTTGACACCTTTAGCATCAGCTTTTGCATTTTCAACCGCTTTCTTTATATCTTCTTCCTTAACAGGTACGGCTGCAATTCCTGTTGAAGCATTCAACACTGGAGGTACTGTCTTTATTGTATCACCTTCAACCTTTGTCTTCGGTGTTTCGGCTGTTGAACCGGCTGAGGCTGTACCATTTCCAGTTGAACCCCCGCCGGTGCCACCACCGGTTGCCGGAGCTGCCGGGTTTCCGGTTATACTTGTACCTGACGACACATTTCCGGTAGTATCAACAGTTCTCAGTACTATTGTATAATTGATTCCGTTGGTGAGCCCTGTAACAGCTGCCGATTGAACTCCTTTACTTATGTTCTTTTCAGTAATCCCGTTGCCGCTTACCAAAACATGATGGAAATCCGCATCCGAGGGATCAGTCCATGTAATTGTCAGTTGGCCGTTACCCGCAGTTACTACCGCGCCTGTCACTTCTGCCGGAGCTGTTGTATCAGGGACTGTATCCTCCACCGGTGTTCCTTTTACGCTTACTCCGGTTGATATATTTCCGGCAGTATCAACCGTCCTAAGTACAATTGTATACTCTGTTCCATTTGACAATCCGGTTATTTTTGCCGACCGGGTTCCCGCGCTTATGCTCTGTTCAGTTAATCCATCTCCGCTTACCAATACATGGTCAAAATCCGCATCTGCAGGATCAGTCCACGTAAGTGTCAGCTGACCGTTACCCGCACTCACAACTGCCCCTGTTACTTCTTCCGGAGCTGTTGTGTCAGTTATAACTTCAACAGCACAGGTTGCAACAAAGTTTCCGTCAACTGTTTCAGCGGTTATTGCAGTACTTCCAAGTCCAACGGGTGTTACATTTCCATTATCATCAACAGATGCTACCTTGGAATCGCCTGTTGACCATATAACATTTTTAACCGCGGCATCTTGCGGATTAAATATTAATTCAAGTTTATCCGATGGTCCGCCAAGGTTCAATTTTAATTTGGATTTATCAAAAGATACGCCTTTTACAGCTTCTGCATTCCTGGTAAGTTCCAGATCATCAAGCTGAACCCAGTTATTTGCTGCCGAATCGGAATATAATCCTACCTCACACTGGCCGTTGGTGACAACGATATTATTTGAAACCGTAACCTGTGTCCAGCTATTTATAGCTGTTTTAAGTGAGTAATTAATTTTTTCTCCTCCAAAGCCATTTACATAAAGATTGCAGGTATTCTGTCCTCCGCTGCTTTTAACCCACGCTTTTAACGTATAAGTTCCATTGGGAAGCTCCTTTACCACCTGTTTTAATGTTGCGGTATAACCCGTTGATGCTTTTTGCTGAAATACAAACTGACCCACACGGGTTTTTGATACGTCAAGATTTGTATTTGCAGTACCGCCAATAGTATCTGACACTTCCCAGCCCACAAGTTTGGAAACCGCAACGCGGTCCGCTTCAAAGTTAGGATTGCTGATGTAATTATTAGCTGTTCCTACAGTCCAGGTACCTTCTTCAGAATTCAAATTCCATTGGTGTAAATCATTGAATACAGGCTTATAGCCATCAAAGGATAATGGAACCCATTGATTATAACCTGCTCCATTCCCGGCGAAATCGCTCCAGCGGTCGCCACAGAAAACAACCAGCTCCTGCTCGCTGCCTTTAATTGTAAAATAGAAACCAGTCTGAGAAACATGTGCATAGTTATCGGATGTACCCTCCATTACATAAGGCAGATTTATATCCGAAGTAACATGCTGGATATTGTATGGTCCGAATATATTTTCAGCCTCAAGGACGTAAGCATGGGAAGAGTCCCATCCGTAAAGATCGGATCCCGTAAAATAGTAATGTCCCTTATATTTGAACATACTGTTTCCTTCAATTCCGCCCTTGTCTTTCTTTCCGATAGTACCGTCTTCTTTTATAAATTGGCTTGTACCGTCATAATAGATATCTTTTACCTGTGCAGGATCAATATCCAGAAAATCAGACTCCCTTAGTGCAGAGACATAGAGATGCGACCTGCCGCTTGCACTGGAACTGATAATATATGCCTTTCCGTCATCATCCACAAAAACAGTCTGGTCGCCGGTTCCGTTGTTTACGAAATACGGCATATCTGTAAGAACATGTTCAAAAGTAAATGGGCCGGTTGGTGAAGGAGCGGTTGCAAACATTATTCCTGAAACCGGACTGCTTAAAGATGCGGTTTTAGGGCCTTTGGTAGTATTAATTACAGCTCCATCCGTTTCGTTATAGTACTGTGATATAAGAATGTACTTCTTTGTGTTTTGGTTATATGCAACACCCATACGTCCTATCCAGCCTGCTCCCACCAAACCTGCAGTTCCGTCTGGAGCCGCAGTAGCATCAGTCATCAGTTCCCCTTCATTCTTCCAGTTCACCAGGTCGGTCGAGGAATAACAGGTAAATGCATCAAAGGTGCAGGTATCAATTTTTCCGTTTTGAGGATTGCTGGCATAAATAGGAGCCTCCTTATATTTGACTCCATACCAGTAATACTTGTCTCCGAATTTGAAAACTCCTCCGCCCTGTGAGTATATCGGGGTTCCATCGGTATCCAGGTAAAAAGTATCATTTGTTATTGTATTATCAGGCTTTACAACTACTACGGTACATGTCACCAGAAAATTACCGTCAACTGAAGCAGCTGTTATTTCCGCAGTTCCGGCTGCGACCGAGGTAACTACACCACCTGCAACCTTTGCTACACTTTCATCGCTGGATGTCCAGGTAATATTCCTGTCGGATGCATCCATTGGTTCAAACTTCGCCATCAAGCTGCTTGTTGCACCTGGTGCCGGTAATATAATACTAGTTTTGTCCAGTGAAATTCCTGTTACAGGAATATTTGGCTTTACTGTTACAATACAATCGGCTGTATAGCCGCCATCTGCGGTTGTGGCAGTAATAGTTGCAGCACCAGTTCCCACCGGTGTTACTATGCCGTTTGAAGAAACAGTTGCTATCGACGTATCACTGGATGCCCAGGTTATTGTTCTGTTAAATGACCCAACCGGGGATGCTATAGCTTCCAAGGCATACCCTGATCCGCCTATGCTAAGTTCCAGATTTGATCTTGATAAGGTCAAACCGGTTACAGACTGGGTTACTGTTACACTACAGGCGGCATTAAAACCTCCGTCAGCCGTTGTAACGGTTATTGTAGCTTTTCCTGCCCCTACCGGCGTTACAACACCGTTTGCGACTGCTGCTACATCAGGGTTGCTGCTGATCCATATTAAATTCTTGTTTGTTGCATTTACAGGTGACACTATGGCGGATAATGCTGCAGGTGCTTCTGCCGTTGCCAGTGACAGACTGGATTTATCCAATTTTACTCCCGTCACACCGACTTTCACAGTAACCTCACAGGATGCTGTATAATTTCCGTCATCAGTAGTCACAGTAATTAAAGCTGTTCCTGAACCCACAGGGGTTATAAAACCATTAGCAACAGTTGCCACCAAGGGGTCACTTGTGGACCAGCTGAGATAGGTATCAGTGGCATTATACGGCTCTACGGCCGCTGTCAATACTGCATTGGTCCCCCCCAGGTTCAGGGAAAGTGATGGATTATCCAACGTCACTCCTGTTACAGGTATCCATTGTATAGGGGCTCCTGCAGCCTGAAGTATAACATTTGCTGTTTTAGTACTTCCCCCGTATTCAGGGAAAGCGTCAACTGTAAGCGTTATTTCCGCTTGTCCCGGAGCTTTTACGTAAACAAGACCTGTAGATGAATTTACCTGAGCTACAGCTGGATTGGCTGAGGTCCATGTGGCAGATCTGTAATCAGCCTCTGATGGATTTATCTCTGGTGAAAGCCACAGAACATCACCGCTGATTGCGCCCATTGTTGTTGATTCTACATACCCGCTTCCGTCAAAAATATGTAAATCCGTTACCTGAATTAAATCTCGCACAGTTACGTCACAGGTTGCTGTCTTTGAAGGGTCTTCTATCGAAGTTGCCGTTATGGTTATTGTACCGGTTGTTACAGCAGTTACAACGCCCAGGGAATCCACTTTTGCAATTGATTCATCACTCGATGTCCATAATACCGACTGGTTTACACCGGGCGCTTTTGGATTAACTGCTGCCTTTAGTACAGCCTTACTGCTTGCAGCCTCAGCGATATTGCATAAGCTCAATGTAGTTTTGTCGAGACTTACAGAAGTTACAGGCGGTATGGTTCCATATACATTAAGATTGTCTATCCAGGATGACCATGAGGCTGTACCTGGTCTTTGCCAATAGCAGGTAATCCCGCCAAAATTATTTGTGTAGGTTACCGCTGTTGAAAAAGGTATATCGTTCACTGTTACAGTTTTGGTTGGATCACTTTTATCGGTGAATGTAAAATTGATTTTTTTGTTAACAAAATCCAGTATAACACTTACATTATACGTTGTATCAGGGCTGTCAAACCCGGAAGGAGCTATCTTGGCCGCCGTTTGAGATCCCGAGCTTGCCCCCGGCAGAGTAATAGCCTCGAATTTTGCAAGATTCGGCTTTGTATCGTACAGGAGACCATTCACGGTATTTGTAATACCGAAGGTTATGTAGTTATTGCTGGAGCTGTCCTGTATCTTTATCATACCGGTACTGTTTGAGGGAGCACCTACATTCCAGTCAAAATTTATAACAATCTTCTTATTTACCACAGATGTAAATGCCTTGCGTGAATCTCTGTCTCCGCTGGCATTACTGCTGAATTGAAAAACATTCCCGGTCACACCTGGAACCGTTGTGACTATATTATTCATTGCCGCTCCCGCAAGGCTTTTGACACATCCCCATGTATCGTTCAGTGCCATGTTGTCAAAACTCTCGCTCACATACGGAACATATACGGCACATGAGGCTGTATAGCCTCCATCCTGTGCAGTTGCGGTAATCAGAGCCGTGCCTTTGGCTAAGGCTGTCACCATACCGTTGGGGTCAACAGCAGCTACATTCGGATCGCTGGATTGCCATACAATATTTGTTGTTGCTCCGGCAGGCAGTACATTTGCGACCAATTGTACTGTCGGTGCATTTCCTGTAGTAGTG
Organism: Ruminiclostridium cellobioparum DSM 1351 = ATCC 15832; assembly: GCF_000621505.1. GTDB lineage: Bacteria > Bacillota > Clostridia > Acetivibrionales > DSM-1351 > Ruminiclostridium > Ruminiclostridium cellobioparum. The sequence goes on from NZ_JHYD01000015.1 coordinate 53,196, forward strand.
CTGGAAAAGAAATCGCTTGAAAAATAATATGTATCTCTGTCCAGAGATATACCGGTCACGGCAGGAGCAGCATCGGCGGTAAAGCCCATGGGTATCACTCCAGAAGTAAATACCGATACAAACAGTATAGCGATGACTAAAATTCTAGCAATCGTTCTTTTTACCTGTACGTTCATTAAATTACCTCCCAAAATATTTTTTGTAGTTATATTTCTGATGCAGATATCGCTGATATCCGACTTACTACCGTTTATCCCCCATATGACAGATATTAAGTGAATAATTTAAGAATGTAAAAAGATATGGGCTTTGCATAAACCATGCTTGCTCATGCACAGATCTGAATTGATTAGGGTTTAATATAAAAATATACATAAAATGGTAACATAATTTACATAATGGTTATTATCAATAATACTATTACATAAATAAAAATTTGTTTATTCTATCAGACACTTGAATTATACAAAATAATAATTTAAATTTGAACATGTTTATTTTACTATTTGCTTTGAGATATTATGTTATTTAAAACTTAACATTCGAATGATTTAAATTGATACGCAGATAAGCGAATGACGCTCTATTTATTTAAAATTTTTTTATTATTGCCTGACTATGAATGCAATTTGAACACATCCAATGACCACAGAGTATTCCCTTTGAAATCAAATAAGGTCTGATCGTCCCATTCACAGCCCTCACCATACTTCCAGCCTGCTCCTTTCACAGGAATAAAATCCGGCTGCCAATAAAAGAAACCTATTCCCTTATTATCAGGAATGGATTTCAACTCATAGATAACAGCCTGCAATATATCTGCCTGGCTTTGGATCGAAGGCGGGTACTCCTCTGGGATATTTGTGAATGGGAAAGACGAGGCATTGAGCTGATCGTCACCATTTTCTGCAGTATATGGATATGCAACCTCCGCAACCAATATTTCTTTTGAGTATCTGTCATAAAGGTCCCTGATATTGCTTGAGAAATCTTTTATTGGGCCATGCCATATTGGATAATATGAAAGTCCGATGATATCGTATGCCACATTTCTCTCAGCAAGCATGTCATAAAAATAGCAGCTCTTTTCATTATCTCCGCCTCTTTCAATATGAATAACGGTTCTTATGCTTTCACTTATGGCTTTCACAGCACTTATTCCGGATTTAAGCAGAGTACAAAGCTTATCCCACTGTTCCGGTGTATCAAACTCATCCGAGACCTTTGCTACATCCCACAACATTCCGTTTGTTATTTCATTTCCGATTTGGACCATTTCGGGAAGAGTTCCCTGAAGCTTTAAGCCGTTCAGCACTTCATATGTAAAATCATAAAGTGCTGTATTTAGCTGCTCCAAGCTTAAGTCCTTCCAGTCATCCGGAATAAACTGTTTTCCTGGATCCGCCCACCAGTCACTGTAATGGAAATCAATCAGGAGTCTGTACCCTTTATCCACCGCTCTTTTTGCCATTCCAAGAACATGTGCCTTATCATTGTACCCGGCAGGATCGCTGTTGGGGAGCCCAGGCTTGTTCCATACCTTGAGCCGTACATAATTGCAGCCGTATTCCTTCAATATTTCCAGACAGTCCCTCTCCCTTCCCTGTCTGTCATAAAATTTCCCTCCAAAATCCTCAATCTGCGTCAAATGAGATACATCAACACCCTTGATGAATTCTGCTGCTGTTCCGCTATAGACAAGCACATGTTTCATTGCTTCTGAGAATCTATCTGCCGATTGATCAGCAAGTTTTATTCTTATATATCCGGTATTTGCCCTGATTATATTACGGGAAACTAAATCGGAAGATACATATTCCCCCTTAGAAAGTTTTACCCAATGGATGCTGTCCAATGATATTTCTATCTCATATTTATACTCATACCGGAAGTTCCAGTGGATTTCAATTTCATCCACGTATTGTATAGACTCCAACTCTACATGATATGAATTATTGCTGCTGTCAAAAGTATGTTTTTGTGTGCTGCATGTTTCTCTCTTCATAATGCTCCTCCCGGTCGGACTAATTCTTTCAACTTAAATTCTATTCCAGACTAACATTGGTTTTCAATAAAAACATATTAGCAAATATAAATATATGAAACTAAAAATGAATCTTTCCATAAAAAAGGGCGTCTTCAAGAGACGACCCTTTTTACTGCATTTATGATTTCATCACTTATGACTTGATTCTAAAACATTAAACAATTTAATTCATGCTTGTCTTATAAGCGTCTGTCTGAGTCTTCATCTCTGCAAAAAGCTTTTCAAAACCGGCAGCGGTAAGCTTCTTGTCAAGTGTATCGAATGCCGCGTCGATATCCTTAACCATACCAAGGTTGATAGGATTGAAGTATTGTACAATTACAGGATTCAAGCTGGCAACTTCAGTCTTAACCTTATCGGTATTTGGCGTGAATGCTGCATATACACACGGTGCAACCTTCTTCTTAGCATCTTCTCTTAACTGAACATATTCATCACTCCAGGCTGCCTGCGTCTTGAGCAGATCCTTATTGGTGAACCAGAAACCTGATGCATCCGGCGGATAAGTATTCTTGTCTGCAGTTAATCCGTCAGGAAGAGCAATCTTTCCGTCTTTAACTACAAAGTTAACACCTTCGATTCCATAGTAAGCAATTTGATTGTATTCAACATCTTCCATTATCAAATCCATTGCCATCAATGTTCTTTCCGGATTCTTTGACTTTGCAGTTACAGCGAAACCATTGTTTATATATGAATCCTGCGGATATGTTCCCTTGGCTGTAAGACCGGATATTACCTTGGTCTCCCAACCCATTGATTGAGCCTTTGTCAACGTTGACTGAATATCGACTGTATTGCCAAAGGCTACGCCTGATTTTCCCTGTTCAAAGGAATCCTTGCTGCGTACTTTATTTGAGTAGGCATTTCTGTTCAAATATCCTTTGTCGTACCAACCCTTGATAACTTTCGCAGCCACCTTGTAGTCGTTTACAACAGAAGGATCTGTCATCTTTATCAGTGTACCGTTTGGATCATCCGAATCATATACTATGCCTGAACCGCCGCTTGTCGCCGCAAGTAAATCCGTGTAACCCTTTGACTCAGCCTTTAAGGTGTAGTTGAAAGGTCTTCCGATATCTATGGCACTATCAATATTTAATGGAATCATACCAGGTTCGTTTTTCTTTATTGCTTCAAGATATGGTTCTATATCTTTCCAGCTGTTTACTTCAGGAACATTGTACTTCTTTCTCAAATCTTCTCTGATTATACATTCATCAACTTTTTTGTCCGGTGTTGCAGTAGGAACCATAAATATTTTTCCGTTTATATAAGCTTCTTTCCATGCTCTTGCATCTGTTGCTGCATAATGCTTTGGCATATATGTCCTGACCATGTCATCATTTAGCTCATAAAAAGCTCCCTTTGCAGCTTCCTGTCCATAATATGCCCAGTTTGCGGTAAATATCCAGTCCACATTATCCCCCGATGCCAATACCAGAGGATACTTGGCCTGCAGGTCTCCCCAGCCGATGTAATTAATCTTCAAAGTAGCATTAATGTCTTTTAAGAGCTTTTCATTAAGCTTTTCCAATACAGCATCCATGCCCTGAGGTCGGTCACCCAATAAGTAGCCTGTCAACTCAACCTCATTTGAAGTATCGATCTTGGATGCTCCTGCTGCCGTTGAATCATTTGCAGTACCTGTCGATACAGAGGCAGATGCTGCAGCTGTTGACTCACCTGCTGACTTGCTGCCGCCACATCCGGTCAAACCTGTTGCAAGTGTCATAAATATTGCCAATGACAGACATAGTGATCTAGCTATTTTTTTTGCATGCATTTTAATTCCTCCTATAATTATTCTTTGTTTTATCAATATCTGGGATTCCCCAGTATTAACCCTTTACTGCACCAATTGTTACACCCTTTACGAAATATTTTTGAACAAAAGGATAGAGGAAAACAATCGGACCTGCTGATACAACTGTCATTGCCAATTTCAAGGTTTCCTTGGGCATATCAAGCCTGCTTACATAATTAACCATGCTGGAGGCCATGTTTGCACTTGACAGTATTTGATATAAAACATATTGAAGTGGGAACAGCTTGTCATTCTGCATGAACATCATGGGCGTCCACCAGTCGTTCCAGTATCCGAGTGCGGTAAACAATCCTATTGATGCAAGCGCAGCTTTTGACAACGGAAGTACCATCTGAATGAATATTCTGAAATCTCCGGCCCCGTCAATTTTAGCCGATTCAATTAGGGAATCCGGGATCGATCCTTTTATGAAATTTCTGAGGATGAGTATATTCATGGCACTAAACATCGGTACCAGTAACAGTACCAGTAAATTGTCCTGAAGATGCAGCGTATTTGAAACAATTATATAATATGGTGCCAACCCACCATTAAACAGGGTTGTAAAAAATATAAAGAAGGCTAAGGTATTTCTGTATTTTATTTCTTTTCTAAACATTACATAGGCTGCCATTGATGACAGGAAAAGCGATATAACCGTTCCTACCAAGGTTATAAATATTGTTACGCCATACGCCCTCAACATTTTTTCGGGATATGCAAATATCATTGAATAGGCATCAACTGATAATTCTTTGGGAAGAAGTGAAAATCCATGGTTTAGAATATAATGCTCAGAGGTAAATGAGTTCATTATCAATATTAAAAATGGAGCTACCGTAAATATTGCAAATAAACTGACTACGATATATGAAATTATATTTAATGCAATGTAGTCTGCTGTTTTTTTCAAAATTACCAACCCGCTTTCCTAATTGTTTTTGTTTTAAATTAATGTTTTAACTGAAATTTAGAATAAGGCGTTTTCGTTATCAACCTTTCTTACAACCCCATTAACGATTAAGATAATTACAAAACACAGAACCGACTGGTAGAAACCAGCTGCAGATGCCATACCGAAGTCCTGGGTGCCCATCAGCGATCTGAATACAAGGGTATCAATAATGTCTGTGGCATCCATCAGAATACCGTTGTTCCCTATAATGTTATAGAACATGTCAAACTCGCCTCTTAATATTCTTCCGACACCCATCAGAACAAGTACTATAATGGTCGGCCTTAGCAAAGGAAGTGTTATCTTGGTTATTTTCTGGAACATGTTTGCTCCATCGATTGTGGCCGCTTCATAGCATTCCTGGTCTATGCCCATAATTGCGGCAAGATACAATACACTTCCAAACCCCACCCATTTCCATACATATAGTACAGGAAGCAGTATTACCCAGTTTGCCGGCTCGGCATAAATATCAATTGGTTGTCCGCCCACATTTTTTATTAATGTGTTCACCAGACCGTAATCGTAGTTAAAAAAGTTATAGATGAAAGCAGCTACTACAACCCAGGATATGAAATACGGCAGAAACATAAACGATTGTGCTATTTTCTTAAACCACTTGTTTGATATCTCAGATATCATAATTGCAGTTAATATTGAGAAAAATGTGTAGCATGCCAAAAACACCACGTTATATTCCAACGTATTTTTTGTGACCTGCCAGGCTTTACCTGACGCAAAGAAAAATCTGAAATTTTCTATTCCGTTCCATGGACTGAATAATATACCGTCTCTGATGTTGAATTCCTTAAATGCAAGTATAATACCACCCATTGGTACATATGCAAATATTATAAAATATAGTGCTACCGGTAAAAACATGAGATACAGAACTTTATTTTTATAAATCTCACTGAAGAAACCTCCGTTTATTCTTGATTTCATTAATTTGACCACTCCTTCATGTCGCTGTTTATTAGTGCATTAAAGTATTTAGTGAATAGCTTTGATTATGGGTTTCTTTACAGCTTTTATTTTAGTATCAGTACTGTTTTATTTAAACACCATAGAATTACTATTATCTTTGTAATATTATGAAGTTTGTGTATTCAGACGCAAAAAGGCCTGTTCGGCTGTTGTCCACAGGGACAGCCGAACAGGCCTTTTGAAACGGATTATTTCATTAGTTCTTTTTTGTATTCATCAGTTTGGTGCTTCATTTCTTCCATTACTTTATCAAATCCAGCAGAAGTGAGCCTTTCATCAAATACATCAAATGCCTCGTCCACATCTTTAATCATTCCTAAATTAATGGGATTGAAGTACTGCACAACTACCTGATTAAGATTTGAGACTTCAGTTTTTATATTTGATATATCTGGTACAAAAGCTGAATAGGCATAAGGCGCTATTTGTTTTTTTGCCGCTTCCCTAAGCTGTATATATTCATCATTCCAATTTTCAGGACACTTAAGCAGGCTTTTATTTACAAACCAGAAACCTGCAAGGTCAGGAGGAAATGTGTTAGTTTCAGAGGTTACACCATCCGGGAGTGCAATCTTCCCATTTTTTATCACATAATTCTTGCCCTCAATCCCGTAATATACAAGCTGATTATATTCAGGCTCCTCCATTATCAAATCCATAGCCATCATGGTTCTTTCAGGATTCTTTGATTTGGAAACAATGGCAAAACCGTTATTAATATGAGAGTCCTGAGGATAAGTTCCCTTTTTGCTCAGCCCAGGTATGATTTTCACTTTCCACCCCTGTTCATTCACCTTGTTAAAAATATTCTGCATATCAACTGTATTCCCATAGGCTATCGAAGATTTTCCGGATAAAAATGAATCCATACTCCTGACTTTGTTGGAGAATGCATTTTTATTTATATAACCTTTGTCATACCAGTCCTTTATTTTATAAGCCGCATTTTTATAATCATTTATAACCTCGGGATCAGTTATCTTGAACAATTTACCTTTCGGGTCGTCGGTGTCGGACACTATGCCGCTTCCGCCGCTGGTTGCAAAAAACAAGTCAAAGTAGCTTTTTGAAGTTGCAGCCAATTGATAAAAAAATGGCCTTGTAATATCTATGGCACTGTCCACACTTATAGGGATCATATCAGGTTCATTCTTTTTAATGGCTTCCAGGTAGGGCTCTATATCCAGCCACTTGTTAACTTCAGGCACATTATATTTTTGTCTCAAATCTTCTCTGATAGCCACCTCATTCACCTTGATATCGGGAGTTGAGGTCGGTATCATAAAAAGCTTTCCTCCTATAAGCCCTTCCTTCCAGGCCTGAGGATTAGTTGCCTTATAATGGCGCGGCATATACTTCCTGACCATATCCTGTTTTATTTCCAGAAAAGCCCCTTTTGCGGCTTCCTGCCCGTAATATGCCCAGTTTCCGGTAAAAATCCAATCCAGATCTTCTCCTGATGCAAGAACAAGTGCATATTTGGATTGTAAATCACCCCAACGGATGTAATTGATCTCCATTGTAGTATTTATATCGTTTAAAAGCTTTTCATTAAGCTTTTCCAGTACATCGTTCATTCCCGGCAGCCTTTCACCTATAAGATAGCCGGTGATTTTAACTTTTGCAGACATATCTATTCCAGCTTTTGTGTTATATTGAAATGTTCCCGATGCTTCCGAATCCTTATAAAAGGCTGTAATGTCGGTATTAGGCACTTCTTCCCTACAACCGGAAAGTATAAGCAAAGATAAAATTATGGGTATTGCATAAGCACACAGGGATTTTTTCTTTCTCATAAAATTCCTCCAATGCCGGATAAAATCCTTCAAGTTAAGTACATTATAACATGTTTACATAAAAATAAAACAAACAAAGCAACTGTAATATTTACTCAAATCCTTCCATGTTTACTTATACATCTCATATATGTTACTATATTTATGTTATATATTGTCTTGTAAACCTATCTTGCTTAGGAGCGATGTCCATATGCTTAAACTCATTATTGTTGATGATGAAAAGACAACAAGAGACAGTCTCGAGGCTTACATACCCTGGAAAGAGCTTGGTATTGATGTTGTCGCTACTGCTAAAAACGGTCTGGCAGCTCTTGAACTTGCCGAACAAACACCTCCGGATATAGTACTTTCTGATGTAAGAATGCCGAAAATGGATGGTATTGAACTGGCAATAAACATAAGATCCCGTTTTCCTCAATGCAAAATAATATTTTTAAGCGGCTATTCAGATAAAGAGTATTTAAAATCCGCAATTAATCTCAAAGCTGTAAGTTATATAGAAAAGCCAATACAAATAGAAGAAATCAAGACTGTAATAAGAAAAACCGTCGCCCTTTGTAAAGAAGAAGAGAAGCAAAAGGCTCAAACCGATAAATTAAATAATCTGTTAACTGAAAATGAACCCTTTATAAGACAGGAAGTAACTCTTGAGCTTATAAAGGAAAATCCTGATGTTAGTGGTTTGTCGGTAAAATATGAAAATTTATTTCATATGCTTGATTCTGCTCACAGCTTTATTGTTTATTCTATAGCTATAAATTGGGACTCCTCTGTTGACAATGATACCAGGATTGATTGCAGAAGAAATCTGCTGAAAATATTCTGTGACCTGATTGAACTTAATAATCTGGCAGGGTTTACCGAAGATAATCAAATGACCATAATATCAGCCAAAACACAGGATTGCAAACTTTCGGCTTTTCAAACAGCACTGAAACTTGCCGGTGAGCTCAGCAGCAATGCCAGTGGATTATTTACCTTTTCAATAGGTATCGGAACTCCTTCCCCGGACTATAAAAATCTTCAGGATTCCTATTATACTGCCTGTTCGGCTGTTCATAATCAATTTTATGATTCAACAAAAAATATTTTTGAATACAGGGAATGGTCAGGCTCCTATTTCGAAGTGGGGAAAAGTGTATATACAGACTTCAAGGCAGTTCTCAAAAAACGTGATTTTACCGGTGCTGCCGGTATTATAAAAAATATTACGGATAGAGCGGCAATTGAAATGGATAATGATATCAACAGCGTTAAAAATGTATTCTTTAATTTGTTGCTTATTATATTTGAGGTGGCCAGAGAGAATCATTTCATCAACAAGGCTCAGGACAGTGAAAAAAAATATATCTGGCAGGAAATTGATGCCACCAAAACTCTTGCATCCTTATCCAAATATGTGCATACCCACGTTGAAACCATACTTGTACAGGCAAATGACAAGGATTCGGTAAATCACAAAATACATGTGATAATGAAATATGTCCATGAACACTATGCCGAAAATAGCCTTACAATTCAAACTATCGCTGAAAATGTATATTTGAGTCAAACTTATCTGTGTGCATTTTTCAAAAAATCCACTGGTAAGACATTGAATGAATTTATAACCGAAGTAAGGATAGAGAAGTCCAAAGAATTACTTAAGGACAGCAATATCAAATTATATGAGATTGCGACAAGCATTGGTTTTACTGACGCAAATTACTTTTCCACACTCTTTAAAAAATATACAGGATACACTCCCTCTGAATTTCGGGAAAGGGTTTACTCATGATTAGAAAAATTTTTAAATTTTTTAATGATCTGGGTATCAGAATCAAACTGTTTATATGCCTTTTTTTAATGATATCCATTCCATTTTGCATATTTATAGGAATTAACTCCTATGTTTCTTCAAAAGATAGTGCAAAGCAGGCTCTGGACTCATCCCGGAAAATGCTTCTGCAGGCTAAATCCTCTTTGGAATATAAAACCATCTATATAAAAAATGCATTAGATATGCTTTCTCTTAATGATACTATCCAGGAGTTGCTTTTTACCAACTCATTAAGTTATGATGATGACATCGGAAGCTGGATGAATGACAGAGACAAATTTGCTAAACTTTTGTACAGTTTGCAGAGCAATCCCGATCTTTCAGCCGGCCAGATTCAATTGTATATGAGTGACGGTCTGGCGAAAGTCTCTGAAACAGAGGAATTCCTCAGTATGGACAGGGCTACCGGGTCCAAATGGTTCAATGAAATGAAATCCACCGGCGAAGTTTATAGAAGTTTTCCATCACAGTACTTCTCCGAAACCGCAAAAGAAAAATATATTTCCTTTCTAAGGATAATCCCGCGACCCCTGGATGTAAATAATGCTGCCGGAATTATAAAAGCAGACGTACCTGAAAAAAACATCAAAGGCGTGTTGAGTCAGGCCTTGTTTTCAAAAAATACAGAAGTGGTTTTGATCAACCGTAACAACGAAATAATAAGTTCTGCCGGAAATACGGATATGCCCAACTCATCGAAATATGCCAAAGCCTTGACTAATATTGATTATGGCAAGCTCCACAACCGTCTTTGGCAGACAGTCAATCTGGATAATGAGAAAATTCTGCTGGGTGTTGAATCAATCGAAAAAACAGACTGGAAACTGGTTTTAGTGGTACCATACAAGGATATACTTGAATTGAACACCAAATCAAGAAATCAGATGATACTCATTCTTGTTATCCTGCTCCCATTGACCATACCCTTGTCTTTTTGGGTGGCCGCTTCCAGCACAAAGCGTATAAGAGATCTGATCTCCCATATGAGGATGGTAGTTCACGGAAACTTTAATATCAGCATCCTGCCCAGTAACAATGATGAGATAGGAGAACTCACCCACAACTTCAACTATATGCTGACACGCATGGCAATTCTTGTGGAACAACAGTACCAACTGGGTCAGGAGGTCAAGAGTATGGAGTTGAAAGCTTTGCAGGCTCAGATAAATCCACACTTTTTATACAACACTCTGGACCTTATAAACTGGATGTCCATAAAATATAATGCTCCTAAAATAGGTGAAGTAATTACCTCACTTTCAAAGTTTTACAGATTAAGCCTGAGCAAGGGTGAGGACGTAGTTCCCATAAAGAATGAAATTGATCAGGTGAATGCATATGTTCAAATACAAAATATGAGATTTGATAATGAAATAAGCTTCGTTATAGATATTCCTGATGAGCTTTTCGAATATAAGATTTTAAAGATTACACTCCAGCCGCTGATCGAGAACTCCATCCTTCACGGTATTTTTGAAAAGGAAAGTGAATCAGGAACAATAAAAATCAGTGGTTTGCTTAAGGATGATAAAATATCAATTTATGTTGAAGATGATGGAGTGGGTATTCCGGAAGAAAAACTTGAAAACCTGCTGAAATGTGTTGACACGAAAGATATTCACGGCTACGGTGTAAGAAATATTCATGAACGGCTGCAGCTCAAATATGGCAGCGAATATGGCCTGTTTTACACAAGTACTGTGGGAGCCGGTACTGTTGTTGAAGTCAGAATCCCTGCTGAAAAGCAGTAATATAACTTTGCGCTTTACATTAATTACCTTTTTACTGACACTGGTCTTTTCAGATTGGAACGGCGTATTCTTCAATAACTCAAGAATACGCCGATTATTAAATAACAGAATCCGGTTACTTTAAAATTTCAAAATACATGGTACCTTCTCCTTTAAATATAAATGTATTTTCTCCGCAAAGTGCTTTTTCCCGGGTACCGTCTTGATTAAGCGGATAAATTTTTATACCGTTCCGGGTTTCCAATTTACCTTCCAGGGAATCTATTGACACTGGTCCATGACCATGCTCCAACATGATACGGCCTTCTTCCGACCTGTCATACTTTACTCCAAGATTTCCGCACCACCCAAGCGCAATGAGGAGTAAATGCTCTGATTTGTCAGTATCCCTGCCGTCAATCGCAAGGAGAGTCAGGGTCATTTTGTCATTTGCTATATCAAAGCAGTATTCTCCCAGTTCAGTCCTTCCCTTTATATTTCCCGAAACTGTTTTTACCCGGGGTGCGTTTATCCGGAAGATACCATTTTCAAAATCAAACGTTAACTCTCCTGTATCCGAAACAAGCTTTCCAGCATTGACCAACCCCTGTCCCTCATACAGCAACCCCCACTTTTTCATGGCTTTATCCAATATGTAGGAATAATTTTTATAATCTTCATCAATCCAATCACCCTGATCAAGTACTTCAAAGTTCTCTCCGGCCTTGCGATGCAAGTCCAGGAATCTGTCCAAAGCCCTGTATTTCTGCGCTCCGTCGGCATAAGGATTCCTGGAGTAAATCAGTCCGTGCCTTGCAGCAGTATAGTCACCGGTAGGTGTATTGCCGCTTGAAAGTACTGCGTCAGCATCTCCGGAATACTTCAGGCCTATAAAACCTGCGGCCACTTGAGATACATAGCTTGCATACCCATAAGGCGCAATCCAGTTTCGCGGTACCGCGAACAAATCCCGCTCGGAATAGCATACTTCCAGCCGGTTACGTCCCGGTTCTACCAGCCTTCGCTGGAACATGTACGAGCAAAGTCCCACCTGTCCCCATGTGGCAGGATCGTTGTACAGATTGAACGGCCCATCCAGCTTGTAATCGTCATACTTTTCCATACTGTCAGCATGATGGTATGCATAAAGTACCATTCCGTCCCAATCCTGCAGACATGCATAGGCGGCAACCATCGGCAGTGCATCGCTTCTGAAATCCGTTCCATAAAGAATATTCCACTCACAGGCCATAAATGGCTTACCTGCAACCCTATCATGGTTAAGCCTTGTAACCAGATTAAGCTTAAAAGGACTGTCAACAACGGTTTTCCTGGGGTCATTTTCAACCATATTGATATCGTGATATACCGGCTCCCCGCTACTTGTGGTATCCGGATGATTCCAGTATCCATTGTTCATATTGACATCGGTGTAGCGGTCAAGACTGTATATATCTGCAGCACCCTGAGCATGATTTGAGATATTTATCGGACACTTTGTACCCAGGCTTATTAAATGGTCCCTCATCTCTTTGGAGAAATCAAGTTGAATTCCTGTAAGAAACTCAGTATAGTCGGCATACCTTGCCGGTGATTCCATTCCTCTGTAGTTTGCTTTCCAATCACAATACATCTGGGTTCCCTCAAGATGGGGCAGCCTTCTGACAGTTCCCAGCTCCGGATCTTCATCCTCAAGCAGGCACCGTGTCCCGTCCTCCTTTGTCCACACAGCGTCTAAAGCTTTTCTGGAACCGTATTTAGCCAGGAGATAGTGATTAAACCTCCAATCAAGCTCCTTTCTGTACGAAGGAAGTCCTGTTTCATCCCTCCCTTCGTACCAGAATATACCATCCTTATTCATCACCTGTATAATTGCTACGGCGGCATCATCAATATAACGCAGTCCCGTATACGGATTGAAATGTGTGAGATAATTCGTTGCATATTCCTTCTGAAGGTCAATCAAGCGACGGTTAAATACATTGACCTGTTTAAAATATTTCATCATATTGTCAGGATAATCAAGTCCGTCCTCCGGCATAAAGCTTCTGTAACAGAATAGATCCAGCTGCAGATAAATTCCCCGCTGCTTAAGACAATAAAATAGATAGTCTAGCCTGTCCCAGTGTTCAGGGTCCAAATTTCTTGAATTTCCTTTTGAATAATCTATCAGAAGGTGTCCTTCCGCCCATTCCCGGGAATCCTCTGCATGGAGCCTTACAAAATTGACACCTGCCTTTGCAAGTCTCTCGGCTATTATTTCGGCGTCCTGCCTGGAAGAGCACAGGCTGCCGAAGGGTATATTAAAACCATAGAAGCGTATACGTTTGTCACCCACATAAAAGTGCCCGTCCTTAATTCTGACAAACCCGTACTTTCCGGCAGGTGATTCCAGTAAAAAGCTGAAATCGAGAGCTCCACCAAACATCTTATCCTTTTTGAATAAAAACGGCTGTTTCATTGTTTGTTCCCCTTTCGTACTATAAATTATCCCACTCTGCTTCCGGTTGTTTAAAATGTCATCTCAAATACCGGTTGTGCCTTAATACTCAAGATTTCTGCAACAGCCTCATCATAAACTTCGGATCTGGCTGCCATTGGTGAATCACTGCTTATACGGCATCCGGTTTTTAAGGGAGAAATGTATATATCAATTTCATACTCCATAAGCTCTTTTTGAAATTCCTTCAAACCAATATTCCAGGAGTTGTTATTACAAAAATTATCATGTATGAGCTTCCCGTTAATGAATGCATACCCGATATCCCCGGAATAATCAATATTCAGCATTATATTCTTTAAACCTTCAAAACTGTCTTTTGCCAAACTGACGGAGGCCCTGTTCCTGCTTATATTTTTAACACTGATGGAAATTTCTTTATGTTTATTCTCCATCTCGTATGATGTAAAGATACCCTTTTGCCTGGTCGCTTTCAACTCCAGTCCGGTTACCGGGATATCCTTATCAAAAGCCGGAAATACATCAATGTTAATCTTCCTGTTACCGGTCCAGTCCAATTTTAGAGTTTTACCGTCACATATTAATGCGGCGTTGGAAATAATCACTCTTTCACTTCCGTTTAGATTGACTTTCCAGAAATCCAGGCTTTGTTCATGGGTTAACGTAACCACGGTCAGCTTATTCCCGCCAGCTCCCATAATACTGAATGTCCTGTTCCGATCCTCATCTGCTTTTATAACAAGTCTTTCATCTTTTATTTCAGTTTGCTTTTCTGTTTTTGAGAATCCGGAAATATTGGCGGTGTCAAAACAATACTCTGCCTCCATACCCTGGGGTTCAAAGAAAAAATAGACCTTCTCCTGCCCGGCCTGAATTCCGGTTATCATCTGTGCAGTAGAATACTTTAAAGTTATACCTCCCAGATCAAGGTTAAAGGGCAGTATACAGCTGGTTCCTGCAGCAAGCTTAAGGCCGCCGTTTTCGGGTATTCTTAGTATTTCATCCTTAAGCCGGAGTCCTACCGATATATCTTTATGGTCTTTCATCTCCCAATGATCCTGAAAGTTGTTCATAAACAGGAAACCTGAACCGTTACCTGTGCGGACGGCATATCTCAGCGTTTCGTTATCCTGAGGAGTTATATCGACCGCCCCCTGCGGAAGTATCGTCTTCATGGGACACAACAGTTTTTCATATGAATTCAGGAAATAATGAATTCGTTTCAGTCTTTTGTAGGATTCCCCTGTCAGGCCGAATTCACGTACCGGTGCCTGGTAATCATAGGATTTCTTTGGCCAAATGTGTTCGTTTAGATAGATGCCGCCTTTTGCATCCGGATTTGTACCTCCGCAGAACATATAGTATCCTATCATATTGCAGCCGCCGGCTATTTTTATTATGGCCATTGCGTCAACGCTTTCGGGGGGTACTGTAAATCTATAGGCGTATGCCGCCTGCATGCCGCCTCCCATTTCACAGCAGGCATAGGGATATTCTTCAGGATCATACTTTGGTTCATAGTTTAAGCTTGGAAACTTATTGTTGTGATAATCCTGGAAAATATATTCTTCTGTGGCAGGATGTTCTTTTATATCATCAAAAAACAACCATGGCCTGTAGGCATATCCTCCCCAAAGAGCCAGAACCTCACCTTCAGGAGCGGAGGCTTCACCCCAGCCGGTGCATGTATATATAGGTGCATCAAGTCCTGCTTCAATAGCAAGTTCTTTCAGTTTGAGAATATGCGAGTCCCCATCCCTTCCCGCAGGAATCCACTCATTGCTGATGCCCACTGAAAATTCCCAGGCGGCTGCCGAATGCATATATTCATTTTCCAATTGTACGCCTATTACAGGGCCTCCATCCTTATACATAAGGCCTGCTGCCTGTTTGCCTATCTCACCGTATAATCTTTTTACATAAAACAAATAACCCGGGTCATTGGAACGCACTTCAAAGGGGCCGCCGTACAACCAGTCGGGCAGAGCTCCGTTTCTGACTTCTCCATGTCCGAAAGGGCCTGTTCTTAAGACAACAAACATTTCATGCTTTTTGCAGAGCTCCAGAAATTTTTTAACGTCTTTATCCCCGCCCCACTCAAATATACCTTTTTCTTCCTCGTGGAATATCCAGAAAATATATGTGGCAACAATATTAATTCCGCACATTTTCATTTTTATTATCCGGTCTTCCCAATCTGCCGCCGGTAAACGCGAAAAATGTATTTCACCCATAACCCCGAAAAAGGGTTTTCCGTCAAGCTCCATATAGTAACTGTTAAAACCGATTTTTTGTCCCTTCGGACCTGTCCCTCCAAGTTTGATATGTTGGGAAAATATAGGCTTGGTGTCATTTCTTATATCAATAATATGTTCTCTCATTACCCGTCTCCTTGATTTTTCTATTGATTTATCAGTTCAAGTTTTCTCATAGCTAAATTTATATCCTTTTTTCAGATTACTTTAAATACCGTATAATTATTAAAATCTTTGAAATATTACGGACTTTCATCTAAAAAAGGCTGCTCCGGATAATTTCTTATCCGGGCAGCCTTTTTTAGTCACATATATCTGGGAATTCCATTTTAACGATAAGTCATTTGCTGTTTAGACCTGTAATGAGTTTTGTTTACTTAACTTTCCTGAGTCTTATAACATTCCATGAAAGCTTCTTGAGATCGGCCTTTACATTTCCGTCTTCAATAGCTGCATTTCCGTTTGCATCAGGAACAACATTATTGGGATTTGACTTTGTATTAACTGCTTTTACATCACTATGTTCAAGCACGATATGCTCAACTACCTCAAACTGTCCAAAACCATTGAGTTCAACATCCAGAGTGATATTCTCCTCCATATTCCTGTTAACGGCGAATACGGTTATCTCACTCTTATCGTCGCTGATGACAGCTGTAGCATCAATATACGGAACGTCTGTAAAATCCTTTGTATCGTGAAGCGGTGATTTTACTATTGGGTTCAGTACAGTTCCTCTTCCGAATACCGAGGCATGGAGGTATGGATAATATATAGTCTGCTTCCAGGCAGCTCCGTTGTTTTCCGTCATAATTGGGGCAATAACGTTAACAAGCTGTGCAAGACATGCCATTTTTACCCTGTCTGCATTCTTAAGAAGGGTTATCAGCATGCTTCCGACCAGCAGTGCATCCTCGAAATTATACTCGTCCTCAAGCTGGTGAGGAGCGACTGACCACCTTTCAATCTTTTTATCCGCGTCATTTGAATGGAACCATACATTCCATTCATCGAAGGAAAGATTGATTTTCTTTTTGCTGCGTTTCTTTGCCTTTACATAGTCACAGGTAGCTATTACCGACTTGATGAATGCATCCATATCCATGGACCTGGCAAGGAAGTTAGCCGTGTCATTGTCCCGGTTGCCGTAATACGTATGAAGGGAAACATAGTCAACATGTTCATATGTATGCTCCAGTACGGTGGCTTCCCATTGAGCAAATGTAGGCATTGCACTGTTTGAGCTTCCGCAGGCAACCAATTCAATGGTGGGATCGACCCACTTCATAACCTTTGCCGTTTCACAGGCCAATCTGCCATATTCATCGGCAGTCTTTGCACATATCTGCCAGGGGCCGTCCATTTCATTTCCAAGGCACCAGGTTTTTATATTGTGAGGTTGAGCGTATCCGTGCGCTTTTCTGAGGTCGCTCCAGTATGTTCCGCCGGAATGATTGCAGTATTCCAGCAGGTTCCTTGCCGCGTCGGCTCCTCTTGTTCCAAGGTTTACAGCCATCATTACTTCAGTACCTACTTCTTTCGCCCAGGTAAAGAATTCATTTGTTCCCACTTCATTGGTTTCTGTTGTCATCCAGGCAAGTTCGGTACGTTTTGGCCTTTTGTCAACCGGGCCTACTCCGTCTTCCCAGTTGTAGCCGGATACAAAGTTTCCTCCTGGATATCTTACAATAGGTACCTGCAGTTCTTTTATCATTGCTGCCACATCCTGACGGAAACCGTATTTATCTGCGGTGGGATGTCCGGGCTCATATATCCCTCCGTAAACAGCTCTTCCCAGATGTTCTATAAAGGAGCCGTAAATTCTTTTGTCGACCTCACCGATTACATAATCCTTATTCAGTATCATCTTAGCCTTACTCATATTAAATCCTCCCAGCCAGATTAATAAATTTATTAATTAAATAACTACAATATTAATAACTATATGATATCTCTGTATCTTTACCCTGTCAATAGCAAACCAGAAAAAGCCGGTGCAATTCACCCTACACCCGGTATACTGCAAATTCCAAAAATAAAAATAACCATGTATATTTTATGTATATTTAATATCAGTATTTACAAAAGGCAGAAGGTAATTTATACTTGTATTAATTCTTGCATTGGAGGATTAAGCTTTAATGAAAACAGATATCTCTGAGAAATGGCTGCCGGTTTATGAAGCTCTAAGCAGTGATGTGCGCATCAAAATAATTAACCTGCTGGCTCAAAATCCATTAAACATAAAACAACTGGCCCAACAATTGGAGCTGAGCAGCGCTATTGTAACAATGCATGTCAAAAAACTTGAAAAGGCTGAAATTATCCGCTGTGAGCGCAAAAGCGTCAATGGGTCGGTACAGAAGCTCTGTTACCTGGACATTGATACAATAGAAATAATTTTTCCAAGCAAGCAGTCAAAGACCCGCAATTTTCACGAATTTTCCATGCCCATCGGGCATTACTCGGACTTCAGCGTAACCCCAACCTGCGGAATTGCCACTCCCGAAAAGGTTATCGGACAGTTTGACGACCCCAGGTACTTTTTGGATCCTGAAAGAGTCAATGCCGGTATATTGTGGTTTACCGAAGGATATGTAGAATACAAGGTTCCGAATTTTCTCCTGTCGGCCCAACAGCCTGAAGAGCTGGAGATATCAATGGAACTTGGTTCTGAGGCACCGGGTGTAAATAACAACTGGCCCTCCGATATAACTTTCTTCCTTAATGAACAAAAGCTCGGCCACTGGACCAGCCCGGGTGACTTTGGATACAGCCGCGGAAAGTTCACCCCCGAATGGTGGAGCCTTAACGTGGGGCAATACGGACTTTATAAGGCAATAAGGATAACCCAGGTAGGAACTTATATTGACGGAATACAGGTTTCTGATGTCTCTCTCTCCTCTCTGGATATCCGTCAGAAATACTGGTCCTTTAAAATAGCTGTTCTCCCCGATGCGGTAAATGCAGGGGGTGTGACCCTGTTTGGAAAGGGGTTCGGCAATTACAGCAGGGATATTATTTTCAAGCTGTTCTTCAAGTAAAATTATTTTCTCAGCAATTAAAGGCTTTTAAATAAGTATTTCATAAGTTTTTCGTAATTAAAATTTACATGGTAAATAAAACAAACTGTTGCTTTTTTAATCAATATGTATTAATATATTATGTGCACCGTTAATATATGTGTGCCGTATGTGCGCCCGTAGCTCAATTGGATAGAGCGTTTGGCTACGGACCAAAAGGTTGTGGATTCGATCTCTGCCGGGCGCGCCAAATGTATGATCAAAGCCGGAAAGCTTTTAAAGCTTGCCGGCTTTGATTTTTTATTTGCCTCCAGAGGCAAAAGGTAAAATTATTAGTTTATATTGGTATAGAATACATATCAATATTATGATATAATATCGATATAAAACTCGGAGGTGGAACACATGCCATCAATAAGACCAAGTTCCGACTTGAGGAACAATTACAACGAAATCTCGCAATTCTGCCATCAGCACGGTGAACCTGTCTATATTACCAAAAATGGGCATGGAGATTTGGCAGTAATGAGCATCGAAACTTATGAGCGTCTCGTAGGCAAATTTGAATTATATAAATTGCTCGATGAAGGTATGGATGCTATGGCTGAAAAAAAAGTAAGACCTTTTCGTACAGTATTGGCAGACATACAGGAAGAGTTGAACAATGAATAAGTATCATATTTATATTACTGAACCGGCAGAAAATGATTTTCGTGAAATAGGCCATTATATTTCAAGAGAGCTTTTAGAGCCAGTCCTAGCTAATAAGGTAGTTGAAAAAATTGGAGATGCAATATTAACTTTGGAGGACCTGCCTCTAAGGAATTCATTGGTAACTGATGAGAAACTATCCAAACGTGTATCCGTAAGTTGTTGATAGATAACTATATTGTGTTTTATCTGGTTTCAGAACAACAAAGAACAGTGATTATTATCAGGATACTTTGTGGCAGAAGAGACTGGCTGAATTTGATATGATCTTTAGGTTTGCTTCCGGGAACTGTTCAAGTGCCCCTATTTCAGCGCCATCCCCGTATATACACCTGCCAGGAAAATAGTGACGATCAGGATGAAATGCATTATAAACCATCCAATCCTGCCAAAGCTTAATGCATCTTTTGTCAAAGGCTTTCTTTTGTCGGGCGGGATGATTATTCCCCCTATCCACTCAAATACCAGCAGGTATATCCACCACCAGGTATAGGAATCCCAGACATCCCATCCCGACAGGTATTTGATCAGTTGGGTCCGGCTTTCGGCAAGGACCTCACCAAACATACCGATATGGACCATAACCCAGTAAAAAAATATCTTCCTGTGCCATTCTGCGGGACTGTAGCGGACTCCAAGTAAAACATAGAAGGGAAATACAGTTAAAATAACCGTAAAAGGTATTTTTGATATTGCGGGGAAAAGTCTATAGGGAAATTCATATAAATTGAGGCCGATAAAAATATAACATAGTATTACACCTACTGCAGAGCTTATTAAAAATAAAAGGCCATAACTTTTCCAATCGATTTTTATTAATAAGTACAGCAGTATCAGGGTTATTATTAAGGCTGCTATGGTTATATAAGTTTCAATATTCCACCCTATATTCATTTCAATTCCTTTATTTCCGTCGTCTTTTAGTCCTACACATATTATCTGTTTGAAATACTGAGAATATTCCATATACAAATGACCTCTTCAAGCTCCTTTTATTATTATTGACTTTTAAATCCCAAAATTATATTATTAGCTGAAAAGCACAGAACTGAACTTCCCATATGAAGACGGGTTTGTCCAGGAGGTTGTAGAAATGGTAAGCATACAAACCGGGCGGCTGATCATACGGAATTTTTTTGTCGAGGATTGGAAAGCTCTGCAGGACATAATAGTTGATAAGGAAGCATCTGAGTTTGCAATTTATGACTACCAATTTCCCACATCAGAGCAGGAGATACAGGAAATTACCGGGTGGTTTGCAGACGGCAGCAATTATCTGGCCGTTTATGAAACAGTCAACCGCAGGATTATCGGCTTTGTTTCTCTGAATGGTACCGCTCCTGGCGAAACGGACATGGGATTTTGCATTTATTCTCCCTTCCAGCGCAAGGGATATGCCACAGAGGCCTGCACGGCAGTTATTGGCTATGCTTTTTCGATATTGGGGCTGGAAAGGATTACAAGCGGTACTGCCAACAAGAATTACCCTTCATACAATTTGTTGAACAAACTTGGTTTTAAAAAGACTCATGAGGGAATTGCCTCCTTTAGAAAAACTCCTGACGGAACCCCTATTGATTTTACCGGTTCATTATTTCTTTTGGAAAAAAGGGATTGGCTTATTAAATATCCCTCTCCTGGATTATTTCCCTGGCAAAAACCTTAGGTGATATTCCATATTCCCTTTTAAAAGTTCTGATAAAATTTGAATAATCGCCAAACCCGCATACCAGACTGACTTCACTTACCTTGACGTTCTCCTTCAGCAGCATTCTTGCCATTATGAGTCTTTTTTTCTGGATAAATCTATGGATGGTAAACCCGGTATATTTCTTGAACTCCCTTAATAAATGATATTTGCTGATGTAAAATTGGGCAGAAATATTTTCAAGGGATAATTGGCTGTCCAGGTTTGCGTTAATGTATTTTATGATATTGCTGATTTTCTGGTTATATTCTATATCCACTTCTATTTCTTCGTCCTTGGTGTACAAATATGCCTTGTTCAGATACACTACAAGCTCATTTACATATGCATATTTTAGAACCTCACTGCCAAATCCGCTGTTATAATAGGCTTTTTCAAGTTTTTGGACAATTGTTTTAAGATACGCCAAAGTCTCGGTGTCCGGTCTCAGCAGATTATACTTTTTCTTTGCAGAGGACTCAAAACACATGGTCAGATCGGTGCTGTCGGTATTAAGATTTGTTATATAGTCCGGCTTGATCCATATGACTATCCTTTCGTAGTCCTCACCGCCCTCAATGATTGTTCTGTGCAGTTCCCTGTTGTTGATCAGAATTATATCCCCGGGCTTCAGTTTATAAGATTTACCCTCAATGACGTATGTCACTTTTCCCGAAATGTAGAAGAAAATTTCATAGAAGTCATGATTATGATACTCTATGTTCGGAGGCAG
This sequence comes from Ruminiclostridium cellobioparum DSM 1351 = ATCC 15832, assembly GCF_000621505.1. Taxonomy (GTDB): domain Bacteria; phylum Bacillota; class Clostridia; order Acetivibrionales; family DSM-1351; genus Ruminiclostridium; species Ruminiclostridium cellobioparum. The sequence continues at coordinate 75,210 of NZ_JHYD01000015.1, forward strand.
CTCCTCTTTGGTATGAAAGAACTCAAAGTCATTTTTAACCATATACTGTCTCGGCGTAAACTTATGTTCCATTCTAATCCCCCATTTAATTTAATTAATGCTGACAGACCCTGCCATAAAAGAGCTATAACAAAGCACCCCTGGTTATAGAGCAACTTTTGCATCAAAACCAGCAATATATGATATGTTTATGGCAAATCGGAAGTATTATAATTGTATTATGAACTGAATTACTGAAGAATTCAAGTTTTACCGGATCGGCAAATTCACAGTAAATTTATAAGGGGGCCCGACATGAAAGAATTTATGAATGAAGACTTTTTATTGGACAATCCAACAGCCGTTAAACTATATCACGAATATGCTGAAGAAATGCCCATTTTTGATTACCACTGCCACCTAAGTCCCAAAGAAATAGCAGAGAATAAGAAATACCGTAATATTACCGAGCTTTGGCTTGGGGGCGATCATTACAAATGGAGAGCCATAAGAAGCAATGGGGTGGAAGAAAAGTATGTAACCGGGGACGGAGATGATAAGGAGAAGTTTCTGAAGTGGGCCGAAACAATGCCCAACTGCATCGGCAATCCGCTTTACCACTGGACCCATTTGGAATTAAGACGTTACTTCGGGATAAATGAACTACTTTCTCCCGCAACTGCCGAAAGTATTTGGGAGCGCTGCAATGCCATGCTTCAGCAGGACGGATTTACTGCAAGAAATCTTATAAAACGTTCTAATGTTAAGGTTGTTTGTACCACTGATGATCCTGTTGACTCACTTGAATATCATAAGGCAATTGCCGAAGATAAAACATTTGATATTAAAGTGCTTCCCGCCTTCCGTCCTGATAAGGGTATCAATATCGATAAAGAAAGTTTTATTCCCTGGCTTCTAAAGCTGGAAAAAGTAACAGGTTCTAAGATAGCAAGCTTCCAGGATTTAAAAGCTGCCTTTGTATCAAGGCTGGAATTTTTCCATCAGGCCGGCTGCAGAATATCCGACCATGGTCTGGATCCCCTGGTATTCCGGAAAGGCACTGAGGAAGAAGCCTCCATAATCCTGCAAAAAGCATTGTCAGGCAATGCATTGACACAGAGTGAAATTGAAGTATATAAAACCCAGGTACTTGTTTTCCTTGGAAAGCAGTACGCAAGACTGGACTGGGTAATGCAGCTTCATATGGGAGTCCTGCGTAACAACAATACAAGGTTGATGAAGGAGCTGGGTCCGGATACAGGTTTTGATTCCATCGGAGACTGGAGCTTTGCCTCATCCCTGTCAGCATTGCTGGATACCTTGGATCAGACCGATGAGCTTCCTAAAACGATTTTATACCACTTGAATCCAAGGGAGAACGAAATTCTCGGAACGATAACCGGCTGCTTCCAGAGCGGCAAAATCCCCGGGAAAATGCAGTATGGCTCAGCCTGGTGGTTTAATGATCAGAAGGACGGGATGGAAAAACAGATGATAGCGCTGGCCAACCTGGGTTTACTCAGCAGATTTGTCGGTATGCTCACAGATTCCAGAAGCTTTTTATCCTACACAAGGCATGAGTACTTCAGAAGAATCCTCTGCAACATACTCGGCAATTGGGTTGAAAAGGGCGAGATTCCCAATGATATGGCACTTTTGGGACAAATGGTCAGGGATATCAGCTATAACAATGCCTCCAGCTATTTCGGAATAGAGGCCTGATGAGCACCAGCCCAGCGGTTAGCTATACCGCAGTACCAGCCAGTTTATTTGTAAGCTATTACTCAGGTACATTTTAGGTATATTTCAGTACGTGAGCGCAAAACAAAACAATGTGGACGCATGGTTAAAAAATAATAGTGGAAGCCGTTTGGGTGGCTTCCACTATTATTTTTTGGGTGCGACACATTGTTTTGTTTTGCGTGGAAGTACTGAAATATATATACGTGTCCTATCCAGCTTGCAAATAAACTCGCTGCTACAAGGTCACCCCGTTTTTAAATATGGCAATCTCCCTATATCCGTTTTCTTCGTTCCTGGTACTTATTTCACCTGACGCAAGCCTGATTATATATTGGAAAAGCTCTGCGGTCACTTCAGCCATTGAGCTGCCGCTGAGTATCCTTCCGGCGTCAAAATCGATCCAGTTCTTCTTTTTCTCTGAAAGTGCCGTATTTGTGGATATCTTCACTGTGGGCACCGGAGCCCCCAGAGGGGTCCCCCTTCCGGTAGTAAACAGTATTATTTGCGCTCCTGCCGCCATCAGGGTAGTTACTGCAACAATATCGTTGCCCGGACCCTGGAGCAGGTTCAAGCCCGGCTCCCTGACCTGGTCCCCGTAATTCAGTACACTGGCTACATTTGCAGTGCCGCCCTTTTGGGTACAGCCCAGTGACTTTTCCTCAAGGGTGGTTATTCCTCCCTTTTTATTGCCGGGGGACGGGTTATCGTATATAACCTGGTCATGCTTGATGTAATATTCCTTAAAATCGTTTATAAGACTGACTGTGCCGTTAAAAACACTTTCATTGACACACCTGTTCATAAGCAAGGTTTCGGCACCAAACATTTCAGGTACTTCTGTCAGTATAGTAGTACCTCCCTGGCTCAGAAGCTCGTCGGAAAACATTCCCACAAGCGGATTTGCGGTTATTCCTGAAAATGCATCGGAACCTCCGCATTTTAAGCCGACTGTCAGCTTTGACACAGGCTGCAGGGTCCTTCTGAAGCTGCCGGCATATTGGGCCAGTTCTCCAATCAGCTTCAAGCCCTCCTCAATTTCGTCCCCTGCTTCCTGGGTTACAAGGAACTTCACCCTGTTGCTGTCATACTGACCCAATACCTTTTTAAACACATCCACATTGTTATTTTCACAGCCCAGACCCAGCACCAGTACGCCCCCTGCATTGGGGTGTCTCACCATACCGGCAAGGATTTTCTGTGTATTTTCCTGATCCCCACCCATTTGCGAGCAGCCGTAGGGATGGGGAAATGCATACACTCCGTCAACAATTCCCTTATACATGTCATTTGCCTTTGCGGCAAGCATATCAGAGGTTTTATTTACGCAGCCCACTGTATTTACGATCCATATTTCATTCCTGATACCCACCTTGCCGTCCTGTCTTTCATAGCCCCAAAAGCTTTCAGCCGCTGTGCCGGTGCCGGCACTTGAAAGCTCCGGCATATAAGAGTACTCCAGAAGCTCTCCCAGATTGGTGGTCAAATTATGGGTGTGGACATGCTGTCCTGCCTGTATGGGCATGGTTGCATGACCTATGGGATAACCATACTTTATTACGTTTTCTCCCTCGGGAATGTCGGCTACAGCTATCTTATGCCCGGCCGGAACAGCTTGGGCCGCTGATATTACCAGCCCGTCAAGCTCAACAGTTCCGCCCTTTTCAACATCCTGCAGCAAAACGGCTACATTATCCCTTGTATGAATTTTCAAAGCTTTTAACTGGCTCATTATTCCTCTCCGATCTTCAAATAGGTGACTGCTCCTCTATCCTACAACAATTTTTTTATTGCGGCTTCAATGCCGTTTGCCGTTATGGAGTAAACCTGTTCTGCAACCTTCTCCGGCAATCCGGGTACTTTGTTCAAATCACTGCCCCACCAGTCTGACTCCGAGAGTATACGGGCCACTATGGCATCAACTTCCTTTCCGGTGCCGTTAAAGTTCTCCCAACAGTCCCTGAAGGTTTCGAGAATGTGCATATCGTCACAAATTTTATATTCCTCACCTTTTCTTTCACCCGAAAGGTAATTATCCTTTATATCTTTTCCTTTATAAAAGGCTATAAGGCTTGCCAGAGAAAATGTAAGTATTTCAGGCAGTTTACCTTTTCTTTCGATGTATTCCAGCAGTGACGGCAGTACCCGTGCCTTGAATTTTGATACCGAATTAAGTGAAATGCTCAAAAGATAATGCTTGATAAATGGGTTTGAAAACCTTTCAAGAACATCATGAGCGAACTTGACCAATTCTTCCTCTTTCAGATCCAATGTTGGAATTATCTCGTCGAATATCCCCTTCTTCATATAGGTACTGATAAGCTTGTCATCCATACATTCCTTAACGGTGTCCAGTCCATACAGGTATGCGGCCAGAACCGTCATTGTATGAGCACCGTTGAGGATTCTTACCTTCCGGTCTCTATACGGTTTCATATTATCCGTCCATACAACGTTGAGCCCTGCCTTTGTAAAAGGAATCTCTTCGGCCAGTCTGCTGTCGCCTTCTATAACCCACAGATGGAATATTTCTCCGGTATCAAGCAAACCGTCCCTGTAACCCAATTCTTCTTCCAGAGTCGGGACCTCTTCTCTGGGATAGCCGGTTACTATTCTGTCCACCAGTGTATTCAGGAAGTGATTTGCTTCCCTTACCCATTTTATGAAAGCCTCTCCCAGGCTCCATTCCTCCGCAAGCTGCAATACGATCCTCTTCAGATTGTCACCATTCCTGTCAATGAGTTCGCAGGGGATTATTATCAGGCCTTTTTCCGGGTTTCCGCCAAAAGCTTTGAACCTCCTGTAAAGAAGTGCCGTAAGCTTGCCGGGATAGGATACCGGAGGTTCTTGCTGCAAGCTGTCCTCAGGATTATAGGAAATTCCCGCTTCGGTAGTGTTTGATATTATAAATCGCAGCTCGTCGCTTTCAGCCATTTTCATATATTCATCATAATGGGCATATAAATCTATGCCGCGGCTGATGGCGGTTATAACCTCCCTGCTGTCCACTATCCTGCCGTTCTGGACACCTCTGAGTATAAGGGTATAAGCTCCTCCCTGGTCGTTTATTTTATCTACCAGGCCGCTTTTGATAGGCTGAACCACAACAACATTGCCCTCAAAAAGCCCTTTTGAGTTTAAGGTATTGATCATCCAGTCCACAAAGCCTCTTAAAAAGTTGCCCTCCCCAAATTGAAGCACCTTCTCGGGATATTTTTCCGTTGGACCGGTTGGTATATTTATAAGAGCTTTGCCTTTTTCCCCAATAAGTTTTCTGCTTAGATTCTCCATATATGCCTCCTCAAAAATAGACTGTTTTTGTTTATAAGCCTATTTTATTAAAAATAATTGCTTATTTCTTGGCGTATATTGCAAAAAGATATGCAGAAATTGCTGAAATGCCGACTTTTAAAATTTCACAGGACTGCGTTGCGGCCAGTTGGAATAAAGCGGTACGTTTTGGATATAACAGACACTATTTAACCGAACCCTTCCTGTAGCTCAAGGGGGAATAGCCTGCTATCTGCCTGAATACCCTGTTGAATTGGGACACACTTCCGAAACCGGACTTTTCGGCAATTTCAATAACCTTAAACTTTTTATTCAGCAGGAGCTCCTGGGCTGCCCTTATCCTCACGGTATTAATGTACTCCAAAAGAGTAAACCCCGTTGTTTCCTTGAAAATCCTGCTCAAATAGTAGGGGCTGATAAAGAACAGCCTGGCTATCCCCGGTATGGACAATTCTTCTGAATAATGTTCATTAATATACTTTACTATTTCAGATACCTTTTCATGCTTGGGACTGCTTGAAAGAAATACATTGGCATCCGTCTGCCGGATATATCTGCCCATATACACCAGCAGTTTCATCAGCAAGCCCTGCAGACATATTTCAAAGCACTCTTCCTGTGCTTCTGTCTCCTGAAACATTTCGGAAAATATTCTTTCAACTTCCTGACTCTCCTTCAATGACAGTCCCATAACGCAGTAGCTTTTGCCGTTAAGCAGGTTCAGAATCCTGTCTGTGGATTTGTTTGCAGTCTCAATGAACGGTTTCTTAAAATATATCAGCAGCCTTTCGTGATCCGGTTTTTCGGCATCGGTGGTTTTATGGAGCTCCCCTTCTTTTATCAAAACCAGGTGGCCTTTTTTTATATGGAAAACCTTATCTTTTACAAAATAATATCTCTCACCTGCTCTGAGGTAATATATTTCATATTTGTCGTGAAAATGCCTTGAAGGCATTGAAAAATACCCCTTCACCCTTGAACTCGATATTGAAAAATTGTCATCTTCACTTGTAAAACTCCGTATATTCATAAAACCCTCCGTCCCTATCTCAAGTCTCTCACAGCTCTGCCGGTCATAACCACACCTTCATGATCCTCATTACCGTTTTAATTACCATTTTTATTACTGCTCATTACCATTATAAACTCCGAGAGCAATAATTGCTATATTCAAACAAATAGTGGCTATATTTGCGCAGATACTGTTAATTTAAGAGGCTATAATTATCATAGAGAGTATTATCAGAAAATTTCATTGGAGCAACTATCAGGTAATTCACATGTCAATACAATAAAAAATAACGGCAACATATAATACGTTTTAGAACGGAGGATCAGTATGCAAATCAATGCTTTTGAGAAGGATTTGCCTGAAATAGCGGCAAAATCCGCAATGTCCAGGCATTCAAAATATCTTGACAAATGGTGTTATGAGCTTGGCCTCATACTTAAAGCTGTTGAGGGTGTGTGGAGGCTTACAGGCAAAAGTGAATACTTTGATTACATAAGACATTCGGCCGATAGATTTATAGACAACGGGGGCAATATAATTGACTACGACATAAACGAGTTAAATCTCGATATGGTCAATCCCGGAAAAATACTGCTGCTATTGTATAACGAAACCTCGGATATCAGGTACAGGAAGGCTGCCAACACTCTGAGAAACCAGCTGGGCAGACAGCCCCGGAACCGACAGGGAGGCTTCTGGCATAAAGCCGTTTACCCCCATCAGATGTGGCTTGACGGTGTATACATGAGCTCTCCCTTTTATGCTCAATATGCCCTGCTTTTTGATGAGGTCCAAGCATTTGACGATATAGCAAACCAGGTAATCCTGCTGGCTTCCAACGCGAAGGATACTGCAACCGGCCTGCTGTATCATGCCTGGGATGAAAGCAGGGGTATGAAGTGGTCAAATGATATAACAGGCTGCTCGCCTCATTTCTGGGGACGTGCCATGGGCTGGTATGCAATGGCTGTTGCGGATATTCTGGACTATTTCCCCTCAACTCATCCAAAACGCAGTGAAATTATAGATATCCTTAAAAATATACTTACCGCCCTTGCTAAATTTCAGGATAAGGAAACAGGCTTATGGTATCAAATAGTCGATTTACCCGACCGAAAGGGAAACTACCTGGAAGCCTCCGCCTCCTGTATGTTTGCATATTCATATGCAAAGAGCATCCATTACGGCTACTTGGACAGCACCTTCAATGCGACTCTGCTAAAGGCCTACCAGGGTATACTTGAGCATTTGACGTATATCGATGAAAATGGCTCCATGAACCTCAAAAATGTTTGCAGCGTTGCGGGCCTGGGCGGCAATCCTTACAGAGACGGCTCCTTTGCCTATTATATAAGCGAACCTGTGGTCGAAAACGATTACAAGGGCTATGGCCCTTTGATACTGGCCGTAACAGAAATTGAGAAACTGAGGAGAAAAGATTTGATATGACAATTCCAACCGGTTTTTATAATATAATTGATTTTGGTGCCGTTTCCGGCGGTGCAGAGCTGTGTACAAAGGCATTTTTTGCTGCCGTTGAAGAATGTAGGCAGCATGGAGGGGGAACCGTATATGTTCCGTCCGGGACCTTTCTCACCGGCCCCATTGAATTGAAAAGCAATGTGACCCTTCATCTTGAGGCCGGTTCCAGAGTATTATTCAGTGACAGGATAGAGGACTATCCTGTGAGGGAGGTCAGATGGGAGGGCACCGAAGGGCCGGGTTATATGCCCATGATTTATGCACGGGCGGCCCAAAACATATGTATAACAGGCACCGGAACAATAGACGGCCAGGGAGGCTTCTGGTGGAAAAGCCATCTTCAGAGAAAACTTGCACATCCCCGTCCCCGCCTTTTATATTTTGAGGACTGCAGCAGAATCCTCCTGGAAAAGGTGCTGCTGGTCAATTCTCCCGCCTGGACGGTAAATCCTGTCCGGTGCCGGAACATTACCATAGACAATATCTCAATAGTTAATCCTCCAAATTCTCCAAACACCGACGGAATAAACCCCGATTCCTGCAAAAATGTGCGGATTTCAAACTGCCAGGTGGATGTAGGGGATGATTGTATTGCCATAAAGTCCGGTGTTGAGAACGGGAAATATCTGATACCCTGTGAAAATGTCTGCGTGACCAACTGCACACTGCTTCACGGCCATGGCGGTGTCGTCATCGGAAGTGAAATGAGCGGAGGAATCAGAAATATTGTTATATCCAACTGCATATTTGAGGGCACCGACCGGGGCATCCGTTTGAAAACACGCAGGGGCCGCGGAGGAACCGTCTGCGATATAAGAGTGAGCAACCTGATAATGAAGGACGTCATGTGTCCCATCGTAATGCATCAGTTCTACTTTTGCGGAGAAGGCGGCAAGGAAAAAAAAGTCCGGGACAGGGAGAGCTATCCTGTTACAGCTGAAACTCCCGCTTTCAGGAGTATCCATTTTAACGGCATCACAGCTGTCAATGCCCATGCTGCCGCCGCCTTCCTGTACGGACTCCCCGAAATGCCCATAGAGGATATAACCTTTGACAGCATCAGCATCTCCATGGCGGAAAATGCAGTTCCCGGAGTACCTGCCATGATGGATGGCGTTGGAGAAACCTTAAAAATGGGAGTATTTTGTGCCAACGTAAAAAATATAAGCTTTAACAATGTGTCGGTAAGGGGAGTTGAAGGCCCTGTCTACCAGCTGAACTCAGCAGAAGGGGTCACCTTTTCAAACTGCAGGCTGGACAGTTACAGCCAGCCTGCGCTGGTTAAGCAGGAGACGGCAGATAGTACCTTTCCCTTAAAAACTCCATTCCTCTGTCCATAATATCCAGTCTTGCATTTTCCATGAGTATATCAATGAACGGCTTTCTTTCCTTTAAAAGCCCGAAGGTATATGCATAGTTGAAGGAACCTTCTCCTGCCTGGACAACCTTCAGTTTATCACCCTCTGCAACGAAGTCCTTGGCATGAAAAGCAGCCATCCTGTCTCCGAAAAGCCGGAAGGCTTCCTTCACCACTTCCTCCTGCCTGTGATAATTATTGGCCGTCAGGAGGTTAACGGGGTCAAATACCACCTGTACGTTGTTTGAGCCAAGTTGGTCCAATGTCCTTGCAATTTTTTCGGGATTGTTCATGGTATAATGGCTTACACCTTCCAATCCCACAATCACACCGAATTTTTCAGCCTCCTCCGCCAGTTCCTTCAGGCTTTCCAGCAGCATTTTAAAAGCCCTCTCCCCATGGTTTTCAGGATTGTAGGAAAAATCCGCATTCAGTGAACCTGTCTCGGTTGCAACAATACTGCTGCCGAAGTCCCTTGCATATCTTATATGCTCCTTAAACCTGTCCAGCTGGCTTCTGCGGATATCAGGGTCAGGATGTACGGGGTTTATGTAGCATCCCAGTACCGCTATCTGGATATCATATTTGTCAAAAGCCCTGTAAATATGATTGGCCAGTCCGGGACTAAGTCTGCCATTATCATAATCTATCCCGTCTATTGCTTTGTTAATCGCCAGTTGTATACTGCTGAAACCCTTACCGCCTATTTTTTTCGCCAGCTCTTCAACCGGCTGTTTTCCAAAATCATGTGCCCTGACACCCAATCTCATACCGTCACCATCACTTTCTATTTACTTATATCTATAGTTCCTGACACTTTCCCGTCTTTTTGAACTCCAGGGGTGTCATTCCTGTGGTATTCTTGAAAATTGTTGAGAAATACTGTACGTTCTGGTAGCCTAGTTCCTCGCATATTCCGTATATTTTTTTGTTTGTGTTCCTGAGCAGTTCCTTTGCCATTTCCATTTTTACCTTTCGCACGTATTCCACAAACTGGGTTCCTGTCTCTTCCTTGAATATTCTGCTCAGGTAGGAGGGATTCAGATTTACGTGCTCGGCCACCTCTCCCAGGGAAATATCCTTGTTGCAGTGATCTTTAATATAGTCTACGGCCATCTTTATAACATATCCCGATCTGGCAGTCTTTCTTTCGTTAATGATACTGCAGACCCTTGAAGCAAGGTCACAGTACCAGTCCTTCATCTCTTCCATGGTCTGCCTTTTAAAAATTTCTCCATATAAATGCACGGGAGTGCCGTAAAGCTGCTCCGGCAAAATATTGATTTCATAGGTAGTTCTCAGCAAGGTGGAAAGAAGCTGGCAGTATACCTGCTGAACATAGTAATAGGGGATGCTCTTTCCTTTCAGCAGGCTGTCTATCCGGTTACTGACAAGTTTCCGGACCTCTTCCTCCTTGCCGGTCCACAGAATATTCTGCACCGAAGTCAGGATATCACTTAAATCCGGAATCATGTATTCCCGTTTTGTATTCTTTATTTCAACATTGTCTATGTACAAAACTGCGTTGTTGCCATATACCAGCCTGTAGTTGAGAGCTTTGACCGCTTCCTGATAGGATTCGGCAACCTCCTTCAACTGCGGGTATATTCTGCCTATGCCGGCGCTGACCGATATATCTATTTCTCTTTTCAGAGTATTCTTTATAGTCTCGGCTGTCAGTGCAATATCCTTTATGGTTGCAGCATGGTCGGAGGAGGCGTTGAATATGGTAACAACTTCGTTATTGTAGCTCTGAAATATAGTTTTCCTGTATTCCGGAGGTATGAGCTCCTGTATCATTTCAGATATCCTGAGATGGATGATCTGTACACTTTTTTCGAAGAATTCCTCGGAGGTATCCTCTATATTGTCAATTGAACAGACAAATACTCCCACATCATTTTCATCGATGTCTATATCGTAGGTGGTGAATTGTTTTCCATAGTCCCCCGTAAGTCTTGTTTTCCCGATAATGAGGCTGTTCAGGTAATGTTCCCTGAGTATGGGAAGATTTGAAAGATATAATTCCTCATATTTATTGTTTTTCTCTTTTTCAGTTTTTTCCTTAAGGATCAGGTCACGGAGCTTGATTACTTCTTCAATGATTTTCTGCTTTTTAAGCGGCTTTGTTATATAAGAGCAGACCCCGAGCTCAATGGCCTCCCTGGCAAAATCAAACTGCTCGTAAGCACTGATAAGGATTATTTTTACACAGGGGATCAGTTTTCTGATTTCCTTTACAAGCTCAAGTCCGTTTAAACCCGGCATTTTTATGTCGGTAATTATTATCTCCGGGTGCAGTTTTATTGCCATATCCAGGGCTTCAACCCCGTTTTTTGCAGTTCCGGCAACACAGATATCAAAGCTTTTCCAATCTATGCTCGCCCTGATCCCCTCAACAATGATCTGCTCATCATCTGCAATCAGCATTTTCAACATGACAAGTCCTCCCGGCCTTTAATAATTTTCTGTTATTTTCTTAAACGGAATTATAATGGTTACTTTTGTACCGGCCCCCCTGGTACTTCTTACTGTCAATCCATACTCGGCTCCGTAATACAGCTTTATCCTTTTATTTATATTTGCAAGGGCAAAGTAATTATCACTCTCGGCCTCCGTGCTTTCAAGAAATGCTATTATTTTTTGAATGTTTTCCGGATCAATACCTACTCCGTCATCCTCAACCGTAAAAAATACTCTGTCCTCGATTCTCACCCCTTTAACCTGAATATGGCTTTCCTCGGCTTTGGGTTCTATACCATGACAGATTGCATTTTCAAGCAGTGGCTGCAGCATAAAATTCGGAATATTCATATCAATTATTTCATCATCAAAATCAAACTCACAGGTAAACCTGTTGCTGAACCTTATCCTCTGTATCAGAACATAGCTTTTCAACTGTTCCAGCATATCTGCAACAGATATGAAATCCCTTCCCGCATTGAGACTTTTTTTGAAATAATCCGATACAGAGCCTACAAGCACCTCCAATTCCTGATACCTTTCCAGCTGGATAAGCCAGTTCATATTATCAAAAATATTATAAATGAAATGGGGGTTGATCTTTGATTGGAGCAGCTTCAGCTCGGCATCCTTTTGCAGCAGTTTCTGCTCGTATAGCTCCCCGAAAAGATTTTTTATTCTCCCCACCATGTTGTTGAAGCTGGTATACATATACCCGAATTCATCTTTTTCATGGTGTTCTATATTAATGCCGAAATTACCCGTTTCAACCTCTTTCATTGCATAAATCAGTTTTTTCAGCTTTCTGTATATCTTACCCGACATCAGCACAATAAAGAGTGAAGCGGTAATTACATTCATTATAAGAAATAGAACCAGAATATAGTCCCTCAGCTGTGCCATCTGTTTCATGGTCGTGTTTGCAGGCACAAAATTAACAAATTTCCAGCCGGTGTACTGGGAAGTATCATACACAATAATGTATTCGCCATTTGAAACCTTTTGCAGACCTTCTCCCTTTTCAGCCGTCACCAGCTTTTTTATTTCCTTCTCTATATTCTGCGGATAGCCCTTGCCTTCAGGCACCGAAGAGGCAACAATATTCCCTTCTCCATCCAGTATCATTGATCCGGCCTCGGAATCGCTTTTTATAATATTGTTCAGATAATATTTGTCAAAGTTGACGGCAAGCGTACCGGCCCTGGTCCCGTTGGACAATACATAAATAGGTCTTACAAAGGTAATCTGTTCATAATTCCTGTCCTTTATAAAGTTGATATTCTGCCTGTATTTATTGGTGAGAACAAATCTTCCGTCCTGAATCTGGAGTTTATAGAAATAATCCCTTTTTTCAGCGTTCAAATAGGAAAATACCCCATAATCACTGGTATACAGTTTATTATTTACATTCAGATACAAATCGATTGAGGCGGCACTTTTGACCGAATTTGTAACTATGCTCTGAAGAGTGCTTATTATATCGGGATTAATGCGGTAGCTGGGTGTGCTGCTCCGCTGGGACGGGTCAACCTGCTGCTGGATCAGCTGGTTGTTCTGAATAACATCGGCGGTATACTCCATACCTTCCACAATCATGTCGGTATACTCCACAGTTTTCTTGACATTGCTCCTGCTTTCCTGAATAACTATCTGTCTTATGTTTGAAGCATACAATCTGTAAAAGAGAGAATTGAACATAAAAAATATCACTATGACAATAAGAAAAAAATACACTATGATTTTTTTCTCGGTTGCAAAGATTTTAAAGTTTGTGTTAATCTGACTGCTGTTCAGATTCTCCCTCATTTGCAGTTCCTCCTGCCTGAAGCAATGTACTTTTTCCATACAGCCAAAAAGCCGGCAGACTCAGAATGTTAGCCCTCTTCTGAATCTGCTGACTTTTGTTTGCTTATTTATTCAGCTCTGCAAGCATCCCATCCCCGTTGATGCTCTTCCAGAAAGCCTCATATTCCTTGTATCCCTCATCAACCGAACATGATCCCATTATGATCTTAGAGGATATTTCATCAATTTTCTTCTTATATCCGCTCAGATTCTTGTTATAGAGATCCGACTTGTTGCTGGGAATAGAGTACTTGGGTCCAAGGTGCCTGTTTGTCTCCTCATTGAATTTAACCTGCAGAGGTATGAGCTTCTCTATTGTTTCCGACCATTTAAAGCCAAAATCCGTTATCTTGGGGTAGTACAGATAGAACTGATTTACATCACATTTATAACCTGAGTTCTTTGCTTTTTCAGTAGGTGTTATTATATTGTTTTCCAGAGTGTAGTGTTTTCCTTCAACCCCAAGGCATCTGAGTTTAACACCTTCCTCGGAATATACATAGTACTTAAGTACATCAAGTGCCCTGTCGGGATTCTTTGATTTTGAAGATATACAGAGAGCATCCTGAATTGCTTCATACAGATTGCCGCCCTGCCCTTTTGGCCCTTTCAGTTCATAAATTGGTACAAATTCTGTGGGTGCTTTTACGTTTTCAGCCTCTGTGCAGAAGTATATGTATCTATTATAATAGTCCAGCGTTGATGCGGCTTTTCCTGAGAAAAGATTCTCTCTTATAGTTGTATTCTCGTTTGTAAGGAATTCCTGATCCCATATCTTTTCCTTATAGAGTTTTGCAACATAGGCAAGAGCTTCCTTTGCCTCAGGTGTATTGAACCCGTCAATATACTTGCCGTCCTTTTCCCCTATCCCGTAATATGCACCAAACGGATTAAAGAAGAATGGAAGATTGTCAAGGAACTTTGCAAAAGTAAATGGTATTACTCCCTTTCCGACAAGCTTCTTCATCTCATTATAGAATTCGTCGGTAGTAGGTGTCTCGGAAAGTTTCACTCCGTTTGCATCCATTACGTCTTTTCTCATCCATATGAACTTGGACAGAGGAACATACATGGGCACACCTTGCAGCTTTCCGTCAACCTTCAGGTAATCCAGGTATGTCTGATCAACCAGTGAAGTTATTTCCGGTGCCTGCTTGATTAGATCATCCAATGGCATTGTATAACCTCTTGATGCCATAACGTGGATATTGTCCATTGCTTTTCTTACTGCAAATATATCAGGTATATCCCCCGAAGCAAGAACAACATTCAGTTTATCATTGTAACTGCTCTGAGGAGGTGCGATTACTTCCAGATCGGTATTTGTCTTACCCTCTATGACCTTTTCCACTTCAGCCATGAGTTCAGGATCAACAGCCTCCCCACCCCATCCAGTCTGTGAAAGGAAGAAGGATAATTTAACCTTTTCCTTTGGAGCATCCGTCTGCTGAGTTGACGACACCGCAGCGGTGCTGACGGCAGCCTTGGTACTGTTGGCCGCTCCCGTCTCCTTACTCGCTCCTCCGCAGCCGGCAAACATTACCACCGCCATTACAGCAACCATTATCAGCGCAATTACTTTTCTGATTTTAGCCATTTGTTCTACCCCTTTCTATTAAATTATATATCAAAAACCAATGGACAAATAGTCCCCGGTTTTCGTCCGGTATTGGAAAAATCACCTTTGTTTTTATCCAATCGTTGTAATTGGGCACCTGACTCAGCCCTTTACAGATCCAAGCATAATACCTGATATGAAATATCTCTGTATGAATGGGTAAAGTATAAGTACCGGGAGCATCGTCATTATCATTACGGACATTTTGAAATTATTTAATGCCGATGCCGATGAAATAGCCGATTCCGACTGGAATATCAACTGCCGCAGCAATATCTGAAGAGTATATTTACTGCTGTCGTTTATGAACATAACAACATACAGATAGGTGTTCCAGTGAGACACGGCATAAAATAGAGTAACTGCCGCTATTATTGGAATTGAAACAGGAATAACGATTTTTATTAAAATTCCCAGTTCGGTACAGCCGTCCAGTCTTGCTGATTCCATCAGGCTTTCGGGAATGGAGGCCATATAATTTTTCATGAGGATCAAGTTGTAGGTGGAAATTGCCGAAGGAATTATCAAAGAGAGATAGCTGTCTATCATCCCCAGCTTGTTAACTACAAGGTAAAACGGGATGATTCCCGCATCCAGAACCATGGTTGCAACTACAAATCTTAACAAAAAATTTTTAAATATCAAATCTTTCTGAGCCAGTGCATATCCCATTACAAGGGTCATACCCATTGAGAAAAGGGTTGCACTGATTGTAACAAACAGTGAATTATAGAAGGCGGGCATATACCCGCTGTTAAAAATTGCAAAATAATTTGCAAAGGTAATGGATTTGGGTATTAGTACATATCCCTGCCTGGCTACAACTTCATCCGGGGAAATTGACGTGGAAACAACAAGCAGCAGAGGTATTAAAACTATCATACTTACCAAAATTAAAAATAAACCGTTACCCAATACAAATATTCTTCTTCCTATTCCAACATTTTTCACAGCTCTCACCTCCAATGTAAGTTATTGTTATAAGATGCTTTCATCAAGGAATTTCTTGCTGGCCTTATTGCAGCCAATGACCAGTACTGCACTTATAACCGCAGTAAATAAACTTACTGCCGTTGCGTAGCCGATGTTTCCGTTCAGCAATCCCTCGGTAAAAGAGTATGTGGTCAAAACTTCACTGACACTGTAAACCGGCGGAACATACATAACCAGAACCTGTTCGAATATCAGAAGTATACGGGCTACCGTCAGCAGAAGAACGGTGGCTATGGTACTTTTCAAGGAGGGAAGAGTGACGTACAGCAATTTTCCCCAATAGCCCGAGCCATCCACAGTGGCCGCATCATACAGCTGCTCGTCAATAGAGGATATGGTAGCAATATATATAATTGTTCCGTAACCTACATCTCTCCATATATAGGAGCTTACCAGAACAGATCTGAACCATTTGGGATCTACCATAAAGTACTGCGGTTCCAGGCCAAAAGCAGAAATGATTTGGTTTACAAAACCATTACTTGGCGATAATACCATGGAAAAAATAGCTCCGATTACAACCCAGGAGAAAAAGTGGGGTATGTAAACTACAAACTGAACTACCCGTTTTATCCTGGTTATTACTATTTCATTCATTAGAAGAGCAAGTATTATGGGCAGCGGAAAATAGAACAGCAAATTGTACAGGCTTATCAGGAGAGTATTTCTGAAGGCTCCCCAGAAACCGGGCGAACCGAATAACTGCTTAAAATTCTCCAGACCTATAAAGGATATGTCCGCCCTTGTCCCATAGTCGGTAAAAGCTGCAATTGCTCCTGCCATGGGGGCATATTTAAATATCAGATACCAGACTACTCCCGGAATCAGCAGCAAAAGTACTGCCCTTTGCCGTTTAAGCTTACTTTTTAATTCGCTTTTCCGGTTATATTGAATTGAATTTTGTGGGGATAGTTGTACCGGGTTTGTTTTCATACCGAAAGCTCCTTATCATTTCTTTGAATATGTCGTGTCCAGTAATTTAATGTTATATAATTTGGAAAACAATTACTACATGACAGTTTTTAGGTTTGTTACGCATTTTTTACATACCTGCAAGGCAGCAGAAAACATATCTTCGCAAAAAAAAAGCTTGTATCCTTGAAAGTTATTAATAAATTTAACAGCAACATTCCTTTTAGATCCGTCGTTTTTATAAAATCTTTACTTTCCTAATGTTTTTTTTACCATCTCATTCCGGCTGACCTTATGATTTGATTGTTCACTATTACTTCATTATGGTAAACAATCAGCGTGTCCCCTCGTTGATGGGCGATTTACATAAAATCAATTGTCGAATTTTGGTGATATTATACCAAACCATATAATCCGCATATATGCAGTATTTGACAGACTTATTGGGATTAATATAATATTGAATCGTTATCTATTTTGTAGTATAATTCGACAATATAATATTATTTTTTCTTTTTTCTACAAACAACATCAGTTTACTGTTTAACTCTCAGGTGACATTGTCGTCACATTTAATATTCGGACTGATTGTTTTACTGTGTCAAAATGGAAGAGTATAACTTAATCGGTTTGCTAAATATATAGATAAATGCAAGCTTATTTTTTTGAAACTGCGTTAAAAGGGTCGCAGCTAGGAGGTCACATGGCAAAATATATACTTAAGAGATTGTTGGTTTCATTATTGACATTATGGATTATGTTTACATTAACTTTTTTCTTGATGCATTTAACACCAGGCAGCCCATTCCTGGGAGATAAAAAATTAACTCCTGAAATTCTGGCAAACCTTGAAGCAAAATATGGTTTGGATAAGCCAATCCTGGTTCAATACGAAAAATACGCAAAAAATGTCCTTACCGGAGACTTTGGTGAATCAATCACTCTGGCCGGCCAGGATGTAAAGGACATAATAGTGAGAAAGTTCCCATATTCTCTTAAACTCGGGCTCTTCTCCAGTGCCATTGCCATCCTTGTGGGTACTGTACTTGGTACTATCAGCGCACTAAAGAAAAATACGGGGACCGACAGGGCAATAATGCTTATCGTAACTGTAGGTATAGCTGTTCCCAGCTTTGTTGTAGCCACGGTAAGCATGGTGGTATTCGGGGTCAAATTTCATTTATTCCCGACGGTAAGTCATCTGGATACCCTGTCCAGCTATATCCTGCCCGGCTTTGCTCTCTCCTTTTTCCCGCTGAGCTTTATTACAAGACTCATGCGCTCATCAATGCTGGATGTCATTAATCAGGACTATATCAGGACTGCACGTGCCAAAGGGCTCTCCGACAGGATGGTTATTTTTAAACATGGCTTGAGAAATGGAATTCTGCCGGTTGTCACCTATGCCGGCCCAATGGTTGCAGGTGTGTTAACAGGTTCCTTCGTAATAGAATCCATATTTTCCATTCCCGGATTGGGAAGTTCTTTTGTAACCAGTATTACCGCAAAGGATTATCCAACAGTTATGGGTGTAACCATCTTCTTCGGTGCGGTGCTTATTTTTATGAACTTCTTGGTGGATATAATATACAGATTCGTTGATCCGAGAATCAATATTACAAAATAAGCAGGGTTTCATTACAAAATATTGCTGCGGGGCAGCGGAATGGAGAAAGAGATGAATAAATCCGAAATTTTAGATAATAAATTGTTTATACCTGCCACAGAGAGTGAAAAGGCAACGGTCGAAGTTATGCGGCCGTCGGTGGGGTATTGGAAGGATGCCTGGAAAAGGCTCAGGACCAACAAGGTTGCCATGGGTTCACTGATTGTTATATTGCTGGTTATACTGGCAGCCATCATAGGTCCCATGCTTTCACCATATGCATATGACCAGATTAATAAAGGCAGTGAGAATTTATCTCCGAATGCCCAGCATATTTTTGGTACCGACAGCCTTGGAAGAGATTTGTTCACCAGAACCATGATCGGTGCCAGAATCTCTATTTCTGTCGGTGTTGTTGCCGCTGTAATGATATCCATAATAGGTATACTGTATGGCGCAATTTCCGGTTTTCTCGGAGGCTGGGTCGATATTGTAATGATGAGAATTGTTGATATAGTTTATTCCATACCTACAATTTTGATCGTTATACTGCTCCAGGTAGTTCTTAAGAACCCTATAGACAAATTCCTGTCCTCCGCAAATGCTCCCGGTTTTCTCAAAGGCCTGGGAGTCGGTTTGATAAGTATATTCTTTGTTCTGGCACTGCTCTACTGGGTTGATATGGCCAGAATAGTCCGCGGACAAATCCTGGCTTTGAAAGAGCAGGAATATGTCCTGGCTGCAAAGGTGCTTGGCGCCGGCAGTAAGGATATCATATTAAAACATTTGATACCTAACTGTATCGGTCAGATAATTGTTGTTGCAACCCTAAAAATACCTGAAGCCATATTTGTCGAATCATTTTTAAGTTTCATAGGTCTTGGTGTATCCATACCCATGGCTTCACTGGGATCCTTGTCACAGGCGGCACTGAAGGGTATATATTCATATCCCTACATGCTTATTTTCCCGGCTGCAACCATAAGTATCATCATATTGTCCATGAATCTTTTTGGGGACGGGCTCAGAGACGCACTGGATCCAAGAATGAAGAAATAGGAGGTTAACTAATGAGTAAAGAATTGCTTAAAATAAATGATTTAAAAGTTTCGTTTTTTACACCGGCCGGTGAGGTTAAAGCCGTTAACGGTGTAAGTTACACCCTTGAACCCGGTAAGGTATTGGGTATCGTTGGTGAATCGGGTTCCGGAAAAAGTGTTTCCTCCTATTCAATCATGGGACTTATAGACAAGCCCGGTAAAATGGTTGGGGGCAGCATTACTTTCGACGGCAAGGATGTTTCAGCAATGAAGAAAGCTGAAAGACAGAATTTTTCAGGTAACGAAGTAGCAATGATTTTTCAGGATCCAATGACCTGTCTGAATCCTGTATTTACTATCGGAAATCAGATAGCCGAATCCCTGTACCACAAATACGGAAAGATCTCAAAGGAAGAAATAAAGAAAAGGTCCATAGAGCTGTTGTCCCTGGTGGGTATAAATGAACCCGAAAAACGTCTTTCCCAGTATCCCCATGAATTTTCAGGAGGTATGCGCCAAAGGGCAATGATAGCCATGGCTCTTGCAGGTGCTCCCAAGCTGCTTATAGCAGACGAGCCCACAACTGCGCTTGATGTTACCATACAGGCTCAGATACTTGAACTGCTGAAGGATATCCAGAAAAAAACCGGCATGGCCATAGTGCTTATAACCCATGATCTTGGAATAGTGGCCGATATGGCTGATGATGTAATAGTCATGTACGGAGGAAAAATTGTTGAGCAGGGCACGGTGTACAGTATTTTCCACAATCCGTGCCACCCTTATACAAAGGGTTTGATACGCTCTCTGCCCGACCTGAACAGGAAGGGTGAAAAACTGGTTCCTATTAAAGGAAATCCTATTGACCTTCTCAATCTTCCAAAGGGCTGTGCATTTGCCCCCAGATGTGAAAACTGCCTTAAGGTTTGTATAAACCACATGCCGGCAGAACATGTTGGGGAGGACGGGCATAGAACTGCCTGCTGGCTTTATGACCGGAGGGCAAATAATAATGCGGAGGTAAAAAAGAATGGCTAAGGAAACCGGAACTTCTGCTGAAGATAAAAAGGTTCTTATAGAAGTTAATAATCTAAAGCAATATTTCAACATAAGGAATAATTTAGGGGAAAAAGCCTCCGTAAAAGCGGTTGACGACGTTACCTTCAATATATACAAAGGGGAAACTCTGGGTCTCGTAGGTGAGTCGGGTTCGGGTAAAACCACCCTGGGCCGCTCCATACTCCGGGTTTACGATCCTACTTCCGGACAGATCAAGTTTTCAGGGGTGGATATAACAAAATTCCAAAAGGGCAAACTGCTGCCCTACAGAAAGAAAATGCAGTACATTTTCCAGGATCCGTATGCATCCCTTGATCCCCGTATGACAGTATCGGATATTGTGGGTGAAGCTCTGGACATACACAAGCTTGCAACTTCAAAAAAGGACAGGGCCGATAAAATAAGAGAGCTCTTAAAACTGGTTGGTCTGAATACCGAACATTCTTCACGTTATCCCCATGAATTTTCAGGCGGTCAGCGTCAAAGAATCGGTATAGCACGCGCCATAGCCGTAGAGCCGGAATTTATAGTCTGCGATGAACCTGTTTCGGCACTTGACGTATCAATAAGAGCGCAGATCATAAATACTCTTGAAGAGATGCAGGAAAGATTGAATCTGACATACCTGTTTATCTCTCACGACCTTGGAGTTGTAAGACATACCTGCGACAGGGTGGGAGTCATGTATCTGGGGCACATTGTCGAACTGGTTGAATCCGAGGAATTGTATAGGAATCCTCTTCACCCATACACTCAGGCACTGCTCACTGCGATTCCGGAGCCCGATCCTGAAATTGCAAAGAAGCGAAACAGGATAATACTGAAGGGTGAAATACCTTCACCTGTAAATCCTCCTTCAGGCTGCAAATTCAGAACCAGATGCCCTTACGCAAAGGATATCTGTGCAAAGCAGGTACCCGAATTCAAAGACTACGGAAACGGTCATTATGTGGCCTGTCACTTTACAGGCAAACTTTAAGTTGTGCAGGTTTTCCATATTGCAAGATGATAAAAGTTCTTCAGCAATCCGATGAGGTCGACATTGGATTAAAACCAAAAAAGGTATATAACCTTTTATTCAAGAGAAGAATATTTTTATTGTAATAATGGACTTAATTAATAGTTAGAGCCAGTAATCGCACTAAAATTCAAAACAATAGGGAGAATAATTAATGAAGAGAATATTAGCACTAATTCTTACACTAGCAGCCATTATAACAGTATTCGCCGGCTGCGGAAACGCAGCGAACACCGGCGGAAAGGCTATCAGCGCAACCATAGCTTCCGAGCCTAAAACACTTGATCCGTCCCTTAATAATGCAGTTGACGGCGGAAATTATATTTTATGCGCATTTGAAGGTTTAACCACCATCGGTAAGGACGGAACAATTGTAGCCGGTGCCGCGGAGAAATGGGAAACCAGCACCGACGGTCTTGTCTGGACCTTCCATATCCGTAAGGATGCAAAATGGTCCGACGGTAAAGATGTAACCGCCAATGATTTTATCTATTCCTGGAAAAGAACCGTAAATAAGGACACTGCAGCAGATTACGCCTACTATGTATACTTTATCAAAAACGGTGAAAAGATCAATGCCGGCGAAGCCGATATGGACACTTTAGGAGTAAAGGCACTTGATGATAAAACTCTTGAGGTAACTCTTGAGAATGCATGCCCGTTCTTTACCGAAATAGTTGCCTTCCCTGCACTGGTTCCGCAGAGAGAGGATATCGTAGCAAATAATACAAGCAAATGGGCTCTTGATCCTGCAACCTATGTAGGAAACGGTCCTTACAAGCTCACAAGCTGGGAGCATGACTCCAAGATCACCTTTGAAAAAAGTGACACTTACTGGGGTAAGGATTCCATAGTCGCTCCTAAAATCGAGTGGTATCTTATGAATGACCAGAATGCCATACTGAGTGCATTTAAGAATG
Organism: Ruminiclostridium cellobioparum DSM 1351 = ATCC 15832; assembly: GCF_000621505.1. Lineage (GTDB taxonomy): Bacteria > Bacillota > Clostridia > Acetivibrionales > DSM-1351 > Ruminiclostridium > Ruminiclostridium cellobioparum. The sequence continues at coordinate 97,545 of NZ_JHYD01000015.1, forward strand.
GTCAGGTAGCATATGCAAAAAATATACCGACCGATGAACTGGCAGCTGAAAAAGACGCCGGAAACCTTAAAATTCTTCCGTTGCTTGGAACCTACTATATTGACCTTGTAAACAGCAAGGCTCCCTTTGATAATCCAAAGGTAAGAAAAGCCTTCTCACTGGCAATTGACCGTAATTACCTTGTTGAAAAGGTTAAAAAAGGAGGAGAAACTCCTGCTTCAGCCTTTGTACCTTACGGTATCGCAGACGTAAAACAGGAGCCTGACTTCCGTACAACTGCAGGTGAATTTATATCAACCAAACCTGAAGATTATGAAAAGAACGTTGCTGAGGCTAAAAAATTACTTGCCGAGGCAGGCTACCCCGGCGGAAAAGGCTTGCCGAAAATCACTTTCGGTTTGAATTCCGGTTCGGGACATGAACCTGTAGCTGAAGCTTTACAGCAGATGTGGAAGGAAAACCTCGGTGTTGAGGTTGAAATCCTCGCTCAGGAATGGAACGTATTCCAGCAGTCAAGAAAAGACGGTGTTTACAATATAAACAGAAACGGCTGGTTAGGTGACTACATGGATCCGTCAACCTTTATGGATATGTTCACCACCGGAAACGGACAGAACAACGCCAAGTACAGCAATAAGCAATATGATGAAAAGATATCGGCGGCAAGAAAAGAAACCGACACTGCAAAACGTATACAGCTATTCCACGATGCTGAGAAAATCCTTATGGAGGATGCTCCCATAGCTCCTCTCTACTTCTACACCGAACCTGTTGTAATATCAAAGGATTTACAGGGAATAGTAAATACAAAACTCGGTTTTGTACTCTTTAACTGGGCATCATTTAAATAATTGTAATTCACTTTATTAAGTTGAAAGTGAACTACTGAAATAAACAAGTATGATAACCCCCTGCAGGCAACGGGTCCGACCCGAACCTCCAGGGGGTTCTTGTTTTTAATTTCTCCGGGTCATGAGCCATGAACTGATAAAGGCCACCAGGGGAACAGTAAGAATGATTCCAATGGAACCGGCAACTCCTTGAATAACCTCCACACCGATATAATCCGAATTAATCAGCTGAATAAACGGGATATCATAGGCCCTGGTTAAAATAAGCGTGTTCAGGGATGATCCCACAAATGCCAGAATCAGAGTATTTGCCATAGTACCCATGGCATCACGGCCTATATTCATACCTGATACAAACAGTTTTCCCAGGGATAAATCATGATTTAACATGTACAGTTCATTGACCGACGAGGCAATAGACATGGCAACATCCATTACGGCGCCCAATGCGGCTATCAGAACGCCGCTTACCAGCAGCCCGCTTATCTTCATTCCCTTATCCGTGACATTAAGTATCAAGCTCTCTGCATCACTCATGTTAAATCCGTTGAATGGGGTAAGGTATCCGACTAAAGCTGCAATGATCCCTGCTGCTGCGACTCCTGCGGTACAGCCAAGGACAGCCGAAACAGCCTTTCGTGTAAAACCGTCCAGCAAAAGCAGCGACACTGTTGTTGTTACCACTGCAATCACACTGGTAATAAGTATGGAATTAAATCCTCTCATCATCAAGGGCATTAATATAAACCATATGCAAACCAATGTAAAAATCAGCCCCAATAACGCTTTTGCACCCTTTTTTCCGCCAATGGCTACAAGAAGCAGCATGAATACAAGGATGAACACACCCAGTACCATACTCCGGTCATAGTTGTACATGACGGCATATAGTATTCCTTTTTCGTTTGTATCTATCCTGACAATAATACGGTCGCCGGTATGGACATCCACATTTGCCAGTGCACTGAGATAATTTGTTAATTGCAGTATTTCCCCTTTATGTACTCCCCCCAGGATTTCAATTTTCAACTCCTGCTTTCCCAGCCTTCTCCCTTCAGATCTCACATAATCCGGTTCGGCATCATCATAAAGTACATCTATTACGCGTGCCGGCACAAACACAAACCGGCTTGCACTGCTTGGAACATCCGTCGGGTCGGGCCGGTTAATAATTACTGCAGCAGTGATAAAAATGCCCAAAAACAATATTAAAACCAGCACTCTGATAATAATACCCCTTTGGGAAATCTTCGATATATTAACAGGAGCTTTTACATTATGTTTATACTCTGCCTCTTTATAATTCTTACGCAAGTTCTGCCCCCACCTTCAGGTAAGGCTGTCTGAAAATTTACCGACAGCCTTACCGAATTTATTATATTTATAAAATCCTGCTTGATTTTATAATTTCACACTGAGCTCCACCAGGTGCCGGAGAATACCGGCCACCTCTGCACGTGAAACCTTTGCGTTTGGATTTATTTGATTGTTGTCATCGGCGTTAAACAGCTTTGCTCCAAGTGTCCAGCCCATTGCATCGGCTGCCCACGCAGGTACGGTCCGGCCATCGGCAAAAGACTTTGTATCCGCCGGGTTACCCGTATCAATTCCCACTGCCATGGCATATTTGTAGAGCATGCAGGCAAGTTCGGAACGGGTGATCTCCCGGTCGGGCTCATACATATTGTTGCCGGCACCGGCTGTAATGCCCTTCTCTACCGCCCATGCCAGCGGCTCTCTATACCAGGCATCTGCTTTCACATCGTCAAAGCTGGGTTTTCCGGCACTTGCAGGCTTGCTCTCGAGATTGTACAATACGGCTGCAAGCATACTCCTGGTCATTTTTTTATCCGGACTGAACAGATTTGGACCGGTACCTGTAAATAAATTACGGGCGGTAACGAAGGCAATGTCTCCAGCCGCATCAGAACCGGAAGGAACATCTGTAAATGTCTTTGAGTTGTCTTTCAGCCTGATTGTAGCAGAGCCTTCCAGCAGCATTGTTATGCCCTGGCCGGTTAAAACGGATTTAGGAAGAATACTCTCACTTCCATCCTTGTTTACCAGAACTGCAACCAATCCTTCAGCCGGCCTGGATACCGGAATACTAGCAGTGATTTTTCCGCTGAGCCTGCTCAGAGATTTGTTGTCAACGGCTATGTCAATATTTACAGACCTGTCTTGCATCCGCTGGAGGGAAACAGTCATATTTGTACCTTCCAGCTTGCTGATTTCCTTGATTGCAGCATTTGTAATCCTCACTGAGGCAATAGCATCCGAGTTAACCGTCAGAGCAATTTTATCCTGACCGGCCAAGGCCGACAGAGAATGAACCGGCAATGTCACACTTAACTCACCTGCTTCTCCTTTATACCTTGGAGAAATAACAATTTCCGGTTTTTTATTCTGTATTGCCGTATTAATAAGTGCTTGGATATCTTTATCATTTAATGAGACATTTGCTGCACCATTGTTAACGGTAACTTCAGGAGCAAATTTCAAACTGTCCTTATCAGACGTATCAAACACCGGTGAACTGCTGTTATTGTTGCTGTTGCTGCTGCTATTACTGCTGTTGTTGTTATTGCCGCTGTTACTGCCATTATTGCCGTTGCCATTGTTATTGCCGTTATTACCGCCATCGTTGCCACCGCTGTTCTGCGCTGTGCAGATAATGTCATCCCTGTTTCTGATGCGGATCCGGCAGCCAAGAGTATCATGTGAGGATAAACCAACTGCTGAAATCTTTGCTCCCACAGACAGGTTGTTAATAGTTTTACTGCTGGTAATATACCCGTCAATAAATATACGTGCATCTGTTCCGCTGCCGTCATGCACCATAATGCTTTCAACCGCATTGTTTGAAGTTGAGATACCTGCGACCGTCCCCTCTATCCTGACCAGGCTTCCCAGGTATGTGCCTTCATTTGCCTCTTTTGCGGTAATTTTTCTCGGTTCGGGCAAAGCCTTAACCGTACTGTCCACCACCTCTGTTATACCGGCCTGCAGCTGCCGTTCTCCAAGATACGAGCTGGTGTACCCTGTAATTCGTACAGTCTGGCCTGCTCTGATGTCTCCTGATACAGGGAATACATTTATACCTCCTGTGGAATCCTGAACATAGATACAGTCAAAGAAAGCGGTATCCCGGTCATAGCCCGAAGCATTGGAGGTCACAATGCCTTCTATAACAAAGCGCTGCCCTTCCGGGGCTCTATGCACCGCATCAATGTCTGTGACGGCAGGTGAAGGCTTTATGCTGTCAATGATATTCTGAACCAGCTGATAGTTGCTGTTCTGCTTCTGTGTAACATTATCCAGATCAATTTTGACTTCAAAGGTTGAGAAGAAAGTAACCCCTGCCACTATGGCAAATCCCCCTCCGGGAAGGGTCTCAGCTGTCATAAGGTATGTCTGCCCTTCGGGGGTTATCCTGGCCGCTCCGGGTTTTGGCGCGTATTTCTGAGCCGAACCCAGCAAATCTTCAAACCTGGTTCCCCAGGTGGTGCCAGGGAAGCCCTGTACCAGCGGAGTTGCACCGTTTGCAGCAATAGGTGCGCTGTTGTAGGCACTGAAGGTATTATTGGTTGCCTCCTTCACATCTTTAAGAAATGCCCACACCAGAACATCTGCAGACATTGCCTGGTAGTTGAAGACCTTCTGGTCTTCCTCCGTCTCACCGCCCAAAGTTATACGGTAGGACTCATTGGAGGCCCTATTAGGATCAACGACTATACCCTGTTCAACCCGCGCCTTTGCACCGATTGCCTCCAGTATCTCATTTGAAATGACAGCAGCCTGTTCTCCTGCCCCCGTTGGATCACCCCTGTCCGACTTTGAGCATACAATGATATTGCCTCCTTTGCCGGCATACTGTTTTATTGCCTCTATTTCAGCATCGGTATACAAAAATTCTGTTACCGGAGTTCCGAAAGACGCAAACGGGACAGTCAAAACCAAAAGCTTTTTATCCTTAAGATTATCGTATGTAAGTTCACCCTTGCCCAGTCTTACCACACGAATGCCGCTTCTGTTGCACATTTCTATAAAAGCCTTGTCACTGTCGTTGTAATTGCCGGTGACATAAAAGTTGCTGTGCCCGCCGTCAATTGCAATAGGAACAATACTTGCCGGATCAAGCACTTCAAATTCCTTTTTAGTTTCAAAATTATATGCCGTTCCCCCCAGCGTGGCCTGAACCCTGACAGTCAGAGTGACAATACCCAGCAGGTCGGGGATATAATCAAACATGTAGCTTGAGGCATCGGTTTTAGCAGGTATATCGGCTATGCCTGTTACCGTATCAATCACCTGGGTATTGTTAAGATGAGTGATGCTGTATTCAATTTTTTCAATCTTTAACGGGGAGTTCTCATAATTGTACAGCCTGGTTTCAAAAGTCATTTTCTCGCCTTTGACCGGCATGATGGTATCCGTGGTAACTCCGGTTATCCCTATCTTTGACACTTCCCCAACCCATACGGGTGCCGTTACCGCAATATCCTTATCCGGCTGGATTACTCTGAGGAAGTAGTACGAATATTCAGGAGCGATATTGATATCAAGTTCTCCGCTGCTGCTGTTAAATTTTCTCTGCTCAATAACCCTTCCGCCGTTTACCACAACCTCAACAGTACCGATACTTGAGTCATCAGGATCATTTATGCTGGCCTGAATATGCAGGGATTCCGGTACTTCATTTATGATTGAGCCCATGAGCTGATCATTAACAGTATACATAATGTTCAGGTTCTTATCCTCAGTCGAATACATGGACATATTATTTATTCCCTGCAGCAGACCGGCCTCTGAGAAATCATCAGTAATGACAACCGAACGGGCATTATTTGAGTTGCCCCAATTGCCCTTGTGATTGTCCTGGTTATTGGTTGGTGCCACGTGCCAGCCCTTATCAAGTGCTTGAATATAGTATTCATAGGAGGGGAAATACCCTCCGCTGCCAACAGCACCCTCTCCGTTACCTACTTCAATCATGTTTATACGTTCATCAATTCCCTGGTCCAGATACGCAAAGTCTGCAAAAGTTCCGAAAGTAGTTCCGGGATGGTTGAACTGTGAAATACTGGCAGGGTTGCTCTTAAGCAGTTCATAATATGATTTCATACCCGCATTGCCGTCTTTTTTATTCAAGGTTGCATTATTCCGGCTGACAATGCCCTCAGTGTTAAAAGTATTAATATGTCCCGGCCCGCCTGACCAGGTCATTTCAAAGCCAGGTATGGCAAGTACTCCGTTGTTTTGTTCATTAAAGGAACGCATGGTGCCGGTATAGGTTTCCCACCTTGCACGGCTTTCAGGCGTTGCCTTTGATATGTCACCCAACGCAGCTTCAGGATTGGCCGCAGAGGTGGTATCAAAGTAATTGGAATGATCGGTAAAAGCGACAAACTGTACATTATCATTTTCAGGTATGTTTTTAATATAGTCCAGACCATTCTGCAGTGTGCCCGCACCGTCAGAGTACTCTGCCGTATGGGAATGCAGCTGTCCGAAATATGCTTTCAGAGCTGACTCGCCCACATTGAAGCTCCAGGCTTTCTCTGTTTTGGCATTATCGCTTGTCCTGGTTATGTTCACAGCTGCGGTATATTTTCCGTCAGCAAGGTCTGTGGCCGGTTTATACCCTGCTTTGCTCCCCGAAACTGTCATAGCAGCATCCTTTAATATTTCGGCACCTGTTTTATCTATAAGTGTTAATGTGGCACTGATATCATCGGCATTTTCGAAAGTTACTGAAATCTCGGGCCTCTTTTCATTTCCTGTGGCACTTCCGGCAGCCGGTACCACATTAATAATCCTGGGCAGATTTTCAACCGTAACGGCAGTTACCGGAGATATCGCACTTAAACCGCTTACATCAGTGGCTTTTATAGTAAAAGTGAAGCTGCTGATTACAGCTGTAATTTGTTCTGCAGGGATGGTGAACTCGTACTTTCCTGTGGTCGGATTTTTAGACATTGTCATTTCAGCATGCGTATCGGCACCAAGGGTATAGCTGACAGTAACACTGTCCACGCCCTTGTTGTCCTGTACATCTGCCGAAATAGTATACGCCGCACCCGTCCTGGCATTTGCCAGTGTGGAGGGCAGTGTAATAACCGGAGGCTTTGTGTCGTTTGTAACGCTGTAAACAGCTCTGCCTCCGTTGGAACCGGGAGCACCGGCACGGAATTGGTCGGTGGTATTGTATTTTGAAAGTACGGCAAGCAGGTCAACCTTATCTCCCGCCGTCACTCCAATGGGATATGTGGCTGCGCGGTAAATTGGAAAGGTTACATTGTTTTTATCGGTAATATTTGTAGATCCGTTGCTGTTGTATGTTCCTAAAGTAACACCTTTCAATAGGACCACTTCAGAAACAAGGCTGTTTTTTTCGGCTTTCAGTGTGTTAATTGACTCATACTCCTGGGGTGGAATACTTGCGGTATCCTTTGCAGCAGTTACCAAAACACCTGCCGTTACACCGGTAAGCTGGGGAACTGATCCATAGCTTCCCTTTGTCCCCGTCACCTTGACCACATCACCTATGGAGAAACCGTCCAGGGAGTTATAAACCTGGAGTGCAACTATTTCCCCGTTAATTACATCCTGGAGAATTGCGCTGTCCGTATTATCATAATTGCCAAACCGGTAAGCGAGCTGCCCTGCCACTGTAACGGTTGTTGCAGGTGAATCGGCAATACTTATTACTTCATTTATGTTTTTTGAACCCGCCGGAAAACTGTTATCAGGGATGGGATCGTCAACATTTGAAGCCTCCTTGATTGTATATGTAAATGTGACAATTTCACTGTCTTCCAGTACGCCGCTTTCATCCACAGCAACAGCCGTGATGGTAACATCGGCCTCAATAGCAATCGGGGCTGAGTACTTCACGCTTATCCCACTGCCTGTGGTCACCGGTATGCTTTCATCAACAGTATAATATATGGCAGCCCCGCTAGTGCTACTTGTGAGTGCCACCCGGGTGCCCGAAACCACAGTACCCTCGGGTATGGAGGCCTTGGGCGCCGCAGCCCTTGTTTCATCTATAGGCTCTCCGCTGGCGGAGTTTCTGGGATTTGGCGCAGAAGTTATAAAGTCCCTGCTATTGTCGTCAGTATCAATTCCGTCAACTGTTCTTATAACGGCCAGGGTGTTTGTGGGAGCCGGTGTGGCGGCCGGACCCTCAAATGCATTTGCAGCTCCGGCACCGACAAAGTCTACTACATTGGAATCATCCTTTCCCGTAATGGCTACGGTTGATCTGGATAATGCCACTTTGAAACCTGTAGCACCCATAGCAATACTTCCTGTGGCATCGGGGGCAGGCAAGTCTGTTGTGCCACCGGTACCCTTGGCTTCCTGAATGAGATAATACCCTTTGGCTTTAATGGTCCCTCTGAGCAAAGTGCATGCTGTGGAGCTGGTTTGCCAGTTAGTGCCCGTTGCCGAGGTGTACTGAACCGACCATCCATCCAGGACAATATCAGTATTGGTCGGATTGTACAACTCAATAAAATCATTTTTATAGGTGGCTCCGGAATTACCTCCTCCTCCGTAGGCTTGATTGATTACTACATTATTTCCCTCCCGGGCAGCAAACAGCTCCGCGGGAAATACCGATAGACAAACCGCCAGCACCAGAAATAGTGCCAAGTACCTTTTACCTGCTCTCTTCATCACATCCGTCCTTTCTGAAAACCTTCAACAGAATTTATTGTTCTTGTTTTTATACTATATTATTTTCCATATTATACTAAGAAAAATTTATTATTTCTTTTATTCTGTGTAAAGCTTGTGTAAAAAATTATTCCTTAAGGTGGATATGATATTAAAAGTGGAATTATTTCAGCTGAAACTTTGTTCACAAAATAAAAAAACCGTCTGAAATTAATATTCAGACGGTTTTTTATTTTATTACCGAACGGCTGTATTTCCTGTACGCAAGACCGCAGCCCCTGCAGCTCTAATGTCTGGCGATTGTTGATATATAGTGCTCTGGTATATTAACAACCGGTAAACTCATATGACACTGCGAATGATTCAGGGTAAATCAATCGCCAGACATTAAAGCTGCTATAGGACTGCGGTCTTGTAAAAAATCGGCTTTGTAAAATGTTTTGGTATTATAATGGTTTAGGTGGTTCCTGCTGCAGGCGGAGTGTACACTCTCTGTGCAAGCTCGGCGTCCAGCATAAACAAACCGTTTGGATCATTTTTTATCAATTGGAGCTTTTTCAGGTACTTCTCCATTGTTGCTTCTTCTTCCACCTGCTCTGTGACAAACCACTGCAGGAAGGTGTTTGTTGCGTGGTCCTTCTCTTCCAGGGCCGCATTAACAATATTATAGATTGACTGAGTCACAAATTGTTCGTGTCCCAGGGTCAGTGCAAATATTTCTTCGGCAGATTCGAAATTTGATTCAGGAGCGTTTATTTGCAGAAGTTCGACTTTACCGCCCTTTTGATTTATATAATCAAAGAATTTCATAGCGTGATCCCGTTCTTCCTGTACCTGTATCCTGAAGAAGTTGGCAAAACCGTCAAGGTTCAAGCTTGAAAAATAAGCTTCCATTCCCAAATATAAATATGCTGAGAAAAATTCTTTCTGTACTTGTTCATTTAATAATTTATTGATTCTGTCACTGATCATGTATACCTCCAAGCTATCTTTTTTCGTAAAACTTCATGATATAGTTATACCCTTGCTCTAATATATTAAACATAATAAAAGATTTTATCGGGATGTTCATTTATATAGCTGCCATTCCGTTTTTTAAGGATACTGCAGAACAAAATTTTTCTATCTATGATATAATGATTTATATCACTTTTTATCTTTTAATCTTTAAGATAATAAATACCAAAAAGTTGAAGTAAATGGGGACAGCGCCCAAAACAATTTTGTTTTACGCAGATGGGAGATTAAATGTTTTTTGAGGATTCAAAATCACTTTTATATTCTGACACGGCTGTGTCAGATATTTTTATCAGCCAGTATATGCCTTCTATGGACAGCACCTGTATAAAGGTGTATATTTACATGCTTTTTTTGTGCAAGCACAATAAAAAAGCCACTACTGACGAATTGGCCAAAACTCTTAATCTGTCACTTGAGGAAGTAAAAGCCGCACTTACAAGTCTGGATAATCTTGAGGTTATCAGCTGGGTTGAAGACAGGATAAAGCTGACAGACCTGAAGGATATCGAGACCAAACGGATCTACCGCCTTAAAACCGTATCCAGTCCCGAGCAGGCCAATGAAAACTTTGAAAAGAACAAGAGCAGGAACAATACCCTCTCAGCTATCAACTCCAAGTTCTTTCAGGGGCTTATGCCTCCCAACTGGTACCTGACCATAGATAACTGGTTTACCATATATAAATTCGATGAAGATGTAATGTATACTCTCTTCAAATACTGCCATGACAACAACACCTTCCATAAAAGCTACATAGAGGCAGTGGCCTCCAACTGGCACAGGCGGGGTATTCAAAACTTTTTTGATCTTGAAAAATATTTTGAAGAAATGTCCCAGGTCAGGGGTATCAAGGGCACCATCATTAAAAAACTGCGTCTGAGAAGGGCACTGACCGAATACGAAAATGAGTTCGTGGAGAAGTGGGTCATTGATTACAAGTATGACATGGATGTTATTGAAATCGCATTGAAAAAAACGGTTGGCAAGACTAATCCTGACTTCAGATTCCTCGACAACCTGCTGACAAAATGGCATGAGCTGGGACTCCTGAATGCACAGGAGATTCTGGGCTATGAAGCAAGCGTCAAGACTCAGTATCAAAACGGCAAAAACGGTCAAACCGCTCAGAAACAGCTTCCAAAAGAATCTCAAAGAGACAACTTTGAGCAGCGGAAATATAACGATGATTATTATGATAACTTTTTCACCAATACCAATAAATCCTAAAGAACCTTGAATCCAGAGGAGTCTATATGAATAGAGACATACATAATATTATTGCAAGAGAATATGAAAGAAGACAGAAGGTGTCGGCAGACCTTGCCCAACAGAGGAAAACCGAACTGTACGCAAAAATACCCCGGTTACTGGAAATTGATAATCAGATCAGTTTTATGGGATTAAAGTACAACCGGCTGATTTTAACATCAAATGGTTCTGCTTCAGAACTTCTATCCGAATTGGAACAAACCCTTAAAGCACTTTCGGATGAAAAAAACAGCATTCTTGCGGCAAACAATATCAGTCCCGAATTCTTTAAGCTCCGGTATGAATGCGAAAAGTGCAGCGATACGGGTTATATTACCGGCACCTCCGGTTCTCAAAGGTGCTCCTGCTATAAACAGCAGATAATTAATCATTTGTTTGCGCTTTCAAATATAAGTCTTAACGGTAATGAAAGCTTTGAAAACTTTGATGAAGAACTCTATCCTGAGGAAACAGACCAGGAGAGATATGGAATAGCTGTCTCCCCGAGGGAAAATATTATCAGTATAAAAAGGACCTGCCTGGAATTTACCAGGAATATCGATAATCCGGATTATAAAAACCTTTTTTTCAGCGGCCGTACCGGAGTGGGCAAAACCTTTCTGTCTCTTTGCATTGCAAGGGAGCTTCTGAACCGGGGAAGAACAGTGCTCTATGTTACAGCACCGGTTTTATTTGATATTATAACGGAACACAAAATGATGGCTTATAGAGAAGACAATTATAATGACGATAAATACCAGAGTATATTTAATGTTGAGCTTTTAATTATTGACGATCTGGGAACAGAGACACTAAGTGATGCCAGATATGCCGAGCTGCTCAATATACTCAATACCCGCCAGGCCAATAACGGTGTAACTCCGTGCAAAACCATCATTTCCACAAACCTGGGCCCCAAAAAGCTCTTTGATCTCTATACCGAGCGCATTACTTCAAGAATCATGGGGCATTTTGACAGACTTGTGCTGGCCGGAAGAGATATCAGGAGCCTTAAAGCCTGATCCCATCAAAAGGGAAACAGTGGAGAAACTGCGGCAGAAAGGATTGATGCTGGCCGGCAGGACGGTAGGTTATATCAGCCGAAGAACTCTCAGCAGCTCATATACCATCCCGGATTTAACGTTCATAAGCTCGAGTACCTGCCCTGTGAATGTCAGGAATATTAAAAGCACACCCGGCAATACACTTATAATTGCAGCAATACCGAGACCTTTTTTCTCTGAAGGTTGGATATATGCTGCATTTTCCATATCCGTACGGTTATTTATGAGCTGCGTCAGGTGGGAAGGAATTTTGAAATTTCCTTCGGTGGTTTTGAGAAAGGCGTACATTAATCCTATAAAACCGCCCAGACAGCCTAAAAACAATATACCGTAAAATACCCCTGCAATTACTATGGATATGGTGGGTATGTTTGAAAAATCAAAGTTTTCGATTTGCTGCACACCCATGCCATCCATGCTTTTTACCAGCTTTCCCGAGGCATATGTCAGCAGAACGGCGATTGAATTGTTGATAAAGTGAGCAGTCATGCCGGCATAAATGCTTCTTGTTCTGTATACTATAAATCCGATAAGGGCACCCAGGAGAATGGTGCTGACGCCCTTCTGCAAGTCCCTGTGCAGTATACCGAACAAAATGGAGGTCAAAATAAGCGAACCTGCAGGCCCAAGCTTCTCATAGCCCTTGCTGATCATTCCCCTGAACAGGGTTTCTTCACACACGGCTGCCGAAACACCGATAACCAGTATCGCTATAAAAAGAGTAGGAACGTTTGGTATATCCATCTGCGGTACCGGCAGAATCCTGCCGAATATCAGCCTTATCAATCCCAGAACTATTGCATTGAGCACTCCCACCACCGGCAGGCCGAATATCATAAGGAATACAACTATCAGGTAGTTGACAGGCTTTGTCCTTTTAAGCTTCAAGGTGTCCTTGAGGTTATACCGGCCTGCTTTCAAAAAAATCAGAACAGGCAGCAGTACAAATACCAGTTCACCGATCCCGCTGTTCAGATAATTATTTTTAAAGGTGAGAAGTGCTCCTCCGTATGTCAGAAACAATGTGGTAAGAGAGAAAAATAAACCTGCTGCCACAGGACCCGGATATTTTTTATTTACTTCGAGCTCCTCAATATTATTCACTAAAAAAATCCTCCTGAAATATTAATCCCAATAGTTACCTATTAATATTACTATTACGCGGAATATATTTCAATTCATTTGTTTACAAAAATTGCACCACGTAAAAGCTCCCCTTACAAATATTATTTGTCCGGAGAGCTTTTATATCCTGAATTATCATACTATTTTAGAAATTTTGTTCAGCTCTTCTGCCATAGCCACCATACCCCTTACCTTTTTAATATTAGCGTTTTGGTCCCGTTCATTCGATTGTATTTCTGACGCCGCAGCCGCAAGTTCCTGTATTGCTGCCTCCGAAATTCCGTACAATCCGCTTTCGGTATTGCCGGACATATCCAGCAATCTACAGGAGGTTTTCTTGGGGGCTATAATTCCAAGTGTTGCGGCTACCTCATCACCATCCTCCTCATTATCGTTCAATGGATAAGCGGCTGCAAAGACCGGAATTCCATATTTTGATGAATCCAATTCTGCCAGGATGGGCTGCTTTAATTTAACAACCTTGTAAGTAACATCAGTTTCGTCCCAAATATGCCCGACTGTCAGTCCTGGCATATCAAACCTTGAAGATGGCCGCCGGTGCGCAATCCTCTCCAGTTCAGACATATATATGAATGATCCTTCCGGAAACATTTCGGTCAAAATTGGTGCAAAGTCTCCAAAGGCCGCCGCAATCGGATGCTGTCCGGGAAATGCGATTGAGAATGTACTGTTGAGATTATCCGTATCATTAATAATAGGTACGGATACAATGGCTAATCTTTTTCCGTAAACACCGGCTGGAATATTCCGGGTATGTACGGTTGAACGGCTAACTGTGACCTTTTGACCGACTTTGAATACATTTAATTTAAATGTATCAGGTTTTAATGACCAGGTAATTGTATCCTCCTCAATTATACAAAATGCAACTCCTCCAGGGATCATAAGAGACAAAACATCAGCCAATATCTTGCATGACTCAATTGCTGATAAAGAAATCATTATTACCCTCCTAAATAAGCCCGTAATTTTACATTTTAATACGGTCTCTCCGGATTTATATTTATCTTTTAAATCACTGTATTATATTGTCATCATTCGGATTTTATCCCTAAGACTTTTTCAATTGCTTCTCTGTATTTGTAGCCGGATCTGTAACCGCTTATTATGTGATTTATATAGTGCTTGCTGGCTCCCGTAGCCCGCGCAAGATCCACCTGAGACATTCCCAGCTCTATAAGTCTGATTTTTATTTGTTTTCCGTTAATACTTGCCTTCAACTTATTTTTTGTGCTCATTCTTTACCTCCAATATAAGCTGAAATAACTTTTTAAACAATATTTCGTTCATAAACTATACAATGTCAGTGCACTGATTTTTCGATGCGGTTTTAAGAAGGGAAATTTATAAACCGGACATCTATTTTTGTGGTGGGAATTAGCTTATTGTGATATATTGATTAATGCTATGATATATTTATCTATCCTTATTATATTCTCACTATGTGGAATTGTCAACCAATTTTAATCATTTTATGACAGGTTATGATAAATATTACAACATTGAAATTCACTCTGTGGAATTATGGAGGGAAATATCCTATGTCAGATATCGGAAGTAGAATTAAGGAGATTAGAAAGGATCACGCATTAACCCAGGAAAAATTCGGGGAAAGGATCGGGTTAAAAGATTCTGCTGTGTCGATGCTGGAAAAAAACGATAGAAGATTAACTGAATCTGTAATTAAAAATATAATCTCCCAATTTTGCGTCAATGAAATGTGGTTAAAGGATGGTGCCGGAGAAAAATATAATGAAGGACTGCTTAAGAAAAAGACTATTTTAAGTGAACCTCTCAGCAGCCAGCAAATCAGCGTACTTGAAAAAATTCAAACCCTGTCTCCTGCGCAGCAGGAAGAACTTCTCAATAATCTGGACCGGATGGACATTTCCGGTAATGTGTCTGCTAATTCATTAAAAGAATTGTCTCAGGATGAGAACGAACTGTTAAAATGCTATAGGAAACTTAACTCAAAGGATAAGGATGAAATTCTGTCCTTTATAAATTTTAAAATTTTTAATAGTGAATCCATAAAAAAGAAAGAAAAATCATTGAATTGTTCGCACGACAAAGACGGCTCTGATATCCATTCCAAAATAGTATAGAACCGGCAAATTACCACTGACATAAAAAGAGTTGATCTATTATAGAATTTATAGTGTATATTCTATAATATAAATCAACTCTTCATTTAATTCAATGATTTACTTTATCTTTATTTCATATCCATTGTCATCAATGCTGAAGGAATCGGAGCTTCCTATAAGATAAGCCTTCAAGTAAACAACCTTATCCCTGACAGCAGCATACGCATCTCCTGATAATGTATCACTGAATTCAAGGGTTTTACCGGGTTCAATCCTTGTACTTGTCAGCGCCATTGTAAACATTTTGTCGGCAGACCACCTGTAGATGACATTCCTGTCTGCATCAAGCAGTGCAAAATCAAATTTCTGACCTGACGAATGATTTAAAATTATATCCTTTTCAGAATTATTTGTTATATTAAGCTTCATTTCTATGGAATCATTTGTTACTGTTGCGTCAGGACTGATGATTACATGCCGGTTTTGTGCAGCCAGAAGCTTTATCAGTTTATCAATAACAACAGCAGTTTCTGCACGGGTTGCCGCTTTTTTAGGCTGGAACATATTGCTGCCGGTTCCAGCAATAAGCTTGTAGTGCTGCGCTCTGGCAACATCCCCGCCATATTCCGGAGTAATGGCATCAACATCCTTGAAGCTTGCCGGGCCTATATTAATCAGTGCAAATCTGTCACCCATCTTGTACCTGTAAGCCTGCATGATGTAATGCACCATCTCTTCCCGTGTTATTGACGCGTCTGGCTTGAAACTTCCCTTTCCCTCAAAGATACCTGCTGTTACAAGGTCAATCACTGCCGATGCATATGGTGCATCCTGCCTGATATCATCAAAGTAATCCTTGATATCCGGCTCCTTAAAATATTCAATTTTGATGTCGAGCCCATTGCGGAGCATCACTGCGAACTCGCTCCTTGAAACAGCTTTTCCCAGAACCAGCTTATCCTGGCTGAAAGGTATTGCGTCCTTCTTCATAAGATATTGTACCGCTCCTCCTGACCAGTGAGTTGTTATATCATTAAAATCAAGCTTAACCGTGCTATCTTTTTCCATCATTGTTTGTGCAAATGCAGACGAACCTGACAATAATATTGCGCCTGCCAGTATAATTCCTGAAACTCTTATCTTCATAATCAACCTCCTGCTTATATGTTTGATATTAAGCCAGCTATGTAGAATTAGACTGATGCATGAAGAAAATTGTTCCTTTAATGCCATAAAAATATTTATAATCCTCAATATTTTTATGGTTGCTGCTGCTTTTTTTCATTGGTTTGTGCATTGTTTCGGACATACAGATTAAAGGCTTTTGTGCCGGCCCGAAGGAATTTAACCAGAAAAACAAAACCAACAACAATCATTGCTATTATACACAGGTACATCAGTGAACTGAATATCACTAATAAAGATGTACCTGTAAAAAAACTGCTATTATCCCTCAAATACATATAAGCTCCCCCTTAATACATAACTACTTATTATGGTAATTCATGCTTTGCCTGATGATTTACTTAATTTTACCATTTATTAAATCTTGAAGCAATTATACAAGCGATCCGTACTGACAATTATATGTCGTCCATATTTTTGTCAGTTTAATGTTTTATTATAATGAAAAACTAATAATGCAGTTCTTTTGAAAAATTAATTATTTGAGAAAGGAGGAACCGTATGAAACTGGGAAATAGAATTACCAGGGTCAGAAGAAATGATGACGGGATTATTACCGATGTTATGTTTGAAAACGGTAACACCTGCTCTTTTAATTATGCGGTTTTGATGGCAAAACAGGGCAACCTGGAGGGCTACAATGTCGTCAGAGGAAAGAACGGCGGAGAATATCTGAGTGCAGATCCAAACAATCCCGCTGTGGAGGATTTGGATGATATACCAAGATTCAGATAACAAACAGCGGCCCATGGGGATATGATATGAACCGCGGCGTTTGGCAAGGCAGACAGCGGATTTCGGTTGTCTGCCTTTGCCGTTAATAGAACAAATATTTACAATGCAGATTCGCTGTGTTATAATTTATCCGTGACCGAATCGGTCACGGATAAATTATAACTATCAAAAGGAAGATGTTGTTATGGCATTTGATAATCTTGAAAAGGAAAAACAGAATAAAATCATTAGTGCTGCCTGTGAAGTATTTGCCAAACACGGATATAAGAAAGCATCCATGAAAGATATAGCCGAGGCGGCTGGGATATCGAAAAGTGTGCTGTTCAAGTACTTCTCAAATAAAGAAAACCTTTATATAAAAATCTTCAGGCTTGCATCGGACAGTATTCGCGAAGCAGATGGGATTGCACGTTCAGAAAAAGGGAGCGATACTGACATGTTTTCATTCATGAGACGAAGCGCCAGGCTCAGACTCTCCTTATTCAAGGTATATCCGTGGATTTACAGGTTCTCATATACTGCTGCTTTCGACACCGACCCTTTCGTCAGGGAGCTTGTAAAAAAGGAGTATGAAAATTACGAAAAATCACAAATAAACATACAAATAAATATGAAGAACAGTGAAGTAAATTATAGTGACTTACTGAATGAAATCGGTGATTTTAAGGGGTTAAGAAAAGATATTTCACCGTCAGCGGCAAAGCAAATCATCTTCTGGGTCTCACTGGGATATCTTGAGGAAAAGTTATATAAGGCTGAGACCGATCCGGACAATCTTGAACAGGGCTTTGAGAAGTGGATAGACATTCTTGAACTGCTTCTCAAAGACAGGAGCAAAGGCTGTGACCAAAACAAAAAGAAGGAAGGACAGGTGTAAAATATGAAGGACACTTTTGAAACGGGAGAATTAACCGGCGGGATTGAAAATGTACCCGGGCTGAAGCATCATGAATTAAATATTTGCGGCGGGCCCATGTCGGTCTATGAAGCCGGCAGTTCTGATAAACCGGTCGTTGTGATGCTGCATGGCTCTATGTATGATGAATCCAGGTTCATATGGGATCAGATGTTCCCCTTTTTAAGTGCATATTATCATTTATTCGCGCTGGATATACCACGGCACGGTAAATCGAGACCCTGGGAAGGAATCATGGATCACTCAAGGCTGATGGATATTCTGAATTGTACCTTTGAACAGTTGCAGATTAACTCCTTCAGTCTCGTGGGGCTTTCCATGGGTGGCGGACTCAGCATCGAATATGCATCATTATATCCGGACAAGGTAAAATCAATGGTGCTATTTGAGCCTGGCGGGCTGGGTGACAAGGTGGATATGGAATTCATAACCTGGCTATATATAAATTTTCCGGGGATGCTCAGGAAGCTTAGCAGAAAGTATATAAAACAGGACCATTCCTATATGAAGAAGCTTGTCGAATCCCTATTTGCAGGTGGCTCAAAACCTACCGACCCTGAAAGATTAACTTCCATAATCCGTGATGAGGTTAAAGGTAAATACATTTACCGAGAAAATGACATGGACGACTGGTTACTGCACTGCATAGGACCTTTCCGCCTGAAATGGAATCTTTTGGACCGGATCCCGCAAATCAAAAGCCCCTCTCTTTGGTTGAGAGGAGCCGACAGCGTTCTGGTGAAACAACATGAAATGGATAGAGCTGTAAAGCTGGCCATTGCCGGTGGAGCAGAAGCTGAATTTAAACTGATTCAGAACGCAGGACATTTATTGCCTCTCGAAAGACCTGAACAGGCAAATGCAGCAGTTAAGGAATTTTTGGACAAGACAGCCGTCACAAAGGTTACCCTTATCTCATAATTTTTTTCAGCAGCTTCAATTTGTTTCCATACGGTGCATATCTGAGCTTAATATCAAACAATGTGGACTTTTTCAATATGCTTTTTTGACGGGTAAAGGTATCAAAGCTCCATTTTCCGTGATAACCGCCTATCCCGCTGGCACCTGCCCCTCCAAACGGCAGGTGTGAGGAGGCAAGATGTATGATTGTATCATTAACGCAGCCTCCTCCAAAGGAAACATTTCGTAATACCTCCTCCTCCACCGGCCTGTTGTTTGTAAAAAGGTATAGCGCCAACGGTTTGGGATGCCTGTTAATCTCAGCCGTAACTTCGGATATACTGTCATATTCGAGGACAGGCAGCACCGGCCCGAATATTTCTTCCTGCATGACAGGGTCCTCCCAGGTCACATGGTCAATAATAGTGGGTGATATTTGTAAGGTACCGGTATTTACATATCCCCCCGCAAGTATTGTTCCCCTGTCCATAAGTGCTCTTAGCCTGTTAAAGTGCCTTTCATTTATGATCCTGGGGTATTCCTCGTTGTTGCAGGGATCCTCTCCGTAAAATTCGGTTATATACTTTTTCATGGCTTCAATTAATTCCTTTTTTACCTCCCGGTGAACATATAGGTAATCTGGTGCCACGCAGGTCTGTCCGCTGTTCAGGCATTTACCCCATATTATTCTTCTGGCAGCTATGTCAACCCTGGCATCCCGGTCTACTATGCAGGGACTTTTACCTCCCAGTTCCAGTGTGACAGGTATCAGCTGTTTGGCTGCAGCCTCCATGACTATCCTTCCCACACTTGCACTTCCGGTAAAAAATATATAGTCAAAGCTTTCCTGAAGCAGCTGGCGGTTGACTTCAGTCCCTCCCTCAAGCACTGTAATATGCCTCTCATCAAAACTTTCACCGATAATTCTGCTTAACAGGCGGCTGGTATGTACCGAATATTCGGAAGGCTTCAAAATAACACAATTCCCTCCCGCAATTGCTCCCAGCAAAGGGGCAATAGTCAGCTGAAAGGGATAATTCCATGGGGACATGACAAGCACTACCCCATAGGGCTCGGAAATAATGTAGGATGTGGACTTGAAATGTGATAGCGGGGTTTTGACCTTCTTATTTCTGCACCAGCTTTTTATATTTTTGCTCATGTATTTGATCTCATCAAGTATAATTCCTATTTCAGTCATGTAGGTTTCGAAAGGTGCCTTATTCAAATCTTTCTTCAAAGCCTCAAATATTTCCTGTTCATGGGCTCTTATGGTTTTCTCCAGAGTTTTGAGTGCATTCAGCCTGAAGGAAATCCCCGCTGTCTCTCCTGAATAAAAATACTCACGCTGCCTGTTAACAATATCTTTTATCTGCGACATGATAAATCCTCCCGGACTTTATTTTCCTACCGGCACTGCCATTTATCCTATTAAAGATTATGATCCAGCCGGTATTATTAATACTTGAATTGTTGTATACTCATAGTATGACCAAAATTTAGGAGGGAAGCAACATGGATTATTTGTGGAGTTTGAAAGATCTATATTCGTCCTTTGACGGCGAAGACTTCAAAAAGGATATGAGTGCTCTGAACGGCATCTTAAAAGAGTATATTAATTGGGTGGATAATACCGTCGAAAGCAGTAGGGATATTAGAGCTGCACTTGAACAGTTTATAGGAATAAAAACCCGTCTTTCGGAATTAGCCAGCAGACTGTACAACTTCTCGGAGCTATCCTATACTGTTGATACCAAAAATGAGAAGGCTACAAAAAATATGGAAATCCTTGAGGTAAAACTCAGTTCTGTTGCTGAAGCAAATGCAAAAATTAACAAATGGATAGGTTCGGCAGCAGATATTGATAATGCCATACAAGCCTCTGATATATTGAAGGAACATGAATTTTATCTAAAGGAAATAATTGAAAAGAGTTCACATCTTCTGGACGGTAAGCAGGAAGCTATCATCGCGCGTATGAAAAATACAGGCTCAAGTGCCTGGTTAAAGCTCAAGGATCTTCTGACCTCCACCTTAAAGGTTGATATAGAGCTGGACGGAGAGAAAAAGCAGCTGCCCCTTTCAATCATAAGAAATATGGCTTACGAAAGCAGCAGGGAATTGAGGAAAAAGGCTTACGAAGCTGAACTGGCATCGTATGAGAAAATTGATGATTCCCTGTCCGCCTGCCTGAACGGCATCAAGGGTGAAGTTATTACCGTTGCCGAACTGAGAGGTTTTGGTTCTCCTCTGGAGGAAACCCTGTTCAACTCCAGAATGGAAGCACAGACACTGGAGGCCATGCTGACTGCAATGAGGGAAAGTTTACCTGCCTTTAGGAAGTACCTCCGTACCAAGGGACAATTGCTGGGAAGTAAAAAGGGGCTTCCTTTCTTTGATCTGTTTGCTCCTATGGGAGATTTGAATAAAAAATATACCTATGAGGAAGCTGTAAAGATTGTCGACGAAAACTACAGGACCTTTAGCAGCAGTCTCGCAGATTTCGCCAAAAAGGCCATAGAATCCAACTGGATAGATGTTTATCCCAGAGAAGGAAAAATCGGAGGTGCCTTTTGCCAGGACCTGCACATTATTGGTCAGAGCAGGGTAATGCTTAACTTCGGAGGAACCTTCAGCGATATCATAACCATGGTGCATGAATTGGGGCACGCTTATCATGATGAGTGCATAAAGAATGAAAGCATGCTCAACAGCGATTATCCCATGCCGTTAGCCGAAACCGCTTCAACCTTCTGTGAAACCATAGTTAAAAAGGCCGCTATAAAAGCAGCCTCAAAGGAGGAAGCCTTTGCAATCCTGGAAATGGAACTGAGCGACGTCACACAGGTAATCGTTGATATCTACAGCCGGTTTCTTTTTGAAAGCGAACTGTTCAAGAGGAGAAAAGACGGTTCCTTAAGCACCGGAGAATTGAATGAAATAATGCTGTGGGCCCAAAAGGAAGCATACGGCGACGGACTGGATCCCGAATATATGCACAAATATATGTGGGCCTGCAAACCGCACTACTATACCGCTGATACAAACTTCTACAATTTCCCCTATGCCTTTGGACAACTTTTCGCAAAAGGTCTGTACGCAGAGTATGAAAAAAGAGGAAAAGCTTTTGTCAAAGACTATGAAGCTCTGTTACGCGTTACAGGTAAGAATAAAATAGAAGATGTAACAAAAATGATGAATATCGATGTCCGGGGTATTGATTTCTGGAGAAATTCCTTAAAAACAATAGAACAGGACATTGAAAAATTCCTGGAACTGAGTGCTGAAAAACTTTAACAAATATCTGCCAGTTGACTTTTAATACTTTAGTATGCTAATATTGAAAAAAAAAGAAAGCAGGCTGCTAATATGTCTAAACTTCAGTTAATAAACCTGAATCATGGGGACAATATTTAGCGCTTGTATTTGTGAGAACAATCAATCACAGGTGCAAGCGCTTGACGTGTTGTACCTGTGTGGAGACCGACGGACGACGGATAAGAACCACATTGGTAAATAATAATATTTACATATGCGGTTCTTTTTTTGTATTATTTTTAAGGCTTGAGAGGATGTGATATTCAGGAACGGTTACCTGTTCCAGGCACAAAGCTTATGACTGCATTAATTCGTGAGAAGCAACTGTTTTTAAGAAAAGGCAATGACGAAGAGAAGTAGCGCAATTTATCGTTTCCAGTGAGTGGAGGCCGGTGAGAACTCCACAAAGTGAATTTGCGTGAATAACACTTTACCAGCCTCAATCCGAACTTCAGGTTTAGTTGTACATTTATTTGTTTTTGAAAAAATGTATCTGCCAGTCCTGACCAGTAGGTGCGACGTATGCCGGTGCGTTAAACAGCATGGTTTTTTTGAACCGTTGAGTGACTGCTAGCCAGTAATTCAGGTGGTACCGCGGACATTATATGTTCGTCCTGGACTTATTAGTTTTGGATGAGCTTTTTTTATGCTCAAAATATCAGTAAAGGAGATAAATTATGAACACATCTAACATTTACAGGAACAGGACTTTGAACAGCATCAGTGAAGGTGATGTTGGCAAAACACTAAGAATTGCAGGTTGGGTCGAAAATATACGGGACCATGGCGGTGTATCTTTCATAGATCTTAGAGACATGTACGGTGTCATGCAGGTCGTAATACGGAACACAGACCTGCTGGAAGGAATCGGCAAGGAGGACTGTATTTCAATTGAAGGCGTAATTGAATGCCGTGACGAAGAGACATACAATCCAAAGATTCCTACCGGAACGATCGAACTGGAGGCTCACTCAGTTGATGTTCTGGGAAAGGTATACAAACAGCTCCCCTTCGAGGTTATGACTTCAAAGGAAACCCGTGAGGATCTGCGGCTTAAGTACCGTTACCTTGACCTTCGCAATAAAAAGGTTAAAGACAATATTATTTTCCGCTCGGAGGTTATCAGCTTCCTGAGACAAAAAATGACCGACATGGGCTTCCTGGAAATCCAGACTCCCATTCTCTGTGCGTCATCACCTGAGGGTGCAAGGGATTATATCGTACCTTCCCGCAAGTACAAGGGAAAGTTTTATGCACTTCCACAGGCTCCTCAGCAGTATAAGCAGCTCCTCATGGTATCAGGCTTCGACAGGTATTTTCAGATAGCTCCCTGCTTCCGTGATGAGGATGCCCGCGCCGACCGCTCACCGGGAGAGTTTTATCAGTTGGATTTCGAGATGAGCTTTGCCACCCAGGAAGACGTATTCCGTGCAGGTGAAGAAGTTCTTACCTCTGCATTTAAGAAATTTGCCCCCGAAGGATACTCTGTGACCGAAGCTCCATATCCCGTAATCAGCTACAGGCAGGCAATGCTTGAGTTCGGCACCGATAAGCCCGACCTGCGCAACCCTCTGAGAATAATAGACCTGTCGGATTTCTTCCAGAAATGTACCTTCAAGCCCTTCCACAACAAGACAGTCCGCGCTGTCAGGGTTCATGCCGAAATGTCCAAGGGCTTCCATGAAAAGCTGCTGCAATTTGCTACATCAATCGGTATGGGCGGACTCGGCTATCTTGAGGTCAATGGCGATATGACATATAAAGGCCCTATAGACAAATTCATACCGGATGAAATAAAGAGAGAGCTTTCAGGCCTTGCAGGCCTTGAACCGGGTGATACGATTTTCTTCATCGCCGACAAGGAAGAACGCGCCGCCCTGCTTGCCGGTCAGATCCGAACGGAACTTGGCACACGCCTCGACATATGTGAAAAGAATGCTTACCGTTTCTGTTTTGTAAATGATTTCCCCATGTTTGAGTATGACACTGCCGAAAAGAAAATCAACTTTACCCATAACCCCTTCTCCATGCCCCAGGGCGGACTGGAAGCACTCAATACAAAGGACCCTCTGGAGATCCTTGCTTACCAGTATGATATAGTGTGCAACGGCATTGAACTCTCCTCGGGCGCTGTTAGAAACCACAGCCTTGACATAATGATCAAAGCCTTTGAGATAGCCGGTTACTCTCAAGAAGATCTCCGTAATAAATTCGGGGCCCTGTACCAGGCTTTCCAGTTTGGAGCACCGCCTCATGCGGGTATGGCTCCGGGTGTTGACCGTATGATCATGCTTTTGAGGAATGAGGAAAACATTCGTGAAGTTATCCCCTTCCCCATGAACGGAAATGCCCAGGATCTCATGTGCGGCGCCCCTGCCGAAATAACCGAGGCCCAGCTCCGTGAAGTCCACATTAAAATCAGATAGTGTCAAAGCAGCTGTTGTAAATTGAGACGACTGCGATACATGAATTACTATTGATTAAGGTGCGCGCGTACAACTTCAATAAATGGGAAGCTTTACAAAACCCAGTCCTGTACTTTGCAGGTAATCCATTTATCGAAGCCAGTACGCGCACACCTTATAATAATTTCACATTTGGTCCAATGGTTTTTTGCAGTACCTTATTTTAAAGCATTTTCCAATGCGTTTTGTATGGCCTTCAGAATTACTTTGCTGCTGTTGGTAGCACCTGATACGGCATCAACCTGAAGGGACTGGGTCTCCACAACTTTCTGGGGTATTACCTCAGCCTTTGCACCCCGCCCGTTTTTATGCCTTATCAGATCAATATTCGCTATTTTATGGTCCTTTACATTGACTTTGACTTCGGCTGCTATCCAGAGCACCTCGGCACTTCCCACATATGTCCCGTCTGAAATACTGCTCAGGTCCACATTCTCTATTTTAATATCTTCGATCTGCTTCTGATACTTCCTCAAATCAAGGTACGACTGTATGCCTTTTGCTCCGAAATACCCCGCAAGGATTACTCCCACAATAACAAATACCGCAATTACCTTTTTCATTTTAACCTCCATGAGCCACATTTGTGGCCAATCCTGCATGCAGCTCATTTTCTAAACTTGATATGTTTGTATTCAACATATATCGATTGCAATCTATCATAGGCTTCAAGCACATTGTCAGGAATATCAACATGTACTATAAAGTCCTTCCCTTTCGGTCCGTAACCCTCCTGGTCATCCCTCAGTCTTGGTATTTCACCCATGACAAGATCTATAAACCTGTCAAATGACCACAAGCCATAAATATTGTCTGAAAACTTTAAGCTTCCGGTCTCTGCTTTAATAGTGGGAATAAAGGGGCTGTAACTGATGATCCTCGTTTTCTCACCGGCCCAGGTCTTGAGAAATGCCGCATGGGTCCTTAACTGCATTGTAGGGTCCTGAAGGATTATTACCGAAGCCGGAATTTCAGCCCTCTCCCTTAAGACCTTCAGAGCCTGTGAAGCATTCTCGCCACAGTTGGTTGACCTGTTTTCAATAATAATATTGTTAACCTCCAAACCTGTGTTTTTTGAAACCACCTCTTTCAAAATATCCGCCTCAGGCCTGTTTTCAACAGCAATATCCCGGTATTCCGGATTATTGCGTATATTTTCGGCCAGATATTTGGTAGAATGACCTATTCCTCCAACTATCATCAATTCTTTGGCGACTCCGCCAACAAACGCCCTTGCGCCAAGTTCCGCCAGGTACGGAATACTGCTGCCGAGTATAATGAGCAGGTCGGCCTGTGAAATTCCAAAACCGTCGTACAATGCCTGGCCGGTAAGCCGGAGAATATCCCTTCTGGATAAAAATTTTATTATATCATTCAAATCTGCTGCCGCATCAAACTCCGTATAGTTCTTCATGCTCCATCCCTTTCATACCCCGTTCACTTGAGGTCCATCACAGTATCAGGCTCTCAACGTAGCTCCTGGCCCTCTTCATACTTTCCACAGATACCTCAGGCCTGCCCTTTTCATAGGGGATATTGCACTCCAGAGTCAGTGCATGCAGGCCGTCAAGTTTCAGGGAGTTGACAAAGCCCTTCAGCTCCAATACTCCCTCACCCGGGAACAAATGCCTTTTGCCGTCCTTATAATCACTGAAATGCACCCCTTTGACATAATCCCTCACGAACTTTGCCGCAGAGACTATATCGATCCCGCACTGTGCATAATGGGTGGTGTCGATATTTATGTACAATCCATTGTCCCTGACAAAGGCAAGCATCTCAGCAGGGTCGATCAAAGAGGTCTGGTATCCCGGAAAGTTTTGAATATTTTCTATGCAGACCAGAAATCTGTCTTTAAGTGCTTTCAAATCCTCTGCGGCTTTTGGAGCATACCCGGACCACCAGCTCCTGTCCTCTGTCTTTTTATGAGGTGCATGAAAAACCAGGCAGGGAATATCCTTTTCTCCAAATTCAAGGTACTCGTATGTACCGGCACCGATCAGGGTATCGGTGTCCTTGAATATGACGCCACCCATATCATGGAGGGAATTTATTCTCAGTCCGCTTTCCCTTACTATCTTTAACACCTCTCTTGGCCGGATATTTCTGAGATGCTGTGTTACCTCCCAGTTGTCACCGCCGGTCCAGTAGGTATCCAGCTCAATGCTCTCAAAACCGGCACGTTTTATGAGCTCCAGCGCTTCTGTAAAAGGTATGTTATAAAATGTTGCAGTAGCAATAGATATGTTCATAGCATCTCTCCAAACTTTACTTTTATATCTTCTGCATCCATCCGGCCGACAAGTATTATTATACATTACCCTCTATTGACAATGTACAATACGTTTTTGAGAGGGTAAGATAAGTTAATTGTAATATCTGGTAATGCGGGTGTCAACCGGCTTCCTCATCCAATCCCAGCTGGCTGATAACCATTCTGTAGTATACTCCCTTTTTCTCCATCAGCTGGAGGTGCGTACCTGTTTCAAGAATACCTCCGTCCCCTATGACCAGTATTTTATCGGCGTCCCGGATGGTGGACAGGCGGTGGGCTATCAGGAAACTTGTATGGTTTTTCATCAGCTTCAGAAGCGCCTGTTGTATTTCCTTCTCTGTTTTGGTATCAACGCTGCTTGTGGCCTCGTCAAGTATCAGAACAGGCGCCTGGCACAGGACTGCCCTGGCTATGGCAATGAGCTGGCGCTGCCCCTGGCTCAGGTTGTCGGAGCTGCCGGAAACCGGAGTATTATAACCCTTTGGAAGGCGGGAAATAAAACCGTCTGCGTGAGCCATGACGGCAGCGTCCCTGACTTCGGCATCGGCGGCATCAGGTCTCGAATACCTTATATTGTCGGCAATGCTTCCGGTAAAAAGGCAGGTATCCTGCAATACCACCGAGAAGCAGTTCCTCAGATCCTTTCTTGTTATATCTGTAATGCTTACATCGTCAATTAATATCCGACCCTTTTCAGGTTCGTAAAAGCGGGTCAGAAGATTTACAATGGTTGTTTTTCCGGCCCCCGTCTCACCTACCAGTGCAACAACTTCTCCCGGCTGCACCTGAAAGCTGACATTGTTCAATACAGGTTTTCCCTGGGTATAGGAAAAGCTGATTTCCTTAAACTCCACTTTCCCCAAGGCCGGTCCGAATTCCTTGAGATTTGGCTTATCGGATATCTCTTCCTTCTCGTCCAGTATCTCAAAGACTCTTTCAGCGCCGGCAAGGGCCGACTGAATGGTATTAAACATACCGGCTATTTGATTAAGGGGCATTCCGAATTGTCTCGAGTATGTGAGAAAGCTGACTACAACTCCTACGGTTATGTAATCCCTGACTGCCATTAATCCGCCGGCGCAGGCTATCAGCGTATAGCTGAGATTATTTATTACATTCATGAACGGCATAAGAAAACCGGCCCAGATCTGAGCTTTTGTGGAGTAATCGCACAGAGTCCGGTTAACTTCCTTAAAATCCTCCAGTACTTTTTGCTGCCTGTTAAAGGCCTTTACCATCTTCAGCCCCTGAATGCTCTCCTCTATAACGCCATTGAGATTTCCCAGTGTCTGCTGCTGGCTGGTAAAATACTTTCTGCTTCTTTTAGCTATTGTCTTTGTAAGTACGAATATTAACGGTATGGTTACCAGTGCAACCAACGTCAGCCCCGGACTTAATACCAGCATCATTACCAGTGCCCCCGTTATTGAAAAAACACTTGATATAAGCTGTGTGGTTGTTTGTCCTACCGTACTGCTTATATTGTCAACATCATTTGTGATCCTGCTCATGGTATCCCCGTGAGATCTTGTATCATAAAAATTCAGGGGAATTCTCTGGAGCTTGGAAAAAAATTCTGTTCTTATGTGCTTTACAAGGCTTTGGGTTACTCTGGCCATGAGTACGCCATTAAAGGTATCCAGTATCCAGCTGGTCAGGTAGCAGAAAACCAGAGCCGTCAATATAGTTACAAGCAGCTTGTTGTCAACTGTGTTTGTATCAATATTAAATGTGTTAATAGCCTGGCCAAGCAAATATGGAGTAAGTAAACCTGCCGCTGCCGACAGAACTGTGAGTGATGCCGCAATCAGTATTGATTTGCGCCATCTTCCGAACATTCTTATCAGTCTGACAAGAGTTCCTTTTGTGTCCTTGGGCTTCGCTGTGGGTTTAAATCTCTGATGTCCTGCCGCTCCCCATCTTCCCAGCTTTGGCATATTGTCGAGATTCCGTACTTCATTCTTATTTGACATGTGTTATAAGGCCACCCCCAATTTGTGAATCATAAATCTCCCTGTAAGTACTGCAGTTATCTAATAAATCCGCATGCTCTCCGAAGCCCACATTTACTCCGTTATCCAGCACCAGAATTTTATCGGCCGACATGGCCGTACCGATCCTTTGAGTTATCATTATAACAGTCCTATCTGTATCAAGGCTTTTCAAGGCCTTCCTGACCCGGGCCTCGGTAATTGCGTCAAGTGCACTTGTACAATCATCCAGGATCAGAACCGGCGCTTGCTTTGCAAGGGCTCTGGCTATTGATAGTCTCTGTTTCTGTCCTCCTGACAGGTTCACTCCGTTCTGTCCCAGCACACTGTCAAATTTGTCCGGCATTTTTTCAATAAATTCCCGGGCCTGGGCATTTTGGGCAGCCCGGATTACCCGTTCCTCCTCCATTGTACTCTCTCCCCAGGCGATATTATCAAAAACAGACCCGGTGAAAAGCATGCTTTTTTGGGGTGCAAAGGCAATGTTTTTTCTGAGGACAGATGTATCTATATTTTTGATATTGTTCCCATTGATATAAATTGCACCCTCATTCACATCATAAAAGTGCAGGCAAAGCCAGGCAAGCGTGGATTTTCCCGCACCTGTGGGCCCAATTACCGCCAGGGTCTCACCCGCATTTATTTTAAAGGACAGCTCCTTTAATACAGGCAGCCCGCTGCCGCCGGGATATGCAAAGGTCACATTTTCAAACTCCAGCTCACCTGTAATAACCGGTTTCGGGCTGCCGGCACCTGCGAAATCCTCTTCTCCGGCCAATATTTCTTCTATTCTCTCAGTTGATGCCTTTGTTCTTATGAAAGTGTTGAAAATATTGGTTATCATTATGAGAGAGGTCAGTATTTGAGTCATGTAATTTATAAAAGCGGCAACTTTGCCTACCTCAAGCCGGCCATTTCCGAACAGTATGCTGCCCAGATAGATAATGACTGCAATTCCGATGCTGACAGTCAAAGACATGACCGGTGAAAAATATGCTATTACCAGTTGGGAAGAAATACTTTTTTTATTGAGATCCGAGTTTGCCACCTCGAACCGTCCCTCTTCCTCCTCATATGTTCCAAAGGCCTTGACCAGTCTTATGCCCAGCAGATATTCCTGTACAACGGTATTTACCTTGTCGATGGCTTTCTGAACCTTTGAAAAACGGATATAGCTTAATTTCATACTAATGACGATCAAGGCCGCCACTACGGCTATAGCTATCAGCAGCACCACACTCATGTACGGGCTCAGCATAATGGCAAGGATTATACTCCCGATACATGTGAGCGGAGCCTTAAGAAATATTCTCATAATGCCGTTTACAAACTGTGTCACCTGGGAGGTATCATTTGTCATTCTGGTTATCAGGGAGCCGCTTTCTATACTGTCGGCACTTGCTTCGGAAAAGTTCATGATCTTCTTGAAAACATCATACCTTAAATCCGCACCGAAGCTTTGCGATACCCTGCTTGCAAGAATATTCCTCGTAGCGGCAAAGCAAGCTCCAAGAGCGGTTATGCCAAGCATTGTAAGTCCAAAATATAAAACGGAAGCAACGCGGCCGTTTTTTACTCCATCATCTATTATATGCGCCATAATGGTTGGCTGGAGCAAATCGCATACAGCCTCAAAAAAAACGCAGCTAATGCCAAGCAGGAATAATGTCCTGTATTTTTTGAAATATGGTTTATATAGGTCCATTTGCGTTATATCCTCCTAGGTCCGCCATTCCTGCTGTTCTCCGTCTATCATATTTCTGAATATCCGGGTAAGGAAGTCTCCGGCAAGCTGCTTTTCTTCTTCTGAAAACCCTTGAAAGCACTCATCAGCCATTGAAATAAAAATCCTGTCTATTACTTTTTTCTTTTCCAGGCCCTTGTCGGTCAGCCATACCTCAAGAGCCCGCTTGTCTCCCTTTACAGGCCTTTTCTCTACCAGCCCGGACTTTTCCATGCTATTAAGTACACTGGTTACAGAAGCAGGCTCCATATGACAGTCGGCCGCTATTTCCCTTTGAATGCAGCCGTTATGTTCAAACAGGTAATTTATCATCCTGGGCTGGCCTGCGGTGAGATTACACTTCATAAATTCATAAGTGGATCTCCTCCTATGTACCGCACCTACTTTAACAAGCAGTAAATTTAATTCTCTCTGATCCAACATGTTATCTCCTATCCATAAAAAAATTTAAAACTCATTTTATATTAATTAGAATTCAAATTATTAGAACTCTAATTATATATTATTAATAAATCCTTGCAGCGTCAATAATTAAAATTATGGTTAAAAGTTCACAAAGTACATGCCTGAAGTTTGTACGGCTTACCACAAGTGTTTTAGCCACAATTTCAGACATGTACTTTTAATTGAGCTTCCCGTTTATCAAAGTGTCCCCGCACACTATTACCTGTAATTCATTATTTGCAATTCTCTCATTTTAAGGCATCCCATTGTGTGCACTTACATAGTCAATGAGCCTTCATCCGTACTTACCAGCATGAGGATATCCTCTTCGGTTCCGGTCAAAGCGTTTATATATAATATAAATTTCTGATCATCCAGCGATCCTATAAATTCGTAACAGTATTTTTCCGTTTTAAAATCTGTGGGAATTATTGCTTTGCCTTCCTTCTCGATTTTCAGATTTTTATTTATCTTGCTTCTCGCCTGATCAACAGTAAGCTGCGTTTGAGGAATATCCCGTGTCTTGTGGTTATACAAATAACCTTTTGATTCAACTCCCAGCACTTCACCGTTATCAAGGGCCACCTTCACCTTGACAAGATCGGGGTAGACCGTTACTCCATCCTGCTCATAGGCATAACATATTGTTGCTATGCCGTCAGTTCTCATATAATAGGTGTCGGTCATACTGCCGAACCCATTTTTCTTAAGAAAGTCCTGTGCGGATTTTTTAGCGGCGTTCATGGACATCTTTCCTGAACTGACGCTCCTGTTTCTAAGCATCCAGTACACCTGTCCGCCCTGTTGTGTTATATCAATTTCAGCACTGCCGTCATTGTCGGAATTTTTGTAGCTAACCTTATACCTGTAAGTTTTTATGCTTCCCTCATTGCTGTCTTCAAGCCGCGAAATACCCTGGATCTTATCATTCCCTATTATTTTACGGACGATTTCCTCTGCCTTGGAAGCACTGACTTTTTCATCCTTCAAACCTATGGGCTTAACCTTCATCATATGGTCGGAATAAGGCCCGTCGTATATCATTGAAGGATACTCCTGAAAGTTCTTGTCAACATTTTCAAACTGCGTTGTCTGAATATTCTTGGTATTTTGGCTTTTCAGCTCCCTTGGTCCTCCTGCACTCCCCCAGGCCATCTTCCCGTTATTGATCTGTTCTTCTATTCCGTGGAGACTGTTTTGCAAAGATAGGGCAAAGCCGTGCATTTTTTTAAGGCTCTGATATTCCTCATCACTCAAAGGCAGACCGTTTGCAGTCTTTGTGTTATATGCATAGGCCATATCTCCCACCTGAGTTAGAAAGTTGGAGGTTTTTTCAAGTATGGGAGGTGCTACCGGAAGCTGCCCCATATTTGTCTGAGCCAAATTCGACTGGCGCCACACTTCCTCCAGCATTGAGGAAGTACCTCTCGGAGTGGATGTAACCATGGATTTGGCCAATAAAACTTCAAGGTTGTCAACATACTCGTTCAAATCCAGGAAAGCTCTGCTATACTGGTTGTCCATCATTATCCTGAGATCGCTGAGCTGCTTGCTCTGGTAGTATCCCCATGTGGATACTCCTGCCAATGCCAGTACTGCAACAATTGCTACAGGTACTCCCCAAGACATTCTTCTTTTTTTCTGCCATAAGTCATTATTATTGTCCATGTTTTCATTTTCATTCTGTTCCATCAAATCACCTCCATTTATATTCCAAACCAGTGTTTACCTATTTTCAGCTTTACCGTTCTTGACCATATCCATTTACTTGTAGCCGTTGCAGGATTCCAGTAATACAGGCATCCGTCGGTTGGGTCCCATCCTGCAAGAGCATCTCTGGCTGCCTTGACCACTGTGGATTTCGGGTCAATGGCTACATTTATCTGTCCGTCGGACACAGCTGTGAAAGCCCCCGGCTGATATATAACACCCGCCATGGTCTTGGGGAATTTTGAATTCTTAACCCTGTTGAGGATTATCGCTCCCACTGCTACCTGTCCTTCAAAGGGCTCTCCTCTGGCCTCGCCATTTATGACCCTGGCAAGCAGCTGCTCATCGGTAACTTTGGTTGAAGCGGCATTAACTGTTCCGGTTTCAACAACTTTACCAAGGCCCATTGACAACAGTATATTCCTGTCTGCAATTCCGTTGGCACGAAAACCATAGTTCCTTTGATATTTAAGTACTGAAGTGAAAGTGTCATATCCAAAATTTCCATTTACCTTGCCGTTATAATAACCCCAATTTTTTAATTCCTGCTGCATTTCCTTTACTTCCTGACCCTTGTCACCTAACTTAAGAGATGAAGCGGTACCAGTAAAATACAGTGATTCTTGACCTAAAAGAGTAAGACTGAAAACAACGACTAAACAAAAAGCAACTAATTTTATGTGCTTTTTCAAACCTGTACCTCCTTCCAAATTCACACCGGATTCAAATTGTGTTGTTACCCTTTTTATTATTCAGGGTAATTGAAGTTTTAATTGTGCAATGTTATTTTTAGTTATTAGCTGTTAAAATATTCGTAATATAATATAAAGTTCTAACATATTTACGGGCTGTTAATTTCTTTATTTACACATATAACGTATAATCCCGGCCATAATGTCAAAAATCTATATTGAATATAAATTTTCTTATTTTCAATTATTTTATGTGGAGATCATTATGAGGGTATTAATACTGTATGTATCTGTCGGAACAGGTCACATGAAGGCTGCCGAAGCGTTGAAGGAATCAATTGAAAGGCAGTTTGCAGGTTGGTCAGTCGATATTCTGGATACGCTTAAATATATAAATCCGATCGTAGATAAAATTGTTGTCAGCAGCTACCTTGGTGCCCTTAAAAGAAGTCCGGGGCTGTACAGCAGATTATACACCGCGTCAGGTACGGGCACCGGTATTTACGATATCAGCAAAGCACTGAATAAGCTATTATCCTTTAAGCTCAATAGCCTTATAAATGATTATGGACCTTCTGCGGTTGTGTGTACGCACCCTTTTCCCATGCAGATGCTGTCCTCCTTAAAGGAGAAAAACAAAATAAAAATCCCTACCGTTGCCATTCTCACCGACTATGTGGTTCACTCTCTCTGGCTGGACAGCGGTATGGATGCTTTTGTCGTGGCCAATGATTTGATGAAATCGGAGATGATGCAAAGAGGCATTCCCGGAAACATTATTTTTCCGTATGGTATTCCTGTGTCACCCAAGTTCCTTACCCGGGTTGACAAGAAAAAACTCAAACAGGAACTGGGACTGGAAGATAAGTTTACTGTCCTTGTCATGGGAGGGGGTATGGGTTTTGGCAATATTGACAATACCATGGCCTCATTGCTGGATTGTGATATAGATATTCAAATTATAGCTGTAACAGGTACAAATCAGAAACTTAAGGCACAGCTTGAACTCAGTGCCGGAAAGAGCAATAAAAAGGTACTTGTTTTGAGTTACACGGATAAGATTAATGAACTTATGGATATATCCGACCTATTAATAACAAAGCCCGGAGGTATGACTATCTCCGAGGCTCTGGTCAAGGGTCTTCCGATTTTTATTATTTCTCCCATACCCGGTCAGGAGGAAGGCAATGCAAGTTTCCTGATAAGAAGTGGTGCAGCCAACAAGATAGAAGACTCGGGCCAGCTTATAAGTGTTTTGTCACAGGTTGCAAATGACCCTGTAACTCTTAATATAATGCGTGAAAACTCCAGGTTTTTGGGAAAACCTCATTCGGCTTCCGATATTGCCACCCTTCTTGGCAAGCTGGTCCTGGGATGAGTGACTTAGCGGCCGGCAGCAGCTGTCTTTTGTCCGGTAAGGTAATTTAACCGCCGGCAATGTACAAATTCAGGTGTTACAGGACCACTAAAATATTCTCCTCACGGTTAATATTCTGTCCTTAAAATAACTGTCCTCCAGCGTCTCGTTAATGACACCCCTCGATGCGCTGGAATGTACGAACTTATTATCTCCCAGGTAAACACCGACATCATAAATATCTTTCTTCAGGCTGTCTGTGCTGAAAAATATAAGATCTCCCGGCTGAATATTTTCGAGTGTCACCTGGGTTCCTGTTTTACTCATTTTGACCATATCTCTTGGTATGTCAACACCATTTATCCTGCTGCATATATATGCGAGGCCGGAGGAGTCCATTCCCCACCTGCTTATGCCTCCCATAATAAATATTGTACCTTCAAATTTTTTTATGGTTTGAATAAATTCATCCTTGCTTGTTTTGGGAATGACATTATCCTCTATGGGAACTGCTATTACTCCGCCTTCCTCTACCCAGCCTTTCTTATTATCGGGAAGCAGGACATCATATCCGGTTTTTGTCTTTCCTGTGGAATACAGTTCGGTCCCAAGCACAACCTTCTTAAAATTTACCGCATTGTTTGCACCGGTAAAAATATCTATGTTTTTAGCCGTAACGATTATTTTATTTTTAATTCCGCCGTCAGTTACACTCCCGGTATTACTGCTTATATATTTACTCTTAACCCAGCCTGAGCTGCCATCCAGTAATTTTATATTGGTCCAGGAATTCTCTTCCCGGACAACCTTTACGACCTGGTTGTACAGCACCTGTGTCAGCCGGATACCGAGTATGTCCGGTTTATCGAACATATCCACCACGGCTTCGGTAACTACTGCCGCATTTTCAGGAGTTATCCCGCTTAAAAGCTGCTCATTCCTTGTTACGGGTATCTCTCTGCTGCCGCAGCCTGTCAGCGTAAGCATAAAGATTATAAATATTAAAATCAGTCTTGTAATTCGTTGTTTCATCATATTGCCTCATAAAAATACATTTTAATAGTCTTACTATATTTAGATTTTAACGCTATGTCAATGAACAGATTTTACATGCATTTCCCCCGGTTAATTCACTTATCATTTCAACCTCCCGCTGCTTGCAGGTAAATATCAGAACCTGCTGTTTCCTGCCCAGTTCATTTATAAGTCTCAATGCATTTTCTGTTCTGATATCATCATACTGTGCAAAGGGTTCATCCAGAATCAAGGGAAGCTGTTCTTTGTTCTTCAATACGGTTTCAGATATTGCAACCCTCAGTGCAAGGTAAAGCTGATCAGCCGTACCGTTGCTCAACACCGGTACAGGCACCAGGGTTTCACTCCCCGGATCGCTCAGCATTATATTCAGGTTGTCTCCGGCTTTTGTTTCGGTATATTTCCGGGAGGTCAAACCTGAAAATGTACTGCTGAAAGCCTTGTTCATTATGGGAAGGAACTTCTTCCGTACCTCCCGTGCTGCTGCTTCAAGCGTTGTCATTGCGAGCTGCAAAGCCTCTCCTCTTTGCTCCAGTGCTTTTTTCTGCTGTGTCAGCCTGTAAATTTCCTGCTCGACAGCTTCGGTATCCGCGGTGCTGCTAAGGTTTTTTACTTGAAGTTCAAGCGCCGCCTTTTCAATCCGTTTTTGCTGGAGCTGTCCGGCATAAAATTCCTGTAGCCTGTTCAATTCCCTTAGCCGGCCCTCATCCGGATTCTCAAGTATATTTTCTGCCAGAATGGCCTCACCCCCGGGCAAGGTGCCGTCAGCGTTCAAAGTCTCCAGCAGCCGGATTATTTCCATGGACAATGTGTCAACCCTGCTTTCCAATTGTTCCAGCTCCTGCTGCCTAAGAGCCGGTTCAATACTCTCCAGCCTTTTGATCTGCTGCTCATACTGCAATTTTTCAATTGCAAGACGTTCCGACAGACCTGCAAGTTGATTTGATGCTGAAGACCTGACTTTTTTGATATTTTCAAGCTGCTGCACAAGCAGCCTCTCCCTGCCGGCCAGCTCCTGCTGTTCTCTCTCCAGCTTCTTTAACCTTTTCCCTTGTACAGCCCTGAAAACACCGGCAGTGATGAAAGCCAGAGACGGTATTGCCGTAAAATACAGGGGCAGCAGTTCAAATACGAAAGACCCCAGAGCACAGCCTATTGCAGCTGCCAGTGTGAGGATTCCGGCAATACTAAAAACCTTCACCCGTTTTCCAAGGCTTTTTAAATCCTCTTGGGAAACGGTCCGGTTCAACCTCTCCAAATCCTCCTCAAGCCTGCTCTCCTCACGGGTGGTTTTTACAACTTCCTGCTCCAGCGCTGCTGCGTCTCCTGTTAGCCTGGTAATATTTTTCCGCAGAAGCCCTGTTCCGTCATTCAGAAACCGTATTTCCTCGGCCTTTCTCTCCTGCAGACCAAGTCTTTCCCTTGCATCCAGGAATTCCCCCGCCAGTGTAAAAAGTCTTTCTATTCCGGCAAGAACAGCTATTTCCGAAGCCATGTGTTTCAATTCACGCTGGGCAGCTGTCTGGCTTTCCTCTTCCTCCCTGAGCTTCTTTTGCATCAGGCAGAGTTCGCTTAACCGCCTGTTTATCATGTCCAGCGGCCGGGTAAAGCTCCTTTCGGTGCCGACCTGTGATTTCAGGGCCTCCTTCAGCGCCGTATGAGCCTTTTTATATGATATATCTTCATAACCGCTCTGACAAATATTTGATATCCTGTCAATCAATTCTTTGGACGATGCCGTATCAATTTTTGTTCCCAGCTGCCGTATATATACCGTTCTTTCGAACAAGCCCTCATTTATGCCCAGCAGCTTCTCGGCAATCCCCCTGCCATCCCTGGCAGCTGAAAAAAGACCTGTTATATCATTGAAATCCTGGTCGTAAAGTTTCACGCTGCTTTTATCAAAATCCCTGTCCAGCCTGTAGGCCGCAGGGGTATCCATTTCAAAGCCAATATACCCTCCATAGGAGGAATTGCTCCAGGGCCGGTATCTCCTGAGTTCGGCCGCTGTTCCCTCCCTGTCGGCCCTGCCGCCCTTCAATCCGAACAGAACGGCTTTTATGAACGCCATAATTGTTGATTTACCGCTTTCGTTAGGACCGTAAATTACATTTATATTTTTTGACAGTTCAAGCTCGAATTCTTCTATTTTTCCAAATCCGCGTATATAAAGTTTTCTGATTTTCATTAGTCGACCCTTTCATTTTCCAAGGCCTGCAGCCCATACTGCATGGCCAGGAAAAGTGTAGCCCTTTTCTCCGGTGATCCTTCACCCTCCTGCAGGTCCAGAATTCTGCGGACAAACTCTCCCTTTATACCCGGGTCTTCCAGGTAACACTCATATTCAAATTTGGCCGAGGTCTGATTTCTCAGCTTAATATAAAAGCACCTGCCGTTTAAGGTTTCCTGGATATACCCAAGATCAGGGGAATAATTTTTGCTGATGAATCCTGTAAGCGTTATTTTATAAAAATCAGTTTCCCTGAAGCTGAATTGATCCACGCTGTCCATTTGTCCCTCTGGACAGATCTTTTCAATAACCTCCCAATCGTCGGAGCAGCCGCTGATATTTACATCAATGTTATGATAGTGCCTTGCGGCATCCTTTATAAACCTTATTTCACACTGCTTTTCACAGTCTTCTGAAATACTTAAAAGCCCCTGCACATATCCATGTTCACCTTCCTCGTCAAAGCCCAAAGGTTCCGGACTTCCGGGGTTAACCATTACGGTGCTTTCATTTTTGTATTCACTGTAGCAGTGCATGTGCCCCAGGGCAATATAGTCCATATTAAGTGAGAATAATTCCTTTGATGTTATGGAGTTATAATTATCCTCTTCAAAAGGAATATCAACCGTACCATGCAATAGCAGGATATTGAACCTTTCCCTTGCAATTACCATCCCCGGAATTTGTTCCATATCCATTCTCACATTATTTTTAACACCCAGATTATAAATGCAGGTGTTATACTTTTCCAGATACAATACCTGTTTCGAGTCCTCCAAAATATGCACATTACTGCCCCATACAGTAGTTCTGTAAAAGGAATTTTCCCGCAGGAGGTCATGATTGCCCGGGATAATGACAATTTCGGTATTATATATTTCAGTAAATAAATTTTTTATTTTAAGTATGGTAGAACCTTTAATATGTTTATCTTCGAATAAGTCCCCGCTTATTATCAGAATATTTATGCCGGCCTCCTGGACCCTCCGTATAATTCTGCACAGACAGGACTCAAGTTCATTTCTTCTTTTGCAGGCTTTTGCTTCATCACCCAGGGAGGAGAAGGGTGCATCAAGGTGAAGATCCGCCGTATGCAGGAAAGATACTTGTTTCACGTGAAACCACCTCTCTGAAATTCCTATGGTATAAACAAGAACTTCCCGTCCAATTACCCGGAAAGTCTTTTTA
This sequence comes from Ruminiclostridium cellobioparum DSM 1351 = ATCC 15832, assembly GCF_000621505.1. Classification (GTDB taxonomy): domain Bacteria; phylum Bacillota; class Clostridia; order Acetivibrionales; family DSM-1351; genus Ruminiclostridium; species Ruminiclostridium cellobioparum. Next base: position 136,829 of record NZ_JHYD01000015.1, read on the forward strand.
TATCATACTTATAGTTATTTAGTTATTGTCACATATGCAACTGCATATTCCCGGCAATGGGAAAGTGAGATTGATATACCCGAAGCTCCCAGTCCTTCATAGTATTTTTTGGCCCTTCCGTGAAGGATTACAAGAGGTTTGCCGTTTTGGTCATTGAGTATTTCTATTTCATTAAAAAGCGCATTTTCCCCTATTCCTGTGCCAAATGCCTTGGATACGGCTTCCTTTCCCGCAAACCTGGCCGCATAGCTCTGATATCTGGAAGCGCCTTTACTTTCACAATATTTAACCTCTTCAGGTGTAAAGACCCGTGCTGAAAATTTTTCTTTTATCCCGTTATCCAATAAATTCTTAATTCTTTCTATTTCAATTATGTCCGTGCCTATAAGTAATTCCACACCAACCTCCATATTTTACTGCACCTTCTCTTATACTACCTGTATAAATTGAAAAATTCTGCGAAACTTTTGAAATCCGTTCCCAGCTTCATTTTCCTTATAAAGAGTTTTTTGCCTTTTGTATATTTTTCTATTCTCTCTTCAAGTTCCCTGTCATCAATATTTTCAATAATAAATATATTATTTGAGGAAAAGGGATAGAGCTTGCTGAAGCTTTCCTTCAAACTGTCAATAATCTCACTGCTCTTAAACAATGAACCTTCTTCATCTATTATCTGAACAACTGTCAAATCCAGATTGTATTCAATGGCCTGCTTAATTTCCTCTTTCAAATCACTTTTAAATATCTCAATATAATTAGGCAGCATAAATCTCTGCTGCAGCTGCATCATAAGAAGGTTGTTCAAAACCGGCGCAATACTTCCTGCTATTGTTTCAAGAATCAGCATGTTCTCCTCATTATCCAGCTGAATATCGTCATATTTAAATACGGCCATAAGCCCAAGTATTTCAATATCCATCATATCAATGTAGACAGGTATCAGCAGCACACCCTGGGCCTCACCGATTTCAGCAGCCAGGCTTTCGCCAACATAACCCGCAAGGTTCTGCTGTCCCATGGCGAAAACTGTGTCCCCCTCGAATATCCTCTTCCATTTCTTATTTGGAGTAATAACCTTTTTACTGCAGTTATCAAGGTTGATGGTACTTGCTATTTCAAATTCGTTTGTTTCCTTCTTATAAAGGCAAAAAGCTCCTTTTGAAGTGTTAAAGGATATCTGGAGGGTTTTGGTGCAGGTCTCCAGCAATGTCTCCATCCTTATGGAACTGCTTATATTTTTGGTCAAACTGTTCAAGGAAATAAGCTTGTCCAGCTTTTTTTGAATAAGCGCCTTCTGCTCGTTCACAAGCCCGAAATGCATGGCATTGCTTAATGCAGTATAGGTTGATGAAGCCAGACTTTCTATCAGCTCGAATATCCCCGAGCTATATTCCCCGCCTGTGACTGTTTCACTTAAAGTAACCAATCCCAGCAGCTGGCTCTGCTTTAAAATCAGCACCGCATATTTTGCCTCCAACTGTTCCAATTGGGCAGAGGCCCCGTCAAACAGGCCGTTCAAATATTCGCGGTCTTCCGCTTTTCCCAGGTCTATGATGACTTTATTCTGATCGATACCGGCACTTTTGCTGAGCTCCAGGTTTATATGAGCATCCTTCGTTTTATAAAAAACATCCTTATAGGACTTCAAAACAAACTTTTCAGACTTTTCGTCAAAAAGGACAAAGCCGGTTATCTTACTGCGGGTGAGCTCGGAAAAAACATCTACCGAAATGCTGTAAAGAACATCCATGCGAAGCTCGCTTAAAAGAATCTTTGAGGATTGGTTTATGGCAAAAAGATTAAAAATTTTCTCATCCAATTCAGAATTTACCCTTGCCAGTTTTTCATACCTGCTGAAATTTTCCAATGCATTATTGATGAGCCTCATTAATGCTTCCGAAATTATAAAGTCGTCTTCTCCTATACTCTTGTTATAAAATAATATAAAACCGTATAAATTCCCTTCAATTATCAAGGGGACAGCGGCATTCACCGCCAGAGCATCAATAATTTCAGGATCAAAGAATTTAATTATTTTCTCACGTTCATATAATATATTACCATTGAAGGCTGCCAGGTTTCCAAGCTCTGTGGTCACAGGTATTTTTCCGATTTTCTTTGCAATACCCTTAACTTTTTTTATATAATACCCATCGTTTTCATAAACAAATATCGCCGAACTGTCAACCAAAAGCAGCTCATTTATGAAATCAAAAGCAGCATCTATTATCTGCTCAAATACAAGCTTTTGCGAAAAATAATCTATTGCCTGAACCAAACCCGTATATCTATATAGTTTTGCAGAAATGATCTCGTCTTTTTTCTCATCTTCTATGCGTTGCAGTATTGATTGATACCTCATATGGCTTACCCCCTAAGTTATGCTTTATAGTTGAAAATGTCGCTACAGCTCTTTGATTTCTCCTTCGTGGTAATAATACGTCACTCTTAGTACGGATTTCTGGATTTCTTTCTGGATTCTCCTTATTTCCAGCATTGTATTTGGGAAGGCCTTTTTTAGAATTGAAATTTCACCCTCACCCTTGGCTTTTAAATAATTAATCATATTCCGTTTATTTTCTTCTACTTCGGTGAGTGCTGACTTGAAAGAATTGTATTTTTCGTTTATACTGTCAAACTGGTCTTTACGTACCTGTCCATTGTCATAAAGATTTACAAATATTGATAACTGCTGTTTATATTTATTAATTTCTGCTTTTAAAACCTCGACTTTATTATTCAGTTCATCCAGGATATTTTTATATTCATTTCTGTCAAAGCCTTTAACGCAGACATTTGTTCTTTTTTCACTGGAGGAACCCATAATTGCCGAAACTACTCTTATGTGGGCATTGATATTCCCGCCGATTATTTGACCCTTCATGGAATCCAAAATAACTTCCTTTGCTGTTATGGTACTGTTCAGGCAATAAAAGCCCACATGTACGCTCCCATCGCAAATTATCTCGGCATCGGCTATATATTTAAGATACAGGTTTTTTTTGCACCTTATGGTGGTCTTTCCTCTCCCTGCTATTCCGCCTTTTATGTATATACTTCCCTCTGAGCTGCTGATTTCTTTTACGTTTCCCACACCGTACTCACCCAGTATTTCTATATCCTTTGTAGAGGCTACCGAGTAGTTGTCTTCCACCGTTCCTTTTACGGTAAGGTATCCGTCGAAATCGACATTGCCCGTTTTAACACCGATATTCTCTTTTATTTCCAGATGATTTGATACCCCTACGCTGTCTCCCTCGAAGAAAACAGCCCCTGTCCGTAATGCGTAAAGGGTTGATTTATTTTCTTCCACAACTTCTTTAACAGTTTTTTTATCATACAGCAGGGGATAATTCTTTCCCGGCATGGTCTTGAGAGTTGTGCCCTTTACCGTCTTTCCCTCCCTGCCCGGCGTTGCATGGATTTTTTCCCCGAGCCAGTCTCCCTTTTGGACCATGTTGATCAAATTTAACTCATAATGATCAACATTACCGTCCTCTTTTATTTCGGGCTTGACTTCTTTTAACTGATAATATGTATTCTGAGAATCCCTTCCCGGTTCAGGCAGCAGACCCTCGGCAATCAGTATGGGTTTTCCCATATATAAATTTAAAAGGGCCTCCTTCCTGATTCCGTAGACGACACCCTTTTCATTCAATTTAGCTATGATTTCTTTTATTAATTCCGGACTCTCAAGCTCATTCCGGTTTACGTTCAATGTCATAAAAGCTTTTAATCCGTCACCCGATACGTCCACAACTATTCTTTCCTTTGATAGGGCGAACTTGCGAGACGGCTGCGGAGCGAGGACCAAAGCTTCTTTTATTACATTGAAATTATTTATTTGTATTTCAGGGTGTGCACCGATAATTTTATTGAATTCATCTACATTCAAACCTTTCTTAAAGGATTGCAGATAAAATCCATCCCAACGCCTGGTTATCTCTATAAAAGGAGAAGAATAAATGATAGTACTTTCCATGGGTAAGCCCCCTCAGATTGTGTAGATTCATACAAGGTGAGTATGTCGTTATATTATGGTTTATTACATTCTGATCTGATTGCGCCTTCTTTCCTGTAATACATTATCAAGTGCGGTAGCTTCATTAACTGCTGTTTCCAGTTTTTCAACCATCTCTTCCGATTCAATGCTTGAAACAATTTGATGCTTGAACATGCTTAGCATGCTCTCTATATAATCCAGCCTGGCATGGATTCTTTCAAGCTCATTTTTTTCATCCTTGACCCTGTTTATTACCTGTTCATCCATCTCAATGATGCTCTTGACATCGTCATATGTTCTGTCATCCTTCATAAAGTTAAGCTTCCTGCGGTTTGCATTTATTTTATTCATCAGATCGCTTATGTTTATTTCAGACAGTTCCTTGCTTCTTATGGAATAATTCGTCATTAATCTGGTATAGGAGATAACGAGATTAAGACTCTTTTCCACTATCTTCTCCTTGAGATAGCTGTAGTCGTCTCCTCTTTTCAAGGAGTTGAATATATCATCCTTGTCCTGCATTATTTTCCTGAGTTTCTGCCTTTGGATAGGAGAAGCATAGTTTCTTGTCTGGGACGACAATCTCGAACATTCCCTGTTCAGCCTGTTTATTTCTCTTTTCTTCTCTTTTCGCTGCATTTCTTCCTTGAAGTTGCTGCTAAACATACTCTGGATTACAAGAGCAACATAAAGCAACGCTCCTGTACCATATGCACCGGTGGCAAGAGTGTTAATGTCAATACCGCTAATGTTTGTACCCTGAAGATCGGGAGCACTGCTGATCAAAAATACAAGTGCACACCAAAAAATCAAAGTAGTAATATTTCTAAATCTGAATACTGCACTATAAAATAAATTCCCGTTCATAACATTCCTCATTTCACCGTTATGGCAGTGTAGCAAAAATTAATGAAAATCTATCAGTCTCCTCTACAGCAGGTACTGATAAAATAAACAATCCAAATATCTTCCAAATTTATAGCCTGTTTCCTTTAAATGCCCGCACAGCTCAAAGCCGTACTTTTCATGCATTTTTATGCTAACCTCATTATCTGAAGTGATGCAGGAAATTATTGCATGAAAGCTTTTTTCCCTGCCGGCCTCGATTACCGCCCGCATTAATTCATTGCCTATACCCCTTCTTTGATAATCAGGATGGATATATACCGACAACTCGCAGGTATCCTTATACCCCTCTTTGGCCTTGAATTCGGACAGACAGGCATAACCTGCAACACACCCCTCCAGTTCATAGACAATCAAAGGATGCCTGTGATTGTAATGGGAGAACCAAACAGCTCTCTGTTCCACAGTTTGAGGGTTAATATCAAATGAGGCAGTTGTATTTTCAACCGCCCAATTGTATATCTCTGTAATTACAGGTAAATCAGTCTCGTTTGCCGTACGTATAAGTGCTCCCATTTTAACATCCATTCCCCATGTATAAGTTTAAGTTTGATTTATTTTATTAATTTGAAGCCTTATTTTCGGTTTTTTCCTTTACCTCAAAACCGCCGTTATCTCCGCCTAGCATTGCCTCAGCCCTGGCTCTCGCTCTGTCTCTTGCCGAATTCATATCAAGTCTCTTCAGCTTCATATCAATATTGTCATTATTAAGAGATTCAACAGCATTTGCTCTTGCAGTCTTTTTATTGACTATTTCACGGGCTCTGTCAAGGTTGTCGTTGACACTGCCCACACGGCTGTTCTTAGAGGTGTATTGCGCATTGACAGAATTGATGTTTTCGCGGAGATTTGCCATTTTAGCCTGTGACTTGAGAGTTTTAAGCTCGTTAAGCTTGGCATTCATTTCAGACTCAAATATCTTATAATCTTCACGTATTTTCTCAACCTGAACCATTGCATTCTCATAGGTGGCCTTATGGGTCTCAAATACTGTCTGATATTCCTCTTCCTGAACGAGAAGTTCCACAAGCAGCTCCTTGTCTCCGGTTCTGGAAGCAGATTCCACTCTTGCCTTTATGGCATTGAGATTTCTTTCCGCGTTTTTCATTTCTATTTTTATCATTTCAGCACTTGTCTGGATTTCAATTATCTGGTGCTCGGCCTCACGTCTTGCCTTGTCAATCTGGTTTTTAATATCTTCAAACAATGCTTCCGGATTTCTCTCTTCCAATCCTCCGACAAATAATCCGAAAAATCCTCTGAACATCTGTCCAAGCCTGCTAAATAAGCCCATTACACTTCCTCCTTAAAATTTGATAATGTCTTTTATAAGTTTGTTTATAATTTCAAATATCCAATACTTTAAATTTATAATAAAAAGCTGCTAAAGTAAATATCCTTTTAACATTATTATAAATATTTATGCCTGTTTTGACACTTTTTCAAATCTTCCCCAATACCTCTTGGGAAGCAGGTCTATATCGTCACATTCAGCCAACGCCAATTCAGTCATAAATTCAATATCCTGTGTACTGGGCCTGCACTTTTTCAGTGCCTCCTTCAGAATGGGTCCTGTTATCACGGGGTGTTCCTCTTTTTTGTTGCAGGCCAGTTCATAAGCTTTTCTTACCACAGTGTCTATCTCTGCTCCTGTATAGTTTTCGGCAAGCTTTGAGAAGGGCAGGAAATCCTGAATATTTGTAGCTATGCCATATTTGTTAATAACTATCTTGAAAATTTGAGCCCGCTCCTCCTGTTCAGGCAGAAGCACAGGTATTTTTTTGTCAAACCTTCCCGCTCTCTTCAGTGCGGCGTCAAGCAGGTCGGGTCTGTTGGTGGCTGCTATGAATATAATTCTTCCCCTATTATTTGTATTACCGGTGAACTGTAAAAATTCGCTGAAAATATTTCTGCTAACGCCGCTGTCCCCGGATTCTCCTCTTCTGAAAGCGGTGTCTATCTCATCCACAAAAACAATAACAGGTTCCTGGGATTTTGCACCCAGCAAACACTTTTTGAAATTCTTTTCGCTTTCACCCACGTACTGCCCCAATATCCTGGACATATCTATCTTCACGCAATTAAACCCGCTGGATTTGGCCAGAGCTTCTACCAGCAGGGTTTTACCGGTACCCGACGGCCCACATAAAAGTATTCCCATCGGAACTCTCCTTGAGTCGCCTCTTCTGACGGGTTCGATAATATTTTTAGTCAGATAGGCCTTGGCAGCATCCATACCGCCAAGATCATCAAAATCTATTTCGGGATATATAAATTCAAGCACATCTCCGTATTCCTTCTGCAGGACATCGTGCTTTTTCTGCTTGATGAATTCAAAGGTAATGGGCACCCCTTCGGCTTCAGCCTTAAGCTTTATATCCTTGATGCTCTTTCTGTTAAGTCCCGAGGACAGCTTTGCGAATTCCTCCAGGGAGATCCCGGAGTGGGCCGTTTTGTCCTCCAGAAGATAACTGATATAATCTTTTCTCTCTGCTTCACCGGGCAGCTCCACCAATACCGGCTCAATACGGTAGGCCGGCTTCAGAAACTCCCTGCTGATGTCCGCAAGGTTGTCGGCCAGCATGAATATGGTGCTTCCCACCGAGGATATCCGTGGATTGACCGACCATTCGGACAGCCATATGAGTGCCATTCTTTCTTCGAGAGTCATGCTTCCCAGATCGCCGGCCGGCACGATTTTTTCGGCATGGTCAATAAACAGCGCCATTTTGGTGTTCCGGAGAGCCATATCTATAAAAGGAAATATCTTGGACGGCATGGACCTGAAAAGATTTGAAACCTCATTCCCGGTAATCATGTTGAATTCCCGTTCCATTGAAGGTTCCAGAAAAGTCAGTCCCCTTGATATATCATAAAAAGCAACTATCCCGAAATTTCTCTGTTTTATAAACTCATCATCCAGGTATCTGAATATGTTCCTGCTGTTATCCATCAGATCCTTTACATTAAAATAAAACAAAAATTCATGTGATATTCCGGATTTATATTTTGACAAAAATTCATTGAACCACATATATTATCCTTTTCCAGCTTGCATTTTTTATTTTATTATTATAATAATTATATACAAAAAAACAAAAAAAGTCTGCTAATAGTAAGGTTAAACATTTGTTATTTATTACCTGTTTTTTTGCATTTTAATTGAACTCAGGATTGTTTCCTCCTGATTCTGAATATGGGTTTTAGCCAGGCTTCTTGAAGCCTCAATTGCCCTTGACGAAATTGCCTCATAAATGTCATTGTGCTCTTTAATGAGATTTTTAGGACTGTTGTAATCCTTTATATAAATGACTCTGAATCTCTGAACCTGCTCTCTGAGGTTGTTCAGGATATTAAGCAGCTTGTCGTTTCTGGATGCCCTGTATATAATGTCGTGGAACTCGGCATCTTTTTTTATTGAGCCGTTAAGATTTTCCTTTTCAATATATGAGGAAAACTGGAGATTTATATGCTTGAGTTCCTTCAGCTCGTCATCGGTAATTCTTTCTGCCGCGAGAGCGGTAGCCAGACCATCAAGGGATGCACGCACTTCCAGCACATCCATTATATCCTTGACTGAAAGCTCTGCAACATGGGCACCCTTTCTCGGTATCATGTCAACAAGCCCTTCCAACTCCAGCTTTCTGATAGCCTCCCTTACCGGAGTCCTGCTGACACCCATTTTCTCAGCCAGCTGTACCTCCATTAAGCGTTCTCCGGGACGGAGCTCTCCAATAATGATAGCTTCCCTTAAGGAATTAAAAATAACCTCCCTTAAGGGCTTATAATCGTTTAGATTGATTTTTGATAGTTTACCTGCCATAGCTGCCTCCTTAATCAAACTGTATGAGTTAATATGCACTCATGTTTACTGTTTTTTATTTTATTAAACGCGTACTCTGCTTTGTCTGCATCTTCAAATATCCCGAATACCGTGGGGCCGCTTCCGCTCATCATACTGCCCAGAGCACCGAGCTTTACCAGTTCACTCTTAATGGCATCGATAACCGGATACTTCTCACGTGTCACACTTTCCAGGACGTTTTTCATATTAGCGGCCAAATTTCTTTTGTTTCCTGAAGCCAAAGCCGAAATAAGCATTTGCGTGTCTGGTCTTTCCTTAACCTTTTCCAATTTAAAGTTCTTATATACCCAGGCGGTGGATACCCCTATCCTGGGCTTTACCAGTACCAACGGTATATTCCCTGCGGCCGGCAGGAGTGTGAGCTTTTCTCCGATGCCTTCGGCCAGGGCCGTTCCGCCCATGATACAATACGGGACATCGGCTCCGATTGTCTTTCCCAGCTGCATCAGTTCGGCCTGTTCCGCACCCAGCTCAAACAGGGAATCAATACCCTTCAGAACCGCTGCCGCATCAGTGCTCCCCCCTGCGAGGCCGGCAGCAACAGGTATACTCTTGCTGATCTCCACTCTTACGCCGGCCTTGATTCCATATCTGCCAAGCATGGCTTCGGCTGCCTTGTATGCAATGTTTGAGCTGTTGTTGGGGACATAGGGAGCTTCACACATTATTTCCACTCCGGCTGGAATTTTACGAATAGATATAGTATCATGTAATTGTATTGTCTGCATGATCATTTGAAGGGTATGATATCCGTCATCTCTTTTTCCCAAAACATCCAACGACAAATTGATCTTTGCATGTGCTTTAAATGAAATCATCTATTCTCTTCCTTTAATAATTAGTTTAGTACATTATATACAAAATACAATTTATATTCAATACAAATCAATAACGGGAGTACTTTCAAAGTTATACACAAATTATTTTACTACTTTTAAATACATTTTAACACATAAAAAAAGATGCCTGAAAAATTCAGGCACCAGTTCTTAAATATTTTCCTATGGAATTGTAAATTATTTCTAAATGGCCTTCTTCAATACAAGAATCTGCTGGCCTACCATCAAAACATCCCTGTCCTGGAAATTATTGATTTTCATTAAAATATCCACAGTTGTTCCGTATCTCTTTGCAATTTTCCACAAACTGTCCCCGGGCTGTGTAATATATATTATAACACTGGGCATTGACTGCAGCTTCTTCTCATCAATCTGTCCTTCATTGGCTTTAAATATGACCGGAACCTTCTTTTTGGCCTCCACTTTTGTATTTACACCTATGGCCACTCTTATCTCCACCTGGTTCGAAGAGACCATACTGTAGTTGCAATGCTCCATTTCCAGGGATACATTCGGTTTCATGTCCCTGTTGATCCCCTTTATCTCTATCTCATGCTTGAAGGGAATATCCTTCTTGCAGCAGAATATGGGCTGCTCTTCACTGTTAGCCAGATAAAGCAGGTTGTTTTGAACCGACCCTTCGATTACGACCTTATCCTCTTCAAGCCGCATATCGGCTGTATTGTACTTCGATAAAACATTGAAAATTTCCGAAACTTCTGGTGAGCACTCATTTAAATCAACAAGATCCCTTATTGTAATCTGACTCCTGTTTTCTGCAAATATTTCGTCCAGTTCAATAGTGCTCCTCTCCAGTGAAATCCTCAGCTTTGGGCTGTATGCGTCTGCCAGGATCTCGGCCTCTTTTCTGCTGGTACCTTCCACATAGATATTTAAGTTAACCTCAGCTCTTAAGCTTCTGAGCTCTCCGTCCGCATCCTCTGCAGCATCAACCTTGTAATCTACCAGATCATAGTCAACATCAACAAGGGTATCATCATCTACGCCGTCAAGGTCAACAAACTGCGTAAAGGCTACCTCATTTTCCATGTACTGCATACTTCTTGACTCATCATCAGCCACATAAAGCGTGGAAATAGCTATATCTCCCTTGACTATGACCCTGCCGTCGGCTATTTTGAAATCCTTGCCGGTTATCTTTACATCGTTGCTCAGAACCTCTCCAATGGTGGGTTTGCTGGAGGGCAGGTCAAGATCCTCCTTGATTACATAGTTTACCTTGTTGCTGCCCAGATACGAGTTCAATACGACATTGTCGGTGAGGACCTGGACATCCTCCAGTCCTGCCACACCTGAGCAATACTCCCTTTCAAGCTCATCCTGAGCCCTGCAGTTCAGGGAAAGTATAGATTTTACATTTATTTTCCTTCCATTCAGAAGATTATAATCCATATGTTCCAGAATACCTTTTGTTCTGCATTTCATTCCTCCTCTGACACCGGGTATATCAAGAGTGTAGGAAAAAGGTATATTTGATATTATACTTTTAACGCTTCTAGCTTCATCGTCCGAGACATAAAGAATCTTACACACAATGCAGCCCGAGGCGACTGCTCTGTCTGTTCCCGCATCACAGCCAGTAACAAAAACATCTCCGTCTAGAAGAAGCACTCTGGCAATGTCCGGTTTTGTATCCGGTACTATTATGTCATTTTCGATAACTGTCTGAATTGTATCCTCACCTAATAAATTATTCACCTTAAAGGCCTCTTTAACTAACTCCAGAGACATTTCTCCATCCTCCCCCTATTTGAATTGATACATCTTTAATTATCAAGGCGAAAAACCTGCTAATCAATAAATCTGCTATGTAATATATATTAGTATCCCGGGAAAAATATGCGTAAAAAAAGAGACTTATTTTTACCAAGTCCCCCTGTTTCCCACATGCAATATTCTGTATATTCAAGGCGCATCCTTTGGGCGAATTTCCCTGATGACTGCATTGTCCTCTAAAAAATTCACTCCAAATTATGCACCCAATATGCAGAATATTGTACTAGAAAACAAAAAAGTCATTATAAAAATGACCTTTTTTGCAAACCCATATAAAAGTCAGGGTTTAATTATATTATTAAGTTTTCTCAGAAAGCGTTGTCAACTCTCTCAAGAGAGGTTAAATAAACAAGTCTAGCATACCTGAATTTTTTTGTCATCCTTATATACAACCAATTCAACTGCTTTTGTCAGTATATCAGTGTAGCTATATGAAACCCTTCTGGTATTATCGTACTCGTTCTCGAATTTAACTACAAAAATACTTGGATAAGTATTTTCAAGAACACCTTCTCTAATAAAAGATTTTTTGCGGCCTTTGTTTGCCCTGAGTTGTACCTTCTCACCAATACAACCTTCAATGTCCCTCTTTATCTGAAAGAGTTCGCCTCGATCTATCATGCTATCACCTCATCATCAGTTTAATTAATTATAGCATAAATGAATCTGCTTGTCAAAAATATTATATTATACAAGCGTATTGCATCTATGTCAAGCATTTTTTTGAGTTTTACCGCCTATATTACCCAAAAACAAGGGGTTTTGGTGAAATTTAGCATTGATTATTTCCAAAAAACCTCAAATAATTTCAAGAGAGCCTCAATTGGAAATTTAAGTAATCGGGTATTTCCAGTTCTTGTCCTATTGCTTTATATCAAGATCTTCCTCTTCTGCGTCCGCAATTAACCTGACATCTACACCCTTTAAAATAATGACTTTCTTTCCGTTAACATATCTTATATCAGATACCTTGAAAAGAACATCTTTCTGGTAAGACTTTCTATATACCAGGCTACCTATTTCAATTTGCTGCATAAATTGCCTTCCCCTCATAGTTTATTATGCCAACTTTTGAATTAATTATTATGATTGTATGTAACCAAAAAATTCAAAAATTTTTTATATTATATTTTATGCGTTTATTTGCGGGTTGGTGATTTTGAGTATATTGTATTTCTTTATTATACCCCATTGTACCTCTTTCCCAGCCTGTTTTTCTTCATATCCCTAATTTTTTTTGAACTTTGGTATTTGTTGTTGTATAATCAAAATTGCACAGTATTTTTTCGCAATTCCAGTTTAATTGCCCATAAATTTTTTAAATAAATTTTAAGTGACTTTCAGGAAGGAGAAACACATTGCTTACAGATATTCAAATTGCCCAGAACTGTAAAATGCTCCACATCGGAAAAATAGCCGAGAAACTTGGAATATCCGGAGAGGACATTGAATATTACGGAAATTATAAGGCCAAACTTTCCGAAGGCTTATGGAACAAGGTCAAAAACAACAAAGACGGCAAATTAGTGCTTGTGACAGCCATAAATCCGACTCCTGCGGGAGAAGGAAAAACTACAACCACTGTCGGACTTGGACAGGCCATGGCCAAAATTGGAAAGAATGCGGTTATTGCACTGAGAGAGCCATCCCTGGGTCCCGTAATGGGCATTAAGGGTGGAGCGGCAGGAGGCGGCTATGCGCAGGTCGTTCCCATGGAGGATATAAATCTTCACTTTACAGGTGATATGCACGCCATAACTGCCGCAAACAACCTTTTATCAGCTGCCATTGACAACCATTTGCAGCAGGGTAACACTTTGAATATTGACTCCAGGCAGATTGTATGGAAACGCTGCATGGACATGAATGACAGGGCTTTAAGAAACGTTATCGTGGGTCTTGGAGGCAAAATGAACGGCATTCCCAGAGAGGACGGCTTCAACATCACTGTTGCCTCCGAAATTATGGCCATCCTCTGTCTGGCGTCCGACATAACCGACCTGAAGAAGCGCCTGGGAAGGATCATTATCGGCTACAATTACGACGGTCAGCCTGTCACTGCCCGGGATCTCAAAGTTGACGGCGCTATGACGCTTTTACTCAAGGACGCCATAAAGCCAAATCTGGTGCAGACTCTTGAGGGCACTCCTGCCATAATGCACGGAGGACCTTTCGCCAACATCGCCCATGGCTGTAACAGCGTTACAGCCACAAAGCTTGCCTTGAAGCTGGCTGATTATGTTATAACCGAGGCCGGCTTTGGTGCCGATCTGGGAGCCGAAAAGTTCTTTGATATCAAGTGCCGCTTTGCAGGACTGAAACCTGCCGCAGTTGTCCTGGTTGCCACCATAAGGGCCCTTAAATACAATGGAGGCATAAAGAAGGAAAATCTTAAGGCTGAAAATATTCCGGCTCTATCTCTGGGTTTTGCCAACGTAGAGAAGCATATAGAAAACCTCCGTCAATTCGGCGTACCTGTTCTTGTAGCAATAAACCATTTTGACACCGATACCGATGCTGAAATACAGCTGGTACGTGACAGATGTACAGCTCTTGGTGTCAGGGTTGCCTTCTCCGATGTATTCCTGAGGGGCGGTGACGGCGGTGTGGAACTTGCCGAAAAGCTGGTCGAGCTGACTGACACCGCAGAAGCCAACTTTGCCCCGATATATGACGACGCTCTTCCCATAAAGGAAAAGATCAAGGCAATAGTAACAAAAATATATGGAGGCAATACGGCAATCTACACTGCGGCCGCAGAAAAGTCAATTGCAAAAATTGAAGAAATGGGCCTGGACAAAATGCCCATATGTATGGCAAAAACGCAATATTCACTATCCGACAATCCTGCACTGCTGGGCAGGCCCGCCGGCTTTGACGTAACAGTCCGGGAAGTGAGGGTTTCAGCCGGTGCCGGCTTTATTGTTGCTCTCACAGGTGATATTATGACAATGCCGGGACTTCCAAAAGCACCTGCGGCAGAAAAGATTGATATTGACGAAAATGGTGTCATTACCGGGTTGTTTTAAATTGCTAAAATATATTGCTTCAATATAAGGACGTAATTAAAGAGGGAGCCTGCATCTGGGAGCTCCCTCTGTCTTGTTATCCGGTATAAATTATTTATGAGTCAAAGTGCGCTGAACTTCTCCAGGAACTCCTTTAGATATTTTACCTCATCAATAACCTCTTCCAGCCTGCTTATGTAATTTTGCTCCGACCAGCTTTTCCGGCTGTTATAATACTTATTTATGACCCTCCAGAACTTCTGCGGGAACATGAGCATTAATTTCATCAGGTCCAGCTCGCTTTCAGAAAGTGATTCGATTTTACTGTATTCATTAATTATCAACGCCGCTTCGTCAATGTCCCATTGGCATTTTCTCATTTTTCTTCTCAGCAGGTTGACCAGATCGTAAACCTTTAAATCATAGCAGCAGTACTCAAAATTTATGAGATACATATCATTGTTTTGTACAAAGATGTTATGATGATTAAAATCATGGTGTGATATGTTTTTATTTTTTTCGGCATCCTCCACCAGTTCATAGTAATCAGAAGTATCCAGCAGGTTCAGCGCTCTTTCTCCAAGCTCATAGAAATAATCTACATGTCTGCACATGAGATTGTCAAACTTCATCTTTCCCTTTACAGCATTCTTTTTGAGCTTTTTTATCTCGTCCAGGCGTTTTCTGTAACTGGACGGCAACCTTCCCAGTTCATTTCTGGGACTGCTGTTTTCAGAGCAGCCGAAGCCAATTGAAGCCCTGTGCATTTTAGCCAGGAGCCTGGCGCACCTGATGCTTTCCTCCCTGTTATCCAGGTTGGATTCACGGCCTTCTATATACCTGCACATATATATTGTCTGGTCATTGTAGGTAATACAGGATTTCCCCGAATTTGTAAATATGTTTCTGTCTATATTGCAAAAACCGTTTTGAAATAAATGCTCTTTTGCCTCGGCAATAAAATTGACCCTGTCGGGTTTGAGACCGGTTATTTTAATCAATCTCCTGCCATTATCGGTGTTAGCAATAAACATATCTCTGAAATTGCTTATACTATTTATCCTAATATCGTAATTTTCCTGCAGTTCCCTTTCTAATTCATGCATAAAGGCCTCCATATACTACCTGAACTTAAATAGATTAAAACTGAACCGGTATCTTCTCATCAAGCGGACTGTTTAAGCAAATTCAGTGATTTCAAACCGCAATATTTTTTACCTGGAAAGCTTTCGCTATTAGATTATATGAACCATAGGCAATATGTAGAATTAAAATATGCTATTGTGCGCCCGGTAATGTACCCTTGCACATCAAATCCGGGAGGCATGGCTTGTTGATATAAAAAAAAGGATGAATCAAAAGATTCATCCTTTTTTTATCCTCAATTAATGAAAACAAAAATCTATTTGTTATTATGCTTCTTCTCCGGCAAGTCTCAAGAGTTCTTCCCATCTCTTGTCAACTTCATTCTGGATTTCTTCGATCATGTATTCATTTCCAGCTTTGAACAAGTGCTTGAATCTTCCCTGCTTCTTCAAGAAATCAACAACTGGAAGCTTGTTCTTAGGCTTGTAGTTAACGATATATTTACCGTCGATTATTTCATACAACGGCCAGAAGCACGTTTCAACAGCCAACTTGTTCAACTCCATCAAATCAGGAGTATTGTAGATCCAGCCTCTTGGACATGGAGCCAATACGTTCATGAATGCAGCACCCTTTGTATAAAGAGCCTTTTCAGACTTTTCATAAAGGTCTTTCATATTTCCGATAGCAGCAGTCTGACACACATATGGAAGGTTATGGCTTGCCATAATACCTGTCAGATCTTTTCTCCACTGCAGTTTTCCGGGGATAACCTTACCTGCAGGTGAAGTAGTGGTATCAGCATACTTGGGAGTAGCTGATGATCTCTGGATACCGGTGTTCATGTATGCTCCGTTGTCGTAGCAAACATAAACCATGTCATGGCCTCTTTCCATAGCACCTGAAAGAGACTGGAGACCTATATCGTAAGTTCCGCCGTCACCGCCGAAAGCGATAAACTTGGTTTCACCCTTAACTTTTCCTCTTTTCTTCATGGCAACATAAGCAGCTTCAGCTCCTGATATATTTGCAGCTGAGTTTTCAAATGCATTATGAATGAAGGAATCTTTCCATGCAGTATATGGATAAAGGAAAGTAGAAACTTCCAAACATCCGGTAGCCGAACCAATAACTGCGTGATCTTCAGGCTTTAAAGCTCTTAAAATCTGTCTAACTACAACCGGAGCTCCGCATCCGGCACACATTCTATGTCCGCCAGTAAGCCTTTCAGGCTTCTTGGCAACTTCTTTTAAATTGTAAGCCATCATCGCACCTCCTATTCTCTTACGCCGAGGTAGTTGTAAACCGAATCAACTTTACCTGTAGCGACAATTTCCAATGTTTTATTAAATACAACTTCAATATCGTCAGTCTTAACGTCTCTTCCGCCAAGTCCGTAGATATAGTTTATTACCTTGGGTCCAAATACGCTCTTGGCATACAGTGCACTGGTAACGTCGGTGAATAACGGACCGCCGGCAGCATTAAAGCTTTCAGCCTTGTCCATTATGGCAATAGCCTTGTATTTGGCCAAAGCTTCTGCTATTTCATCAACAGGGAAAGGTCTGAACAATCTTGGTTTCAATACGGCAACCTTCTTGCCCTGAGCTTTGTATTGGTCTGCAACGAATTTTGCAGTTCCTGCCGTAGAGTTCAAAACCACTACGCAAGCTTCTGCGCCTTCTGCATTGTATTCTTCAAACAAGCCATAGCTTCTGCCTGTCAATTTTGCAAATTCAGCCGAAACTTCAAGAACAACCTTCTTTGCATTCATCATTGCCTGAGCCTGTTGTCTCTTGTGCTCGAAGCAGTGGGTAAAGTGATCCAGAGGACCGACTGCAATTGGGTTTTCTTTATTTAAGAGGTATTCTTCAGGATTGTATTCACCAACAAAAGCCTTTACCTTGTCATCTTCAACAAGATCAAGATTTTCGATAGCATGAGAAGTGATAAATCCGTCCTGGCAAACCATAACCGGAAGAAGGACGTCGGGATGTTCCCCTATTCTGTTAGCCATTAACATATTGTCATATGCTTCCTGGCAATTTTCTGAATAAATCTGTATCCAACCTGAATCTCTGGCACCCATTGAATCACTGTGATCGTTATGTATGTTCAAAGGTCCTGAAAGAGTTCTGTTAACACATGCCAAAACGATTGGAAGTCTTGAACATGAAGCTATATATAAACATTCCCACATAAGAGCAAGTCCGTTTGCAGAGGTAGCTGTCATAGCTCTTCCTCCTGCAGCCTGTGCACCTATACATGCTGACATGGCACTGTGCTCTGACTCAACAGGTACAAACTCAGTATCAACCTGACCGTTTGCAACAAATGTTGAGAAGTATTGGGGAACTTCTGTTGATGGAGTTATTGGGAAAGCCGCAACTACATCCGGATTTATCTGCTTCATGGCAACAGCCATAGCTTCGTTACCACTTAATCTTTCTCTAATAGCCATTTTGAATTTTCCCTCCTTACTTTTCTTCTACAAAGTCGATAGCTTTGAAAGGACAAACCTTTACACAAACGCCACAACCTTTGCAGTGATCATAATCAAATTCTACTCTTTTACCTTCTGCATTAACCAATATGGAAGTATCAGGGCAAACAGGGTAGCAAAGTAAACATTGCTTGCACTTATCCTCCAGCCAGATCGGCTTCATTGAACGCCAGTCACCGGTTTTAAAAAGCTCGGCATTACCTGCCCAGGGAATATTTCCGCCCTTGGTTATGTCTTTCCAGTTAACGTCAGGAGAAACTGTTTTTAATTCTTTGTTGCAACTCATAGCCCTTTCACCTCCTGCATAGCTCTTTCAATAGCTTTGATATTTGGTTCTATAACTTCCGGTTTCTTAGCAAATTTATGTTTGAAGGAACCAACCATGTCATCAAGGAATTCTTTTTCGCCCATTACTCCGCTTACTTTTACAACTGCACCAAGCATTGGAGTGTTAGGGAAGTACTTGCCCAAAGTTTCAATAGATATGGTTCTTGCATCTACTGTACAAACTTTGCCCTTGTACCCCTTTAATAATGGTTTGATTTCTTCCGGAGTTTTAGTAGTATTGATTATTAAAGCTCCCGATTCCTTTAAACCCGAAGTAACATCTACAGCTGTAAGCAGAGTATCATCTACTACTACAACATAATCTGGTTCATAAATGTTACAATGAATTGTAAGTTTATCATCGCTTATTCTGTTATAAGCTGTGATTGGAGCACCCATTCTTTCAGGGCCGTATTCAGGAAAACCCTGAATGTATTTACCGGTATTGAACGCTGCATCTGCAAGCAATAATGATGCTGTCTTTGCGCCTTGACCACCACGTCCATGCCATCTGATTTCAACAACCTTGCCCATTTGGCAAACCCTCCTCTTTATTTGAATTTTAAATGAATCTCTATAAGGTTTTTGAACCTCATTTTAACTTTTATCAGCATACAGCATTTACTTTATTGCTACGTCAAATTCTGCCAGCTATGTACTTCGAGATTCATTTTAATAACTATAAGACAACTAACCAAAAGATAAACTTGTCCATATAAAAGTATATATGTTTGACTTTTTATTGTCAAGCAACTATGTTTAAAGTAGCATTAGTTCTGTACTTTTGTAAACTTAAATTGTTCTTTGTATACAAACATGTAACAATTATACAAAAAATAATACTTCATACTATGACCATGTCATAATATGAAGTATTATTTACTATATTATATAATATATTTTAATATAATCAGAAGAATCAAACCCGGGACACCAAGTACGCCGATTATTAATGCCGAATATATATTTAGTGCTATGCTGAAATTAAAGTATATCCCGGCAAAATTTATAATTGCCAGCAATACTGCACCTAATATTGTGTTCAGCATTATTTTTTTCAGGACATTCACAATATTCATATTAGCCTCCATGAGCCACATTCGTGGCCACAAAACAGTAATGAAATTAATTCACTCCCATATCGCTATTAAGGCGGATAAAGGAGGTTAAGTGGCTTACTAATATGTATTTTTAAAGTGGACAAAATATTCCTGTCCGGATGAAAGCTTTTCGGCAAATGGGCATTTATCGTCCTCCGGCTTAACATGTTCCTGATAAATCTAAAAAGGATTTGCCTGTTTTGCAACTGACAAAATCCTTTTTAATCCTAATAAAATCATATTTATATATTAACTCATCCCGGTATAAATTATTTATAGCATATCCCCATTGCTTTGGCTCTCTTTATCAGATATTCAAACTTTGCCTCGTAAGCCTTTATCTGATATGTATAAAAATCCACCATCAGTGAATCCTGAACAAAATCAAAATTATTATATGCATCCTGCAAATCGCACTTTACTTTGTTAATCTCAAATAAAATATCAGTCCTCTCAGCATCCAGTATTTTTTCTTCTACGGTGCCAACCACTTTATTCAACTGCTTGTTCAATGAAACTTCCATAAGCGTCTCCTTCCATTTTTACTGGTATATAAAGGATTGACCCATTACTATACTATTTATACGTCTGTGGAAATATTCTTGCTACTGTTTTTTTAAGCCACTGATCATATATTATTCCTGGTAGTTTAGCTGAGGATATATAAGATGGTATATAATAAAATAGAAGTAATTATTTGATTTTAGAAGGGACCGGATATATGGTAATAAGAAAAATACAGACAAAAGACTCGGAAATATTTTTAAATATGCTGAAACAGTTGGATAATGAAACAAAGTACATGATGTATGAACCCGGGGAAAGAAAAACCTCTGCAGGCGAAATGAAATCGGTCATTGAGAGTTTTTATTCATCAAATTCACTCATGCTGGCAGCTGAGGAAAATGGAGATCTGGTAGGGTTTCTGACTGCCGAAAGAGGCTTCGCAAATAAAATAAGACACAGTGCCTACATAGTTATTGGCCTTTTAAAAAGCCACAGAGGTAAAAAAACCGGTACAAGGCTGTTTGAAGAATTAAACAAATGGGCAGCGGATAATGGCATAACAAGACTGGAACTCACTGTTATGACGCATAATGAAGCTGCCATAGGTTTGTATAAGAAAATGGGATTCAATATCGAGGGCCTGAAAGAAAATTCACTGCTTGTGGATGGAGTTTATGTTGATGAATACTATATGGCCAAAATTCTTTTATAGCAGGCTTAAATCCGCCGGTATCAGTACTTTTCCACCGATAGGGCACCGTTTTCCTTTACTATCTCTATAATTGTGTCCATTCGTTCTTCATCAACTTTCATGCTGAAAATAGCATTACCGTCCGATACCAGCTTGTGGTATTTCTCCTTTTTGCTTTTGGGTACCCGCATATCGGTTACAACTCCTATCAGGCCTCCCAGGATAAAACCTGCAAAAAGACCGGTAATAGGCCCGCTTGCAGCTATCAATCCCAAACGGGGTATAAACATACTTACTGCCCCCAGTACCACGCCTGTTACTCCTCCAAATATACCCCCGGTGATTATTCCATCCGATATTTTCTCCCGCCGGGTCAGTCTGAAAGGATAGGCAGAGCAGCCGGCAGCATATATCTGACCATCATTGCCTGCTTTTAAATATCCCCTGTTTCCGTTATCCTTGACAATAATTGAGATATTATCAGTTCTTAAGCCCTTATCTCTTACTTCATATGCTGCTTTTTCAGCATTGTCATACACATCAAAAATTGCAACGATAGTCCTGGACAATAAAATCACTCCTGTTTTGTAGTCCTGCCTTCAGATAAAGTATTTGCATTTTGTTGTGTATATATGCTTTTTCAAAAGCTTGTCGTTATAGCCGCAATATTTTAAATATACCTGAGCAGCTCTAACGGCTCTTCGAGAAAAATGTCAGGCTCCACTTTTTCCAAATCACTTCTTGGACTGTAGGTCCATGCTACTGCTGCGCTTCTGACACCCGCATTTTTAGCACAAAGAATATCCAGGGGACTGTCACCTACGTACAAGACCTCTTCCTTATTCAGCGCGTTTACTGCCTCCATGGCTTTAAGAAGAGGCTCTCCCTCGGGTTTATGCTTTTGTGACGCTTCCGAGCCGTTGACAAACGCGAAATAGTCCATCAGATTAAAGAGTTTTAGTCCCCTGACTGCCAGCTCTCTCCTTTTTGAAGTGACAACTCCCAATACAATTCCTTTTTCATAAAGAGTTTTGATCAACTGGTAGATTCCCAGAAAAACCCCTATGCTGCTGTCATGTTTTCTATCATTGTAATCCCTGTATGTTTTGGCCAGTTCTTCTTCTTTGCCGGGATAAATCTCTCCCAGGTGCTTTATCAGGGGAATCCCTATATAGCTTATAGTTTCGGCTTCGGGCCTGGTCTCACCAAAATGGTGCATAAAAGTGTAGTTGAAGGATTCCAGAATAAGCGGAACCGTATCTATCAGCGTTCCGTCCAAATCAAAAAAAACATACTTAAAATTATTCATAATTATTTTCCTATCCAAACTCCATAAATTAATTAGAAACAATCTATAATTTTTAAAGATAATAAACCTTTTCAAATTTGTTACGTATATTATATAAAGTAACAATTAACTTGTTAATTTTAATATAATTAATTATAATCTATAATATATACATTTATAGACTAATACAAGAATATATTTATTTTTTTATCAAGCTTTCAGTATATACATGGGTGGGGCACTAATGACAATATAAAATAATTTGTTTGGAAGTAGAGGGTGGATTCATTGAAAAACAAGATTAAGCATTCATTACCAAACCTTTTAACCTTCATTAATCTTTCTCTTGGTATAATTGCATTGCTCTTTTCCATAAAAGATGATCTGATACAGGCCTCTTTATTGGTGATGGTAGCTGCATTAACCGACAGATTTGATGGAAAGGTAGCCAGGATGCTTGACAGTACAAGTGAATTGGGAAAAGAGCTGGATTCACTTTCAGATTTGATTTCATTTGGTGTGGCACCAATTATAATCGCCTGGAAAATAAGCTTTTTCAATTTAGGCATTATCGGATATCTGCTCACTGTGTTGTTTCCTATTGCCGGAGCTTACAGGCTGGCAAGGTACAACATTACTACATTCAATAATGTATTCTGCGGCGTTCCCATTACAATTGCCGGTGCTTTTCTGTCAATAATAAATCTTTATAACAGTTTTTCACACATTAGACACAGTTACAGCAATATAAACACCATAATCTGCGCTGTAATAATAGTTTTATTATCCTATTTAATGGTTAGCAAAATTCAAATCAAAAAGAGATGACAAAGAATTAAATTTTTTATCCACAGAATTTTGAAAAATTGCAGCTTAAATCCACATTTAAATCCCATTGTGTTGAAAAGTAAGTCCGGGAGATTTCTTTAAGCCCGATTTAGCAGGAAAAAACCCTTAAGCGCTCATTGCATAAGGGTTTTCATTTTCTAATAAATATTTATCATTTATAATATGGTTTAAGTGTAGGATTTAAGTTCTCACATAAGCTTTTATAGTTCCTATGGTTTTACCCTCCGATTCACCGCAGGGTCTGATGGTATACTTTCCGACAGATGCCGGAATTATAAAGGTTTCGGCATAATGCACCTTAAACGGTTCAAATCGGCCGTCAGCAGATTCAACAACTGCTTCCCTGCCCTCAACAAGGTTAATAACATTTACTCCGCCATTTGTATCATGACTTACGGCCGAACTGAACCAGTGTCTCCGGGTTTCTATAAACTCCCTTTCATGAAGCCCCGTCCTCTCCTCTTTCCATCCATCACCTTCGGACAGGATCTCGATTTTGTTTATAAGGTTTTTTTCTACCCACTCTGTGTTCCGGTCAAACTGCAGAACAGCCTTGCCATGCTCCAGATGTATTGGGCGGGGTTTTCCGTCCAGCCCCAGCCTTCCCCAATCCCACAACTTAAAGGTAAAAATAAATGGAGTTGAGGAAATCTCCAGAACCATGGTATTATCCCCCGAACAATGGGCCGTACCGGCAGGTATCAAGAAATGGTCATGTTTCTTTGCCTTGAATTTATTAACATGCTTTTCTGCCGGGAAGTCCATAATGCCTTGCTGGGCTTTTTCCAAATCGCTGAAAAATTCTTCCTTTGAAGTGTCTGCTCTGACTCCGAGGTAGACACAGCCATCCTCTTTCGCATCCAGAAGATAGTATGATTCGTCCTGAGTATAATTCATTCCGAATTTCTCCTGGATATACTCGGTCAAGGGATGAACCTGCAAAGACAGGTTTTGCCCTCCCATTGTATCCAGGAAATCGAACCGGATAGGGAATTCTGTCCCGAATCTTGCATGCACCTTGTCACCAAGGAGTTCTCTGGGATATTTGAAAACCAGGTCAATAGACGGAATCTCAGCAATAATTTCCCCAACCTTTAACAAAAGGGAATTTTCTTCAGGTACACAGTCAAAGCACCAGGCATAGTTTTCAGTGTCTCTTTCCAGATCACAGATATCTTTCATCCATTGCCCGCCCCATACTCCCGGGTCAAAGAAGGGAACAACTCTGAAGGGCTGTCCTGCAGCCTGTCTGAGCCCTTGAATGTAGGCCTCTCCCGTTATCATTTTGGGGTTATTTCTCAAGTTTGTGTCCAGAACATAATTAAAGGAATCCATCCTTTCCTTTTTATATCTGTCGGCAATGCGCCATTCGAAGAAGAAGCCTCTTTTATATTTAACAAGCGCATCATCCTTAAAATTATCATGCTTCCAGTTGGATATCTCACCGGAGCGGTACCGCTGCTGGATCTCCCAGCGTGCCATATCCGCATATATATGAATATCCGGTTTAACAAGCAGGCAGGCTGCAACACCATAAACCACTATCCTGCCCTTGGCCTCGCTTATTTTTCTGCTGACTTCGTTTAGTTTATCAGCATTAATGAAATCCTTAAAGTTCAAGTGGCACATGATGCCGAATACGCGGTCATCTGTCATATACTCCGCTATTTTATCGGTAATATATTCATTTGTTTCAAAGATATCCTCATCAGTGAAAATGATTAAATCACCCTGCAGTTTATCTATAATATTCTCCTTGAGTTCTTCAGTCCTTACCGCGGGGTAGAAATCCACGGCAATAATGGTCCTTTCACCCTTTAGCCCACCCGCGGCACGTAGAACCTCACCGACAATATTGCCGTAACCCTGCCAGCTGTGATTATTTTCATAACCTTTAACTTCTATATATGGCTGCTTATTATAATTTGATTTCATCTTAACCTCCATGTCCCGTTATGTGCCTGTTCAATGTCACTGCCCCCGGCTTAAACTCCGGTAAAGACCCATCAAGGTACTTTTTGAAGTATTATGAGTCAACCGTATATCAACTTTCTCAGCTTTGCAGAACTCCTCAATCTGCCGGCCAAAGAATTTAAAGCTTTTGACTATTTCCCCGCCCAGGATGATGCAATCGGCTTTAAATCCACTGATAAACGGGGTAAATGCCTCATACAGGTCCCGCCCAAATTCTTTGAATACCAGCAATGCGGCTTCATCCTGCTTTATAGCCCTGTTATATAGTTTCCTTCCATCCTGGGAGTCTTTAAAATATTGAGCCGCGATGTTTGCCAGTCCTCTTGCCGAGATATAATCATCAATGATACTGGACTTAAAATTTGTATTATAGATCCAGCCGTTTTCCGGTACTCCTTCTCCGGTCCCCACCAGCCTACGGTCTATTGAAAATGCCGATCCTGCTCCGGTCCCTATGCACAAATGAATAATCCGGTTATACCCTATACCCTTGCCATAGAAAATTTCACCCAGCGCAAACGCTGCTATATCATGCATAAATATAATCTCTGGTTCTTTATCCATAAGAGACGATAAATATTCATCCTCTCTTATGCTGCGGAAGAATTCTTCCCTTAAGTTAATATTATAAATACTGTCATATTTGCCAATTCCTCTTATAAAGCTAATACCGCCGGCATAATCAAATGGCCCCGGGAAAGCCAGCCCTATTGCCTTTATATTAATTTCCGGATCTGATATTTTTCCCGCCAAATCTTTAAAAATTGCCGAGAAATTGGATATAATAGTATCTTTATCTGCGTAGGACTGTGCATTATAAGAAAATATTCTATCAAACATGATGTTGCCGGACTCATCTATGATTCCGCATTTTACCGAGGTTCCGCCAACATCCAACCCCAAATAATAATTCATTTTTTCACCCCTGCGTAATTGGATAAAGACATGCCTCTTCCGAAACCCAATCCAATTTTTTATTAAATGTCATCACTGAAAAGCTACAAGCAAATGGGAAAGTGCACAAGGTGGAATATTCACATTGACCTTATTGTCTATAACATTTATTTCTAAAATTTCCTCACCTAAAACGTTTACAAGGCAAGCCCTTAAAATTTTCTTTCCCGGAAGGCTAAAGCTGTATTGACCTTCTGCCTCTGTCATATTTTTTAACATAACAATCAGACCGCCCTCTTTTTTTGCAGGCCTTATCAGTATTGGTACAACTCCTTCTCCGCAGCCCTCAAAAAGCTTGCCCCTCTCCACCTCTTTGCAGCTGACGGCAGCATTGATGACAAGCGGTTCATTTGCCAGCTGTCCAAGGTTGTATGCATTTATCGCATCAAATTCCTTAAAAGGTGTCATTTCATAACTGAGCTGAATAGGCCCCGGCTGGCTGATCCAGAAATTGGTGTCCCAGTAGTTGTTCATAGGCCAGGCTAAAAGCAGGGGATTTTCTTTTCGTTCAATGCTTTGGCTTTCTCTGCCGAAATTGAAATCTCCGATTTGTACCATCGGCGCATCAGGACAAGCCAGTACTATACCTTTTTCGTCATCATATATTGAGACCGTCTGATCAACAGTCACCCAATCACGGCTTACCTTGCCCAATTGCTCCCTATCGAGTTCAATGAAGGTTCCGGCGGTATCAAACCGGCTTTTCCAGCCGCCGTTGATATTTAAAGGAAAAGCAAAATATATTCCTTCAGGTTTGGTAAAGTTCTCCTTCTTCATGTACGCCTTGAATTTAATTCTTGAGTGCAGCGTGGAAAAAGTTATTTTTTGCTTAAGTGCCTCAACGCCTTCTGCCTCAAATTCCATAACAAAAGAAACAGAATTTGCCTCTTCTTCTATATGCCATTTCAATATTCTCTCGGCACTTTGCCTCCTGCCCTTCCAATTGTGGTTCCAAACGCTCACACTTCTGTTGCCCAGTTCCACATCCCGGGGGAAAAACGTAGACCTGTGTTCTTCATTATAAAGAGGGTCTATAGTTTCTCTGACATATTCAAACAAAGTCCACTGGCTGTTTTTGTCCAGCATGGCCCAATCAGATGATAAATCGTACAGCTGTTCAATCCTTCCTGTTGCGGGATTAAAGGTCATGCGGTAATACGGTGTCTCAATACTGTTCCCGGTTATCTTATAACCTTTAGCCTCAGCCGGCTTGGCTGCTCTTTTCTGCTCCAGAACAGAAAACGGTATTTTAGTCCAGGAGAAAGGTGGAAGTTTTTCAGTGCCGAAGTACTTATAATCTTCATCCTTTGAATTATAGGGCAGTAATCTTTTCATACGTATTGCAGACAGGTGCCTGCCTTTTTCCAGAAAAGTCTCCGGAACCTTCAGCTCTATTTCCTGCTCGGTACTCGAAGTGTTAACAACAATTATTCCGTCAGGCTGGTCTGATTGAAAAGCATTCTCTGCCAGCTGCTCTGCCTGCCTTCCCAGCAAATAAGCCGATAGATCGGCAGCTTTATAGGCCATTTGAGATTTATGCATTCTCTGGGAGTATACCTCTTCATCATCAGGATCACTTATTGATTGAGATGCTCCCCAGGTATGTTCGTCAAACATGACAGCATTAATATAGGCTTCATCCTTCGCCCTGTCGTAAAATGCCCCCGGACTGCCTGAAAAAGCCTCCAGCAGTTCAGCTTTCCTTATTGTCTCCTTCGCTCTGCGATTAACTCTTGTCTCTTTTGCAGAACTTCCGCAGCCAAAATTCCAGTAATCCGTCCAGTCCCCCTTATGGACCGGAATGTCATTTTTATTAATACTCAATACTTTTTCCCTCAGCATCTCGGGAGTAACAAATCTTACTGTATATTCATGCCCTTCCTGATTATACTTGTTAATCAGCTCAGCCAGTCCGGCATCAGGCGAATTGTTATCATACAGGGGAGGATTGGTAGCAGTTAAAAACGCAAAGTCATAATTATATCCGCCTTGCTCAAGACGATTTACATAATCTTTTATACCTTTATCCATTAAACCGGTATCTGACAGGGAAGTATTTAAAAATTGACTGAACAGTGAATAATGTTCTCCCAGGAAAGTAAGCAGTTCACGCCTGTCGGGCGTCTCCCAGCGAAAAACGGCAGGTCTCTTGAACGGTATCCCGCCAAAATGAATGTTTATCCCGGTAATATAAAAATCAATTCCGCTGTCCAGCAGCATTTGGCTCATTGTCCAGGGCTGACCGTTAACATCATGGTTTATGGCTGTACTGATGGGTATATCCAGGCATTTGCTCAAATCAGCCGATAATTTCAACATATAATCCATTTGAGCGGTATTGCATAATGGTGTAGTATGCATTGGCATGACTGTTACACTTATCTGTTTATCTTTTATTAACTTTTTAAACTGAGCTTTTCTTTCATCGGTTGCTGTTTGAAGCCATTTCAACACCGGATAGGTCGCTTCGCATGTCCATCTGAATTTTGATTCCTCCGGATAATTCGATGTGCTTAAACATAAATCGATAGCTTGATCTATATAATCTCTCTGCAATTCAAGCAATAATGTCTGTGGATGTGTATACCCTATATCAAGGTGGCTATGGTGCATACATAATATCTCTTTTATTTTGGACATATAAAATCTCCTTTGAATGAAAATGTGGGATTACCCTTTTACACCGCCTGTTGCAACCCCCTCCAGAATCCTCTCCGAAAATATAACGAATATTATCAGGATCGGAACCGTGGACAGTACAGATGCTGCCATAGCAAGGTCCATAGTGCTCAATAGGTTCTTTGTATATTTTACTATTATCAGTGGAATGGTCTTATACGCTTCACTTTGCAGGAAAATGAGGGGCATGAAGAACTGGTTCCAAACTTGAACCGACATGATTATGCAAATTGAAAATACAATGGGTTTGGCCATAGGGAACATAATCTTGTAAAATGTTTTCCATTCGCCTGCTCCATCGATAATTGCCGCTTCATAAATCTCATTGGGCAGATTTGCAAAGAAATCGGTCAGCATAAACACCGGCATGGAAATTCCTGCTGATAATATCAATATAACAGAAGCATGATTATTGATTAAGTTAAGGTTCTTCATCAATAAAAATATTGGAACAATACCAAGCTGAACAGGGAACATCAATCCTACCAGAAAGTATATCCTTGTGAACTTTCTAAATTTAAATTTATATCTGCCGATGCCATATGCCGTCATTGAAGATAACAACGTTATTAAAATCAGGCTGAATACAAGTATTACGGCACTATTCAGAAAATACCTGTAAAAATGGTCATTAACAAATAACTTTTTAAAATTGTCAAGATTTAATTTTTTCGGCATGCCGAAGGTGTTGGACAGAATATCCTGTCTTGTTCGGAATGAATTATATATCATGTAAATTAAAATAGAGAATGTAATCAGAGAATAAATCCACATTAAGCCCTTGATTACCAAAGCCATAAATCCTTGATGTTTATTCATTCCTATTCCTCCTTCCGGTATACTATTAACAGCTGTATTAAAGCAATTATAAAAATCATAAGGAATAATACACACGCAATAGTCGTACCCATACCCATGGAATTCTGGCTGATGTTGCCGCCCAGTGGATTAGTATCACCAAAGGCCATACGGTAGAAGAATAAAGACATGACGTCAACGTTTCTTTCTATACCGCCCGATGTTCCTCCAAGGAGATAACTAAAATCAAATATCGTCATTCCGAAAATATAAGATATCAGCACCATATTAAGTATGGTAACCTTTATTTGTGGTAAAAAAATTGTTATAAGTCTCTTCCAGAAGCCCGCTCCATCCAAATATGCAGATTCCAGGCAATCTACAGGCACCATCTTCATTGCACCTACAAAAAACATCATCCCGACTCCCATTCCGGCCCAGGAGATCATAATCCAAACTATATACATTCCAAACTCAGGTATACCCAGCCATGGTTTTGTCAAATGACCTTGCCCTATTGATTCCAAAAACTTGTTGACTACTCCGATATTAGCATCCAATAATAAGGTAAATATAAAGATAATTACAGGAGTTGAAATAAATTGTGGAGAAAATATCGCTACCTGGAAAAAGCTCTTCCCTCTGACCTTACTGTATACCATATAAGCCATAATGATTTGAACGGGAATGACAAATATAACTGTTAATATAAAAATCATTAAACTGTGGGATAGCGCATTCCAAAGTTGTGATACCATATCTTTGTTGTTGAATAATTCAATATAATTATTGAATCCGACAAATGTTTTTGGTCCTATACCATTCCAGCGGTACAAGCTGATAACAGCTGCTGCTGCTATGGGGTAAATTACCAGTATGGTGTATAAGATAAACCCTGGTGCTATAAAAAGAAGATACGGCCTTTTTTTAAAAAAAGAAAGCAATTTGAACAACTCCCTCTGTCCTTCGAATATAAATAAATGACCCTCAAATACCAGGAGAAATCATTTATTTATATTCTTTAGTTAATGTCAATTAATTTTTCGATTATTGCCGGGGATATTTGGTATTTAACTATTTTGCACTACTTTTTGCTATTTCATCTTTAATCTTTTGAGCAGCTTCTTCACCTGTCATTTTTGAAGTCATCAGTTTAGGTAAAATATCGGCAAGTAACATGTCCTGAGGTCTGGCAGTTTCATCGGCAACTCCTGAAAGTACGTGGTAAATATTATTACCGACCTGGTCATATTCCGCCATCTCTTTTACAGATTCATCCTTTGGAGTAAGATCTTTTACGAGAGGAATAGCACCTAAATTATTTTCAAATATCTGTTGTGACTCTTTATCATTAAGGAACTCAATATACTTGACTGCCTCGTCAGGGTACTTGGTCTTTGCTGACACAGCATAAGTATTATAGTTACTTGGGCCGCTCTGCGAATAAAGCACTCCGTCCTTTGACGGCAAAGCAAATCTTCCTACATTAAAGTTGACACTTGCGAAAACCTGATTATTCCATGTACCGTCAACAAGCATTGCAGCTTTCCCGTTTGTAAATGCCAACTGGGCACCTGCTCCGTCTGTAGCCGCAAAATCTTTTCCCAGATAACCTTTTTCGGCAAAGCTGCGGTAAATATTAAATGTGTCGATCAGGTTTTTATAATCGGTATCTGCCTTGTGCTCCTTTATATTCTGCAGGACATCATTAGCCAGGGTCGGTGCCAGTACCTGCATCAGCCAGTATCTGTCAAAATCACCCTTGCCGCCGAATGATATTGCTGTTTCTCCTTTGTCTTTAAGTGTTTTTACTATATTCTCAAATTCTCCCCAATTCTTTGGCTTATCAAGACCATATTTTTGGAAAATATCTTTGTTATAGTACATTATGGCATAGTCAAAAAATGAAGGGAATGAACAATAAATCTTACCATCTACGGTTGCATATTCTATTGACTGCTCGGGGAAACGGCTTGAATCCAGTTTATAATCATCTAAAGGCAGCAGGAAGCCTTGTTTTGCCATCTCTGCCATCTTTGTTGATTTATTACCCTGTACCCAGAATAAATCAGGCAATGAATCGGATTGTAAAGCTACATTAATGGAATCAAAACTGCCCGAATACTGGTAATCCAATTTAATATTGGGGTATTTCTTGGTAAATGCTTCATTGATTTCATTAAACGAAGCTTCAAGAATAGCCTGGTTGTCTGTATCTCCCCATATCTTGAGGGTTACCGGCTGACTGCTTTTTTCAGCTGTGCTTCCGCTTGCTTCTGTGGAATTCGCACTTTGCTCACTGCCGCACGCAGTTAAAAATGACACTGATAAAACCACTACCAATAAAACCATACTAAGTGCTCTGTAGAATTTCTTCATGATTTTTCCTCCAAAAATTATTTTATTAATTAAATGACACTTAATCTTGAAAGAAATAAGGTAAGCACTATCTATCAGTAATATATTCTTTCTTAAAAAAGCCCCATTTATTAATTCGTAATTATACTTTTTTCATTGCATTAATTAAGTTTTTGAATTTATTGGGTTTTAAGGATTTATAAATTTAAGATACATATTTTTTAATGCTTTGCAAAATTAACCTACGCTTTAAATATTTCCTGTAATGCGATTACTGCCCCTCCCAATGCTCCCTGCACATCTCCAAAATCCGTCAGGACAATTTTCATATCATAATGCGGAGGAAATTTCTTCGCTTTGACATGTTTGATTATCATATCTTTATAAAGGTGGCACTTATTGATAAAATTACCTCCCATAACTATAACTTCTGGGCTGTACAAATTCACTATATTTGTTATAGCTACGCTCACACATCTGGCACCTTCATCAATGACCGTCCTTGTAAGAGTATCATCCTTTTTTAAGGCATCTATCATCATATCGATACTTATGTCGTCAATATCTTTAACCTGCTGCTCTATTATTGATTTTCTACCTTTTTTAATCTCACTTTTAACTTTATCCAATAACGCAACACCTGATGAAATTGTTTCCAGACATCCGGTATTACCGCATTTGCACAATTTCCCGTTAATATCGATAGACATGTGACCGACATTGGCAGCTCCATCCTTAAAGCCGCGGAATAATTGGTCGTTTATTATAACTCCGCCGCCTATACCGATGTCATATATATTCATGGCAAAAAGATTTTTTACATCACTTACATCCCCGTACCAATGTTCCGCAATAGCAGCAGCATTAGTGTCTTTCTCAAAATAAGTAGGTATATTCAATTTATCCTGAATAAGATTTTTAATGGGAACGCTGAACCATCCGGGGAAATTCGGAGGGTTGACCATTATGCCTTCCTCCCTGTCGTAAGGACCTGCTGATACCAAACCAATACCGCAGATTTTTTCCTTTGCTATGCCTGACCGGGCAATGATCTTTTCTATTAAATCTATAATCCTGGCTATTACCTTCTCCTGGCCTTCAGAAATATTAGTATCTGCTTCAAGTCTCTCCACAATTTCAGCTTTAAAATTTGTGAGAATGCATGTGATTTTTACTACATTTAATTCTATACCGATAGCATAGCCTGCCTTGGCATTTAATTGCAGGAAAACCGGCCTTCTTCCGCCGTCGGATTCACCCTTTCCGGTTTCAATAACATATCCGCCCTCAATTAGTTCATGGATTATATTAGTCACTGTGGATTGGGTCAAACCCACTTCATCTGCAATAACTTTTCGTGAAGCCGACACTTTCTCCCTTATATAATTCAGAACAACTTTTGAGTTAATAATTTTCATTCTTTCATTATTTATGTTTTTTGATTTCATTTTTATCAACTCCATATTTCCACAGTTATTCCAAATTCAAAGGACTTACTTTTTCCATTGAATTAAGTTACTTAAATTATATAAATCTTTTATTCTAATGTCAATACCCAAATGCTCAAAAGTTTACAAAAGACCGCAAAGCCGCGCAGGTTTCATTATTTATTTTGCGTGCTGCTTTTCTTTTGGTCTACTCTATTTATCGGCTGTCCTTTTGAAAAAGCACAGATATTATCCTGGATCAATGATACTAAACGTTGTCTTGTTTCTAACCCACGCCATCCCATGTGCGGAGTAATGATAACATTATCCATTGTATACAATGGGCTTGCATCATTTAATGGCTCCACTTCCTGCACATCTAATCCTGCACCTGCAATTACATTATTCTGCAGCGCGTCAATCAATGCTGCTTCATCAATTAATGCTCCTCGCGCAGTATTGATTAAATATGCTGTTGGTTTCATCATTGCCAGTGTTTCTTTATTGATCATATGTCTTGTTGCTTCATTTAAAGGACAATTCAGAGAAATAAAATCGCTTTTCCTTAAAATATCTTCATTTGTTGCAAAGTTAATTTCCTCCATATCTACTCTGGGGGTTCTGGTAGATACTAAAATTTTCATGCCCAGTGCTTGCGCAACCTTGATTATTTCCTTTGCAATATTTCCATAGCCGATAACTCCAAGTGTTTTACCGTTCAATTCCACATGGTCTACCATTAAGTGTTTATGGAAATTATCATGATTTCCTTCCGAAAGCATACGAATCTGTTTTTGCATTGAGCTTGCCAAATTTAAAATCAAAAGAATTGCTGTATGTGCTACTCTTTTACTACTATAAGCGGGAATGTTACATAACAGGATTCCCTTTTCGCGTACTGCATCCAAATCTATATTATTGTATCCGGTTCCGGCTTCACAAATCATCTTTACACTATCGGGAAACTTTCTAATAATGTCACCGCTGACTTTCATTTCTTTCGTTACAACTATTGTAAAACCATCCACTCTCTCCAAAATTTTATCTTCAGGTGTTTCGTCATAGATTACCACTTCAGATGCAATTTGTGAGTAATCAATGTTCCCATCATAATTTACAAGACCGGCATTCAATACCACCGTTTTATCATTCATAATTTTGTCTCCTTTTGGTATTGTTAATTACTAATTTGCAATGGTAACTTCAATTAATAGATTTAAAAATATACTCACGAAAATATTGCATTGGTTTCATCGTATCGCTATAATTTTCGCTGACAAAAACAGCCACCATATCATATTCCGGAACGATGATGATAAACTGACCAAATAAGCCCATAGCAAAATAAAACTGTACTTCCTTATCTTCTTTCGCACTGATACTTGATACCCACCATTGATAGCCATAATGCCCGATAACCGGATATGTTAAGAATCGAGGGATCGTTGACTCTGTAATCCAGTTTTGAGGTAAAATTTCTATACCTTTAATAGTCCCTTTTTTCAGATAAAGATAACCGAATTTCAACATATCCTGTATCTTCATGCTCAATCCGTTTGCGCCGAGATTGATATTTTGTTTACTAAGCCAATGAGCATCTTTAATACCGAGCGGTGCAAACAAGTGTTCTTCAGCGAATTTACTTGTTGTTGTGCCGGATACTCTTTGTATGATGGCTGATAGTAGATGGGAGCAGCCTGAATTATAGTTCATTTTTTCGCCTGGATTTGCTTCCATTTCTCGATCAAAGATGAATTGAATGATATTTTTACTGTATTCCATCGGGGAGAAGTAATTCCATTCGCCAAATTCAGGCCAATCGAGCCCCGCACTCATAGTCAGTAAATGATAAAGCGTAATATGCTGTTTTCTTATGTCACTTTGATTCGATAGCACGTCTCCGAAGAATTCAACTATCGGGGTGTTGATATCCTGTAAAAGCCCTTGCTTCATGCAAATACCAATTAATGCAGATGTAAAGCTTTTTGTACTTGAATTGATGTGATGAACGCCGTTTTCAGCCTTTTTGTTTTTATAGTACTCAAATATGATATTTTCGTTACGCATCACAAGGCTGCAGAGAATACCATCCTTTTTCATGCCTCTTCTCATATTTTCTAAAATAATATTATTCATACCGCTTGCTTGCGGATTAGCATTTGAAAATGCTATCATACATTTTATCCTTTTTCTCTGTATTTTTTTCCAATCTGTAAGCTTTTTCCCGTATTTCCTGTGCAGGAAAACGTCCCGCGCCCATGAGCAATTATATGCCTATTCATTAATGGATTCTCCGAATAATTCCTGATTCCTGTATGTTATAAAAGTAAATTTACCTCTATTATACCTTGCCAGAGCAAAAAGAAACAGACAAACTTCTTGCCTACAATATTAAAAGGGCAATAAATATCATAGGAACAAAGAAATTAATAGAAGCAATGCAGGGATAAAAAAGAGGAAACTCTTTTTTATTGAAAAATTATATTGAAAAAAGCCCGCAAACGCACTAAAATTTTATATATAAAACGCTGAAAAGCCTGATAAAATCAGGCTTTTCAGACAAATTGTGGCGGAGAAGCGGGGATTCGAACCCCGGCTAGAGTTACCCCTACTAACGGTTTAGCAAACCGTCCCCTTCGACCTGCTTGGGTACTTCTCCATTTACTTTAAGCTGACTCATTTAGAGCCAGCTTTTATTAAATTGGCGGAGAGAGTGAGATTCGAACTCACGGTAGGCTCACACCTACGCCGGTTTTCAAGACCGGTGCCTTAAACCAACTCGACCATCTCTCCAGGTCATCGCGTCAGCAACGAACTTAATTTTACAATGAATCCGACTATTTGTCAACACTTTAATTGCAGAAAACTTGTAAAAAGAACCGCTGTAATAATTACCAGAGCTCACTTTTATGCTTTTCCTGCCTTATTACCCCATTACCTTTTTATTCAGCGCTTTCATATCTTTAGTAAAAGAACTTTTAGGACAATTAATGAAAAACTCTCCTATTGTTTTTTTTACACCATCAATATTTGAAATTTTATAATATGAGTTGGCCATATAATAGTATGCATCATCTACGTAATATTCATTCTTTTCTGAGAATTCTATGGCCCTGGAAAGGTTTAATATTGCCTCGGAATAATTTTTCTTTCTATAATTTCCATACCCCTCCCTGTATAAGAGCAAAGATGCTTTCGAATAACTCTCTTTTGCCAATTCATTATACAACTGCAGTGCACTGTTACTGAGGTAAGCAGTATTTATATTGAATTTCAGATTTACCGCACAGCTTATATAATCTTCTTTAATATAGTCATCCTGAGCTTTCATTAACAAATCGGCAGCACCGGTTGCATTTTTGTATTGTGTTTGAATATCGCTGCTTTTTTCTTCTTCAGCTGCCAGTTGCTGTTCTGACTGTAACAGTTTATTTCTCAGAGCATCAATTTCCGATTTAAGTCTTTTATTTTCTTTAACAGCACTGTTAAAGTCGGTGACTGCATTTATCTTTGCCTTTTCCTGTGATGACAGTTTGTTTTGATATTCACTTATGTTATTTTGAAATTTAACCTGGCTATATGCAGTCAGTAACAATACTATGAATGCACCAGTAAATAAAATCAACGCATACATCCATATTTGCTTCTTTTCGTTTTTACTTTCCTTATTATTTGTAAATAATTTAAAGTTCATATTCCGAATGGCCTCCATATGCCTTTTTGGCATAAAACACGCTATAACTGAGCAGTATAATTTCTTTCAATATTGGTTTTCTTGGCAATATCAATTGCCTGTATCTCTTCAGCAGACAGTGTATACTTGGATTTTCCCAGAGTAACGGGTTTTGCATAAGTTGAGGAGCTGTCTCTTGCATATATTCCGCTGATTATAATACCGGAATCGTTATTATCCAGCAGAGCAATTGAAAAGCTGAGATCACTTCCTACATTATCGAATGCATTAAACCTCACTATACCCACTTTTTGTATGCATTGTATTAGGTATCTTTCAATTTCATTAATTTTCAGTTCAATATCCCTATTCCTAGAATTAACCGAATTAACACTTTCAAGGCAGTTTTCCAAAAGCTCTTCCATATTTCTGTCACTTAAGCCATTCATAAATCTATTATACTTTGTCCTGATCCTATTTGTTTTTTTAATATTGGCTATAAGCATAAAACAATTAATTATTAGAATAAAGAAGGCTATTGCAAACAAAATCAAAATCTCAAATTGCAAATTTAAAATATTATTTATAAAATCCATTTTTTCATTACTCCTCATGTCTCTAACTTACTAAAAAAATCCTATTTTTTTAGTATATAGTCTATTTGCCCACAATTTCGGTTTTAAGGATAAATTTATCTTTATATACAAATATCATTTGCTTCGTTTTAAAAATGCATTAAAACGAATTTTAGAAGGCCGTTTTTTTAACGGCTTTTGTAAAAAAATTCTAATAATCTTTCAAGTTCATCATTTGAATAATACTCTATAGTTATTTTACCTTTATTATTATTTGCTTGTAATTTTACTTTAGTACCCAAAATATTTTTTAACCTATCTTCAACAAACTTAAAATCTGGATTCTCAACAACTTTTTTCTTTTCACTTTTATTTTGGAATAACTTTTTTATATAATTCTCAGTTTCCCTTACACTCA
Source organism: Ruminiclostridium cellobioparum DSM 1351 = ATCC 15832 (assembly GCF_000621505.1). Classification (GTDB taxonomy): domain Bacteria; phylum Bacillota; class Clostridia; order Acetivibrionales; family DSM-1351; genus Ruminiclostridium; species Ruminiclostridium cellobioparum. Next base: position 174,454 of record NZ_JHYD01000015.1, read on the forward strand.
ATTTATTTTCAATAATATATTCCGCAGCCTTCAGCTGAATTTCAGGGTCCTGTATAATAACCAGTGTACGTGCATGTCCACTTGTTAAATCACCGCTTACAATATATTTTTTTACATCTTCGGAAAGGCCGAGGAGGCGAAGAGAGTTTGCAATGGCCGGTCGGCTTCTGCCTATAGTCTCAGCTATTTGTTCCTGAGTCATATCATACTCATTCATGAGGTGAAGGAAAGCATCTGCTTCTTCAATTGGATTTAGATCTTCCCTCTGAAGGTTTTCAATCAAAGCTACTTCCATTACCTGTTTATTTGTAAATTCTTTTATTAATACGGGTACTTTGCTTAATCCGGCAAGTTTGGCCGCACGCCATCTTCTCTCACCGGCAATTATTATATATCTGTTATTATCTTTTTTTACTATTATTGGTTGGATTATTCCGTGTTGTTTTATTGAATCTGATAATTGAACTAATTTTTCATCATCAAAATATTTACGGGGCTGCCCCGCATTTGGCTCTATTTCATTAATCCTTAGTTCTATTATTCCTGTCTCATCCTCTGTTGCTTCATTTGATATAAGTGCACCGAGACCCTTACCCAGACCCTTTTTTACCATACTCTTTATACCACCTCTTCAGAATACTCTATTACTTCTTCTGCTAATTCAATATAGCATTCAGCTCCCTTTGATTTTGCATCATACAATATTATAGGCAACCCAAAACTGGGAGCTTCACTTAGTCTCACATTTCTTGGTATAACTGTTCTATAAACCTTATTTCTAAAATATTTTTTAACTTCATCAACTACCTGTATTGATAAATTTGTTCTGGCATCAAACATTGTTAATACAACACCTTCTACGTCCAGTTCAGGATTCAGGTGTTTTTGAACCAGTTTAACAGTGTTCATTAATTGGCTTAAACCCTCCAACGCATAATACTCGCATTGGATAGGCACCAAAATAGTATCAGCTGCAGTTAGAGAATTTAATGTGAGAAGTCCTAATGACGGCGGGCAGTCGATTATAATAAAATCATATTCTTTTTTTATGTAGTACAACGCTGCCTTTAATCTGTTTTCCCTTGATATCACAGATACCAGTTCAACTTCTGCACCCGCAAGTTGTATATTGGATGGACACAGCATAAGATTGTCGATACAGGTTTTAATCAAAGTGTTTTCAATCGCTTCATCATTAATAATTACATCATATACTGAATGCTTAATTGATTTTTTATCCACCCCAAGCCCGCTTGTTGTGTTGCCTTGAGGGTCTATGTCAATAACCAGGACCTTTTTACCTTTATATGCAAGGCATGCACTTAAATTTACTGCTGTTGTTGTCTTTCCAACTCCACCTTTTTGGTTTGCAATGGCAATTATTTTCGCCAAGAAAATCTCACTCCTTATCGAGCAAACTATACTTTACTCATTAATCTCCATTTGAAAATTATATCATAGGGGAAATAATATTACAAAGAATTTAATTTAAATGTAAAATGTTTCACGTGAAACATTTTATTACTAATTTATTCTGATCCATTAATAAATATTCCTTATAGATCCGACTATAAATGTTTCACGTGAAACAAAAAACAAAACCTATTTCATATAGCACATAATTTATCAATGCTGATGAAATAGGTTATTTTTAAATAGATTTCTTCATATACTGTTTATCATAAAATTAGAAATCAAGATTTGTAACATCTTTTGCATGAAGATGTATATATTCTTTTCTCGGCTCTACCTTGTCACCCATAAATGTGCTGAATACCTCATCAGCAGCAATTGCATCATCCAGCTCAACCTTCATGATTGATCTGGTCTCAGGATTCATTGTTGTCTCCCACAGCTGATCGGGATTCATTTCTCCAAGACCTTTATATCTCTGAATATTAACATTGGGATCTTCTTTTCTCCAACCCTTTTCACGGCATATTTTTTCAACCTGCCTGTCATCATAGGCATAATACTCTTCTTTTCCCTTATATACCTTAAAAAGAGGCGGCATTGCAATATATACATGTCCTTTTTCTACCAATGGTCTCATATATCTAAAGAAGAAGGTAAGTAACAGCATTCTTATGTGTGATCCGTCAACATCAGCATCGGCCATTATTATAACTTTATCATATCGTAGCTTACCGGTATCAAATTCATCTCCGATTCCAGCTCCCAAAGCAATGATAACAGGTGAGAGCTTTTCATTGTCAAAGACCTTGTCAATTCTGGACTTTTCCACATTCAGCATCTTTCCCCACAGTGGAAGTATTGCTTGAATTCTTCTGTCCCTTCCCTGTTTTGCAGATCCACCTGCCGAATCACCCTCGACAATAAATATCTCTGTAACGGAGGGATCCTTTTCTGAACAGTCTGCAAGCTTGCCGGGAAGTGTACTAGTGTCCAAAGCACTTTTTCTTCTTGTTAATTCTCTTGCCTTTCTGGCTGCTTCCCGCGCTCTGGCGGCAGTTAAGCATTTTTCAAGAATAATTTTTCCCACCGAAGGATTTTCCTCAAGAAAACTTGATAGCTTTTCGGTTAAGACATTTTCCACCAGGGTACGAATTTCACTATTTCCCAGTTTTGTTTTAGTCTGTCCTTCAAACTGCGGTTCAGGAAGCTTTATGCTTATAACAGCAGTGAGTCCTTCTCTGACATCTTCACCTGAAAGATTTTTGTCGCTCTCTTTTATAAAGTTATATTTACGTGCATAGTCATTGAATACCTTTGTTATTGCTGTTCTAAAGCCGGTTAAATGAGTACCGCCTTCAGTTGTGGCAATATTATTTGCATAACTGAATACATTTTCATTATACCCGTCATTATATTGCATTGCTACTTCAACAATATTTGCATCCTTGCTGCCTTCCACAAATATAACCTTGTCATGAATTGTATCTTTTGTCTTATTAAGATACTCAACAAAGGATATGATTCCGCCCTCATAATGCAAATTTTTAACTATTGGCTCTTCCGGTCTTTCATCAATAAGAGTAATTTTTATACCCCTGTTTAAAAAAGCCATTTCCCTGTATCTTGTCAACATACTTTCAAAATCGAAACAAATATCTTCGAATATTTCCGAGTCAGGCTTAAAAGTAGATTTTGTACCATGATCCTCAGTATCACCAATTATTTCTACAGGAGTAACAGGTGCACCTCTTGAATATTTCTGCCGGAATATGTGGCCTTCTCTCTTTACTTCCACTTCCATACTTTCGGACAAAGCGTTAACAACAGAAGCACCAACACCGTGAAGACCGCCTGATACGCTATATGCACCCGTTCCAAACTTACCTCCGGCATGGAGGATAGTATGTACTACTTCAAGAGTGGATATTCCCATCTTTGGATGGGCACCGACAGGTATTCCTGTTCCATTATCAGTAACAGTAACAGAATTATCCTTATGCACAACAACTCTTATTTCGTCACACCGTCCGGCAAGGGCCTCATCGACACTATTTGCAACTATTTCGTATACAAGATGATGCAATCCTCTCAAAGAAGTGCTTCCAATATACATTCCCGGTCTTTTCCTAACGGCCTCAAGACCTTCCAAAACCTGTATCTGACTTTCATCATATGAATTTACATTATTAATATCACTCATGATGTTGTGTTTTTCGTCCTTTCAAAACATTTATACATTTGCAATCTCACTAATAAAGCTTGATCTCTTCTGAAGAGTAACTGATGATATGGGTGACAAATAGATCTTACTTTTTTTATCAGTTTCAGTTATAATAAAAGATTTCGGGAGATCTTCAGATATACTCTCAATAAATCCTTCCTCTTCAGCTATCTTTAAAAACTCCTTTGTATCCTTTGAAATTGTTGTAGTATCAATATCCATAATAGCAATAACATTTTTAATAGGAATAACTACATCTCCACCTATATGCAAAAACATTTCCATGTCCTCCCATGAACGTCTACCTTTAATTTTACATTATTAATAAATTTAATGCAAACTAACATTTTTTAAAATTCACCTGCTGCCCGCCCATCCTCAATTTTAAAATAAAAACATTTGTCTTTAAGAGTGTTTCTAAAATGAGCATCACTGGTGCAGGTAATAAAAGTCTGTACATTTGTTATACTATCCATCAGATATTTTTGCCTATTATCATCGAGTTCAGACATGACATCATCCAGCAGCAGTATGGGATACTCCTCAGTTTCCTTGTATATAAGCTCTATTTCAGCTATTTTAAGAGATAAAACGGCTGACCGCTGCTGACCCTGAGACCCGTATGTTTTAAGACTTTTACCGTTAATCAGTATATCATAATCATCTCTGTGCGGCCCCACAGATGTATATCCAAGGGCAATATCTCTTGTGAGATTTTTTTCCAATATTCTTACGTAGTTTTCAATTAAATCTTCCCTTTTACTATCGTCATTTGCCTGAAAACTGCAATCGTAATTAAAAGATATTATTTCCTTTTCAACCGTAAGATATTTATGTTGATTTTGAGCCAGCTTTGATAAGGTTTCAGAAAATTTCCGGCGGGAAATAATTATTGAGGCTGCAACCTCGGCTAATTTAATATTCCATATCTCCATTGTATCCGCAAGTGACGAATTGGTATCGATTGACTTTAACAGCATATTTCTTTGTTTAAGTATCTTTGCCATTAATTGAAGATCATAAAAATAAGAAGGTTTTATCTGACTTAGAGTTATATCTACAAACCTTCTCCGTTCCATAGGACCCTGCTTCACAATAAACAAATCCTCCGGAGAAAAAAGTACGGCATACAGGTTTCCCATAAGTGCACCTAATTTGTTAAGAGGAATTTCATTTATTTTTATCTGCTTTTTTTGGTCGTTGAAATATGAAATGTCAATTTCTCTATCCAGTCCGGAATTCACGACAAAGGCTTTTATATTATATGAATTGCAGCCGAATCTTATAAGTTCGGAGTCCTTTGAGGTCCTGTGTGATCTTCCGGAAGCGCATAAATAAATGGCTTCAAGGATATTAGTTTTCCCCTGGCCATTATCTCCATAAATAATATTAAAACGATCAGAAAATAAAATCTTAGTATCCTTGTGATTCCTAAAATTCTCTAAATCCAAGCTTTTAACAATCAATTGAGTACCTCTGTGAAACAAAAGTTACACTATTTCTGTACAACTTGATATTTTTTATCTTCAAATTCTACAATATCGCCGTTTCTCAGCTTTTTTCCACGCTGTATTTCTATATTCCCATTAACTTTGACAAAGCCGTCCAATATAAAGCCCTTAGCCATGGCACCGTTGTCAACTGCGCCGGCCCATTTTAAAAACTGGTCCAGTTTTATATATTCAGTACTTATCCTGACTTCTTCCATAAATCCTCCAACCTGTACCCTTAGCGGGTTTCAGGTAATTATATCCTTACAGCCTGAACCAGATATGCAAAATCATTATTATTTTCAACAACAGGTCTTAAGGTACATGGTGCGTTGGTTGTAATAAAATATATCGCAGCTCTGTCTTCATCAATTGCCTTTAACGCATCAATCAAAAATGCAGGATTATATCCTATTTCAAGATTATTCCCTTCAATGTCAACTTTTATCTCCTCACGGACAGCTCCCAGTTCGGCATTTGAGGTAATAACTATCCTATCATTGCCTATGGAAAGTTTCACCGGACTGTTCTTGTCATTCATGGATATAAGTGAAGCTCTCTCAAGGCTGGATTGAAATTCTTTTATATTTATTATTACCCTTGTCTCAAATTCCTTGTTTAACAAGCTGTTGTAATTCAGGAATTTTCCTTCTATGAGTCTTGAGACTATTCTCCAGGATTGGGCATCAAACACTATCTGATTGTTTGAGTTATAAATATAAACTTCTTCCTCACCTGCTTGAAGTATTTTAGATATTTCATTCAGGGTTTTACCCGGAACGATGACACTGAAATCATTAACATCACCTTCCAGAATTTTTCTCCGCAATGCAAGTCTGAAACCATCTATGGAAACTACTACCAGTTCCTTGTCCTTAACTTCAATAAGCGATCCGGTCAGAACGGGTCTGTTTTCGTCAGTACCTACTGCAAAAACTGTTTGTCTGATCATATCCTTTAATTTGCCTTGTGTCAAAGTTAAAACATTTTCTTTGTCAACATTGGGTAAAGCAGGATATCCGTTTGGATTGATACCTTTTATTTCAAAATGTGAATTTTCACATTCTACAATTACGAGATTATTTTCCTTAACTTCGATAAGTACTTCTGAGTCTGGCAATCGTCTTACTATATCACCAAAAATCTTTGAGTTGATAACTATGGAACCTGTTTCTCTTATATCTGCTTCAACAAAACATTCGATTCCTATTTCAAGGTCATTGCCTGTAAGTTTGAATTTTTCATCTGCATTTAAAAGTATACCTTCAAGTATAGGTAATGTGGTTTTTGTTGAAACCGCTTTTTGTACTATGTTAATACCGTTCAGTAAATTTTCCTTGGAGCAAATTATTTTCATGGGTACCTCCGTATTTATAAATATATTAAAAGATATTAAAGCAGTAATAATAGTAGTAAGGGCTGTTGGAACTGTGAATAACTTTTGAAAATCAGTGAGATCAAGTGTTTGCTTATGTTGATAATCTGTTGAATATCTGTACTGATTTATTAACAAAATAATAAAGTTATCCAAAACTCTAAGTTATACACAAACTTTAATCACCAAATCAACAAAAACTGTGAATAAAGTTTGAAATAAAAAGATTTAACCCCCAACTATATTCTTTTTTATATCTTCGATGGTTCTTCTCAGTTCAGCGCTGTTGGCCATGTCCTGATTTATTTTTTCACACGCATGGATTACCGTGGTATGATCGCGGCCGCCAAATTCATCTCCAACCTTCGGCAGCGACATGTCTGTCATTTCACGGCAAAGGTACATGGCAATCTGTCTCGGGAAGGACACGTCCCTGGATCTTCTCTTTGATTTAAGTTCGTCGGTCTTAAGGTGAAAATAACGGGATACGGCTTCCTGAATAGTTTTTGAATTTATAACAACCGCTTTACTGTTATTGAACATATCCTTCAAAGCTTCAATAGCCATATCAACATTTATCTTGTTTTCGGTAAGTGTGGAATATGCGATAACTCTGTTCATCGCACCTTCAAGCTCACGGATATTGGAAGCCACCTTGTCGGCAATGAATACCATTACATCATCGGGTACATCCAGGTTCTCCAGCTGGGCTTTCTTTCTGAGGATTGCAATCCTGGTTTCCAGATCAGGAGGAGCAATATCCGCAATTAATCCCCATTCAAATCTGGATCTGAGCCTCTCCTCCAGGGTAGTAATGTCTTTCGGAGGTTTATCACTGGAGATGATAATCTGTTTGTTGGCCTCATACAAAGCATTAAATGTATGGAAGAATTCTTCCTGGGTTCTTTCCTTACCTCCGATAAACTGAATGTCATCTATCAGAAGTACATCTATGTTTCTGTATTTGTATCTGAACTCTTCGTTCTTGTCATCTTTTATTGCGTTGATCAATTCGTTTGTGAATTTCTCGGACGATACATATAAAACTTTCAATGCAGGATTCTGACTTAAAACAAAATGTCCGATGGCATGCATAAGGTGAGTCTTGCCGAGACCAACTCCTCCATATAGAAAAAGAGGATTGTACGCTTTTGCCGGAGCTTCCGAAACAGCTAATGAAGCAGCATGGGCAAACCTGTTTCCATTTCCTATTACAAATGTATCAAATGTGTATTTAGGATTCAGCAGCAAACCGGAGGTATCTTCAGTATACTCCTGAGCGGCAGGTTTCACCGGTGTTTGGGATGGTGTTGAAAAATATATATTGTAATCCTTGTGGGTTATTTGTCTAAGTGCATTCTTTATAAGATAGGAATATCTGGATTCGAGAATTCCCTTTTGAAAATCCGCAGGAACTCCCAAAGTAATAGTACTTGAATCTATAGCCATAGGTTCTATGGTCAATATCCAAGTATTAAAACTGATTTCCGTCATTTCACCTTTTAATAATTCCAATGTCCGATTCCATACATCATTTAGTTGCACGTTCATGTTATTTCGCCCACCTTGGTTATTCATTAAGTAATTTATCAAGCGTATTTTTCATAGCCAACATAGCACACTGAATGCTTTTTGAAGCTGTAGATATATTTCAAAACAAAAAAATAAAAACCATAATAAAATATACACATATTCGGTGTATATAGGAGATCAGTATTGCTAACCCTGATTTATAGACTATTGCAGATATTTTGTAACTGATTCCTTAAGATATTATCGTTTTTCATCCTATGTAATACATTTTTGTGATTAATCTTTAGTAAAGTTGGAGCAATTCAAACATTAAAGATCAAAAGTTATTAACATCCAGAATGTTAATAAACACAGGTTATCAACAAGTATTATTAAATATATCAGAGTTTTGTGGAAAATTCAATACGAAAAAGCATAGATATCCACAAAAAATATTTTTTTATTGAGATATATCCACAGGCTGTCAGGTAAATAATAATTATAGTAACAAGATATTGAATATGAAAAATTGAATTCACCATATATTGATTTTTAAAAGTTTAAAACTAAAAAATTAACAAAAAACTGTGATTACAAATGACCTTGACAGTTTAAAAAGTATTAATATATAATAGGTTTGGTATCTTTAAAAGAAAAACACTTTTAAGTTTATATAAAGGAAACCAGAACGGGGGTGTACTAATGTTAAGAACATATCAACCTAAAAGAAGACATGCGAAAAAGGAACACGGCTTCAGAAAGAGAATGAGCACTGCTAACGGAAGAAAAGTATTAAGAAGACGCAGATTAAAAGGAAGAAAGGTTCTTTCAGCATAAGACCGCATAAATGTGGTCTTTTTCTTTAAAAGTGCGTTCGGAACTTGCTTCCGCCTCACACCTGCTATTCTCGATACAAACTAAACAATAAGGTAGTATGGTATGAGAAAAATTGTTACTTTGAAAAAAAATTACGAATTTTCTAGAGTATTTAATAAGGGAACATTTTATGTTGGAAGGCATATTACCGTATATGTCCTTCCAAATAAATTTTCCTCAAATAGAATTGGAATTTCAGTTTCAAAGAAGGCTGGAAAAGCTGTTGTCAGAAATAAAAAAAAGCGACTTATCCGCGAGAGCTATCGACACTATGAAGAATTTATAAAAAACGGATTTGATATAGTTATTGCTGCACGGGGAGACCAAACAGTTCCAAAGTACGGAGCATTGCTAAAGGAATTTAAGTACCTGCTTAAAAAGCTGCAGGTTTTTGATCAGGAGAAATACGATTGTTTAAAAAAGCTTTGATTTTACTAATCAGGTTTTATCAAAAGTTTATATCACCGCTTAAAATGAGGCCTACTTGCAGGTTTTATCCTACTTGCTCACAGTATGCCATTGAAGCTATAATGAAATATGGCTGTATAAAAGGCAGTTATATGGCAATAAAGAGAATATTAAAGTGTCACCCCTTCCACCCAGGAGGGTTTGACCCTGTGAAATAGATACACTACGTTTGAGTTATAGGAGAAAAACATGGGATTTTTAGATTTTATAGCTAAGCCGCTCGGTCAATTCCTTTATTGGATTTATAATACGGTTGCTCTTCAAAATTATGGACTGGCTATTATAATATTCACTATTATTGTAAGGGCCGCATTGGTTCCTCTTACTTTGAAACAGTACAAATCAAGTGCTGAAATGCAAAAAGTTCAGCCGTTAATGCAAGAACTTCAGAGAAAATATTCCAATGATAAGCAAAAATTAAATGAAGAAACTATGAAGCTCTACCAGGAGCATAAAATAAATCCTGCCGGCGGATGTTTGCCCTTGCTCATTCAAATGCCCATCCTGCTTACATTATGGCAGGTTATAACCAAGCCTTTGAAATATATGCTTGGATTTACAACTGCGCAGCTGGAAGATTTGGCAAAGCTCGCAAATATACCTGTGGCCAGTGCATATTCCGAAATCAATACTATAACGTATTTTATGAAAAACGGTCAGGGAGACAAGGTTGGAAACCTGAATATGTTTTTTCCGAGTCACGGAGGAATTAACTTAGGTTCAATACCCACATATCATTTTGATCAGCTTGCTTCCGATCCTATGAAAATCTGGCTGCTGGTTTTGGTTATACTGGCCGTTGGAACTACTTTTCTGACAGCCCGCATGTCAATGCCAAAAACAACTGACAAGGCAACTAACCCAATGGGAAATACCATGTTGTATATATCTCCATTAATGACATTAATATTTTCATTCCAATTCCCTGCAGGTCTAGCATTATATTGGATTGCTGGTAACATATTCGCAATTGGACAGCAATACTATGTTAATAAATATGTCCTTAAGAAGAAGGAGGTAGAGAGTAAATAATGGCTTACAGTATTGAAAAAACAGGGAAAACGGTTCAAGAGGCCATTTCAGCAGCGTTGTCAGAGCTAAATCTGTCTCAGGAAGATGTCGAGATAGAGGTTTTGGATGAAGGCAATAAAGGCATTTTCGGTATTATCGGATCGAAGGTTGCAAAGATCAGAGCATCAGTTAAGGAAGTGGAAACCAGCCGCGGCGATATAGCATCAGACTTTTTATACACTATTTTGAACAATATGGGTGTTGAAGCCGATATTTCGGTAAATGAAGACGAAGAGAGCATAGTAGTTGATATAAATGGTGATGATATAGGTATAATTATCGGCCGCAGGGGAGAAACAATGGACTCTCTTCAATATCTGACCAGTCTTGTAATAAACAAGGGATATGAAGATTATAAGAGAGTAATCCTGAATGTTGAAAATTACAGGCAAAAACGGGAGGAAACCCTTATAAAGCTGGCTAACAGATTGGCTGACAAGGTTGTTAAATATAAAAAACCTGTTACTCTTGAACCAATGAATCCGTATGAGAGAAGAATAATTCATTCAACTCTTCAGGGACATAAATATGTAGAAACATATAGTACAGGTGAAGAACCAAAAAGAAAAGTTGTTATAACTTTAAAATAATTGGTCATTACTTTAAAATGGTTTGAGGAGTATTATATTCCTTGAACCATTTTGTGCGTTATTTGCAAAAGTAAATGCGGAATGGAGTATCTATGTATTTTGAAGATACAATAGCAGCACTGTCCACACCCTATGGAACCGGTGGTATAGGAGTAATAAGAGTAAGCGGAGAATCGGCTTTTGATATTTCAGCAAAGCTTTTCAATTCTTCAAAGGAAATGGAGGATATTCCTTCACACACTGTATCCTATGGTAAAATCACAAACCCGGAAACTAAAGAGATGGTTGATGAAGTGCTGCTTCTAAAGATGAAAAAGCCCAATACTTTTACACGTGAAGATGTGGTTGAAATACATTGTCACGGAGGTATTGTCGTAATAAACAGGGTAATGGAACTGCTGTTCAAATACGGTGCCAGGCCCGCGGAAGCCGGTGAGTTTACAAAGCGTGCATTTTTAAACGGCAGAATTGATTTATCCCAGGCTGAGGCCATAATCGATCTTATAAACTCAAAGACGGTGGAGAGTTCGAAGGCGGCGGTAAGCCATCTTGAAGGCAGGCTGTCAAATAAGTTAAAGCTTTTAAGGGAAGACCTGGTGGAGCTTCTTGCACACATTGAAGTGACAGTGGACTATCCTGAGCATGATATCGAGGAGATTACAGGAGAAAAAGTCTATGAAGGCCTGAAGCAGATAAGGGCTGAGCTTGCTGACCTGGCAAAGACCTTTGACCGCGGCAAGCTGCTCAGGGAAGGAATAAACATAGTCATAGCCGGAAAGCCCAATGTGGGGAAATCCTCATTGCTCAATCAGCTTGCCGGCAGCAGCCGTGCCATAGTTACCGATATCCCCGGTACCACAAGAGACATCATTGAAGAGTATGTCAATATAAAAGGCATTCCTGCCAAAATTACCGATACTGCCGGAATAAGAAATACCCGGGATGTTGTTGAAAAAATAGGTGTGGATAAGGCATACAGGGCAATTGAAGCTGCCGACCTCATAGTGATGGTAATTGCCGCAGACACCGGAATTCTCAAGGAAGATGAGGAGATATTGCAAAGCATCGGAGGAAGGAAAAGTCTTATACTCATAAATAAAACCGATCTGGCGGACAGAGCAGGGATAGATGAAATAAAAAGCCGGCTTTCGGCTGATATCGTGCTTGAAGCATCGGTAATAAATGACGAAGGCATAGAGGGCCTGGAGGACAAAATTTCCGAGCTGTTTTTCAAGGGAGACATAAGTAAAAATGAAGAAGTCCTTTTAACCAACGCAAGGCACAAAAATTTGGTGGACAGGTCAATTCATGCTATCGACCAGGCTTTGGGTTCATTTGATATGGGTATGCCGCTGGATATGGTCACTATAGACATAAAAAGTTCAGCAGAATATATTGGACAAATAACAGGGGAATCCATTGATGAGGCTGTCATGCACAACATTTTCAGCCGTTTCTGCATAGGAAAATAACAGTAAAAAGCAGAGTGATGCACAAGCTGTCACTCGTTATAAATAGGAGTAGAAAGGAAGAATCCTGATGGATTATTTCGCTGGAAGTTATGATGTAATAGTGGTAGGTGCCGGACATGCAGGTTGTGAAGCTGCTTTGGCCGCCGCAAGACTGGGCTGCAAGACCATTGTATTTTCTATAAATCTGGACAGTATGGCAAATATGCCCTGCAATCCAAACATAGGAGGAACGGCTAAAGGCCATCTGGTAAGGGAAATAGACGCTTTGGGCGGGCAGATGGGCAAGACGACCGACAAGACCTTCATCCAATCAAAGATATTGAACAATTCCAAGGGACCGGCGGTATATTCCCTGCGTGCCCAGGTTGACAGACGCCACTATCAGATGGAAATGAAACACACATTGGAGCTGCAGGAGAACCTTGACATAAGACAGGCTGAAGTTGTTGAGCTTCTGACAGATGAAGCAAAAACAAAAATAACCGGAATTAAAACACATACCGGTGCAATATTCCATTGCAAAGCAATCGTGTTGACAACCGGTACCTACTTGCAGGGCAGGATCATTATAGGAGATGTCAGCTATAGCGGGGGTCCGGATGGAATTTTCCCCGCCAATAAACTATCTGCAAGCCTTGCGGAGCTGGGAATATCCCTGCTGAGATTTAAAACCGGAACGCCTGCCAGACTTAACAGAAGGAGTCTGGATTTTTCCAAGATGACAGAGCAGCCCGGAGACGATACAATCATTCCTTTTTCATTTGAAACCGAGAGTATAGAAAAGGAGCAGGTTTCCTGCTGGCTTACCTATACAAATAAAGATACACATGAAATTATAAAAAGGAATTTGCACCGCTCACCCCTGTACAGCGGAGATATCACAGGGATAGGTCCCAGATACTGCCCGTCAATCGAGGATAAGATAGTCAGGTTTGCCGATAAGGAAAATCATCAGGTATTTGTGGAACCAATGGGTCTTGAAACCGAGGAAATGTATTTGCAGGGCATGTCCAGCAGCCTTCCCGAGGATGTCCAGATTGAATTTATGAAAACTGTCCCGGGGCTGGAGAATGTGAAAGTGATGAGAAGTGCATATGCAATCGAATATGACGGGATAGATGCAACCCAGCTGAAACTGTCCCTGGAATTTAAAAACATAGAGGGCTTGTTTTCAGCGGGACAGATAAACGGAAGCTCAGGGTATGAAGAAGCTGCTGCACAGGGTATTATTGCAGGAATAAATGCGGCTCAAAAAATTCATGAGAAAGAACCCCTCATACTGGACAGGTCCCAGGCCTACATAGGTGTATTGATAGATGATCTGGTCACAAAGGGAACAAAAGAACCCTACAGAATGATGACTTCACGTGCTGAATACCGCCTGCTGCTGAGACAGGATAATGCAGACCTGAGGCTGACGCCTTTAGGCAGGAAAGTCGGTCTTATCAGTGAGGAAAGGTACCTGAAATTCCAGGAGAAAAAAGAGCTTATAGAAAAGGAAATAGACAGGCTGAACAACAGCTATCTTCCTCCGAGCGAGGAAGTATTGAAATACCTTGAAAGCAGGGAAAGTACAGCTGTTAAAAGCGGAATTAACGTGGCCGAACTTTTAAGAAGGCCCGAGATCAGCTATGAAAGCCTTTCGGAGGTTATGGAGCTTCCTGTTCTGCCAAGATCGGTACGGGAACAGGTGGAAGTGGCAATTAAGTATGAAGGTTATATAAAGCGTCAGATGCAGCAGGTTGAACAGTATAAAAAGCTTGAAGGACGCAAGCTTCCCCGGGAGATGGATTATTCGCTTATCCAGGGCTTGAGACTTGAAGCCAGACAAAAATTGTCCCAGATAAAACCTGATTCCATAGGTCAGGCTTCAAGAATAACGGGAGTTTCACCTGCCGACATATCGGTACTGCTTATCCATCTGGAACAGATGAACCGCAGCAATAATCAAAGGCAAAGCGAGTCCCCCGGCAATTAGAATAAAGTGTACAATAGTTTGGAGGAAATCAGAAGAAATTGGGAGGAAAATATGGCATTGGATAAGGAATTAACCCAACTGCTGGCGGAGGGAGCCGCCCATTATGGAAGAGAACTTTCCGGTCAGCAGATCAGCCAGTTTGAAACATATATGGAGCTGCTGAAGGAATGGAATCAAAAAATCAATTTAACGGCTATTGAAGAAGACAGGGAAATAATAATAAAACATTTTATTGATTCCATGAGCATACTTCCACATATAAAAAACGAAAAGCTAAAGCTGATTGATGTCGGCACAGGAGCCGGTTTTCCAGGCATACCTTTAAAGATAACAAACCCAATGCTGGAAATAACATTGCTGGATTCCCTGGACAAAAGAATCAAGTTTTTAAATGAGGTAATAATTGCAGCAAATATTTCCGGACAGAAGGAAATGTCAGAGATAAAAACAATTCATGGGCGGGCTGAAGACTACGGAGCCAATCACCAGCACCGAGAAAAATACGATATTGCTGTAGCCCGTGCGGTTGCAAATCTTCCGGTTTTACTCGAATATTGTCTGCCTTTTGTGAAAATAAACGGGATTTTTATCGCTATGAAGGGGAGTAACACTGAAGAATTTGACGTCAGTGCAAAAGCTCTCGACATTTTAGGAGGAAAAATCGTAAAAATTGAAAAATTGGAGCTACCAAAGACTAATATAGAAAGAAATGTCGTCATCATAAAAAAGTTTAGACAGACGCCGACAAAATACCCAAGGAAAGCTGGAAAACCCTCTAAAGAGCCGTTGATATAAGTATTATTATCAACCTTTTTATAATTTTTTATCGAACGATTTTTATCTGGGAATAAAGGAAATGGAATAAAAGAAAAGAATAATCCTTTGTGTGTAATTTACAACATATGGTAGATTGCTTAAGAGAACAATAAAAAATATACAAAGGATGGTGCCGTTATGTTAGAAAGCAAGATTCAGTTTTCAAAGCAGGAAAAAAAGGATGATTTAAAAAACATTACTTATGTTGGTATAGACTATATCAGACCTAATCCATACCAGCCAAGAAAGCAGTTCAATAAATTTGCGCTTGAGGAACTGTGTGAATCCATAAAGCAATATGGAGTACTGCAGCCCATAAATGTAAGAAAGATTTCACACAGCACATATGAACTTGTGGCAGGCGAAAGAAGACTGAGAGCCGCTACAATGGCAGGACTTAAAGAAATTCCGGCTATAATCATCAATGTTGATGATAACGACTCTGCGGTAATGGCACTTATTGAAAATCTACAGAGAGAGGATCTCAGCTACATGGAGGAAGCTGAAGGTTACAGCAATCTCATTAATGAACATGGCTTTACACAGGAGGAACTGGCACAAAAGATAGGAAAAAGCCAATCAACCATTGCAAATAAAATCAGGCTTCTGAAGCTGTCTCCTCTGGTAAAAAAGATCCTGTCGGACAATAATCTCACTGAAAGGCATGCCAGAGCATTATTAAAGCTTCATGACGAACAGCTCCAGTTAAAGGTGCTGAAGCTTGTGTGCGAAAGAGGCTTGAATGTCAAGAAAACTGAAGAACTTGTGGAAAAGGCAATTGACAAGTTCTCCCGGGATATAAGACAAAAACCTGCCGACAGAAAAATGACTAAAGCCATCAAGGACGTCAGGATCTTTGTTAATACAATCAAACAGGCCATTGATATCATGAAACAGTCGGGAGTCAATGCCAAAGCAGCTCAGATTGACAGAGGCGATTACATAGAATTTGTAGTAAGGGTACCAAAGAACAATATGGCATAAGTTTAACAGCAAAACAATATAAACTGACTATGGCAAATCAAATAGCAATTTTATATTATATTGTGGACGGTTTAACTGTCCACTTTTTTCTTGAAAAAAGAATGGCCGCATTTAAAAGGAAGAACAAATATTGAGAACAGGAGAACAGTTAAAATTCTGTTATTTTCCACACATTTAACAGCAAATCTGGATAACTTATCCGATTTTATAATAATTATCAACAGTTCTGTAAGAGAACTCAGGCTAAGGCAGTATTAGCTGGGCCATAATATAGTTGTGAAGTTAATATTTGGTATCCATCGGAATTGGGTTTAATTGACTGTCAGCATTACAGCGAATTGGCTTTTAGACAAAAAAGTGGACAGTTCGTTAAATTTTTATTACAATATATAGTGGACAACTTGAGAAATGTACTACAAGCAAAAGGGTTTTTATAATATGAAAAGAGGTAATAAATTAAATGGCAGATGAAATAAGGGAGCAGAGAATTATTCCCATAGACATTGAATCTGAAATGAAAAAGTCTTTTATAGACTATGCTATGAGTGTAATTATTGACAGAGCACTACCTGATGTTCGTGACGGTTTAAAACCGGTGCATAGGCGTATACTTTACACTATGTATTCTTCTGGATTTACACCGGATAAGCCATACAGAAAATCTGTTGCAACCGTTGGTGAAGCTTTGAAAAGTTTCCACCCTCACGGTGATGCTGCTGTTTATGACAGTCTTGTGCGTATGGCACAGGATTTTTCTCTGAGACATCCGCTTGTCGACGGGCATGGCAATTTCGGTTCCCGTGACGGTGATGCTGCGGCTGCAATGAGATATACTGAGGCAAGGCTTGCTAAAATATCCATGGAGATGCTTGCCGATATTAACAAGGATACCGTAGATTTTAAACCAAACTTTGATGAGCATGAGGTCGAACCTGTTGTTTTGCCATCCAGATTTCCAAATCTGTTGGTCAACGGTTCTTCAGGTATTGCCGTTGGTATGGCCACCAATATTCCACCTCACAATTTAGGGGAGGTTATTGATGGGATATATGCCGTTATTAACAACCCGGAAATAACCATAGATGAATTAATGCAGTATATAAAGGGACCTGATTTTCCAACAGCTGCAAAGATTATTGGTAAAAAAGGAATCAGAGATGCATACAGGACCGGAAGAGGCAGGCTTGTTGTCCGGTCTGAAGCAACTATAGAAGAAATGCATGGAAACAGGCATAGGATCATTGTAACTGAAATACCATATTTGGTTAATAAGGCGCGGCTCATTGAGAAAATTGCTGAACTGGTTAAGGATAAAAGGTTGGAGGGTATATCCTTCCTGCAGGATGAATCAGGCAGAGAAGAACCTGTAAGAATTGTTATAGAACTTAAACGTGATGCAAATCCAAATGTCGTATTGAATCAATTATATAAAAACACCCAGCTGCAAGAAACCTTCAGTGTCAATATGGTTGCCATTGTTCCAACCGAGGATAATCTCTATGAGCCCAGAACTTTGAATTTAAGACAGGCTATTGATTATTACATAGCTCATCAGGAAGATGTTGTCAGACGCAGAACAAAGTTTGAACTTGACAAGGCAGAGGCAAGGGCTCATATATTGGAAGGCTTAAAGGTGGCACTCGACCATCTGGATGAGGTTATTAAAATAATCAGAAATTCCAAAACAGAAGCTTTGGCAAAAGAAGGTCTGTCGGAGAGATTCAGCTTCAGCGAAAAGCAGTCCCAGGCAATTGTAGATATGAGATTGGGTCGACTTACCGGACTGGAAAGAGAGAAGCTGGAAAATGAATATAACGAGCTGCTTGAGAAGATCAAATATTATAAAGATGTTTTAGCTAACGAAATCCTTGTTCATCAGATAATTAAAGAAGAATTGGATGTAATTAAAAATAAATATGCTGATGACAGGAGGACTAAATTAGAAATTGATGAAGACGAAATTGATATTGAAGATCTCATTCAGGAAGAAGAGAGTGTTATAACAATGACTCATTTCGGATACGTCAAGAGGCTCCCAGCCGATACTTACAAGAGCCAGAGACGCGGAGGAAAGGGAATAATCGGGCTTAGCACCAGAGAAGAAGATTTTGTTAAAAATCTTTTTGTAACCTCAACCCATAACTTCATCATGTTCTTTACCAACAAAGGAAGGGTTTACAGACTTAAGGCGTATGAGATTCCGGAAGCCGGCAGACAGGCCAAGGGTACAGCAATAGTAAATCTGCTGCAGCTGAATGGTGATGAGAAGGTAACCACTGTAATTCCGATACAGGAATATAGGGAAGGTCTATACCTTGTAATGGCCACACGTAACGGTCTGGTCAAGAAAACTGATCTGATGGAGTATGATAACATTAGAAAAGGCGGACTGGCGGCAGTAACACTCAGAGAGAATGACGAACTTATAGATGTTAAACTTACAGATGGAAATCAGGATATAATGCTCTCAACTGTCAACGGAATGGCAATCCGTTTCAATGAAACCGATGCCCGGCCTATAGGACGTGTATCCCAGGGTGTTAAAGGCATTGAGCTGGATGAGGATGACTATGTAATTGGCATGGAGGTTGTTACCGACAATACAACCCTTCTGGTTGTGACCGAGAACGGCTTTGGTAAGAGGACGGAGCTTGAAGAGTACAAGGTTCAGACAAGGGGCGGTAAGGGTATATTGACCTACAGAATTACCGAGAAAACCGGAAAATCCATAGGAATGATGCTTGTTTCTGAAGAAGATGATATAATATTAATTAGTTCGGACGGAAGTATCATTAGAATGAAAGTTAACGAAATAAGTATTCTCGGACGTGCGACTCAGGGAGTAACACTTATGAGAATGAGCGAGGGCAATAACGTTGTAAGTATGGCTAGAATGATAAACGAAGAATGCCCGGAGGGTACCGACTGTGAAGATACGGAAGGTGAAAGCCCTGAGGAAACGGACGATCAGCTGTAATGCCGTAATTAATAAGTGAGCAGTAATTTTTTAATAAATATGACTATTCCAAAGCCGGTAACAGGCTATACCGCATTTATTACACAGTTCCATGGGGTAAGCGGTAAGCCTGCGGCTGACTTTAATATTGGAAATAGGACAAACTTCACAGAAGGAGAGTATACTACGTGTATGCTCTCTTTTTGTGCCATCTGAATATATGTCATCTTCATATTGTAGATTTTATATAAAATGTAAATATTATAAAGGAAAAAACGGCAGACGCGTTTAATATATATTGTCTAATATTTAATGTCTAGTATTTAAGTCGGAGGAGAGTAATATAATGGATAATTACCAGGAACAGTTTGTATCGGAAAAGAATTATCTCGGCAGGATTAAAGAGATTATTAAAAATCAGCTGTCGGATGAAATAGACAGGCTTAAAAATAAAAAGGGGCAGTTAATAGCCGATAGGAAGGATATGTATGAAAACACCACCCATTACTCCAATGATTTTGAAAAACTGTCCGATGCAATACAATACCTGAACCCTATTGAAGTCCAAACATATGATTATGAGGCTACCGAGGCAAGAATACGGAAATACGACAGGATGCAGCAGTCGCCGTACTTTGCCAGAATTGACTTTACCGAAGCTGGATTTGACAAGGAGAATATATACATTGGCCTTGGGAACCTTACCGATGAAAAAACCCGCCAAACTTATATTTGTGACTGGAGAGCGCCCATATCCAGTATTTTTTACCGCTTTGGTCTGGGAAAGGCCAGCTATAAGGCACCCTACGGAATAATTGGAGGGGAAGTTTCACTCAAAAGACAATTTGAAATAAAAAAGGGTGAGATACAATATTTTTTCGATTCAAGTATGACTATCATGGATGATATGTTGAAACTGGCATTGTCCCAGAATGCTTCTGCAAAAATGAAAAGTATTGTTGAAACAATACAAAAGGAGCAAGACATTATAGTAAGAGATATTGAAAATGATCTCCTGATGGTGCAGGGGGTAGCGGGAAGCGGAAAGACCTCGGTAGCACTTCATAGAGTTGCCTATCTCATGTATCATGGTTTAACCGGAAATCTCAGTTCCAATAACATCATACTTATTACACCTAATAACCTCTTTGAAAAATACATTGACAGTGTGTTGCCTGAATTGGGTGAAAAGAATATTCAGGCTCTTACAATGGAAGAAATATTTAATAATATCTTTGAAGAAAAAATTGAAATTGCCAATCGTAATACCTTAATAGAAGAAATAATATCCACCAAAGATATAAACAAAAAGAATTTAATTAAAAGCAGCATGGAATTTATACTGTCAAAAGAATTTTTATTTATCATAGAAAGATATCTTAAATATTTCGAACACAGGATGATCGATTTCAGAGATATATACTACAATGGTGAATGTATTGCAAACAGACACCTGACCAAAGCCGAGCTTTTAAGGCAGAATGAGATTTCCCTGCCGCTGGAGAAGAGGCTGGAAACAATAGAAAAACGCATCATGATAAAAATTCACGAGTTAAGAAAACATCGGCTTGTGAAGCTTGAAAAGTTTATCGCTGAATATCCGGAACATATCTATGAAGTTAAGACGCTTGCCAGATTGTTATCACTTAAGGAAAATGCAGCAATGAAAAGAGAGGTTATGAAGTTCTCAAGAGTTGATGTGATGGTGCTGTACAAGAGACTGGCAGGGGACCGGAATCTGTTTTACAGGCTGGCTGAAGGAATAGACCTGCCTGTAAATATTGAAGAGATAATGAACCATGTAAGTAGAGGTCTGCAAAAGCCGGTCTTGAGTTATGATAATGCAATGGTACTTCTGGCAATGAAGCTGATGCTGGGGGGATGTGAGCATTACAAGGAGATTATGCAGGTAGTTGTAGATGAAGCCCAGGATTATTATCCCGTCCATTATGAAATTCTGAAAAGATGTTTCGGAAATGCCAAGTTTACCGTGTTGGGGGATATAAATCAGACTATAGAAAAAACATCGGATTTATCTGTATACTCGGATATAAGACAGATTCTTAATAAAAAGAGAAGTACAACCATTATGTTGAATAAAAGTTTCAGATGTTCCTATGAGATTAATCAATTCAGCTCCCATTTCAGTGATCGGCATCTGGAGGTTGAAAGTTTCGAAAGGCATGAAAGTCTGCCGGAAATTGTCGGTACGGAGAATGGTGGGCAGATGAAAGAATATGCGGTAAATATGGTCAGCAAATATAGGACTGAAGGATTTCAGTCAATAGCTGTTATATGTAAAAGCATGACGGGTGCGGAACAGCTATATAGGGAAATTGGAAGTGAACTTGGTGCTGCACTGATCAATACTGATTCCTTTGATACGATCAATAAGGTTACAATTCTTCCGGTATATATGGCAAAGGGGCTGGAATTCGATGCGGTGCTTGTCTATGATGCAAATGATGAAATGTATTGGGATGCGGAAGACAGGCAGCTTCTATATATTTGTTGTACCCGCGCATTACACAGATTATCAATAATTTATTCAGGTAAGAAAAGCAGGCTGATTCCTGATAATTTAAATGGTATTGAGTAAATATTATTTTATGTAGGAACTATTGAAAAAAAGAGATATGAAACCTGAGAATACCGGACATTTAATGGGAAATATATGCGAATAATGCAGAATAACCGTTGTAAATCAGTTTAACACGTAAATACAGGAGTAATATACGTTGCCATAACTCACTGCATGATGATATACTAACCAAGCTGTCGCAAACGGCAACACCAAGTAAATCAGAGTTATGGTGTTTTGAAAAAAACTCATAACAAAAATTAAAAAAAGTGTTGACAAAGAAACAGCAAAGTGATATTATAATTAAGCTGCTTGCGGCAAGCAAACAGTGAAAACCTTGAAAGTCAACAGAAATAATACTTTTAAGGTAACAAATGGACTTTGAAAAGTAAACAGTGACAAATACATGCAAATGTAATGTAAAGGAACTCGAAAAATTCCGAAATCGCATAGCGATTTCAAAATTGAGTAACTTGCGAACTTTACAACCTGGTTTTTGGAAACAAGAACTAGAAAAAAAGTCAGCAATTTTAATGAGCATGCTGAATAAAATTCAGCAGTCAAGCTTGTCAAATAAGTTAATTGTGCAGCAGATTTTCTGCGAAACATATAAATTTTAATTTGAGAGTTTGATCCTGGCTCAGGACGAACGCTGGCGGCGTGCCTAACACATGCAAGTCGAGCGGAGATGATCTGAAGTTTACTTTGGGTCGTCTTA
>NZ_KK211293.1:0-121207 GCF_000621505.1 Ruminiclostridium cellobioparum DSM 1351 = ATCC 15832
ACATGGCCAATTAACCTCCTTTATTCGCCACATTGCGATAAAGGATATAGGTTTTCATTACAGTTTTGTGGCCGCTATGCGGCTCATGGAGGTTAATATGAAGCAGGTCGAAATATACACAGATGGAGCATGCTCAGGTAATCCGGGCGCAGGTGGCTGGGGTGCGGTGCTGATATATGGAGAACATAAAATAGAGATGTCAGGTTATGAAGAATCGACAACAAATAACAAGATGGAGCTTACAGCCGCTCTTGAGGCGCTGAAAAGGCTGAAGGAACCTTGCAGTGTTAATTTATACAGTGACAGCGCTTATCTGATAAATGCCTTTACACAGGGCTGGATTGACAAATGGATTAAAACAGGCTGGAAGCGGAATAAAAATGAAGAAGTAAAAAATATTGAGCTCTGGAAAGAACTTGTACGTTTATCCGATTATCACAAAATAAATTGGATAAAGGTAAAAGGGCATGCAGATAATGAAATGAACAACCGGTGTGACAAGCTTGCCACCGATGAAATCAAGAAAGCGGCGGTAAGGCAGTAAATATCGGCCAACAGGGCGCAAAATAAAATAATGGTTACTAGCTGATATATCAAAAGATGGAGGTTTAAAACATGGAATACTTTGAAAAGACAATTAAAACAGAGGATATTTATAAAGGAAATATTATTAAGGTTCAAAATCTTACAGTAACTCTGTCAAATGGGAAGGAAGCTACCAGGGATATAGTTTTGCATCCAGGTGCATCAGTTGTTGTACCCATTAATGAAAATGGGGAACTCTACATGGTAAAGCAGTTCAGAAAGCCGCTTGACCTGACAACGCTTGAGCTGCCTGCCGGAAAGCTGGATTCTGTGGGAGAAGATCCAAAGGTGTGTGCCGAAAGGGAACTGATGGAGGAAACAGGGTTAAGAGCTGAGAAGGTGGAGCATTTAATCAGCATCCACACTACACCCGGTTTTTGTAATGAGGTCATCCATATGTACACAGCCACAGGGTTAACACAAGGTGAGTCCTGTACAGATGAGGATGAGTTTTTGGATGTTGAGAAAATTCATGTTTCCGAACTGGTCAACATGATACTTGAACACAGGATAACCGATGCTAAAACCATCATTGGCGTACTGCTGGCTGAAAGAAAATTGAGAGAAGAAAAACGGTTATAGTAATATCTTATGTTTATCCGGCATATATTTTAATGTAAAAGACTTTTTACATCAAAAAAGATAAAAGATGCCGGAGGAACACACGATGTTAAAGAATACGGGCAATGTTATCAAGGACTATATCAAGAACAATAAAATAATGTATTTGAGCTTGTTTCTGTTTTATATAATTGGTATTGTTCTGGGAGCGGCCTCGGTAAATGATCTGGATTTTCAGCAAAAGGATGAAATGGTCACATTTTTTAACGGATTTTTAAAACTTTTGGACAATGACAATTTCAGTCAGATAAACTTATTTAAGACATCATTGCTGGATAATTTAAAGCTGGTTGGTTTATTTTGGCTGCTTGGGCTGACGGTCATCGGAGTACCGATGTATTACGTTGTAATTGGCATGAGAGGGTTCAGCACCGGTTTCAGCTCGGGTATCATAATGGGGGTTTTGGGGACAAAAGGTGTTCTGATATCTTCCATCTGCTTTGTTCCAAAAGAAATAATATTGGTTCCATGCCTGCTTGCACTTGGCGTTAATGGTATGAAACTGTCAGGTAATTTTTTTAAAACCTGGCTCAAAAAAAACGGACCTCAGGATACGGGAGTTAAGCAAAAGATAATGCCATATAGTTTTGTAGCCGCATTTTTTTCATTTTTTATTTTAATTGCTACACTTGTAGAGGCATTTTTATCTTCAGGAGCGTTAAAACTGATTAAAATTTAATACTAAAATTGGAAATATCCACAATTATATGGAATAATTATGTTAAATATAGATAAAAAATACAAAATGTTCTTTAAATATAGAAATATTTGTTATAGAATATAGGTTAAAGATTAAGTCGATTTAAAAAGTGGTAAACACGTGCTTAACTAAAAATAAAGGAGTCGTTTTTAATGGAAGTTCAGGTTGAAAATTTTATCAATTTTCTTGAAAGAGATAAGAGATTGTCTCTAAACACCCTTCAGTCCTACAGAAGGGATATTGAGCAGTACACTACATATCTGAGGGAGATAAATGCTGCAAATATTTCTGCAACAAATAAAACGACAGTAATAGCATATCTTCTGCATCTTCAAAAGAAAGGAAGGGCAACCTCAACTATTTCAAGAAATCTGGCTTCAATACGGTCTTTTTATCAATTTTTGCATAAGAACAAAATAATAGATATTGATCCAACTTCTGAGCTTGAATCTCCGAAGGTCGAAAAGAAGCTGCCCCAGATACTGTCTACCCAGGAAGTGGAATTATTGCTTGATCAGCCCAAATGCCTTGATTTAAAAGGTATCAGGGATAAGGCCATGCTGGAATTGCTTTATGCAACAGGCATAAGAGTTTCTGAACTCATTTCACTTAACCTGATAGATATAAATCTGGACCTTGGATTTATAAAATGCAATAAAGGAACGAGGGAAAGAAGTATACCCATAGGTTCCATTTCGGTAGCAGCAGTTAATGAGTATCTCCTGAAATCCAGGAATTTCCTCATTCAGGATGCAAATGAAGAAGCCCTGTTTGTAAATGTAAATGGTAAGAGATTAACAAGGCAGGGTTTCTGGAAGATAATCAAGCATTACAAAAATCAGGCAAACATAAATAAAGACATCACTCCGCATACTTTAAGACACTCCTTTGCCGCACACCTTTTGGAGAATGGAGCTGATCTCAGGTCCATTCAGGAGATGCTGGGTCACTCGGATATATCCTCAACACAGATTTATGCCCAGATAGCAAAAAACAAAATCAAGGAGATTTACAAAAAGACTCATCCCAGAGCATGAATTTAAACTTAACCGGAGAGCCGCCGCAATAGTTATTGAAAAATAACCCGCGCGGCTTTTTTTAGTGTATGGGAATTTTAACTTTTAATAATGGTCCGATGAAAAATCCTTATATAAATAAATATAACAATTGACAGAGGTATAAAGTGGAAGTATCATATAAGTCATCATACCGGCTTGCCTTTTTAATAATTGCTTCACTTGTTGGAAATATTATAATTTAACCATGGGAGAAATGTACTTCTTACTTTTTCCGGGGATTCGGAGGGATTTAATTATGAGAATGTATGACATAATTGAGAAAAAACGGGATGGCTTTGAACTGTCACAGGAAGAAATAAAATTTTTTATTTCCGAATACTGCAATAACAAAATTCCGGATTATCAGGCAGCGGCATTTTTAATGGCAATTTTTTTAAAAGGTATGAATGAACGGGAGACTGCCCAGCTGACAGACGCTATGGCCCATTCGGGAGATATGATAGACCTGTCGGAAATCCCGGGGATAAAGGTGGATAAGCACAGTACAGGAGGGGTCGGAGACAAGACAACCCTGATTCTGGGCCCCATTGTTGCTGCCTGCGGCATACCTGTTGCAAAAATGTCAGGGAGGGGACTTGGCCATACAGGCGGTACAATCGACAAGCTGGAAGCAATCCCCGGATTCAATACCGGCATTTCCAGGGAGACTTTTATTCAAAATGTAAAGGATATAGGTATTGCAATTGCAGGTCAGACAGGAAACTTAGCTCCTGCCGATAAAAAAATTTACGCCCTGCGGGATGTGACCGCAACAGTAAACAACATATCTTTGATTGCCAGCAGCATTATGAGCAAGAAGCTGGCATCGGGTGCCGACAGGATTGTATTGGATGTCAAGACGGGCAGCGGTGCGTTTATGAAAACTCTTGAGGACTCTGTGAAGCTGGCTCAGGCCATGGTGAAAATTGGTGAGAACACAGGACGGCATACAGTTGCTGTTGTTACTGAAATGGATATACCGCTCGGAAAAGCAGTCGGCAATTCCCTGGAGATAATTGAGGCGGTGGAAACACTTAAGAACAGAGGCCCGCAGGATCTGGCGGAAGTATCCTTTGAACTGGCGGCACGAATGCTGGAGCTGAGCGGAAAAGGCAGCTTTGAACACTGCCGGAAGCTGATCCGCGAAGCAGTGGAAAGCGGAAGGGCAATAAAGAAGTTTGAAGAATTGATAGCCAGACAGGGTGGAAGAAAAGAAGTCATAGACGACTACAGCCTGTTTCCGCAGGTCAAGCATGTATTTGAGTATAAGGCTGATACAGCCGGCTATATCAGTACCATGAAAACAGACACAGTCGGTGTAGCATCTCTGGAGCTTGGAGCGGGCAGGGAAACCAAGGAAAGTACAATCGATTATGCGGCCGGTATATATTTTAATAAGAAGACGGGCGACAGAGTTGAAAAGGGAGAGGTTATAGCTACCCTTTATACAAACAGGGAGGAAAAAATTCCCCAGGCCTGCAGTTTATTGAAGCAGGCCATAGGCCTGAGTGATGTCCAGCCTGAGAAAAAGCCGCTTATACTGGCCTATATAGACAGCACCGGTGTAGAATACAATACTTTTTAACATATATTACAATTGCCCCATTTTATTGGGGCTTATTCTACTTTACATAAATTTCAAATATATTTATTTCAGTCTGCCTGGTAAAAAAATTTTGACCAATAACAGAATATACACTAACCGTCCTGCATAACAATTAACTAGGACAGATATACCATTGTGGAATAGTTAATAATTGGAGGGACCCTAGTGAGAAGAATGTCGTTAGTGGGATACATATTAATAATAGCTCTTATGCTGATGCCGGCTGCAGTATTTGCTGATGCGGACGAAGCCGCTGTTGAAGCATCCGCAAAGTATGATGATGTTGCGGTAAACAAACTTATTACAAAAACGAATGTATTGGACCTGAAGGCCAAATCCTCTGTTTTGATGGATGCAGCCTCAGGTAAAATCCTGAATGAAAAAAACAGCCATGAAAAGCTCCCTATTGCCAGTGTGACAAAAGTTATGTCAATGCTTCTGGTCATGGAGGCGGTGGACTCGGGAAAGCTTTCATTTGATGACAGGGTCAGTGTTTCCGATTATGCTGCCGGTATGGGAGGTTCACAGGCATACCTTGAGGCCGGAGAAGAATTTACGGTTACAGAAATGATGAAGGCTCTTGCTATTCACTCCTCCAATGATGTTACAGTTGCTCTTGCAGAAAAGGTCAGCGGAAGTGAAGAAACCTTCGTTGCAGATATGAACAGGAAAGCTGCCGAGCTGGGAATGAAAGACACACAGTTCCTTGACTGCACCGGTCTTAATGATGAAGGCTACAGTTCTGCACATGATGTTGCTCTTATGTCCCGGGAACTGGTAATGAAGCATCCGACGGTTCTGAAATTTACCGGAACCTGGCAGGATACCTTCAGGAACGGAACCTTTAAGCTCGATAATACAAATAAACTTATAAGATTTTATGCCAATACCGACGGCTTGAAAACGGGTTTTACAAACAAGGCAGGCTTCAATCTGGCGGCAACAACCAACCGCAACAACTTAAGGCTCATATCGGTAGTACTGGGAGAGCCTGATTCCAATACAAGATTTGCAGAGGCCAGAAAGCTTCTTGATTACGGTTTCGCAAATTATGAAAGGATAGGACTGGATAAAAAAGGTGAACTGGTGGGAAATATAACAGTCAAAAAGGGTACAAAGCTTCAGACAACTGCCGCTTACGGAAGCGATACAAGCGTATTGGTAGCCAAGGGTGAAAAGGGTAAGATTGAAAAGGAAGTTAAGCTGGTTCCTGAATTGACAGCACCAATAACAAAGGATCAAAAAGTTGGTGAAATCATTTATAAAATTGATGGCATCGAAGTAGGAAGATATGACCTGGTAGCCTATGAAAGTGTGAACAAAATAACATTTTCCAAACTTTTCACAAGATTGATGGTCAGGTGGTTCAGTATAGGGAGAGCTTAATAGCTCTCCTTTTTTAATATAGAATTAAATTTATTAAGAAGTTATTAACAACATTAACAACCGGGGATATGATTTTTCCCAGCATACCGCTTACTGCAAGCAGAATAAAAATAAACATTCCGTACTGCTCCAGAAGGTTGAAAAAACGGTATCTCCAGGTATTGAACAGATTGGAGATGACATGATACCCGTCAAACATAGGGAATGGAATCATGTTCAGAACAAAAAGAACAACGTTTATACCTGCAGTTATCACGAACAGGGATGCCACATTTTTGCCAATGTTGTTATTCAGAATATTCGAAAGCAAAAGTATTTTTGTCAAACCATAGAAAACAACTGCAATTAGCAGGTTCATCAACGGACCGGCAATTGAGACAAGTATATCATCTCTTCTGGGTTTTTTATAAAATCTCGGATTTGTCATAACGGGTTTTGCCCAGCCAAAACCTGCAATAAGCATAACAATAAAACCGATAATATCAATATGTGATCTGGGATCCAGAGTAATTCTTCCCTGGGATCTCGGCGTTGGATCACCCAGTGCATCGGACATTTTTGCATGAGCAAATTCATGCAGGACAAAGCCCAATAACAGTCCGGGAATGGATAACAGCATATATATAGGATCTAAATTTCTTAACATAGATAACCTCCATAGTTTATAAAAGCCTGCCAACACAATATCAGTGTCTTGATACTATATTTTACGTGATGTTGGCAAAAAAGTCTACCGGCTGAATATTATTGTAATTATTGCCTCTTTTATGATAAGATTAATTGGTTGGGAAAATACAAGTATTTATTATTTGCCGGCCATGTGCCGGTAACGCATATGGAGAGGAAATGGAAAGCGCTCTTACAAAAGCATGTACTTTAAAATTGGACAACTTCGAAGGCCCTTTTGATTTGTTATTTCATCTATTTGAAAAAAATCAGGTAGATATTTATGATATACCTATAAATACTATTACCGATCAATATCTGGATTATTTGTATACCATGCAGCAGCTTGACCTGGAGGTGGCAAGTGAGTTTCTTGTCATGGCGTCGACACTTCTGCATATCAAGTCAAAAATGCTTTTGCCGGATAAAAAGGAACAGAAGGAAGAAGAGCATGACCCCAGGGAAGAACTTGTCAGACGCCTTATCGAATACAAGCGTTACAAGGAATTTACCAGGGATCTGAAAGAACTGGAGAAGAAGTGGGAAACAGTTGTATTCAGGCTTCCTGAAACACTTGATCTGCCGGTAAGGGAAGAGATACTTGAAATAGATCCCCAGATACTCCGGCAGCAGTATCTGGCCATACTTGACAGGAATAAGAAAAAGATAAATGCAGGCGCCAGGAACATAACCAAGCTTATAGAACATGAGAAGGTATCTCTTAGAAGTAAAATGAGGGAGGTTATTAAACAGCTTCTGAACAAGGTATCCTTTAAGTTTTCGGAGTTGTTTTCGCTGAAGACAAAATCGAAGACAGAAGTTGTAACGGGTTTTATGGCAGTACTGGAGCTGGCAAAGATGAGAAAGGTAAATATCGTCCAAACACAGCAGTTTTCAGATATACACATTGTCGGTAATTCTGATGTCAGCAGTGAAGAAGGCAATTATGAATTATATAATGAAATTGATGAAAATGTGAGGGAGTTTTAAATGGATATAAGTACAATTGAAAGCATTATAGAGAGTCTGATTTTCTCTTATGGAGATGCTTTGTCCCTTGACAAGATATGTGAAATACTGGAACTGGACAAGAAAACTGTAAGAAGCTTGATGAAGAACTTCATGGACAGCTATAACAGGGCAAATAAGGGCATTATCATACGTGAGATAAATGATAAATATCAAATGTGTTCAAATCCGCAATATTTCGATTACGTATCAAAGCTCTATCAGATAAGGCAGAAACAGGCATTATCGCAGGCAGCCTACGAAGTTCTGTCAATAATAGCTTATAATCAGCCTATAACAAAAGCAAAGATTGAACAGATAAGAGGAGTAAATTCCGACAGTGCCGTAACAAGGCTGCTTGAGAGAAATTTGGTAAAGGAAGCAGGAAAACTTGAAGCACCCGGAAGACCCAGGTTGTATGAAACCACCGATGAGTTTTTGAAATGCTTCGGCTTCAAATCCATAAGGGATTTGCCAATGCTTGATATACAGGATTTAAGTGAATTAAACCTGGAGGAACTTATTGAGGAAGATATTAAATAGTTAATAAAATACGGTAAAATGATTTAAATAAAAAATATATGTCAAAAATAACCAGGAGGTGATATATCTCTTGGTTATTTTTTTAGTTTTGGGAATTATATTATTACTTATATTAATAATATGGCAGTGCAAATTAACGGTAGGTTTTATTTTCAAAATGGACAACCTGACGTGTTATGTCTATGTTATCATTTACCTGTTTGGAAAAATTCCGACTAAAAAAATTACAATTTATCCGGCCAATAAAAACAAAAAGAAAAGGGATAAGCCGAAAAAAATTCGGAAAAGAACAGATATCAATCAGCTTCGAAAGGGCGCCTGGCTTTTGTTGAAGCTCTTTTACAGAAGTGTCATCCTCAAAAAATTCAGGCTAAAGGTAAGGGAAGGTACGGGTGATGCCTGTCAAACTGCACTTTTATACGGGTTGTTATGGAATTTGACAGCTTTAATACCCGGCCGGCTGTTTAATAATTTTTCCGTTGAGGATAAGGAGATCAAAATTGAAGCCGACTTTAAGGAAAAAGTCTGGAAGGTAGATTTTGATTGCATATTTAGCCTAAAAATTGTAAATATTATATCCATAGTGAGAGAAATAATTAAAATTTATTTAAAAAATAGAAAAGGTGGTGACGCTGGTGTCAGATCATCCAATAGAAGGTCTAATGACTACAGCCATGCAAAGTATTAAGGAAATGGTGGATGTGAACACCATTGTAGGAGATGCAGTCCAGGCTCCTGACGGTACTGTAATAATACCCATATCCAAAGTAAGCTTCGGCTTTGCAGCAGGAGGAGGAGATTATTCCACAGACAGCGGTTTTTCGGGAGAAGAGGGTGGGAAAAAGCTTCCGTTTGCAGGCGGCAGCGGTGCAGGAGTCTCAATCAATCCTGTTGCCTTTATGGTTTGCGGACAAAACCACATTAAGCTGCTTCCCGTTAATGTGAACTCATCTGTTGAAAAGATTCTGGATATGGTTCCGGATTTGGTCGAAAGAGCAAATGAACTTCTGAAAGAAAAAATGTCCAGGAAGGCTGAGTGCGGTAAGAAAAAAGAACACCAAGGCCAGGGACAGGATGTAAAAAAAGAAGAGTAACTTTAAAAGCGGGAGTTTTTCCCGCTTTTTTGCTTGACGTTATTATGCCTGAATAATAAAATAATTCATATGGGAAAAATCCAGATTTTGAGGAATATCATGACACAGATGAGATTGCAGAAATTTTTAGCTTATGCCGGGGTTGCTTCAAGGAGAGCTTCGGAGGAACTGATCAGACAGGGGAGAATAGCTGTTAACGGTAAGACGGTTACAGACATGGGTGTAAGTGTCGGTGAAAATGATACCGTGGCTTTGGATGGCAGGCTTGTCACAAATAAGGAAACCGACGACAAAATTTATATTATTTTAAACAAGCCTGTGGGTTATGTATCAACTGTAAAGGACCAATTCGGAAGACCTGCGGTTACAGATCTGGTAAAAGACATACAAAGCCGCCTTTATCCGGTGGGGAGGCTGGATTATGATACCTCCGGACTTATCATACTCACAAACGACGGAGAATTTACATACAGGCTTACTCATCCGAAGCATGAAATTAATAAGGTTTATGAGGCTATGATTTCAGGAGTGCCAAACAGAGCCGAGGCGGAACGGTTTGAAGCAGGCCTGGAAATCGAGGACTATGTCACTTCACCGGCCAGGCTTGAAATACTTGAGGTAAAGGGAGAAAATGCAGTTGTAAGGGTTACCGTACATGAGGGCAAAAACAGACAGATCCGTAAAATGTGCAAAGCTATAGGCCATCAGGTCTTAACCCTTAAAAGGGTTTCAATCGGGCCCATAGCTCTGAAGGATCTGCCCGAAGGCAAGTGGAGAAAGCTCACTCCTGAAGAGGTAAAAAGTCTTTATTAATAACCGAAGGAATAAACGCTCAATAATATAAATATCAGCAAAAAAGCAATATACATTACCATAATTACAATGTATATAATAGCTAAAATACCATTTATTTTGAAAAACTTATTTAAGTGAGTGAAAAAATCATTAAGTGTGAACTGATTATTGAAATTCTTATATTCCTTCAGACTTTTTGAGGCATTTACCAGGCCTATGCCTGCCAGAATCATGGGTACCCCTATTGCTGCCGTGATAATTCCAATACAGGTCAGTGCACCTACAACTATTGTAAAAATACCGAAAAACTTCATCCAGACTGAGAGACTGTCCAAATTAACAGGCTGCAGCATGAAACTGTTCTGATGATTATAGTTGTTTGGGTTATAGTTATGGTTGTTTATATCTGTCTGATTATCCATTCTATCTCTCCTTATAAGAAAATAATTAAGTGCTTTGATTATATCATAACTGGCCTGTAAGCCGCAATAAATTGACAATTGTTTTAGATGTTACAGACTACTAGCTGGAGGACATACATACATGTGCGTAATAAAAAACTCATTGACTCAATCACACCAGATTGTAGAAAGTATTGTTGAAAAGGGGGACCTTGTAGTCGATGCAACTGCCGGAAACGGAAACGATACCGTCTTTCTGGCCGGATTGGTAGGTGAACGGGGGAGAGTATTTTCCTTTGACATTCAGGAAAATGCTTTGAACTCCACAGAAAAAAAGCTTATAGACAGGCAGCTGAGAGATAGAGTCCAGCTTATTAACGACGGTCATCAAAATATGAAAAATTATATAAGCGAGCCTGTAAAGGCTGTCATGTTCAATCTGGGATATCTTCCCGGAGGAGACCACTCTATCGGAACAAAAGGGAATACCACAATAGAAGCAATTAAGAACTCCATGGAGCTGATAACCGTTCACGGTATAGTAAGTATAGTAGTCTATTACGGAGGAGACAGCGGTTTTGATGAAAAAAACCAGGTAATGGAGTTTATCAGGACAATTGACTGCAAACAGTTTACTGTAATGAGGACGGACTTCGTAAATCAGATAAACTGTCCTCCCATATTGATATGCATCGAAAAGAACAAATAGGAGAAAAAAGGTCCCAACACTTTTTGACAATTGAAACAGAACAGTCACATCACGCAATAAAAGTGGCATAGCCACTTTTATTGCACACGGAGAATTTATCTAAAGGAATACGCAGAGTTAGAGCATATTCCGGCCGTAATCCATAAATATAATTTGATTATCGACAGGCTCAATTCAGTTTTGCAGTAATTGCCATTGTAAGTTGAAGTACCATTATTATAGACAATATAAACACAAAGATTTTTTTATTGCTGATTTTCATAAAAATCCCCTTTCATGGTTGCCTTTGGTTAAATTATATTAAATAATCTACTTTCAGATGCAAAAATGCAGGAATTTTAAGGTAAGTGTAATTAACTTGTAAATTTCGTAATATAACCGTAAAAATATGTAACAGTTCTGTAAAATTATTTATAATTTTTACTGCTTGTTTTATTTGAATTATCCTTTTGAACAGTGTTGAGCTTTTTGGCGCTGCCTGATTTAACAACTTTGCCGTTTCCTTGCCTGGCAGGCTTACCAGAGTGTTTAGCTCCAGGCTTGACGGATTTCCGGGAATGGCCCTGACTGCCGTGCCGGTCAGGCTTTGTCCTGCTGATTGCATCCTTATCCCTTGTTTTATCCTTGTTTTTACTGGTTTTATCTTTAACATTATCCTTATCTTTGCTGTTCTCAGGTCCGGTTTCATGTTTATATGATTTGTATGTCTTATTTTCCCCGTTCAGGTTATGAGCTTTACCGACTTTGGTATATTCCATGCTGGTTTCGCCGTATTCCTTATTATTATTATTTGAATTGTTTACATTTTCAGTATTATCCTTTTTCTCTGTGTTTTTAGGTACTGCTTTATCAAGCATTTTAGAAATATGCTCGGTTTTTGCTTTTTCGATAGTTATATCCTTATCGGTTTTAGTTATTTCCTTATATAATTCATATCTGCCCATGGAGATGTTATTCTCAGCTGCTTCTTTTCTCACCTGGGGAGCGACCTTCAGCACTTTTGGATGCAGATCCTCAGTGCCTACTTTAATTGAAAGGCTTTCTATATCGGATAATATGACCGACAAGGTCTTTTCCTTATCGGCGGCGGAAGAATTCTTTGCCGACTCCAGGGCAGCGGAAATCAATACCTCATTTATTTTACCAGGACTTATATAGCCCGAGGTTGTTGAGGAGTCAAGCACTTTGGCTATTGCCGCCTTAACAGGCATATCCTTAAGTTCAAGCTCTTTGAGTAAAGGCACGGCCTCAGAATTTAAAGCTTTGACACTTAATACCCTGGAAGCATCATCCACGGCAAATTCCATACTTGGGTTTATATCAAGGTCTATGTAGGCAAAGGCATTACCGGGGTTAAAAACCAGCAGGTACAAAACGGAGAGGAGGGCCAGAACCAGGATACCTGCGGCAAAAGTTATGTTATTGCGTATGTAACCTCCCGTTCTCATTGAAGACTTTGCTTCAGAGAACGTCAGCTGCTGACCCAAATACATGTCGGGAGTTCTTTTTATTGTTATGAAGTCGCATTTATCAGTCATTACAATGACTTTTTTATTATTCAGCTCCAGAATGGAGCCCTTGAATTCCGCCATATCACTTACCTCCTCTCTCAACGTTCTCAATATAGCCTTGCAGGGTTTCAAGCCTGCTGCAAAGAATAATATAAACCGAAATTATAAATTTTCTGTTCCGTTCTACGGTTTTATGATTTACATCCAGTAATTTCATAAGCTCCACCATTGGAATTGTTTTTTTTCTTTCAAGTTTATCCGAAAGCTCCCTGCTCTGAGCAAGTATTCTTGCTATCTTAATGGCCAGCCGTTTGGAATCCATGTGCTTGGGAGCAAGCCTGACAAGCTCCTTAAGTTCGATGTTAAAGGATGCAAGCCGTTTGGCGAATGCTGCAAGTTCTTCTTTTGTTTCAATATTATTAAACTGGGAGGAAGCATCAACGGTAAAAAACTTGTTTTCGTAAAACACGTTTTCTTCTTCGTCATATCTCTCAAAATATGAAAGTGGAAAGGTTTTGCCATACTTTGAATTTTTTCTTTGATAATCTATAAGACGCCTCTTAATGACTGTTTCGGCAAAACTTAAGAAGCCGGCATTTTTGCTCTCGTCAAAGCAATCTATTGCCTCGTTGAAAGCAAGAAGTCCGACGCTGTATTCTTCACTATTCTCCAGATCTACATACTTGCCGAGGTTCTTGGAAACTACCTTTATAATGAAAGGGTTGTAATCATTAATAAACTTGTTCCTTAATTCCTGATCACCATTTTTGATAGTTTTAATAATTTCTCCAAGGGGTTCGGGTTTTTGTCGTGATTTATTAAATATATGTAAAATAGTCAACAACACTTCACTCCTTGTAATAATATTCGTAGCCCTGCAGCAATTTTAAGTGGGTAAAAAAAGATTGCGTTAAAGAAAAATCTGCATCTGGTATACATAAAGTATAGACCGTTTATTTATAATAATAAAGTCATTTCAAATTGGTAAAAAGCGGGTAATAAGAAGCAATTCTATTGACACACTTTTTTTGGTAATATATAATTATTACTAGGTAATAATAACTAATAATATTTTAAGGTAATAAATCGACCGTCCGGTTGATGAAATAATTTCGTTTTATTCTTATGATGGACATCATAAAGGAGGTTTATATGTCACAGAAAGAAAAGATTGAAAGCTTGAAAAGTATGAAAACATCTATCGCTTTGGGTGGTGGACAGGATAAGATCGAAAAAAGACATACCGAAGGTAAATACTCTGCAAGAGAGAGAATTGACATGTTGTTCGATGAAGGCAGCTTTGTTGAAATAGATGCTTTTATTGAATCAAGGTGCTTTGATTTCGGAATGCAAAAGAAAAAACTTGCCGGCGACGGAGTTGTTACAGGCTACGGTACTGTAAATGGAAGAAAGGTATTTGCCGCATCCCAGGATTTTACCGTAATCGGGGGTTCACTGGGTGAAATGCATGCAAGGAAAATAACAAAAGTAATGGATATGGCTGTAAAAATGGGAGCTCCATTCATCGCAATAAACGATTCGGGCGGAGCCAGGATTGAGGAAGGTCTGGATGCTCTTTCAGGTTATGGTGATATTTTCTATAGAAATACTCTTGCATCAGGTGTAATCCCGCAAATATCGGTTATAATGGGACCCTGTGCCGGCGGTGCCGTATATTCGCCCGCAATTACCGACTTCATATTCATGGTTGAAAACACAAGCCAGATGTTCATCACAGGCCCGCAGGTAATCAAATCCGTTACAGGAGAAGACGTATCTGTGGAAAAGCTGGGCGGCGCCGATGTTCACACTGCTGTAAGCGGTGTGGCTCACTTCAAGTCTGCAAATGAGGAAGAATGCATTGAAGATATCAAGAGGCTGCTGAGCTTTATTCCCGACAATAATGTTTCAGACACTCTGTACTACGGTACTGCCGACAGCGCCGGCAGAATAATTGAAAGTCTGAATGAAATAATTCCGGAAGAATCCAACAAGCCCTATGATATGTACGGAATTATTGAAGAAATAGTTGATGACGGCGATTTCATGGAAATTCACGGTGCTTTTGCACAGAATATAATAATAGGTTTCGGAAGATTGAACGGAAAATCCGTCGGCATTATTGCAAACCAGCCAAAGATCATGGCAGGTTCGCTGGACATGAATGCAGCCGATAAGGCGGCCAGATTTGTGCGCTTCTGTGATGCCTTCAATATTCCGCTGGTAACTTTAACCGACGTACCGGCCTTCCTGCCTGGTGTGGCTCAGGAGCACAACGGTATCATAAGGCATGGTGCAAAGCTGCTTTATGCTTTCTCGGAGGCAACTGTTCCAAAGGTAAATGTAATATTGAGAAAAGCATACGGCGGTGCATATATAGCAATGAACAGCAAAACAATCGGCGCCGACATGGTATTTGCATGGCCTTCGGCAGAAATAGCCGTTATGGGACCTGACGGTGCTGCAAATATCATATTCAAAAAGGATATAACCGCATCTGAAAACCCTGCCGAAACAAGGAAGGAAAAAATTGCCGAGTACAGGGATAAATTCTCAAATCCATATGTTGCTGCTGCAAGAGGCTATATTGATGATGTTATAGAACCGTCTGAAACCAGAGCAAAGATTGTAATGGCTCTGGAAATGTTGAATACAAAGAGGGAAAACAGGCCTGCAAAGAAGCACGGGAATATTCCTCTTTAAAATAAGCTTTTAACTGCAACGACAGTTTGACAATAAATATGTGTAAATTATGAAATCTGTATGGAGGGATTTACTACTATGAGTAAATATATAATCAAGGTAAACGGAAACCCATATGAAGTGGAAGTACAGGAGATAGGCGGTCCAAGCGCTCCCATGGCTCCGGCAGCCGTAAAGCCCAGGGCCAAGGGAACAGCAGGACGTCAAGCTGTAAAGACAGCACAACCTGCCGTGGCAAGCGCGGGAGATGTGGCTGCTCCAATGCCCGGAACTGTGCTTAAAGTAAAAGTTGCTGCCGGAGATACTGTTAAAAAGGGCCAGGTATTATTGATACTGGAAGCTATGAAAATGGAAAATGAAATAGTTTCCCCTGCCGACGGCAAGGTTGCTGCGCTGAATGTTGAAGCAGGCAAGTCTGTCACTGCCGGTGAAATAATGGTAACTATAGCTTGACCGGGGCCAACTTGAATAATAGAAGAGGAGATAGGTATGGGAGTAAGAATTACTGAAACAGTATTAAGAGATGCACATCAGTCACTTATAGCTACCAGGATGAGAACCGAAGATATGCTTCCCATTGTCGAAAAACTTGATGATATCGGCTATCATTCACTGGAAGCATGGGGCGGAGCTACTTTTGATGCATCTATGAGATTCTTGAATGAAGATCCATGGGAGAGACTCAGAAGAATAAAAGCAGTAGCGAGGAAAACACCGCTGCAGATGCTGCTGAGAGGTCAGAACCTTCTCGGATACAAGCATTATGCAGATGATGTCGTTGAATATTTCATACAAAAGGCCATTGCCAACGGCATGGATATAATGAGAATATTTGATGCCCTGAACGATCCCAGAAACATAGAAACAGCCATAAAGGCATGCAAAAAGGAAGGCGGCCATGCCCAGGGATGTATATGCTATACCGTAAGCCCTGTGCACAGTCTGGAACTCTTTGTAAAGGATGCAAAGAGGATAGAAGGCATGGGAGCCGACTCAATATGTATAAAGGACATGGCCGGACTTTTGGTTCCATATCAGGCATATGAGCTGGTTAAGGCTTTAAAGGACAATGTGAAAATTCCTATTCAGCTGCACACGCACTATACCAGCGGTGTGGCTTCAATGACCTGTATTAAGGCAATTGAAGCAGGGGTGGATATTGTGGATTGTGCCATATCGCCTATGGCTATGGGAACTTCACAGCCACCCACCGAACCTTTGGTAGCAACCCTTAAGGACACACCTTTCGACACCGGGTTGGATCTTGCCAAATTAAGTGAAATAGCAGATTACTTCAGACCTTTGAAGGAGAAATATATTGAAAGCGGACTCCTTGACGTTAAAGTTATGGGAGTTGATGTCAATGCGCTTATTTATCAGGTTCCGGGCGGAATGCTTTCAAACCTGGTTTCACAGCTGAAGCAGTCAAATGCGCTTGATAAATATGAAGAGGTGCTCAAGGAAGTACCGCGGGTGAGAGAGGACTTCGGGTATCCTCCCCTTGTAACTCCAACCAGCCAGATCGTTGGAACACAGGCTGTGCTCAATGTTATAACCGGTGAAAGATACAAGATGGTTCCAAAGGAATCAAAAGGTATTGTTAAAGGCGAATACGGCAAAACGCCCGCGCCTGTCAGTGAAGAAATCCGTAAAAAAATCCTTGGGGATGAACAGCCCATAACCTGCAGACCTGCCGATCTTATTGAGCCCGAGCTGGAAAAGATAAAGGATACCGCTCATGAATATATGGAGCAGGAAGAGGATATTCTCTCATACGCAATGCTGCCGCAGGTTGCCGAGAAGTTCTTCAAACAGAGGCTAGAGGACCGTCAGACGGCTGCTGCTCCTGCTCAAAAGGCTGAA
This sequence comes from Ruminiclostridium cellobioparum DSM 1351 = ATCC 15832, assembly GCF_000621505.1. Taxonomy (GTDB): domain Bacteria; phylum Bacillota; class Clostridia; order Acetivibrionales; family DSM-1351; genus Ruminiclostridium; species Ruminiclostridium cellobioparum. Next base: position 17,250 of record NZ_KK211293.1, read on the forward strand.
GGAATAAACCCTGAGGTGGTTGCTGCCGCCATATCCGCAGTTGTGGCCGATATGGGTGCCAGAGACGGGAGACAGTATGCAGTAGGAAATATTTCCAGACTGGATAATCAGAACAGGTGGGGCCTGTACGGTATGCTGGAAAGATTCAGAACCAAACTATAAAACGAAAAATTTGCAATATTATTTCATAAATATATCCCAAACAAATATATCCCAAACACCAAAACTGCCGTCATTGCAAAAAAGCATGACGGCGGTTTTGGTGTTCGGCCGGACAGGTATAATATATGGGATTGTATACCCGGAAGAACAATTACCGCAGGGTTGTGGCCGGCGTATCCGCGTCGCCGGCTTTCAGATGCTGAATCTCACAGCCTTTGTGCAAATAAATATAGTTCAGCTGATTGCTGTAAAATTTCAGAACTGCTACGTTTGAACCCTTCCTGATACGTTTGCCGCATTTCAGACAGTAATAATTTACATGCTCCATTTTGGCGTATGAAATGGAAGGAGTTATGTCCTTAAGCTTCTGCCAGCTCTTCCAGCCAACCTTGCACAAAGGTATCCTGTTGCTGTAATCGGACAGCACCCATCTGAGCAGCTTGTGGAAATGGAAGGGATAGCGGGTGTATTTGATATATTCTTCGGGCAATCCAAGCTTAATGGTGTAGAGCTCAAAATTTTTTTCAACCACCTCCTGAATCCTTCCGGTTATCTGGGTAACATACCAGCAAAAACCATTATCCGTAAGCCAGGGCTTCAGCTTTTCAAACATATAGCCGCGGCAGATCTCAATTGTTTCATGCTGATTGACCTTCAGTGCATTAAAAGCCTTTTTGGCTATTTCAACAACATTATCCAGGTAAAGCTTTTTTTTAAAGTTGTCTATGGCATATAATTCAACAGGTATAATGTCAAAATAATATTCATTGGTTTCAGGACGGTAAAACCCGATACAGGTTCCTCCCACAAAACTTCCGCTGCCTGCGTCATCGATCTGGATCATAAGTACCCCATGTTTGTAAGTTTCTATTGTTATTATAGTATTGGTAAGTTTCAGATTAATATGTTTACCGGAGAAAAAATAAGTTACGGTACAAAAAAAGCGGGATATTTAAGAGTTTTTGGCGGTTGTCCGGCCGGTTTGCGGGAGAATGCGGTTACTTGATTTTTAAACTGTAAGAAGGTAATATTATAGTATGAAATTTACAGAAAAGCTTTACAATTTATACATAGGGATTTAACGACTATGACTTGGAGGAAATATGAACAGTATTCAGAAAAACAATGATCTCATTAATATCATTCAGCAAAAATATGATGATTTCAGTAAAGGCCAGAAGCTCATTGCAAACTATATTGTAAACCATTATGACAAGGCAGCCTATGTGACGGCGGCAAAGCTTGGTGAGATAGTTGGCGTCAGCGAATCAACCGTTGTGAGGTTTGCAATAGAATTAGGCTTCGACGGCTATCCAAAACTCCAGAAGGTGCTCCAGGAGCTTATTAAAAGCAAGCTGACCGCAGTTCAAAGGATAGAGGTATCTTCAAACAGAATAAATGAGGATAACATCTTAAAGAGTGTGATGCAGTCAGATATGGACAAAATAAAAATAACACTTGAACAGATTGATAATTCCGACTTTAATAATATAGTCGAAACCATTCTCGGTGCAAAACGCATATTCATACTGGGAGTCAGAAGTTCAGCGCCTCTTGCAAGTTTTTTGGGTTTTTATTTCAATTTGATTTTCGACAATGTAAGGCTTGTTCATACAACAAGTGTCAGTGAAATGTTTGAGCAGATCATCAGGGCCCGGGCAGGCGATGTTGTTATAGGCGTCAGCTTCCCGCGTTACTCCAAAAGAACAATTAATGCCATGCAGTTTGCCAAAAAGCAGGGAGTCAAGACCATTGCACTGACTGACAGCGCCGAATCGCCGGTGGCAAAGTCGGCTGATATGTCCCTTCTGGCAAGAAGTGATATGGCATCATTCGTAGACTCTCTTGTCGCGCCCCTCAGTCTTATTAACGCTCTTATCGTAGCAATAGGGATGAGACGTAAAAATGAAGTATATAATACATTTGAAAAGCTTGAAAAAATATGGGACGAATATCAGGTATATGAAAAAGATGACGGCTATAATGGCGAAAAGCTTTAATTAACCAACCGGAAGGAATAATATGAATACCAAAAACGTGATTGTTGTCGGAGGAGGGCCTGCAGGCATAATGGCTGCAGGCATTGCTGCGCATAGAGGAAATAAGGTCGTACTGCTGGAAAAAAACGACCGTCTGGGAAAGAAACTGCTGATATCGGGAAAAGGCCGCTGCAATATCACAAATGATACCGATATTGAGGGACTCATAGAAAACACTCCCGGCAACGGGAATTTTTTATATTCCGCTTTTTATACATTTTCCAATCAGGATCTTATAAGCTTTATAAATGAACTGGGGCTTGAAACAAAGGTTGAACGGGGAGGAAGAGTGTTTCCGGTCTCGGATTCGGCCAGGGATGTTGTTTCGGCACTGATGCGGTTTTTAAATAAAAATAATGTAAAAATAATGACCGGTTCTCCGGTAAGAAATATAATTTACCAAAATGATAAAGTCAGCGGTGTGGTGCTCACGGACGGCACCGTGCTGGAAGCCGACAGTGTGGTGCTTGCGGTGGGCGGCATGTCCTATCCCGGCACAGGTTCCACAGGTGACGGCTATGAAATAGCAAAAAAACTGGGACATACCGTTACGCCCTTAAAACCATCTCTTGTACCTCTGGTTACAGGGGAGGAATGGGTCAAAGATTTACAGGGCTTGTCCCTTAAGAATATATCCGTAAGCTTTAAAAATAACAGAGGAAAAGAAATTTATAGTGATTTCGGCGAAATGATATTTACCCATTTCGGTGTTTCGGGACCGGTTATCCTCAGTGCCAGCAGGCATCTGCTCGCATATGATTTCAAGGACATAACACTGTCGGTTGATTTAAAGCCTGCCCTTTCAGAAGAAAAGCTGGATGAACGTGTACAGCGGGATTTTGAAAAGTACAGCAGGAAACAATACAAGAATTCACTTGATGAATTGCTGCCCCAGAAACTTATTCCGGTTGTAATAGAGCTTTCGGCAATAGACCCGTATAAGCCGGTACATCAGATAACGAAGGAGGAGCGCAAAAGGCTGGTTGCGCTTTTAAAGCGCCTGGAAGTCACAATAGCGGCTGCCAGACCCATAAAAGAAGCTATTGTAACGGCAGGAGGCATAAAGACTAATGAAATAAACCCGTCTACAATGGAATCCAGGAAGATCAAAGGTCTTTATTTTGCAGGAGAGATTATTGATGTAGATGCTTATACCGGAGGCTTTAACCTTACCATTGCCTTTTCGACGGGATATCTGGCAGGCATGAACTGTTAACAGAATTTGCAGCTAAATTAACCAATATTGCTCCCGGCCGGTATCCATCAATGGAGTGCCCCCGAAGTGCTTGCCTGAAACAGTATGGTTTACCTCAAGCACATCTCAGCCGTCGCAACAACTCGCCCATCGTGGGCTCGGTATGTTGCATCAAATTGACATCCTGTCAATTTGCCGGCAGGATGTACTTGGGGTAAACCTACAAATTTCAAGCAAGTTCTTCTAATCGGGCTTCCCATTGATGGATATCAGCCTAGTGCAATATTAATGTTTGAGGCTAAATTAATTTATCGTGCTAATTAAAATCTTGTTTGATTTACGGATAGATTGGGGACCAACTGGTAACTCCCGCACTAACTTCATAAAATGAAGCTGCACCCAAAACAATTGCGGTAATTGTATCGCCTCATTTAAAACGTTTTTTCCGTCGCTCAAACTCGACATCCTGTCTCGATTTGAAGCTCAAAGCAGCCTCCTGCTGCTTTGCCGGCAAAACCGCTTTACCTTCGTCGACAATTTATCGCAATTGTTTTTAACCGTGCAGCCATTTCATGAAGTTGTCCTGGCGCACCAGTTGATTCAAATAAGCCATTTTGTAAAGCAAAACTGAATTTCTTACAAAGGTTGGTAACATTTTTGAGCTGGAAAGCATATTTAAATTAACCGGCATCCCGCATTAAATTAGCAGCCAAACCATATTCTTCTTCAGGAAATGATGACTATTTCGCTCCAAAATTGAGCATATTATCAATAACTATGGTTATATGGGAATTGAATTGCTCGATTGGGGGATGAATATGAAAATTAAGGTTTTCAGGTTTAAAAATGCTTCTGAGAACAGTGACAAGAATACGGTTTTTGAAAATATATTGTTCAGTACCTGCATTTTATGTTTTGTAGTACTGATAATCGTACAGGTGGTTTTAGTGGTTCCCTCGTTCAGGAGTGCTTTAAATATAACAGACAAGAGTATAGGACTGCCTTTGAACGGAGATGAATATCTGTACGATCAGGGACAAATAACAATTAAAATGATGGGAGAGGAACCTGATCCATCTGTGCGTGTTCTTATAAATGGTGATAATGTTACCCAGTTTGATAATACCGAAATGACACTGAACGTCAGAGATGGAGACGTTGTGGAGATTGACGGGAGTCAGAGTTTTGCCGGACATATTGTCAGAGTGGAATCCACAACTACAAATATAGACGGCAAGTGTAAAAATGCGCTGGTAAACATTGAAAAAAATATAAAAACGCTGGTAAAGGTACGGATAAAATAAACTCAACAAGTTAATATAATAAAAAAGTATTGATTGTTTTATAAATTAAAAACCTATATAATATTTTGTATAGGTTTTTTCCTTGGCGGTACCATATCTGCAACTGTATGGCGCAACGGACCTCCTTTATTCGCCTTATAGCGGATGAGGAGTCAAGAGATTTCATTACAGTTTTGTGGCCGTTATTGTGGCTCATGGAGGTTAGCTTGAAAGACTTCACTTGCGTTCGTCTTCCAAACTAACCTGTGAATTTATGGCCGTGCGAAATATTCAAAGTATTTGCAATACTTTGAAAGCGCACATGGCCAATTAACCTCCTTTATTCGCCACATTGCGATAAAGGATATAGGTTTTCATTACATTTTGTGGCCGCAATGCGGCTCATGGAGGCTAATATGACGGAATATGGAAGTAAAGATATAGCAAGTGCTGCGATTAAAATCGCTCTGACAAATGACAGGGCATCTGAAAAGAAATTGCAGGCTGAATTCATGCAGATAGGGATACAATCGGCAGCGGTCGACTACGGCGGGGAATTCATTTCTTCGGTAATGAAGATTGTTGAACGTGCTGTTGTCTCTTCAAAAAGGGAAGGTGTAATAACCGAAAGCCATGCAGAACAGGGTGCTGTTGCAGGCGCTACCAGGGAAGCAATATCGCAGATAATGCCAAAGGCCATCGGGTTGAATGTAGGCGGAAAAATCGGCATAGCACGTTACAAGGATCATATCAGTGTAGCTGTTTTCTTCGGAATAGGTTTGCTGAACCTCAACGAGGTTGCCATAGGTCTTGGCCACAGGGTAGTATAATTCTAAAAAATTTAATAAATTTGATTTTATCTTTTATTTTACTTGTTAATACTGGAGGACAATGTAATGCTTGTACGCGCAATCAGGGGGGCAATAACTGTTCCTGAAAACACAAAAGAGGCAATTTTGGAAGGGACCAGGGATCTGTTGGCTGAGATAATAAATAACAATGAAATAAAAACATCTGATTTAATAAGTATAATATTTACAATGACCAGCGACTTAAATGCTGTTTTCCCAGCTGTGGCAGCAAGGGAAATGGGCTTGAACGATGTCCCGCTTATGTGCTCCAATGAAATTGATGTTCCGGGAAGCCTGAGAAGCTGTGTGCGGGTTTTGATACACATTAATACTGATAAAGCGGGCAGTGAAATAAAACACATCTATTTAAAAGGTGCGGCCGTATTAAGGCCGGATTTGGCAAAATAATACTGTGCCATATATCAGGGGATGTATATAAATGATATTCACGAGGAGAAATTGATGCCAAGAAGTATAGCAATAGACGGTCCGGCAGGTGCCGGCAAAAGTACCATAGCAAAAAAGGTTTCACAAAAATTGGGGTTTATTTATCTTGATACCGGCGCAATGTACAGGACAGTTGCTTTAAAGGCAATAAAAACCGGAATAGATACAAAAAATCACCAGGAGCTGGCAATTATGATGGATAAACTGGACATATCCATTTCCCATGAAAACAACCTGCAAAAAATTTTTCTGGATGGAGAAGATGTATCCGAGGCAATCAGAACACCCCAGGTGTCGGTAGGGGCATCCAATGTTGCCGTATTTCCGGAGGTAAGGCTGAAGATGGTTGATTTGCAGCGTAAAATAGCCTCGGGTATTGACGTGGTCATGGACGGAAGGGATATAGGCTCATACGTGCTGCCTGCTGCCGAGCTTAAAATATTTCTGACGGCATCGGTTGATGAAAGAGCCAGAAGAAGGTATGAAGAGCTTGTACAAAAAGGTCAGCCGGCAAATCTGGAGGCCGTCAGGGATGACATTATATTCAGGGATAAAAATGACAGTTCCAGGGCATTGGCTCCCCTTGTAAAAGCGGCTGATGCAATTGAAATTGATTCTACCATACTTACAATAGATGAAGTAGTAGAAAAAATCTTATATTTTTATAAGAATTATGCCAATATAAATAGCAGTCTGTAACATCTAAAACTTATATTGTCCGGCGTGAAAAATTTTTTCAGGACAAGGCGGAGGAGGGCGGAATAATCGCTTTATTACAACGAAGTACTGCGAAGCAGTGCTTTTCGACAACGCAGTCCTGGGGAAATTTAGCCGTCGGCAATATATGAATTTAGATGTTACAGACTACTAAGGGAATAAATTATTTAGAGGTTGAGTTTATGGAGTTGATTATAGCGGATTCCGCAGGTTTTTGCTTTGGTGTCAATAATGCGGTTAAAATTGTTTTTGATCTGGCAGCTGAGACAAATGAGAGAATATACACCCTGGGGCCAATAATTCATAATGAACAGGTGGTGGACAAACTGGCTGAGCATGGGGTTGTTGCAATAGATAACCCCGGTGAAGCAGAAGGACCTGCCAAGGTAATAATCAGAGCACACGGCGTAGGTCCCGGTACGATAAAACAACTGCAGGAAAGAGGCCTGGAAGTAGTTAATGCATCATGTCCCTATGTTGTAAAGATTCAAAAACTTGTAAGTGAGAAATATAAAGACGGTTATCAGATCATAATAATAGGGGATAAAAAACATCCTGAAATAATTGGCATTAACGGATGGTGTGATAATACTGCGTATATAATAGAGACAGAGGAACAGGTTAACAGCCTGCCCCACATGGAAAAAAATATTTGTGTTGTGGCTCAGACTACATTTATTCGAGAAAAATGGGAAAAAATTATAAAGAGTTTAAATAAAAGGTTTGAAAATGTTATAAAATTTGATACAATATGTAATGCGACAGACAAAAGACAAGTTGAAGCAGAGAAAATTTCAAAAGAAGTTGATATGATGTTGGTCATAGGAGGCCTGAACAGTTCAAATACCAATAAACTTTATGAAATCTGCAGATCAAATTGTGAAAGAACTTACAAAATACAAACAGCCAGTGACATTCCACCGGTTGATATAAAAAAATTTAAAAAAATTGGTATTACTGCAGGGGCGTCAACACCTGACTGGGTAATCAAGGAGGTTATTCATAAAATGAGTGAATTAGATAAACAGGATTTTGAAATGAGTTTCGCGGATGCGTTCGAGAGCTCACTTGTGACTTTGACAACAGGTCAGATTACTAAAGGAAAAATTATCGGATATAATCAAAGTGAAGTATTTGTTGATTTGGGCTTCAAATCAGATGGAATAATTCCGATTCAGGAATTTTCAAACGATCCGGACTTTAATCCTGAAAAATCACTTAAGGTTGGCGATGAAATTGACGTTTTTGTTGTAAGAGTTAACGACGGAGAAGGTAATGTTGTTTTAAGCAAAACCAAGGTTGACGCTGTCAAAGGCTGGGATACAATAGAAAGTGCATTTGAAACCAAGAAACCTGTTGCCGTTAAAATTACCGAGAAGGTAAACGGCGGAGTAATAGGCATTTCCAGCGGAGTGAAGATATTCATTCCTGCATCGCAAATCAGCGACAGATTTGTTAAGGACCTTTCCGAATTTGTAAAACAGGTATTACAGGTACAGATCATTGAAGTAAACAAGCAGAAGAGAAAAGTAGTTGGTTCTTCAAGGGTATTGATTGAAAAGAACAAGGAAGCGGCTTCAAACGAAATCTGGAACAGCATTGAAGTAGGAAAGACCTATAACGGTGTTGTAAAGAGCCTCATGGATTTTGGTGCCTTTGTTGATATAGGAGGAGTTGACGGACTTGTCCATTTGTCAGAGCTTTCCTGGAATAAAATAAAGCATCCGTCAGAAGTTGTAAAGGTTGGAGACGAGGTAGTGGTTTCGGTTCTTGAATTTGACAGGGATAAGAAGAGAATTTCCCTCGGCTACAAGAAACAGGCTGACAATCCATGGAACAAGGCTGCTGAAAAATACGAGGTTGGTAATGTTATAACCGGAAAAGTTGTAAGACTTGTACCATTCGGTGCTTTTGTGGAAATAGAACAGGGCGTTGACGGTTTGGTTCACATATCACAAATTTCCAATGTACGTTTGGGCAAACCGGGAGATGTTCTGAAGGTTGGACAAATGGTTGAAGCAAAAATTACCGAGCTTGACATAGAAGCTAAAAAAATCAGCCTAAGCATTAAAGAAGTGAATCCTATCGATCCTGTTGGTGCAAAAAAGGAAGAAGCAGCTGTTGAGCCCGGTGAAGAAATTCCAACCGAGCATAAAGAGGAAATGACCAATACCATCGGTGAAAGCTTAACAGATGAAGATAATAAATAATTATTAATCTGTTCATAATAAAAGGATGTACCTCGGTACATCCTTTTATTTAAGTATTGGAAATAAATGTAATATATATTGTTCTATTATTGTAATGAGTGCAGCATTAAAAACATGAATGGATACATACTTATAATATACTAATATTAGGAGGATATATTATGGATTATGAGGGTTTTAAAGAGGAAATCCTTAAAATGACCAAAATAAATCTTACTCTTTATAAAGAAAAACAGATGAAGAGAAGAATAGATGCCTTGATAAAGAAAAATAACTTCGATACATATAAAGAATACGTTCAGGCATTAAAGGACAACAAGGATTTATTTAAAGAGTTTATAAATTATCTGACAATAAATGTATCGGAATTTTACCGTAACCCGGACCAGTGGGCTGTGCTTGAAAAGGAAATATTCCCGCTGCTGCTGGGCAGGAATAAAAAGCTAAACATATGGAGTTCGGCGTGTTCCACCGGAGATGAACCATACACGCTGGTCATGGTTTTAAATAAAATGTTACCCCTCAGCTCAATAAAAATACTTGCCACCGATATAGACATGGGTGCCCTGGAAAAAGCAAAAACCGGAATATATACCTCTAAAAGCCTTGAAAACCTTCCAAAGGAAATGAAGGAAAAATATTTTACCATGGTGGGTGACAATTACAGGGTTAAGGATGAAGTAAAAAATTGTGTGGAATTCAGGCAGTTTAACCTGTTAAGGGACCCATATCCAACAGGTATGGATCTGATCGTTTGCAGGAATGTTTTAATATACTTCACTGAAGAAGCCAAAAACGATATCTACAAGAAATTTAACATGTCTCTGAACCCACAGGGAATTCTGTTTGTTGGCAGTACAGAACAGATGATTATGGCCAATAAATACAATTTCAAGTCGGTAAAGACGTTTTTCTATGTAAAGGACGCCGACAGCTTTAATTTTGGCTGACAGACGTAAAATAAAATTATTATAAAGTATCAAAGTCAAATTACTTTTGATTTAGTTATATTACTAAAATAAAAAGAGTTTGAAAATATAATTTTCAAACTCTTTTGGTGCGGATAACAGGAGTTGAACCTGCATGAAATTTCTCTCACATGAACCTGAATCATGCGCGTCTGCCAATTCCGCCATATCCGCGTGAACTTGAACCGCATATGTATTTTACTATAAATGTTTACGTAAATCAATAGGAAAATAAATATTTTTTAAGGAGGAATTTTATGAATGGCAAACTTGAGCAGTTTAAGCATGGCATAAAAGACAAAAAGGTAGCTGTGCTGGGTATTGGAATCAGCAATATTCCTTTAATTAAATATCTCGTAAATTTGGGTGTGGATGTGACGGCTTTCGATAAAAATACTTCGGAAAATCTAAAAGACGCATACGCTGAACTCCAGGGGCTTCCTGTCAAGTATAGCCTGGGTAACGAATATTTATCAAGATTGGAGGGTTTTGACCTGATCTTCAGAACTCCGGGTATGAGGCCGGATGTACCTGAACTGGCCGAAGCCATTGCCAAAGGTGCAGAGCTTACATCAGAAATGGAAGTATTCCTCAATTTGTGTCCTGCACAGGTTTTTGCAGTAACAGGCAGCGACGGGAAAACAACTACTACCACACTGATATATAAAATATTATCTGCAGAGGGATATAACTGCTGGCTGGGAGGTAATATCGGAACTCCTCTGTTAAGCAAAATAGACGAAGTCAGGGAAAGCGATAAAGTCATCCTTGAATTGAGCAGTTTTCAGCTTATGACCATAAAGGAGAGTCCCTCGGTCGCTGTCATAACAAATTTATCCCCAAATCATCTGGACGTGCATAAATCACTGCAGGAGTATATAGATGCCAAGAAAAACATTTTTCTGTATCAACAGGCGGGAGACAAACTTGTGCTGAATTACGACAATGATATAACAAAGTCCTTTTCAGATGAAGCCATAGGAGAATGTGTTTATTTTTCAAGGGCGGCGGGCCTCGAAAAAGGTGTAATATTCAGAGACAACAAGATAATTTTTAAGGATCAGGGCAGGGAGGTTGAAATAGTTGATGCCGATGACATAGTAATACCCGGAGTCCACAACATTGAAAACTATATGGCTGCAACCGCGGCAGCAATTGATTATGTAAAGCCTGAAACCATTGCAAAGGTGGCGGCTGGTTTTGCAGGTGTAGAGCATAGAATAGAGCTGGTGAGAGAAATAAACGGTGTCAAGTTCTACAACAGCTCAATAGACAGCAGCCCATCAAGAACAATAGCTGCCCTCAGTACCTTCAAAAACAGGGTTATATTGATTGCGGGAGGAAAGGATAAGGGAATACCTTATGATCCGATTGGACAGATTATAGCCGAAAAGGTGAAGGTTCTGCTGCTTATAGGTGCTACTGCTCCAAGAATAGAAGAAGCATATAACAATTATGTCCACCAGACCGACATTGAGAGCGAAGTGAAGATAATTCACTGCGGCACTTATGAGGAAATCGTATCCAGAGCATACAGCGAAGCCGTGCCGGGAGATTGTGTAATCCTATCTCCTGCAAGTACCAGTTTTGATATGTTCAAGAACTTTGAGCAGCGGGGAAATGTGTTCAAGGAACTGGTCAGCAGGCTGAAATAAATTTGACAATCACTGGATTGCACACAAAGCGCTTACTTGAAATAGTGCGGTTTACAACAAGGATTTTTGATGCAAATTTCAGTAAGCACTTTTACAGTGCTGTCCTTTGAAAGCCATGATATTTAAGTAATATCAGTTATCCGGTTTTTTCTCGGTAAGGTTTTTCCAGTAGCGTTTGGGTATGAAGGACTTTTGAAGTTTGGGATTATATCTGCTTTTAATGGCAATATGCTTGAAGTAATTCTTCCACAGGTCCTGAAACCTCATTTCTTCTGAATGAAGCTCCGGAATACTGGTCAGATCCATATATGAAATAATCATTCTTTTGGTGTTGTAAAGGGATGCCAGGTTCCTTTTAGTGTCGTGAATAATCCAGTTCTGGTCTGCAAAACGCTCCTTGAAATGGGGAGAGATAAAGGTGATGATGTTATGGTCGGGATGGATTTTTGCATAATAAATATTGTTTTCAAGCAGTTCAAAACGCAGCAGGCCTAACAGCCTGTGGCATTCAATCCCGACTTTTCTGGCAGGCACCAGTACATTCAGTACAGTCTGGTCACCCAGCATGGAATCAATTTTCAAACCGATTTTGAAGCCCAGCCTGATATATTTCAAAATCCACATTTCACGGCCTTGCAACTCGGAAAAAAAGCACCGCTGAATATTATCAAGACTCTCCAGGGATATTTTATTGTAGATTGCCTGTTCAACAGCCTTGGCCTTTGTTTTGTCGGCCGGTATAATCCTATATTCATCAATCAGGTTTTGATTGTAGCTCAGAGCCGACTCAATATTTGTCACAGCCTGCCTGTCGTAATAATAGTGATGGATTGCAGTAAGAAAACAATCCCAGGTCCCGTCATAAATGTATATCACTTAAAAGCAGCCTCCCATCCTGCGGCTGATCGTAATAGCTGAGCCACTCCCTGGTATTTTCCGGTGAACTGAACAAATACAGGTCCGACATATTTTCTCCCAGCCCGCTTTCGTTTAAAGTCGAAAACAGCGACATCTGTCCAGGTACCGCCTTTTTGCCCTGGGGCAGGAGCCTGGCCGACACAAGAGCTTCCTTGACAATATATTCATTTTGGCTGAAGCTTTCATAGGTTTTACCCTGGCAGGTGATAAAATGAGCTGCCCGCTTAAGCACAACACCCATTTTTTTCAGGTTGTCAAAATTAAGTCTTCCGACCCTCCTGGCGGTGATAATCCTCTGGGCCGATTTTACTCCGATGCCCGGGACTCTCAGAAGCATCTCGTAATCAACTGTGTTTACTTCCATGGGAAACATGTGAAGATTGTGCAATGCCCAGTTTGCTTTTGGATCAAGCTCCACGTCAAAATCCGGATTTGCCTTGCTGAGCAATTCATCGGCTCCGAAACCGTAATATCGCAGCAGCCAGTCGGCCTGGTACAACCTGTGCTCACGGAGCAGGGGAGGCCTGATTATGGCCGGCAGCCTGGGATCTGCCAGAGTGGGCACATAGGCGGAGTAATACACCCTTTTGAGAGAAAATTTATTGTACAGGGCTTCAGAGAGCTTGAGGATACTCAAATCCCTGTCGGGGGTTGCACCCACTATAAGCTGAGTGCTCTGGCCGGCCGGTACAAAGTACTTGCCGGAATTTCTGCGTGAAAGCTTGTTTGGTGAGAAGTCCCTGTCGGGAAGGTCATCGGGAAAATTACCTTTGAAACCGGAAAAAAGATCAGAAGATTTTTCCATAGCATTTTTTTGACGGCCCAACCCGGGTTCCCTGTGTTCCATGATACCCCGGCTGATCTGCTGCATGGGTTTCAGCAGTGCCTTGACGGGTTTCTGAGGCGCAAGCACCTCGAGACCTCTGTCGGAAGGCAGTTCTATATTCACACTCATGCGGTCAACATACGTACCTGCTTCATGAATAAGCCGTTCATCGGCTCCCGGTATTGCCTTTATATGGATATAACCGAAAAAACCTTGCTCGTTCCGGAGCCTGCGGACAATTTCAAGCATTAGTTCCATGGTGTGGCTGGGATTTTTAAGCACAGCAGAACTGAGAAAAAGACCTTCGATGTAATTTCTCCTGTAGAAATTCATGGTGAGATCTATTACTTCATCAGCGGTAAAGCTGGCTCTCGGAATGTCATTCGAGGCTCTGTTCACGCAGTATACGCAGTCATACATGCATTCATTTGATAAAAGAATTTTCAGCAGTGAAACACACCTGCCGTCATCGGACCAGGTATGACAAATACCGGCAGCATGGCTGTTCCCAACTCCATTTTTATTATTCCTTGTCCCTCCGCTGGAGGAGCAGGAGACGTCGTACTTGGCCGCATCGGCCAAAACACCGAGTTTTTCCAGTAAATCCATAAAAAATTCTCTTCCGTGTATTTTAATATTTGCTGTTAATACGTCATTAAAAAAAGAAATAAACGTTTCTTAACAGTTTTACCATTCAATTAAATTATAACACAGTTAAAAGAAAAAATCAAACATATGTTCGGAATTGATATTTATATAACAAAGATATATAATACAATTTATTAGGCTTTTTTCAGAGCTTACTCACAGTTGTTTCGGTTAATATTAATTTAAATTAATTTATAAATGGCAGGGATAAGTACATTTACTTTTGCAAAAATATCAGCAGTATAATTTAGTGTATCTTGAATTGCCGGAAAAGGAGATAAGGTATGAGAGCAGTTATAACTGTTATTGGGAAGGACAGGGTAGGAATAATTGCGGGAGTCAGCAATATTTTAGCAGACAGCAATGTCAATATACTCGATATCACTCAGACAATTTTACAGGATGTATTTACCATGATTATGCTTGTAGATATATCAAAATGTAATATTCACTTCCATGAGCTTTCCGAGAAGCTGGAAAATAAGGGAATCGAACTTGGATTGAAAATCCAGATACAGCACGAAGATATTTTTAACTCCATGCATAGAATATGAGGTGAATGCTTATGTTAGGTCCTTTTGAAGTATTTGAAACAATAAAAATGATACAAAAAGAAAATCTGGATATCAGAACAATAACCATGGGTATTTCACTCAGAGATTGTTCGCATCCCGATATAGATATTTCCTGCAGGAAGGTTTATGACAAAATTACAAGGTATGCGGAAAAGCTTGTAATTACCGGAGAGAATATTGAGAGGGAGTACGGCATTCCCATTATTAACAAAAGAATCTCGGTGACTCCAATAGCACTGATAGCCGAAAGCTGTGAAAGTGCCGATTATACAAAGTTTGCAAAAGCAATGGACAGAGCTGCCCAGACTGTTGGCGTAAACTTTATAGGAGGTTACTCCTCACTGGTGCACAAAGGTTATACAACCGGGGACAAGAGGCTGATAGCCTCCATACCTGAAGCTCTGAGCGAAACAAAACTGGTATGTTCGTCGGTTAATGTAGCTTCAACAAAAGCAGGCATTAACATGGATGCTGTTGCAGAGATGGGAAGGGTTGTGAAGAATGCGGCACAGCTCACCGCCGACAGCGGAGCTCTGGCCTGTGCCAAGCTGGTAGTTTTTGCCAACGCAGTTGAAGATAACCCGTTCATGGCGGGAGCCTTCCATGGAATTGGTGAGCCGGAATGTGTTATAAATGTTGGAGTAAGCGGTCCCGGCGTTGTCAAATGTGCTCTTGAAAAAGTTAAGGGAGAGGATTTTGGTGTTGTGGCAGAGACAATTAAAAAGACTGCTTTCAAAATAACCAGAATGGGTCAGCTGGTTGCACAGGAGGCCTCACGAAGACTGAATGTGCCCTTTGGAATTGTTGACCTGTCACTTGCTCCTACACCTGCAATTGGTGACAGCGTTGCACACATACTCGAGGAAATGGGGCTCGAAAAGTGCGGAACCCATGGTACTACTGCTGCGCTGGCACTGCTAAATGACGCGGTCAAAAAGGGCGGAGTGATGGCATCCTCTTATGTTGGAGGCCTCAGCGGCGCATTTATTCCTGTCAGTGAAGACGCCGGAATGATTGATGCTGTGATTTCAGGTGCTCTTTCCCTTGAAAAGCTTGAGGCCATGACTTGTGTCTGCTCGGTGGGTCTTGACATGATTGTCGTTCCCGGCGACACTTCGGCCGAAACAATTGCTGCTATAATTGCAGATGAGGCTGCAATTGGCGTTGTGAACCAGAAAACCACGGCGGTAAGAATCATTCCCGCCCCGGGTAGAAAAATCGGTGACAGGGTGGAATTTGGAGGTCTGCTTGGCTCGGGTCCTGTTATGAAGGTGAATTCCTTCAGCAGCAGTGAGTTTATCAACAGGGGAGGAAGGATTCCTGCTCCGCTGCACAGCTTGAAAAACTAGACGGCAAAAGGCCGGGTAACAGTCAAAAGGTTGCGCGGCTTTTTTATTGTCCGGGAAAGTATAAATTTTTTGATAAAAACCAGTACTATGTCAATAGAATAGCAAAATTATCAGTCATTTTGATTTTGTATAAGTATAATATTACATAGGCAGCGTAAATTAACCCGTTGGGCTAGTTAAAATTTTGTTTAGCTTTACAGGTAGATTTAATTGAAATCAAATGGTACGCGAGGACAACTTCATGAAATAAGAAGCACGGTTAAAAACAATTGCAAAAAATTTTCGCCAAAGGTAAAGCGATTTTGCCGGCAAAGCAGCAGGACGCTGCTTTGAGCTTCAAATCGAGACAGGATGTCGAGTTTGAGCGACGGCAAAAGCGCTTTAAATGAGGCGATGCAATTTTCGCAATTGTTTTGGGTGGCTTCTTATTTCATGAAGTTAGTACGGAAGTTACCATTTGTTATAAAAAAATCATACAGGTAAAGCGAAATTTAAACAAATTGGCACAACGCGTTAATTATCTGGATTTTGTAATATTGGAGGCAAACTTGCTAAACAGACTGAATAAGCTTAATTCCACATTCTTTAAAATAATGGTTATTCTTTTACCGGTTATAGCTGTTTTTCTCATATACTTTTTCAGAGATTCTTTGATTTTTTTGGGAACAAAATTTCCGGCATGTCCCAGCTATACCTATCTCCATGTATACTGTCCCGGCTGCGGGAACACCAGGAGTGTCCAGCATCTTCTGACGGGGGATATAACCGGATCTATAAGATATAATCCTGTACCGATATTCGGTATTATTCTCTTATTGCTGGCATATATTGAACTGTTGTGCGGAACCTTTAAAAAACATGTGAAGCTTGTGCCAAGGAGCAAGCGGTTCTGGGCAGCTATAACAGCCTTCTTCATCATATATTTTGTCATAAGGAATTTTATAAAAATATTTTGAAAATGAAACTGCGTTTTTGGCTAAATATACAAAAAATGCAGTTTTTTAACACATTTTAGCGAAACTTATTGTAATATCTGTGAATAAATGTTAATATATTAGGATAAAAACATTTCACAGGGGTAAATATGAAAAAGTCCATAACTAAATCAATTGTTTTTACTGCTTTTCTGATTTTATTTGTACTTTCAAATTTGACTGTTTCGGGTGCATCAAGCCTGAAAGTAACTGTCAATGGTAAAGCGGAGGATATCGGAACAGCTACTGTCGGCAAAACGGTTTATGTTGATATAGCCGCCCTGTCTCAAATCCTGAATCTGAATGTAACTCAAAACAATAATTCAATTAATATTTCCAATAAAAATGAAGATGTTATTCCTGAGATTATTAAGGAAATCAGTCCTTCTGTTGTTGGAATCATAGGTAATACAAAAGCAAAGGAAGGCTCTGCAGAAGGTCTTGCCCTGGGTACGGGTGTCGTCATAAAGTCAGGTGGCGAAATACTGACCAATGCTCATGTTGTAGTGGACATGACAAGGATTGTCGTTGTATTGTCCGACGGCAGCGGTTATGATGCCAGGATCAAGTATATTGATAAGAAAGCTGACCTTGCTGTGATCAAGATTGATAAAATCGGTCTGTTTCCGGCAAAGTTCGGAGAGGCTTCGGATATTATTATAGGGAAAACGGCAATTGCAATCGGTACACCTTTGTCCTTCCAGAATAGGAACAGTGCTTCGGTTGGCGTAATCAGCGGACTCAACAGAAGTATCGACGGTTTTTACGAATATAAGCTCATTCAGACAGATGTTGCCATAAATCCGGGCAACAGCGGTGGTCCGCTGGTCAACATGGCGGGAGAGGTGATAGGAATTAATTCAATTACCACGCTGAATGCCCAGGGTTTGAATTATGCAATTCCAATAGATACAATTCAATTTGTACTCGATCATTTTTATAAATACGGCATGGTAAAAAGGGTCACACTTGGCGCCGAATATGATGAGGATAATGTTGCCTTGTACGGATTGCCCAGTAAAAAGGGTTTGAAGGTCATCAGTATTAAAGCCGGCTCATGTGCCGAAAAATACGGGCTGAAAAAAAATGACTATATTTATAATGTGAACGGCAAAGCGGTAAATACCACAGTGGATTTGAATGAGGCCTTAAAAGGACTGCTTCCGGGTAACAAGGTAAATATCAATATCCGCAGAGATGGAAACGAACAAAGTATCATTGTTGTTTTGGATGAACTCCAAATCTAATAATCTAAGTTAATAATCTAAGTTTTATAACTACGGGAGGTCACAATGAAAAAGTCAGTTGCAATTTTCAGCTTTATTTTGTGTTTTTTGTTAGCACAGTTTGGTGCATTTGCTTCGGATACGCCAAGTGAGGATAAGAGCTCCACAGAAATATCGGTTTCATTCAAAGCCGGTTCGGATACTTATCTGGTAAACGGCAAAAATGTTAAAGCCGAACCCAGTACTCAGACAGGCGGTAAGACCTTTTTGCCTGTAAAGGTAATAACAGATGCTCTTGGAGCCTCTCTTAAAGTGGATCTAAAGACCAAAATCGCAGTAATCACCTATAACAGCGTTGATATTACACTTACTGAAAAGAAAAAGGAAGCCATAA
This sequence comes from Ruminiclostridium cellobioparum DSM 1351 = ATCC 15832, assembly GCF_000621505.1. GTDB lineage: Bacteria > Bacillota > Clostridia > Acetivibrionales > DSM-1351 > Ruminiclostridium > Ruminiclostridium cellobioparum. The sequence goes on from NZ_KK211293.1 coordinate 35,687, forward strand.
TTTCCGGAAAAAAGGTAACTATCGATGCAGCTCCCTACATAAAAAATAATTCTTTTATGGCATCCATTTCTTCTTTGGCAGATATTTTGGGCGCTGATGTAAAAACCTCAGACGGAAAAATCACTTTTCTGAAGGAAATAGCCAACCCGAACAGTATCAAGGATTTTAGTGCACTTATTAAGGATACCAACAAGTCCAAAGTCGGAGACAGCTATTACAAATGGTCAATGCAGCTGCCGGATGACCTGAGACTGGAATACCGGAATTTTAACGGAACAACTAATGAATTTGTGGCTGCCGACGAATCATATTTCATTTCAATTTCCATATATGACCGTAATAAAGAAAATGATATGGATAGCATCGCCAATGATATTTTAGACGAAATGTATGATTACACTCTTATAGATTATGAGATTAAGAGAAAGAACGGCACAGAGTTTCTTGATTTTGTGTATAGGAACAGTTATAACACATATCAGGAGAGAGTATTCCTTACCAATACAAAAATTTATGACATGGTTATCGGAACCAAAAATAATGTATCCTATTCGGATGAAAAGTACGGGAATATCCTTGAGTCTTTTAAACTTACATTCAGCAAGGATGGAAGCACCGAGGACTTATCAGATGTTAATGCAGATGGTTTCAGAAAATACCAGGAGACCGGATTAAACTGGTCAATTGATCTTTTGCCTGATTTGAGAGAATCAAAGGATAATAATATTCAAAACAGGGTTTATTTCTATGGTAAAAATGACTTTTCCTTTTCTGTTAAGATATATTCACTTGATAAGGGTGAGACCCTGGAGTCATTAACAGAAAATTATGAAAAGGAAGATTCCGATTATTTTAATCCTGAATTATATAAAATACTGAAAAAAGAAAATGTGGTAATTAATGGAGTAAAGTGCAATAAAGTTTATTATTCAATGAAATATAAGAATGAAACCCATTACGGATGTGACATATTTCTTGTAGATAAAAATTATAAATATCTGTTATGGTATGAAGTATCCGAGGAGGATTACAGAAATGCAAACCTGATGAAGAAAATTGAAGGAATGGTCAATTCTTTTACCATCAGGGAAATTGATGCAAAAACTGTCGGTAAACTATTGGATCCGGATAAAGTTGTTCTGTCGGATAAAAAAAGAACTGTTTCGGGTGATATATTTTCCATGGATGTCCCTATTAATTGGAAAAAGAATATAGATACCGATATGTTAAAAAATTATGGCAATGATTCATTGTCAGTGACAGTTACGGTAATTGATAAAGGAGATAATTCATTTACTGAATTTATTAAATTTCTTGAGGAGAATATGACGGATTTGGGTTATAAGGTCAATACCAATACAACAGTCAGCGAAAAAGGTGTTACATGCAAAAAATACATTGTCTATTATACAAGAAATGATATTGAATATAGAGATGAAGTATACATATTCCAAAAGGGAAATAAAATTATGACAATAGATTTGATAGCCGATAATTTATTCTATGGGACCAAAAACAGTAAGATATTAAATGATGTTTGGCAGTCCTTTACTCTGAAATAATTCGAAGGCCTGGTTCTGTGAACCAGGCCTTTTTGATCGCCTTTTACGGTTTGTCTTTATTATCGCCCACAGAATCGGTATCGCTGTTTGAGGGATTATCCCTGTTGGCTATTTTAAAATCATATATGGAAGCCGGGTCGGGAATAAAATTTCCGGAGGGAATGGTAAAGTACTGTTCAATGACTTTATCGGCCCTCAGCAGTTCTCTGCTTTTTGTGTCTTCCACAGTTTCGTTGTATATAAAGAAGTCGGCACCTGCAATTCTTTTATCAATACCGTATAATTTGAAGGTATTCATTTCAGGCCTGGAGCCCTGGGTAAATGCACCTAACAGTGAAAGAACGTCATTGAGCTCGGTATTTGTAATTACATTGTCAAAAGCGTAGTTAACTATGGGAATAAGTCTGGGGAGTTCAAGTAAACTGACCTTTTGCTGGATAATGGCATTGACAAAGTTTATCTGCATCTCTGTTCTTTTTAAATCGGAACCATTATAGTATTTGTTAACCTCTTTTAATTCCTCACGTGTATAATAACGGGTCTGAGGTTTCCTGAAGCGCAGCAGCTGTTCCGTTTTGTCCCCGTCCAGGAGCTGATAGCCTTTTTGCAGATCTATATGGAGATTCTGTACCGGATCGTTATATTTCAGTTTGGCAGGGACATCAAAGTAAATTCCTCCGAGCTTGTCCACTATTGACTTTATTGTGTCAATTTCCAGGTAAATATAATAATTGATTTTTATATTTGTAAGGTTACTTATTGTCTGGGCTGTATATTTTAATGCATTATGCTTGCGTTCCAACTCAGATGTGCCTTTGGGCATTTTTTGCCTGTAGCCCATGTCATAAAAAGAATTTATTTTAATGTCGGACCTGTTGGTTCCCTTTGTATCTCTGGGAACAGTCAAAAGGTTGATTTGCTTGGTTTGCGGAGAATAATTGGCTATGATTATGGTATCGGTATTACTTCCGGAAGCTTCTTTTATTAATACGAGAAAATTTATAGGATTCATATTTCCTGTATAGTTATTTATTATATCAAATGACTTTGTTTCGGTGGAAGGTGTACTGTTTTCTGTAACAACAGGACTGGGCGGGGCAGTCTTTATATTAAAGAGAAGAGTAATCCCTGAGGCAAAAAGGATTATTCCGCATATCAAGCAGGCTAAACAGGTAATTTTTACAGATTTCATATTCGCACCCCTGGTAAAATATTTAATACATAAAACAATATTACTTTAGATTTTGCTGAATGTAAATATATGCTAGGATAAATTGATATTTTAGAATGATATGGCAGGGTCTGTATTATAATCTTCATAAAATCTACATATTTATTTGTTAAAATGCTGGCATAAAATACAGAATACGGAGGAGCGTATGAACTTTAAAAATAAACATATTGCAATTATTATCGGAATAGCTGTTATACTTGTTGCGGTAATTTTTGTTTCAAAACTGGCGGCAGGCGGAAATTCGGATAGTCCTGCCGCTGAAGGAACAGACCTTGTTATCAATAAAAGTGACGTTTCAGAAACAGTTAAATTTTATCCTGTAAAAATAGGTAATAAAAACATGGAGATACTGGCCGTAAAAGCAAGTGACGGAACAATAAGAACGGCCTTTAATACCTGTCAGGTGTGCAATGGTTCGCCCAGAGCCTATTACAAGCAGGAAGGTGATACGCTTGTCTGCCAGAACTGCGGAAACAGGTTTTCCATGGATATGGTAGAACAGCAAAGAGGCGGGTGTAATCCCATACCGATACTTAAAGAGGATAAAACCGATGACGGTACAAACATTACTATTTCCAAGGACTTTATAGAGCAGAATAAGGAACTCTTCACAGATAACTGGAAGACAAAATAATACAGCTTTACATTCAGCCTCGTAGAATTCGGTTAAAATTGTTACGGGACTGACAGGAGGCAGATGAAAGAATGAATGGAATCGGAAGAATCACAAAAAAAATTATAAAAGCAAGTGCGGTACTTGTAATAGCACTTGTTATTATAATGATGATCAGAGGTTTCAATTTCTCAGCTTTTATGGGTTCAATTGCAAACGCGTCAACTGATAACCCGGATGGGGCCAAAATAGAAAACGGTATACAGCTTGTAACTACAAAGTTGGAATCCGGCAGATATGCGCCGATAACTGTCCGGAAAGGAATCCCTGTAAAGTGGAATATCAGGGTTGAAGCCGGAGAACTGAACGGCTGCAATAACTCTGTGACCATTCCTGAGTACAGGCTGCAGAAAAAGCTGTCTGTTGGTGATAATATTATTGAATTCACCCCTGAAAAAGAGGGAAATTTTGTTTATACTTGCTGGATGGGTATGATAAGCAGTAATATAAAGGTGGTATCCGATATATCAAATCTTTCTGCCGAAGATTTACCGGACACAAGTGCCGGTGACAATGGCAGCAATGGCCAGGCAGGGGCTGCAGCTATACCGGGAGACTCCGGTGCCGCAGGCTCAAAAGCGGCTAAATTTCACAACGGCAGTATTCCCACTGACGAGGTGGCTGTTGGAACCATTGTTAACGGCACTCAGACTGTGACAATAAATGTAAATGATTATGGGATTTCACCGGCAGTTGCTGTTGTCCAGAAAGGTGTGGAAACAGTTGTAAATTTTAATGGTGAGAAAATAAACAGCTGTAATAACAGAATTATTCTCTCCAATTATGGGGCCGGTATTGATTTGACAGAAGGAGAAAACAAAATTGAGTTTGTTCCTGAAGAAGATTTTAGTTTTGGTTGTTGGATGGGTATGATAAATGGGTATATAAAGGTAGTGGATGATATAAACAATTTCGATCTTGATTCAGTAAAAAAAGAAGTTGAAAATATCGATCCGGCTTCTGGTTACGGAGGAAACGGTGAAGATGGTGAAAAGGATGAAAACGGCGGGATCGGGGAAGAGGACGGAAGCTGCTGCGGAGATTGACATCTGCCTGAGCTTTCCATAATCATATATCAGGTATAATCGGCTTTTTAAAATAGCAGCTGTTTGGATAAGGAAATTTTCATAATTGCTCCGGATTCTTTATACTTGCAGCAGAAAGGAATAATTTTTAATGGATAAGAAGGAAAATTTTAATATAACGGGAATGTCGTGTGCCGCCTGTGCTGCAAGAATTGAAAAGGGACTGAACAAACTGGAGGGTGTGAAACAGGCAAATGTTAACTTTGCAATAGAAAGAGCGACAGTGGAGTATGATGATACTCAGGTGGATTCAGATAAAATAAGTGAAGCTGTCAGAAAACTCGGTTATGATGTTTTACAGAACACTCCGGAAAGTAATAACAAGGTGGAACTGAAAATAACAGGCATGAGCTGTGCCGCATGTTCAGCCAAAATTGAGAGAAAACTTGGAAAAATGGAGGGGATTTCAACTGCCGCCGTTAACCTGGCAACAGAAAAAGCTGCTGTTGAGTTTGATCCCGCTGTCATAAAAGTTTCCGATATAATAAATGTCATTGGAAATCTTGGCTATAAGGCCGAAAAGGTTGAAGATGTCTCACAGGACAGTGAAAAAGCCCAACGTGAAAAGGAAATCAGGAAACTGAAAATCGAACTGATAACTTCTGCGGTTTTGAGTTCGCCGTTAATACTGGCAATGCTGCTCTCACTGATTAAAATAGATGTGGCTTTTCTTCACAATGAGTATTTTCAGCTTATTATAGCCACACCGGTGCAGTTTATAATAGGTTTCAGATTCTACAAAAATGCATACCATGCACTGAAGGCAAAAAGCGCAAATATGGATGTGCTCATAGCCATGGGCACATCGGCGGCATATTTTTTCAGTATTTACAATGCATTTTTTGTACCTGCCCAACCCGGAGTAATGATGAAGGAACTTTATTTTGAAGCCTCTGCTGTAATTATTACACTGATACTTCTTGGAAAGTACTTTGAAGCTGTTGCAAAGGGAAAGACCTCGGAAGCCATTAAGAAGCTCATGGGACTTCAGGCAAAGACGGCCAGGGTCATACTGGACGGGGTTGAAAAGGATATCCCTGTTGAAGAGGTTGAGGTTGGTTATACTGTTGTTGTCAGACCCGGAGAGAAGATACCCGTGGACGGAAAAATCATTGAAGGCAATTCATCAATTGATGAATCCATGTTGACCGGTGAAAGCCTTCCGGTTGAAAAGAAGCCCGGTGATATGGTCATCGGTGCCACCATCAACAAGTTCGGTACTTTTAAATTTGAAGCTACAAAGATCGGGAAAGATACGGCTTTGTCACAAATAATAAAGATGGTTGAAGATGCCCAGGGCTCAAAAGCCCCTATTCAGAAAATAGCCGACAGGGTATCGGGTATTTTTGTACCTGTTGTCATTGGAATAGCTCTGGTTACGTTCCTCATCCGGTACCTGGCGGCAGGTGACCTTACGGGAGCAATAGTCAGTGCTGTATCGGTTCTTGTTATTGCGTGTCCCTGTGCACTGGGCCTGGCCACTCCTACCGCCATTATGGTGGGCACCGGAAAAGGTGCCGAAAACGGTATCCTTATCAAGGGCGGTGAACATCTGGAAAGAGCCTATAAGCTGAACAGCATTGTTCTGGACAAAACCGGAACAATTACCAAAGGCAGGCCTGAGGTTACAGATATAATTTCCCTGAACGGGTATGAGAACTCCGAACTTCTCAAGCTGGCTGCAATTTCGGAAAAAAGCTCGGAACATCCTTTAGGCGCTGCCATTTATGAAAAAGGCAAGGCGGATTTTGGCAGCATACCTGATCCTGATGAGTTTGAAGCCATACCCGGCAGAGGTATCAGAGCAGTTGTGGGTGACAGTGAAATTTTCCTTGGTACAAGAAAACTGTTGAAGGAAAAAGGCATTGATATTGATGCTATAGAAAATACAATTACAGGTCTGGAGGATGAAGGTAAAACTGCCATGCTCATGTCTGTAAACACCAGAATCGAAGCTATACTGGCAGTTGCCGATACCGTAAAGGAAAACTCCAGGGAAGCAATCCGGGAACTGCTGGATATGGGAATTGCAGTCTATATGATTACAGGCGACAATAAAAGAACCGCTGCTGCAATTGCAAAACAAGTGGGCATTGAAAACGTTCTGGCTGAAGTTCTCCCCGAGAACAAGGCAGAAGAGGTGGAGAAACTTAAAAAGCAGGGCAGGATAGTAGGAATGGTGGGAGACGGAATAAATGACGCTCCCGCGCTTGCAACGGCAGATATAGGCATGGCAATAGGAACAGGTACGGATGTTGCCATTGAGGCTGCCGATATTACCCTTATGAGCGGGGATTTACGTTCAATACCTACTGCAATCAAATTGTCCAAGCGGACCATGAACAAGATTAAGCAGAACCTGTTTTGGGCATTTATATATAATATAATCGGAATACCTTTCGCGGCTTCTGGTTTATTGAGTCCGATCATAGCAGGCGGAGCAATGGCCTTCAGTTCAGTATCCGTTGTAACAAATTCGCTCAGCCTGAAACGCTTTAAACCGTTTAAAAAGTAGAAATTAGTCAGCTGTAAACCGGTTGATTTAATTAGATAATAATATATTTGGAGGGATTTTATATGGCAAAAGAAATTACTGATATAGCTGTTGAAGGAATGTCCTGCAGCCATTGTGAAAACAGCGTAAAAAAAGCCGTTGGAGCTCTTGACGGAGTCGACAAGGTTTCGGTCGATCTGGCCAATAAAAAGGTTACCGTTGAATTTGACCCTGAAAAGGTATCCGGAAAAGCAATAATGGATGCAATTGAAGACCAGGGCTATGACGTGATCAAATAAAACATAATTTATTCAGAAGACACCTCGCTTCATGGAATGAAGCGGGGTATCTTTGCATAACAACAGTTTAACAGGAGTTTCTATTATGAGTTTACCAAAAAAAATACTTGTAGTTGATGACGAGCAGAAAATAGTAGACGTTGTAAAATCCTATCTTGAACACAGCGGATATGAAGTATATACAGCTCTTAACGGGAATCAGGCCATGGCGGTATTTGAAAAAACAGAGCCTGCCCTGATTATTTTGGACCTGATGCTTCCCGATATCTCAGGTGAGGAAATCTGCAAAAATATCAGGAAAAAGTCCGGGGTTCCAATTATAATGCTCACAGCCAGGGCAGATGAGGAGGATATATTAAAGGGCCTTGAAATAGGTGCCGATGATTATATATTAAAACCTTTCAGCCCAAGGCAGCTTGTGGCAAGAGTGGCAGCCGTATTACGGAGAGCTCATGAAATCCCTGCCCCTGTTGTGAATGTCATTGAACTTGAAGATATTGTGGTAGATGATATGAAACATGAGGTAAAAAAGAAGGAAGAGATTATAAATCTTACACCTAATGAATATAAAATCTTCTTTACAATGTTAAAGTATCCTAATAAAACCTTTACCCGCGAAGAATTGATCACCATGGCCCTGGGTGATGATTTTGAAGGATTTGACAGAACTGTTGACACACATATAAAGAATTTGAGACAAAAAATAGAAGACGACCCCAGGGACCCCAGGTATCTGCAAACCGTACACGGTATAGGGTACAGGTTGTTCAGGGAAGATTAATATTAAAGAAGGTTGGTATGAAATGGTAAACAGCTTGCGGACAAAGCTATCCATGTCCTATGTTATTGCTGCCGTCATAATTGTATTTCTGATTAACGCACTGACAAATTTATTTGTTGTGGAACATTTCAGAGAGTATGTCAATGAGAATCAGCAGCTCAGGAATAAAGAAATAGTTGCAACTCTTGCGGCCCAGTATAAAGGTAATGACAACTGGAATATCGATTCGGTTGCCTCAATAGGTGAAAGTTATCTAATAAACGGCATCATTATTAAAGTAAAAGACATAAACGGGAAGACACTCTGGGATGCAAAAGAGCATAACAATGGAATGTGCCAGCAGATAATCGAGCATATGGCTGCCAATTCCAATGGAATTGCCGGATCAAAGGAAGCAAAATACACAGAGGTTCCTTATTCCCTGTACAACAATCTGAATAAAGTCGGAGTTGTGGAAATAGGCACTTATGGCCCCAATTACCTCAATGAACATGATAAGGCATTTATAGATGCCTTTAACAATGTACTCATAGGTGTTGGACTGTTTTCCCTGGTATTTGCCCTGATTTTGGGCTGGATTATGTCACGGTGGCTGAGTTCACCTATTTCCAGGGTCATTTCGGCTGCAAAATCAATTTCAAAGGGTTATTACTCGGAAAGAATCAGCCGGAGATCAAATACTACTGAGATAAACGAATTGACCTCTACAGTCAACCAGCTTGCCGAATCACTGGAAAAACAGGAGGCTTTACGCAAAAGACTGACGGGAGATGTCGCTCATGAGCTCCGGACTCCGCTTGCAACCCTTCAAAGTCACATGGAAGCAATGATTGACGGCATCTGGGAAGCCGATGCCGAAAGGTTAAAGAGCTGCCATGAAGAAATCGTACGAATAAGCAAAATGGTGGGGGACCTGGAGAAACTGACAAAATATGAAGGTGATAAGCCGGTTCTGGATAAAGAATTGTTTGATATTGCAGAGCTTGCTAAAAGGCTGATTCAAAATTTTGAAAGTCAGTTTTTAAATAAGGGGTTAAATATTGAATTTATAGGAGACAGCACCGAAATAAATGCAGACAGGGATAAAATAAGCCAGGTGATCATAAACCTTCTTTCCAATGCACTGAAATATACGCCCGAGGGAGGGCTGGTACAGGTTGTAATCAAATCCGATCCAAATGCTGTTATACTTGCAATAAAGGATAATGGCCCCGGTATACCGGGAGAGGACCTGCCCTATATATTCGAAAGGTTTTACAGGGCGGACAAATCCAGAAACAGGCTTACAGGGGGCTCGGGAATAGGTTTGACAATAAGTAAGGCCATTGTGGCAGCACACGGGGGATCCATCGGGGTTCAAAGCAGTCCGGATACAGGGACTGAATTTACCGTTACTCTGCCAAAGCAGAAGGCTTAAATTATTCCGTTGATTAACCTGGAAAGCACAACGTGTTAAATTAAGAGCCTTAAAAAATTAAGCAAATCTTAATATTTGGATTGAATAATTGAAGAAAATAATATGCTATAATTTTTATAGCGTATTAGTCAAAAAATTTTCAATCATGAATATAAGGTGGTAGAAAAATGGGTATTAGTATACTTGTTGTTGACGATGAAAAAGAAATAGCCGACCTGGTAGAACTGTATCTGAGAAATGAAAATTACAGTGTGGATAAGTTTTACAGTCCTTCAGAAGCTATGCACAGCATTGATAACAACAAATATGATCTGGCACTGCTTGATGTTATGATGCCTGAAATGGACGGGTTTACCCTTTGCAAGAAAATAAGGGAGAAGTATAATTTTCCGGTTATCATGCTGACTGCAAAGGTTGAGGAATTGGACAAGATAACAGGTCTTACACTTGGCGCCGATGATTATATCACAAAACCTTTCAGTCCTCTGGAGATGGTTGCCAGGGTAAAGGCACAGCTCAGAAGATTTACAAGGTATAATGAGGGTGCCCAGCAGAGTAATGATATTCTTGAGGTTTCGGGACTGGTTATGAACAGGACAACCCATCACTGCACTTTAAACGAAACACCTCTCATGCTTACTCCCATTGAGTTCTCGATTCTCTGGCTGCTTTGTGAAAACAGGGGACAGGTTATCAATTCGGAAAAATTGTTCCAGGAGGTTTGGGGGGAGAAATACTTCGCCGGCAGCAATAATACTGTGATGGTACATATCAGGCATCTCCGGGAAAAAATGAAGGAACCTCCGGGAAATCCAAGGTTTATAAAAACCGTATGGGGAGTTGGATACAAAATTGAAAAGTGATTTTAGACGTGTTAAAACCAAAATAATGCTTCAAATTCTCCTGACGGGCTTGATTACAGTTGTTGTTGGTTTATTCATTCTTCACTTTTTAATAGATGACGCCTTGCAGAAACCTTTTGCAGAAGGCTTTGTATCCCTGCTGCAAAGACTTTTTCACATAGACTATTGGAATGCGGCCGGTGTTTATGCAATCATATTCAGAAACAACAAGGGACTGCTTCTTGGAATCGGTTTTGTCTTTTTATTATTGATCTTTATATATGTAGCCATGTCAGGGTTTACACGTTATTTCAAAAAAATAAGCGGAGGCATTGACCAGCTTGTAAATGAATCAGAGGAACCTATTACTTTGCCGTCTGAGCTGGAATTTATCGAGACAAAGCTCAACACGGTTAAAAGTACCCTGGAAAAAAGAAGAGACGCCGCTCTTGAGAGTGAAAGAAGGAAGAATGATCTTGTGGTTTATCTGGCGCATGATATAAAAACACCTCTTACATCTGTTATCGGGTATCTGAGCCTCCTGAACGAAGCTCCGGATATGCCCCTGGAACAGAGGATAAAGTATACCGGAATAACACTTGAAAAGGCATACCGTCTTGAGCAGCTGATCAATGAATTCTTTGAAATAACAAGATTCAATCTCCAGACTATAAATCTTATAAAAGAAGATGTAAATCTTACAATGATGCTGGAACAGATGGCCGATGAATTCTATCCCATCCTTGCTCCCCGGAATAAGGAGGCAGTGGTTGAGGCAGGAGAGAATATTATGATTTATGCGGATTCCGACAAGCTGGGACGTGTTTTTAACAATATACTTAAGAATGCCGCCGCCTACAGCTATGATGACAGTTCAATAAACATATCTGCAATTTCAGAGGGAGAAAATATTATAATCAGATTCAGGAATAAAGGAAAAATGATACCTCCTGATAAGCTGGATTCTATTTTTGAAAAATTCTACCGCCTGGATTCGGCAAGATCCAGCAATACCGGGGGTACAGGGCTGGGCCTGGCAATTGCAAAAGAAATCGTGGTTTTGCACGGCGGAACCATTTCTGCCGAGAGCAATGAAGTTTATACTCAATTTACAGTATCTCTGCCTGTCAAAAAAACGTAGGCGTTCAATAAATCTAAATAATATTGTAATAAAATCTTAAGGATTTGATAAGCCGAAATTAAAAAACAACCTGTTAAAATTGACTACAATAAAGTTGTCAGTTGGACAGGTTGTTTTTTTATTAAAGCTTTTCAGGACAATAAACAGGGAGATAAATATATGTTAAAGAAAAAAATAGCTGTTATTTTCGGAGGATGTTCCCCGGAATATGAAGTTTCTTTAAATTCAGCAGTTTCAGTTGTGGAAAACCTTAACAGGGATTTATATGAAGTTGTATTGGTGGGTATTACCAGAGAAGGGAATTGGTTCAGATATTTCGGAGGGACCGAAGGTATTAAAAATGACACATGGCATTTGGATAAGGATTGCAGACCTGCTGTCTTTTCTCCTGACAGAAACAGTTCTGCACTTATTGAATTTTGTGAGGACAGATTTGTAACAACGCAAATTGATGTGGTTTTTCCTGTCTTGCACGGAAAGAACGGTGAAGATGGAACGGTTCAAGGTTTACTTGAGCTTGCAGGCATTCCCTTTGTCGGCTGCGATACACTAAGTTCTTCCTTGTGCATGGATAAGGACATCGCTCACAAAATAGCCCAAATTGCCGGTGTCAGGGTCCCTCCCTCAATAACTGCAATGAAATACGCAGGTATTGAAGAAATTATTAAAAAAACAGAAACTCTGAGATATCCATTGTTTGTAAAACCTGCCAGAGCAGGCTCCTCCTTTGGGATTACCAGGGCAGGTAGGCAGGAAGAACTGTATGAGGCGGTAAGGGAAGCATTCAAACATGATTCGAAAATTGTAATAGAAGAAGGGATTGAAGGCTTTGAAGTGGGCTGTGCGATACTGGGAAATGATGAGCTTATAATAGGCGAAGTTGATGAAATAGAGCTCCAGCAGGGTTTCTTTGATTATAATGAAAAATATACCCTTGCTTCCTCCAAAATTCATATGCCTGCACGAATAGACTTAAGGACTGCAGAAAGAATCAGGGAAACGGCACTGAAACTCTATAAGGCATTATGCTGCAGGGGTTTTGCAAGAGTTGACATGTTCCTGACACCCGCCGGCAATATAGTATTTAATGAAATTAATACCATCCCGGGCTTTACGGCTCACAGCAGATATCCCAAAATGCTGGGCGGCATAGGCATGTCCTTCGGTGAAATTCTGGAGAGGCTTATTTCATTGGCCCAAAAGGATTAAAAAGTAATCATAATTAAAAGTAATCATAGTCAACAGGAGATAATTTAATGATCTCCGGGCGGTTTGGAGAAAAAATGAAAACAGATATAGATAACAATTTAAAAAAATTGGTTCTGGAACGCCGGGAGATCTATAAAGGTGACCTCATTCTGGTAAACAGGCAGAATCCCCTTCAGGATATACAGCCGGATGAATACAATACCCGGCTGATTCCGGCCGATGACAGGTATGAGGGCATTTTGCTTAAAAAAACGGCGGCTAATATGCTAAGCCGGCTAATGACGGCCTGCAGGGCCGGAGACGGTATAATACCTGTAAGCGGCTTCCGCTCCACAGTGGAACAGCAAAAGCTGTTTATGGACTCTCTCGGGGAAAACGGTGAGGAATTCACTTTCAAGTATGTTGCTTTTCCCAATCACAGTGAGCACCAGACAGGCTTGGCAATAGATATGGCAGAAAATAAGGAAAACATCGATTTTATATGCCCGTCCTTTCCCTATGAAGGTATCTGTCAGAGTTTCAGAGAGCTGGCTCCCAAATACGGATTTATCGAACGTTACCAGAAAGGGAGGGAAGGCATAACGGGTATTTCACATGAACCCTGGCATTTCCGCTATGTCGGTTACCCACACTCCCTGATAATCCACACAAAAGGTTTTACCCTGGAAGAATATATTGATTTTCTGAAGGGGTATCCCTGTGAAGGAGAACATCTGATTTTTAGGAATGGAGAGCAAATCATAGAGATATATTATCTGGAAGCTTCGACACAGCAAACCGGGATCTGCATTGAGGATTTTACTCCTTACCAGATCTCGGGGAACAATGTGGACGGTTTTATTATAACAGTATGGAGGAATGGAAATGGATGAAAAGAGATATGCCGGTCTGGATTATTTTAGATTAATAGCCGCACTGCTGATAGTTTCAATCCATACTTTTCCGCTGCTTTCCATAAGCCCCGGGGCAAACTTCTTTCTGACCCATGTTCTGGCCAGGGTTGCAGTTCCCTTTTTTCTAATGACGACAGGATTCTTTCTAGTGCCGGGAAAAACTACATTGAACGGTTTTATAAAAAAGACGGCTCTCCTTTATGGAGCAGCTATCTTGTTATATCTGCCTGTAAATATATATACAGGAGCAATAAAAGAGCAGCTCTCACCGGCGGGAATATTCAAAGGACTTGTTTTTGAGGGTACATTTTATCATCTGTGGTATTTACCGGCGAGTATACTGGGAGTGATAGTTGTTTGCGGACTATACAGCAAATTAAATCCAAGGGCGGTACTGGGTGTTACAATGCTCCTTTACCTGCTCGCCCTGTTAGGAGACAGCTACTACGGCATTTCGGAACAGTTTGCTTTTTTAAATAGATTTTATAATGTGCTTTTCATGTTTTTTGACCATACCCGTAACGGACTGCTGATGACACCTGTTTTTATAGCTTTGGGAGGAGCTATAGCCGCTGCAGGCAGGCAGTATTCGAATAAAATATGCCTGACGGGACTGTCAGTTGCCACAGTGCTCCTGCTTGCAGAGGGAAGCTTCCTGAACCGGCAGGGAATGCAGCGTCATGACAGCATGTATATAATGCTCCTGCCGGTCATGTTTTTTCTGTTTCACCTGCTGCTGAACTGTAGGGGCAAAGCCGAAAAAAAGTTAAGAACACTGTCAATGCTTATATATATAGTACATCCCATGTGTATTATAGTCGTGAGGGGCTTTGCAAAAGCTGTTAACCTGACATCATTACTTATTGACAACAGTATGCTTCATTTTATCGCCGTCCTGTCAATGTCAATTTTGTGCTCGGTTATTGTCATGACCTTTTTGGAAAAGAAGGATAAAGGCCGGAAGGCGGACAGGGCATGGGCTGAAATCGACCTAGAAGGCCTTGAGAATAATATCGGTCAGTTCAGAAGGATATTGCCTGAAAACTGCGGCATCATGGCTGTTGTCAAGGCAAACGCCTATGGACACGGGGATGTTGAAGTCTCCCGGGAACTGAACAATATGGGAGTGAATGCCTTTGCGGTTGCAACCGTCAAAGAGGGTATAAGGCTTAGAAAAAACGGTATAAGGGGAGAAATTCTTATTCTGGGATATACACTGCCCGATGAAGTCTCACTGCTCAGGCAATATGATTTGACCCAGACTGTGGTTGATCTCAGCTATGCAAGGATGTTAAACTCCCGGAACAAGAAAATAAAGGTTCATGTAAAAATAGATACGGGAATGCACAGACTGGGTGAGAGCTTTGATAATATGGACAACTTGGCCGGTATTTTCCAATGCGGGAATCTCCTTATTAGAGGTACTTTTTCACATTTGAGTGCTGCCGACAGCCTTGCAACCGAGGATGTGGAATTTACACATTTTCAGATAGAAAGGTTTTATAAAACGCTGGACAGACTGAAGGAAGCCGGTTTTAATCCGGGGAAAATACACCTTCAAAGCAGTTATGGCGTACTTAACTACCCATACCTCAAATGCGACTATGCCAGAATAGGTATAGCAATGTACGGCGTACTGAGCAGCCGGGAGCATGAAACCAGAGTGCCTGTTTCGCTTCAGCCGGTACTTTCCATGAAGGCCAGAGTTATTTTGACAAAAGATATAGGTGAAAATGAACGGATAGGGTATGGACACCAGTTCATTTCCGGTAAAAAAACCAGACTGGCAGTCATATCTGTCGGATATGCGGACGGTATACCGTCGAATCTCTCCTGCGGAAAAGGGCAGGTTATTATCAACGGGAGGAAAGCGGGGATTGTTGGAAGGATATGCATGGATCAGCTCATGGTGGATATAACGGATATTCACGGAACAAAGCAGGGTGACATCGCAACACTTATCGGCCATGACGGGAACGAATTTATCAGCGCCGAAGGTGTTGCTGCCCAAGCCGGGACTCTGACAAATGAACTGCTTTCCCGGCTTGGCTTCAGGGTGCCCCGGAATATTATAAATAATAGAACCAATGCTGCCAAGAGCAGAGTTCCTTTAAATTTAAAAAATACTTTGTCATCGTGGAAATTCTCCATAAAATCTTCATAACTTTTTAGTAATATAAATGAGTGATATCTGAAAATTATTCTGTAAAACTCAAAATAGGGAGATAAGATTATGGAAAAAATGATGACCCATTACATGGAGCTGTTAGCTACAAATCAGCCCTGGAATCTGATTTTATTCATGGCTATTCCGGTTATACTGGCAGAGACTATAGCAATAACCGAACTGGCAATACTATTTACAAGAAATTTAACAGGCGGGTTAAGAAAGCTTAACAAGATTGCAAGTATAATCGTCGGACTTTATTTTTCGGGAGTATTTGTTTATTTGTTCATTAATGCCGTTATACCCTTAACCATGAACGGTGAGTGGAGGGGCTTTGCAGATGTTGTTGCTGTTGGTTTCTATCTCTCGGGGATAGTTCCTCTTCTTGGGATGGCCCTGCTGGACATGGGCGTAATAGGGAGGAAAAGAACGGAATTGGCAAGACTCAAGCTGCATGCAACCTTTATCGGTATATTCCTTGTAGTAGCACATATAGCCATGATATTCGGTATGCTGGATCCGTCATTGTTCATGATGCAAATGTAATTGCGTTAAAAACATTTATATAATATTCAGAAAAATAATTTTGGTAATTTACTTAAGTGTATACCGTGCAAACCCGGTATACACTTTTTATATTTGTGTTGTTTAAAATAGCTATCATTTCTTGATAAATATAGTATAATGTACTTTATATGCATCATACCCGGCTGAAATACAACTCGGTTCAGCATTTATATGACGGGGGATTTATAAATTTTGTAGGAGGATGGCATGATAAAAGCATTTATTTTTGATATGGACGGTGTAATTATTGACAGTGAGCCATTGCATTTTCAAACAGACAAAATGGTCTTAAGGGATTTGGGACATGATATTGCAGACGGTGAGCTGTCCAGTTTCGTCGGGGTCACAAATCCTAATATGTGGGCCGAACTCATAAAAAGGTATAAACTTGATTCAACAGTGGAAGAACTTCTGGAGCTTCAATCCAAATATAAAAACGAGCTGTTCGGTCAGGGGGAATTACAGGCGATAAGCGGTATACCGGAACTGATTGACGATTTAAAAGGCAGGGGTATTTATATTGGACTTGCTTCCTCATCCTCAAGGGAATTTATCGAAATGGTTTTAAAGGGTTTACATATATATCATAATTTTGATGTTGTTATCAGCGGTGAAGAGGTTGAAAACAGCAAGCCTGCACCTGATATATTCTTAAAAGCTGCCGAAGTTTTAAAAGTTGCTCCGGCAGAGTGCATTGTGCTGGAGGATTCGGGAAATGGGGTAAAAGCGGCTAAAGCAGCAGGTATGAAATGTATTGCATTTAAAAATCCAAACTCGGGTAATCAGGATCTGACTTTAGCCGACATCACCGTAGGCACTCTGGAAAATTTAAAATATCTGGATATACAGGAGAATGGATTTAAAATATAAATATATTATTGAAAGGATTGATCAAAGATTAAAGCATTGTATTCCGGAAAAGTGCTTCCCAAACTGGCACTGTTTATGGCTGCGTTTATATGGGGAAGCTCCTTTTTTATTATGAAAGATACTGTGGATGTATTTCCGCCTTACATATTACTGGGTTTCAGATTCACCATCGCAAGTATTCTGTTAAGTGTAGTGTTTTTTAAAAAACTGAGACAGATAAACCTTGACTATATCTGGAAAAGCGGAGTTATTGGTCTTTTTTTATTTCTTGGCTACAGCACTCAAACCATAGGAATTACCGAGACTACTCCGGGTAAGAATGCATTTCTGACAGCAATTTATTGTGTAATCGTGCCTTTTTTATTCTGGGCGGTGGACAGGTCAAGGCCGGATATCTACAACTTTATGGCTGCCATAGTATGCATCTCGGGAATAGGCCTTGTGTCCCTGAAGGGGGATTTTTCCATAGGCTTTGGAGATGCCTTCACATTGCTGGGAGGCTTTCTGTACGCAGGACATTTGGTGGCAGTTGCAAAATTGGGCAAGGGAAAGGACCCCATAATCATCACTATACTGCAATTTGGCTTTGCAGCCCTGCTCTCCTGGGGAATGGGCCTGACTTTTGAGAAATTCCCAACCCGGTGGGAAACAGGTAACATTATAGGGCTGCTTTATCTTGCCGTATTTGCAACTGCAGTTGCATTGCTGTTTCAGAACATAGGCCAGAAGTGGACCCACCCTTCGGCCGCAGCAATAATTCTCAGTCTGGAGTCGGTATTCGGGGTAATGTTCTCAGTGATGTTCTATGGTGAGCAGCTCACTTTAAGGCTGCTCATAGGCTTTGTACTCATATTTGCTGCAGTTATAATTTCAGAAACAAAACTGTCCTTTATTAGAGATATAAAAAAGAGAGCATCCAATGTTTAATGAAGCACTGTTGATTTTTCACGTGTATTTCTTCACATTGTATTATTTTAAGGCAGCCTGTATTTTGGGTTTATAAGAGCTTTCAGGTTACTTGAAAGGTGGTGATAATACATGGATATATTCAGCTCTTCCAGTTTAGCTGCAAGAGCTGGAGGGAGTTCCTCAAATCCCCTGTTTTCAAGAATTAATGAAGTTTCGGCTTCATCCATTTCTGCAAGCACTTCAACCTTTTCCAACTGTTCCCTGTTAAGCGGACACTGCAGCTGGCATCTGAGGCAGCCCACCAGGCAATTGTGGGAATCAGGTGCAATCCAATCGGGAAATTCCGGCGTACCTTTAAATTCATTGTAATAAGTAAGGCAGCGTTCGGCTTTAATAAGAAACCTATCTCCGGTAATGGCAGCTGTGGGACATTTGGATATACAAGCATGACAGTTTTTACACATATCCATAACCCGGATATCACTCCAGGTTTCATCTGTACCGGTGCAGGGAAGATCGGAATAAAAGGCTGACAACAGAAAAAAGCTTCCGAATTCAGGTATATATGTGATGTTGTTGGCACCATATTTTGCCAGGCCGCTTCTTACGGCAATAAGCTTTTCAGGCAGTCTTGCCACTCTTACGGCATTATACCCGCAGCTTTCCACATTTTATTTAAGTGCTGCTTGATTTCCTCCGGCTTTTTATAGTACTCTGTGTAGGTGGGCGGTATCAATGCCGGGAATCTTATTCCATTATAGTTGAAATTAATTTTTACAATAGGGCTGGGTGAAGCAACTATAAAAATTGATTTTACCGGATTTGCGGAAGCCGGAATATTGTAATTATGAAAATCATTAAGTAGTTTATAAATGCCTGCATCCAGATATTTGGCTTCATTGAGTTTTTCAATTTCCTTTTGAAGCTCTTTCAAATGCTCTACTGATATGCTGCGGGCAGGATATCCCTTCTTTTGAAGATACTCAAGAATTCTTTCAACCATCAAAAAATACCTCCTTGGCATTTGTATTATTCTATATTATCAAGTTTCATACAAAACACCAGTGTAAAAAAACGTAGAATTAGTGGAACATTCTTATATTGTATTGACTTGTAATCTTGCTGTGATAAAATTGATTTAAGTAATAGTAAACTTAATGCTGCTTGCTTAAATTTGGATTGCAATTTCAAAACGTTTGACAGTTACCTGGAATAAAGAATTTGAGTGATGATGTATACGAATTATTCAGTGATTTAAATTAAGTTCTAAAGATTATAAATTCATAGGAGTGAAATCGCGGCAAGTATACCGGCGTGTCCGGCAAAATTAAAGCTTATGATTATTTATTAAAAATTACAAAGGTTAAGTTGAAGGGTGATATATGATATGAATATAACAGACATAACACCAAGGAAAAGCCTGGCATTGTCCTTACTTGCGGTAACAGCTGTTTTCTGGAGTCTCGGAGGACTTCTTGTAAAACTGGTGGACTGGAATCCCATAGCTATTGCAGGTGCCCGCAGTTTAATAGCCGCATTGCTGATTTTGTTTTTTATTAAGAAACCCAGTTTTAAATTTTCATTTTTGAAGTTTGCATCAGCATTTGTGTATGCCGCCCAGGTAATTTTGTTCGTATACGCCACAAAACTTACCACAGCTGCAAATGCAATAACTCTTCAGTATACGGCTCCAATATATGTTGCAGTATTCGGAGCACTTTTTCTCAAGGAAAAGGTGAGATGGTACGATATCATCACTATTGCAGCGGTATTTGGCGGGATGCTGCTCTTTTTTATTGATAAATTATCCCCCGGAGGATTGCTGGGAAATATTTTAGCCATAATCAGCGGAATTGCATTTGCATTTCTTGCATTGCTTCTGAGGCTTCAAAAGGATGATTCTCCGCTGGATAGAATTTTCTGGGGAAATATTATGACCGCTGTGGTTGCCCTGCCATTCATGTTTCAGTCCATGCCTGATACCAGAAGTTTATTGGGCATAAGCCTGCTGGGTATTTTTCAGCTTGGCCTTTCCTATATATTGTTCTCAATAGCAATAAAAAATGTAACTGCTCTTGAGGCCGTCCTGATTCCTTTTATTGAGCCGGTTTTAAACCCTATTTGGGTAGCCCTGGTGGTACATGAATTTCCGGGGATTTATTCCATGATAGGCGGAGGTTTTGTATTGCTTGTTGTCGCTGCCAGATGCATTTATACATACTATCTATCTGTAAAGCAGGGAGCGGCATCAGATGAGATCGGAGGATGAACACATGTATCCATCTGATTTGGTTAAAAAATTCATATTTTTTGGGCCGGAGCATCCTGCTGGCTTTCGTGGAACCGGTTAGGCGTGCTTACCATCAGCAGCTTCACTATTTTATTGGTATTATTTTCCCAGTTGTGGGACAGGGTTGAGCGGATATGGACCGAATCACCGGGATACAGTTCGGTTTTTTCGCCGTCATAATAATAGGTCAATATACCTTCGAGGATATAAATAAATTCTTCTCCTTCATGAGTGTATGTCAATACGGTCTCATTATCTCTCTTGGGATAAACCTCTACCAGGCGGGGAAACATGTTTTTGTCGCCCAGGCTGTTTGATAAATGAAATTGTATAAAATTATCCTTATCCATAAAAACTATTTCGCGCTCATAACTTTTCTGGATAAATCTGCTCTGTTCCTTTGCAAGAGTGAAAAAATAATTGATGTCCACACCCAGAGCCTTTGAAATATTATCAAGAGAATCGATTGCAACTGTGGTCAGACCTCTTTCCAGTTGGGACAGAAATCCTACAGATAGATTGGTAAGCTGGCTTAACTCTTTTAAAGTAAGTTTTTTATCCAAACGCAGTCTGTTTATTTTTGAACCAATTTCAGAAAACATAATTATCCTCCGTTTTTATGCTGGATGCATTTTAACATATATTATATCAAATTTTAATATAAATGAATACTTACCATGAAAGATAACATTGACTGCAATATTATGTATGCTAAAATTATATTTAGTAATATTAAATAAATACTGATTATTTCTAATATTATTTTCCGAAGGGATGTGTACTGGATGTGTACAATGAATGTAAATGAAAAATTATTTGAACTGCGAAAACATATGGACCGCTATGGTTTGGATGCATATATTATTCCAAGTCCCGATCCGCATATGAGTGAATATGTGGCCGACCACTGGAAGGCAAGGAGCTGGATATCAGGCTTTACAGGCTCGGCCGGCACTTTCGTCGCAACAAGGAATGAAAGCGGGTTGTGGACAGACGGAAGATATTTTATACAGGCTGAAAAGCAGCTGGAAGGTTCGGAGATCAAGCTGTTTAAAATGGGAAATACAGGTGTGCCCACTTATACCGAATGGCTCGGAAGTGTTCTGGAGAAGGGGGAATGTGTGGGTTTTTCAGGAAAAATGATTTCACAGCTTACATACAGGGAAATGGAAGAAACCTTTTCAAAAAAAGGAATAACAATCAATTCCCATCATGATTTAATTGATGAAATCTGGCAGGACCGGCCGGAAATTCCTTCTGCAAAAATTTTTACGCATGAAATTTGTTTTACCGGTTTATCGGCAGGGGAAAAAATCGATAAAGTGCGTGAAGAAATGAAGAAAGCAGGGGCAGGTTATTATGTAATAAGCAGTCTTGATGATATCGCATGGCTTTTCAATATCAGAGGCGATGATGTTCCGTATGTATCTGTTACTATTTGCTACGCCTTGATATCAATGACCGGGGCAGTTTTATTTATAAACAGGAACAAGATACCTTCTGATATAACAAGGGTACTGAATGAAAATAAAATTGAAATTCTGGAATATGAGGACATCAAGGATATAATTGCCAAACTTGGCAGGGAACAGGCTGTTGCATATGATCCCAAAAGAACAAACCGCTGGATATACGATTCCATAAACCCGGAATGTAAAAAGATAGAAATAGATGAAATAACAACCGTGCTCAAAGCTGTAAAAAATGAGACCGAATTGGCAAATATCAGACAATGTCAGATAAGTGACGGAATTGCCATGGTTAAGTTTCTCATATGGCTGGAGAACAATATAGAGAAGGAAGTAATCACCGAGTTAACTGTTGATGAAAAGCTTGAGTACTACAGGAGACAGCAGCTGAATAATCTCGGCCCCAGCTTCAAGACTATTGCCGGCTACAGGGAACATGGGGCAATGATGCATTATACTGCAACAGAGGAAACCCGGTATGTGCTTGAAAATAAGGGAATGATGGTTGTGGACTCGGGAGGGCAGTATCTTAACGGTACTACCGATATTACCCGTACAGTGGTTTTCGACCGGGTAAGCGATGAAGAAATTTTTGATTTTACTATGGTATTGAAAGCAAATATTTCACTTTCCTCGGCTAAATTCCTATACGGAGCCACCGGATCCAATCTCGACATCCTGGCACGAAAGCCTTTGTGGGAAATCGGATTGGATTACAAATGCGGTACCGGTCATGGGGTAGGCTACTGCCTTAGTGTCCATGAAGCCCCTCACGGCTTCAGCCAGGTCCCCAACAAAGTAAAATTGGAAAAGGGAATGATTGTAACAATAGAACCTGGAATATACAGGGAGGGAAAGCATGGAGTCAGAACAGAAAACATGGTTCTGGTCATTGAGGATGAAAATAACGAGCATGGACAGTTTTTGAGGTTTGAACCAATAACCTGCTGCCCTATAAGTTTAAAAGGTATAAATCCCGACCTGTTGACCGACCATGAAATCAAATGGTTAAATGATTATCACGGCAAAGTATATGAACTGCTTTCATCTCACCTTGACAATGAAGAAAAAGAATGGTTGAAATATAATACCAGGAGCATTTCGAAGAATTAAGCTTTAAATCCCTTTAAAATACACCCAATCCGTAACTTGCGGATTGGGTGTATTTTTTTAAAAAAATTTATTAAAGATGAACTACTAAAAGATATTGACACAATGACTCGCTGGTCATATAATATGACTTGTCAGTCACTATATTTGATACAGGAGGGTGAACCATTGCCGAAAAGAACCTTTAACCGTCTTGACGACGACAAGAAAGAAAGAGTTATACGGGCAGCAATTGAGGAGTTCCAGGCTCGTGGCTTTGAAAATGCAAAAATAGAAGCGATCGCCCGAAACGCAGAAGTCGCCAAAGGCAGCATCTATCAATATTTCGATGATAAAAAGGAGCTGTTTATATATTCCGTCACATGGACTCTGGAATATTTTATGAAAATAATTGACAGGCAGACTCCGCTTCAGGATATGGACGTATATGATTATTTTTTATCAGGAAGCCGTGAACGTTTTGAACTGTTGAAACAAGAGCCCTTGCTTGTTGCATTTTCCATGGATATCTACACGGGTAAATTCGGTGGTTTGGCCCTGGAAGCAACCCGCGAATTATCCCGGATCGGTGAGGAATATGAGCTTAAGCTGATTGCCAATGGCAGAAGAAAGGGTACGGTCCGCGATGATCTGGATGATAAAACCCTTTTGCTGTTTTTTCAGGGAGTAACCGAAAAATTTGACACAGAGATCATGGAAAAGGTCAAAAGCTTTGATTATAATCCTACCGAAGAACATTACCGTGAAATGGAGAACCTGTTAAAAAATATGATTTCATTATTAAAGCAGGGAATGGGGAGGAATTAAAATGTTTATTATTGTTGAAAAACTGAAAAAAAGCTATCAGGCCGGCAAAAGCAAAAACGATGTGCTCAAGGGAATCAGCCTTACGCTTGCAAAAGGGCAGACAGGAGTGATACTCGGCCCCTCCGGTTCGGGGAAGTCGACGCTGATGAATATCATCGGAGGCGTTGACCGCGCCGACAGCGGCAGCATCCATGTGGATGGCCAGGAAATCACTTCTCTTGGGGATGACGGGCTGACGGATTACCGAAGGGATTCGGTCGGTTTCATCTTTCAGTTTTATAATCTGGTTCCCAATCTGACCATCACAGAAAACATCGAGGTGGTTTCCAACATATCAAAGGCTCCGCTTGATATGGATACAGTACTGAACGCGGTTGGCCTTGAAGCGAAAAAAAAGAGCTTCCCCAGGGAACTGTCAGGAGGAGAGCAGCAGCGGGTGGCAATTGCCCGCGCGATTGTGAAAAATCCCAAGCTGCTTCTGTGCGACGAGCCCACCGGAGCACTGGATTATGAAACGTCCCACGGCGTGCTTTCCCTTTTGCAGAAGGTAAACCGCGACTTTGGTACAACTATTCTGATGATTACCCATAACACCGCAATCGGCGATATGGCCAACCTGGTATATAAGTTGCGCGGAGGAGAGATCGTTGAAACGATCAGGCATGATGAAACGGCCGCGGCGGAAAGGATTGAGTGGTAATGGCGCTTTTTAAAAAAGTAATACGGACCATGCTGGAGCATAAGGCTCGCTATATTGGTTCCATGCTGCTGCTCATGATCAGCAGTATGATGTTTATTACGATGAATATGACGTCTATGAACCTGGACAATATGTTCAAGAAATTTTCCGGGCAGAACGTATTGTCCGACGCAGAATTTTCAACAGCTGCCGCCATCGACACGGCGGCTTTCGGCCGGCAATTTGCCGCAAAGGCGGAAGTCGGCAGCACGGCCGACTTCCAGGTAAAGCCCGGTCAAACGCTGAGGGTGTTTTCTGCTATGAGCGTTGTGAACATCCCGGCCGTTCAGGAGGGTAAACTTCCGGACAGCTCGGAGATCATGCTTGACCGCCCGTTCGCGGAAACAAACGGATATCGTATCGGCGATCAAATTACCGTTGCAGGCAGGAAATTTACCGTTTCGGGGTATGCCCTTCTGCCCAATTTCATTTATGTGATCAAATCGAAGGAAGAAATGATGAATAACCCCAGCACTTTTGGCATTGCCGTGGTGGGCAGGGAGGATTTGGAAACCTTGCCTGGCAGAAACAGGGTTTACGCCATCCGTTTTGATGACAGGGAAAATATCAAAGCTCAGGAAGCCTCGGTAAAGAATGAGCTGCGTTCTCAAGGCATCAGGGTAACCAACTGGCAGAGTACAGTGAGAAAGGTTAATGTATCCTATGTTCCCATGGAGATTGATGTATTATCCACAATGAGCGCCGCCGTGCCGTTTGCCATGCTTGCGCTTGCCTGCGTTTTGCTGGGGATGCTGATGTGGCGTACCATTAAAAGCGAAACGGTCATCATCGGGACATTTTACGCCCAGGGCTATCGGAGGCGTCAGCTTGTCCTCCACTATCTTACTTTTCCCCTTTTTATATCCATCATCGGCTCTGTGCTTGGTTCCGCATTTGGGCTGCTGCTGGTAAACAGCGTGCTTCGGCTCATGCTGACCGCTTTCCCCATGCCGGTATACAAAACGCTGCTGAATCCATGGCTGGTTCTCTTGGCAGTCGCGCTGCCGGTTGTCATTCTCTGCGGCGTTACCTGGTGTATTACAGGAAGAACGCTGAAAACTGCTCCGGCAGTTCTTATGAAAGGCGGAGAAGCAAGAGGCAAGGTCAATTTTATTGAGCGCAGCCTGCGGCTCGACCGTCTTGGATTCAATACGAAATTTAAAATCAGGGAACAGATCCGCAGCCTGTCCAGAACCTTTTTCCTGATTTTCGGGGTTATCGTAGCCACCATGCTCATGCTGTACGGGCTGACGATGAAAAGCTCCGTCGACTATATGCTGAGGGAAGGAATCAGCGAGCTTTACAATTTCAAATACGAATATGTTTTCACGTCGGCAAAAACCGGAATGCCGCCTGCGGGAACAGAACAGTTCAATGCGGCGTATGTGAGCCTTGCCGACAATGAAGACATAAGCTTTTATGTTACCGGAGTCCTTCCGGCCACCAAAATGGTACGGCTGAAGGATGCCTCCGGACAACCGTTCCAGCCGGATCAGACCACAATTACGGCAACGCTTGCACAGAAGCTTAATGTGAAAGCCGGCGACAGTGTGACGGTATTCGATACCGAAAACGGAAAGAAACACACTTTTGTCATTGAAAAAATGGCCGATACCTATGCGGGCGATTTTCTGTTCCTGCCCCTTGACAGATTCAATGCGGAATTCGGATACCCTGCCGATGCCTATCTGGGGATCTGGGGCAGCGAGGCCATGACCTTCGCTCAAGGCGAGATCCAAAGCACCAAATCCATTGACACAATTGTTGCGGGACTCGGCAAGATGATTGACCAGATGGGTCCTATGATTTACGGCCTGATTGCCGCCGCTTTCCTGCTGGGTCTTATTATCATTTATATTGTAACAGGCCTGGTAGTCGACGAAAGCCGGACCAGCATCTCGTTAATGAAGGTGTTCGGATACCGGAAAAAAGAGATAGGGAGGCTGGTGCTGGACAGCAATACCCTGATTGTTGTTTTGGGATATCTGCTTGGCATCCCGGCCTTGCTGGGTACGGCAGGGGCTTTCTTCGGCTCTCTGACCGAAAACCTGCAGGTGGTACTGCCAGTCAAGCTGAGTGCCTTATACATGCTGTTTGGTTTTATCATCGTGATGGCAACCTATGAGTTTGCCAAATGGATGTGCAGAAAAAAGGTGGCCCGGATTCCGATGAGTGAAGCACTGAAGGCGGGAACAGAATAGAGGCAAATAACGGATCACTGATAATAGTGCGCCAGTGCAGCTTCAAAAAAATTTTAAAGTTAGTGCTGGCGCACTATAGAACTTCTTTTTCAAAAATATGTTCTTCATCTGAAAACAATCCGTTTCTGTACTGTGTTGGTGTTATTCCTGTTATTTTTTTAAATATTTTGAAATAATACTTTTCATCTGTAAAGCCAACCTTTTCAGAGATTTCATAAATTTTATACCTGGGCTGGATCAAAAGGCTTTTTGATTTCTCAACCCTTATTTTTTGGATAAAATCCGAGAAATACATTCCTGTATCTTTTTTGAAAATATTGCTGAAATAGCTTGCGTTCATATTGATATAGCCGGCTACTTCCTCCAGGCTCAGATTGTTAACATAATTTTCTTCAATATACTTTATTGCAGCGGCAATTTTATTGTTATATCTGTTATCACAGGATTCATTTTCAAATTTGTTAATGTTTTTAAACATCTTCTTTACATTGATCCTGAAATCCGCAAGAGATTCGGAGGATTGGTAGAGATGTTCGATAGTCATATAATTTACCAGCAGCTTTTTCTTATCAGGGGGTAAATGGTATTGAACAAGGTTTTCCAGTGAATTTTTAATTAGTGTAGGTGTAACAGGCTTTAACCTTAATAAGAAATCAAATAAATGGTCAATGCTGATAAAAAGCTCCTGAGGATATTTGCTGTGCAAAGAATTGAGGAATTCTTCGTAATATGTGTTTAAGGCCGGCTGCAAAATTATATTCTTTTTTAATTCGGAGTATAAAAAAATCGGGGAAGAGCAGTCCAACAATCTGTAATCCAAAGCATCCCTGGCATGTTTAACCAGCTCGGTCAAACTGGCTGCCGAGTCTGACCACTCGCTGATACCCGAATATGCCGTTTTAAATGCCGAAATATGCTCTTTTATAAGAGGAATAACTTCCGAATATTCCTCCT
The DNA here is from genome assembly GCF_000621505.1 of Ruminiclostridium cellobioparum DSM 1351 = ATCC 15832. GTDB lineage: Bacteria > Bacillota > Clostridia > Acetivibrionales > DSM-1351 > Ruminiclostridium > Ruminiclostridium cellobioparum. The sequence continues at coordinate 63,400 of NZ_KK211293.1, forward strand.
GAGCTATGTTTAGCAGGCAAATAATGTTACTATGGCCTGCAACATAACAATAAAATATGTGCAAGGGAGCGGCATGCTTATGAAGAAAATCTAAAAGTGTGTCATTAATGGCCCTGCAATGGATGCATAAAACGGCAAAACCATTTTGAGGAAAAGAGATATCGGCATTTGATAAAATAAAATTTATTTCACCGGAATTGTGATATCCTTCCATTATTTCTCTTAAAATAACATTGTGGTATTGTTTGATTTTTTTAGCATTATCCAGCCTTTGGATCTGCTCCTGTTCTTCCTGTTTAAGCTGCTCTATGAGCCTTGAGAGGGTACCGTAAAGCTTATCCTTTTTAACGGGTTTTAACAAATACTCCGAAACATCACAGCTTATTGCTCTCTGAGCATAGGAGAATTCACCGTAGCCGCTTAAAATTACATATTTGGCTGTGGAACCGGCTTTTTTCATATGTTCTACAAAATCCAGCCCGTTAAGCTGCGGCATTTTAATGTCCGAAACAATAATATGCGGATTGTACCGGTCAATGGAAACGATGGCGTCTTTGCCATTCTCTGCTTCGTAAATATTTTCAATTGGCAGATCCATTTTTCTGATAATTTTTGCAAGGCCTTTTCTTATCGTATTGTCATCTTCTACGATCAAAATGCTGTACATACTGACTGACCTCCTATATTGACCATTTATATTTATAATAACGAATTATTATAATGAAAAAGGAATTTTGACAGTTATGGCAGTACCCTCGTTATAGCTGCTTTCAATACCTATGCCGTATTCATCACCAAAATACAGCTTTATCCTGCGGTTTACATTCATTAGACCGATGCCTGTCCCGGTTGAATTTGAATTGTCGTTCAGACTGTTCTCAAGGTTCCTGCTCAATTTTTGAAGTTGTTGGTCCTCAATACCCTTGCCGTTGTCACGGATGGTAAAAATTATACTGTCATCGGCCAGTTTACCGCAAATCGATATCTCAAGGAATTCCTGATTGCTTCGAAATCCATGTATAATACAGTTTTCCACAAGAGGCTGCAATACCAGATTTAAAATAGCAGCCTGGCATATTTCCTCCTGAATATTAAACTCAGCTTTTATTGTGTTGTTGCGTATCAGATTTTGAATCTTTATATAGTCTGCCAGGTTCTCCAATTCGCACTCTACATTGATCAGGTGATTTCCAGTATGTATGTTTTGTCTTATAAGATTGCCAAGCGCAGTGAGGCCATCTGAGATTTCTTCTTCATCGTGGAGTTCGGCAGTCATTTTCAAGGATTCCAAAGTATTGAAGATAAAATGGGGTTTGATCTGGGATTGCAATGCAGACAATTCAGATTTCTTTTGAGCTATCTCTGCCTTATATACTTTATTGATAAGCTCTTGAATATTGCATGCCATGATATTGAAGTCAAAGCTTAATTTATCCAGCTCATCGGCTCCGTTGACTTCAATTCTGGTATTAAAATTTCCCTTCTGGAATGAGACAAAGGCATTTGATAATTTTTTTATTTTCTTGGTCATAAAATAACCCAGGTAGTATGCAAGTATTAAAAGCAGAATAAATGTAACTGAAATCGTAACGATATAGTTTCTTTTTGATGAATCAAATAATTCTTCAATTTCGGCAGTGGAAACAACACTTATAATATGAACACCCAATCTGTTTATTTCCTGGGATTTTATAAAATAGTCGCTTCCTTCATAAGTATATGCATATTCACCGTTTGAGCCCTTGAGCAATCTATTTAAATCATCCTTTTTCATCAAGGATTCCAGTAACGGAGTGTTTTTTCCGGATATAATATTTCCTGCACTGTCCACAACGGCCAGATAACCGCTTTTTCCCACAGGAGAAACATTAAGTGAATCAAAAAGCAATCTGGGATTTACCTCCAGCTCAAGATAGGAGGAAGATGACTTATAAACAGGATTGATAATGCAGAACAGAGAAAAAACAGGCGATGTAGCAGGGTTAAGGGTATCCACCTTTCTATACGCACGCTGCTCATGATACTTTTCCCAGTAAGGCAAGCCCAGACTTGTATTTTTTTTAACCTCCATAAACCATGCCTCATACTCAAATTTTGAAGAATGGACAAAGGTATCAATTTCAGAAATACTTTCATTTAATGTAATGATATTTATTTTACTTATTTTGTGATTTGTATTTTTAAACCACTTGAACATGGGTGAGATCTTATTTGTCATGGTAATATACGAATCATTGTTAAAAGGCTGGTGCCTTTCATTCAGATAAGCGGTCAAAAACGTATCTGCCGACAGCTGAAAGCCGATATTCTCAATGGAGGTTAAAGCTTGATTTATATTGTTGGTTTCCTGGTTCAGCCTCTGGGAAATCATTGTGGAAGTGTTCTCGCTCAAATACATGGTAAACTGCTTGTAAACCAGTATACTGCTGATGGTCAAGGGAATGGTTATTAAGATAATATAGGAGAATAAAAGCTTTGCTTTAAAGCTTGAATTATGTAATGATTGCAATATTCTTAACATAATATTTACCAACCCTAAAAAAATATTTGAGAAAATTTTAACCAGAATTTTTACTTGTAATTAAAAAATTATAATTATACTATACAAAAAAAACTCTTGCTTTTCAACTTTTTATAGTAATATTACACTAAAAACAAATATATTCAACTGACATCGATTTTTTTTGTTGCTATATTATTGGTATATCAATAATTAAACAACAGGAGGAATTTTATGAAAAGATTGGGTATTATGTTACTCTCTTTGGTTTTGCTGCTGACAACGGTGGCAGGCTGCGGAAGCGAAGGAAAGGATAGTGAAGTATCAACGGCTACAGGTTCACAATCTAAATCTTCAGCTGCTGGAAAAGTTAACGAGTACGGCTGGGAAGTTCCTGAAAAAACATTGGAGATATCCTATTATGTTGGTCAGGACAATCCTGATACAGTTGCTAAGAATTCCAAACTCATAAGCGATCTTTTGCTGGAAAAGTTTAATGTGAAATTAAACAAGATAGTTTATGACACAGATATGATTGAAAAGCTTAATCTAATGCTTGCATCCAATGACTATCCTGACGTAATCTCAAATATGAAGGTAGACGAAGCACTGAAATGGGTTGATCTTGGAAAGGCCCAGGAATTGACACCGTTAATTGATGAATATGGCCCTGAAATCAAAAAACAAATGGGTGATTATTTAAAAAGATATGAGGATGATGACGGAAAAATATTCAATCTTCCTGTGGGCTGGGGATTGCTTCCAATAGCAGACGCTGCAGCTCAGGTAAGGTTGGATTGGTACAAGGAAATCGGTTCACCTGAATTTAAAACACCGGATGAATACTATGAAGTCTTGAAGAAACTGGTAGAAAAGCATCCTGTAAATGCTGCCGGTGAGAAGGTATACGCACTGGGAGCATGGAAAGATGATGTTTATCCTACAATGATTCCTGAGCAGCTTGGTGGAATATGGGGCTTGAAAAGAGGTTATAAAGAAGATGCTGATCATAACCTGACCCACTGGGTAAATACAGATGAAGGCCTTGAATTAACAAAATGGTACAACAGATTTGCCCGGGAAGGGTTGCTGGATCCCGATACCTTCACACAAAAGAGGGACGACTGGGGTGCCAAATGTTCAAACGAAAGATATGCAGGACATTTTGCCACCTGGTGGGTGACCAAGGATTTTGGCAACATGACCTGGTTAAAAACCAAAAAGGATTATAGCGACGATATGCGTTATCCGCACTATGACATTAAGGCCCCCACTGCAGAAAAATCATATCTGAATCCAAAGAGCACAATGGGATGGGGCAGAACCATAATTACAGATAAATGCAAAAATCCAAAAGATGTAATGAAGTGGTGGAATTTCGAAGTATCGGATATGGGAACCAAGCTGTTGTCATGGGGTATTCCGAATACTGAAACCTCAGTATGGAATCTGACTGATTCGGGAGAATGGTCCTGGAATCAAAATATGACTAAAACGCTGGAAGACAGTACTTTTGATCAGGCCAAGTTCGATTTGAACGGTGGAGTATCCTATTGGATGGTAATGGGACAACAATTACATGAAGACGGTACTCAGGCATGGATTGATCAGAACTTCCCAAGCAAATGGTTCAAGTTAAAGGATGAAAATCTAAAAGATACAGTTTTTGACTTCTCTGCTTTCTTTGCGATCTCCCTTCCCGCAGATGAGCCTGTAACAGTTGAGAATCAACAGGTCAGGGACATAGTGACTACAGGCTTTGCAAATGCTGTTATGTCAAAGACAGAAAGTGAATGTGTTGCCAAATTTATGGAAATGCGGGAAAAAGCAAGCAAGGCAGGCCTCAAGGAAGTTGAGGATTTTTATTCACAACAGTACAAAAAGAATCTGGTAAAGTGGAACATGGAGTAATGGCACAGTAATTTTACATACAAGGTTTGCAAGAGGGAGTTTGATGCTCCCTCTTGCCTTAAATTAAACATTAGTGAAACTATAAAAAACTGAAAGGGAAGAGATGGAATATGAGTGATATTATTATGGAAAATATGCCGGTTAACCCGAAACAAAGCAAATTCAGGCATATTTTTAAAAAAGTAAAAAAAGAAAGGCAGCTATGGATTCTATGTATTCCCTTGGTGGCATGGGTTGCTACCTTCGCCTATTACCCCATGTATGGAATTATTATTGCTTTTATAAAATATGTACCTGGTAAACCGTTTTTGGATTGCCAGTGGGTTGGTTTGAAATATTTCCAGCAGTTTTTTGAGTCGCCCGATTTGTTTTTAATTCTTAGAAATACTTTGGCTATAAGCGGACTGGACCTTTTATTTGGATTTCCTGCACCTATTTTACTTGCAATTCTTATAAATGAACTTGCCTTTAAACGGTTTAAGAAATTTGCTCAAACCGTTTCATATATGCCTCATTTCGTATCCTGGGTTGTTGTATCAAGTATAATGTTTACCACTTTAGGTACGGATGGCGTTTTTAACGAGGTTTTACAATTACTGGGAATAGTACATGAACCTGTTGCCTTTCTCAGTAAAGGAGAATATTTCTGGGGATTGATTACGATATCTAATATATGGAAGGGAATTGGCTGGGGTTCAATTATTTATCTGTCTGCCATAGCAGGAATTGATGAAGAGCTTTATCAAGCCGGCGCCGTTGACGGACTGGGGCGTTTCGGTATGATTTGGCATATTCTGTTGCCTGGCATAAAGACAACCATTGTGCTTCTCTTTATTTTGCAGATAGGCGGTATTCTCAATGCAGGTTTTGAACAGCAGCTTTTAATCGGTAACAGCCAGACAAGAGAATATTATGATGTAATTGACACGTATGCATATAGATATGGAATTCAGCTCGGTCGCTATTCGTACGGTGCGGCAATCGGTCTGATGAAATCTGCAATAGGACTTAGTCTCGTTTTGATTACAAATAAAATTGCTAAAAAAGTCAGTGATTTATCAATTATATAGGGAGTGGGAAAATGAAAAAATACTATAAGGACACAATAGGGAGCAGAATTTTTGATATATTTAATGTGGTATTTATGATTGTCTTTTGTTTTTTTGTTATATACCCCTTTTATAATCAGTTTGTGATATCTTTAAATGAAGGAACTGATGCAATGAGAGGAGGCTTATATTTCTATCCAAGAAAGATTTCCTTTGAAGGATATCATTGGCTGTTTCAAAATCCGCACCTGTTAAAAGGTGCAGTAATTTCCGTATTCAGGGTGCTGGTAGGAACAGGTACCTGTCTTTTTGCAACGGGGCTTCTGGCTTATATTGTAACCTTGAGGGATTTCTCGGGAAGAAGATTCATGAGGGTTCTGTTTGTTGTGACAATGTACTTCAGCGGCGGACTGATACCTACATACCTGTTGATCAGCAGCCTTGGCCTGACAAACAGCTTTAATGTCTATTGGATTCCAGGTTTGATAAATGCATATTATATGTTATTGATTGCTTCATATATACAAAATTTGCCCGAGTCCATGGTGGAAGCTCCAAGAATCGACGGCTGCAGTGAACTGAGAATATACTGTCAGATAATCCTACCCTTATCATTGCCTGTTTTCGCTGCTGTGGCAGTCTATTTGGCAGTCCAGCACTGGAACGCCTGGTTTGATGTTATGATATATAATCCTTCCGGAAGGTGGGATACTCTTCAGATATACCTTAGAAGACTGCTGCTGGAAATGGATATGGTGCAGAATCTGCAGAATGAAATGCTGATCCAGTCAAAATTTAAAAATCTCAAACCTTTGACCTTCAGGGCGGCCACAACTATTGTGGTTACCGTACCCATACTGGTGGTATACCCGTTTTTGCAAAAATACTTTATAGGAGGTATTACAATTGGGGCTGTCAAGGGGTAGCGGTATCACATGGAGATTGAAAATTTAAGATGATTTAAATAATGTAATAATGGAGTCTATTTTTGAAAGGAGAAAAACTATAATGACAGAGTTGTCACATAATATGTCAGACCTTGACGCTGTTAAAGCAGATAAAGCCGGCATATATCTTGGAAATATATTTACGGTGGAAACAGACTTGAAATTACCTGCAGAGGGGAAATATGGTTCCAGGATTTCATGGGAATCAAAATATTTAAATGCCATAAGCAATGAGGGTAAAGTTACACGGCCTGAAGCAGGCAAAGGTAATGCAATTGTTACACTTGTAGCTGTCGTAACCAAAGGTCAATATACCGATAAAAGAGAATTTGAAGTGACTGTCCTGGAAAAAGAAAGTTTACGCACTATAACTGCCGTTAAGGAATACAACATTCAATGCGGGATGGGATGTATCCCGAGGCTCCCCAAAGTGGCCATAGTTGTGAAGGATGATGGAACCTCCGGTATAGCCGAGGTAGAGTGGGAAGCAATCAATGAGTCCTGTTGCCAAAAGCCGGGATTGATTAAAGTCTGCGGAACAGTATCAGGAACCGGTTTGAAGGCAGCGGCCAATGTAAAAGTAGTTTCAGAGGAAACAGAGGCAGATCCTGAAGCTGATAGTATTCCGTATAAAAGAGCAGCAGAACCGTTTGAACTGAGCAGTGTGACCATAGAGGATAAAGTCTTCTCGGCAGGAAGAGACAGGGATTATCAATATCTTTTGTCTGTTAACGACGACCAGCTGCTTTACAATTTCCGTGAGGCGTCGGGGCTGGATACAAAAAATGCTCCGACCGCAGAGGGCTGGGATGCTCCCGACTGCAATCTGAGAGGGCACACAACCGGGCATTATCTATCTGCTATAGCTCAGGCATATGCCGGTTCACAGGACAAGAAATTCAGGAAAAAAATTGATTACATGATATCCGAATTGGGAAAATGCCAGGATGCAATGGCGGCGTCGGGTAAATTCAGTCCCGGATTTCTAAGCGGTTATTCTGAGGAACAATTTGACAAATTGGAGGAACTGACCACATATCCCAAAATATGGGCGCCTTATTATACACTGCATAAGATAATGGCAGGACTGGTTGATTGCTACGTATATGCCCGAAACAAACAGGCGCTTGATATTTGTACAAAGCTGGGGCATTGGGTTTATAACAGATTGAACAGGCTGACCGAAGAAAAACGGGCTAAAATGTGGGCTTTGTATATTGCAGGCGAGTTTGGAGGAATAAACGGGGTAATGGCCAGACTTTACGGTTTAACCGGAAACCAGGAGTTCCTGAAAGCGGCAGAATTTTTTGACAATGACAAACTATATGTGCCAATGGCTGAAAATATTGACACACTTGGAGGAATTCATTCAAATCAGCATATTCCGCAGGTAGTTGGTGTTATGGAAATGTTCCTGCAAAATAAAAAACCGTATTACTATAAAGTTGCAAAAAACTTCTGGGATATGGTTGTCAGCAGCCATACTTATAATATAGGCGGTAACGGTGAGGGTGAAATGTTCAGGGCAGCCGGCAGGATTGCAAGATATATCGGTGATAAGACTGCTGAGACCTGTTCTACATACAACATGTTAAAGCTGACAAGGGACCTGTTCTTCCACAGTCCCGAACCCAGGTATATGGACTACTATGAAAGAGCTCTCTACAATCACATAATTGCATCCCAGGACCAGAGTGCTCCAAATGGCGGTTCAACATACTTTATGCCTTTATGCCCCGGTTCCCGCAAGGAATTTGATACCGATGGCAACACCTGCTGCCACGGCACGGGGATGGAAAATCACACAAAGTATCAGGACTCAATTTATTTTCATTCGGCTGATAAATCGGCTTTATACGTTAATTTATATATGGCTTCAACCCTTGTATGGAAGGAAAAGGGCTTCAAAATAACCCAAACCGGCGATTATCTGACTGATCAGGCAATAAAGCTTCTGATTGACGGCAGCGGAAAACTTGATATAAAGTTACGGGTACCATATTGGATCGAAAAAGGTTTCACGGTAAAAATAAATGGTACGGTTCAGAATATTGCCGCTCAAGCCGGAAGCTATGTAACACTGTCAAGAGAATGGAACAGGGGAGATCAGCTTGAAATATCAACGCCATTTACTTTCCGTGCAGAGAGGACTCCCGACGATCAGTCCGTTGCGTCTATTATGTACGGGCCACTGGTAATGGTGGGAATAAGTGAGGTTGATAAGTACATAGAGCTTACTCTGGATTCAGAGGATATATCAAAGTCATTTATTCCTGCGGGAGATCCATTGAATTTTATTACCGGAGGCCTTTTCCTGGTTCCGAATTTTGCAGCTTACAATGTAGCGTACCACGCATACTTCAAAATAAAATATGCAGGTAATTAATAAGTTAACTCGTAGTGCCGGTTAAATTATCGCTCAACTTTCCAGAGGCACAGTTTATGCTGATTATGCAGGTACGTGAGTACAACTTCAAGCTATGGATTAGCACGGTAAAAGTGCTTACTGAAATTTGTAGGTGAACAATAAGTATTTTTGTCGTCAAATTGACAGGATGTAAATTTGAGCAGCACACGAGACACGGATGTCGAGTTGCTGCGACGGCAAGAAAATACTTATTGTGAACCGTACTATTTCACGTAAGCGATTTGTGTGCAATCTATAGCTTGAAGTTAGTATGGAAGTACCTGTATATTTTCCTTTTAACTGTGCATCCTATTTTATGAAGTTAGTGCGGAAAGTTACCATTTGATTCAGGTTAAACCTATCTGTAAAGTCAAAGCACAAATCGGCACAGTAAGTTAAGTTATTAATCAACTTTAAAACCTTCCCAGCAGGTATCTTGAGAATCCGAACTTAAATCTGCCGGATTTCTCAAATATTAATTCCAGTAAGACGTTAATGAATTCAAGAGTCTGTTCAATCTCTTTATGAGTTAAAGGATTGCGGCTGTATCTGGCTTTTACGTAGTACCCGGAAATTTTAGTGAAACTGGTTTTATTAAAAGAAAAGCTCTTGATATCAAAGATTTTTTCAACCCTTTCACTGAACTGGGTGGGCGTTTCACCCGGATGTAGTGTAACCCCCTGGAATTTCAGGGCTTTTAAAATATAGCCATAGGCAATCAACATTGAAGAATTGGGATCGCCTTTTTTAATTTTCCTCTGAAGATTATAAAACTTGAAGTAATTGATTGAGGCAATTGTACCCATGACCAGCACGATCAAACCTATGGCAGCCGAAATAATTATTAAGGTCAATACCGGTTTTTTCATCCCGGAGTCAGTTTCAGTCTCAGTATCAAAGTCATAAGTTACCGCAGCTCCCTGATTTCTGTACCTGTCCATCATTTCCATATAATCATTGTAGCCTGTATCCAGCATATCACTGCTGATGGTGGCAGAAATTGTCCTGTCGTTGTAGAGGTTTGCAACAAAAGGAGAGGTTGGTTCGAAGGGAATCCAGCCAAATCCGTCAAAATAAACTTCAACCCATGCATGGGCCTGTTGATTTGTAACCTTATATACCCCGTCCTTTTTTTCAGGGGGTAAAATATATCCTTCAACATATCTGGCCGGTATATCCAGGCATCTCAGCAGCACTGTCATGGCCGAGGCATAATAGGTGCAGTAGCCCTTTTTGCCGTCAAAAAGGAAATAGTCCACAAAATCCCGGCTTCTGGGAGGAGTTCCGGGAGCCAGGGTATAGGGATAATTTTTTGAAAGGTAAGTTTCGATTGCCTTGGCCCTGTCATAGTTGTTATTTTTATCTTTTGTAATTTCCTGCGCAAGCTCTCTGACCCTGGGTGTAACGGTATCGGGAAGCCGGGTGTAATTTGTGTAAATCGAGTCGGCAGTATCATTGATATTTGAAGCCGGGGCGGCGTTGGAATCATTAATGTCCGTACTTCCGGCCGGAGTCGCAGAGTCGGAATTGAGTATCCTTATATTATATTGGTTCCTGATGCTGGTCCTGACATCCGATTTACTGCTTTTTCTCAGCAGGTCAATCAGCTTTTCACTTTTAAGGTTTAAATTAAAATATCTAAGGTTGTAGGAGAAGCCCTTACCTTTAATATCTTTTGTGGAAAGCATCTGCTCATTATCCAGAAGTACCTCCTGCGGTGACCTGAACTTTAAATTGTAAGCTTTGACCGGCATGAATATTGATTTTGTTTTCATATTTACAAATTCAACTTCTGCAGCCGAACTTTCAAAATAGTCATTTTGATTCATATCCAGTGAAAAAGTTCTGCCTTTAAGAGCTGATAAAAGCCCCATAAACATTAGAGAAGTGTCGGAATTGAACTGTCTGTCATATACCAGTCCCAAACCCAGGGAATTAAAATTGCCTTCGTGGGTATACCAGCGGTGCCCGTCATAGTTAACCTTTGAAGCAGCGCGTAAATACAGGTTTGAATGGTCGGTTTTAACATTCATAACATGGGTATTGTTCAGCTTGAGATTTCCACCTAATTTGTCGGTTTTTCCAAAACCTGAGATGCCAAATGAGAAATAATCAAAGGAAGAAACGTCAACGCCCGAAAATTTATTGATAACCCTGTCTATGGTTTTATCTATTCTGGTATCCAGCCAGGGAATGGAAAAACGTCCCTGGTTAAGAGGGAACATGAAGGTTATGGCTATAACTATAATACAGACGGGTGATATGTAAATAAGATATTTGAGCCTGTTTCCGGCATCATAGGTTTTTTCCCCGTTTCTTTTCTGCAATATATAAAAGAAATAATACAGCAGGAAGGAGAAGATGAAGAGTACAAATGACAAATCACTTCCTGAAATATTCAGCTGGAGCTGAACAAAGAAGATGCTGAAGAACATTATGGTGGTTACATAAAAGTTGTAAAATTTAATGGTGAATATAAAAACAAACAGAGTAATGATAAATGCTGTTGAGAGTACTGTTATTGTGGTAAAAACCGGAACGGAAATGTCCTTATAACCGTTGGTTATATCCACAAACCATATGGAATACCGGTTCAACCAGATCAATGCACTTTCAATACCGGTTTTAAAAATAATTACTGCAGATCCGGCTGTCAGTATCACAGCAATTAAAATACAGGATACCAGTGATGAAATTTTAGTTCTGAACATAACAAAAAACAGCAGGGTGATAGGGATTACGGCAATAAATATCATCAGGCTGAGAGTGCGGGTCATGAACAATGAAGTATAGAGTGTCTGGCTGATGCTAGCCGACATAAGCATAACGAGTATTAAATTGGCAAGCATTCCGAATTTATTTTCACGTGTCATCAGTCTAACCCCCCAGTACCATTTTTATATCATCGTCAGGATTGACGGTATATGCTCTTACACCTATTTCAGGCAGGATATCCAGGATGTCATTTACCACTTCAAATTTCTCGGTAACAAGATTTTTAGGAGAAATATATATCAGACAGATTGAATGATTGGACATCTGAGCCTTGTAAATAACATTATAAAGGTCAACATCGAGAATGCTTGTAAGGATTATCATATCATTGGTGTTATTGCTGCTTTCGTAATGAAGCGATACAATGTCTGCCAACGGAACCTTCTGATTGAAGGGTACGTTGGATAAGGTTTTATAAATGTACTCAAATTCATGCCTGTTGGAAGCCTTTAAAATCTCTATTTTATCATCAAAGTACGTGTAGTTGACGGATATACCCTTCCGGAGATAATAATTGAATACCGCAACAGCTGCTTCGATTATCTTATCTTCCAGAACGATTGTAATCTCACCCGGATAGGGATTTTGCCTTAGATCTATAAGTATATTGACATTTGCATCGGAAGTACACTGGTAATTTTTAATCATCCAGTTATTGCTTCTGGCCGACAATTTCCAGTGTATCTTTCTGAAACTGTCACCATGCTGATACAGCCTCATATCCTTAATATTATTCACATCTTCAACCGCACCCTGGGATGAGCTTTGTGATTCAAAACTGTTTGTTGTAAATACATCAAACTTAGTCAAATTTTCAATTTTGGGAAACACAATAATTTTTTTTGTTTCCGGCAGTTTATATTTTAACCTTATAAGGCCGAGAAAGTCCTCAATATGAATATCACTTATTCCCACCTCATATTCACCCCTGTACCTGCATTCCATGTCAAAAACAAATTCCTTTTTTGAAAAAGGGGTAATTGACAGGCTTTGTGAGTAGGTTTCAGCATTGAAAAGAGTATGTGAGCCAAAAAAGGACACATAAACATAGGGGTAAATTATAAAATCCTCATTGCTGAGCTTGACCACAAGCTTTACAGATTCTCCCTTGGTTATTACTCTTTTATTGATATCCTGAACAAATTTAAAGCGGGCATAGACGTAAATGGTGTAACCAACGGAGAAAATGAGCAGTGACAACAGTGAAAAAAAGAAAAAGGAAGGAGCAAAGCCTCCGAAATTGTACCGGAATATAATGGCCAGTATAAATAAAAATATAAATGTTATCCTATTTTTTCTCATAATTATCTACCAAAGGTATATAAACCTTGTCTATAATATTGGTTAAAATATCTAGAGCGGACATTTTCTTTAATTTAGCTTCCTGTTTGAGAATAATACGGTGCGAGAGGGTGGGAAGCAGCATTTTTTTTATGTCTTCCGGAAGCACGTAATCTCTTCCGTGGTAATATGCCCAGGCCTGAGCCGCACGGCAAACCGCAAGAGAACCTCGGGGACTTGAGCCCAGGGCAATGTAATCATTTTTTCTTGTCATATTGACAATGTCTACAACATAGTTTTTCAGTGTTTTATCCAGATAAACCTGTTTAACTTCATTCTGAATATTCAGAATGTCCGAGCTCTCGGCAACCGGTTCAAGAGTTTCCAGAGGATTATCCTGAAGGAATCTGGATAAGATATAAACTTCTTCACCGGCCTGGGGATAGCCCAGGGATATTTTCAAAAAGAAACGGTCCATTTGAGCTTCGGGCAAAGGATATGTGCCGATATACTCGATGGGGTTCTGGGTTGCCAATACCATAAAGGGCCTGGGAAGCTTATACGTGGTGCCGTCAACCGTGACCTGGTTTTCTTCCATTATCTCAAGAAGACTGGATTGGGTTTTTGGTGAGGTCCTGTTTATTTCATCGGCCAATAAAATCTGACACATTGCACTTCCGGGTCTGAATTCAAATTCGCAGGTTTTTTGATTATATATGGAGAAGCCCGTTATATCTGAAGGGAGAACGTCCGGGGTAAACTGAATTCTTTTGAAGGAAGCAGAGACTGACTTTGCCAATGCGGATACCATACTGGTTTTACCGACTCCCGGAACATCTTCCAGCAATACGTGTCCGTTGCAAACCAGAGCAACCAGTGTCAGTTCTATCGCATTTCTCTTACCGACAATAACCTTTTCGACATTGTCGGCAATTTTTCTTAAAAGAGCAGAGTTGTTGTTCATTGCATCATCTCCTTCGTTAATACAAGTATATAGTAATTATATTATTTTGTTGCAATTTATTCCATATAATTTATGTCTATATAATCGGACAAAAAATTATTAATTTATCATATATAAATTAAATATTGTAAATAATTATGAAATATGCTAAAATACCAAAGGTACAATTTTTCAACCATTAACTACGTTTTTGGGTTCTCCATCCAATTACCTGGTTTATGGCGTTTAACATTATTTATAATTGGAGGTTACAACATGTTTAAGGAAGTAAAACAGGAAATTATTTCAAAGTATCAGCTTCATGAAGGCGATACAGGTTCACCGGAGGTTCAGGTTGCTATTCTTACAGAAAGAATCAATCACCTCAATGATCATTTAAAGACTCATAAGAAGGATCACCACTCAAGAAGAGGACTTCTTAAGATGGTCGGTGCCAGAAGAGGTTTGTTAAACTATCTTCAAAAAAATGATATTGAAAGATATCGTGCAATTATTGAGAAACTTGGTCTAAGAAAGTAATAATTATAGAACAGGCAGGCTGAGGCCTGCCTGTTTTCTAGTTCACTTTCTGCAGGTTACCGTACATATTTTTGTGGTAAAATTTAAGTATTTACAATGAAATAAGAAATAAAAAAGAAGAAATAATATTAATGTCGCATATGGCTATGGACGGTAGAAGGTAGATTGTACGCCAAAAACGGTTTGGCGCAGAATCTACATGCTACAGTCTATAGTTTTAAATAGCATATGAAAACCAATTAAAAAACTTAGGAGGACTAGCATGTTTAAAACATTTAGTATGGAACTGGCCGGCAGAACACTTTCGGTTGAAACCGGAAAGCTGGCTCAGCTGGCAAACGGAGCCGCAATGATAAGATATGGTGACACTGTGATAATGTCAACAGCCACAGCATCTGCATCACCAAGGGAAGGAATAGACTTCTTCCCCTTAAGTGTGGACTATGAAGAACGTTTATATGCCGTAGGCAAAATACCCGGCGGTTTCATAAAGAGAGAAGGAAAGCCTTCAGAAAAGGCCATATTGACTTCAAGAGTTATTGACAGACCTATCAGACCGCTTTTCCCAAAGGATTTGAGAAATGATGTTGCTGTCGTAAATACCGTAATGTCGGTGGAACAGGACAATTCACCTGAAATAGCTGCCATGATCGGCGCATCAATTGCAATAAGCATTTCCGACATACCCTTCAACGGACCTATCGGCGGTGTGGTTTTAGGTTTGATTGATAATGAAGTTATTATAAATCCAACTGAGGAGCAGCGCGCAAAGAGCAAAATGTATGTTACCCTTGCAGGAACAAAGGAAAAGATAACAATGATTGAAGCAGGTGCCGACATTGTTCCTGATGATATAATGCTGGATGCCATAAAAAAGGGTCATGAAGAGATCAAAAAAATATGTGATTTTATAAATGATATCGTAAAAGAAATCGGTAAGCCCAAATTTGCTTATGAATCGGCAGAAGTACCTGCAGACCTGTTTGCAGCCGTAAAGGCCTTTGGTTATGAAACAATGCGTGAAGCGGTGCTGGCAACCGACAAACAGGACAGGGACGACAAGGTAAATAAACTGACTGAGGAAACTCAGGCTGCACTTGCCGAACAATTCCCCGAAATGCAGTCAAAAATCAATGATGCAATCTACAAGCTTGAAAAGAAAGTAGTCCGTGAATACATCCTCAAAGAAAGTAAACGTGTTGACGGAAGACGTCTGGATGAAATAAGACCGCTCTCAGCAGAAGTGGGCGTACTCCCAAGAACTCATGGTTCGGGGCTTTTCCAGAGAGGACAGACACAGGTATTGACAACCGTAACTCTTGGTGCCATGGGAGATGTACAGATGCTGGACGGTATTGATACGGAAGAAACCAAGAGATACATGCACCACTACAATTTCCCCGGCTACAGTGTGGGTGAGGCAAAGACTTCAAGAGGACCCGGAAGAAGAGAAATCGGCCATGGTGCTCTTGCCGAGAGATCACTGGTACCTGTAATTCCGTCGGAACAGGAATTCCCATATGCTTTCAGACTTGTATCGGAAGTTCTTATGTCAAACGGCTCCACTTCACAGGGAAGTGTATGCGGCAGTACTCTGGCGCTGATGGATGCAGGTGTGCCTATTAAGGCTCCTGTTGCAGGTATTTCTGCAGGTTTGGTAATAGATGAAGAAAATCCTGACAATTTCATTACATTTATGGATATCCAGGGCATAGAAGATTTCTTCGGAGACATGGACTTCAAGGTTGCAGGTACTGTTGAAGGTATCACTGCCATACAGATGGATATAAAGGTTGACGGACTTACCTATGAAATCATCCGCCAGGCCTTTGAGCTCACCAGAAAGGGCCGTATCCAGATAATAAACGATGTCATGCTGAAAGCAATTCCGGCCCCCAGAAAAGAGCTGTCGGATTACGCGCCAAAGATAATTACAACAAATATAGATCCTGAAAAGATCAGAGATGTTATCGGACCCGGCGGAAAAATGATCAACAAGATCATAGCTGAAACCGGTGTCAAGATTGACATCGAAGAGGACGGAAGAGTATATATACTGACTCCTGATGCGGCAGCAGCTCAAAAAGCGCTCAAAATAATCCATGGAATAGCAAAGGATATCGAACCCGGCGAAATTTACATGGGTAAAGTAGTGAGAATCACTACCTTTGGTGCCTTTGTAGAAATATTACCCGGAAAAGATGGACTTGTTCATATTTCAAAGCTTGACAAGAAGAGAGTAGATAAGGTCGAAGATGTGGTTAATATCGGAGATGAGATCCTTGTTAAAGTTACAGAAATAGACAAGCAGGGCAGAATAAATCTTTCAAGAAAAGATGCAATGACCGATGAAAGCAGCGAAGAAGCCAACAAACAAAATAACTAAAATAATCAGTAAAAGGAACTATTGCAATATTTGAGATATATTATACAAAAAATTTACTATAACATATATTATATAGTGCTTTAAATGTAAATTCGGGCGTAGACACAGCAGTTTACGCCCAGTTTACTATTTCTGATATGTTATTTGTATATAAGGCAAAAATATTTAGAACAGCATTTGGAGGACTTGATGTTTAAAAAAATCTTATTAGATAATGGCTTGAGGTTGGTATATGAAAAAATTTCTTATGTAAGATCAGTCTCAGTCGGCATTTGGGTGGGTACCGGTTCCAGAAATGAAAGTGTAAAAAACAATGGCATTTCCCATTTTATTGAGCACATGCTCTTCAAAGGTACCGCCAACCGTTCTGCAAAGGAAATAGCTGAATGTATTGATGCTATCGGTGGTCAGATAAATGCATTTACCGGTAAGGAATGCACCTGTTACTACACCAAGACACTGGATACCCATTTGGGCATTTCTCTGGATATTTTATCGGATATGCTGTTCAATTCCAGGTTTGCCGGCAATGATATTAAAATTGAGAAAAAAGTTGTTGTTGAAGAAATCGGAATGTATGAGGATACTCCCGAGGAACTGGTTCATGACATATTTTCCGAAATGGTTTGGAGCGGGAACTCACTGGGTTATCCCATACTGGGAACTCAGGACTGTATAGACGGGTTCAACAAAAAAATGATAAATCAATATATGGAGGATAACTATACTCCGTACAATACAGTTATTTCAGTAGCGGGTAACTTCGATGAAGACCGGCTTATTGAAGATGTGAAGAAATATTTCGGAAACTGGAGCCGTACAGGAGAAAACGCCAGGAAATATCAGACCGCCCAATACCGTACCGACAAGGTAATAAGGGAGAAGGATACCGAGCAGGTTCATTTATGTATGGGCTTTGAAGGCATCGAAAACGGGGATGACAGGGTTTACTCACTGTTGGCTTTGAACAATATATTCGGCGGGGGAATGAGTTCGCGGCTCTTTCAAAAAATAAGAGAAGAAAAGGGTCTTGTATACTCCATCTATTCATATCCCTCAACCTATAAAACTGCCGGATTATTTATGATTTATGCAGGCATGAATCCGGAATATCTCCAGACAGTTATCGACCTGACAAAAAAGGAAATAGACCTTTTAATCAAAAAGGGCATTACAAAGGATGAACTTGATAAATCAAAGGAGCAGCTCAAGGGCAATTATATCCTTGGCCTTGAGAGTACCAACAGCAGGATGAACAGTATTGGAAAGTCGGAGCTCATGCTTGGACGTATAAATACACCTGAAGAAGTACTTCAAAAAATGGACAGGATAACAATAGATAATATCAGAGAAGTAATTGATATGGTTTTTAGATATGACAAATTAAGCATGTCGGCAGTGGGAAATTTAAAAAAACAAATTGAAATATAGAGACATCTCCAGAAAAGATAAATTTAATATATGCTTCTGCTTTTTAACGGCACGAAGAAAAAAATAAATCATTCCGGTTAATCGGATGATTTATTTTTTTGCACCCGTTTGGACAGGCACTAGGTATTTGTCCAATACATAAAATATACTAGTCGTCATAAATAGTTAAATATCCGGTCCGGGGAACGGGAGGGTCTACCAGTGGTTGAAAAGAAAAAATTTAGTATTATCGGAGGAGATCTGAGGAATGTAAAATTGGCCGAATTTATTGCTGCCGAAGGTAATTCGGTTGATATATATGGATTTGACAAAGCAGGCTTTGATGTGAAGATCAAGCAAAGCAGCACTTTGGAAGAAGCCATCAATGGCTCTGATGTGATAATCGGTCCAATACCATGCTCAAACGATAACGAATTTATAAACGCACCTTTCCACAGTGAAAAAATATTGATTCATGATGTTTTTAAACTTATGACCAAAAATCAATTATTTATCGCAGGAAGAATCAGTGAAAAAATTGTACATCTTGCCCAGGTATGCAACGTATACAATGTTGATATGCTGGAAAGGGAGGAAATGGCAGTACTCAATGCAATTCCGACTGCAGAAGGTGCAATACAGATAGCAATGGAAGAAATGCCAATAACTTTACATAACAGTAATACATTGGTCCTTGGATACGGAAGGATTGGAAAGACATTGGCTAAAATGCTGCATGGCATTGGTGCAAATGTTTTTGTTGAGGCACGAAAGTATGCAGATATAGCATGGATTAAAAGCTTTGGCTATAAAACTGTTAGTTTATCAGAATTGACGCAGACAATAAAAGATATGAATGTCATATTTAATACAATTCCATCCGTCGTATTGAATAATGATATCTTGAAAATTTTAAATCCTGAATGCCTGATTATCGACCTTGCATCGAAACCGGGCGGAGTTGATTTCGATAAAGCAAAGGACCTTGGACTCAGAGCCATCTGGGCGCTGTCGCTTCCAGGAAAAGTTGCCCCTGTTACAGCTGCAGAATTTATTAAGGATACTGTATTTAATATTATAGAAGAGTTGGGGGTATAACAATGATATTGAAAGGAGTAAGAATCGGGTTTGCTGTTACAGGCTCATTTTGCACCTTTGCTAAAATAATCCCTCAGGTAGAGAATTTGGTTAACGAAGGTGCAGAAGTTATTCCAATAATATCTGAGTCTGTAAACCTGTACGATACACGGTTTAACAAAGCTGAGGATTTTAAAAACACTCTACAGGCCATAACCGGTAAACAGCCCATAAACTCCATTGTGGACGCTGAACCCATAGGTCCGAAAGCTCTGCTGGATATATTGGTTATAGCACCTTGTACCGGCAATACTATTTCTAAAATTGCAAATGCCATAACCGACAGTTCTGTTACCATGGCCTGCAAAGCGCATCTCAGAAATATGAGACCGGTTGTGATAGCTGTTTCCACCAATGACGGGCTTGGAGCAAATGCAAAAAATATCGGTATTCTGCTGAATATGAAGAATATATATATGGTTCCCTTTGGTCAGGATGACCCTATTAAGAAGTGTACATCACTGGTAGCAGATTTTGATCAGATTTTGCCCACTATTCTCAATGCACAGCAGAATTGCCAGATCCAGCCCATACTTGTTTGTAAAAAAATATGAAAAATAGGTTAAAAGGTTATAAACACCACGGAATATCAGGTTAAGCCGTGGTGTTTATTGTTACGTATTATTTTATAAAATAACTTAATAATAATATAAGATAAAAATATAGAAATTAAAATTTATTATTAAGGCGAATACTTAACCCTTAATGGAGGATAGAGTGAATAAACAATACCGACAAAATGATGAAACCCCGGAAAGCCAACCACCCGAACAGCAGCAGGAACAAAACGCCAACATGCAGGAAATCAAGGAACTTGGGACAACCAACCTGCCAAATGAGGAAAGTAACATACATTGCATGTCCATTATCGGACAGATAGAAGGACACATACTGCTGCCGCCCCACAACAAAACCACCAAATATGAACATGTTATTCCTCAGCTGGTAGCCATAGAAGAGAGCAAACAAATTGAAGGACTGCTCCTGATACTGAATACAGTCGGAGGAGATGTGGAGGCAGGTCTTGCTATTTCAGAGATGGTTGCCAGTCTTTCAAAGCCGACCGTTTCACTTGTTCTGGGCGGAGGACACAGTATTGGTGTTCCCATGGCGGTTTCGGCGGATTATTCCTTCATAGCAGGCTCGGCTACAATGACAATACACCCTATAAGGCTGAACGGATTGGTAATCGGTGTACCCCAAACATATGAATATTTTGACAAGATGCAGGAAAGAGTGGTTAATTTTGTATCCAGCCATGCAAATATTAAGAAGGAAAAATTCAGGGAGCTGATGCTGAAAACCGGAGAGCTTGCCAATGATGTGGGAACTGTTCTATTTGGAGAAGAAGCTGCCAGGATTGGACTGATCAATGAGGTTGGGGGCCTGGCGGATGCCATCCGCAAACTGAAGGAACTGATTGAATTAAACAAAAAGAATACTGATTGTTCAAAGGAAGAGGGCTTGCTGCAATGATTTTATATACCATTTATGATCCTTCTGTAGTATTTCAAAATGTCGATTATTACAACCAGGAGAAATTGAACTCCGGATTTGCTGAAATGGAAGTAAACGGGGTAAGGGTCCTTGCTGCCCCGGCCCAAAATGAAGGGATGCGGATAGAGCGGCTGCTCAGTACAAATCCCATGCATTTTTTAGACCCCAGGCTCCAGCCGGGAGTGAGTATACCGGAGAAGAGGAGCCAGGGAGGATAAAAATTATTTAACATTTATTATCTGCCATCCTTTTTCGGGGTGGTGACCTGGCCTGAGAAAAAATCAATCATCATATTTTTTCTGTAGCCTGTACCGCTGAACCTGGCAATAAGTGAGCCGTCTTCATCAAATATATCCACATCACAGCCGCATATTTTCTTACCTGCTTCAATCTCTTTTGCTTCAGCGGTTATGACTTTCCCTTGCGGAGCCTTAAAATATGTAATACCCGTATTGATACCCACTGTGGCCAGGCCGCCTGAATTGGTTACAGCAGCAAAGGCAAAATCCGCAAGGGTGTATATTGCTCCGCCCTGAACCACATTTAGACCGTTCAGGTGTTTTTCTGAAAGTTCAAGCCGGGTAACTGCACAACCGGCTCCAACCCTTATCAATTCAATTCCCACATAATGGGCAAACCTGTCCCGTTCAAAAAATTTTTTTATGGCGTTTTCCAAATCCTTTTTCATCTCCCGACCCTCCAAATACATTAAGCTCTAAATATTATTTCAAAAATTCATTGAATTGTAAAGATTATACATCGGTATGATATTTAATTGTTCTTCCGGCTTTAAAGTATAATCCGGATTTGATACAATTTTATAAAAAGGATATTGGGGAGAAATAATGGGAGTAAGAAAGGCCACAATCGAGGATGCCGGTGCAATGAGCCTTGTACATTCTCAGACCTGGAAAAAAGCATATGTTGATTTCATATCGGCAGAATATCTGAAAAACATTTCTGACGAAGGTTGGATTCCGCTGTTCTCAAGGGCATTAAGAGAAAATATACACCAGGCTGCGGTTTATGAAACAGATAAAAGGATTACGGGCACAATCACTTTCGGTGAGGCTCGAAAAGACTCGTCTTGGGAAACCGAGCAGCATACCGGTCAGATTCAGCCTGACGAAGGCGAAATCATTTCACTCTATGTGCTTCCGAATTACTGGTCCACAAAACAGGGCTATGAATTAATGAAATTTGCTGTTGAAGCATTAAAGAGTCAAGGCTTTAAAAGTTGTTTCCTCTGGGTAATCAAAGATAATGCGAGAGCCGTAAATTTTTACAGGCGTTTTGGTTTTAAAAGCAAAGGCCGATTAATGAACGTCATGCTGGCAGGTCTACCTGTAACCGAGGAAAAGTACCAATTGATATTTTAAATAAATGGTTTTCGGTTTATTTATGTTATTGTTTAACAGTTATTTTTCTTTAAAAAGAGGTTTTTTATGTTATAATATTCACTGTATTTAAAAAACTATATAAGCCGCACTTGAACTTGGAGGAGTTAAATTGAGCAAAAGGGTAACCACGCAGGTATCTGCCGGAGAAATAGCCCAGCAGTATAAATATATCGAAATACTCAGGGATTACAATCAGAAAAGGGTCTCTGACACAGGAAAGCCGGTTAAGTATAATATAGAAACCTTTGGCTGTCAGATGAATGAAAATGACTCTGAACGCCTTTCAGGCATGCTTTCTGAAATGGGATATTCCGAAAGTGCCAAAAGGGCCGAAAGCGACCTTATAATCTTCAACACCTGCTGTGTCAGGGAAAACGCTGAACAAAAGGTGTATGGACATCTGGGGGCATTGAAAAAACTTAAGGAAAACAATCCTGAGCTGATAATAGCAATTTGCGGGTGTATGATGCAGCAGCCCGAAGTAGTTGAACATATAAAGAAAGTCTATAAACATGTGGATATAGTATTTGGTACACACAACCTGTACAAGTTTCCCGAATTGCTGAATACCGCCGTTGAAAGCAGGCAGACCGTAATCGATGTATGGGATTCGACGGGATCTATTGCAGAGAACATGCCGATAACACGTAAGGACAACCTTAAGGCCTGGGTTACTGTCATGTACGGCTGCAATAATTTCTGCTCCTACTGTATAGTACCTTATGTAAGGGGCAGGGAGCGCAGCCGGAGCATGGAAGATATAAAAAATGAAGTTATCCGGCTCGCCATGGAAGGCTGCAAGGAAATTACTCTGCTCGGACAGAATGTAAACTCCTACGGCAAGGATCTGGAGGGCGGATACACCTTCGCCGGCCTGCTCAGAGAGCTGAACACCGTTGACGGCATTGAGAGAATACGCTTTATGACCTCACATCCCAAGGACCTGTCGGATGAGCTGATATACGCCATGAGAGACTGTGAAAAGGTCTGTGAGCATTTGCATTTACCCGTCCAGGCCGGCAGCACAAGAATACTTGACGAAATGAACCGGAGGTATACAAAGGAACAGTATCTGGAACTGGTTGAAAAAATAAAGACTTACATTCCGGGTATTGCTCTATCTACTGATATTATAGTAGGTTTTCCGGGAGAGACAGAGGAGGATTTTTCCGAAACCCTTGACATTGTTGCAAAAGCCAGGTTTGATATGGCCTATACCTTCCTTTATTCCAAGAGGACCGGAACACCTGCCGCAAAGAATCCCGACCAGGTTTCAGAAGAAGTTAAAAAGGAGAGATTTGACAGGCTGCTGGCACTGCAAAACTCCATAAGCAGAGAAATAAACGATGAATTATTGGGAAAGGAAGCAGAGGTCCTGGTGGAAGGGCTCAGTAAAAGCAGCAAAACCACCTACACCGGAAGAACCAGAGAAAATAAAATCGTCAATTTCAAAGGAAACCCTGAACTGACAGGCAAGCTTGTCAAGATAAAGATTGACACCATACAGACCTGGTCTCTTCTGGGAAAGCTCATATGATCACCAAAATCCTATAAAACGGATAAAATGGATATGGAAATAAAACAATAAAAACGGGTTGAACAATGACGGAAAGTATAACTAAAAAGTTGAAAATATAAATTGATAGGCCGGGCTGAAAAGTATTGATATATGTTACTTGATATACCGGACGGAATGGAGATAAATATGGATATTACAGAAAAGGCCAGAGAACTGGGTTTAATGCTGGCAAATTCAAAGGAAATGGAATTATATAAGAACGCAGAGGCAGCAATGCAGTCCGACACTAAGTCAACGATACTTATGAACGAATATAAGCAGCTTCAGATAGAGATGGTTAAGAAAACCAGGGAAAATGCAGGGACCGAAGCTATTGAAGAGGCAAAACAAAAGCTCCTTGCAAAACAGAAAGAAATTAACGAATATCCCACAACCTTTGAATTTCTTTCGGCAAAAGCAAATCTGGAAGCTTTGATGAAAAAAGTCAATGATATCATCGTGTTCTCAATAACAGGTGAGCCAACCTGTTCGGATGACAAGTGCAAGACCTGCGGCGGTGGCTGCAAGGGCTAACGCCAAGAAAACAGGGTACTGACAGCCTGTCAAAAAGCCGCAAACGTTTTTTTAAGCCAGTGCTTTTGTGGTGCATACATCGTAAGTTACAAAAGGAATACCGGAGGTTTGTATGGGAACAGTTACTCCAATGATGCAGCAGTATTTAAGTATAAAAGAACAATATAAGGACTGTATTTTATTTTTCAGACTTGGAGACTTCTACGAGATGTTTTTCAGCGATGCCGAAATTGCCTCAAAGGAGCTTGAAATAACACTCACAGGTAAGGATTGTGGTTTGGAGGAGCGTGCGCCCATGTGCGGCGTTCCTTTTCATGCTGCTGACGGTTACGTAGCACGGCTGGTATCAAAGGGTTTCAAGGTTGCAATCTGTGAACAGGTTGAAGATCCGGCCCTGGCAAAGGGTATAGTAAAAAGGGATGTTGTCAGGGTTGTAACTCCCGGTACCGTAACAGACATATCAATGCTGGATGACAGAAAGAACAACTATCTGATGTCGGTATGCAGAAACGGCAACTTTTACGGCCTGGCGGCTGTTGATATAACAACGGGTGATTTTTACGCCACCAGGATAACCTGGGGAAATACAAGGGGAAAGCTTCTGGACGAAATAGCAAAGTTCATGCCCTCGGAGCTGGTTGTGAACAGTGAATTCAACGAGGACAGGGAATTGCTGTCCCAGCTGAACCTGCGCTTTAACATATACATATCGGCTTACGACAACTGCAGTTTTGAATACGGTAATGCAAAAGAGACGCTTAAGGAACATTTTCAAAACCTTAACCTGGACCTGTCGGAATATGATATTTCAATAAACGCCTCGGGCGCACTCCTGAAGTATCTTGATATGACTCAGAAAGTAAACCTCAGCCATATTCAGAATTTTAATTCATATAGTATCGAAGAGTTTATGATCCTGGATGCTGCCACCCGGCGCAACCTCGAACTGACCGAGACTATGAGGGAAAAGTCAAAGCGGGGCTCTCTGCTTTGGGTTCTGGACAAGACCATGACCTCAATGGGAGGCAGGCTCTTGAGAAAATGGATAGAGCAGCCCCTGGTCAACCTTGGGGATATCCAGCAAAGACTTGACTCTGTAGACGAATTCAAAAACAGATTCATGGCACGCATGGAAATAAGGGAAATGCTGCGCCGGGTTTATGATATAGAACGCCTGATGGGCAAGGTTGTTCTGGGAAGTGTAAACTGCCGTGATCTGATTGCACTGAAAAACTCGGTGGGCCAGATACCTTACATAAAAAATACATTAACAGATTTTGAGGCCCAACACAACAGATTTTGCTATGAACAGCTGGACACCCTTGAGGATGTGTGCCAGCTCATAGAAACTGCCATAATAGACGACCCTCCGGTAACAATAAAGGAGGGCGGCATAATAAAGACCGGTTATAACCCCGAGGTGGACAAGCTCAGACAGGCATCGACCCAGGGCAAGGACTGGATCGCAGCCCTGGAAGCGGCCGAGAAGGAAAAAACGGGTATAAAGAACCTCAAAGTCGGGTTTAACAGGGTTTTCGGCTATTATATAGAAATCACAAAATCCAATTTTTCACTTGTACCTGAGGACTATATCAGGAAACAGACTCTGGCAAACTGTGAAAGATACATAACTCCTGAACTCAAGGAAATAGAAGATAACATACTAGGTGCCGAAGAAAAGATAATCCAGCTGGAATACGGTTTATTTATTGAAGTCAAGGAAGCAATAGCTGCACAACTTACAAGGATCAAGAACACTTCCAGGGCGCTGTCCGAGCTGGACGCACTGGCATCGCTGGCTGAGGTTGCGGACAGGGAGGGCTATTGCATGCCTGAAGTTACCGCCACCGACGAGATACATATTGTGGACGGGAGGCATCCTGTTGTTGAAAAAATGATAGACAAGAGCAGCTTTGTGCCGAATGACACCTTGCTTGACATGGACGAGGACAGACTGGCAGTGATAACTGGCCCCAACATGGCAGGTAAGTCCACCTATATGAGACAGACGGCTCTTATTGTGCTTATGGCGCAAATAGGCAGCTTTGTCCCGGCCACGTCAGCCAGGATAGGACTTGTGGACAGGATATTTACAAGAGTGGGAGCTTCCGATGACCTGGCTTCGGGACAGAGTACCTTTATGGTAGAAATGTCGGAGGTGGCAAACATTCTGATGAATGCCACGCAGCGAAGCCTTCTGATTCTGGATGAAATAGGCAGGGGGACAAGCACTTTCGACGGTCTCAGCATAGCATGGGCTGTGATAGAATACATAGTTAACAAGGAAAATCTGGGCTGCAGAACACTTTTTGCAACTCATTATCATGAACTGACCGAGCTGGAAGGAAAGCTCACCGGAATAAAGAATTATTGCATTACAGTCAAGGAAAAAGGCGAAGATGTCATATTCCTGCGCAAAATCATCAGGGGAGGGGCCGACGGCAGCTACGGCATACAGGTTGCAAGACTTGCGGGCGTGCCTCTGCCTGTAATAGACCGGGCCAAGGAAATCCTTCTGGAGCTGGATGATGCCGATATAAGTAAAAACGGGAAGGCACGCAGGGTAAAGAAGCAGGTCGAGGGACAGCTGGACCTTTTTGAAGCTGCGGCAAAAGCGTCAGCCCACAATGAGATCCTTGAGGATATAAAGAAAATTGATATATCAAGGCTGACGCCCATAGATGCCATGAATATTCTATATGAACTTCAGCGCAAGATGAAGGATTAAAGGAGGTATTATGGGACACATAATTGTACTGGACGAAAATACATCAAATAAAATAGCAGCCGGAGAAGTGGTGGAAAAACCTGCTTCTGTTGTTAAGGAGCTGGTAGAAAACTCTATTGATGCCGGTGCAGCCAGTATCTCAGTGGATATAAAAAACGGAGGTATTTCTTACATAAAGGTGACCGATAACGGCAGCGGCATGGACGAAGATGATGTGGAAATCGCTTTTGAACGTCATGCCACCAGCAAAATAAAAAGGGCTGAAGATCTGGATTCCATCAGCACAATGGGGTTCCGGGGAGAAGCTCTTGCCAGCATAGCCGCTGTTTCCTCTGTAGAGCTTCAGACAAGAGCAGCCGGAAATACATATGGAATGTATGTACATATAAGCGGCGGTACACTCAGGGAGGTCAGACAAACCGGGTGTCCCGTGGGTACCACCTTTATTATCAGAGATTTGTTTTACAATACCCCTGCCAGATACAAATTCCTAAAAAAGGATTCAACCGAAGCAGGGTATATTTCAGACACAATTTCAAGAATTGCGCTGGGAAACCCCGGGATATCCTTTAAATTAACCAGCGGAAAAGCCCTGCTGCTGCACACTCCGGGAAATAATGACGTAAAAAGCGCTATTTACAGTATTTACGGTAAAGAAATCATTAAAGAACTTATTGAGGTGGGCTACCAGGACGAAAAATACAAAATAACCGGGTATATCGGAAAACCCGAGGCTGCAAGGGCAAACCGAAATTATCAGTCACTGTACATAAACAGAAGATACGTAAAGAGCAAAATGGTGTCTTATGCGGTTGAACAGGCATATACCAGTATTTTAATGAAAAACAAATTTCCGTTTTTTGTGTTGAATATTGAGCTTAACCCGCTGCTGGTGGATGCCAATGTTTCACCTGCCAAGACCGAAGTGCGCTTTGCCGAGGAAAGCTATCTCTCCAGGGCCATTTATATGGCGGTTTCAAAAGCCTTAAGTTCGGATACCCTGTTCAATCCCGTAACGGTTCCAACCAAAGACAGGGAAATATTCAAGTTTAAAGGTGCAGACCCAAAGCCGGATTATGTCCAGGAGGAACTCCGATACAATATTGAACAAAAGGCACCGGAAGGTATACAGGTTCAGGAGAGCAAAAGTCTGAACACAGAACAGGACAGCCCGGCAAATTCCACTAGTGCCAGAATACCAGAGCAGCCGGCTGATAAAAAAGACATAACAGCGGCCCTCAACATCAGTACCAGAATCTCAGAGGAACAGGAAATAAGGAGCTTCACTGAGGCTCTGAAACCGCTGGCCAGAACCGATATTTCATCAAGGGACCGGGTCCCCGCCCATCTCTTGCCGCAAGAGCAGGGCGTCCCGGATAATTATATCCCTGTAGTCGTTGATATTCCTGCCATAAGAGAAGAAACTATCCCTGAAATACAAAATGCCGGTCAGACCGCTTCAGAAGAAATTCCAAAAAAGAAAAGTCCCGAGCTGGACCTTACTGCCATGAAATATATAGGACAGGCTTTTTCAACCTATATCATACTGCAAAACGGTGAAGAGCTTGTACTTGTGGATCAGCATGCAGCTCACGAACGGATAATTTATGAAAAGCTTAAAATTAAATATGAGGAACAGGTGAATACCACTCAGCTGCTCCTGGAACCTGCAGTAATTCAGTTTCAACCACTGGAACTCAATGAAATCAGGGGCAGGCAGGAAATGCTCAGCAAAATCGGATTTGTTTTTGAGGATTTTGGAAACAATTCAATTATAATAAGGGGTATTCCGTATCTATTGGAAGGCTGTTCACCCAAAGATGTTTTTCTGGAATTGGCCGATAAAATATTTTCATCGCTTAAGCCTGTAGCTACGCCTCTTGCGGATGAGATCATCCACACAATAGCCTGCAAGGCTGCCATTAAAGCCAACAGGAAGCTTAATGACAGTGAGGTAACTCGTTTGCTGGAGGAGCTTGCCTCGGCCGGCTCCAGATATACATGTCCTCATGGAAGACCCACTGTAATAAGACTTACAAAGTATGAAATAGAAAAGATGTTTAAAAGGATCGTTTAGAATGAAGTGTTGAAAGGATAACCAATGAAGGAAGTAATAGTAATAGCGGGCCCCACTGCTTCCGGGAAAACCAGTCTGTCAATTGAGCTTGCAAAACTTTTGAACGGAGAAATTATTTCAGCAGACTCCATGCAGGTTTATAAATATATGGATATTGGAACAGCCAAACCCTCGGCGGAAGAAATGCAGGGTATCAGGCATTACCTCATAGATGAGCTTTTGCCCAATGAAGAATTCAATGTTGTAAAATTCAAGGAAGCGGCTGAAAAATATATCGAAGCAATCCTTGAAAAGGGTAAACAGCCTATAATTGCAGGAGGCACCGGCCTTTATATAAGTTCTTTGATAAATAATATAAATTTCAGTGAAACCGTGAGCGATTGGGAGCTTCGCAAACAATTGGAAAGGGAAGCGGAGGAATACGGGCCGGTTCACATACACGACAAGCTGAAGCTTGTGGATCCGGCATCGGCGGCAAGCATACATCCCAATAATGTCAAGCGTGTCATACGGTCCCTGGAGGTATACTATCAGACTCAAAAACCCATCAGCTATCACAATGAAAAGTCCAGAGAAATACCTCCGAAGTATAAGTTCATTTTATTGGGACTTACGATGGAGCGTGAAAAATTATATGACAGAATCAACAAAAGAGTTGATATCATGCTTGAAAATGGTTTGATTGATGAAGTGGAAAGGCTTGTTGAACTTGGGTATGCGGATTCCATCACCTCCATGCAGGGAATCGGTTACAAGGAAATATTATCCTATCTCAGGAATGAGATCACACTTGAGGAAGCAGTTGAAACTGTCAAAAGAGAATCAAGAAGATATGCCAAGAGGCAAATTACCTGGTTTAAGCGGATCAAAGAAATTAAATGGTTTAGTATAGATAATTCTGGAAATACTAATAATATAATTGAAGCTGTTATAACCTATATAGGAAGCCATTGTGCATAGCTTCCGGCTCTAGTAGTACTATATTCTTATTGCATGTGCTGGTATAATCTAGTAGAATAAAACTATACTTATGTCTTCAATGTTGCAGCAATTGATTTTGGGGGCAGAAAGAGTTCGATTCACAAGAAATTTTGAATCGTCCTAAGAAACTATATATATAAAACAAAGGAGAGGATTTACTTTGGTAAAGAATACTATCAACTTGCAGGACATTTTTTTAAACCAGGTCAGAAAAGAACATATAGCGGTGACTATATACCTGACTAATGGATTTCAATTAAAGGGAATGGTTAAGGGTTTTGACAATTTTACTGTTGTTCTTGACAGTGATGGCAAACAGCAGCTTGTTTATAAACATGCAATCTCAACAATAAGCCCCATGAAGGTAGTAAACCTGATTTTTAATGATCAGATGAAGGAATAAGCCAGATTTACATAGTTTTATTACTATATATCTGAAATGGAATACAAATAATTTATGTTAGATAAAAAACTCCGATTATTTTATAATAATGGGAGTTTTTGTTGTGCGTTTATAATTAATTTATATTATATAAAATTATATAAATAAAAAAGGGTGAAATTTTGTTTCACCCTTTTTTATACGTGTATGGGGATTATAATATTTTCCGTGTTACATCCTTCTGAAAACACCTATTACCTTACCGATAATAGAAACATTGTCCTTCACTATGATAGGTTCCATTCTGCTGTTCTCGGGCTGTAAACGGATATGATCCTTCTCTTTGAAAAAAGTCTTGCAGGTAGCTTCGTCTTCAAGTAAAGCAACAACTATATCACCATTATTGGCAGTTGACTGCTGCCGGACTAAAACAAAATCCTTGTCGAGTATTCCTGCTTCAATCATACTGTCCCCTTGAATCCGCAGCATAAAGGCAGTACTGTTTTGAACAAAATCCACCGGAAGAGGGAAGGTATCTGTGATGTTTTCCACGGCTAAAATAGGCTGTCCTGCCGCAACCTTGCCGACCACGGGAACTTCAACCATCTCCCGTGAAGTATAATAGCCTTCCTTCTGAGAATTTGCGGCTGCTTTTTGGGATTTATCTGAATTATTTAAAATTTTAATAGCTCTCGGTTTAGTGGGATCCTTCTGAAGTACGCCATTGTCGGTAAGTTTTTGAAGATAGGCGTGCACAGTAGAGGTAGACTTAAAACCAACTGCAGCACAAATCTCTCTGACTGACGGGGGATATCCGTTCTCGTATACACATTTATTAACATAGTCAAGAATTTCCTGCTGCTTTGTAGAGTTCTTCTTAGCCATAAAAACCTCCTAAATTATGTAGATTTCAAGGTTAGTATAGCATATAAATTTCCAAAAAGCAAACTAATGTTCGAAAATTTTTAAAACATATTGACAACAGGAACAAATGTTCGGTATTATATATGTAAAGAACAAATGTTCGGGAGGTTTGTCATGAATAAAAAGAGATACGTTTTAAAGAATAGAATGAGATTCTTTGGTTTTTTATTTTTTGTTTTCCTTATAACCTTCATAGCAGTTTATACAGCCGGTGTTTCAGGTTATACCGAGCCGGTCTACCAGACTCTTACAGTCAAATCCGGCGATACTCTGTGGTCCATTGCACAGCAACATAAGGATGACGACTGTGACATCAGGGAATATATATATAATGTCAAGAAAATAAACAACATGGATTCCAGTATGCTGATTGCAGATACATCCATATTAATTCCGGCTGAGGAATAATATTTTAATTTCCGACAAAATCATATGATTTGCTCCATGGATTTGACAATTGTATATTGCGGTAGTATCATAGATGCTGTATTTATCAAGCTCTACTTAACTGCTCTGGAGGTTTTGATTCATGTCGGCAAATTATTTGACTACAAGCTTTATTATATGTCTTTTGTTGTATATTGCAGGATCACTCTCTTCATTGGCAACATACTTTAAGCCTAAAATATCAAATTTTTTGTCAAATATATTTTCACTGGCAGCCGGAAGTTTATTAAGCATCTCCATGATACATAAATTATTTACTGCCGATACTCATGTTATTTCATTTAATATAGATAACAATATTCCTTTTATCAACCTTAATTTCAAAATAGATAACCTGGCCGCATTCTTTCTTTTGCTGATTGGAATTGTTACATCAATAGTTTCAATATATTCTTTTTCATATATGAAGCGATTCTTTACCATTAAAAATGTCGGTGTTTTCGGTGTCTTTTATAATCTTTTTATTTTGTCAATGGTCATGTTGGCAGCAAGTAACAATATCCTGTTATTCCTTGTGTTCTGGGAATTAATGTCACTGCTTTCATATTTCCTGGTAATATACGAGCATGAAAGGGATGAGGTTCAAAAAGCCGGTAAAACCTACATAATAATGACTTATACAGGTACCGCATTCATAACGGCCGCATTTCTGTTGATAGTTTATTTTACCGGAAGCTTTGAGTTTTCAGCAGTTACTTCATCTTTGATTCCTAAAACTTATTCCAATCTGATATATATTTTCCTGCTCTTAGGGTTTGGCACAAAGGCGGGTATTATTCCAATGCACATCTGGCTTCCGTATGCATATACCGAAGCACCAAGCAACGTGGCTGCCATAATGTCTGCAGTTATGAAAAAGATGTCCATATATGGTTTACTGAGAATAGTATTTTTCATTTTACACGAAAATGCCATGTGGTGGGGAGTACTAACCTTGATAATCGGCACAGTCTCAGCAGTGTTCGGAATTGCATATTCCGTAGCCTCTACAACAAATATAAAGAGACTGCTTTCTTATTCCAGCATTGAAAATATGGGTATTATTTTTTGTGGAATTGGTATCATGCTCATAGCCAGAGCCTCAGGAAATTCCTTTTTACTGTCTCTCTCCCTGACTGCCGTACTGTTGCATACTTTAAATCATGCACTGTTCAAATCCCTATTGTTCATGGGTGCGGGAGCTGTCCATTACGGAACCGGTACAAGGAATATGGAGAAGCTGGGTGGATTGATTAAAAAAATGCCGCTTACAGCCGTCTTTATTTTCATAGGCTGTCTTGCTGTTTCTGCAGTTCCGCCGTTTAACGGTTTTGCAAGTGAATATATCATTTTCCAGTCAATAATAAACAGCATAATCAGCTTTGTTCCATCCGGCCAATTCCCAATGGTTATATTATTTGTTATTGTGGCTGCATTTCTTGCTATTACAGGTGCTTTAGTAGTGTTCACCTATGTCCAGCTTTTCGGTATTTCCTTTTTAGGTATGCCCAGAAGCACCGAAGCACAAAATGCAATCGAACCGGAAAAGCCAATGCTGGCTGCTCTTGCCGCAGGGGCACTTTTATGCATAGTTCCCGGAGTGGGGCTTAAGCAGATTATAAAATTGATAGATAATGTGTCGGTTGATCTGATTGATATTAAACTCCTTTCAACAGACTGGTCTTTATCAAAGTTTCTGCATTATCCTGTTGAAAACGGAAGCCTCAGTGTTTCCTTCAGCAGCCTTTCCATAATGCTGCTGGTATTTATCGCAGTGGTATCCCTGCTGGCGGCAGTTTTCAGGAAGAGAACCCTGGTGCAAAAATATAATACATGGGATTGCGGCTACACAAAATTGAACCCCCGAATGCAGTATTCGGCTATCGGTTTTTCAAAATCGGTGCGTATAATTTTCAGAGGACTGTTCAAGCCTAACAGGGATTTGGTGATTACTGAAGGAGCCGGCCCTTATTTTATAAAAAAGGCAAGTTACACACTGTCTACTGAAAAAGTAATTGAAAAATATTTGTATAAACCGTTTATCCTGGCACTGATTAATTTTTCAAGAAAAGCCAGATATAAAATTCAAACCGGCAGTATACATGCATATTTAATGTATTTCTTCTGTGTTTTGATTTTAATGCTGTTGTATTACAGCTTCCTGGCAAGTTAGGACACCTGATCGGTTTTATTGTGATATATTACATATATAAAGGGTTGAGGCAATGCTTGAGTCAATTTTAAAACTGATATTACAAATATTGATAACACTTTTGATTGCACCGTTTTTTACGGGAGTTATCAGAAAAATGAAAGCCAGGGTGCAGCATAGAGTGGGGGCTTCGGTTATTCAGCCTTATTATGACTTAATAAAGCTGTTTAAGAAAGACCTTGTAGTTTCAGAAACCGCTTCCTGGATATATAATTTAGCTCCTTATGTTTACTTCATATCCTCGGTGGCGGCCATAAGCTGTTTGCCCATAGTGCATGGCTTGACCGGTTTTTCCTTTTATACCGATTTACTGATAATTGTTTATCTTTTTGTTGCCGGCCGGATATTCATGGCCTTGGCAGGACTTGATACCGGAAGTACCTTCGGAGGAATGGGAAGCAGCAGGGAACTGCTGGTTTCGGCACTTGTGGAACCGGCCTTGTTTATTGTAATCATAACTGTCAGTGCCAGAGCTGAAGTAGCCTCTACCAATGTACCTGCAATTTATGAATTCCTTGCAGGTAATACTGAAACAGCCTTTACACCCATGAATATTTTGCTGTCTGCAAGCATGCTTATGATTTTGATTGCAGAATCCTCCAGGATTCCTGTCGACGACCCGTCAACACATCTTGAGCTTACCATGGTCCATGAAGCCATGGTTCTGGAGTACTCGGGAAGACATCTTGCATTTATTGAAATGGGCAGTTACATAAAACAACTTGTATTTATGACTTTTATGGCGAATATTCTGATTCCGGTG
This sequence comes from Ruminiclostridium cellobioparum DSM 1351 = ATCC 15832, assembly GCF_000621505.1. GTDB lineage: Bacteria > Bacillota > Clostridia > Acetivibrionales > DSM-1351 > Ruminiclostridium > Ruminiclostridium cellobioparum. Next base: position 98,168 of record NZ_KK211293.1, read on the forward strand.
GGTTTTAATGTAGGAAATACTTTCCTGGAATTTGGAATCTATCTTGTAAAAGTATTGGTTATAACAATTCTGGTTGGAGTTGTGGAATTGAATACTGTTAAATTCAGATTGTACAGCATACCCAACTTTGCTGTAATAGCTTTAGTAATATCAATCCTTGGTTTTTTAACCGGATTTATTCTTAAATAGTGTAATAACCAGCTGTATTTTAGCTTTTTAAAGGAGTTTGTCCATGTATCATAATGCATTGAACCTTATGTCCATATTGATTTTGATTTCAGCGTTCGCTTTAATAGCGAACAAACGTCAGAACTCCTATATACCAACCTTCAGATTCCAGTCGGTTTTACTGGCCGGAATATCACTGTTTGTGTCGGTCAGGGAAATGATTGCTTCAAAAAAGTTTGACGAAGTTATAATAATGTTCGTTTTAATTGTGGTTTTTAAAGTGATAATAATCCCCCGGTATATGAAAAGCACTGTTGAAAAGGTTGAATATAAGGTTGAGAAGGATTTCTTCATCAATATCCCGCTTTCAATGATAATCTGCTGCTGTTTGGTGGTTTTAAGCTGGTATGTTATTTACCATATCGAAGGAATAACTGATAATCATGCGAAAAATTATTTAATATATTCCTTTTCAGTAGTGCTGCTGGGATTGTTTTTCATGATAAGCAGGAAGAAAGCCATCGGTCAGATAATCGGTTTTCTTGTCATAGAAAACGGTATGTTCCTTGCGGCAATGCTGACAACAGAGGGAATGCCCATGATTGTGGAGCTGGGGCTTTTTTTTGACCTGCTGACAGCCTTTATAATAATGGGTATATTTGTATTTAAAATAAATAATACTTTTGAATCAATTGATATAAACAAACTCAAGAACTTAAAAGGATAAACCCTTTAGGTCAAAAGAAAATATCTTGGAGGATGAAATGAATCTGGCATTCATAGCTATCCCGGCATTAGCGGCCGGATTAGTCTGGACAAATAAAAATAAATCTATTATCCACTTAACCAACCTTGCCGGTGCGGCAGCAATGCTGCTGACATCCATACTGGCTCTTGTTGAAGTCAACAGGTCAAAAATCATAACCACCGGGGGCTTCTTTAAGGATATTTTTTATATTGATTCATTAAGTGTGTACATATTATTTATAACCACATTGGCTTTTTTTCTGGTTTCCCTTTACTCCATAAGCTATTTCGGACAGGAACTCAAAAGAAATGTTATTACTCTTAAAAAGCTCAAATTATATTACAGTCTTTCAAATGCTTTTGTGTTATCAATGATACTGGCATTGACAACACAGAATATGGGTGTCATGTGGATTGCCATCGAGGCCACTACACTTGCTTCGGCATTTTTGGTGGGCTTTTATAATAATAAGAGAGCTATTGAGGCAGCCTGGAAGTATCTCATCATCTGCTCGGTGGGCATTGCTTTTGCATTACTGGGTATTATTTTACTCTATTATTCATCGACTGTTGAACTTGGAGGAAACAAGGTCATTGGAATGAGCTGGAACTATCTGCTCCAGCACGCTTCGGCGCTTGACCCCAGCATACTGAAAATAGCCTTCATATTTATACTGATCGGATTCGGCACAAAAGTCGGTTTCTCACCAATGCATACCTGGCTGCCCGATGCACACAGTCAGGCGCCGTCTCCTGTGAGTTCGCTGCTGTCGGGGGTACTGCTTAACACAGCCATGTACGGTATTATCAGGGTTATGACCATAGTCAACAAAAGCCTGGACAGCAGCAGATATACCGGAAACCTGCTGCTATTGCTGGGAATTCTTTCAGTGGGTACAGCTGCAATATTTGTCCTTGTTCAACAGGATTACAAAAGGATACTTGCGTATTCAAGTATAGAACATATGGGCATTATTGCGATTGGCTTGGGCATTTGTACGCCTGTGGGCATATTTGCGGCAATTTACCATATCTTTAACCATGCAGTGACAAAGTCCATGCTCTTCCTGGCAACAGGGAATGTATACTTAAAATATCATACCAAAAAGATATCCAGCATAAAGGGTCTTATAAAAATCATGCCTGTAACAGGTGTTGTTTTTGCTATGGGTGCATTTGCAATCACGGGTATGCCGCCCTTCGGAATATTCATGAGCAAATTCAATACTGTGGCTGCTGCTATTTTCTCCAAAAATTATGTAATAGCAGTATTACTCCTTATATTTTTAGCTGCCGTCTTCGGCGGATTTACCAAACAATTGGGCAGGATGTTCCTTGGCAGCAACAACAATCCTGAAATCAACAAAGGTGAACTGGATAAGATAGGGCCTGCCGTACTTATAATATTATTTTGTATAACAATATTTATGGGTGTATATATTCCCGGACCTATAAAAACTCTGATGGATAACGCAACCGGTATCATTCTGGGAATGGGGGGGAAATAAAATGGTTTCCGAGGCTATATTTGAGACAATAAACAGACTGCTGAACACATTAGTGGCAGACAGCAAGCTTTTGAACGAAAATGAGATCTATACCGAGGTAAGCCCGGAAAATATTAAAGCCGCCTGTCTGAATATATATACCAATATAGATTGTGTTCTCATAGATCTTTTCGGAAATGATATTTCACCGGCAGATAAGCTGCAGGTATATTATACTTTTGCGGTCAGATCATCAAATACGCTGATAACTCTGTACACAAATATTGAAAAGGCTGACATTATGCAGCTTGAATCCATTTCTAACGAAATTCCGTCTGCAGCTTTTTATGAGAGGGAAATACAGGACATGTACGGCCTTCAATTTAATGCCATACCTGACAGCCGGGAACTGGTCCACCATGGCAATTTCCCTCTGAAGGTGCATCCTCTCAGAAAAGATTTTAAGGCCGATACCAGATTGGATTTCGTAAAACGTGAGCAGGAATTTATAAGCGTACAGGGCAAAGGCGTATTTGAAGTACCTGTCGGGCCTGTGCATGCAGGAATCATTGAGCCTGGACATTTCAGGTTCAGTGTGGCGGGCGAACCCATAATAAATCTTGAGGCCAAGCTATATTATGTACACAGGGGCCTGGAAAAATTGTCTGAAAACGAAAACTATATGAAAGTATTGTTATTTGCCGAGCGCATATCCGGTGATGAAACCTTTACCAACTCTCTGGCGTATTGCCAGGCAATAGAAAAGTTAAGCGGGATTACCTATCTTCCTGAAAGAGCACTTTATTCAAGGGTAGTATTCGCCGAACTGGAAAGAATCTGTGCACATCTGGGAGATATTTCAGGACTATGTGTCGACACTGCGTATATTTTTCCTGCCGGACAATTTGCAATGCTGAGACGCTGGATATTAATTTTGTGCGAGCAGCTCACAGGCAGCAGATTTTTAAGGAATTCCAACAAGCCTGGCGGATTACGGCGTGATTTCATCCGGAGCAATGAAAAAATTATCCATGAATGCATGGACAAGCTGGAAAAAGAATTTGCAGAGACAGTAACCATTATAAAAAATAACGGAATGTTTATTGACAGAGTAGAACATACTGGAATATTAACCAATGAGATGGCAGTTGATTTAAATGTTGTGGGACCGGGGGGAAGGGCCAGCGGCATAAAAACGGATGTAAGAAAAGAATTTCCTTACGCCGCATACCAAAAACTTAAATTTAATATTCCGGAGCACTCAAACTGTGACGTCAACTGCAGAATGAATGTTAAAATAGAAGAAGTTCAGGAGTCCATATCCTTAATCAGGCAGGCCCTGGAAAAAATGCCTGAGGAGGGCACTGTTTCGGTTGAAATCGGAGAACTTAAACCTCATGCCTTTGCTTTTGGGATGACTGAAGCACCCAGAGGAGAGAATGTTCATTTTGTTATGACCGGAGAGAATAATACCATTTTACGATATAAAGTCAGAACTCCGTCTTTCTGCAACTGGCCGGCACTTTGCCATGCAGTTAAAACCAATACGTTAACAGATTTTCCGTTGATCAATAAAAGTTTCAATTTGTCCTATGCCGGCAACGACTTATAATATAGTTGAAACCAATTAGATTATTTAACAACTTTTTGCAGCCACAACAGGGCACATGGCCAAATAACCTCCTCTATCCGCCTTATAGCGGATGAGGAGTGAAGAAGAGATTTCACTACTGTTTTGTGACCGCTATTGCGGCTCATGGAGGTCAATATGCATAATATATTAAAAAAGATGTTTCAGCACGGTACAGTTACGGTTGATTATCCTAATAAGCCAATAAAAAGTTCTTTTATAACCGGTTCACCACAATTTGACTATAATAAATGTAAAAAGTGCATGGCCTGTACAAGTATCTGTCCAACAGGTGCAATCGTTTTTGCAGATAACGACAGGGAAAAGACCAGGTTACCGGCGGTTAATCTGGATGAATGTATTTTCTGCCGTTTTTGTGAGGAAAATTGTCCGCAAGGTGCAATATGTCTTACAAACAGGTTTGAACTGGCCCAGAAGAGCCGGGAAGCACTCCGCTCGTCGCCCTTGTACATTCAGGAGGACGAGGTCAATGGCCTTGAATATGAGCTTCTGGGAAAACAGTTAAAGGAAAAAGTATATTCCAGGTTCGGGAAAAGTCTTCATATCAGGGAAGTGGATGCGGGCTCCTGCAATGGCTGCGATTATGAAATCAATGCACTGGGCAGTCCTTACAATGATATTGAGCGCTTCGGCATTCACTTTGTGGCCTCCCCCAGGCATGCTGATATGCTTCTGGTTACAGGCTGTGTTTCAAGAAATATGGAGGAAGCGCTTATAAAGACATATAATGCGGCACCTTCACCAAAGCTTGTTGTAGCAGTAGGTGCCTGTGCCTGCAGCGGCGGTATTTTCAAAAACAGCTACGCCGGAAAAAACGGTGTAGACAGGGTTTTGCCGGTGGATGTATATATACCTGGCTGTCCCCCTAGGCCCCAGGCAATAATTTATGGTATACTGAAGGCAATAGGCAGAATGTAGCAGTTAAGAATAATATTTATTGAATAATATTATTCTCGTATAAAATGTGTTTATTGTATATAGGTTGACTACATACGCCAACTGTGTGTAAAATAACCTTGCGAGAATTATATAATTCTGATTGTGATGTACGATTGCCGCACAGCGGAACGTTGACGGAATACGGATAGGAGAAGGATATGGCTGAGCGATGTGAACTTTATGACAGAGAATGTATAGACTGCGGAGAATGCGACCTGTGTGATCTGGATCCGTCAAAACACTGTGATGATTGCGGCCGTTGCATAGAGGAGCCCGAAGATTATAGAAGCATTACCGTAGAAGATTTTTTCAAACAGAATGTTACCAAAGAACAATTGAAGCGTATGGAAAAGAAGCTTTTGGAAAGACAAGCAGAAATTGAAGAAAAGCAGAAAGGTTAAATAATTAATGAGTCATGAGATTTACCTTGACAACAGTGCAACCACCAAGCCTTATGATGAAGTGGTTCAATATATTGTAGAAGTCAGCAGAAGTTATTACGGAAATCCGTCATCTCTCCACACAAAAGGTATTGAGGCCGAAAACCTCATAAAGAAGGCAAGGCTGCAGACAGCAAATGTATTAAGAGCAGACCCAAAAGAAATATACTTTACTTCGGGCGGTACCGAATCAAATAATCTGGCAGTGCTGGGCTATCTGCGTGCAAATCCCAGAGCCGGAAAACATATTATAACAAGTGAGATAGAGCATCCGTCGGTGCTTGAGGTTTTCAAGCATCTGGCTTCGGAAGGTTTTCGCGTAGATTACATTCCTGTCGATACCCGGGGAACGATAAGACTTGAGGCCCTCCGCAATGCGGTTGACAGTGAGACAGCGCTCATGAGCTTTATGCTTGCCAATAATGAAGTTGGCGCAATACAGCCCGTTTCGGAAATTGTTAAAATAAGAAAAGAATTATGTCCTTCTGCGGTTATTCACATAGATGCAGTCCAGGCTTTTGGTAAAATCCCCATATATCCTGCCGGTATGAATATTGAACTTTTATCAATGAGTTCTCATAAAATTCACGGACCTAAGGGAATTGGCGCTCTGTATGTCAAAAAAGGGGTAAGGATAAAGCCCATTTTATTTGGGGGTGGCCAGGAAACTGCTCTCAGATCCGGAACAGAAAATGTACCCGGAATTTGCGGGTTTGGTCTGGCAGCTGAAACAACTGCATCTGCCATGGAGGACAACCTCACTAAAGTAAGTGGTTTAAAGGAATTTTTTATCGGGAAGATAAAAGAAAATTTTGAGGATGCCGTCATAAATTCCTCTGATGAGGCTTTACCTTATATTATAAATGTTTCATTCCCGAATTTGAAATCAGAAGTACTGCTGCATCACCTTGAACAGAAAGGAATCTTTGTTTCGACGGGTTCGGCCTGCTCCTCGCACAAGAGCAGCCAAAGTCATGTACTCAAAGCTATGGGAGTTTCGGCAAAATATATCGACGGTGCGATTCGTTTTAGCTTATCGGCGCAAAATACACCGGAGGAATTGGATACAACCATCAATTCCTTAAAGGAAATTATACCAGTAATAAGTATAAAACACAGAGGGAAAGTTTAATAACAAAGTGAATAAACAGCGCCGTCAATGGCTCGGGAGGGTTAAATGAAAAAAATTATTTTAGTGAGATATGGTGAGATAATACTTAAAGGTTTAAATAGACCGGTTTTTGAAGACAAGCTGATTGGAAACATCAGAAGTGCTATTTTAAAATCAGGCAATGCCAGAATTTTTAAATCCCAGGGCAGAATATATATTGAACCACAGGAAGAAAATTATGATTTTGATTTTGTTCTTCAGAAAATTACCAGAATTTTTGGTGTGGTATCGGTAAGTCCTGTCTGGAAAATAGATACGGACTATAACCAAATTAAGGCGACGGCGCTAAAGGTGGCGTCCGACCTGGTTGCTCAATACGGATATAAAACCTTCAAACTGGAAACCAAAAGAGGAAATAAGAAATTCCCCATGCAGTCTCCTGAAATAAGTGCTGATTTGGGCGGATATATACTTGAGAATATTCCGGGGCTGACAGTGGATGTGAAGAACCCTGATTTCACAGTTTATTTGGAAGTTAGAGAAAGCTCCTATGTTTATTCAGATATAATTAAAGCTCACGGCGGAATGCCCATGGGTTCGAACGGGAAAGCAACGCTTCTGCTGTCAGGCGGTATTGACAGTCCGGTTGCAGGCTGGATGATGGGAAAAAGAGGCGTGGAAATTGAAGCCGTCCATTTTTACAGTTATCCTTACACCAGTGAAAGAGCCAAGCAAAAAGTGGTTGATCTGGCTCAGATATTGTCTCAGTATTGCGGCAAGTTTAAACTTCATGTGGTTCCGTTTACAGAGATACAGCTTGCAATAAATGACAATTGTCCTGAAGATCAGCTTACAATCATAATGAGACGAATTATGATGCGGATTGCCGAAATAATTGCACGTAAAACCAATTCAATGGCATTAATAACGGGAGAGAGCATGGGACAGGTGGCAAGCCAGACCATGCAAAGCCTTTATTGCACCGATTCGGCAGTTAATATGCCGGTGTTCAGGCCTTTGATCGGAATGGACAAGGTGGAGGTTATAGATATTGCAAGAAAAATAGATACGTTTGAAACCTCGATTTTACCATATGAGGATTGTTGTACCGTTTTTGTGGCCAAGCATCCGCAAACCAAACCAAAGCTGGAAAAAATAATGAAGTCGGAAGCAGCTGTTGATTTTGAACCGCTTATAGAGAGAGCGGTTGAAGCGACAGAGGTAATAGTGCTGAAACCTTGATTAGAGAGTAGGATATAAAAAATAGTAATTAGAGTAAAGAGAATAATATGAGTAAATGAGTTAATTTAACAAAAGCAGGTAAATGCGGTCGGATATTTCAGGCAGCATAACACCTGCTTTTTTAATGTGAAATTTTGTTTAATTTTTTCACATTAATAATTATTACATTATGCTGTCGGTTTTAGAATTATATTGTAAAAAGGCAATATTATGTATTATTATGTTATTATAACAGGTTAATTGAATAAAATTTATTATTCAAACTGACAGATCAGTATTGATATGATGTAATGACCTCATAAGGTCAGGTATTGGAGGATTAAAATATGAATATCACACATTTGTACGGTAATTTATATGAAGCAGTCTTTGATTGCAACGGTCATTATATTAAACAGGTTATTTACTTCATTTTGGAGGGCTCTAAAGCACTGCTTATAGACACAGGCTATAAGAGCGAGGCCGAAGAACTGAAAAGTTATTTTGACAAAAGGAATATTGAAGCAGAGAAATTTATTATCACCCATTATCATGACGACCATTTTACAGGCCTGAAAACATTCAGACATGGCCTAGTTTTATAATATATTGTATAAAATATTGTATAAAAATGGGCATTTTTGTGTTATTATGATTGTTATATACGAAAGACAAACGGGAGGTTAAATTCATAATGCTGTCAAAGTACATAAAAAGGTTAGTGACCGGTTTTATGGTTACAACTTTATCCATAATTCTATCATCAGGCTTTTCATATGCAGAAAATACCGGCAAGGTAACAGTTACAGCCAGCATTTTAAATCTTCGTGAAACACCTGATACCTCTTCAAAAGTTCTGAGTCAATTAAAGAAAGGCAATCAGCTTAATGTCCTGGAGAATTCCAACGGCTGGTTCAAGGTAACTTCAGAGGGCTTAACCGGCTGGGTTTCGGGAAGTTATGTCAAAAAAATTGAAGAACAGACTGTTACTGTCCAATACGGCAAAATTACCGGTAATAATGTAAATCTGAGAAAAGGCCCCGGAACGGGTTATGGTGTCATTTCCCAGATGAACAAAGGTGATGTCCTGACTGTTACTGAGCCATCCGGCAGTTGGTATAAGGTGAAAACCTCTGGCGGTACTGTCGGCTGGGTAAGCAGCTCATACATATCACTGGATCAGGCAGTAAAGGAATCTTCAGATCAGGCGAAAAGTAAAACTGGGGATAAGATAAAAAGTGACACTGAAAATAAATCCACAAACGGACAAATAAATAAACCGGATAATAATCCAGCAGAAAAGAACGGGATGGATAATACCGAAGAAAAACAGACAGGTCAAACTGAAAGCGGACCTGTAAATACTCCGGAAAGCAAGTCTCCTGACCGGTCCGGAAGCAATTTGGCAAATGAAACTGTTATACCCGGTGAATCTTCAGTATTGACAGGTTCCGAAATGTTATATATGGGAAATTTTACAGTTTCTGAACTGATAGATTATGCTCAAAGTCTGATTGGGGTAAAATATGTATATGGAGGTAATTCACCGGAAGAAGGTTTTGATTGTTCCGGATTTACCAAATATGTTTTTTCCCAGTTCGGCATAAATCTTGAACGGGTGGCTGCCGATCAGGCACAGCAGGGTATTGAGGTCGCCCAGGATGAATTATTGCCGGGGGATCTTGTATTTTCGGATACCGACGGCGGCAACAATTATATAAACCACGTTGGGATATATATAGGCAATGGTAAGTTCGTCAGTGCAACTTCGGGCTCTTTATCCGCAAAGGTAACTATATCCGAACTTAACAGCACATACTGGCAGGCTTCATATATGACCGCCAGAAGAATTTTTAAAACTGATTTTCCGGATGGAAAGATTTAATGTTATTATCAGGAGGTTACTATTCATGAGTCATACTTTAACAGAAGAAAACATAAAAAAATTACAGGAAGAATTAGAATACAGAATGACCGTTAAAAGGGCTGAAATTGCCAGGGAAAAATTAATAGCCGCAGAACACGGAGACAGATCTGAAAATGCCGAATATAAGGAAGCCTGTGAGAGATATACTGCAAATGACAATAGAATTCAGGAGTTGTTAAATACTATTTCCACTGCAATTGTCGTCGACGGCAGCAGTCAGGACAAATCGGTGCTGGGCATCAACAGCAGAGCAAGGATAAGGTTTGTTGACGATGATGATGAAGCTGTTGTAACACTGGTAACCACTATGGATATAGATCCTGCTAAAATGCGTATAAGTATAGAATCCGATCTTGGAAAGGCTCTGACCGGTAAAAAAGCCGGAGCAGTTGTAGAAGTTGATGCTCCCAGCGGAAAATACCCGGTTGAAATATTGGAAATATTGTAGAACGGTAATTTTGAGAATGACCTTTGGAAGGGACAGCCGGAAAGGAAAAATGAATAGAGAAGTATATAAAAAGATTGAAAATCATATGCTGGAGACTATGGATGACAGTGCTCATGACAGGGAACATATCTACAGAGTACTGTATATGGCTTTGGATATTGCAAAGCATGAAAGCAATGTGGATATGGAAGTCCTGATTGCCGCCTGCTTGCTTCATGATATCGGAAGAAAGGAGCAGTATCTCAATCCTGCTTTATGCCATGCTCATGTCGGCAGTGAAAAAGCATATAGCTATATGTTGGATTGCGGCTTTCCGGAACAAAAGGCCTCTCATATTAAAGAATGCATTTTATCCCACAGGTACAGAAGCGATAATCCGCCCGAAAGTATAGAAGCTAAAATATTATTTGATGCCGACAAACTTGATGCAACAGGTACCCTTGGCATTGCAAGAACATTGTTTTATAATGCGCTGATATCAGAACCATTATATTCTGTTGATGGGAATGGTAACGTCCTGGATGGAAAATATGATAAAGTTCCTTCTTTTTTTCATGAATATAAATATAAGTTGGAAAACATATATGATAAGTTTTATACATGCAGAGCAGCTCAAATAGCTCAGGAAAGACAGCTTTCGGCCGTTTCGTTTTATGAGAATATGCTCAAAGAGGTCAAGGCTTGTTACATTAATGGAATCCCGGATTTAAAAAGCATATTGGAATAAGTATTCAAGAAACTTTTTAGTTTCAGGATTTTTTCATTGGAAAAATTAAATCATTGACTAATTATATAAAATTGATTATAATACATTAAATTAACGCGTTGTGCTAATTAATTTCTTTACAATATTATTTAAAAGTAATGATTGAGAAGGAGTAGGAATAAAGTGACCTGACAGAGAGTTCCCGGAAGGTGAGAGGGGCGTGGAAGCTTATTCCGAATACATCTTATGAACTGCACACCAAAAGGATTTGGTCCGAGTAGGCTGATGCCGGAAGCTTGCACCCGTTATAGTGCTAGAGTATATACCTTGTTTTTATTTGGCCGCATTATTCCGCTGTTTATTGAATTGTGCTGCTGCGGCACAGGCATTGTACTTGAAAAGGTTTGTGCCGTGAGGCACTAATAAATTGAGGTGGTAACACGGAGTAACAGCTCTCGTCCTCTGATTTTATATCGGAGGAGGGGGCTTTTTTATTTGCACAATTGCGTAATATGGCATAATTACAGGAATCAACGGGTTAAACAGTGGTAATTCACTGTTTTAATACATTACAATTTATTTATGGAGGCAGCATATGAAGTCAAGAAAAGAAATACCCGCGGCAAAAGGTGAAATTGAAGCTGGGAACATTGCCGAGCAACTGAAAATAATTATGAAAGGAGTTGAAGAAATAATAGGGCTTGAAGACTTGAACAAAAAGCTTCAGAAGTCGAATGAAACAGGCAGGCCGCTGATCATCAAGCTTGGTCTCGATCCATCCGCACCTGATATACATTTGGGGCACACTGTGGTGCTGAGAAAAATTAAGCAGTTTCAGGATATGGGACACAAAGCGGTCATAATCATCGGTGATTTTACCGGAATGATCGGTGATCCCACGGGAAGATCCAAAACCCGTAAACAATTGACCAGAGATGAAGTGATAGAAAATGCTTTGACTTACCAGAATCAGATTTTTAAAATTCTGGACGAGGACAAGACCGAAGTAAGATTCAACAGTGAATGGCTGTCAAAGCTCGACTTTACAGCGGTTATTCAGCTTGCTGCCAGGTGTACTGTTGCAAGGATGCTGGAGAGAGAGGACTTCAAGAACAGGTTTAAGGAACATGAAAGCATCGGTATTCATGAATTTTTTTATCCGTTGATGCAGGGTTACGATTCTGTAGAGCTGGGTGCAGATGTTGAAATAGGAGGCACTGAGCAAAGATTCAACATACTGATGGGCAGAGGCCTGCAGAAGGATTACGGGCAGGAAAGCCAGGCAGCTTTATTCATGCCCATACTTGAAGGGATTGACGGAGTGGAGAAAATGAGTAAAAGTCTTGGAAACTACGTGGGGATAAACGAGGCTCCGGAGCAGATGTTCGGAAAGCTGATGTCCATACCAGATAACCTGATAATCAGATACTTTGAACTGGCAACCGATATTCACCCCGATGAGCTGGAGATTTTGCAGGAACAAATAGACAATGAAAAAGTTAATCCCAGGGATGTAAAGCTGAGCCTGGCTGCTGAAATTACAAAGCTTTACCACGGGGCTGACGCTGCCCAAAGGGCTGTAGAGAATTTCACAAAAGTATTTCAGAAACGCGAAATGCCCGAGAATATTCCCGAATTCACCTTAGCTGAAACCGATGTTTTAGCGGATGAAACGGGTATAGATATAATAAAATTATTGGTTTCAGCAAAACTTGTCTCCAGCAACAGTGAAGCAAGAAGATTGGTAGCTCAGGGAGGAGTCAGGGTCAACGGAGCAAAGCAAACTGACTTTTCCGGAATGACTCTGAGAGAAGGAGACATTATTCAGGCAGGAAAGCTCAAGTTTATAAAGTTAAAATTTTAGGATAACAGTTATTGAAAATTTTAATTGAAGCTTTAAAATTAATTGCGAGAGGTAATTTCATATGGATTCAGACGGGTATTATTACAAGCCGCTGCGGAGGATATTGTCAGAACAATCACCGCAGCGGCCTGTAATATTTTCACAATATTTAAAACCTACTTAATCAATAGAAATATTATCAGAACCTTAATAATATTATAGTACAGGTATATAGGAAAATACAGATGGGATAAACATGAAGATACCGATTGACAATAAAAAATCAGACCATATAAGTATGCTGATCAGAAGCAGGCGAAGGACAGTATTGTTCTGCATTGCCTTCATTTTAGTTGTTGCAGTGACTGTAAACTTAGTATCTTTATTAAATTCATGCAGGAAACTTTCATATAACTATTTTTACGACGGTGTTTATATGGATGGAATAAAACTTGCCGGTTTATCCAAAGCAGAAGCTCTCAGGCAACTTGAAATGGAATTTCAAAGGAACTATAAGCAGACCTCAATAGATTTGCTCTATGAAGATAATACCTGGACTATACCCTTGAGCAGTATTGATTTTAATTTTGATTTTGAAACCGCAATAAATAACGCATACAAACTGGGACGGTCAGGCAGTTGGTTCAGCAGGACAAAAACTATCAGGCAGTTAAAAAAGACACCTGTTAACCTTGTGGTGGGGGCAAAATATGACAGGGCAAAACTCAATAAATATCTGACAAAAATAAAAAGACAGATTGATTTTTCAGCTTCAAACTCCACATACGATTATAATTGTGGTAAAATAATATATACGAGCGATGTAAACGGCAAAAAACTTGATATTGATACAAATACAAAGTTGATAGAGGGCAGGCTGTTAAACAGGGATTTTAGTGATATCTGTCTGTCTATAGAGATAATTAAACCATTAATTACCCTTGCGGATGTAAAGGAGATAAAAGATGTTCTGGGTGTTTTCACTACCAGATTCAGCTCCTATAATTACAGCAGAGCTCACAATATAGAGCTGGCAGGCAAAAAAATAAATAATTATTTAGTGCTTCCGGGAGAAGAATTCTCAATGGATGATGCTCTTGGTCCCAGAACTCCTTCGAATGGCTACATGCAGGCACCCATAATAATGAGAAACCGGTTTGTGTCAGGAACCGGCGGAGGTGTCTGTCAGGTGGCTACAACCTTGTATAATGCAATTTTGTTATCATATATGGAGGTTACGAAACGGGTACATCATTCAATTCCTCTGGGCTATGTTCCTCCAGGTCAGGATGCAACAATTTCTGAAGGATACATAGACTTGAAATTTAGGAATAACAGGGATTATACTATTTGTATTGCAACTGAAGTAAGAGACAGTACTGTTACAGTAAAAATTATTGGCAGAAAAAAGCCGGGAGAGTCACTTAATGCTGTATTGCGCCCGGTTATTGTAGAGGAATACAATCCACCCGAGCCGGAATATGTTATTAATAATAGTCTGTCAAATGACGAAGTACAAATAAGAGTAAAAGAAAGAAAAGGTTTTAAAGTAGTTTTATACAGAGATACCTACAACGAGCAGAGAGCATTAATTAACAGTGAAGTTATCAGTCAGGATATATATAAACCGGTGCGGGGACAGCTTGCTGTAAGTAAAAAAACATATGAATCCCTGAAGAATAATTAGGATGATGCTGATTTCAAAGTTTAAATTATAAAATATACATATGATTAGGGGTATGTCGTAATGAATGATTTACTTTATAACAAAAAAGTTATGTGTCCTGTTTGCAACAGAGAAATACAAGTAACCAAGGTCAAAACCAAGGGGTGCAAGGTTAAAGCAAGAGATACTGATATGTGTGTGCATTATGAGGACTTAAATGTACTTTTTTATGATGTATGGGTTTGTGAAAATTGCGGGTATGCCGCCCTTCAAGACAAATTCGAGGGATTGTTTACCAGAGATATTGCTGCAATAAAGGATAAAATATCAAAGAACTGGGTAAAAAGAAGCTTTACAGGTGAAAGAGACGTAGACAAGGCTATTGAGGCATTTAAGCTTGCACTTTTGAACTTGAAAGTTAGAAATGCAAAATCCAGCGAGCTTGCCAAGGTTTGCCTCAGAATTGCATGGCTTTACAGAGATAAAGAGGATACAAAAAAAGAAACCGAGTTTTTGAATTTTGCCTTAAATTCCTACAATGATGCTTATTCCAAGGAACGGTTCCCTCTGGACAAGCTGGATGAATTTACCTGTATGTACATAATTGCCGAGCTTTTCAGAAGAGTGGGCAAGCTGGATGAATCCATACAATGGTTCAGCCGTATAGTAGCATCACCGCAAGCCCGAAGCAATCCAAAACTAATAGATATGGCACGTGATCAGTATCAGCTGGCAAAGGACCAGCTGGCTGAAGCAAATGCCTAAAGGAGATATGTTGTTATAATGGACGCCGGTAAAGTACCGAATGAAGTTTTAGATAAAATTGTTCTTAGTAAATTAAATAAAATCCGAAAGGATATTATCCTCAGACCGGGAATAGGTGAAGATTGTGCGGCAATCGACTTCGGAGACTACGCCTGTATTCTTTCCACCGACCCCATAACCGGTGCGGCAAATGATATCGGGCAGCTTTCGGTGCATATATCCTGCAATGACATAGCTTCCTGCGGGGTGGCACCCTTAGGTCTTATGGTGACAATCCTGTGCCCTGTGGGCACCAGCGAAGCAGAGCTGGGAAAAGTCATGGACCAGATATCGGAGACTGCTGCCGGGCTGAATGTTGAAATTATCGGCGGCCATACCGAAGTGACCTCCGCAGTTAATAAAATAGTCATATCTTCAACCTGTATCGGAAAAGCGCCTAAGAACAGGGTGGTTTCCTCAAGAGGTGCAAAACCGGGTGACAGTGTCATTATTACAAAGAGCGCAGGCCTGGAGGGCACTGCAATAATTGCAAATGACCTGGAACACAGAATATCTGATAAATTGTCCGGAGAACAGCTAGCGCGGGCCAAAAGCTTTATGGCTTCCATAAGCGTCGTTAATGAAGGTGTAATTGCCGGAGAGTTCGGAGCAACTGCAATGCATGATATAACCGAGGGCGGCGTACTTGGTGCAGCCTGGGAGGTTGCGGAAGCATCGGGCACCGGTATAATTATTGACAAGGACAAAATTCCGGTTGATGAAGTGACAGCCCTGATTTGCGAGTCGCTGGAACTGGATGTGCTCAAGCTCATATCCTCCGGCTGCATGCTGATTACCTGCAAGCAGGGAGAAGAGCTCTGCCGCACACTTGAAAATAATAATATCAAGGCCACAATAATTGGTTCAATTACAGCCGACAAAAATGAAAAAATATTAATCAGTAAAAAGGAAGGCTTACTTAAGGTGATTGAACCCCCGGGGGCCGATGAATTATATAAAGTAATATGATTTTCACAGAATACCCAAATTGAATTGGGTATTCTGTATTTTTATAAAAACTTTTGCATATTTCATGCATATCCAATTGACATTCCTTATTCAATTTTATTATAATTTTAGTAGGAGTCTTTCCTGGGAATACAAATATATTCTCCTGAAAGACTTTCTGAGAATAAACTAATATGTCAACATATCTTTGACAGGAGTGGAGGTAAATTTTGTACAATATTGATACAATAAAAGAAATGGACCCTCAGGTAGCTGAGGCTATAGAACTGGAAGTTAACAGACAGAGAAACAAGATCGAATTGATTGCATCCGAAAACTTTGTAAGCAATGCGGTTATGGAAGCACTTGGAACTCCTTTGACAAACAAATATGCCGAAGGCTATCCCGGAAAAAGATATTACGGCGGCTGCGAGCATGTTGATATAGTTGAGCAATTGGCCATAGACAGAGCAAAAGCAATTTTTGGTGCAGAACATGCAAATGTTCAGCCCCATTCAGGAGCACAGGCAAATTCAGCTGTTTATTTTGCTTTTCTGAATCCCGGCGATACCATCCTGGGAATGAATCTGGCTCATGGCGGTCATTTAAGCCACGGAAGCCCTGTCAATATATCAGGTAAGTATTACAAGGTCGTACCCTATGGTGTAAGGGAAGACAACTGCTATATCGACTATGAGGAATTGAGAAACATTGCAAAAGCAAATACACCTAAAATTATCGTAGCAGGTGCCAGTGCATATCCGCGAACTCTGGATTTCAAGGCTTTCAGGGAAATAGCAGATGAAGTTGGCGCAATTTTAATGGTAGACATGGCCCACATTGCCGGTCTGGTTGCAGCGGGCGTTCATCCGAGTCCGGTTCCCTATGCCGACATTGTGACTACAACCACACACAAGACCTTGAGAGGACCAAGAGGAGGTATGATCCTCTGCAAGCAGGAATATGCCAAGAAGATAGACAGTGCGGTATTCCCCGGAAATCAGGGCGGTCCGTTAATGCATGTAATAGCTGCAAAAGCTGTCAGCTTTAAGGAAGCACTTTCCGACGATTTTAAAACCTATCAGAAAAACATAGTTAAAAATGCAAAGGCTTTATCGGAGGCTCTTATGAGCAAGGGTTTCAAGCTGGTCTCAGACGGTACCGACAATCACCTGATGCTGGTTAACCTGACAAACATGAACATTACAGGTAAGGAAGCGCAGCACAAGCTGGATGAAGTATTTATTACCTGCAACAAAAACGGAATTCCTTTTGATACACAAAGTCCGTTCATAACAAGCGGTATCAGGCTGGGAACTCCGGCAGTTACCTCAAGAGGAATGAAGGAAGAAGATATGAGAGAGATTGCAGATCTCATATTCCTTACCATTACTGATTTTGAAAACTCACAGAACAGCATCCGCAGCAGGGTTCAGGTTCTTTGCGGCAAATATCCCCTATACGCATAATACCTTGCATGCATAATAAGAAAACGGAGAATGACCTATGGATATAAAATTAGGATTTGTTGGAACTGGAAACATGGGCTCGGCACTGATAAAAAGTCTTGTTAAAACAAACTTTTTACCTGCAGATAAAATATCCATGTTTGACGTTGACAAGAACAAAATGGAACAGCTTAAAAATGAAACCGGTATAAACTACTTCGGAACCGCAAAGGAACTGGTACAGTGGTCGGATATAATAGTCCTGGCTGTGAAGCCCAACATCCTGAAAAATGTCCTGGAGGAGCTGAAGCCTGTCATTGACGGCAAAAAGGTTATAGTTTCCTTTGCGGTGGGTATTCCTGTCAGTTTCTACGAGGATATTATCGGAACCGATAAAAAGATAGTGCGTTCCATGCCCAACACTCCTGCAATGGTAGGGGAGGGTATGACACTGATCTGTCATAATCCCAACGTGACTGAGCTGGAGTTTGGCATAGTAAAGCAGATGTTTGACTGTGCGGGTAAATGTGAATCTCTTAATGAAAAACTCATGAACGAAGTCACAGCGCTTACCGGCAGCAGCCCTGCATACGTATTCATGTTTATTGAAGCCATGGCCGACGGTGCCGTACTTTCGGGCATACCCAGGGACATGGCTTACAGGCTTGCTGCCCAGGCAGTACTTGGCTCTGCAAAAATGGTTCTGGAAACAGGGCTGCATCCCGGAATACTAAAGGATCAGGTTTGCTCCCCGAGAGGAACAACTATTGAGGCGGTAAGCGCACTTGAAAAGAATGGTTTCAGGTACACAGTTATGGATGCCATGAATGAGTGTACAAAAAAAGCAAGGCTTATCGGTGAGGTATACAACAAGAAGTAATATATGAAAAACCTCAAATCTGGTTATCTTATTTATCCGGATTTGAGGTTTTTCAATTTCATAACGCCATATATTCTTTATTCATCCTCTTTAGTCATTGCAGACTCAGAGGAGCCGAAATCAGCAAGCGGATTCTTACTGACCGCATCCCTGAGCTGCTGTTGATCAAGGTGAGTATAAATTTCTGTAGTTGCAATACTTTGATGGCCCAGGAGCTCCTGGAGGGCTCTGATATCAACATTGCCATACTTGTACATAAGAGTTGCGGCAGTATGCCTGAGTTTGTGGGTAGAATACCTTTGAGGATCAAGTCCGGCTTCCTTTATGTATTTCTTTACGATTTTCTGAACCGACTCCTTGCTTATACGTTGCTTATGGCCGCTGATAAACAATGCATTTTTATCCTTGATACCATTGACAGGCCGGACTTTCATATATTCGGCAATAGCCTGAACACATGCATTATTAAGTGGAATACTGCGTTCCTTGTCACCTTTACCTATAACAGTCAAAGTATTATTTTTTATATTGCTGAGATTTATTCCGACAAGCTCGGATAGTCGTATCCCACAATTGAGGAATATGGTCAGAATGGCATAATCACGTACCGAATTCGGACCTTCAACGGTGGAAACCGAGGTCAGCAGTTTTTTACTCTCTTCAACATTTAAATATCTGGGCAATCTTTTTATTATTTTCGGAGACTCCAGCTCGCCGGTAGGATTGGTGTCAAGAAGCTTTGCCTTGGTATTAAGGTAGTTGAAAAAGGTTTTCAGGCTTGCAACCTTTCTTGCCCGGGCATGAGAGGTGTTGTCGCGGTTATTGCTTACAAAGGACATATAGGAATACAAATCGCTTAAAGTAACTGTCCTCAGCAGTGCAGCATCAACATCCAGGATACCGATCTCATCGAATTCCATTTTTTTATCTGCCAGATTTCTATGCAATTTAAGGAACCGGAAAAAGACTCTCAAATCATAAAAATAAACCTGAACAGTATTAATAGACTTACCTTTAATTGTCTGAAGGTAATTAAGAAAATCTCTCAAAATATCAGGCATTTCATAATCTGTTAAACTTTTCATCTAAAAAACCTCAAAATATCATAATATATTATAAAAATTGTAATAAATATATAGTATTTTCTTCCAAATTTGACCCATATTGTTTATATATTTGCCCATATTTTACTGATTTTGTTAACAAACTATTGCCTAATTACTTTTATATTGTTATTATTTATAGGTCAAATATTAAAAAATGAATTATGAAACCGGATTGAATATATTATTTAATTATACCATCAATCTCCTTATAAAATAAATAGTTTGCTTGCAGCAATCTTTACAGAAGGATGATATATTGGAAAGGTTTTATAAAATCAATTTGGAAAGGATCATCGATGAAGGACTTACTTATAATTAAGAAAAAAATTAACAGGTTACGTCAGGAGATAAACGAGAGGATTGCAGAAGGCGATGAGCTGAGCGACGAGGACATCCTGTCACTCAGCGAACACCTGGACATGCTGATTAATCAGTGGTATAAGCATGTCCATCTCAGAGGCAGGGTAGGACATTAAGCCAAATACCATTAACAATCCTCTTCGTATAAATTTTTACAGGAGAAATTATATTCAATAAAAAATCTATCATCAAATTTCTCAATAGGCTCGGGACCCCTCATTATATGTCTTTCGATCTGCAGTACTCCGTCAGGGTCTGCCTTTACTCTCCAGTCCACCATCATTATTTTCCCCTCAATAATTTCAATCCCGGTAATACCTTTTGAATGAATGCAGCAACCGGTATTAAAGTAAGGCAGTTCATGTTCCTTCGGGAATTTCTGTCTGTGAGTATGGCCGCAGATCAGCATGGTTTTGTGCCTTAGAATCCATTTTTTATAGGTCCTCTCTATTTTATGTCTCTTGAAATGATTTCTGGCTGGACTCGAAGGATTTTGGAAGCCCACAACGTGCATAAACCTCCAGAAATATCTCAGCAGAAACATATTAATAACCCAGAGCTGATCATTCATCAGATCACCCTGATGCCCATGAACAATCAGTATCTCCTGTCCGGTACCTTTTTGCTTGAGTACCAGAGCCTCTATAGGGGTCAGTCCAACAAAAAGATCATGTATATCCTGGGTATAATCATCATAAAACTTAAAAAAATTTTTACGGACGTATTCTTTATTTTTTAAATAAATATTATGGTTTCCGTACAACATGATTAATTTTTTATTGTCGTGTAATTTTTTTAGTATTGAAAACACGTCACTATGTGCTAATCTGATATGTTTGAATTTGGGATATTCCCAAAGTTCATCCCCGTCTCCGACCTCAATATAGACATAATCATTTTCATAATAATACTCCAATGCCCTTAAAAGTATATTTTGGTTTCTGCTGAATTCATCGGATACGCTGTCGTCACCTCTATGACAATCACTGAAGAAAATAAATCTGGAGTTTTCATCAAAATACTGAACTTTTGCATTTTTATATGCTTCCATAAGTTTTTTGTCTGTAAACATTTTTCCTCCCAAAATTAAAGTCATTAAATAAACACTATTCAGGTAAATCTTATTCAATATTATTTGTAACTTTATTTCAATAATACCTTATGCTTAAGCAATTTATTGTCCATTTTTCTGACATAAAGTTACCGGATATAAGTGATGTAACTTATATTGGAATAAATAAAAATAATATTTTATAAAAAATTTAAAAAAAATATTGTTAAATTATAACATTAATGGTAATATGTTATTAAGTTATTTTGTTTATTTTTGACATATTAAATAAACAAAACAAAAATACAATTTATTTAAGCCATTAAACTTTGTTTATTTAACGACTTAATAACATTTTATTTGACAGCTATGTTTAGACTTGAGAACTTTTTATGTGACAGCTATGAATTGACTTAACAACTTTTTATGTGACAGCTATGAATTGACTTAACAACTTTCTATTTAACAGCTACGAATTGACTTAACAAACTTTCTATTTGACAGCTACGAACTGACTTAATGACTTTCTACCTGACAGATATGTTTTTACCTGATGACTTTCATTTGACAACATGTATGGCTTAATAACTTTCGCCAATTCCCAGGGTTCATACAAAGGAAAAATTTTAAAGCTTGGTTTATAACTTACAAAAGCGCGCGTTTACTAATTTATCCAGACTGAATTATTACATCTTTTTGCACTGCGAGAAAAGTAAACTGCTTTTTTATTGCGCCTAAAATGTAAGTATTGTCCTCTTGTACCATGTTAAACCGGCGGAATCTTTGATTATACAATAGGAAGGTTGCAAGATTTTTCAAAGATACACTGAAAAACCAATTAGCCAATAAGTATTAAGGAGGTGGAATATTTATTCCGTTAACAATCAGTAAATCAATGAATTTCTCTGATATTAGCGGGTTATTAATAACGGCACATTGGCTTTCATGTAAATAAAAAAAATGGAGGTTTACAAATGCGTAGAAAGTCTTTATCTTTATTATTGGTACTGGTAATGATGATAACATTACTAGGTTCCCAACTCACTGCTTTTGCAGCAGACTCAGGTATTTCGGTCCAGTTCAATAATGGAAATGCATCGCCGTCATCAAATTCGATATATGCAAAATATAAAGTAACGAATAATACTGGCGCGCCATTAAATCTTGCTGACCTGAAACTGAGATATTACTATACCATAGATGAGGAAAAACAGCAGAATTTCTGGTGTGACCATGCCGGAATGATGAATGGATACAACTATGTTGATGTTACAAGTAAAGTAACAGGAACGTTTGTTAAAATGAGTCAAACCACCAGCACGGCAGATTATTATTTTGAGGTTGGATTTGCCAGTGATGCCGGAACTCTGGCAAGCGGATCATATATTGAAGTTCAGACCAGAGTAGCAAGAGCTGACTGGACTAATTATAACCAATCAAATGACTACTCCTACAAGTTATCAGGTTCATATGTGGACTGGAATCAGGTGACTGCATATAAGGGCGGCACCCTTGTATTCGGAATAGAACCAATCCAGGTCAATACACCTTCCATTTCTCCGACAACTTCAACTTTTGTTCAGGGAAATGCATCTGATTTAACTGTATCCCTTACTCCCAACGGGAGTACCTTCAGGGGAATAACCGGTCTGACACAGGGTACTGACTACACTCTGTCAGGTAATACCGTAGTGATTTCAAAGAATTATCTCAACACTCTTTCTGCAGGCACAAAGGCACTTACCTTTGATTTTGGTGCGGCTGTCAATCCTGTATTGACCCTTACAATCCAACCGAAGCAGGAAGGCCTTGGAGTAATAGTAGGTACAGCATCGGGCAGGTCCGGAGATACTGTTACCATACCAGTTACATTTAAAGATGTAGCTAAAGTTAATAATGTAGGAACCTGTAACTTCTACCTGGGCTATGATACAACCCTTCTGGAGGCTGTATCCGTTGAAGCAGGTCCTATCGTTACCAACGCAGCTACTAATTTCTCAAGTGCCATCAATAACGGAACAATCAGCTTTGTATTCCTTGACAACACCATAGGAAACGAACTGATCAAGACCGACGGCGTGTTCGCAAA
>NZ_KK211293.1:122472-141474 GCF_000621505.1 Ruminiclostridium cellobioparum DSM 1351 = ATCC 15832
AAATCCCAGCATTACTCCTGTAACCTCAACTTTTGAACAGGGTAAAGCAAATGATATAACTGTAACCCTCACTCCTAACGGCAATACCTTCAAGGAAATAACCGGTCTGGTACAGGGTACCAATTATACTGTATCGGGTAATACCGTGGTGATTTCAAAGAATTACCTCAATACTCTTACAGCAGGTACAAAGGTACTTACTTTTGATTTTGGCGTAGCAACCAATCCTAATTTAACTATTACCGTAACCTCGTCAGTAGGTACACCTGCAATAACTCCTGCAGCTGCTGCCTTTGACAAGTATGTGCCCGCTGATGTCACAGTAACACTGACACCGAACGGAAATACCTTCAAGGGGATAACCGGTTTGGTACAGGGTACCGACTACACTGTATCGGGTAATACTGTAGTTATTTCAAAGAGCTATCTCAATACTCTTGCAATAGGCACAAAAACACTTACCTTTGATTTCGGAGTAACAGCAAATCCTGTATTGACATTAACAATCCAGGATTCCAAGCCACAGTTCACCGGCCTGGGTGTAACCATAGGCACAGCTGCCGGCAAAACCGGGGATACTGTATCAGTACCTGTTACACTGACAAATGTATCAAAGGTTGGAAATGTAGGAACATGTAATTTCTATATAACCTATGATCCGAATCTGCTGGAAGCTACAACAGTTTCGGCCGGAAATATAGTAAAGAATCCCGCCGTTAACCTGTCAAGTGCCATTAACAGCAGTACCGGTACTATCAGTGTAGTATTCCTTGACAATACAATCGGAAACGAGCTTATAACAAGCGACGGTGATATTGTAACAATCACTTTCAAAATAAAAGGAACTACCAGCCAGACAACACCTGTTAACTTCAAGACGGGCGGAGCTTTTGGCAACGGCAGTATGTCAAAGATCACAGACGTTACATATGTAAACGGAAGTGTTAAATTCTAATCCGGTTTCTTAATTACGAACAGCCCTGCTGTATACAAAGGCATACAGCAGGGAAATCTTGCAGGTTTACTAAAGGCAGAACTGAACTGCCTGTGATCAAACACATTATTAAGGAAGGTGAAAGAAATGAGAAAAAGAATAAAAAAATTTGGCTCTGTGGCTATTGCAGCTGTCATGACCCTGTCGGTAATGGCAACTACAAGCATCTCTGCAGCTGCCGGGCCGGTTAATACCGAATATCAAAAACGTTTTCAAACCATGTATCAAAAAATCAAGGATCCTGCAAATAAATATTTCAGTCCTGAAGGTGTTCCTTACCATTCCATTGAAACATTGCTGGTTGAAGCACCTGATTACGGACATGTCACCACAAGTGAAGCCTTTAGCTATTACATGTGGCTGGAAGCTATGAATGGAAGATTTACAGGTGATTTCTCAGGCTTCGGAAAGTCCTGGGACATAGCTGAAAAATACATAATTCCATCAGCTCAGGATCAGCCCAATACCAGCATGAGCAAATACGATGCCAACAAGCCGGCAACATATGCTCCTGAATGGGAATTGCCAAGTCAATATCCAGCAAGACTGGATACAGGTGCACCGGTAGGAAGAGACCCTATAAACAGTGAACTGGTTTCAGCATACGGCAACAATATGTTATATGGAATGCACTGGCTTCTGGATGCCGATAATTGGTACGGCTACGGACAGAGAGCTGACGGAAAGAGCAAACCTTCATATATCAATACATTCCAAAGAGGTGAACAGGAGTCAACCTGGGAAACCATACCTCAACCCTGTTGGGACGCTATGAACTTCGGAGGTAAAAACGGATTCCTTGACCTGTTTACAGGTGATAATTCCTATTCAAAACAATTTAAATATACCAATGCTCCCGATGCAGATGCCCGCGCAGTACAGGCAACCTACTGGGCAAACCTGTGGGCAAAGGATCAGGGCAAGGATGTCAGCCAATATGTCAGCAAGGCATCAAAAATGGGTGACTACCTTAGATATTCCATGTTTGACAAGTACTTCAGAAAGATAGGTTCGCCGTCGACCGCCGGTACAGGCTACGATGCCGCACATTATCTCCTTTCCTGGTACTATGCATGGGGCGGAGGAGTAGGCTCCGACTGGGCATGGATAATAGGCTGCAGCCACAACCACTTTGGCTATCAGAATCCTCTGACTGCCTGGGTACTCTCAAATGATGCAGCATTTAAGCCGAAGTCAACCAACGGTGCAAGCGACTGGTCAAAGAGCTTGTCCAGACAAATTGAATTCTACCAGTGGCTGCAGTCTGCAGAAGGCGCAATAGCCGGTGGTGCCAGCAATTCATATAATGGACGCTATGAGACCTGGCCTTCCAATGTTTCAACCTTCTATGGAATGGGCTATGAAGAAAATCCCGTATACGCCGACCCAGGAAGCAACACCTGGTTTGGAATGCAGGTATGGTCAATGCAGCGTATGGCTGAGTACTATTATCAGACAAAAGATGTAAAAGTTAAGAATTTACTGGACAAGTGGGCAAAATGGGCTAATTCCGTTATAAGGTTCAACTCTGACGGCACATTCCAGATTCCTAACGAGATTGGCTGGCAGGGTCAGCCCGATACCTGGAACGGCACATACACAGGAAATCCAAATCTTCACGTATCAGTAGTAAGCTACGGTACCGACCTTGGATGTGCATCCTCACTTGCAAACACTCTTGCATATTATGCAGCCGCATCCGGAGATACAACCTCGCAGAACAATGCCAAGAAGCTTTTGGACAGCATGTGGAATAACTATCAGGACAGCAAGGGTATCTCAGTGCCTGAAAGCCGTTCCGATTACCATCGTTTACTTGACCAGGAAGTATATGTTCCCCAGGGTTGGTCCGGAACTATGGCCAACGGTGACAAGATTCAGCCCGGCATCAAGTTTATAGATATCCGTTCCAAATACAAGCAGGATCCTGACTGGCAGAGAGTTGAAGCCGACCTGAAAGCCGGAGTCAATCCTACAATGGTTTACCACCGCTTCTGGGCCCAGAGCGAATTTGCAATAGCAAATGGTGTTTATGCAGTCTTGTTCCCGTCAGCAGTGGATGTTTTAAAGGGTGACGTAAATAACGACAAGTCGGTAGACGCTCTTGATCTGGCAGTGTTGAAAAAATTCCTGCTGGATGGATCAGCAACAATCAACGTAGAGAATTCCGACATGAATAGCGATGGAGTTGTTGATGCTATTGATTATGCCCAATTAAAGATAAAGCTGTTAAACGCAGGTAATTAATTTAATTAACCGGTAAATAGCTAAACTGTACCCATTAAGTCCGGACATGTATGTGAATTTGATTTCCTGTACTATCCGGGCTTATGGGTTACAGAAAAACAAATAAATAAAGGTTTAAGGTATAAGACATGATCAGAAAATTTAAGTATAAAAGAATTAAAACTCTTGTTATTGCTTCACTGTTCTCACTCAATATATTTTCGGCATGCCTGCCGGCAAGTGCAGCGGCTGATAATATGTCTTTTCCCTATGATTCCAAATATCCCTACGGTACTTTCAGTTCTTTGGCCGACAACCAGTCAACTGCCGATCAACTGTTGCTGACTGAATGGGAGCAGTGGAAGAGTGAGAGGATAACAACAAGTGGAGCAAAAGGTTACAAAAGGGTCCAACGGGATGCCTCCACAAGCTTTGATACCGTTTCGGAAGGTCTTGGATATGGTATGATTCTTGCAGTTTACTTCGGGGAGCAGTCTTTGTTTGACGATTTATACAGATATGTAAAATTGTTTTTGAACTCAAACGGCTTGATGTCCTGGCATATTGACTCCAGCGGAAACATTGTGGGCACGGATGGTATCGGAGCTGCAACCGATGCGGACGAGGATATTGCCATAGCCCTTGTATTCGCACATAAAAAATGGGGATCAAACGGGTCAATCCAGTATGAATCCGAAGCAAAAAACTACATAAGCAAAATCTTTACTAAAATGGTTGAACAGGGTACTTATGTATTGAAGCCCGGAGACACTTTCGGGGGTTCAAACTGTACCAATCCATCCTATTTTGCCCCTGCCTGGTATAGAATCTTTGCCGATTTTACAGGCAACGCTGCTTGGAATAACGTGGCCGACAAGTGCTATGAAATTGTGGACAGGGCTAAGAACAGCAATACAGGTCTTGTTCCCGACTGGTGTACTGCAAACGGTACGCAGGCAAGCGGACGGGGTTTCGATTTTAAATATGACGCCATCCGTTACCAATGGAGGACTGCCATAGATTACAGCTGGTATGGAACTCAAAAAGCCAAAACAAATTGTGATCAGATATCCAACTTTTTTAAGAACATCGGTGTTTCAAACATAAAGGATGGGTACACAATTTCGGGAAGCCAGATAAGTTCCAACCATACGGCGACCTTTGTCAGCTGTTGTGCCGCATCTGCGTTGACAGGCGAGGATGCCTCCTATGCCAGGAATATTTATAATGAGTGTATAAGAGTCAAAGACAGCGGTAACTACACTTATTATGGAAATTCGCTGCGATTGATGGCACTTCTGTATACTACAGGCAACTTCCCAAACTTATATAAATATACACCTCAACAAGAATTAAAAGGTGATGTCAACAATGATAATACCGTTGACGCATTGGATTTTGCCGAATTAAAGAAAGCTGTTCTCACGCAGGTATTCAGCAATATAAATGTTTCAAATGCTGATATGAACAGTGACGGCAGCATAGACGCAATTGATATTGCACTGCTGAAACTAAAGCTTCTTAATTAATGGCTTTAAACTTTTCTAGGAGTGATAAATATGATTAATATTAAAAGAAAACTTAGGAAATTGGCAGGGCTTGCCCTGACACTTTCCGTAATGGCTTCCGTAATACCGCAAAACGTTACTTTTGCGGCCCCAACCTATAATTATGGGGAAGCTCTTCAGAAATCAATCATGTTTTACGAGTTTCAACGTTCCGGAGTCCTTCCGGCCGACAAGAGAGATAACTGGAGAGGTGATTCAGCGCTGAAGGACGGCTCTGATGTAGGAGTGGATCTCACAGGAGGCTGGTTTGACGCCGGTGACCATGTAAAGTTCAATCTGCCTATGTCATATACGGCTTCAATGCTTGCCTGGTCGGTATTTGAAGATAAGGCTGCCTATGACAGCAGCGGCCAGACAAAATATATAATGGATGCCATAAAATGGGCAAATGACTACTTTATCAAATGCCATCCGTCGGCAGATGTATATTACTATCAGGTTGGCGACGGAGGCAGGGATCATGCCTGGTGGGGTCCGGCCGAAGTAATGCAGATGGCCAGGCCTTCATACAGAGTGGATGCTTCAAAGCCGGGTTCGGCCGTATGCGCCGAAACAGCGGCTTCTCTTGCATCTGCAGCGGTAGTATTCAAGGATAGCGATCCTGCCTATGCCGAAAGGTGCCTGAAGCATGCAAAAGAGTTGTTTTCGCTGGCTGACAGAACAAGAAGTGATGCCGGCTATACAGCCGCATCCGGTTTCTATACTTCCGGAAGCTTTTACGACGATCTGTCCTGGGCGGCAGTATGGATCTATCTTGCTTCAAAAGACAGTTCATATCTGGACAAGGCAGAATCCTATGTTCCAAGCTGGGGAAAAGAGCCCCAGACAGATACCATCTCGTATAAATGGGGACAGTGCTGGGATGATGTTCATTACGGTGCGGAACTTCTGCTTGCAAGGATTACAAATAAGCAGATCTACAAGGACAGTATTGAAATGAATCTGGATTTTTGGACAACCGGAGTAAACGGCCAAAAAATCACATATTCACCTAAAGGTCTCGCATGGCTGACCCAATGGGGTTCCCTGAGACACTCAACAACCCAGGCTTTTTTGGCTGGTGTCTATGCTGAGTGGGAAGGCTGTACGGCATCAAAAGCAGCTGTATACAAGGACTTCCTGAAAAAGCAGGTAGACTATGCCCTTGGCAGTACCGGAAGAAGCTATGTTGTGGGCTTCGGTCAGAATCCGCCTCAGCATCCGCATCATAGAACAGCTCACAGTTCGTGGACCGATCAGATGAATTCTCCCACCTACCACAGGCATACTCTCTATGGAGCACTTGTGGGGGGACCTGACAGCAGTGACGGTTATACCGATGAAATCAGCAATTATGTAAATAATGAGGTAGCCTGTGACTATAATGCAGGTTTTACAGGTGCTCTTGCAAAACTGTATAAGCAATATGGAGGAACTCCCATTGCAAATTTCAAGGCAATTGAAACAAAAACCAACGATGAGGTCATTATAAAGGCCGGTGTGAACTCCAGCGGCCCGAATTACACCGAAATCAAAGCACTCGTATACAATCAGACCGGATGGCCTGCAAGGGTGACAGACAAATTATCCTTCAAATATTTTATGGATTTGTCTGAGATTGTTGCAGCCAACATAGATCCATTGAGCCTTGCAACCAACTCCAATTATGCGGAGGGTAACATAAAGGTCTCAAAAGTCCTGCCCTGGGATACGGCTAAACATATCTATTATGTAAATGTTGATCTGGCGGGTGAAAACATATATCCGGGCGGACAGTCGGCCTGCAGAAGAGAAGTACAGTTCAGGATTTCAGCACCGCAGGGTACCAGCTATTGGGATCCCAAAAATGACTTTTCATATAAGGACTTACCCTCCAGCAGCACTGTGGACACCGTTCAAAATATACCTATTTACGACAATGGCGTGAAGATTTTCGGTAATGAACCTCCAAAGGGAAGCGGCGGAGAATTCATACTTGGCGATGTCAACGGGGATAAAAATGTAGACGCGTTAGATTTTGCCGCCCTGAAATCATACTTGTTGTTCGGCGGTCAAAGTATCGACCTGAAAGCTGCCGACATGAACCAGGATGGAAATGTGGATGCCCTGGACATTGCTCTGCTTAAGCAAAAATTGCTTGCAAGCTGAATGTAAAAAATAGGTTTTAAAGCCTGGCCTGCGCAATTTATACCGGTCAGGCCCAAAAAATAACAAAAACGAGGAGGTAAAGACAATGAGGTTTTTCAACAAGGTTGCGATGGTTCTCGCACTGGTAATTCTGCTGTCTGTTTTTTTTAGTTCCTCTGCATTTGCAGTGGTAGGTGCAGGAGATATTATCAGAAACCACACCTTCGACAACAACGTAGGCCTTCCATGGCATGTGGTCGAATCATACCCCGCCAAGGCAAGTTTCGAAATCACAGATCAGGGCAAGTATGTAATAAAATGCGAAAAAATAGGACCCATGGGAACAGGGGAGAGATGGGATTTACAATTCCGTCACAGGGGTCTTACCATCGAGCAGGGACATACTTACACTGTACAGTTTACTGTCACAGCCAACAGGGATTGCAAGATTTACCCCAAAATAGGTGATCAGGGAGATCCATATGATGAATATTGGAATCTGGATCAGCAATGGCATTTCCTGGAATTAAAAGCCAACACACCAAAAACCGTAACCCAGACCTTTACAATGAATAAGGGTACAAAGAGCAATTGTGAATTTGCATTCCACCTTGCTCCCGAAAAAAATACTGTGTCACCTGAAAATTACCAGGCTACTACTTTTACATTTGATGATATTTACGTAAAGGATCCTCAATTCAAGGGGTATCCGGATGAGATTCCAGAACCCACCAATGCTGTCCGTTTAAACCAGGAAGGATTTTATCCCAACTCGGCAAAGGTTGCAACTTTGGTATCCAGTTCGACAACTCCTGTGAACTGGACGCTGGTTAACAGCCAGGGTACTGTTGTCGCACAGGGTCAATCAACTGTAAAGGGTGCCGATCATGCATCCGGTGACAAGGTGCACGTTATTGATTTTTCATCCTATACTACTCCGGGCACCGGCTATAAGGTGAAAGCAGCCACAGCTGATGTGACCCCGGTAGAAAGTATGCCGTTTACCATCGGCAATGACATCTATACCAAGATGAAATATGATGCAATGAAATATTTCTACCATAACAGAAGCGCCATAGAAATAAAGCTGCCGTACTGTGATCAGGCGCAATGGGCCCGTCCTGCAGGACATCCCAGTGATATCCTCCAGCCTGATCCCACAAAGGACTACAAGGCAAATTATTCCCTTGACGTTACCGGAGGTTGGTACGATGCAGGCGACCACGGGAAATACGTTGTAAACGGCGGTATATCAACCTGGACCGTAATGAATTCCTATGAACGCGCTTTATACTTAAATGGCGATACATCTGTCGCTCCTTTCGCAGATGGTACCTTAAACATACCTGAAAGCGGAAACGGCTGGCCGGACATACTTGACGAAACACGTTACAATCTGAAAACTTTATTGAATATGCAGGTACCGGCAGGAAATGAATTGGCAGGTATGGCACACCATAAAGCACATGACGAGCGTTGGACCGCTCTTGCAGTACGTCCCGACCAGGATACCATGAAACGTTATCTGCAGCCGCCAAGTACTGCTGCTACGTTAAATCTGGCCGCAATAGCTGCACAGGGTTCACGTCTCTGGAAGCAGTATGATGCCGCTTTTGCAACCAAATGTCTTACTGCTGCCGAAACAGCATGGAACGCAGCTGTAGCTCATCCTGCAATCTATGCAAGTATGGAACAGGGACCGGGCGGCGGTGCCTACGGAGATAATTATGTTCTGGACGATTTCTACTGGGCAGCCTGTGAATTGTATGCCACTACCGGAAGCGCCAAATATTTGGATTATATTAAGAGTTCTCCTCACTATCTCCAAATGCCGACTGAATTGGTGGGCGGCGAAGACAATGGCCTTACAGGTGCATTTGACTGGGGAAATACGGCAGGTTTGGGTACAATAACACTTGCTCTTGTGCCCAGCAGTCTCCCTGCATCTGATATAGCCACAGCCAAAGCCAATATACAGGCTGCGGCAGACAAGTTTATTTCCATAGAAAATGCTCAGGGTTACGGTGTGCCTATCGAAGAAAAAGTAATTTCTTCTCCTTTCGACGGTTCCACTGTTACCGGTTTCCCATGGGGATCAAACTCCTTTGTTGTCAATGAGGCTATTGTAATGTCTTATGCTTATGAATTCAGCAACAGACAAAATGCCAAGTATATCAACGGCGCGGTTACTGCCATGGACTATATTCTGGGACGTAACCCCAATGTCCAGAGCTATGTAACAGGTTACGGAGATAACCCGTTGGAAAATCCTCATCACCGTTTCTGGGCATATCAGGCCGACAATACTTTCCCAAAAGCACCTCCAGGATGCCTGTCAGGTGGTCCAAACTCCGGTTTGCAGGATCCATGGGTTAAGGGTTCGGGCTGGAAGCCGGGAGTAAGACCCGCTGAAAAATGCTTTATGGATAATATTGAATCGTGGTCAACAAACGAAATAACCATCAACTGGAATGCTCCTCTCGCATGGATGAGCGCATATCTGGACGAACAGGGACCGAAGATAGGTTCTGTTGTAACAATAAGTCTCGGTGACTTGAATAAGGACGGAGCAAAGGATGCTCTGGATTTCGCAGCATTAAAGAAGTATTTGCTGACTCAGGATTCAACAGGAATAGACCTTGCAGCAGCTGATCTGAATGCAGACAAATCCATTGACGCTGTCGACTTTGCAATATATAAGCAGTATCTGCTGGGTATGATCACCAAATTCCCTGCAGAAAGCTAGTTTCGGGTAAGGATATTGAACTATAGAAGTTCTTGTGTATTTGGGCTTCTATAGTTCTTGTCCTTCATTACAAAAAACATTAGGAGCTATATGGAAATCGATTAACATATTTCATAGCTATTTGTGGCCGCTATTGCGGCTCAAAGCCATAATATGGCTTTGGAGGTCAATATGAAAAAAATATTATTAGGAATTGTGATAATAATTTGTATTTGCGTTATAACAATCTTCGGGGTCAATTACATGTCTGCATCGGAAACGGCGGCAAAGGTTTCAGATGTTACTGTAAATCAGGCAGCCACAACCGTTATCCAGGCTTCAGGAGGAGAATCGGAAATTGAAATCGGTTCGGGGAACGGAACAGGCGGTTCTACCGTAACCATTCCCGTAAGTGTAAATACTGTTCCTGAAAAAGCCATTGGAAGTTTTAATTTCAATATCAAATATGACACCGGCATCCTTGAAGCCATTGAAGTGAAACCGGGTGCTGCACTTGTAAGCGACGCTGATTTTGATTATACAATCAACAATGAAACCGGTACCGTCACTTTTCTTTTTGCGTGCAGCAATAACGGAAAAGACTCGGTGACAAAACCGGGAGTTATTACAAATATAAGTTTTAAGATTAAAGAGAACGCCAAAAAAGGAGTAGCCGCAATAGCCAGCGATACCACCGGTGCGTTCGGGGATACGGCATTTAACAGGATAAATGCTGTATTTAAAGAAGGCGGAATAAAAGTTGATTAAACCACTTTAAATTTAAAGGCAGGTGGTATAAATGTCTTTCTCGGCAAAAAAGAGAAAAATTATTATAATTTTCACATTTATCCTTGCAATAGCTTTTATATTACAGGTTCAAATGGTTTCAGCCCAGGATGCGGCTGACAACTCTGACGATTATCTGCATGTCAGCGGAAACAAAATCTTTGACAAATATGGTAACCAGGTAAGGTTAACCGGTATAGCATGGTTTGGCTTTGAGACTCCAAATGAGTGTTATCACGGAATTTGGAGTCAAAAAATGGAGTTTATACTTGATACGGCGGCAGATAACGGCTTCAATCTGCTGAGGGTGCCATTATCCTTACAGCTTGTAAACCAATGGCGTAAGGGAATATATCCTCAAACGACAGCTGTCAACATTTTCTACAATCCCGGCCTGGAAGGCCTGAATACCCTTGAAATTCTTGATGCATCAATTGCCTACTGTAAAAAAATAGGGCTTAAGGTAATGCTGGATATGCATAGAACGACCAATTCATATCAAACGGGTCTCTGGTATGGGAATTCCTTCACAGCTGAGGATTTTGAAGCCAGCTGGAAGTGGCTGGCAGAACACTATAAAAACGACGACACCGTTATCGCAATGGATCTATTCAATGAACCCTATGGGAAGCCAACTGCAGCCGATGGTGCAAAATGGGACGGTTCAACGGATAAAAACAATTGGAAGTACGAAGCCGAAAAGGTTGGAAAGGCCATTCTGGATATCAATCCAAATCTGCTTATTGTTGTTGAGGGTGTTGAAACATACCCATATGAGGGTTATACCTATGCGGAAAAGGATGAACACAAATACTATTATACCTGGTGGGGAGGCAATCTCCGGGGTGTAAGGGATTATCCCGTCAACCTGGGTTCCCGTCAGAGCCAGCTGGTGTACTCTCCCCATGATTACGGGCCAAGTGTCTGGATGCAGTCCTGGTTCCAGGGTGATTTTAACAAGGATACCCTGCTGAGAGATGTATGGGGTCCCAATTGGTACTATATCAACGGGGAAAATATTGCTCCTGTACTGGTTGGAGAATGGGGAGGCAAAATGGACAAGGGGCTCAATGAAAAATGGATGACTGCATTGACGGACTTTATAGAAGATACCGGAATCAGCCACACTTTCTGGTGCCTGAATTCAAACTCTGCCGACACCGGAGGGATTTTCCTCGGAAATGAATTTAATGAAATAGACATGGAAAAGCTGGCCCTGGTCCAGCGTTCCCTGTGGAAGAATACAAACGGCAAGTTTATAGGACTTGATCATAAAATCAACCTTGGAAAAACCGGTACACATGTGGGTGCCGGTTCTGAAATCCAAACAGGAGATGTTAACAGCGACGGAAATGTAAATGCTCTGGATCTGGCAGTCTTGAAAATGTACCTGCTGGGGGGCAGCATATCTATTGATAAATCAGCAGCAGACATGAACAGCGACGGCAGCATTGATGCTATCGATATGATACTTCTCAAACAGCAGCTGCTGGGGTAGTAATATATTCATCCTTTCAGGAAAAATTCCGTGATAAATGCATTTAAATAAATCAGACAGATTAAATGGATCAAATAAAGAAACATAACCGGGCGTTATGTTTCAGGTCCAAATATATAGCAGCAAAGGAGTGATTATCTTGATATTAAAAAAATATCTTCAAAAGCCAATAAGTTTTGCCACCACAGTGGCCATTACCGCCACTTTGTTCACAGGCACAGGTGTTTATGCAGCGTCTTCGACTCCTCCTTTCAATTATGCCGAAGCACTGCAAAAATCATTATATTTCTATGATGCTGAAAAGTGCGGTCCCGGAATAACGGGAGGAAAGCTTGAGTGGCGGGGCGACTGCCATGTTGAAGACAGCCAGGTTCCCCTTATTCCCAAAAACAAGGATTCGGTGGGTACCAACCTCTCCCAGGCATTTATCGACAAAAACAGAGCGGTTCTTGACCCTGACGGCGATGGGACACTGGATCTCCACGGGGGATTTCATGATGCGGGAGATCATGTCAAATTCGGATTGCCGCAATCATATACCATTTCGACTCTGGGCTGGGGCTTCTATGAGTTCAGGGATTCCTTCAAACAGATAAATGAAGAAGAACATATGATTGATATTCTCAAATGGGGAAATGACTATTTGCTCCGTTCAACCTTTCTTGACAAGAATGGTGAAGTGGTGGCCTTCTGCTACCAGGTTGGAGAAGGAAACATAGACCACAACTGGTGGCAGCCGCCCGAACTGAATCAAAAGGAGAAGGTTCAGCGCCCCGCATATTTTGCAACTTCCGAGAATCCCGCAAGTGACCAGTGTTCGGGAGCTGCCGCCGCACTTGCAGTCAACTATCTGAATTTCAAGGACACAGAGCCGGCATACGCAAAGAAGTGTCTGGACACTGCAAAGGCCCTGTACAAATTTGCGGTTAAATACCGTGGCTGCGGATACTCAGGCGGTTTTTACAATTCTTCCTACGATGACGACGAAATGTCCTGGGCAGCCGTATGGCTGAATATTGCCACCGGAGATCAGGCTTACATAAATGACATCACGGCTGTGGGCAGCGACGGACGTTATACGGGATATTTGAAAAAGATTATAAATGCACCTGAAGATAACTGGCAGAATATTTGGGTCCATTCATGGGATACGGTCTGGGGCGGTGTTTTCGCAAAATTAGCCCCCATCACAAATACCCAGAGAGACTGGTATTTCTTCAGATGGAACCTTGAATACTGGTCGGGAATACAGCATGAAAATCCCAGTGACGGAACTTTCATGGCAGGTACTCCAGCCGGCTTCAAGGTTATAAATACCTGGGGCTCGGCAAGATATAACGCCGCAGCGCAGTTATGCGCGGTGGTATATACCAAATATGCCGGAAAGCAGGATGTATCCGACTGGGCCAAGACCCAAATGGATTACATATTGGGAGATAACCCCATGGGCAGGAGTTATGAAGTCGGATATTCGGACATCTCTGCAAAACACCCGCACCACCGGGCAGCACATGGTTCAAAAACACTCAGTATGCTGGATCCCAAGGAACACAGGCATACTTTGTGGGGGGCGCTGGTAGGTGGTCCCGATGCCACCGATAAACATGTGGACGAGACCACAGACTTTGTATATAACGAGGTTGCCATTGACTACAATGCAGGCTTCGTGGGTGCACTGGCAGGGCTGTATAAATATTACGGCCAGGGCCAGAAACCTCTGGCAGATTTCCCTCCCAAGGAGCCTGACAGCGTGGATTTCTATGCAGAATCAAAGCTGGAACAGGAGAATGCCGAGAGAACGCAGATTACGGTTAATATCCATAATGAAACCAGCAGACCTCCGCAATTCGTCGACGGCTTAAAGCTGAGATATTTCTTTAATATCTCCGAAATGCTCAGTGCAGGCCAAACAATAAAGAATGTGGATGTTCAGGTCATGTATGACGAAGCCGGTGTCATTGACGGAAAAGCTGCGGCAATAAAGGGACCCTTTGCATGGAATGAAACCAACGGAGATTACTATATCGAAATCGACTGGAGCGGGAATTCTTTCTACGGCGACAGGGAATTTCAATTTGCACTGGTTGCGGCTCAGGACTCCAATTGGAAAACTCACTGGGATACAACCAACGACTGGAGCAGGAAGGATATTACAAAGAACTATGCTGTAAATGAGAGAATATCAGTCTTTAAGGGCGGCGTAAAAATGTTTGGGCAGGAACCTTCCTCCGGAGGAACAGAAATAAAGCCCGGGGATTTGAATAAAGACGGAAATGTTGATGCTCTTGACTATGCATTATTAAAGAGATACCTGCTTGATCCCACTACCGAGGTTGATTTAAGTGTATGGGATCTGAACAAGGATTCGGAAATAAACTCACTTGATCTCATAGCATTGATGAGACTTTTACTTGCTAATTCGTAAACTACAAATTTTAACGAGGAGGTATAGTTATGAAAAAATGTATCGGTTTGGTGCTCTCAGCAGTACTTATAGTCCTTGCGGCTATTCCGTCGTCAGTTTCGGCGGCAGGAACAGTAAAACTTGGTGACGTGGACAATGATACTCAGGTTTCGGCTCTCGATCTGGCAGCTGTAAAACAGCATTTATTAGGCACATCCGTACTTACCGGAAATGCGTACATAGCTGCTGATGTCAATGCCAATGGAGAAATCGAGGCATTGGACTTTGCCGAAATAAAACAATATTTACTGGGAAAAATTACAAGGTTTTCCGGGGAGCAGCAGCAAACAGGCATCGGAATTACCTGGATGGACGGAAAGAAATTATATCCTGTTGGGGTCAATTACGCATGGTACAACTGGTCCTATGAGTTTTCGGACAACAACTGGGCATCAAATTTTGCAAGGATAAAGAGCGATATTGATACAATGTCCACCAAGGGTGTCCGTGCGCTCAGGTGGTGGGTATTCCCCGATCTGGCTTACGGCCCTATCTGGTCTGGTGCAAATGAAGGCAGCCTGTGCACCGGCCTTCCTGACAAATGGGTAGACCATATGAAAGAGACCTGTGACTATGCCCTTTCAAAGAACGTAAAAATTTACTGGACAATTACAAGCTTTGACTGTGCCAGAAATGATGACTCCGTTGACCATGACGATATCATTGATAATCCTGTGGTTCTGCAGAGTTTCCTTGATAACGCAATGAAACCCATTCTTCAGAAATTGGGAGATCACCAGGGTGTAATGGGCTGGGATATCATCAATGAACCTGAGTGGATAGTAAACAAGGCCGATAACGGCGAACCCAACGGAAAAGGCGAGAGCTTCCCCCTCTCGGCAATGAGAAATTATATTAAAACTACATGTGCCTACATACATCAATATGCAAAGCAGCCTGTCAGCTTCGGAAGTGCCAATATGAAGTGGCTGGGTGCTCAATATGATCTGTGGGACGATTTGGGTCTCGACTTCTATGATTTCCACTGGTATGACTGGGCAACCCCATACTTTAACCCGACCACAACTCCTGCATCAAGTCTGAACCTGGACAAGCCCGTAATTATAGGCGAAATGATGCCGGATGCTAAAAGCTCATCCCTGGGAATGACCCATAAACAGGTACTGGACGCCATTTATAGGAACGGCTATGCCGGATACCTGCTGTGGTCCTGGAATGATGGAGCCTATGACTGCAAACCTTATATCGGGAATGACTTCATAGATTTTGGAAGAGAGCATTCAGATGTTGTACGGTAATATCAAAATACGAGGGAGTGTTAAAATTGAAAAATAAATTTACTAAATTAGGTGCGTTAATTCTGAGCGGAGTTTTAGTATCAACTTCGCTGCTTCCGGCCGGCAGTGTTTTTGCAGCGGCAAATCCTGACTATTCAACTGCCTTCAAGGATTCAATAATTTTCTACGATGCCAATAAATGCGGTAATGATGCAGGAGTAAACAATTTCTTTGATTGGAGGGGCGCCTGCCATACCCATGACGGCAGTGATGTGGGCCTGGATTTGACAGGCGGCTATCATGATGCGGGAGATCATGTGAAATTCGGACTTCCCCAGGGATATTCAGCTGCTGTCCTGGGCTGGTCGTTTTACGAATTCAAGGACGTATTCGATTCAACGGGAAATACTGCAAAAATGCTGGGACAGCTGAAATATTTTACAGACTATTTCCTGAAATGCCACCCAAATGCAAATACTTTTTATTACCAGATAGGTGAGGGGAATGAGGATCATACCTATTGGGGCGCACCAGAGCAGCAGCCGGGAAACAGACAGACATTGTACAAAGCTGATGCAGGCAGTCCCGCTTCGGATATTCTGGGCGAGACAACCGCTGCGCTTGCTCTTATGTACCTGAATTACAAAAATATTGACTCTGCCTATGCAAATAGGTGCCTGACAGCAGCAAAAGAACTGTATGCCCTGGGAAAGGCCAATAAGGGCGTAGGCAACGGGCAGTCCTTCTATCAATCCACCAGTTATGGGGATGACCTGGCCTGGGGGGCCACATGGCTTTATACCGCAACCAATGACAGCAGCTATATAGCCGACGCCGAGCAGTTTATCACCATAGGAAACACCATGAACGAAAACAAACTGCAGGACAAATGGACCATGTGCTGGGATGACATGTACCTGCCGGCAGCTTTCAGGCTGGCTCAGATAACCGACAAGCAGATATACAAGGATGCTGTGCAGTTTAATTTTAACTATTGGAAAAATCAGCTGACCACAACACCCGGCGGTTTGAAATATCTTACCAACTGGGGTGTACTGCGCTACGCAGCTGCCGAATCAATGGTTATGCTGATATACTGCAAGCAGAATCCTGACCAGTCACTGCTCAATATGGCCAAAAGTCAGATTGATTACATACTGGGTAATAATCCTGCAAATATGTCCTATATCATCGGTTTCGGAAACAAATGGTGCACCCATCCGCACCACAGGGCGGCCAACGGCTACACATATGCCAACGGTGACAACCTTAAACCTGCAAAACACCTGCTTACAGGTGCTCTGGTGGGCGGCCCCGATCAGAGTGACAGATTTCTGGATGACGCTTCCCAGTATCAGTATACAGAAGTGGCCATAGACTACAATGCAGGTCTGGTAGGAGCATTGGCAGGCTCCCTCAGGTTTTTCGGAGGAGTGGTACCTCCTGTATTAAAAGGAGACCTGAATAATGATAAAAATGTTGATGCTCTCGATCTGGCAAGTCTTAAAAAGTACTTGCTGACACAGGACGGCAATGGTATAAATCTTTCAAATGCCGACATGAACAGTGACGGTATTGTGGATTCCATTGACTTTGCACTTTTAAAGAAAGCTTTGATGTAATATGACGGCCGGAGCAGTTTTTGTCTTATAAACCAATATTCAAATACTGCTCCGGCTTTTTACAAAATAATTTTCTTTTGTGGAAGGAGTTTGGATAATTATGAATAAACTGAAAAAAGTAATTTCTCTGCTTTGCACATTTGCCATTATTATTACGCTGGGTTTTGCAAATACCAGCCAGGTGTATGCCGCCGCCAGCAATAACGACGACTGGCTGCACTGCTCAGGTGATAAAATTTATGATATGAATGGTAATGAAGTCTGGCTGACCGGTGCCAACTGGTTTGGGTTCAACTGCAGTGAAAATGTATTTCATGGCGCCTGGTATGATGTTAAAACCATTTTGACCAGTGTGGCAAACAGAGGAATCGGATTGTTAAGAATACCCATTTCAACCGAACTTTTATACAGCTGGATGTCCGGTAACCCTAACAAGGTTTCAAGTGTCACGGCGTCAAATAATCCGCCCTATCATGTATGCAATCCGGATTTCTACGACCCTGCCACCGGCAAAACCAAAAACAGCATGGAGATTTTCGACATAATTATGGGCTACTGCAAGGAACTTGGAGTAAAGGTGATGATAGACGTACACAGTCCGGATGCAAACAATTCGGGGCATATGTATCCTCTCTGGTATGGCCTGAGCACCTCTACGGCAGGAACAATAACCACCGACAAATGGATAGATACTTTGGTATGGCTGACCAACAAATACAAAAATGATGATACCATTCTGGCTATGGACTTGAAAAACGAACCACACGGAAAACGCGGCTATGCCAAGGAAACACCTACTGATATTGCAAAATGGGATAATTCTACCGATGAAAACAATTGGAAATATGCTGCCGAGCGGTGTTCAAGAGCTATCCTGTCGGCAAATCCGAAACTCCTGGTTGTCATCGAAGGCGTTGAACAATATCCCAAAACTGAAAAGGGATATACTTATGATACCCCTGATGTCTGGGGTGCCACCGGCGATGCCGCGCCCTGGAACGGCGGCTGGTGGGGCGGAAATCTGCGGGGAGTCAAAGATTATCCTATAAATTTAGGTTCCCTGAACAGCCAGGTGGTATACTCTCCCCATGATTACGGGCCTTCGGTATACAATCAGTCCTGGTTTGATAAGGATTTTACCACCCAGACCCTGCTGGATGATTACTGGTACGACACCTGGGCATATATTGACGACCAGAAAATCGCGCCGCTTCTGATTGGCGAATGGGGCGGCTTTATGGATGGCGGTAAAAATCAGAAATGGATGACTTTACTTCGGGACTATATGATTAAGAACCGTATAAACCATACATTCTGGTGTATCAACCCTAATTCCGGTGATACCGGAGGATTGCTCGGCAATGACTGGTCAACCTGGGATGAGGCCAAATATGGATTGTTAAAGCCGTCACTATGGCAGTCTAACGGAAAGTTCATCGGGCTTGACCATCAGATACCCCTTGGTTCAAACGGAATTTCACTGGGGCAGTATTACGGTACACAAAATCCTGTTGTATTA
This sequence comes from Ruminiclostridium cellobioparum DSM 1351 = ATCC 15832, assembly GCF_000621505.1. Lineage (GTDB taxonomy): Bacteria > Bacillota > Clostridia > Acetivibrionales > DSM-1351 > Ruminiclostridium > Ruminiclostridium cellobioparum. Next base: position 141,219 of record NZ_KK211293.1, read on the forward strand.
ACCGGAGATGCAAATGACGACGGATTAGTCGATATGCTGGACTGTGCCTTAATCAAACAGTACATTTTGAACCCCGACACAATAATCAACAAACAGAATGCAGATATGAATAATGACGGGGAAATAAACTCCATCGATTTTGCACTTCTGAAAGCCAAAGTACTCAATGGCTAAAGCATTATTATATCATTATATGAGGGTATAAGAAGGAGGTTAGCTTGAAAGACTTCACTTGCGTTCGTCTTCCAAAACTAAC
>NZ_KK211293.1:141504-196616 GCF_000621505.1 Ruminiclostridium cellobioparum DSM 1351 = ATCC 15832
AGTATTTTAGCAATACTTTGAAAGCGCACATGGCCAATTAACCTCCTTTATTCGCCACATTGCGATAAAGGATATAAGTTTTCATTACATTTTGTTGCCGCTAAGCGGCTCAAAGCCATAACATGGCTTAGGAGGTTAATATGCGTAAAATAATTGACAGCCCGGGTAAAAAAGCCTCCGGAAGGAGTCTTCTCATTCTATTGGTTTTAGTTTTGGCAATTTCATTTTTTCTCACTTCTGGAATCACATATGCTTCAGAGGCTAATGCAGCCGCAAATTACAAATACGGTGATGTAAATGGAGATGGAAGTATTGATGCACTTGATTTTTCACTGTTTAAAATGTATTTGCTGAAAACTATTGATTCCTTTCCGGTAACGGATGGAGAGATAATTGCCGATCTGGATGGAAAGGATTCGGTAACAGCAATCGATCTCAGCCTGCTTAAACAGTTTTTGCTGGGGCTGATAGACAAATTCCCTGTTGACCAGTCCAATCCGGTAAACATTCCCTGGAACTGGGCAGGGGTCATCGGAACGGGGCAGAGCCTTTCGGTGGGTGCACAGGCCAATCCTGCCGTGACCACCAACCAGCCCTATCACAATCTCAAGCTTTCCCTTGGAAACACGACGGTGCCTCCTTTCAATCCAAACAGTACTTCACTCAGGATGGTGCCGCTGGTGGAACCCATACGCAGTTATGCTACGGGTTATCCGGGACCTTACCCGGGAAATATTTACGGTGAAACTCCTCATACCGTTATGGCCAATCAAATAACAGCTCTGGTTCAGTCAAATTTCAGCAAGGATTACATAACGGCACATACGGTTGTCGGCGAATCGGGGCAGGGAATGGTTGCAATAAAGAAAGGCGCTGCAGATACGGGTTCTGTGGGCCGTGCCTATGCTGCTTCCATTTTCGAAGTAAATGCAATCAAGCGGCTGGCAGCCGCTGAAGGAAAAACCTACGGAGTGGGTGCAATAATTATCACTCACGGTGAAACCGATTCCGGAAGTCCTACCTACGGAAACGACCTGTATAAGCTGTGGTCGGACTACAATCAGGATATCAGGGCAATAACCGGACAAACTCAAAGCATTCCTCTGTTTGTTTCACAGCAGCATGCATACCCGAGCAACAGCGGGACTTCGGCGGGAACTCTGCAGCAGTGGAGAGTTGGATTGGACCATCCGGGAGATATCATCTGTACCGGTCCCAAATACCAGTACCCTTACTACAGTGACGGAGTTCATCTGGTAGCAAGCGGTTACCAGCAGCTGGGTGAAAAATTGGGTGAGATATATTATGAAAAGGTAGTACTGGGCAAAGACTGGCAGCCGCTCCAGCCCACAAATGTAAGCAAAAGCGGAAGGGTCATCACAGTCAATTTCCATGTACCTGTAGCACCGCTAGTATGGGATACAACCCTGCCTGCTCCAAATCAAAGCACCCTGACGGAGTGGAGAAACGGAAAAGGTTTTGAAGTGAGTACAGCCAGCGGACGTATTACAATCAGTTCGGTTGAAATATCCGGTAATGCTGTAAAAATCACATGTGCCAGTGATCTTCCGTCTTCAGGTGTCAAGGTAGGTTATGCAAATAACACAGGCGGAACAAAAAGGACAAACGGAACTGTTAGGTGGGGACTGCTTAAGGATTCCGATACCTTTAAAGGAAGTACCACCGGAATTGCACAGCCCAATTACTGTGTTGCCTTTGAAATGGCAGTGCCGTAAATCTTTGATTTTAATACTGCAAGCAAGTGGTATGAGCGTCTTTTGAACAATTAACCAAAGGGCTCGTACCACTTTTTTTCGGATTCCTTCCTGGAATTTTTCTTAAAGTGTTCTACAAAATTGGTAAATTAAATATAATTTCATGTTTACCGGCAAATTTAAAGTGGTATTTATAAACCTAAGCTGTGAATTTCGTAAATAGTTCTACATTAGGTAAAGCATTTATATATTAAACAAAAAGAGGTGGAGTTGTGAATTATAACATTTTAATCGGAGGTGCGGCAGGGCAGGGCATTGAAACTCTCTCGGCCATATTTGAAAGAATTCTGAAAAGACAGGGTTTTGAAGTATTCACAATCAGAGATTACATGTCAAGAGTAAGAGGCGGACATAATTTTATTCAGATACGTTTCGGCAGTGAGAAACTATTGTCCCATTCAGAGGAATTGGACGGCATTATTGCCATGAATGGTGAAACTGTCGAATATCATGCTGAAAATTTAAAAGCCGACGGTTTTATTATTTGCGATGAAGAAATAATAAACCAGGATTTGAGATGTATCAGACTGCCCCTTAAACAAACCGCTTCGGGTACGGGAAATACCAGAACAATGGGAAGTGTGGCTGTCGGTGCGGTTTTGGAGCTGCTTGGAATTGATGAACGGGAAACAGAAGCCGTTCTTAATGCTTTCTTTAACGCCCAACTTGCAGCATTGAATTTCAAAGCTGTTCAGGATGGAAGAAAGCTGACTGCAAGGAGACATGAGGTTATTACGGCAGCACAGGATAACAATATAATAATCAATGGAAATGAGGCTGTTGCACTGGGTGCATTGGCAGCCGGCTGTAAATTTTATTCAGCCTATCCCATGACACCCTCTACCAGCATAATGGATTACCTGGCATCAAAAATGCTGGATGCCGAAATAGTTGTGGAGCAGGCCGAAGATGAAATTGCTGCAATCAATATGGCAATAGGTGCTTCCTATGCCGGTGCAAGGGCAATGACCGGTACTTCGGGCGGAGGCTTTGCACTTAAGGTCGAGGCTCTGGGCCTGTCAGGTATGCTGGAGGTCCCTCTGGTAATTGCCGAGGTGCAGCGTCCCGGACCCACCACTGGGCTTCCTACAAGGACCGAGCAGAGTGACCTTAAATTTGTCATTTCGGCATCACAGGGTGAATTTCCCCGGATGGTAATAGCTCTGAGAAACCCCGAAGATGCTTTTTATCAGACTATCAGAGCTTTCAACCTGGCCGATAAATACCAGCTTCCGGTCATTCTCCTCAGTGACCAGTATCTGGCCGATACCACTGTAACAGTAAAACCTTTTGATTTTGAGCGGGTTGAAAGAAATAATTACATATCCGGCTATCAGTTTGATGAAGCCAAACCCTATAAAAGATATGAAATCACCCCAACCGGAATTTCACCGAGAATAATTCCGGGGAAAAATCCTGGAGCAGCTGTGCTGGTGGACAGTGATGAGCATGATGAATCGGGTCATATAACAGAATCTGCCCAGGTCAGAAACCAGATGGTGGAAAAGAGGCTCCGAAAGCTTCAACATTTGGAGGAGGAACTTCTTGAGCCTGAATTTACCGGTGCTGCCGATTGTGATGTACTGCTGCTTGCCTGGGGCTCAACCTGGGGACCGGTAACCGAAGCGGTAAACATGCTGAACAGCAATTCTGATACAAAATATGGAGCTCTTGTATTCGGAGATATCTGGCCTTTGCCCACCAGGTTGCTGGTTGAGAAAGCCAAAAAGGCCAAAAGGATAATAAATGTGGAGCAGAACGCAACAGGACAGCTGGCCTCTATAGTTTCAGAGGTCACCGGAATATTCTGCGACAGCAATGTACTTAAATATGACGGCAGACCCATGAGTTCCGGATTTATAATTGAGAAAATCAGGGGGAATGAATAACTATGTGCGATGTAAAATATTGTATTTCAGAAACAGCATGGTGTCCAGGCTGTGGTGATTTGAACATAATTGAATGTCTTAAGGCGGCATTGGAGCAGACAGGGAAAAAGCCCCATGAAGTATTGGTGGTAGGAGGAATCGGCCAGGCCGCAAAAACTCCCCAGTACATTAACACAAACGGCTTTTGCGGCCTTCACGGAAGATCCCTGCCGCCTGCCGTGGCAGCTAAAATTGTAAACAAGGACCTCACAGTAGTGGTGAATACAGGTGACGGCGATTCCTACGGAGAAGGCGGAAACCACTTCCTGCACAATATCAGAAGAAATGTGGATATAACACATTTTGTACATGACAATCAAATTTATGGCCTGACAAAAGGCCAGGCTTCTCCTACAACAGGTGTCGGCCATATAACCGGAATACAGACGGCAGGCTCAATGAATGAGCCCATGAATCCGCTTCTGGTGGCACTGGCCCTGGGCGCCGGCTTTGTTGCCAGAGCCTTCAGCGGAGACAGGGAGCACCTTACTTCCATAATGGTGGAAGCCATCAAATATAAAGGCTATGCTCTTGTGGATATCCTCCAGCCCTGTGTAAGCTTTAATAAAATAAATACATTCCAGTGGTACAGCAAACGGGTTTACAGGATAGAGGACGGATATGACGCCACAGACAGATTAAAGGCCATGGAAAGGTCCATGGAATGGGGTGACCGTATTCCCATAGGTATATTGTATAAAAACGAAAAGCAGACCTTTACCGAAAAATTCGATTTTCTTAATGGTGATAAACCGCTTATTGATAAAACAACACCTTTGGACAAGATCAAAGGGTATTTAAAAGACTTTATTTGATCATATTAATAATATTAAAATTTAAATTCAGGAGGTTAAACTTATGCCAGCTTTTGCAAATCCCTTTCAGGGAAATGTAGACCGGAAATTGACAAAAGAGGAACTGATCCAGGCAATACGTCTGGATATAGCCGGAGAACTGGAAGCCATTTATGTTTATGATGCACATGTCCAGGCCACCGACAATGAAATTGCAAAAAAAATCATCAGCGACATACGCGATGAAGAAAAGGCCCATGTGGGAGAGTTGATGACGCTTTTGAGGATACTTGATCCCCGGGAGGCGGAATTATTTGCGGAGGGGGAATCAGAAGTCAGGGAAATGCTGGAGGATCTGGGTATTTCACAGCCGCCGGCAGAGCCAAATACTCCTTCTGCCTCTCCATTAACCATAGGAAGTCTGTTAAATGAAAAGGATAATGGATAAGTAATGTAAGAAGTAAGCAGATGAATAAATGAGTTAGTAAGTAAATAAATGAGTAAATGTTAATAAATCAGGAGGTGGAGTATATGAATTATCTATCAAGAGAAGGTTCTCCTGTTTCGGGGGAACTCTGGGAACAGATCGATAAAGCGGTCGTTAAAGCTGCCCGCAGTGTTTTGACCGGCAGGCGTTTTCTGCATATTTTCGGCCCTGTTGGTCCAGGTGTCGGCAGCATAAATATAGATGATGCCGACAATGTCACTGAAGAAGCTGACGATGGCTTCATTACCACGAAGGGAAGGAAGTTCTCGGAGCTTCCGGTCATATATGATGACTTTACACTGCTGGGCAGAGACATTGAAATCCATGAGAAGTCAGGCTATCCGGCTGATCTCTCCAAAGCCATGGATTCGGCCCAGGCCTGTGCCTTGAAGGAGGATAAACTCATTTTCTTCGGAAATGAGGCCGCAGGTTATGAGGGACTTTTTACAGCTGCAGGAACAAACAAATTAAAAAGGAAGGACTGGTCGGCAGGTGAAAATGCATTTACAGATGTGGCAGCTGCAATTGAACTGCTGGCTTCGGAAGCCATTTACGGCGCCTATTCCCTGACTGTCAGCCCCGATCTCTATATGCAGATGCAGCGGATACAGGAAGGAACAGGCCTGCTGGAAATAGACAGGGTCATTAAACTGCTGGAGGGCCGCGTATATAAAAGTCCGGTCCTTGGAAAGGGCAGGGCAGCTCTCGTGTGCTCCGAACCCAGAAACATGGATCTGGTGATCGGACAGGACATTTCAACAGCCTATCTGGAGCAGAAGGATTTAAATCACAGCTTCAGAATATTGGAAACGGCATTACTTAGAATAAAGCGAAGGAAAGCAATCGTTGTATTCGAATAAAAGTGTTAATCATTATCATGAAGGATAAATAAGCAGTTCTTATTATTTAATAAATTAAATTGATAGGGAGGATTTATAAAATGTCTGTAAAAAATGCAATGACATCCGATTTTCTGCACTCGGCTTATGGAGGAGAAAGCATGGCTCACATGCGCTATCTGGCCTGGGGTGACATAGCCAGGAAAGAAGGCTATCCCAATGTTGCAAAGCTGTTTGAAGCCATTTCCTATGCAGAAAGGGTACACGCCACAAACCATTTCAGGGAAATCGGGGGAAACACAGCCGATGCCACTGTAACGGCAGGAGCTGTATTCGGTAACGGAAAAACCTACGACAATCTTCAGGGAGGTATAAATGGTGAGTTGCATGAGGTAGAGCAAATGTATCCCGTTTATCTCAATGCTGCACAATTCCAGAACGAAACCGGAGCGCAGCGTTCATTCCATTTTGCCCTGGAGGCCGAAAAAATTCATGCACAGCTTTTCAAGCAGGCGCAGGACGCAGTAAAAGAGGGCAGGGATATCCAGCTGAAATCGGTACATATCTGTCCGGTTTGCGGTCACACCATTCTTGATGAGGCTCCCGACAAATGTCCTGTATGCGAAGCAAAAAAGGAATTATACGTGGAGTTTTGATTTTTGAAAACTATTTTATAGTATTTATATAGTATAAGAGACATATGAAAACTGAAACAATTGAAAATATATGTGAAAAATATATTGGAATTGTCTCAGTATCATATGCCTCTTTTTTATATTAAGAGAGATTGTACAAAATTGTAACAATCAAAATTTTGTTAACATAATATGCTAATATAGTGAAGTTTATGAAAGGTTGTTTTTTATGCTGTCAAGTTTTGATTTTGTCCGCCAATCTCTGGAGTTGCATCTTTTTTTCGCCAGGATTATGAAAGAACATTCTTTTTTCCTCGAAGCAGGCTTTACAACAAGAGATAACAGTTTCACCAGAAAAGCCGATGAATTCAGAATGGAATTCGACAGGCTCTTAATTGATGTTGTTTCAATATCCAACGGCATTGTCAGTCAATCGGTCATCCATTCCGGTGAAGTCTTTACACCCTATACACTTGATGCCGAAACAGTATCTTCGTACTATTCCGGAGTTAGAATACCAATAAATATAACCCAGGCAGAGATTAACCTAATGGGTGGAGAAACCGTCACAATAAATCCGTTTCTGGAACAAAGGGTTGTTTCTGTTAATAATAGGGCCATCGGTCTGATAAAAGCATTGATAACCTTTAAGGAAACTATCCTGAGCAATGTTCTGTCCTGTAAAATGTTCACCCTCAATTACCCTCTGTTAATTGACCATATCATGCGGGAAGCCAGGTTGTATGTACAGATGGTTCAGCAGCTTCAAAGCAGGGAAGAAATGAGCATTGAAAAAGAAGCTCTGCAGCAGGAGCTGTTCTGGAACAGGATAATGGCAGAGCACTCAAAATTTATCAGGGGACTGCTTGACCCCACTGAGGACCAGCTTATTAATACCGCCCATGACTTCGGAAATGAGTTCGATCAGTTGACAACGGAGGCAAAGGCTGCGGTGGATATGACCATTCCTCTTGAAAAAGTAACCGAAGACAGCTTGAATGCAGTGCAAAGAATACGCGACTTCAAGGAGCAGGGTACAAAGGGTCTGCTTGAGTGCAAAATAAAATCCATAATCATTCCGCTTTTAGGTGATCATACCCTGCGTGAGGCAAATCATTTTCTCAGGCTGCTAAAACAATTCGAAGTAAAACCAATAAACAAATAAAAGTGTATTCTTTATTCCATCCAATTTATCCCACACCCCATTAAAGGGTTCAATAATATCGAATATTGTAGTATTATGAATTATGTTAACTAATTGTTAACTCATTTCATAAATAATATCTGCGAAAGGAGGCGATGCCATCAAACTTTTATAGCAAGCTGAAACAGGAAACAAAAATTTGCTGAATCCTCAATATTGAGGTACGGAGGAACCAGGAAACAGGGGGTTAATCCATTTATATGGTAGGGTGATCCTATTACCCGAACCCGGCAGCTAACTTCGGAAGCACACTATAGGAGGACTAATGACAAACAAGGTAAACAAGGTACTGGCAGGCTGTTTTTTAGGTATTTCTCTCGCATTTGTATCCTCAATTGCGATGGCGGCTACAGTACCCGGGAAAATTGCAGGCACCGATGTAAATTTAAGAAAGAATCCCACAACATCAGCTTCAATAATTTCAAAACTGACCAACTCGGATGTAACGGTCATTGATAAGTCCAATGGCTGGTACAAGGTGTCTTATAACCAAAAGACAGGCTGGGTAAGCGATGACTATTTGAAATTAATATCTGCAAATGGAACCATAAATGCAAATGGAGTTAATTTCAGAACAGGCCCTGGTACCAGTACTAAAAAAATAACTACTCTCAATAAGAACACAGGTGTGGTTATTCTTGATACTGCAAACGGGTGGAACAAAGTTAAAATCGGAACAAAGATTGGGTATGTAGCCTCCAATTTTGTAGCCAACTCTCCGGTTCAAACGGCTTCCGTTAAAGCCGCTGCAGTCAAATCCGCCACAACTACAAGTGCTTCAGCAATTGCATTAAAAACTGCCGACAAAGTATCACGTTCTGTAAATACCGCGGCTTTGGCAGCAGCAGATGCGGCAGTTGAGGAAGCACCTTCGATCAATGAACAGATCATATCATATGCAAAGCAATTCAACGGTGTCAGGTACTTATACGGCGGAAATACCCCTCAAACCGGTTTTGACTGCTCAGGGTTTATCGGTTATGTTTTCAAAAAGTTCGGAATTAACCTGAACAGATCGGCAGAAGCTATGTATTCAAACGGAATAAAGGTGTCAAAGAGCCAGCTGGAAGCAGGAGACATACTGTTTTTTGATGCATCCTCGCGCAAAGCGTCAGGCAGAATAGATCATGCAGGAATCTATATAGGCGGAGACAGCTTTATCCATGCATCATCCTCAAATGGTGCAGTACGGATACAAAAACTATCGGAATACAGAGGTACTTATATTGGTGCTAAAAGAGTTATCAAGTAAATTTATTTTGAATTTTATTATGCATTGATTAAATTTTTATAAAGCTGCAAATCAGTTGTTTCTGATTTGCGGCTTATATTTTACCCAGCGGCAGACACAACTCTTCCTGATTCATTAAAACTTCTAAAAATAGCGAACCCATTTAAAATTTAATACCTGTTAATTGCCCTGAAAATCACTATAATACATTTATAAATGCCGTTTTGATATTGAGGTCAATTCAAACTTGCCGGTAAAAAATCTTTTAAAGGGAGATAAAGACACCCAGGGCAGGGTCATTGTGACGGCGGAATATACCACTCCTGCCGGTGCAACCTCCGGAGGCAGACTCATAGCGCATCACCAGTCCACCGGAGGCACAGGTACGAGTATGGTGCTGTTTAACCCGAAAAATATCAGCGTTATGGCGTATTCCTTCAGCCCGGATAACCCCGAGGAGACCATTGCGGTTTTGCCAAAGGTAAAGCGCAGCCAGGCAGGGAAGCCAAAAAAAGTGCTGTACCCCGGGAATAGAATGTGTGAAATTATAAGTTATAAAAAGGATATAATAAATATGGTCAGCAGATATTGTCAGCGTGATAACCTGAGAGAAGATTTTGTATTGACGTATAATATTACCTGTGTTATACTCACACAGAAAAAAGTCATGAAGACTTGCATTAAATACATTTAATTTTTTTTTAACAATACGAATAACTTACAAATAAACCATGAAGGGAAGCTATATGAAATAGCTCTTTTTCATGGTTTTATTTTTGCCCGGAAGGAGAGATTCAAAAAAACCACACCCCAATTTTTATAATACAGGCTATTAAAATTTCGAGGAGGCTATAAATAATGCTAAAAAGATTTACAGTAACAATAACTGCTTTATCCCTGATTTTCACCATGCTGTTTTTTTCAGGCTGTTCAAATAGTGAACCTGAAAAAAATATGAAAGCGGATACAGAACGGGATGAATTGATTATGGCCATAGGCAGTGAACCCGACGGGGGCTTTGACCCGACCACAGGCTGGGGAAGATACGGTTCACCGCTGTTTCAAAGCACTATCCTGAAAAGGGACAGCGACATGAAAATAGTAAACGATCTGGCAACAGATTATACGGTGAGCAATGACGGACTTGAGTGGACGGTCAACCTGCGCAGGGATGTCAGGTTTTCGGACGGCAAGCCTTTGACGGCAGAAGACGTGGTCTTTACATATGAAACAACAGCCAAAAGCGCTTCGGTAGTCGATCTGAATATATTGAAAAGTGTTACGGCCCTGGATGAATACACAGTTAAGTTTACACTTAAAAATCCCCAGTCAACCTTTATAAATATACTGGTCAATACGGGGATTGTTCCAAAACATGCATACGGCAGCGATTACTCACAAAAACCGCTGGGTTCGGGACCTTTTAAATTTGTTCAATGGGATAAGGGCCAGCAGTTAATAGTGGAGGCAAATCCCCAATACTATGGAAAGAAACCTTTCTTCAAAAAAATAACATTTCTGTATTTAAGTGAGGAAGCCGCCTTTGCCGCTGCTCAAGCGGGTGAAGTGGATGTTGCGGCAATCGTTCCTTCCTATGCCGGGCAAAAGGTCACGGGTATGAAGCTGCAAGCGGTTGAAAGTGTCGATAACCGCGGCATATTGTTCCCCTATATAAAACCGGGCGAAAAAACAAAAGACGGTTACCCAATCGGTAATGAAGTAACTTCGGACATAGCAATAAGAAAAGCAATAAATTTTTATGTTGACCGCAGCAGTCTTGTTGACGGGATTTTAAACGGGTACGGCTCTCCGGCCTACAGTGTATGCGATAAAATGCCGTGGTGGAATCCCGACACTGTAATCAAGGATGCGGATGAAGCAGGTGCAAAACAAATATTATCGGAGGGCGGCTGGAAGGATTCCGACGGTGACGGCACCCTGGAAAAAGGAGCTCTAAAAGCGGAGTTCAATCTGATCTATCCGTCGGGGGATCAAATACGCCAGTCTCTTGCCATAGCAGTTGCCGACAGGGTGAAATCAATCGGAATAAAAATAAATGTTGAGGGCAAGAGCTGGGATGATATGGAAAAACTCATGTACTCAAATGCCATAATGTTTGGCTGGGGAAGTCAGGACCCTATTGAAATGTATAATCTGTACAGCAGCAAATACAGGGGAGTGGATTATTACAATTCCGGCTTTTATATGAATCCAAAGGTAGATGAATATCTTAATAAGGCCATGTCCTCAATAAGTGAAGCAGATGCTCTCCAATATTGGAAGAAGGCTCAATGGGACGGAAGCACAGGCTTTGGTACAAATGGAGATGCTCCCTGGGCATGGCTTGTAAATCTTGATCATTTGTATCTGGTAAAAGAAAAGCTCAACATCGGAAAACAAAAGATTCATCCCCATGGACACGGCTGGCCTCTCACCGACAATATTGAAGAGTGGCACTGGGAGAACTAGTGGAATTACAGTTTGACAAAGGAGTTTCAAGTATGGTGCAAGCAAGTCTTTTTAAATTTATTATAGGAAAAAGTATCAGAATAATATCGCTGCTGGCTGCCTTGTGCCTGCTGTCTTTCGTGCTTGTGAGCCACTCTCCGGTCGATCCGGTGCAGGCTTATGTGGGAGCGGATATGGCCAAAGTGAGTCCCGAGCAGAGAGCCAAAATAGCTGAACATTGGGGGCTGGACAAGTCCCCGGCTGAAAGATTTGTATTATGGGGGAAGTCCCTGTTGCAGGGAGATATGGGCACCTCAATGATATACAGGGCACCTGTCACCGATGTAATCAAAGAACGTTTCCAGGCATCGCTGGCGTTGATGGGAATAGCATGGGCATTGTCGGGGATTCTGGGATTCTTAATGGGAATAGCTGCTGCCATGCTGCGCGGAAGCTGGCTTGACAAGCTTATCAAATGGTATTGCCTTACGCTTGCATCCACACCTACATTCTGGCTGGGGTTGCTGCTGCTCATAATATTTTCCGTCTGGCTCGGTTGGTTTCCCGTTGGAATGGGAGTGCCTGCCGGAGTCCTGAAAGAAAATGTCACATTGGCCAACAGAATTAATCATATTATTTTACCGGCATTGACACTTAGTATCATTGGGGTGGCCAATATAGCACTTCATACCAGACAGAAGCTTATTGATGTTCTTGAGAGTGATTATATTCTATTTGCACGGGCCAAGGGCGAAGCAGGCCTGAAACTACTGTGGAGGCACGGACTCCGCAATATAGCATTACCCGCAATAACGCTGCAGTTTGCTTCTCTCAGCGAGCTTTTTGGCGGATCTGTACTGGCCGAACAGGTATTTTCGTATCCGGGGTTGGGACAGGCCACGGTTCAGGCCGGTCTGAGGGGTGACTTGCCGCTTCTTCTTGGATTGGTGCTTTTCAGCGCCATATTTGTATTCACCGGGAACCTGATTGCAGATATTATATATAAACTTGTAGATCCAAGGATCAAGGAGGGAAATGCAATATGAGTGAGATTTCTGCAGTTACACGTGATAGCCGGAACAGTAAATTCTTTAAATTTATTCCCGGGCTCAACAGAAGACAGCGTACTTTGCTTATGATCGCATCCTCTGTGCTTGTCCTGGCCGCAGTTATAATGGCAAGCCTGCTTCTGGACAATGAAAAAATAGCCACGCATTTTGATGAAAAAAACCTTGGTCCGTCCCTTGAACATTTTTTCGGCACCGATTGGCTGGGAAGGGATATGTTCACCCGCACGGTGAAGGGGTTATCCTTAAGTATTTATATAGGTTTGATAGCCTCGGCCGTCAGTGTGGTTATAGCTCTGGTGCTTGGTATGAGTGCGGCAACCATGGGAAAGACAGTTGACAGGGTCATTACCTGGATTGTGGATCTTTTTCTGGGAATGCCTCATCTCGTGGCCCTGATACTTATTGCATTCACACTTGGAGGCGGAGCAAAGGGAGTAATCATAGGAGTGGCATTTACCCATTGGACCAGTCTTACCAGGGTCATACGTGCAGAAGTACTGCAGTTAAGATCGGCTGAATTTGTTCAAATTTCAAGACATATGGGAAAAAGCCGCTGGTGGACAGCCTTCCACCATATACTCCCGCATCTGGTGCCACAATTTTTTGTGGGTTTTGTGCTGTTATTTCCTCATGCCATACTTCATGAGGCCTCAATAACCTTTCTGGGCTTTGGCCTTTCACCGCACAAACCGGCAATAGGCGTTATTTTGTCAGAGGCGATGAAGTATCTTTCGACAGGTATGTGGTGGCTGGCATTCTTTCCGGGACTCTCACTATTGATAATAGTGAGGGCTTTTGACATAATAGGTGAGAATCTCCGCCTGCTTATTGATCCCCACCATGCACATGATTAAAGGAGGCGGCTTATATGCTGAAAGTTAACAATCTTTCAATTTCATTTATTCAATATCAGGCAGGTTTGAAGCAGAGGAACCTGCAGGTCATTTCGAATCTCAGTATTAAAATTGATGCAGGTGAAATATTGGCTGTTGTGGGATCCAGCGGTTCGGGAAAAAGCCTCCTTGCACATGCAATACTGGGCATACTCCCCAAGAATGCCATGGTATCGGGCTCCATGCTGTACAAAGGGGCGGAACTTACACCCGAGATACAAAAGAAACTGCGGGGGGCAGATATAACCTTGATACCACAATCGGTTAATTTTCTCGACCCGTTAATGAAGATCGGAGAGCAGGTCCGCTGTTCAGCCGGCAGCGGCAATCCCCGTGAAAAGCAAAAAAGTATATTTAGAAGGTATTCACTGGACGAAAAGGCAGAGAACCAATATCCCTTTCAGCTCTCCGGCGGGATGGCAAGGAGAGCCCTGGTTGCGTCGGCAGTTGTCGGCGGGGCAAGACTGATAATTGCAGACGAGCCTACACCCGGCCTGCACCCCCAAATAGTAAGGGAAACCCTGGGACATTTGAGGGAGCTGGCCGATGACGGCTGCGCGGTGATGCTTATAACTCATGACATAGGCACAGCCCTGAGTGTGGCTGATAATATTGCTGTTTTTTATTCGGGAACTACGGTGGAGATAGCTCCCACAGCAGATTTCAAAGGAAGTGGTGAGGCGCTGAGACACCCGTATACCAGGGCTCTGTGGAATGCCTTGCCCCAAAATGAATTTCAGCCTGTTGAAGGCTTCCAGCCGTCACACAGTGGGCATCTCAAGGAAGGCTGTCTCTTTGAACCCAGATGTTCACAAAGCTCACAGGAGTGTAAATGCAGCACACCTGAAATCCGTGAAATTCGCAAGGGAAAAGTGAGGTGTCATAATGCAACTTAGAGCTGAAAATATAAGTTTCAGATATGGAAAAGGGGATTGGATACTCAAAGATTTCAATATTGAACTCAATCAGGGAGAAATTCTGGGTTTAACAGGTCCCAGCGGATGCGGCAAATCAACCCTGGCAAAAATTCTCGCCGGATATGAGCGGCCTCTTGGAGGCTCTGTGGAATTGGACAGCCGGAGTTTTCCCTCAAAAGGCTTTAATCCTGTGCAACTGGTTTTCCAGCATCCTGAAAAAGCTGTAAACCCGCGCTGGCAGATGCACAGGATACTTAGGGAAAGCGGCTGTCAGGACGATTCCCTGTACAGGTCTCTGGGAATAGAGGAGTCCTGGATGAAAAGATGGCCCAACGAGCTTTCAGGCGGCGAATTGCAAAGATTTTGCGTAGCCCGCGCACTGACCCGGCAAACCAGGTTTCTCATTGCAGATGAGATGACAACCATGCTGGATGCAATCACTCAGGCGCAAATATGGCATGTGGTGCTGGAATACGCCAAACAAAATAACATGGGCGTTTTGGTGGTAAGTCATGAAAACCGTCTGATTGAACGTCTCTGCGACAGAGTGGTATGCCTTCGGGACAATGCTGCTGGGAGAACATGATTTTGTCATTAAATTCCGCTAACAAACGGTATTGGGTTGATATTCTTTAATCAGTTCAGAAAATGACTTGATTTCTTCCTGGAAATAGGGTTTTTCCATGATCCTTGAACTGTCACATTCCTTATAATTTTCAGGGAGCCTATAGCGGTTCAGGACATATTTGGGAACTACCGGAAGCTCCCTGGACATACTTATCAGGTCTTCCTTTCCAAGCTGGGGAATGACGGTGGTCCTGACCTCAAAATCAACCCCGGCGTCCACCAGCAGCTGTATTGTTTCCTTTACAGTCCCGGCGCCGGCACCGCTGCCGCAGATCTCTTCATATTTGGCGGCAGGGGCTTTGTAATCCACAGCAAAATAATCGCAGAGCCCATTATCAAGTATTTGTTTAACGGTTGGGGGGGAAGAACCGTTTGTATCCAGCTTTATTTTGTACCCTGATTTTTTAATTTTTCTTATGAACGGAATCAGGCCGGGCTGTAAAGTGGGTTCGCCGCCTGTAATAACAACCCCGTCCAGTAAGCCTGCCCGCCTGCGAAGGAAACTCTCGACATATCCGGTTGAAAGTACCTCATGAGTTCCCTCCAGTATGGAACGGTTATGGCAGTAAAAACAGTCGAAATTGCAGCCGGGCGTAAACAATACGCAGGAGACCATGCCCGGATAATCCACCAGCGAACTCTTGACCATACCTGCGATCATCATATCCCATTACTCCTTTATGACATATTTCTTCCTTAATCTGTATTCCTCACGTTTTCCTTCATTATAATTTTTTACAGGTCTGAGATATCCCACTACTCGGCTCCAGACTTCGGTTTCCTCACCGCATTCAGGACAGAAGAACTGCTCTCCCGTGAGGTACCCATGGTTATTGCATATGGAAAAAGTCGGAGTCAACGAAATATACGGCAATTTATAATTGGTAAATATCTTCCTTATCAGATTTTTGGCAGAACCCGTATCTTTTATTTCCTCACCCAGATACAGGTGAAGGACGGTACCTCCTGTATACAAGGACTGCAGCTCATCCTGGAGTTCCAGTGTTTCAAAAATATCGTCGGTGCAGCCAACGGGCAGCTGGCTGGAATTGGTGTAATAGGGAACTGCGTCACCTGCGGTTATAATGTCCGGATACCGTTCCTTATCCTTTTTTGCAAGACGGTAGCTGGTGCCCTCGGCCGGAGTCGCCTCCAGATTGTAATAGTGTCCCGTCTCCTCCTGTATTTCCTTAATAAGGCTCCTCATATAATTAAGAGTTTTGACTGCAAACTCCTGACCCTGAGGTGTTGTCAGGTCTGACCCGTTACCCAGCAGGTTCAGGCAGGCTTCATTCATTCCAATTATACCTATGGTATTGAAATGGTTAAACCAATAGAAATCTGTTCTTTGTTTAACATCTTTCAAATAGTTGGCGGAATACGGGTATAAGCTTTTGGCTGTCTGTTCCTCGATAACTTTTCTCTTGATTTCAAGACTGTTTTTGGCCAGATTTATCTGCTGCCACAGACGTGTGAAAAATTCCGACTCACTTTTTGATATATATGCAAGGCGGGGAAGATTAATGGTTACAACGCCGATAGAACCCGTAAGCGGGTTTGAGCCGAAAAGACCGCCGCCCCTTTTTCGCAGTTCGGAGGTATCAAGTCTCAGACGGCAGCACATGGAAAGTGCATCCTCCGGTGATAAATCGGAATTAATATAGTTTGAGAAATAGGGGATACCGTACTTGCAGGTTATTTCCATGAACTTTCCTGTTACAGGACTGTCCCAGTCAAAGTCCTTTGTTACGTTTATGGTAGGAATGGGGAAGGTAAAAACTCTGCCCTTTGAATCCCCCTCCATCATGACATCACAGAAGGCCATGTTGAATATGTTCATTTCTTCCTGAAAATCACCGTATTTTTCCGGCAGGAGCTTCCCGCCTATAATTACACTTTCTTCCTTTAAAGTTCCTGGGGGGATAATATCAAAGGTCAGGTTTGAAAAAGGGCACTGGAAACCAACCCTGGTTGGAACATTCAAATTAAATATAAATTCCTGCAATGCCTGCTTTACTGCTTTATAATCCAGCCGGTCATACCGTATAAAAGGAGCGCAATAGGTATCAATAGATGACCAGGCCTGTGCACCGGCGGTTTCGCCCTGTGTGGTGAACGTGGAGTTTACTATCTGTCCCAGAAAGGAACGAAGGTGTTTCGGCGGTTTTGATTCGACTTTTCCGCCGACACCTCCAAAGCCGTTCATCAGTATTTGACGGAGATCCCAGCCGGCACAGTAAGGCCCGAAAAATCCCAGGTCATGCAAATGTATATCTCCTGACAAATGTGCCTGTCTGATATCATCCGGATAAATCTCATGGAGCCAGTAGTTTTTTGTAAAAGCTTCCCGTACGTAGTTATTCAGTCCGTTTATGGATTTCTGTGTATTGGCATTTTCATTTATCTGCCAGTCCCTGTCGTTAAGGTATTCTGAAAACATATTGATTGTTGCACCTATCAAAGCATTTGTCTCCCTGGCCGAACGCCTTTTCTCGCGGTAAAGTATGTAAGCCTTTGCCGTTTTCGCATGGCCTGCCTCAATAAGAACCTTCTCAACAATATCCTGGATGCCTTCCACCTCTGCAATTCCTTCAGAGTATTTCTGTCCGGCAATCCTGACCACTTCCGAGCTCAAGGCTTCGGCTATGGAAAAATCATTGCCTCCAACGGCATTGGCAGCCTTGAATATTGCAATAGTTATTTTTTCTTTTTTAAAGGGGACAGTAGATCGATCCCTTTTAACAATCCGCTTTATCATAGCTGTTTTTATCTCCTTTGCAAATGGATTGATATTTATCCTTACTTTATGTTATGCTCGGAATTCAATCCATATACTATATATTGTATATGGATTGAATTTTAAACACAACATATATTATTGCATGTATTTTAAAAAAGTCAATAGGTGGAAATGGAGAAAAAATCATACACCGGGTGCTTATGACACGGCCGCCTTTTGGAAATTGTTTTAACGGTTCAATAATGTTGAATTTTTTCAGAACGGCCTGATCCTTCCGGAAGTTTTCTCAGCTTGCTTCGTCCTTCAGGGTATTTATTCACATCTGTAAAAAAGACTGAGGATATGACAGCAGTAATGGGAATTGTCAGTAAAATACTCAAACTGCCTACAAGTGACTGCAGGAACTCAAATATTAATTCCTCCTTGTTCACCAGACTCAACAAAGAATAATTGGAACCCGCATAAATCAGAACAACAATCAGTGAACTGCCGATATAGGCAAGTATGAGCGTATTTGTCATCGTGCCCATTATATCCCTGCCTATGGAGATTCCTGACTTTAAAAGAGACATTGCAGTGGCATTTGTTTTACTTGACTTGATTTCATATAAGGAGGTGGTTATTGACATTGACACATCCATGATTGCACCCATTGCACCTATGGTGATCATTGAAAATATAATGGCTTTCACATCAAGATCCTTAATACCGAATATATTTCCCAACATATAGGTTTCATCATTGATATATCCTGTCAGCTTCATCCAGCTGTCCATTAAAAAAGTGATTATTACTGAAAACACCACCCCCGTGAGGCAGCTTATGGCTGCTACCATACTTTTCCTGTTATAGCCGTAGACAATTATAAAAGTGGTGATAATAATGTACAGACATATAATGCAGGATGAAAAATAAATATTATAACCTCTGCCGATAGCCGGTATGAATACAAAAAATATTGACAGGCATGTCATAGCAAGTGCAAGGATTGTTTTTATTCCTTTTATTCCACCCAACACTATTACCAATGCTGCAAAAACAACTCCTAAAATGACGATTTTATCAAAACGGTAATAATACTGAAAAATCAAATCGTCATCCATGGGCAGCAGCACCACCTTGTCCCCGGGGGAGACTTGTGCAACATTCTTATCTGTATCATCCAGAATTTGTGTTCCAATTACTAAATTATTATTATAGTTTTTATCCCCGAATATTTCAGCTTTAAAATATATTCTCTGGCTGGAGGGATCGGATGTGTCTTTTATGATTTTATCAATGGTTTTCACCTCTGCAAAAACCAGGTAATTCAATTCTTCCTCTCTTTCATAGTTAATTCCCTTATTATACTGATTATGGCATACATATCTGTTTCCATAATATATAAACAGTATGGATAAAAATATAAAAATCAAATAAGCAACGGTTTTTAAAAAGCTTTTCATACTGATCTCCTTTGTATTTTATTGCACAACACGTTAATTAAGAAACTTTTTATTAACATATGAATTTGCTGTTTTTTTATAGTACTTATATTTGTTTTCAGAAATTATTTCCTTAATTTTTCGAAAATATATAATCAACATTGTTTACTAAACTAATTCTTAATCTATACCAGACCCAACAGCCTTGCCGCACCGGCAACAGCAAAGCATACTATAATACCGGCTGCGGTGGGTATGGCAAAGGAGGCCAGTGTCCACCTCCAGCTCCGGCTTTCCTTCCGTATGGTCCATAGAGTTGTACCGCAGGGGAAGTGCATGAGAGAAAACAGCATTACACAAACACCAGTAAGCCAGGTCCAACCGTTGGCAACAAAAAGTTGTTTCAGATCGGATAACTGCTCAAGCTCCAGCATGGAACCCGAGGCCATATAGCTCATTATAAGGATGGGTATAACAATTTCATTGGCCGGAAGGCCAAGTACAAAGGCCATCAGTATATATCCGTCCATTCCCAGCAGCCTGGCAAAGGGGTCAAGAAAGACGGCGGCGTGTGACAGGAGGCTCAAATCTCCTATGCTGATATTAGCCATCAGCCATATAACCAGGCCGGCAGGTGCCGCAATGACAACTGCACGGCCCAGAACAAAAAGAGTCCTGTCCAGTATGGAGCGTACAATAATACGTCCCACCTGCGGCTTCCTGTATGGGGGCAGCTCCAGTGTGAAGGAGGAGGGAAGGCCTTTCAGTATGGTTTTCGATAATATCCTGGATACAAGCAGGGTCATAAATATTCCTATCAAAACAACTCCTGTAAGAGCCAGGGTGGAGGCCACCGATTCAAAAGCGCCACCGAATGTCCCGCCTATAAAAATAGTACCTATGGCTATAAGGGTGGGAAACCGGCCGTTACAGGGTACGAATACATTTGTGATGATGGCGATTAACCTTTCCCTGGGAGAATCAATAATTCTGCAGCCTATTACACCGGCGGCATTACAGCCAAATCCCATGCACATGGTCAAAGCCTGCTTTCCATGCGCACATGCTTTTTTAAAGAAATTATCAAGATTAAAAGCAACTCTGGGCAGGTAACCCAAATCCTCCAAAAGAGTGAACAGGGGAAAGAATATAGCCATGGGAGGCAGCATAACGGATACAACCCAGGCAAGCGTCCGGTATATACCAAGGACCAGAATCCCATGCAGCCAATCTGGCGAACCTGCCCACATAAAGAATTCTGTGAGCTTTGCCTCAATCCGGAAAAACATGTCCGAAAGCAGTCCCGAGGGCACATTTGCACCTGCTATGGTGATCCAGAATACTATGGCCAGCATGCCCAGCATGATTGGGATGCCAAAAATTCTTGATGTGAGAATACGGTCTATATTTCTGTCGGTACGGTTGTATTGCTTATTTTCAAAAGTAACGGACTTGCTGCTTATTTCTTCGGCAGTGCCGACAAGCCTGGATACAATTTTATCCCTTAACCGGTCCGGTCCGATGCCGTTTTCAGTCATGTATTTTCTTGCCTCCGCAAGCAATTCCTGTAATTCTGAATTTCCCATCAGGTCGAAACCAAGATATTTGTCCAATGTTTTCAGCAGGGTTGTATCTCCGTCCAGCAGCTTGAATGCTACCCAGCGGTTGTTTATTTTACCGTCAACCAATTCCCATATTTTAGGCTGGATCATACTTACAGCTTCTTCAATTACTGCGTCATAAGTAATTTGAATGGGATTTGTGGCCATACGCCTGTTTGCCACATCGTATACAGCATCCATCAATTCATCAAGGCCTTTATTGCTTCGGGCATTAGTTGGTATGACAGGTACGCCCAGGAGCTTTGAAAGCCTGTCATATTTAATGTGGATTTTCTTTCTTTTTGCTTCATCAATAAGGTTTACACATACTACAACCCTATCGGTTATTTCCAGTGTTTGCAATATCAGATTCAGGTTTCTCTCAAGACAGGTGGCATCTGCTACAACAACTGTTGCATCGGGCATTCCAAAACAGACAAAATCCCTTGCAATCTCTTCTTCGGCCGAATTTGCCATTAAAGAATATGTACCGGGAATGTCCACCATTATGAAGTTTTTATCTTTATGCCTGTATTTTCCCTGTGCATTGGTAACTGTTTTTCCCGGCCAGTTGCCCGTATGCTGGTTAAGACCGGTCAGGCTGTTGAACACAGTGCTTTTTCCAACATTGGGATTACCTGCAAGGGCAATCACTTTATCATCAGGATGTGTACGGCTGATGTAAATTTCACTTGCCAGTACATCTGTCAATACCCCCGTCCCCGTGGATTGGCTTGTTAAACCCATTGAATTAACCTCCTCATTTATATTTTTGAAAAATATTTTAGCCACGGGCAGAGTTTTAGCCGCCCGTGGAAAAATTAAACCGCAGGTCTGACTAGAGAGCTTCAATAAATATTTGTGATGCTTCCTCAGAGCGAAGAGCTATGACAGCCCCTCTTATATGATAGGCCACTGGATCACCCGACGGACTTTTTTGAAGCGCTTCAACTTCGGTATCTGCAATCAGTCCCAAATCCAACATCCTTCTGCGGATGGTTCCTTCCGACGTAAGTACTTTTACTTTACCTTTTTTCCCTAAAGGCAGGGAATTTAACTGAATATATTTTTCTCCCATAACTGAACCTCCAACACTTGATTATGTATATGGTTTATATAATCTCCGTTAGCTGTGAACAAAAAAGTTTCCCTACACTAACTTATGTATTATGAATTTAAAGAGTTACAATTCGAATAAAAAATATTTTCTTGAAAAATTGATAGAAATAATTTATATTAATATATATGCTTATGGGAATCATTCGCATTTATTAACATTCATAATCAAACAGAGCATATGCACCATATCGCATATTGTCCGTACAGGCTGTCATAGAATAGTAAAAGCAGCTGTTGTCCCGATTAGTGAGATCAACGTTCGCAGGAGGTAAAATGAAGACAAAAGTAGATATTATATCGGGCTTTTTAGGTTCAGGAAAAACTACACTGATAAAAAAGCTTATGGCAGAAAAACTGCATGATGAAAAGCTGGTAATCATTGAAAACGAGTTCGGAGAAATTGGAATAGACGGAAGTATATTAAAAGAGTCGGGAATAGAAGTCAAGGAAATAAACTCCGGGTGTATATGTTGTACCCTGGTTGGTGATTTCGGAAAATCCATCGAGGAAGTCCTGCATAAGTACAAGCCTGACAGAATAATCATCGAACCTTCGGGTGTAGGCAAGCTTTCGGATATTTTAAAGGCCTGTGACAGCTTGAGCTCAAAAGACCTGTTAACCATAAATATGGTGATCACAGTAGTTGATATCCTTAAATATAAAATGTATATCCTGAATTTCGGGGAATTTTATGAGAATCAGATAAAGCATGCAAAAACAATTATTCTCAGCCGGTCACAGAAGGCTGAGGCTGATAAACTTGTGAAATTTACAGGTGAGATCGGTAAATTGAATTCCAAAGCAAATATAATTACCACACCCTGGGAAGAACTCAATGCCGGACAGATTATATCGGCTGCCGAGCAGAATGGGTCAGCAGCTCTGGAACAGCAAATAAAAAAGGTTGTCCTGAAAAGACATGTTCACCCGGAAGGCTGTAAATGCGGCTGTAAAGGAACACAGCATACCCATCATAATGCGGATGAGTTCTTTGAAGTATGGGGGGCCGAAACACCTAAAACATATGATGCTGCCACTTTGAGAAAAATACTGGAGAACCTGGGCAGCACCGGACGCTACGGCAATATTTTAAGAGCAAAGGGAATCATTCAATCGGACAGGAGCAATTGGGTGCAATTCGATTATGTCCCGGGGGAATTTGAAATAAAGGACTCGGGAGCCGACTACACGGGAAGATTGTGTGTCATCGGAAGGGAACTGAACAGGAAGGAACTCGACAGCCTTTTCAATATCAATACATAAGCGGAGATAATCATGAAAACTCAACTGTACATCATAACCGGTTTTTTGGGGTCAGGTAAAACTATATACATAAACGGTCTGCTGGACAACCTGGATTTATCCGATGAAAAAGTTGTCATAATCCAGTGTGAACAGGGAGAATCGGAAATTGACAACGCTTTTGAATGCAATAGCAATGTACATATAATCAAATGGGAAAGAACAAAAAAATCAGTACTTAAATTAATTGAAGATATTCTTAAAAAATACCGGCCTCACAGCATAATAATCGAGCATAACGGCACGGAAAGTACCGAAAAGCTGCTGGAGGATCTGCAGAAACCGGTAATACAAAAAAATTGTGTCATACATAATATTGTGCATACCATTGATGCCCAGACTTTTGAAGTTTTCATCGATAATATGGGAGCAATCCTGACAGAACAGATTGCCAGCTCAGATGTGATTGTTGTAAATAATTCATCGGATTTTACCAAAAGCCGGCTTAAGGCTGTGGAAAAGCTCCTGAAAACTGTCAATCCCACCGCCAAAATTGCAAGAACTGCCGGTGATACCGGACCAGGTGCCCAGGAAGGAAACGAAGGATTATATATTGAAAAACAGACTAAACAGCTAAAGCTCTCAGATGTGGCATTCTTTACATTCTGCCTGCTTGTGCTTTGTTATTTGTCGGTATCGGTTCTGAAGGCGGCCAACTTTGAATTGATAAATATTAACCTTTCAAGATTTCAAGCACTGAACACCATATTTATAAGCATACTCATACAGGCTTTTCCCTTTATACTGTTCGGTGTAATAGCATCCTCCGTAATCCAGGTTTTAATATCAAATGAAACAATTGTCAAACTGTTTCCTGAGAAAATGGGGCTGGGTTTTGTTGCAGCAATTTTTGCGGGTTTGCTTTTTCCGGTGTGTGACTGTGCTGTTGTCCCTGTTGCGGCAAGGCTGGAGAAAAAAGGGGTTCCGGTTCCGACCGTTGTGGCCTTTATGCTGGCAGCTCCTCTTATGAGTCCGCTTTCCATAGCATCCACCTTTTATGCATTTCCCGGGCAGCCATCGGTCGCAATTTACAGAGTTATTCTTGGAATTATTATTTCAGTGATAGTGGGGCTGACCTTCTGGATTTTTCCCGAAGAAAAACAAATAACCTTAAACAGACTTGCTGCAGTTAACTGCAAATGCGGCTACTGCAACACCGGTGCTTCAAAAAAACCCGCTTCGAAAATTGAGGCTGTATTCAAGCATGCCGGTTCGGAATTTTTTGAAGTGGGACGTTTTATTATCGTGGGGGCATTTTTATCAAGTCTTGTTCAAACCTTTCTGCCAAAGGATATACTATTAAAGATAGGCGGAGGGGCGGCAGCTTCAATAATCATTATGCTGCTTTCGGCATTTGTACTGTCGGTCTGCTCCACCTCGGATGCCTTTATTGCCAGAACCTTTGTCAACCAGTTTCCCATGGCATCGGTCATGGGCTTTATGGTACTGGGGCCAATGATAGATATTAAAAATGTTTTAATGCTTCTTGGTAATTTTAAAAAAAGATTTGTAGCCAAGCTCGTTTTTCTGATATTCAGTTTTACATTTATAATCCTGTCATTTTTTTCAATAGTGTTCTTCGGTTTATGACAGCCATTTAACCTCCCTTATTCGCCTTATAGCGGATGAGGAGAGAACAAATTTCATTACAGTTTTGTGGCCGCTATTGCGGCTCAAAGCCATAATAATGGCTTGGGAGGTTAATATGCTAATAGTCAGATCAAATAAAATAAATATAGAAGCACTTTTTAAACTGGTAATTCTGCTGGGGTTTGCGTTTTTCTTTTCAATGATTATCGCAACGGGGAAAGCGCTGTTATATGTAAATCCACGTATAATTCCATATGTTAAATTCGGTATTGCGGCACTGGTGGTAATTGCCCTTTTTTATATACCCGATGTCTTAAAGCCCCAAAGAAAGGCCAATATCGGTATTTACCTGTTCTTTCTGATACCGCTGGTATCGGCATTTGTCATCCAGGCAAAACCTCTGGACACAAAATCAATAGCCCTGGGCGATGTTAATTTATCCCAGCAAGCCGGTACCGGTATAAATGTAAACAATGCTTCAAATGCGGCCGCTGCCGACACAGACAGTACATGGCAGGCCCAGGATACAAGCATTCCTTTAACACAGGAGCAGCCGGACGATGATGTATATTCATCCCAATTAAAGCTGGATGGCGACACCATAGTTATGGATGACAATAATTTTGTCAAATGGCTGCAGGAGCTTTATGACAATAAGCAAAAGTACCAGGGAAAGAAAATTCAGGTCATAGGCTTTGTGTTAAAAGGCAAGGAGCTTTCCAAAAATGAATTTTATCCGGCCCGCCTTATGATGGCCTGCTGTACTGCCGATTTGCAGCCTGTCGGCTTGCTGTGCAGGTATAAAAATGCACCGGAATTAAAACAGGACAGCTGGGTGAAAGTCGAGGGAACTATTAAAATCATCGATTATAAAGGGGAGCAGACTGCAATAATAATCGCAGATAATGTTTCCAATGCCCAAAAACCTGAATACGACTATGTATATCCATATTGACAGTATATCCTGTTGACAGCACCCCGATTGACAATGATTCACAGGGATGATAATATTAAACAGTAGTTAGTTATTGCTAACCACAGGGTAACGACTGGAATTTCAGTATATGCCAAGGGGATGAAAATATAGGGAGGTCAACATGAGTATCCTTACCAGGGAAAAAGATTACTACAGTTCGGAAATATCACTGGTATCCCAATCCGGGGATTGCTCGGTATACAAAATGTCCGGTGATTATGGAGACGGCATAATGACCTGTTATCAGGTTTTTCCGGGCGTAGAACTCATATATAACGATTTTCATACCGACGACTGTTTTCATAATACACACACCTGCGAAGACATAATGGAAATCAATCACTGCAGGCAGGGCCGCTTTGAATGCGATTTCTGCGACGGCTCCTGCGTCTATCTGGAGGAAGGGGACCTTTCGGTAAATATGCTGGGAGTCAAGGCAAGAAATTCCTGCTTTCCCCTGGAGCATTACCATGGCGTTTCAGTGGTGATAGAGCTTCCCGAGGCAGCCCGTTCAATTTCACGGGTCTTGAGCGATATTTCCATTGATCTGTACGACCTGCGTGACAGGTTGTGTGCCAATAACCGGTGTTTTATAATGCGGGCTACCGATTCGGTGGAGCATATTTTTTCAGAGCTGTATAAAGTACCAGATAAGATAAAGAAAGGGTATTTCAAGCTGAAGGTACTGGAGCTGCTGTTATTTCTCAGTGTTGTGGACGTGTCTGTCATTCTTGAACGGCGCCGGTATTTTCAAAAAAGTCAGGTTGACAGCATAAAAGCGATCAAAGAATATATGGTATCAAATCTTGAATACCATTATACATTGGAGGAGCTGTCCGTACGCTTTGATATTCCCCTGACGGCAATGAAGCTGTGCTTTAAGGGGGTATTCGGAACCTCCGTCTATGCCTTTATCCGTTCCTACAGGATGCAAGCCGCTGCCGCAATGCTGCGCCGGAGCGGAGAGAGCATATCCTCAATTGCAGGAAAAGTGGGATATGTGAATTCCAGCAAATTTGCAGCCGCATTTAAGGAAGTCATCGGAATGAGTCCTTTGGAATACAGAAACAACACTGCAAGCTGATTCTTGTCTTTTTGGAGCATATTTGACCCAACCGGAGCAGAGAAAATGAAGCGCAGGATTTATAATATATGGTGGTTAGCATACACTAACCACCATATATTTTGAAAGGAGTACTTTATGGAACAACATAAAAAGCAAAAAACAGGCCTGTCACGTCTTTTTCAAATAGCGGGCGAAAAAAAAGGCCTGCTGATAGTTTCAGGAATATTGTCATCAATCAGTGCAGCCTGCATGCTGGTTCCGTTTTTATCAGTTTACAGGATACTTGAAGAGCTTTTGAAGAATGCGGGAAATCTCTCTGCAGTCAACAGGGACTATATGACACATTGGGGATGGATAGCATTTCTGGGCCTCATCGGAGGCCTGCTGATCCTATATGCTTCCATTATATTCTCCCATGTTGCAGCCTTCAGGATTTTATACGGTATAAAAATGGGTCTGGCAAGACATATAGGCAAGCTTCCCCTTGGATTTTTAAACAATACGGCAACGGGTACAGTCAAAAAGAATCTTGAGCAGGATGTGGACAGGGTGGAGCTGTTTGTGGCACATACCATTCCTGATCTGGTTAACGCAGCTGCAACGGTTGTCATAATGTTTATAATATTCTTCAGATTGAACGGCTGGATGGCTCTTACAGTTATTATTGCATTTTTTCTCGGAACAGGCCTGCAGATGACCATGATGTTCGGAAAGAAAGCACAGGGGACTATGAAGGCATATTTTGATTCTCTCGAAAGGATACATGCTTCTGCCATACAGTATGTCAGGGGTATTCCCGTTGTAAAGATTTTCGGACAGACTGTTCATTCCTTCAAGCGTTTCAATGATGATTTGTATGAATATAGAAACTGGGCAGTGAATTATTGCGATAAATTCGAAAACGGCATGGCTGTTTTCACGGTGGTTTTAAATTCCTTTCTGACCTTCATACTGCCGGTGGGACTTTTAACGCTCAGTAAAGATCCGAGCAACATGGCCTTTGCGCTGGTCTACCTTTTCTTTATCATCATGGTGCCCGGTGCGTCAGCACCGCTTTACAAGTTTACAATGCTGGCCTCCGGAACAAGAGAAATATTCGAGGGAGTGAGCCGCCTGGATGCCATTTACAGCCAGGAACCAATAAAGGAGGCGTCTTCTCCCAAAAGACCCAGGGGGCATGACATCGTGTTTGAAAATGTGAGCTTTGCCTATGAGAACAAGGCGGAGACAACACGGGTGGAAGCTTTGTCAAATATCAGCTTTACGGCAAAAGCGGGACAGATCACGGCTCTTGTAGGGCCTTCCGGAGGCGGTAAATCCACTGTAGCAAATCTTATTCCCAGGTTCTGGGATGTAACCGAGGGCGAAATCAAAATCGGCGGTGTAAATATCAAGGATATTCCCACCGAAGAGTTAATGAACACCGTATCCTTTGTTTTTCAGGATACCTTCCTGTTTTATGATACATTGTTTGAAAATATCAGGGTAGGAAATCCAGCTGCCACCGACGAGCAGGTATACGCAGCTGCCAGAGCCGCCCAGTGCCATGAGTTCATTCAGAGTCTTCCCGACGGTTATAACACCCTGATAGGAGAAGGCGGAGTATTTCTTTCAGGCGGTGAGGAACAACGTGTTTCAGTAGCAAGAGCAATATTAAAAAATGCACCCATTCTCGTATTGGATGAAGCCACGGCTTTTGCCGATCCGGAAAATGAATATAGGATGCAGATAGCTCTTAAAGAGCTTATCAAGGATAAAACAGTAATTATGATAGCTCACAGGCTCTCTTCCATTAAAAATGCAAACCAGATAATAGTCCTGGAGAACGGCAGGATCAACCAGACGGGTGTTCATTCCGAACTGGTGGAAAAGGACGGTCTTTACAGGCGCATGTGGAATGCCTATAACAGCGCCTATGAGTGGTCATTAAACATCGGAGGTGTCAAGGCATGAAAATATTCCGTAATATTACCGTAGGACAGCCCGGAAAATTAATAAAGCCCATAGGTTTCACACTCCTGTCCAATATTGTGAACGTAATCCCTTTTATGCTTTCAATAGAAACAGTAAGAATAATTTTCGATTCATTTGCTTATCCTGGGAAAGGCCTTGATAGAGGCAGGCTCTGGATAATTATCGGCACACTTTTCGCATATATGATAATTATGTTCTTTGCCGAAAAACCTGCCTACCGCCACAGTTACCGGGATGCCTACGACATTTCGGCCTCAGGCAGGGCAAATCTTGCCGAACATCTCAGAAAGCTGCCGCTGGGATACATAACCTCACGTGACCCCGGCGATCTCGCAAATATGATGATGGGGGACTTTACACTGGTTGAGACCGGAGTATCCCATATAGTACCGCAGCTTTTCGGTGCACTTGTCATGCCGGTACTGGCATTCGTTTCACTGCTTTTTATCAATTGGCAGATGTCTTTGGCAATGTTTATTGCCCTGCCTGCGGCAATAGTGATTCTCTGGCTCAATACCAGGGTCAACAAGCGTATGGCCGACAGGCAGATGAAGTCAAAGCTGGATGCAGGAAACCGTTTGCAGGAATATCTTCTGGGAATCCGCGTGATGAAGGCCTATAACATGACAGGTGAAAAGTTTGAACGTCTCGAAGCTTCCTTCCGCAAACAGATGAAAGAGAGTATCCGTTTTGAAGCGCTGTCCGGTCCCGTTCTGCTTTTGACAATTACCTTGATCCGCGCAGGGCTCACTCTGATGATACTGACCGGTTCCTATCTTCTGATAGGCGGTGAACTTGATCTGCTGACCTTTGTAATGTTTCTCGTAATCGGTTCACGTGTATACGATCCTCTCAGCTCGGCTCTTATGAAATTTGCAGAACTCCGCTATGACGAGAGGGCCGGTGAAAGGATTCTCAACCTGATGAACGAGCCAGAAATGGGAGGGACAAACTTTCCCCGGGGAGGCACCGATATTGTTTTCCAGAATGTCTCTTTCGGATATGGAGAAAAGGATGTCCTCCACAATGTGTCACTTGCCATGAAGCAGGGGACAATGACAGCTCTGGTCGGTCCGTCGGGCAGCGGTAAAAGTACTGTGCTCAAGCTTTGCGCAAGATTTTATGACCCCGGCAGCGGAAAAGTCACCTTTGGAGGTGTTGACGAAGCTTCCATGGACCCTGAAAGGCTGATGCAGAAAATATCCATGGTATTCCAGGATGTCTATCTGTTTCAGGATACCATAGGCAATAATATCCGGTTCGGCAAGGAGAATGCCTCCCAGGAGGAGGTCATTGCCGCCGCCAGGAAAGCCTGCTGCTACGATTTTATAATGAAGCTGCCGAAGGGCTTTGACACAATGGTAGGGGAAGGGGGCTGCACTCTGTCCGGAGGAGAAAAGCAGCGTATTTCCATAGCCCGTGCCATGCTGAAAAATGCTCCGGTCATCCTTCTGGACGAGGCAACCGCTTCACTGGATCCCGAAAACGAAGTGGAGGTCCAGAAGGCAATAGGAGAACTGATTGCAGGCAGGACAGTCATTGTTATTGCCCACAGATTAAAAACCATTAAAAACGCAGACCATATTATTGTAATGGACGCTGGAAGAGTGTCGGAGAAAGGCACCTTTGAAACATTGATTGAGAAAAGCGGTCTGTTTAAGAAATTATGGACAATTCAGTCCCAGTCGGTGGGATGGGAAATTTAAAGGACAGTGTTACTTCAATAGCCATGCAAATGGGCTACGAAAATGCCAGCAAATTTTCTGCCGCTTTCAAATCGGTTATTGGAACAACTCCGGCAGATTACCGGAAATCAATTGTCTGAATGGAGGGCTTATCTCCTTTATGGAGTAGTGAAGAACAGTGAAAGGTACTATCATAAGAATGGCAGGCAAAATTTATTGACAGCAAGGGAAAAGACATTGAAGTTAAGAATTTTAGCATTGAAATGAAGGACGTCAGATTTTCCTATGATAAACGTACCATACTTGATAACGTCACCTTTAACGTACCCCAAAATACGACAACCGCAATAGTTGGGCCGTCCGGAAGCGGTAAAACCACCATCTGCAGCCTCATTGCAAGATTCTATGATGCGGACTCGGGGAGCGTATCCATCGGAGACACCGAATTGTTAATAATATCAAATTCGGAAAACCTGACGCTGCCATGGAGGAAGTTATCGAAGCTGCCAGGAAGGCACGTTGTCATGACTTCATTACTAATTTGCCGGATGGTTATAATACCATGGTGGGCGAAGGAGGCTCGACCCTGTCGGGAGGTGAAAAGCAGCGTATCTCCATCGCCCGCGCAATCCTGAAAAATGCACCTGTTGTCATACTGGACGAAGCAACTGCAAGTGTAGATCCCGAAAATGAGCATTATATCCAGGAGGCCATCAGTGCTTTAACCCATGGGAAAACCATCATAGTCATAGCTCATAGGTTGGCGACCATAGAGAATGCCGATCAGATTCTGGCACTGGACGGAGGCAGAATAGTTCAACAGGGAACACATGAGCAGCTTTTGACAGAAGATGGCATATATAGCCGGTTCCATGCCATAAGAAAGCAGGCCGAAGGCTGGAGTATTGCATAAAATCCGGGTTTCATCACTTTTTTGCCCGATGTAAAATGTAAGTACTATTACAAAAAACTTACAATAGTATTATATTTAATTAACCTCCATTATTTAACAGTGAAAATAGAATATAATAAAATCAACAGGATTTAAATTTAAGTCTGAATTATATTTTTTTATTTTATTTGGAGGTTAAAAATTATGAAGAAATTTTTGTGTATCTTATTGGCATGCGTGCTGTTATTGTCATCAACAGCGGTTTTTGCCACTAATGGTAACGGAAATGGCAATGACAAAAAGTTTAATAATTATAACGACGAGTATGAAAATGCCATAAACGCATTACAGGCAATACTTAATAACTACAGCAGAGATGACAGGAACTATGATTACTATGATCAGCAATATATCCAGGAAATTATTAATCAGATATTAAAGTTAAAACAAAAGTACAAGGATGGGTCCACATCAATTTTTATCAACGGCCGGGAGTACTCTGTCAACGATGGGGATACCATTAAATACAAAAATTTTGTATTACCCGTAAAACCTGTTCAGGAAGGCCTTGGGGCAAATGTCAACTGGAACAGCAAAACACACATTGTTACAATAACAGACGGTAACATTACTCTGATTATGAATCTTGACAACAATAAAATAAAGGTTAACGGTTTTGAAATCAAAAACAGTGTTCTGACAAGCAACAAGAAAAATCAAACAATAGTATTGATAAAATTTATAGCCGAAGTACTGGGAAAGAATGCCGAAATTAACGAAGGTGCCGGTGCCATTATCATTGATGATGACGGAAGCACCAGCATCAATGACAATACTAAAGGCAATGGCTTGGGCCAGTTTAATTACAGCGGAAAATGGAATTACGGAACCCAGGCAAATGCATATCTGGAGGATAATCACTGGTCCTCGAGCCGCAATGCTTATTATAAGGTAAAATTTGAAGGCACACAGATAAAGCTTTATGGAGCAACCTCGAATAATCACGGTATTGCCGCTGTTTCAATCGACAACGGACGGGAAACCAATGTTGATTTTTACTCTTCCAAGAGAGCGGACAATGTTTTAGTATACACAAGTCCTGTTTTGAAACCGGGCCAGCATACACTGAAGGTGCGCGTTACAGGAACTAAAAACAGCAAATCCAAAGGAACTAATATTACAGCCGACAGGGCAACTATTTTTTCAACCGATGCCGCTCAAAGCAATATAGCATTAAACAAAAGTGCCTTTTCCGACAGCCAGCAATCTGAAAATCCGGCCTACAAGGGTAATGACGGAAATACTTCAACCCGTTGGAGTGCATCCGACAGCTCCATAAACCACTGGTGGACTGTAGATCTGGGAGCCCTCTACAACATCAACGGTTCACAGGTAACATGGGAAAAGCCAAATAAGGCATATAAGTACAAAATAGAAGTTTCTCCCGATAACTACAACTGGACTCTTAAAGTTAATAAGACCAACAGTTACAGCAAGCAGCAGGTTCAAACAGACAGCTTCAGTGCAAATTCGGCCAGGTATGTAAGAATTACCGTTACAGGCCTGGAATCAGGCTGTTGGGCAAGTTTCTCCGAATTCAAGGTATTTGGCAGTGGAGGCACAAATACCAATGTTGACACAAAAGCTCCTACAGCTCCCACCAGCCTTAAAATAACCGCTCCGGTCCCCAACGAAGTTGCTTTGAACTGGAATGCCTCTTATGATAATGTGGGAATAGCAGGCTATAAAATATACAGAAACGGCTATGAGGTTGACGATATATCAAACGGCACATCCTACAGGGATAAAGGATTATCTGCCGGCACCACTTATGTTTACTCGGTAGTAGCATACGATGCGGCTGGTAATTATTCAAATCACAGTGAGTTTGCCTATGTGACAACTCCGCGTTCAAACAGCGACGATGACTGGTACGGAAATGGTAACGGACTTAAGGCCGAATACTATAACAATAAGGATTTAACCGACTTAAGATTTACGCGTACCGACGGCACGGTAGATAATTACTGGAAAAATAGCTCACCTGACTCAAGAATAGATAAAGAGACATTTTCCATCAGGTGGTCTGGACAAATTCAACCACTGTATTCAGAAACATATACATTTTACACAACATCAGACGACGGCGTCAGATTATGGGTTAATGGCGTAAAACTTATCGACAATTGGTGTGACCATAGCGAAACGGAGAATAATGGAAACATTAATCTGACTGCGGGACAGAAGTATGACATAAAACTGGAGTACTATAATAATTGTGATATAGGAAAAATTAATCTTAAATGGTCAAGCTCCAGTCAATCAAAACAAATCGTTCCTAAAAGCCAGCTTTATTCTTCTGGAACAACTTCCGGCACAGACACACAGGCGCCCACAGTTCCTGAACGGCTCAGGGCCTCGGCTGTCTCTGCAAATCAAATCACTTTGACCTGGAATGCCTCATCAGACAATACAGGTGTTGCAGGATACAGGATTTACAGAAACGGTGTCCTGGCAGGAACGGTAAATAACACAACGACTTTTACAGATACCGGCCTGGCTGCAAATACAACATACACCTACCAGGTTGCAGCCTTTGATGCTGAGGGTAACAGCTCAAACAAGAGCTCAAGTGCAGCGGCAACAACCCGCACTTCCACACCCCAGGTCCCGCTGGGTACAGGCAACGGACTCAAAGGTGAGTACTATGACAATATTGATTTCACCAACCTGATAAAGGAAAGAGTGGATGAAAATATCAACTTTAACTGGTGGAAAAATGCCCCCATACCCTCAATGGGCGCAGATGAGTTTTCTGTCCGCTGGACAGGACAAATACAGCCCTTGTATTCGGAAACATACACATTCACTACGGTTTCTGACGACGGTGCAAGGCTATGGATAAACGGAACCAGGATAATCGACGACTGGAGGGAACACAGTTCTGCCGAAAGCAGCGGTACTATTACACTTACAGCCGGACAGAAATATGATATAAAATATGAATATTTTGATAAGACCAACGAAGCGGAGGCAAAACTCTTCTGGTCAAGCCCCAGCCAGACAAAGCAAATTGTTCCCAAGAGTCAATTGTATTGCACCGATGTTGATACACAGGCGCCTTCAACTCCGGACACCCTGCGTGCCTCAGCCGTTTCATCCAGCCAGGTGGTTTTAAACTGGAGACCTTCCACAGATAACACAGGTGTAGCCGGTTACAGGATATACCGGAACGGCAGCCTGATTCAAACTGTGACCTCCGGCACAACTTATACCGACGCAGGTCTTGCCGCAAATACATCATATACCTATACAGTATCGGCATATGATGCTGCCGGAAACAGTTCACCCCAGTCCCTGCCTGTGACAATTTCCACACAGCAGCCGTCAACAGACAATTTAGCTCTGGGCAGGAGTGCTGTTTCGGACAGTGAGGAAAACGGCAACTCCGCTCAAAACGGAAATGACGGAAACCTTGACACACGGTGGTGTGCAGCAGACGGAAATGTTAATCACTGGTGGCAGGTAGACCTTGGAAGCAACCTGGACCTGACAGGTACTGAAATCACCTGGGAAAAGAACAAGGTATACAAGTACCGGATTGAAGTTTCGGCCGACGGCACAAACTGGACGGCAGCCGTAGACAATACAGGAAATAACACGGCTGTACAGACAAAAAAAGACAGCTTTAACATAAGTAACATCAGATATGTCAAAGTAACGGTAACAGGCCTGGAGGACGGTTGTTGGGCCAGCTTCTCCGAATTTAAAGTCTTTTAATTGATACTGGATTAGATTCAAATTTATATAGTCCCAAACATCAGAAGTATAATTTTGTCAAAGACAGAATTATACTTCTTTTTATTTCACACCGCCCTTTTTGTCCATTGGCAAAACATATAGGTTGTATAACTCCCTTTTAATATTACTTATTATTTGAAAGCGTTAATTAAAGGAGACTTTGATATGTATACAAGTTTACAGTCCAAAGAGAATGAACAAACCCGGGCTGAAGGAGCCAACAAAACGCCCCAAAAGACTGCTTCCTCCAGCAAAACAGTTGTAAAGCAGACCAACCCCTTTGATATTATGCAAAGGCTCCGCACCAACCCGGGTTCTCTTGCATACAACGATATTAATTTACTGCAGAAGACCATCGGCAACAGTGCAACAAGCCAATTTTTAAAGGAACTTCAGGAAAGTAAAAGTTTATACACAGTAAAGAGCGGTGACACACTTGGTGAAATCGCAGAAAAATATCATACCACTGTTGAAGCTTTTAAGAACCTGAATAACATTAAGGATATAAACCGTATATATCCGGGCCAAAAACTGAAAATACCGGCACCTGATAAAAGTTCACCTCAGCCCCATAAAGTTCAGAACAAGACTCAGGACAAAACCCAGGACAAAGCTCAGGAGAAAAACAGCGATAACGGAGCAATAAACATTGATGTGCTAAAAGATAAGATCAGCAGCTATGTCGATTTCAAGTATACCGACAAGTCCGGCAAGGAAAGTAAGAAGATACAGCTGCCCTATCAATGGGGAGGGGATTCCGGCAAGGGAAAATGGTCTGTGGAAGAAATGGATAAAAATATGCAAAAGCTTGGATTGACTGCCGACGATCCCAAACTTCAGGAAAAAGTATCGGCAAATCCCCAGGCGTCCGGGATTGATTGTTCCGGCTTTGTATTACAGGTTATAAACGCTGCTACCAACGGCCTGGCAGTACAATATTACAAAAAGGTGTTTAAAATTCCTACTGACAATGTACTTCACTGGGGAGTCAGTGCAGCAAACATGACTTCCTCCCAATGCAGCAAAAAAATAACAACCTTTTCAGAAGTACGTCCCGGGGATTACATACGCTTTGATGGAGGAGGACATATCGGTATAGTGTACGAGGTTTCCGGAGACACCATCCTGTATGCGCATTCCAGTGGAAGCAAGGGCCCCCACAAAGCCTCCGTCAAGGTCAGCCAGGCCGGCAAGAGCAGTTTGAACCTTGCCAGCGAAGGTACCTTCAGCGACTGGGACGGCGGATATTCGGCAGCTATCAAAAAATTATTCAACTACATATGCAGACCTGATTTTGCTTCATACAAGCAGGATGAAAACAGCCCTGAACAAAAAACCGGTATTTAAGAATATGCCTGTCAAACCCGCTCAACTCAAAAAATAGAAAAATTCACTCCATTTTTTCTATTTATATTGTTTATATTATATGTTATTTGATTTTATATGATTTTGAAAATGCCAGCCGTTTATATTCAGGCTGGTACTTTTTTTGCGTATAGGAATTTATAACTTTTACAAGAGTCAATTAACACTAAAAAATGAGCGCAGCAAATTTTCTTGTAAAATAATAGATTTTTTTATACCTGTATAATATAATATTTCCATTAGTATACATTTAAGGAAAATAATAATTACCTGACAAATTGAAATGAGGCTGTGAAATTGAAAAGATTTTTATTTTTGTTTTTATTAATATTTATATTAGACGGCATGACAGGCTGCGGACAAGATAATTTCAGAATCGACAAAGAAAAAAATAAATTTGTTGAAATTGGCAAAAAGGACAGCACCCCGCCAAACAGCCGGGAAATGGCTGCTGCTCCCGAGAATGCAGAAGATGATGAAAAGAACCTTTTACTGAATATAAATGCGCCTGACGGAACAGTCAAATGGGGCTTTGCAATGTCCGATATTTGCAGCGGCAAAAAACCTTTACTGAATATTACATATAAAAAGCTGGTGCAATCGTTTGGACTTCCGGCCCATATGCGGACCTGCAAAATAAATTCTCCTGCCGACGGCCCGGATACATTTGAATATTACCATATTGCAGAATATCCCGGTATGGAATTGGAATTCTATTCAGGTTACCAACCTAAAAAACAGCCTTCCGAAACCGATACAACCTTTAGATTTGATTTAACAGGTAATGGTCAGGCACTTGACTGCGGCCTGAAAGTGGGAATGACTGTCAAGGAAGTGACGGACCGATTCGGAGACCGCAATATCTACAACCTGGGAGCTGAGGAAAAGGATACCGAAAAAAAGATTGAAGATACCTATGAATTAAACGATATAAAACATATTTTGACCAGCCATAAACCGGCTGATATGTATAATAATTATCAAAAAGCCATGATAGTCTATGCAGACCCGCATAAATCTGATGAACCGGTAAAAGCACAGGCATTGGTTTTACTGATAAAAGAAAGTAAGGTTGACAGGATTGTATTCGGCTATCCCACAGCTGATTGAGTTTCACGTTAATAATGTTATTAAAAATTTTGGATTTACAAAAAAAATATTGTATGCTAATATTAACATATTAAATATATATGCATAATATATTTTTAATTATAACGTTATTACACTTTACAAGATTTAAACAAAAATTTAAATCAAAATGTAAATTGGTATTATTGAACTGCAAAAATTCAATAATGAAGTTGACTGAATTTATCAGAGACTGTTTTGAGTATATCAAGTACTTATAAACAGTCTTTTTATTTACTGGAAAAACTATTCTTAAATGTAAGGAGTGAATCTTAGTGAAAAGAATCAATTTGGCTGCAACTGCTGTAGAAAGCCGCGAACAGCGGCTTGGTACCATCATAGGCTGGGATGGCAATGCCGACAGTCTCGCCGAAGAATCGGGGTATGCCAGAAAATGTACCGGAAGAAAGGGGAAAACATGTGAGCTGTGTGAGGTGAGAGGACCTTTTACGCAGGGCTCGGTCTGCAGTGAGCAGATGGTTGAGTGTCAGGCCGGAAACGTCCGTGATGCGGTGCTCATACAACATTCTCCAATTGGTTGTGCCGTCAGCCAGACCATATACAACTCCATTTACAGGAACGGACTTGCCATGAGGAATCTGCCGGTGGAAAATCTGAAAATAGTATCGACCAACCTCCTTGAAAAGGATATGGTCTTTGGTGGTATTGAAAAGCTTAAGCAAACTCTGGATGATGTCATTGAACGTTACAATCCAAAAGCTGTATTTATCGGAACTTCATGTTCCACTGGTATTATCGGTGACGACATAGACAGTGTAGCCGCCGAATATACCGAGCAGCACCGGCTTCCGGTTGTGCCGCTCCACTGCGAGGGTTTCAGGTCAAAGCATTGGAGTACAGGATTTGATTCCACACAGCATGGGATTTTAAGGGATATAGTGAGAAAAAATCCAAAAAAGCAGGAAGATCTGGTCAATGTGATCAATCTTTGGGGTTCGGACGTTTTTACCCCCATGCTGAAAGAATTGAACTTGCGCGTGAATTATGTAATTGATATGGCAACGGTGGAGGATCTGGCACAAATGTCGGAGGCGGCTGCCACAGTCGGCTTCTGCAACACGTTATCCTCCTATCTTGCCCAGGGGCTGGAGCAGAATTTCGGTGTGCCGGAGTTAAAGGCTCCGCAGCCCTATGGAATCGCAGGCACCGATGCATGGCTCCGGGGACTTGCAAAGCTGACTCACCGTGAAGAACCGGCCGAAAGATATATAAAAAAGGAACATGCACGGATCAAGCCCCTCATAGCTGCTCTAAAGCTCAAACTGAAGGGTAAAAAGGGCTATGTAGCCACAGGTTCCGCATATTCCCACGGTCTGATAGCCGTTATGAGAGAACTTGGGATTGAGGTAAACGGCTCCCTGGTATTCCATCATGATCCCATCTATGACAGTGAAGACCCGGCTCAGGACTCCCTGGCCTTTTTGGTGGATAACTACGGGGATGTAGAAAATTTCAGTGTCAGCAACAGACAGCAGCACCAATTTTATGCTCTTCTAAAAAGAGTAAATCCGGACTTTATACTCATACGGCACAACGGACTTGCTCCTCTTGCCTCAAGGCTGGGAATACCTGCTGCTCCGCTGGGCGATGAGCATATTGCCGTAGGTTATGACGGAATTGTAAATCTTGGCAATGCCATCCTGGAAATCCTGCAGCGGAGAAAGTTTCATGAGGACCTTTCAAAACATGTCAAACTGCCCTATACCAAGTGGTGGCTTGAGCAGACAGATCCCTATATTGTCGCAAGAAACCCCCGGCTGATCTATCAGGATTGATTATATACAAGATTACATTACATGCAGATTATATGCACGAGTTTTATTTTATGAACGGGATTGATTTTATAGCAGACATTATTTATATGAAATGGAGGAAATCAGATGTCTTTACTTGAGGATACAAAAACAAATTCCATAAGCCGTCCGCGCTACGGCTGCGCAATAGGAGCAACACATACTGCTGCCGCCATACCAGGGGTGATACCCATAACCCACTGCGGGCCCGGCTGTGCCGATAAGCAGTATGTGAGTCTTGCATTTTATAACG
This sequence comes from Ruminiclostridium cellobioparum DSM 1351 = ATCC 15832, assembly GCF_000621505.1. Taxonomy (GTDB): domain Bacteria; phylum Bacillota; class Clostridia; order Acetivibrionales; family DSM-1351; genus Ruminiclostridium; species Ruminiclostridium cellobioparum. The sequence continues at coordinate 181,083 of NZ_KK211293.1, forward strand.
GTTTTCAGGGCGGAGGCTACAGCGGCGGAGCAGTGCCTCCAAGCGCAAATATTTCTGAAAACGAAGTGGTATTCGGAGGAGACAACAGGCTGAGAGAGCTGATACAGGCTTCCACCAAAATCATGGCTGCCGACCTGTTTGTTGTGCTTACCGGCTGTATTCCGGACATAGTTGGGGATGATATACCTTCTGTCGTCAGTGAGTTCCAGCAGAAAGGTGTGCCCATCGTTTATGCCGAAACCGGCGGTTTTCACGGAAACAACCTGGTTGGTCATGAAACTGTGGTGCGTGCTATTATAGATCAATTTATAGGTGACTATTCGGGAAATAAAATTAAAAACACTGTAAATGTCTGGACAGAGGTGCCCTATCAAAATACGTACTGGCGCGGCGATCTGGGCGAGATCAAACGAATCCTGAAAGGAATCGGACTGAAGGTAAATATTTTATTCGGGCACGACTCCAAAGGTGTCACTGAATGGCTGGATATTCCCAAAGCGGCTTTCAACCTGGTAATATCGCCCTGGGTAGGGCTCGGAATTGCGGAACATCTTCAGGACAAGTACAATCAGCCGTACCTGCATATTCCTGCCATTCCCATAGGCGCTTTGGAGACCTCTGAATTCCTGCGCAAGGTATCAAAGTTCGCCGGTCTGAATTCCAAATCAACAGAAGAATTTATCACTAAAGAGGAAGAGAGCTATTACAAATATGTGGAGGATTTCTCCGATTTCTATTCCGAATACTGGTGGGGTGTACCTGCCAGGTTTGCCGTCGTCAGCGACAGTATCTACAGCTTATCCATCACAAAATTTCTTGTTAAGCAGCTGGGGCTTATTTCAGTAAAACAAATCATAACTGAAAACACTCCCGAGGAATATAAGGAACAAATCCGCCAAGAGTTCAGACATATTGACCACGATGTGAATCTGGAGGTTGAATTTCTGGAAGACGGCTATCTGATTGAAGAAGCACTGCGTACAGCAGCCGAAAAGCCCGCCATTATCTTTGGAACTACCTGGGACAGGGATATCGCAAAAGAATTAAAGGGTAATATAGTTGAAATAGGCTTTCCGTCCTCGTATGAAGTAGTTCTTTCAAGATCGTATGTGGGGTATAAGGGTGCACTGTCCCTGATTGAAAAAATCTTTACCGTGGCAATAAGCGCAAGCGCATAAGGACAACAAGAAACGTAAAAATTTTTCTATTAATTTCAAGTATGCCGCCAGTAATATTACTCAAAATAATAGTGACAATTAATTAAGTATATTATAGGTGGGTGAGGAAATGAAAAGGCGGTTGCTTGCTGTTTTAACGGCTGTTTTCCTAATGATGAACAATTACTCTGACATCACATTTGCACAGATAAGTGATATCCGCGGTGTTAAAAGTAATAGTCAAACAGCAGAACAGGGAAAAAGAATAATCAATGAAAAACCTTTTTCAATGGTGTGGTTTACCGACACGCAATATTACGCCGAGTCCTATCCTGAAATATTCGATTTCCTGGGTGACTGGCTTGTCAAAGAATATAAGAAAGGTTCTTTTGGTTATGTAATCAATACCGGCGATCTGGTAAATGTTGCGAGCGATATTAGGCAGTGGGAGGTTGTCGACCGCAATTTTAAAAAGCTTGATACTGCAAATGTTCCTTACGGCGTCCTTGCAGGAAATCATGACGTGTCAATTAATGGATTGAATTATGAAATCTACAATAAATATTTTGGAAAATCACGCTTTAAAGCCAAATCATGGTACGGAGGAAACATGAGTAACAATCTCAACCATTATGACTTAATAACCCTTGGCGGCCATGATTTTATTATTCTTTATCTGGACTATAGTACAAATATTACTGAAGAAACCATCAAATGGTCAAATAATATTCTGAAAAAATATTCCGGCCGGACCGCCATATTAGCCATGCACGAATATCTCAACTGCAATTCCTCCCTGACTTACGTTGCTCACAACGTATTCAACCGCATAATTTCAAAAAACAACAATGTGATTATGATTTTATGCGGGCATAACCATTGTGCTGTCAGAAGGATAAAAACTGTTATAAATACCGATGGAAGCACTAGAAAGGTAATAGAAATACTGTCGGATTATCAAAAAGCACCGCATGGAGGAGACGGATATTTAAGATATCTCAATTTTCACCCCGAATCCGGATTACTTCAAGTGGTCACATATTCACCTTACAAGAATAAGTATAATTTTTTTGAAGACACCAAAGACAGCTTCACTGAAAAAATTAAGCTGATTGATTGAAAATATTATCTCAATCATATTTATGTTCAAGGTTTTTTAATATTTCGTGGTAACGCTCAGTCCCCAGGTCACTCGGTTCCCCTTTTTTGCAGAAGGTGAGCCCTGCCAGCTTCTGATTGGGCCGTTCCACTACAATACTGCCGCTTTTTAATCTGGATTGCAAAACTCCCAGTGCCTCGAGGTATCTTCCGTCCTTTTTTGCCCTGTTATAAAAAGATAGAACGTAAACATAGAAAAAAAGGTTATAACTGAAAAACGGATAGGTAACCTGCATAAAAAGCGTACCGATTCCATAGTGGCAAGGGCCGAGCGGTATACGGGTTTCCCAATGCTCAAGCAGAAATTCTACAGCTCTATCAAGAGCTTCAGCCGAGTTTAAATAATGAGTAAATCTAAAAGCATCCAGCGCCGCCAACGTCGGACCAGGATTTGAAAACTCCGTCTCAGGGCCTCTGCCGAAGCTGAACTTATTGCACCGCCAGCCGCCGTCGCTGTGCTGAATTTCCAGGAGATGCTCAAAGGTTTTCTTGAGCCTGCAGTCAGAAGAATATCCCAAATGGCTGAGGGTTCTGGCTGCATTAATAGTATGGCAGGGATATATTGCACCTTGAGGGGTCAGCTTGAATCGTCCGTCTTCACGCCATGAACTTAAGATCAGGTCGGCTGTCTCTTTCAATACAGGTTCGGAACCATCCATTCCCATTTCTGACAGCATATATGCGCAGTTAAGGGTAGAAAACGGACTTCCTTTTATCAGACGTCTGTCGGAAGTGGTCCAATAATCATCGCCGTTGTCATAACGTTTGACCATAATTTTATCAATATCGGATTGATACTGCTTTTTTATTGTCATTAAAATCCATCCCCTCAACATTCTTATCTATCAGGTCTTGCAATCACTTATATATCTATGATAACCGAACCTAAAATTGAAAGCAATAGTATTTGTATTAAGAATTCCCGTAATGTTGACAATGTTTTTGAAAAGAAATATAATAAAGGTACTTTATAAATTAGATTTATAAAGTACCTTTATTATACTGTAGAGGAGCTAAATATGAATCAAAAAGGTAACGGCAATATTATAAAAGAAATTAATTTAAATAAAGTGCGCAGTGCCCTAAAAGGTGCAGGTACTGCCACCAAACCCCAGCTGGCCGAAATTACAGGTCTCAGTGTGGTAACCGTAAATTCCCTGGTAAATACCTTGTTGGATACAGGCGAGCTGCATACCGACACAATATTGAATTCCGACGGCGGACGTCCGGCGGCATTATTCAGGTATAACAGTAAATTCCGCCTGGCTTTGACAATTTTTATGCATGAATACAAGGGGCAGGATACAGCTTTTTATTGTGTTACCGATTTGAGGGGAGAGGTGATAGAAAGAATCGAGCAAAATTTATCCAACGTTAGTATTGACAGCTTCGACTCCATTATAGAACATCTTATTTCCAAATATCCTCAAATCAAAGCAATATGTTTTGGTATTCCGGGTGAGGAGGTGAATCAAAGGCTTGTCATAAGCGATTATGAAGAATTGAAGGAACAATCCCTCTCAGGACATATATATGAAAAATTTCATTTGCCGGCCCACATAGAAAATGATATAAATGCGGCTGTAATTGGCTACTGCCATCAGAATAATGTCCCCAGCAATAAATGTGTCATTGGACTCTACTTTCCCGGCAAATACCCACCTGGAGCCGGAATCCACCTGAACGGTGATATTTACAAGGGGAGAAACGGTTTGGCCGGAGAAATAAAATATCTCCCATTTGGTATAGACTGGGAATCCTTTGATTACAATCCTGCAGATATGGAAAATATAAAGATAAAAACCATACAGGCATTTCAGTGTATGTTCAATCCGGATACCATTGTCCTTTATGGAGAAAAAGCAGCTGATTCAATAGCTGGGATCATCCATGAAAAAAGTCTGTCGGCCGCAGAAAAAATCATGCTTCCGGAAATTATTACATCAACAGATTTAAATACTGATTTCGAAGCCGGAATCAGACAGATAGCTCTTAAAATGATTGATACACTATACCTTAATTTATAAATTATAAGCTATATGGAGGAGATAAAGAATTTGATGTACAGGATTATCTATAAATAATAAAGGAGGGACTGTCTTGTGAAAAGTGCCATTGATTTGCATTTGCACTCTTGCTATAGTGATGATGGGGAAGTCAGCCCCCAGGAACTGGTTAAAAAATGCAAAAATAATGATATTCAAATTATGGCAATTGCCGACCACAATTGTGTAAGAGCAAATGGGGAGGCACAAAACATGGCATTGGCAGCAGGAATAACTTATATTCCCGCTGTGGAGATCGACTGTACTTTTAATGGTACCAATCTCCATGTATTGGGATATGGAATCGATTATAACAGTCCTGATTTTGAAATAATCGAGAACGATATAACAAAACAAAGTTCTGAAGTGTCTTACAAAATGCTGCTTGCCACTCAAAAGCTCGGATTCGGCATCAGCAGAGACGATATGTCCCCTTTGACTGAAAATATGTATTGGAATGACAGATGGACCGGGGAAATGTTTGCGGAAGTACTGTTAAATAAACATGAGTATAAAAATCATAAATTACTTCTGCCTTATCGTCCCGGTGAGTCCAGAAGTGATAATCCGTATGTGAATTTCTACTGGGATTTTTATTCCCAGGGGAAACCCTGCTATGTTGAAATGGTTTACCCAACCTTGGAGCACATTGTTGAAATCATTCATGAAAACGGGGGAAAAGCCGTTCTCGCACATCCCGGCGCTTCCCTGAAAGACAATGGTAAAATACTGAATGATATTATTTCAAAAGGAATTGACGGTATAGAGGCCTTCAGCAGCTACCATTCACCGTCAGCGGCCTTTAATTTCTATAAAGCAGCAATAAATAATAATATACTTGTTACTTGCGGCAGTGATTATCATGGTAAAACCAAGCCGTCAATTTCAATTGGGCAGCATGGCTGCTTAATTCCGGATGAGGAAATGCAAGGCGGCTTCTTATCCGGTTTATTCAAATAATGCATGGCCTGTTGGAAATCTCCTTCAGCATTGATAATTCAAAAAAGAGCAGTTAAAATTTTTTTCAGAACCCTATTGATAAATTAAAACAAACAGCGTATACTGTTAACAGTATTAATTATTAATACTACAAAACATAAAAGGAGATGAATAAATTGAACGCTATTGAGGAAGCGGTTAATGCATTAGATGCTTTGATGGCCCGCGGTAAATTTATGGAAGATTTTAATCGTTCAGGAAAGGGCGAGCTTTTTATTCTGAAGTATCTTTTTGAAAAGGCTTCACCTGCGCTTCCCTCTGAGTTGAGTGAAGCACTGCGAAGCAGCACGGCACGAATTTCAGTAGCTCTCGGAACCCTTGAAAAAAAAGGGCAGATCCATCGTGAGATTGATACGTCCAACCGCCGCAATATTCTGGTCACGATCACAGATGCGGGGCGTGAACGAATTCATACATTTATGCAGCAAATGAGGAACCATATGATTTGTGTACTGACCGAAATGGGAGAGAAGGACGCAAAGGAGTTTGTCCGGCTTATGGAACGGTTCTTTGAAATTGCCCAGCGAACCATGCCGGATATTACCGAGTAGAAAATGCCCGTCTCGGGTAAATAACCCAGGCAATCAGAAATGAAATAAAGTGAAATTAAGAATGCAGGCTGCAATATGTCTGCATTAAAAAAACTCCAACGCTAACAGCGTTCAATATTAACACGGATAACAAGGAGGAGTCTTTTTCATGATTCGAATTTTTAAATACCTCAAGCCAAGAGAATGGCTGATGGCATTCATCAGCTTGTTTTTTGTGGTGGCACAGGTCTGGCTGGATTTAAAATCGCCGGACTATATGTCGAAAATCACAATGCTGGTGCAAACACCCGGCAGTGCCATGAGTGACATTTGGATAGCAGGCGGCAAAATGCTGCTTTGCACGCTTGGCAGCTTGATATCTGCCATTATTGTTGGTTTTTTTGCTGCACGAATTGCCGCCACATTTTCAAAACAGCTTCGCAGTCTGCTCTTTAACAAGGTGGAAGCTTTTTCGATGGAGGAAATTAACCGTTTTTCCACTGACAGCCTCATTACCCGTTCCACCAATGACATTACGCAGGTTCAGATGTTGATTACAATGGGGCTGCAGCTTATCATTAAAGCGCCTATTACGGCTGTATGGGCTATTACCAAAATTGCTGGAAAGGGCTTCGAATGGACATTGACGACAGGAGCTGCAGTAGTGATTTTGATTGTAATGATTGGTTTCCTGATGATATTCGTCATACCAAAATTCAAAAAGATGCAAACCTTGACTGACAATATGAATCGTGTTACCCGCGAAAACCTGACGGGCTTGCGTGTTGTAAGGGCCTATAATGCCGAGGATTACCAGGAAAAAAGATTTGAGCAGGCCAATGATGAATTAACTGCTACCCAGCTTTTCACCAGCCGGGCCATGGCAATTATGATGCCTGTCATGAGCATGATTATGAGCGGTTTGTCCCTCTCCATCTATTGGATAGGCGCATACTTGATTAATGCTGCCGAGATGACGGATAAACTGACAATGTTCTCAAATATGGTGGTATTTTCCAGTTATGCCATGCAGGTTATCATGTCCTTTATGATGCTGGTCATGATTTTTATCATGCTTCCCCGCGCCAGTGTTTCCGCAAAACGTATCAACGAGGTGCTGGACACCAAACCCACGATATTGGATGGAACACGGACAGAAGGCATTCCGGGTTTGGCCGGAGAGGTGACGTTCAAGCATGTGAGCTTTAAATACCCAGGTGCGGCTGACTATGTGCTGAAGGATGTGAATTTCACGGTAAAGCAGGGTGAAACCATTGCCTTTATCGGTTCCACAGGCAGCGGCAAGTCAACCCTCATTAATCTTGTCCCCCGATTTTTTGATGCCACCGAAGGTGAAATCCTGATTGACGGTGTAAATATCCGGGAATATACGCAGGAAGCATTGCACAACAAAATCGGCTATGTGCCGCAGAAGGCTGTCATATTCAGGGGTACAGTTTCCTCCAATGTGGCATACGGCGATAACGGCCAGGGTGGATATTCAGCAGATGAAGTTAAAAAAGCTGTTGCTATTGCACAGGGCTCGGATTTTGTGGAGCGTATGGACGGTGGTTATGACGCCGACATCTCTCAAGGCGGATCAAATGTGTCGGGCGGCCAAAAACAGCGGCTCGCTATTGCCCGCGCAGTCTGCCGGAAGCCGGAAATCTATATCTTCGACGATTCCTTTTCTGCGCTGGACTACAAAACCGACCGGGTTCTGCGCAGTGTGCTGAAAAAAGAAACTGCCGGAGTGACCAGTATGATTGTGGCGCAGCGTATCGGTACTATTATGGACGCCGACCAGATTGTCGTACTGAACGAGGGCAGGGTTGTGGGGAAGGGCAGACACAGGGATTTGCTGCAAATCTGTGAGGTATACAGGCAAATTGCCATGAGCCAATTAAGTGAGGAGGAACTTGTATCATGAGTGCGCAAACAAGGAACAAACCGCATGGCAGACCTGCCGGAGGGCCGATGGGGCCGGGGTCTATGGGCGGCGTGGCAGAAAAGCCGAAAAACTTTAAGGAAACCTGGGGCAAGTTGATTGCCTATTGTAAGAATTATATGCCCGCGGTGGTTGTCGCTCTTGTTTTAGCGGCAATCGGAACGGTGCTTCAGATAGTCGGACCCGATAAGTTGAAGGAAATGACCAATGAAATCATGAAGGGGCTGCCTGCGCTGGTAAACGGCAAACAGCTTCTTGGCACGATAGACTTCTCCGCAGTAAAAAGCATCGCGTTCATGCTGGTTGCTTTTTACGCAGGTTCTACCGTTCTCAGTTTTATTCAAAGCTACATGATGGCAACGATAACGCAGAAAATCAGCAAAAATATGCGTACCGGCATATCCCAAAAAATCAACAGGATGCCCTTAAAATATTTTGACAAGGTCAGCTATGGTGATGTTCTCAGCCGTGTAACCAACGATGTGGACACCATTGGCATGACCATGAATCAAAGCATCGGAAACCTGGTCACATCCATTACCATGTTTGTGGGCTCAGCCATTATGATGTTTTATAACAACTGGATTATGGCACTGACCGCCATTGGATCGAGCATTTTCGGGTTTGTCTTCATGAGCATTATCATGATGAAATCTCAAAAATATTTCGTCCGGCAGCAAAATGATTTGGGTGCGGCCAATGGTCATGTGGAGGAGGTTTACTCCGGTCATAACGTGGTAAAGGCTTATAACGGCGGTAAGGAAGCCAAGAAGATTTTTGAAAATGTAAATCAAAATCTGTTTGACAGCGGATGGAAAAGCCAGTTTATGTCGGGTATGATGATGCCGTTTATGGCGTTTATCGGCAACTTCGGCTATGTGGCCGTCTGCGTGGTGGGAGCAGCTCTGGCCATGAACGGAACCATCAGCTTCGGTGTGATTGTCGCATTTATGATATATATCCGCCTGTTCACCCAACCCCTGTCTCAAATCGCACAGGCCTTTCAAAACCTGCAGAGAACTGCTGCTGCCAGTGAGCGCGTATTCGAGTTCTTTGATGAAGAAGAACTGTCCGACGAGAGTCAAAAAGCAAAGCGGCTGGAAAACGTAAAAGGTGATGTAGAATTCCGCCATGTAAAGTTTGGGTATACACCGGATAAGACTATCATTCACGACTTCTCGGCTAAAATCAAGGCCGGACAGAAAGTGGCAATTGTGGGGCCCACCGGCGCGGGAAAAACCACAATGGTCAACCTGCTTATGCGCTTCTATGAGCTGGACAGCGGTGAAATCCTGTTGGATGGCATACCCGAAAGCCAGGTCCGGCGTGAAAACGTGCATGAGCAGTTCGGTATGGTGTTGCAGGATACATGGCTTTTCGAGGGCACTATCAAGGAAAACATCATCTATTGCAAGCAAGGCGTGACAGACGGACAGGTAATTGCCGCCTGCAAGGCAGTGGGACTGCACCACTTTATCAAGACACTGCCGCACGGGTATGACACACCGTTGAATGATAAGGCCAACCTTTCACAGGGGCAAAAACAGCTTGTTACTATTGCCAGAGCCATGATTCAGAATGCGCCAATGCTGATTTTGGACGAGGCGACCAGCAGCGTGGATACCCGTACTGAACTGCTGATTCAGGAAGCAATGGATAAGCTGACCCAAGGCCGCACATCCTTTGTGATTGCCCACCGGCTTTCAACCATAAAAAACGCCGATTTGATTTTGGTGATGAAGGACGGGGACATCATCGAAAGCGGCAGCCATCTGGAACTGCTGGCGCAGGGCGGATTTTATGCCGACCTTTACAACAGCCAGTTTGAACCTGCTGCATAAGCAGCCACAGCCGGCATGGCAAGATAATTGGAAGAGAGTATTTTCTAGCGAAGATACCCTCTTTTTTTTATGCTTTAAAGAATGGGGAAAACCAATGTCTTCATTCCGGGCTTACACTTGATTAATCTTTATTTGTATAGTAGAATATTAGAAATTACTTAATTAATGACATGTAAACATTGACAAAAGCAATTCGCAACATAAAAACAAAGAGGGGATAAGGTCATGGAAAAAAAAGCCAAACAGCTGGCAGAGCTTTTAAAAGTACTGGCAAATGAAAACCGTTTGATGATTTTGTGTGTGTTGATGAAAGAGCCCAAAACTGTCAGCAGAATTGCCGAGAAAGTTCCTAATATTACACAGTCGGCATTATCACAGCACCTGGCACTCTTGAAAGCACATGGGATACTGGACTTTACTAAAAATGGCCAAAATATAACTTATTCGATCGCCGACCACAGGGTTGAGGAAATTATCCAAACGCTGAGAAAATATTATTGTGATAATTAGATACAATTTTATTGTTTTATTATAAAGAAGTAAAGGTATAGTACATTGGAAAGGTATATCAGTATGCAATATATTCTTTTGTTTTTAGAAGGCATTATTACATTCATATCTCCCTGTCTTTTGCCCATGCTGCCTATATACATATCGTATTTTGCAGCAAATGAAGTAAATGGAAGAAAAACACTCATGAATGCAATTGGATTTGTTTTGGGGTTTACCGTCGTCTTTATTACAATGGGCGCTTTTGCGGGGATTATTGGAAGAGTTATACGTGATTACACAACAATACTTAATGTTGTAACAGGACTAATTGTAATTATATTTGGTCTGAATTTTTTAGGAGTTATAAAAATAGGATTTTTAAACCGTATAAGCAATAAAAATGCTGATGTTAAAAACCTTGGATTTTTTTCATCCATGCTCTTTGGGCTTGTGTTTTCCATTAGCTGGACACCCTGTGTGGGGGCATTTCTGGGTTCCGCTCTGCTAATGGCATCTCTGGGAGGATCATCACTGCAAGGAATTTCCATGCTGCTTACCTTTTCATTAGGGCTGGGGATTCCATTTGTCGCAAGTGCTCTATTAATTGACCAGTTGAAAGGTGCATTCAATTTTATTAAGAGAAATTATAAAATCATCAATTTTATATCCGGCGGACTGCTCATCATTATCGGTATACTTATGGCAACCGGATACATGGGATATTTTCTTTCACTTTTAACTTTTTAGGGGGCATATTTATGAACAAGAAAACAAAAACAATCATCCTGATAGCAGCATTTGCCTTGTTTGTTGTCCTGGCTGCTTGTGTGTACAACATACTCAGCCAAAGGGTATCGCCGCAAAATAATATTGACATTTCTCAAAAAAATGGTCAGGTGTCTCAAGACAACCAGGAGCAGGTAACAGAAAAAATGAAAGCACCTGATTTTACGGTTTTAGATGCGGCCGGAAATAATGTGAAACTGTCAGAATTATTCGGCAAACCTATTGTACTGAACTTTTGGGCAAGCTGGTGCCCTCCATGTAAAGGTGAAATGCCCGAATTCAATAAGGTATATGCGGAAGTTGGACAGGACATCACATTTATGATGGTAGATCTTGTGGACGGGCAGCGTGAAACACAGGAAAAAGGTGCACAGTATGTAAAGGACGAGGATTTTTCGTTTCCTGTCTATTTTGACACCAAGCAGGATGCGGCTGATAAATACGGTATTGCGTCCATACCTACAACAATCTTTATTGATAAGGACGGCTATATTGTGACAGGAGCACAAGGGGCTATTGATGAAAAAACCTTACAAAAAGGAATTGATTTAATTAGGTGAATTTAATTATTACTTGGTTATTTTGTGATCAATGAGGGTGTACCGCTGATCAGTGATGGATTAGTTCTGGAAATGAACCGTAAATTACGAGAATATGTGGTCTGCAGATTTGAATCAGAAAACCACGAGCAGATGATAGTTGGTATGGGTAAGGCAACGAAATGCACTCGGTTTTGGCTGAAAAAGCATGGTTTAATTGCCGATGGATTTTTTTCTGAAATGTATTATAAAAGCAAGTCTAACATCGTTTATGCAGTGTTATGGATTCCGTTTAAGAAACGAGGATAATATATAATTTAATGCTGGAGGAAAAACAAATGAGCAAGTACCAAGAAGGATTGAAACTACTTGAAGAAAAATTTGGCAATGGCAAAGACAATATTATTTCACTTGCAACGGTTGCGCGAGACCCGGGCACTGACGGAAAGCCACGCCCTGTTGTCCGTAGTGTGAACGCCTATTATGAAGACGGCACATTTTATGTTGTTACACATGGCAAATCAAACAAAATGCAACAAATCGCACAAAACCAGGAGGTTTCGGTTTCAGGATGCTTAGAGATGTTTACCGCTAATGGAGTAGCTGAAAACCTTGGTTGGGTGCTTGATCCGAAAAATGCTGAAATAAGAACCAAGCTCCGCACAGCTTTTGCAGAGTGGTATGACATGGCAAATAATGAAAAGGACGAGAGTTGTTGCTTTTTAGCAATCCATCTCACAAAGGGAACATTAAACATCAACCATTGGGAAAAATTATACCACATGGATTTTGTAAATAAGACTGATATGAAAAATGGGGGCATTTTTTAAGGAGCAAAGTTTGTATAGATACGCGTAATCCTACGGTTTCCAGACTTTTATTGGTGCGATGCCATATGATCATAGCCAAGTAACGCATCCTCTATATAATTTATAGTAGTATTCACTTGTTTAATCCGATAAATCCTATTCTATATGGGATTGTGAGTTTGTCCTGAGGAACATTCGCACCAAAGAAGAGAAGAGAATTAAATTTTAATGTTTAATCCTTTTTTCTTCTTTGGTTTTGTTTGATACTATTCTTTTGGCTTCGGTACAGAGTATGGTTCAAGGATATGTTTCGAATTTAAAGAACAAGCTATTAGTCAAATAGGAATTTGTGGAGGAAGTTTAAGCAATATAAGTTAGGAGAGATACAATGAAATCAGTTTTAATGATTGGACAGTCAAATATGGCTGGTCGTGGCTTTATAGATGAAGTACCAATGATTTGTAATGAGAGAATTCAAATGCTTCGTAATGGTAGATGGCAAATGATGACAGAGCCGATTAACTATGATAGGCCTGTCTCAGGTATTGGACTTGCAGGTTCTTTTGCTGCAATGTGGTGTATGGAAAATGAAGAAGATAAGATTGGTTTAATTCCTTGTGCAGAAGGTGGAAGTTCGTTGGATGATTGGGCTACAGATAAAACATTTTTTAAACATGCAGTCAGTCAGGCAAAATTTGCAATGCAGGATAGCGAACTTATCGGAATTTTATGGCATCAAGGGGAAAATGATAGCTATGGAGGACGCTATCAGACATATTATGAAAAATTACACGTAATTGTGGAGGCATTGCGAAAAGAACTGAATGCACCAGAAGTTCCATTCATTATTGGTGGTTTGGGTGATTTCTTGGGAAAATCAGGATTTGGATTGAACTGTATAGAATATGAATTGGTAAATCATGAATTACAAAGATTTGCTTCAGAACAGAAAAATAGTTATTTCGTAACAGCAGAAGAACTAACATCTAATCCAGATGGAATTCATATGAATGCAAATTCACAGAGAAAATTTGGTATACGTTATTATGAGGCATTTTCAAAGAGAAATAATGTGTTTACTCCTGTGAAAAATGAGATTGAATTGCTGGATATTTGCATTAATAGACCGCATACAAAAGGCGAAAAAATGTATCTGGAAATGATGGAATTTGCATTAGGTAAGATGACTTATGAGAAGTTTGTGGAGAAATTAGGAACAATGTAGAGTGATTGAGCTGATAGACAAATTCCAATTTTTATAGGTGATTAGCTCATAATTTTTTATTATAATGAATTTTATTAAAAATAACAATAAATCAGAATTTGCCGCTGTGTTTTGTGTTTATAGATTGAATTTCCACTGTTTTGGTCAATGTAAAGTCAAGTTGCGTAATTGTAAAGTTTATGTGGTGGCATCAAAATGAGTTTTCTACTACAATGAAATCATCAAATCAAAGGAGGATTTCATATGAAATTAGCAGATAAAATATTAAATCTTAGAAAGACGTATGGAATGTCACAGGATGATTTGGCTGAGAAGCTGAATGTTTCCAGACAGGCAATTTCTCGTTGGGAAATGGGGACAGCACAGCCTGACACATCTAATGTGTTACAGTTAAGCAAGCTCTTTGGTGTTACAACTGATTACCTGTTGAATGATGATTATGAAAGTGACCATGATGTGCCGGCTGTGAAAGAAACCGAAATCACAACAAAGGCCGAAGCCCATCGACAATTAGCATTTATTCTTCTGACGGGTCTAAATGTTATGATTTTATTTCATCAGTTGATTGCTTGCTTTGTCCTTCAAAATGCCATTTTCTCTTTAGCTGGAACGATGCTTAGTATCGCTGCAGTTATCGGCTTTGAATCTGGATATAGATATCGTAAAATTGCACCTGAGTCGGAGAGTGCAAAGAAATACTACTACAAATTCTATGTTATTGCCTTTTGGCTTGCGGCATATTTTCCTATTAGACTACTGGCGAATGTAGCAATGATGCTGTATCCTCGTTCATACACTGGTCTTATATTTGAGATTATTGTGGTGTTGGTATACTTGTTAATCTCAATTCTTGTTACGCAGTTGATAAAGAAAAAATCAAAGTAAAAGCAACGTACAAAATTCCAATTTGCAGAATCCTTTGTATAGCAAGCACTATTTACATTCCCGCTTATAATTCAATATGTGGCGACGCAAGGATTGGTTAGAGAGGAGTTAATTGATTGAGAGATACATCACCTCGAAACACAATAATTTCCCTGATTATTGTGTTTTTATTGTACCTTTTGCAGGATTATATATTTAATACAACAACAGGATATGGCGATATAAAATAAAGTAAATAGAGAAATGGTACACTTTCCCAAAATAAGGGCAAACTATTGTATATTAATTTAATTTTTAAATATCTATAATTCTAAAATATTAGGAGTTTATTATGGAGAATGATAATTATGTTCCGAAACATAAGTTTGATTATGAAACAGTTGAGAGAATAAGAAATACTGATCCGGAAATTATTAAACCAGTATTACCATACATTTTTGAATGGCTTGAAGATATTAATTGGCCAGTAGCACAGGAATTAGTAAAAGTATTGGTTAGATTTGATGATTTAATTATCCCATTTATAAAGGATCTGATCCATAGACCGGATGGATTACGAGAATATTCAGTATATTTTTTCATGTTGCCATTGCTTACGGATACTCAATTAACTTTATTAAAAGATGAGTTAGAGAGAATTGCATACTTTCCATCACAATTTGAAAGTGAAGAAGGATATTTTGAAATTGCTCAAAAATATCTACAAAAAATAATAGAATAAGCATCAGGATATCAAACATTGGCATTTGTGTTAGATATCCTTCCGCTTAGTAAAATATAATTGAAGTTGAAGCATATGATTTAATTTGTTCGTTTTAAAAGTGAGGAATGAATAGCACAGAGAAATTGACCGTTATCCATATAACTGCCTATAAATTATATATTTATAAGCTGTACTCAGATACATTGGCTTAATGCAGCAATTATATTCCATTATATGGTCTTAAGTTGTAAAATGAAAGATAATAGACATAGAATTTGAAATAAGCATATATACTGGAGATATCTATGGGTATAACTCAGACCGGAGAAAAGAGACTTCTAGCTAAATATAGAATAATAAATTTGACGTGGAAAAAGATTTGTATTTTAATCAGTATTATTTTAATTATAATACTTT
>NZ_KK211294.1:0-76288 GCF_000621505.1 Ruminiclostridium cellobioparum DSM 1351 = ATCC 15832
AAGGCAGCATTTACCACGATGAACACAGTGATTAGGAGATACAAAATCGTTTCTAGGAGTAAGAGCACGATGCCTTTTGACCTCTTTTGAAATAGTAGTAGGATCTTTACATAAATATTTCGCAATCTCTTTAAAAGGTAATTTGTTGTCTAGTGATTTTTCAATAAAAACTCTGTTATCTAGGGTAAGATGCTTTTGGTTTCCTGGTATTAAGTCAGACATAATTAACTCCTTTCACTGCGGATATGGAAACCAATTTAATTCTATATCAGGTGGTGGAATTTATGTAAGACTAAATTCTATTTAAACTTTTTAAAACTGGAATTTACTTTTTCATTCAAGGAAGCTAAAAATTTTTGGATATTTTGTAGACATTTGATGAATACTTATGATATACTTGTCAGCGGATAAAAAAACTTTTAAATTAGTCCAGAGAGGCTAGTAAGGTACATAGTACAAGTACGCAAGTACGAGTACAGGGATAAGTATGCCGTGATTGGATGAACCCCAACCTTGCTGCGCCTGAGAGGCAGTGAGGTTTTTTTATTTCCACCTTTGTTCTATCAAAAAAATAATAGGGGGATTTAACTATGAAGTATTCAAGACCCATAATCCAGGTTGAAGAAAAAGTTCCTTTTCTAAAGGCGCTTCCACTCAGTTTCCAGCATTTGTTCGCAATGTTCAGCGCATCAGTTCTGGTTCCGTTCTTATTTAACAGTTATGCAAAAGATCATTTTCTCAATTCATTAAAGTTAACCGTTGAACAATTAAATGCCGACCAATTGGCACAGTACAACAATATTCAGGTTATTGACCCGGCACTGGTTCTTTTGCTGAACGGTATAGGTACCTTGATTTACCTTTTAATCTGCAGGGGAAAAGCTCCTGCATTCCTGGGGTCAAGTTTTGCTTTCCTTTCACCCACGGCTTCAATAATACAAGCTTCATCAAATTATGCCGACAATTTTGCCAAAGCATTGGGCGGATATATTATTTGCGGAGCAATCTTTATAATAGTGGCATTTATTATAGGAAAGGTCGGTACCCGCTGGCTGGATATAGTCCTTCCTCCCGCTGCAATGGGACCTATAGTGGCACTCATCGGACTTGAGCTTTCAGGCACGGCTGCCGGCATGGCCAAGTTATTCCCGAATGCAGACGGCAGTTTTGATACAAAAGGTATTATCATATCATTGGTTACACTGGCAATATTAATAATAGGCAACTTGTGCTTCAGAGGCTTCCTGTCGGTTATACCAATATTGCTGGCCGTAATTGCAGGATATGGATTGTCTGCAATAATAGGGTATGTGGATTATTCTGTAATCGGAACAAAAAGCTGGTTTAATATTCCGGAATTTGTCCTGCCGGCATTCGATGTAAAAGCCATGTTAATACTTGCTCCGGCAGCACTGGTTGTATTGTCCGAGCACATAGGACATCTGTTTGTAACAAGCAATATAGTAGGAAGAGATTTAACAAAAGATCCGGGACTTCACAGATCTTTGATGGGTGATGGTATTTCAACCATGCTGTCAGGTTTCTGCGGATCATGTCCAACTACAACCTATGGTGAAAACATGGGAGTTATGGCCATTACAAGAGTTTACAGTGTATGGGTCATTGGAGGTGCGGGAGTCATCTCGATAATAATTGCTTTCTTCGGCAAACTTTCGGGCGTTATTTCAAGTATACCCGGACCTGTAATGGGCGGTGTAAGCTTACTGCTCTTCGGTACTATTGCTGCATCAGGTATAAGAATGATTGTTGAAGCCAAGATTGACTACAGTAAAGCGAAAAATCTGGTTCTCACAGCATTGGTTTTTGTTATAGGTATCAGCGGAATATCCATAAATCTTGGAGACGATGTTCAGCTTAAGGGAATGGTTCTTGCTACATTGGCCGGCATGGTGCTGAGCCTCATATTCTTCCTGCTTGAAAAGCTGAAGCTTACCAACGACACCGAAGAGGCTTGATAGATAGCTGCTGAATAAAAAATAAATATCCTTTTTAAATTAAAGCTCCTCATAAAAGCGTTACAAAACTGCTTTCATATGAGGAGCTTTTTGCTGCTTTTGAATTTTGTAATTTTGATAGTTTTAAATAATGGCTTATCAGAAATATATTATTTTGCAGGTAGCATTATTAAATAAAATTAATATTCTTTAAATAAAATTAGTGGAATTACATAAATATACATAAAATTACTTGTATTTCTATTTTTTATATATTATAGTAATAGGTAATTTGCTTAATGTTACAGTAATTTACAAGGAGGCGTACAGATGTTTAAAATGGAAATTGACAAGTTGAAGAAGGTTTTCTTTATTACAGCTGCCGGATTTTTTTCCATGCAGGAGGGGATGGACTTTATGGCCGAGTATCAGTCCAGGACCTCCATGTTTGATCCCAAGGAGTATACTCTTATAGTTGATGGAAGGGAAGTCAAGGCTTCAGCTCAGGATGTGGCTGAACAATTGAAAAATATGATTTTATTATATATGAGTGTTCCTTTTAAAAAGAGAATTATCATACAGCAGCAATCCGCAGTTGCAGCCGGACAGACAAAACGCCTTGCAAGGGATATACCGGAGTTTGATACCATTATTTTTGCCGAAACGGTTGAGGAAGCCTATTTAAAGCTATAACTCATATTTACATAAATGAAACAATTAGAAATACAATACCAAAAGTATTGTAATAATACCCCCCACCCAAACTTCAATAAATGGATTGCTCACAGGTACATACCTGAAATTTATACAGCTCATCACAAGGTGTTGGCTGCAATTTCAGATCTGTATTTTATATAATAGAGCTTTCCATTTATTGAAGTTATACCGGCGCACTATGCTCATGGCTATTCAGGGATCACAGCTGTCACCTTTTGAACAGATTACAATCTGTATAAAAGAGCGCATATGTTATATCCTGCGCCCACAGTGCAGAACACCACATAATCTCCGTAATCAATTGATTTGTTGCTGAGTGCTTCATTGTATGCTATGATTGGGCTTGTGAGGCCGGTATAGCCATATTTGTTTCCTATGTATGTATACTTGTCCAGACCCACAGACATCAAATCAAGGGTTGTTTCTGCATCAGGTTTGGAAAATTGAGAAAAAAAGAACTGTTTAATATTGTATTTACTTATATTGCACCTTTCAAAAAGTACCTGCATCAAATCAACCCACTCTTTACAAATAAAGCTTGTATCGAATGGATCCAGTCTCAATTTCTTATCTTCCATGTCTGTTTCATTGTCATAAAGCTTTGAAAAACCGCAGGCCGGAAATTGGAATGCATCTTTTACTACAGGGTCGGTTTTAAAGTTTGTATCAATAAAGCCTCTTTTATACGGCTCCTCAACTCTTTCAAGTATGACTGCCGCTGCTGCATCGGCCATATTTGAATAACATACGGGATCGGTTTTACTGGAAATGAAGCTTCCTAAAAAACTACCTACGACGAGAGCCTTATTGAGCCTTGTATTACTTTGCAGCAGGCGGCTTGCAACATCAATTGCAGAGAGCATGCCTATACAATTTGAATTTAAATCAAATATCTGGTGGGCATTAACCGTATTTAATCTGTCATGAAGGAGCAATGCGTTGGAGGGGATTAATTTTTCAGGACTATCGGTTCCAAATATGATTATGTCAATTTCTTCCGGTTGAACATTTGATGTCAGAAGTGCTTTTAAAGAAGCCTGGTAAGCCATGGTTACCGCATTTTCGTTCTTTGCATCGGCTATGCATCTGGTATTTCGCCCCAGATGTTCTATAAGACCCGATACATCAATTCCCATGCTTTTAAAATGTTTAATATAATAGGAATTGCTTGTCTTTGTGGCCGGATGATATGTTCCTACACCCTTAAAAACTATGTTTTGATACAATCTAACCACCCCTTTTTTTAAGTGTATTATTAGATTATAATAGGAATTATGTAAAATTACAACATATTAATTCAAATCTTACATAATTAGCAGTTAGTTGTAATGGTTGATCGGAAATATAAAAAACCTCATTCCAACCGGAATGAGGCTAATGGATTTATTAAATTGAAAATTGAAAATACTATGAACTCCTGCGGGATTGGAGCTTCAATTTCAAAAAGCGTCTTCTGCGGCGCATTTCGGAAGGAAAGATAAAAACTTCACTTCTGATAAGTCCAAGACAGGTTTCAACGATCTTTTTGGCGGAATCATGGTCAAAATATTCACGCTGAGCCTGTTTAATCTCATTTAAGCCTTTTGCATTGTCTGCCAGAAGATCAGAAACTACCGATGAGAGGCTTGACAGCTCTTCACAGAAAATTCCCAGTTTATTGTTAACGGCAAAATCGGGATTTTCCTGTTCCTGTCCGGGCAGGGCTCCTGTTATTATCAGAGGCACATTGCAGGCAATAGCTTCCATCATTACATTAGGGCTGCCCCGGGTAAAGGCTATATCGGATTTTAGCATATAATCCTGAATATTTGTTACATATCCATGGACTTCAACCCTTCCGGGATACTGAAGTGAAAGGGTTCTTTCCAGCTTTTCCTTCATGGTTTCATTTCTTCCGGCAATAATTTGTACATTACAGTTGAAATTATCCAATAAGAGTTTTGATACCGCACTCATATCTCCGGAACCTTCACCGCCGCTCATGATCAGGCAGTCAAGAGGCCTGTCAAGGCTGTAGTCAGGCTTTTGCCCCCCCTGGGAGATATGCTTTGTAAATCTTGACCTCACAGGAAATCCTATTACTCTTATTGAGGACTCAGGCACTCCAAAGCCAATACACCTTTCCCTTGCCTCCTCAGTGGGGCAGATTATACAGTCTGCACGCTTGTCGGCCCACAAGGGCGATATGCTTACCAAATCAGCTACAAAAATTGCAAAAGGAATATTTATCTTGTACTCTCTGAGAATATTCAGAATCGGTGAATTAAAAATGGGATGAACTGAAAGAATTAAGTCCGGTTTAAGCTTCCTGAGCATTTTTATGAAGTTTTCACGGATGGTCAATTCTGTAAATTCATGTATAAACGTTGGATTTCTTTTGGATATTTTCCAGGCTAATTTCCAGAGTTCTTTTGCGTTTCTTGTAACCAAACCATAAGATTTGCCTACTTTAACCCACATATTTCCGCCCAGGTCAAATCCATCTATAATATTAACATTTACATCGTCATACTGATTGAATTGTTCCAATAGTGATTCACTAATACTCTTATGACCATGACCGGTGTAATCTGATGAAATTATTACAACATTTTTCATGTTTTTTCCTTAGCCTCCAAGATTGTTAACTAATTTAACGGCACTATCATTCCATATATATAATAATACACATATATAATAATACAACATTTGGGTTAAATGATAGGGATTAAAGTGTTAATTCTAAAATTTTTTTTAATTTTGTTTCTGTTTATTTTACGAGCAATAAGATTAAATGTTTGATTTTATTTTTTATAATTTTAATATTGTTTAATCGTTATAAACCAATCTTTGTTTTCATATATTATAACGCTTGAGTTTTGTACCTTAATGTTTAATTCATATTGGAAAGCTGGGGATGTGAGGCTGTTGAGAAAAACTTTAAGAGTGGTATTGAGTATTATAATTATTTTATCCTGCTTATTGTGTAATTTTGAGGTTTGGGCCGATGATACCAATGAAGATGAACCCATAAGGGATTTTAACGGCAATGGCAGTATTGAGACAACGGGGAACAAGCTGCCCAGGGTATCGGCAGAATCGGCAATTGTCCTGGATATGGCCACTGGAAGGGTATTGTATGAAAAGAACGCCTATACCAGACATTCCATAGCCAGTACCACCAAAATCATGACGGCCATAGTTGCTCTTGAAAACGGCAACGATGAGGAGGATGTGGCAATAAGCAAAAGAGCGGCGGCAATCGGCGGGTCAACGGTCAATCTCAAGGAAGGGAAGACCTATAAGTTCAAGGATCTGATGTATGCGATGATGCTGAGGTCCGGAAATGATGCTGCCATAGCCATAGCGGAGCATATAGGAGGTTCTGTTGAACTTTTTGCAGAAATGATGAACAGAAAAGCTGCTGAAATCGGGGCCACAAATACCAATTTCGTCACTCCCCACGGGCTGGATGATCCGCAGCATTACTCAACTCCATACGATCTGGCGCTTATAACCCAATATGCCTTAAGAAACGAAAAGTTCTGCGAAATTGTGGGTACTAAAAATTCAGTTTTTCAGGGGAGCAATATTTCCAATACCAATGAGATGCTGGGATTATATCCGGGGGCCGATGGAGTCAAGACGGGATATACAGGGCAGGCCGGCAGATGTCTGGTTACCTCGGTTACAAAAAACAACTGGAGAATAATATCCATAGTCCTTGGCTGCCCCACAAGAACTGTCAGAGCACAGAGCAGCAAGATACTCCTGGATTATGCCTTTGAAAATTTCAAAAACTATGAGTATATTAAAAAAGGTCAGCCGCTGCAGCAGCTTGATGTGCATAAGGGTGTGCTGGACAAAGTTCCCATATATTCCGACTCTGACATAACCCTGCCCCTTAAGCAGGAGGAAGTGGATAAGGTTAAAATTATTTACAATCTTCCTGAAGTTATAGAAGCACCTTTAAAAAGCGGCATGAAAATCGGAACTGCCGATTATGTACTGGACGGCAAGCTTCTGGCCACAACGGATCTGAAAAATCTTGAGACAGTGGGGAGAAAGGATTTTTACTTTTATTTTGACTCAATATTCAAAACCTGGGCCAGACTTGTACATAACTGATAAAGATGGCATAATATTAGGATAGTGACGTACCCTGCCAGAGCCTGTATAAGGCGGCTCACTTATTGATTTTAAAAATTATAAACGGGAAAGGCTGTATGAACTGAAATGAAAATAGTACTGGTTGGTATTAATTCAAAGTATATACATACCTGCCTGGCGGTATGGTATTTGAAAGCCAGCTTAAGAAACACCGGGGAGACAGTGGTCAGAGAATTTACCATTAATGACAATAAAGACGGCATACTAGCTGAAATTTATAAGGAAAAGCCGGATGTACTGGCCTTTTCCTGTTATATTTGGAATTATGAAATAGTAAAGCTGCTTATACGCGAAATCAGGAAGCTTATACCGGAATGTTTTATAATTCTTGGGGGACCGGAGGTCTCATATACTGCCGCCGCGGTTATAAAAGAGAATGATCCCGTTGATTTTGTATTGTGCGGAGAGGGGGAGGAGGTATTTCCTGTCCTGACCGAAGCAATTCAAAACGGGTCTGAAGAATATAAAATGCTGAAGGGTATTGCGTACAGAGAAAACGGGGAGATCATATACAGAGAGGGCTTTAATCTTATTCCGCAATTGGACAGGCTCAATTCTCCATATACTGATGCCCTGCTGGAATCGGCTGAAAATAGAATCATATATTATGAATCCTCAAGAGGCTGTCCGTTTAACTGTTCCTACTGTATTTCCTCAACTTTTAACGGTGTCAGATTCTTTTCTTTTGAAAGGGTAAAAACTGAGTTGGAGAGGCTTTTGAAGTTCGGGCCCAAACTGATCAAATTTGTTGACAGGACTTTTAACTGCAATAAAAAAAGGGCCAGGGAGATATTGGAATATATCATTTCTCTGGAGTGCGGTACAGTGTTTCATTTCGAAGCGGCAGCAGACCTGTTTGATGAAGATATGCTGGAATTGCTGGGCCGTGCCCCCCATGGAAGAATTCAGCTTGAAATCGGGCTGCAGACCACTAATACCGGAACACTTGCAGAGATTGACCGCGTGACCGATCTGGGCAGGTTGAAAAGCAATGTCGGAAGAATTCTCAGCAATTCAAATATTCATGTACATCTGGACCTTATTGCAGGCCTGCCCTTTGAAGATATTATTTCCTTCAGAGGGTCTTTCAACGATGTATATGGCATGAAGCCCCATCAGCTTCAACTTGGTTTCCTCAAGATGCTAAAGGGTGCACGGGTGAGAAATGAAGCTGAAAAGCACGGTTACAGCTATAGAGATTTTGCCCCTTATGAAATACTTGAAAACAAATATATAAAATATCAGGATATTCTGGTTTTAAAGGATGTGGAGGAGACTGTTGAGAGGTATTACAATTCAGGCAGGTTTCAAAAGTCCTTGCTGCTGTTGGAGAAAATCTATTCGGGGGATTATTTTGAATTATACAGGGCATTGTCTGTCTATTGCAGGAAAAATGCATATCTGGACAGGCCCATAGCTTACCGTGAAAACATAGCCATACTGTCCGGTTTTGTAAAGGCCGAATTGGCAGGGAGGGTTGATATGGAAGAGTTCCGTCAGGCTATGGTATTTGATTTCCTCAGCTCAGACAGTTCCTGTGCTATTCCTGATTCCATCAGGGCCGACAGGGATTTCCTGCCTGCAGGCAGGATCCATGAAATGTTGAGAAGTGAGGATTTTATTAAGGAGCATCTTCCTGATTTTTTATATACTCCTGCAAAGAACATTTTAAAGAAAGTATTTTTTGTTTCACTTGATTTAATAGCAAATTCACAGGAAATCCTTATTTTTGATTATACACAAAAGGATGCGGTAAATGGGAAATACAAAAATATCATCATAAAAGGGTAGTCTGCTCTTTTCTGTAAAGGCGATTAATAGGCCATACTCCCAATTATTTTTTGAGCCTATGTAATTGGTTTTAAGTAAACTGATCTATATGACGATTAAAAATTAAAGTAAATTTTTTGAAGAAATAAAGGAATTATGTAACTTGAGTCGAATAGTGTCAGTGCGCAAAATCTGTTTAAAGGGAGTGAACAAGTTGTACATAGAGAATGCCGCTAATGTTTCGGAGAGAGAAATGATAAGAGAATGGAATATGTTAAAAGAGGCAATTGACCATGAACCAGCTCTTAGATCAATTACAATTAAAGCATGGGACAGATGTAAGAAACATAATGTTGACCCTGAAAAACTGAAGTTTGTTTATTTAGAGGATGAAGAACTGAAAAAGAAGCTTATCGGATTTGATTTTTTAGTGCAGACAGCAAAGTCTTACCTTGAGTATCTTTCACTCAGCCTGACAGGTATTCCTCACGTTGTGGCTCTGCTTGACAGTGAGGGGTGGGTCCTTGATATCAAAGGACCGGTAGAGGATTTCGGGGGAAAGAAAAACGGTCAATGTGCCGGGGCATGCTGGAAGGAAGAGTATATAGGCAACAATGGCGGAGGCACTTGTTTATTGGAAGACGAATCTGTTTTTATATATGGCATGGAACATTATGGTAACATATATAAACCTTTCTCATGCCTTGGAGTTCCTATTCATAGGGATAATAAACTCATTGGAGCAATAAGTATTGTGGTTTTGAACGAATATGCCCATCCGGCAAGGCTTACCATAGCAATGGCCTGTGTGGATGCCATAGAAAAGGAAATAGCCGGTATTCCCTCAAAGCCAAAGACGACAAAGGGCATCGGAAAATCCATTGCTACCGCTGAATTGATGGCAACAGCCGTTCATGATTTAAAAAATCCACTTGCAAGTATCAGGGGACTTGCCCAATTGGGTACACTCACCTCAACCTCAAAAAAGGAGCATGGATACTTTGACAGGATAATAAAACAGGTCGATGCACTGCACAGGTCTGTGGTTGATTTGCAGAACATTTTCAAGCCCGAGGCCAGAGTTGAACTTCAGCCTGCAGAAATAATCAGGCAGGTAATCGAGGAGATACAGCCTGACTGTGAGATGAATAACATTAAGCTTTCCTTCATTAATTGCTTCGGCGGAAAATTAAAAATCCACCATAAAGTTTTTAAGAGAGCTCTTGAGAATCTGGTCAAGAATGCCGTGCAGGTCATTACCCGCGACGGAAAAATAGAGATTGAAATAAGTGATCAAAACAACGATGTGCTTATTTCGGTAAATGATAACGGACCCGGTATTCCGGATGAAATCAAGGAAAAACTTTTTCAGCCCTTTGTTTATCACAGAAAGGACGGTACGGGACTGGGCCTGTTCATGGTTTATCATGCCATAACTGAAGTACATGACGGTGAAATATGGTTTGAAAGTACGGCTGGCAAAGGTACTACTTTTTATATAAAACTTCCAAAAGATTGATAGAGCTTTGAACAGCAGGAAACTGCCCGGGTATTTCAGAATATGATATCCTGGCAGTTTTAATTCATTATCAATAAGACTGCCGGCAGCCAGGGTATATATCACACTGTCAGACTATAGTGTCAGCAGCATTTCATATTGGCTTACACTGTTGGTGAAGCCCAGGGACAGCAGGAAATTCACTGTCGAAGCCGCGGCAGTGTCAACATTTAAGACTGATATCCGGCCGGCTTCGGTGCGGTTTGAAAGATCCCATACAATACTCCTGCCTATGCCCCGGCGTCTGAACGTTTTGTCTACGGCAATCTGCACCAGATCTCCCGATTTCTTATCAATGATTCCATAACCCACAATTTTGTTTTCTATTTTTACAAGCGAATAAAAGAAGGATTCACTTACGGCATTGACCGAAGCAATGGAGTTCTGCCAGGAGGGATGAAAGTCCCAGAAGCTTTTCAGCTGTTCCCAGCAGTCGGGCCCAATTATATTTACATGCTCCGCGTTATATTTACCGGCGGCAGTACAGCCTGTTCTGTCAAGACTGAAGCAGGCAAAGTCCCGGACAATCTCAAACCCCTGTTTTTTATATAAGTTGAATGCCGGTGTATTGGATTGAATGACTTCCAGCAAATACTGCCCTACATTTTTTGATTTCAGCAAATCCTTCAAGGTTGCCAGCATTGTGCTTGTAATTCCCTGTTTCCTGAACCCAGGAATTACCCCTGTTCCCAGATCGTACACGGCAGGCTTGCCGTTCCAGGACCTAAAACCGTTTAAAATGAAGCCGGTCAAAATATTATCCTGGAAAGCACCCAATGAAATATCCGGAACAAAACCCCTTCTTTTCAGCATAGTCTCAAACTTCCGCAAGGGTAAATCCATTTTTACCTGATAATCTGAAAAAGCGTTGGCAAATGCTTCATGAATTACAGTAACAGCTACATCATCAAGAGTTTTATATATAAACATGTTATCAGTCGCTCCAGTCCTGTGTATTAACCTTGTTATGCCAGCTCTATAAATAATTTATTGGCAAATTTTCAGATTCATAAATACTATATATGGAATAGGTAAAAAATACAATCCCGCGCTTTAAAAAGTACAAAACTAAAACACATAAAAGTACTTATTCAATAATATTTTTCCAATACTCACATATATTTTAAAATGAGATATTTTATCAGGAACAAATTTCAAAACTATTGATTATAATGGCAGTAAAACTGTTTGTTCCTTCAAATCTACCAGGTAAAAAGGGAGGTTTCCAGATGACCACACCGGAGTTTGACTTCAAAGCAATGATTCAAAAGGACAGGGATGATAGGGTAAAAAGGGTATTTGAAAGCACATTTCTTGAATATCTTCAGTTGGTAAAATCAAATCCTGAGGTGGCTGTTCTTGCTCATCAGAGGTTGTACGACCTTATAGTAGCAAAGGGGACGGAGGTCGTTCGAACAGATGAGAATCCAAGATTGAGAAGAATATACGGAAATGACATAATCAAAAAGTATGCTTTTTTTGAAGAGGATTTTTTCGGTATCGATAAAACTATTATGAAGATAGTCAGGTATTTTCATTCGGCTGCCATGGCCGGTGAAGAATCACGGCAGGTGTTATATCTTGTGGGTCCTGTAGGTGCGGGTAAATCCTCGCTGATGGAAGCATTAAAAAAGTCACTTGAAGTGGCTGCACCTGTCTACGCTTTAAAGGGCTGTCCAATGAGAGAAGAACCGCTCCACCTTGTACCCAAACATCTCAGAAAAGAATTTGAGGAGACACTTGGCGTTAAAATAGAGGGAGATTTGTGTCCCGTGTGCAGATACAGGCTGAAAAACGAATACGCGGGAGAATATGAGAGATTTCCCGTGGAATCGGTGGGCTTTTCCATACGCTCCAGAAAAGGTATTGGTGTGGTTCCCCCTGTGGATCCCAACAACCAGGACTCTTCCATACTTACCGGAAGTGTTGATATTTCAAAAATCGACCTCTATCCGGAGGATGATCCCAGGGTACTGTCCCTCAATGGAGCTTTTAATGCGGGTAACCGCGGTATTGTCGAATTTATTGAGGTTTTTAAAAATGAAACGGAATATCTGCATACCATGATAACCGCCACTCAGGAAAAATCCATACCATCGCCGGGAAAGGGCGCCATGATCTACTTTGACGGAGTAATTGTGGCCCATTCAAACGAAGCCGAGTGGAACAAATTCAAATCAGATCACACAAATGAAGCCATATTGGACAGAATAGTGAGGATAGAAGTTCCATATTGTCTGGAATTAAGCGAAGAGATAAAAATTTATGAAAAGATGCTGTCAAAAAGTAAATTCAGAGCCCATATTGCACCGCATACCATAGAGATTGCATCAATGTTTGCAATTCTAACAAGACTTAGCCCGTCAAACAAGGTTGATCCCATGACCAAATTAAAGATATATAACGGAGAAGAAATTCTCGAGAAGGGCATGACCAGAAAGATAGACATATTCGAGCTGCGTGAAGAAGCTCCCCGGGAAGGCATGACAGGTATTTCAACAAGATTTATAATGAAAGCCCTGGATACTGCCTTATCAGAATCTGAAAATGATTGTATAAATCCTATTGCCGTAATGGAATCCCTGATTAAGTCTGTCAAGGAGCTGGGCATAGGAGATGATGAAAAGGAAAGATATTTAAGATTGATATACGATACAGTAAAGAAAGAATATAATAAGATACTTGAAAAGGAAGTAACCAAGGCCTTTATACACGGCTACAGAGAACAGGCCGAAAGCCTGTTTAACAATTACCTGGATCATGCCGAGGCCTTTGTGAATAAGACCAAAATAAAGGATAAGAATACCGGAGAGGAACTGGAACCTGATGAGAAATTCATGAGATCCATCGAGGAGCAGATTGGAATATCCGATACGGCAGTAAAAGGTTTCCGGTCCGATGTAACCGCCTATATGTTTTTTGTCATGAGGAACGGAGGGAGTCTTGATTACACCAGCTATGAACCTTTAAAGGATGCAATAGAAAAGAAGCTTACAACTTCTGTAAGAGATCTCAGCAGGATTATTACCCAGGCAAAAGTGAGAGACAAGGAACAAACCCAGAAATATAATACCATGGTTGAAGAGATGAAAAAGAACGGTTACTGCGACCATTGCTGCAATGTAATACTGAAATATGCTGCCAATAACCTTTGGAAGGATTAACCTCCTTTATTCGCCTTACAGCGGCAGAGGAGTAAGCAAATTTCATTATTATTTTGTGGCCGCTATGCGGCTCAAAGCCATAACATGGCTCATGGAGGTTGGTATATATGGCTATATTCAGAGAAAACGGCAGCGGCGGTCGTGACAGATCTGCCGAAGACCGCCGGCGGCACAGGGAATTGGTGGAGGAATCCATAAAAAAGAATCTCGGCAATATCATAGCCGAAGAGAGCATTATCGGAAAGAGCCGGGATAAGAAAATAAAAATACCCATAAGAGGTATTAAGGAATTTCAATTTGTTTATGGAAGAAATAAACCTGGTGTAGGCTCGGGCGACGGCAATGAAAAAAGAGGCGACAAATTTGCGGGGGAGGCCCAGAGCGGAACCGGCAAAGGAAGAGCAGGAAATCAGGAAGGGGAAGAGATATACGAAACTGAAATCACAATCGAAGAGGTAATAAGATACCTCTTCGATGATTTAAACCTGCCCGATATAGATAAGAAGCAATTGTCCCAACTGGAGGAAAAAAGCTACAGAAAGCTTGGCTACCAGCAGAGGGGTATTCCTCCCAGACTTGCAAAAAAGCGCTCGGTAGTGGAAAAAATCAAGCGGAAGCAGGCTACCAAGCGTACCTTGAACGAGCTTGATCAGGAAAAGGCCCAAAAATATGAGGAGGATTTTGAAGACAGTTCTGAAATTCATATAAATAATAATATTCAGTTAAATGGCCTGCAAAAAAACAGGTTTCCCTTTATAGAAGACGATCTGAGGTATTACAGGATAAAGGAAGATAATAAAAGGGACTATAATGCGGTTGTATTATGTATTATGGATGTATCGGGCTCAATGGACCAGACAAAGAAGTATCTCGCAAGAAGTTTTTACTTTTTGCTCTACCAGTTCTTACAGCTCAAATATACCAATGTGGAAGTTGTATTTATAGCCCATACAACCACTGCAAAAGAAGTTAACGAAAAGGAGTTTTTTCACAGAGGCGAATCGGGAGGTACATACATCAGCAGCGGATACGAAAAGGCGCTTGAGATAATAAATGAAAGGTACAGTCCGTCAAATTGGAATATTTATGCCTTTCATTGCAGTGACGGGGATAATTGGTCGGAAGATAACAAAAAAGCGGTGGACAGCGCAAGAAAACTATGCGAGGTATGCAATTTATTCGGTTATGGAGAAATCGTACCGGGCTATTACAGTATGGGAAGCACCATTAAATCCGAACTTCAGAGCAAGATAGACAGTGAGAATTTTGCAGCAATAACCATAAATAAAAAAGAGGATGTCCTTCCTGCATTAAAAAAACTTCTGGAGAAGGGCGAATAGCATATATGTTGTCCATGCAATGTTATGGATATGGGAGGTCTTATGGCGGATTTTAGCATAGCTGATTTGGAATATTGGAATGAGCGGATAGAGCCGATTGCAAAGGAATGCGGCCTGGATTATTATAACCAGGAATTTGAGATAATAGATTATGAGGACATGATAGGCTATGAATCCTATGTGGGTATGCCGTCGCACTACCCGCACTGGAGCTACGGCAAGTCGTATGAGAGGATTAAAACACTGCATAAATACAATCTTACCGGCCTGCCCTATGAAATGGTTATAAACTCAAATCCGTGCCTTGCCTATCTGATGAAAGACAACTCCCTCCTGCTTCAGGTTCTGACAATAGCCCATGTATATGCTCATAATGATTTTTTCAAAAATAACAGGCTGTTTAAATCGGGAACCAAGGCGGAGTATACCGTTGAGATGTTTAAAAATCATGCAAACCGTATAAGGGAGTATATTTCCGACCCCAGCATAGGTTATGCAAGGGTTGAAAAGATATTGAATGCCGCCCACGCGGTAAAACTTCAAACCGAGAGGATCGTGGAGTTCCGGAACAGGCCGGATAAGACAGGAAAAGACGTATCGGCTCTGACTGAGCACAATAAAGACTTTCCTTATCTGGAGCGATACACTCAACAAAACTCAGAGGAACTTAAGCAGTTTGTTCAGCAGGAAATAAAAATACCTGAAAAGCCTGAGGAAGATATCTTGAAATTCATAATCGAATACGGGAGGATGCAGGACTGGGAAAAGGATATCCTGGCCATAGTAAGGGAGGAGGCCCTGTATTTTCTGCCCCAGATAGAGACAAAGATAATGAACGAAGGCTGGGCCAGCTATTGGCATTTTAACATTATGAACAAGCTGGAACTTCCCCAGAACATGCATATGGAATTCCTGAAAAGGCACAACGAAGTGATCCGTCCTTTGAAATCAAGTATAAATCCTTATTACATAGGTTTTAAAATATTTGAGAACCTTGGTGAGAAATACGGCAGGGAAAAGATTTTTGAAATAAGGGAGACTGAAAGAGACCAGTCCTTTATCAGAAGATATCTCACACAGGAATTATGCGGTGAAATGAACCTGTTTGAATACGTCTCGGCAGGAAATGATTATATGGTGTCCGAAGTATCCGATGACGAAGGCTGGAAAATTGTCAGGGATACGCTTTGCAATACGGTGGGAATCGGCAGTATTCCTTCCATAAGAGTTGAGGAGTGGAACCAGAAGGATAACACTCTTGTGCTGACACATGAGTATGATGACAGGGAGCTGGAATTGAGCTATGCCTATGAGACCCTTAAGCACCTTGTGGATTTGTGGAACGGAAAAATCCTGCTGGTAACCCAGCTTGAAGGCAAGAAAAAGAATATATCCTGTGACGAGCAGAAGAGAATATCCTTATACGGTTAATTTAACGATATAATGCTTTATTAGCACTCTTGTTAATTGAGTGCTAAAAAGTACTTGAAAGTTTGCTGCAATAGAGGTATATTATTATTGTTGAAAATTTTCAAGCGGAGGTAGATTTATGAAACACGAAAGCGGAAGTATTTCAATTAATACCGAAAACATTTTTCCAATAATAAAAAAATGGCTATATTCTGAAAAGGATATATTTATCAGAGAGCTTGTTTCAAATGCAAGCGATGCAATCAGCAAACTCAAGAAGCTTGACGCCATCGGCGAAGCTGACCTGCCCGATGACAACAGGTTTGAAATCAAGGTCATCGTAAACAAAAATGAAAAAACCATAAAAGTTATCGACAATGGTCTTGGTATGACTGATGAGGAAGTTAAAAAGTACATCAATCAGATTGCTTTTTCAGGAGCAGTCGATTTCCTTGAGAAGTACAAGGACAAGTCTGATGACGGACAGATAATAGGCCATTTCGGATTGGGCTTTTATTCAGCCTTCATGGTTTCAGAGAGAGTGCAGATCGATACCTTGTCCTATCAGCCCGGAGCTGCGGCTGTCAGATGGATAAGTGACGGAGGTACCGAGTTTGAAATGCAGGACTCAGACATAACGGAGAGAGGAACCACAATTACTCTATACCTGGCTGAGGACGGGCTTGAGTTTACCGACGAATATAAAATGAGGACAACCCTTGAGAAGTATTTTGCTTTTCTTCCATATGAGCTGTACCTCGAGGATGCTGCCAAAGTTCCCGAAAAAGCTGATGAGTCCAAGGGTGAAGAGCAGGAGGCGGCCTCTGAAAATGCAGAGCCCAAAAAGCCCGAACCCTTAAATGATACCCACCCACTGTGGCTGAAAAATCCAAAGGATTGTACAGAAGAGGAATACAAGCAGTTCTATACCAAGGTATTCCACGACTTCAACGAACCTTTGTTCTGGATTCATTTAAACATGGACTATCCTTTTAACCTCAAAGGCATACTTTATTTCCCCAAGCTCAAACATGAATTTGAGACAATGGAAGGCCAGATCAAGCTCTACTACAATCAGGTATTTGTAGCCGACAACATCAAGGAAGTCATTCCGGAATTCCTGCTGCTGTTAAAGGGTGTACTTGACTGTCCTGATCTGCCGTTGAACGTATCCAGGAGCTTCCTGCAGAATGACGGCTATGTAAACAAGATATCCACCCATATCACAAAGAAGGTTGCCGACAAGCTGACTTCCCTCTTTGAAAATGAAAGGGAAAATTACAATAAATATTGGGATGATATCAATCCGTTTGTCAAATACGGCTGTATAAGAGAAGAAAAATTTTATGACAGGGTCAAGGACATTCTCATTTACAAGTCAACAAAGGGCGGGTATACGACCTTAAAGGATTACCTTGAAAACAACAAGGAAAAGCACGAAAACAAGGTGTTCTACGTTTCAAATGAAAAACAGCAGGCTCAGTATATCAGACTGTTTAACGAAAACGGAATGGAAGCGGTCATACTATCCACAATGATTGACAACCATTTCATGCAGCTGCTGGAGAGCAAGATGACAGGTGTGCGTTTTAACAGAATAGATGCTGACATATCCGACAGCATGAAGAACGACAATACAGGAATTGCTGAAGCTGACGTATCATATCTGGAAAAGCTGTTCAAGGCCGCAGTTGATGATGATAAGCTGAAGGTGCAGGTTGAGTCGCTGAAGAATGAAACCGTTCCTGCAATGATTCTCCTGTCCGAGCAATCAAGAAGAATGCAGGAGATGAGTGCAATGTTCGGCGGTATGGATATGAGCCATATGTTCCCGAAAGAGCAGACGCTTGTACTGAATTCCTCAAATAAACTTGTAAAGGCCTTGACCGATATGAAAGAGGATGAAACCAGGAAAGATCAAGTCAAACTTATCAGTGAACATATCTATGACCTCGCTATGATGAGCCATCAGCCCCTTGAACCAGATGCAATGGCAAAATTCATAGAGAGAAGCAATGAGATTTTGATGAAGCTGGTATAAGTAATATCAGATTTAACAGTCATTTAAATACAAGGTAAAGTTATTCCAGTAAAGAGGCTGCTTAACAACAGTCTCTTTTTTGGTTCTGCAATGTTAATAAATAAGTGGAAGGCTCTGATAAAAAACTTATATCACTTGTTTACAGAAAGTTCATCATTTATAAATGGTTTATTAACAAAGTTATACTAATATATAAATATAAACTTTTTCATAATTTGTTTCTCCTTTAAAACCCTTTTTTCAGCCCCGTAAATTACGGGGCTTTAGTATTGGCCAAATATTTGTAACATTCCGCAAATAAAATTCATTTAATATTATAGCTGAAAAATTACAGGAGTATAAAGGATATGTTTCTAAACAGCTATATTGGTGAAAATATATTTTTGTGCCTGAGAAAAATAGCCGAGCAGAATACGGTTTTAAACTATTTCTATGATGTTAACAACATAATCTTTGCCAAATTGATGGATGTTGATGAAATAGGCATCTGGCTGGAAGGGTCAGGAACCATGACAAAAATCATGGATGACAACGGTAAAGAGATCCCAAAGGAAAAACAGATATCCGAAAAAAGGTCTACAAGCATACTTGTAAGGTGGGAATACATCGATGATATATATGTTCTGAATCCAGGTGAAAAGAAGACTAAACTCATGGGCTTCAGATTTGATCCTACAAGAGAATAAAGAAAAGTAAAATGCCTGAAATTTGTACAATTTCAGGCATTTACTAATTTTATTTCTTATCGCTGTCGGTTTCTCTTATTTCAACGCGTCTGATCTTACCGCTGATTGTTTTGGGAAGCTCTTCCACGAATTCGATAATTCTGGGATACTTGTACGGAGCAGTTACTCTCTTTACATGATCCTGGAGCTCTTTTACCAGCCCTTCACCCGGAGAATAGTTCCTGGTCAGGACGACGGTCGCTTTTACAATCTGACCTCTTATTTCGTCGGGAACGGCGGTTATTGCGCATTCCATAACGGCGGGATGTTCGATCAAAGCACTTTCCACTTCGAAAGGCCCGATTCTGTAACCCGAACTCTTGATTACATCGTCTGATCTTCCCACAAACCAGTAGTAGCCGTCTTCATCACGCCATGCCACGTCACCGGTATAATAAATATCATCATGCCAGACCTTATTGGTCAGGGCTGTATCCCTGTAATATCCCCCAAACATTCCGGCCGGTTTCCTTTTAGAGGTTCTGACAACTATCTGACCTTCTTCACCGTCCTGAACAGAGTTGCCTTCATCATCCAGAAGGTCTATATCATATCCCGGTGAAGGTTTGCCCATGGACCCCGGCTTTGGCTCCATCCAGGGATAGGTTGCCAGGGTTACGGTCAATTCGGTTTGTCCGAAGCCTTCCATAAGCTTTATGCCGGTGGCTTTATAAAATTGGTTATAAACCTCGGGATTAAGCGGTTCACCCGCCACTGCACAATACTTCAAACTGCTTAAGTCAAACTTTGTCAGATCCTCCTTTATAAAGAACCTGTACATTGTTGGCGGAGCGCAGAAGGTGGTGACTTTATGTTTACAAATGATCTGCAGCAATTCCTTCGGAACAAATTTATTATAGTCATATACAAAAACCGCACTGCCTGCCAGCCACTGGCCGTAGATTTTTCCCCAGACGGCCTTTGCCCAGCCCGTATCGGCCACAGTCAGGTGTAAGCCGCCGTCGCTGACATTTTGCCAGTATTTTGCCGTCAGGATATGGCCCAACGGATATAAAAAATCATGCTGAACCATCTTGGGCATGCCTGTTGTACCCGAAGTAAAATAAAGCAGCGATATGTCGCTGTTCTGTGAAGCCTGATCCCCGGTCGGTTTTTCAAAAACATTGGAGGATTTGTCAACTTCACTGGTAAAGTCAAGCCAGCCATCTTTGCTGTCTCCCACAAGAGCTTTATATTTAAGGCTGGGAGATTTGCTCAGGGAGTCCTCGATATGCATGATGACTTCCGGCTCAGATACAGAGACAATCATTTTTATGTCGGCGGCATTTGCCCTGTAAACAATGTCTTTTGATGTCAGAAGGTGGGTTGCCGGTATTGTCACGGCACCCAGTTTATGCAATGCCAGTATGCAGAACCAGAATTCGTAGCGCCTTTTTAATATCAGCATTACCGGATCACCCCGTTTGATGCCGGCAGCCTTAAAGAAATTTGCGGTTTTATCACTGTATTCTTTGAGCTGGGCGAAAGTAAAAGTTGCTTCCGCCCCTGATTCATCACACCATACAAGCGCAATCTTGTTTGGGTCGGTTTTTGCATATTCATCAACAACATCGTATGCAAAGTTGAAATTCTCAGGTACTTTTATCTCAAAATTCTCATAGAAATCCTCATAGGATGAGAAGTCCAGCCGAGAAAGATATTTGTTTAACATTTGTTATTTTCCCCCTAGTGCTAAAGAATAATTGCCAAAAATTTAGCCTGCTTGCCGTTTAAGGCTTTCATGCCATGGTTTGCAGAGGAGTCGAAATATACCGAATCTCCTTCCTCCAATACCAATTCATGCCCGTTGATTATTATTTTCAGGGTTCCCTCTATGACATAATTGAATTCCTGACCTTTATGCGAATTAAAGTGAACAGGAAAACTGTCGTCTTCAGGTGCAACAGTGACAATAAACGGTTCGGCCTTCTTGCCTATAAAGTTGTTGGCAAGACTCTGGTATTTATAATCCTCTCTTCTTTCCACATTGGCGCCTTTTCCTTTTCTGACCACCTGATAGGTGTGCAGCCTGGGATTATCACCGGTTAAAATGGCAGACAGCTCAACATTGAATCTGTTGGCTATCTGGTAAAGAAAGCTGACAGGAATATCGGTATTTCCACTTTCGTACTCAAGATAAATTTCTTCTGAAATATTAAGCTCAGCTGCAAGACTCTGGGCCGATATAGCCGAAATGTCACGCAGTTCCTTTATTCGGGATGCAATAAGCTTGATTTGTTCAGACATTTAATCACCTTCCCATATATGTATAATAAGCGATTTATTTTCTATAAACATAGCATATTTTATTAAACGGTGTATATATTGTAAGCAACCTTTTTTTTATACATTTTTAATGTTTTCTGCTCTGTTTATACCGATAATGTATAAAATATCAAAAAGCATTAAAAGAAAAGCTGAAATGTACAAAAATCATCAAAGTGAGTATGGATATTATCGACACAATATGATAGTATAAAAGAAAAAGTTACTAAGATTACCAAAGTTTCCGAAATTTCTTGAAATTCCAAAATTCCAAAAATACTGGGGGCGCGAGAGGCTATGTCTATCAGTAAAAAGATAATATTGATTGTTGTGGGATGTATACTGATTGTGGGCGGCGGGGTTACCGCACATGAGTTTTTAGATTTTCCGATTCTGCTTGCAGGAGCGATTTTGGCCGTATTTGTAATTTGCGTGGGCACATGGCTCACATTTTCCCTGACCATTCCAATAAAGGTCCTTCTGAAAGTAGTTGAGAGAACTGCCAATTTTGATTTGTCACATGATAAAAGCTATGACAGGATAAAGGGCAGAAGGGATGAAATGGGGCTGCTGGCAAGAAATCTTGCCTCCATGAGAGGCTCTTTGAGAGAGATGCTGGGTCTCATGCTGGACTCCTCCAAAAACATAATGGAAAATTCCCAGGAGGTTCAAAAATTATCCCAGGAATTAAGAGATAAAACAAATGATACTCTTGAGACTACCGAACGTATTTCTGCTTCAATGGAGGAATCGGCTGCAACGACCCACCAGATAAATTTTGATACACAGGAAATCCTGCAAAATGTAAATCTGATTTCACAAAATTCCGAATCCGGTGCCGATTCTGCAAATCTGATAAGTAAAAAGGCCAGTGAGATAAAGGAAAGTGCCGTGAAGTCAGCCGAAAACGCCAGCAATGTTTATGAAGATGTCAAGCAGCAGCTCAAAACGGCCATGGATAAGGCAAAGGCCGTTTCTCAGATAGAATTGCTTGCCCAGGCCATATTGCAGATTACCGAGCAGACAAATCTGCTTTCTCTCAATGCAGCAATAGAAGCGGCAAGGGCAGGGGAGGCAGGCAAGGGTTTTGCTGTTGTGGCAGATGAAATCAGAAAATTGGCCGACCAGTCCTCAAAAACAGCAGCCGATATAAAGAATATTGTGAAGACAGTAAACGAGTCGGTGGGTGCACTTACAGACAGTGCAGGTGTTCTTCTGGATTTCGTTGATCAGGATGTTCTTTCAGACTATAGAAAACTGATAGAAACAGGTGAACAATATTACTCCGATTCAGCCCGTTTCAGTTCAATGATGAATGAATTCAATGAATCCTCAAAAACCATGAATAAATCTATTTCCAATATAGTTGATGCTCTTGAACAGGTGACGGCAAGTGTAAATGAGAGCGCCGACGGAATAGAGACAATCACGGTGAAAACGGCTGAAGTTGCCGAACAGTTTAAAAATGTTGAGAATTCAACCCACAACAATCTGGACTTCTCGAAGAAGCTGGAGAATCAGGTGCGGAAGTTTACTCTGTAAAGTATTTGTTTTATAAAAAAAATTTAATAGTTCAACAGATAAGGAAAAAGTCGGCTGCCGCCGACTTTTTTAGTCATTTCGAAATTTATTTTACATACACCTGCATGCGCCTATTCTGACTTGATGGCTTCCAGTGCGCTGAGTTTCATAGCCCTTCTTGCAGGGGAAAAACCTGAAACAATTCCTATCAATATTGCAAAAACTATTGACAGCAGCGCCAGCCAGGGCGGAATAACCGATATCTTCGAACCGCCGCTGTTCATGCCCATTCCCATACCCATGCCCATTCCCACCATGCCGCCGTCACCTGAGTTCATAATATTTCTCCCTACGGTATTTAAAACCAGGGAGGCAAGATAACTCAGGAGGACACCGACGCACCCGCCAAAAAATCCGATGACGCCCGCTTCCAGGAGAAACAGCTGCCGGATATTGTTCATCTTGCAGCCCAAAACCTTCATAACACCTATTTCACGGGTTCTTTCGTATATTGACATTATCATGGTATTGGTAATACCGAGGGCGGAAATGAGAAGCGAAATCGCACCTATGCCTCCCAGTACCAACTGGATGGTCTGGGCCTGTTTCTGCATGGGCTTTCTCATATCGGCAAGGCTGTTCGTACCGTATCCCATTTCATCTATTTCCTTCTGCACGCGGTCCACATCCTTCATATTGTCAACCATGACCATAAGTCTTTCAAAGCCTTTGGAAGTATCGGTGCTGGGCATGCCCCAATAATTGTCCTGTTTTCCGTTCTGGGATTTTGCATTATCCTTCATAAGTTTTTGAAGGTAGTTGTAATCCATGAAAATGTATCCGTCTTTCTGCCAATCGTTAGTGACGGACAACAGACCTACTCCCTTGACTTTATATAGCTTGGGCGGTTTTTCGGAGGTTTCCGAACCTCCGATCCCCTCCTGGCGCCGCTTTTCTCCGTAACTCATATCAAAGGTTACTTCCAGTTTGTCTGTCAATACGTCAACAGGCGGCTTTGAGTTTGGACCCATCATACCATATCGTGTTTTAGGATTATAAAAATACTGCGGTATATTGCCTCCAACCAGGATTTTATCGGTATCGCCCTCTTGAAGCAATCTTCCCTGCTCAACAGGATAATCGAAATTCTCTATGGTCCTGGCATCTATACCCATAACGGAAACATAGGCCATATATTTGCCGGATACCAGCTTCATATTGCCTTCCACAACCGGTGTCACACCTCTTATGCCTTTTATTGCACTTATTTTTGATATGGCAATGCTGTCAAGCACAATCTCTTTTGGCGGACCACCGGTATTATCCGGAGAGTTTCTGTATTTTGTCACATTGATAATATTCAAATTGCCCATCTGTTTCAGCTGCTCTTCGAAATTTTCATTCATGCCGATGCCCAGGGATACCATTACAACAATTGCTGCTGTTCCGATTACAACGCCCAGTACGGTCAATATGGTTCTGGTTTTTCTTCTGAACAGGTTTTTCAAGCCCATGGATATAATATCAAAGCTCCTCATCGAACAATAATTCCTTTCTTCTTCTTATTTTTCTACGAACCAGAAGAATTACTGTTACCATGACTGCAAGCAAGCCTGTGCCTGATGCAATGTATGCCCACAGCGGAAATTTCTTTCCGCCCTCCTGGGGCATTGAACCATCGCCGGGCATAGGGGGAGGAGCCGGCATTTCTGAGGCATTTAATGTTATTTCCTTTTTAACCTCTTGTGGATTTCCTTCTGCGTCCTCATAGGAAAAAATGACGAAACCTTTTACCGGACCTGCTGCCCCGGGGGTTATTGCACCGTCAAAGGAATCGGTCTTGCCGGGTTCGAAATTTCCCACAAAATAACTGGTGCCTTCAACTTTAAAATCGCCTTCAAGCTTGACCAACAGGTTATATAATGTGGATTTGCCCATATTATAAAAACTTACGTTTATAGGAACAGGATTGCCGATAAATGCTTCAGGCGGAAAACTGAAATCTCCTATTACCAGCCTTGTTGCCTGTGTAAGGGGAATTCCCACAATATCCTTTGTCGTATAAGGATTTCCCTTATCGTCCTCATAGTCATAATTTACACTGATGGTATACTGCTTCGGTGCCGCATCCGATTTTGAGGAAAAACTGATTTGTTTCTTAATATTCTTTTTTGGTGAAATATTATCTATGTAAAAAGAATTTGAATTAACCGTGGAAAAAGTACCATCATCAGAATTAAGGGTGATCTTAACGTTTTTTATTGCCGATGATTTGCTTGTATTCAATATTGACAAATCCAGGGTAAAGGGCTGTCCTGCCTTAATGGTCTTGGGATTTATACTATAGCTGTCAATTATTAACCTGGGTACGGTTTTTCCGGTGGAATTCTCCACATAGAAACCCACATATTGCATTACAGTCTGCTTGGAAGCCGCATCTGCGGAGGGTACATCATATTCCACATTCAGTGCGACAGCGTAATTTTTTGTTACGGCTTCATCTGAAATAAACAGCTGGAACTGTACATTTTTTGTTTCTCCTTTTTTCAGCGTAGGAATAATTATAGTGTTTTGTGTCCTTGGAATTATTTCCTTATCTGCGGTAACCGTTACTTTTACGTTCCGTGCATCTTCAGTTCCGGTATTCACAACGTCAAAAGCCACCAATGCGTTTTCTCCTGGAGAGAGCGCCGAGGCGGGGGAAACAATATTCTTCAGTTCGACTATTGTCTGGGAGTCCTGTCCCTGTATATTGATAAAGAAATCAATCTCTTCGGAATGGCTTTCACCGTCAGGATCTGAATAGTCAAGCTTCAATTTCAGGCTATTGGCACCGGCCTCTATTTTCTTTGATGCCGAAAGATTATAGGTTATTGTTGAAGTATCATATCCGTATATAATCGAACGGGTTTGCTTGCTTGTGGTTCCCTGGATGCTGACACCGTCATTTTTCAGGCCTAACAGCGTAACTGAAACGTTTTTTGCAGATAACTGGCCTTCGTTTTCAAGTGTGATATCCATCTGGAAGTCCTGTCCCGGCTGTACGGGAGAAGGATTTGTAGTCACGGTTTTAAGGATCAGCTTTGGAAGGGCGTTTCCTTCCAGTGTTTTTATATAGCCGGTTTCTGTGGTACTGTAATAATCATTATATGTATTGTAGAATTGAATATTAAATTTAATGGGGTATGTCTTGGCTGCCGCTCCGGGAGCAATACTGAAGGTGAATTTAACCTCGGTGGCCTCATTGGGGAGCATTGAGTCAACGGTTTGAGACAGATTCATTGATTCTATCTCAATTGGAACAGAACCGTCCAATACGGGGGAAACGGTGACCTTTTTGGCCACATACTGTCCTGCGTTCTTTATGGGCAGTGCATAGGTAATTTGATATCCCGCCTGTCCCGACGGTATGGGGGAGTTGCCTGAAATTACTATTTTAGGTGCTTTTTTAGTGGTGTCCTCCGGTGCTGAGGAGGAAGTATCGGGTATGGCCTGTGATATGTTGATAAAATCTGACAAATTGTAATCAACACCGTTGATTTTATAATAAATATTAACTTCCAGTCTTTTAGAGCCTCCGTTAAATACGAAGGTCGTGTCATCGGTTTTAAAATTTGATCCCTCGGGCCTTGCTGTCAGCGTCGATCCTCCGTCCTTCAGGGAAAAGGAGGAGCCGGCGATTTCAATATAATCCACCACAGCATTTGAGGTGTTTTTTTTGATATGAAGGGTTATATTGAACGTATCGCCGTCTG
Source organism: Ruminiclostridium cellobioparum DSM 1351 = ATCC 15832 (assembly GCF_000621505.1). Taxonomy (GTDB): domain Bacteria; phylum Bacillota; class Clostridia; order Acetivibrionales; family DSM-1351; genus Ruminiclostridium; species Ruminiclostridium cellobioparum. The sequence goes on from NZ_KK211294.1 coordinate 26,371, forward strand.
TAAGTGTCGGAGAATTGGATGTGTTATAGCTATAGCCGCTCAAAACCACATCCTTTACCTCGGCATTCACAGGGGTAACTCTAAATAAAACATTTGATAGTACTATCAGGCATATCAGCAGAATAGAAATATATTTTTTTACGGTTTTCATAAGTTTTTATCCTCCAGGCTACACTTTGGTGTTATTTTTAAATTTATTTTGGTAAATTCCTTCTATTTTATCAAGGAAGGAGTTTTAAATTCCACTTTTTCAATATTGCCGTCCAGAATATGTATTATCTTGTCGGCGTAACCGGCAATGTTTGTATCATGTGTAACTATTATCAAAGTTTGATTATTTTTTCTGGCAATCCCGGTAATCAGGTCCATGACCTCCACGGTGGTTTTGGAATCAAGGTTTCCTGTGGGTTCGTCGGCGAAAACTATTTCCGGATTGCCTACGAAGGCTCTTGCAATGCCCACCCTTTGCTGCTGGCCGCCGCTCATCTGCGAAGGCTTTCTGTTGCTGTGGGATTTGAGCCCCACAGAGCTAAGCATCTGCTTTGATTTCTTGTCCCTTATCCAACGGGGAATTCCTTTAAAGGCCAGAGGCAGTCCGACATTTTCCATAGCTGTCAGGTTTGGGAGCAGATTGTAGGATTGAAAAACGAAACCAATATATTTTTGCCGAAAAAGCACAAGTCTTTTTTCGTCTAATTTCTCAACATGTGTATTTTTTATTATGATTTCACCTCTGGTCGGCTTTTCAAGCCCGGCCATGAGATTCAGCAGCGTGGATTTTCCTGAACCCGAAGTTCCAAGCAGGCAGCATATTTCACCCTTGCCTATGGAAAGATCGATATTTTCAAGAGCTATAACCTTTTCATTACCAACTCTGTATACTTTGCGGATTCCTTTTACTTCGATGATATTCTCCAAATAAATTCATTCCTCCTTTGCCTGAATTTTCCTAACCATATTTAGACGAACCAATAATAATAAAGGTTCCCAATATAATGTAAAAAAATTTTTACATATATTGTACTTAAATGGCGAAATTTGGGTGACTATTTCCCAACTTTATTATATAATATTCTTGTAAAAAAAATAGTGGGTGTATTTCTTAAGTTTTTCTTAATTAATGAGAAAGCGGGCGGGATACTATGGAAAAAATATATGTCGGAGTTAATGAAGATATTTTGGGAAGTTATCTGGGCGAAGACGTGTACTCGGTGGGCGGTAACATGATTGTGCCCTCAAATACCATTATTACGGATTATATTTTAAAAAAGCTTATTGACTTCAGAATTGACAAAATCTTTATCTATAATTCAAATCCTGTTCATGGGGATGAATATCTATCCAATGAAAAATTAAACCAAGACCAGAAAAAATATATTGAGGATGTCAATGTTGCCAAACAGATGCTCCAGGACCTTGCCTCGGGTAAAAAATTGGACTTCAGCAAAGCCGAGGATATATCCGAGCATATTTACAGCAAGATAAATGACTGCGGCTCTCTGATGGATTGTGTAAATTCCGTCAGAATTGCAGATTCCTATACATATTCACATCTGGTCAATGTTTCGGTATATTCCATGCTTCTTGGCAAATGGCTGGGCTTTGGTAAAAAGCAGCTAAAGGAAATAGTAATGGCCGGCTTGCTCCATGATGTGGGTAAGGCACGGATTCCCGAAGAAATACTGAATAAAAAGGGTACATTAACTGATTATGAATATGAGATTATGAAAAGACATACTGTTTACGGTTATGAAATAGTAAAAGGCATCAAAGGGATCAGTATGGATATCAAAAGGGCTGTAATAATGCATCACGAAAAAGAGGACGGCACCGGTTATCCTTTCGGAATAAAAGGCAGCCAAAAAAATCTGTATTCCAAAATTGTTACTGTATCGGATATTTTCGATGCAATAACCTCCGAAAGAGTCTACAGGGGAAGACAGACTCCCTTTACAGCTTTTAAAGAACTGGAAAATGTGGGTTTTGAAACAGTTGATCCCAAGATCATGATGGCCCTGTTTACAAATATGCCCAGCTATTATGTGGGCTCAAAGGTAAAGCTTAAAAACGGGGAAATCGGTGAGGTTGTATATGTTCCAAATCAGTGTGCATATGCTCCAGTTATCAGGGTCAATGAGGATTTCGTCGATTTCTCAAAAGAGAAAGAGGAATTGATCAAGGAGTTTTTATAAAAACTTTGCAGGGGTACTTTCCTGGTTAAAATCTGGTTGTACACCATAAGAACAATTTTAATTCATATCTGTCAATGGTGCTCCCGACCGCTATCCACCAATGGATCGCCTCCGAAGTTCTTGCCTGAAATAGTATGGGCTCACTCCAAGCACCTCTTTACCGTCGCAGCGACTCGACCATCCGGGTCTCGCGTGCTGCTTAAATTGACCTCCTGTCAATTTCCCGGCACGATGTACTTGGAGTAAGCCTACAAATTTCAAGCAAGCTCTTCTAATCAGGCTTCTCATTGGTGGAAACGTTCTCGCGCACTATTGAAGCACGGTTCTTTAAAGTTGTTTCCGGTGAGTCAGCAGCTATTTATTACGAAATGTACCTGCATTTTTAAAAACTGGTATAATATTATGCTGGTACAAGCGCTAAATTAACCCGTTGTGCCAATTAAAATTTTGTTTTGCTTTATAGATAGATTTAATCAGAATCAACTGGTACGAGAGGACAACTTCATGAAATAAGATGCACAGTTAAAAACAATTGCGGTAAATTGTCGCCAAAGGTAAAGCGGTATTGCCGTCAAAGCAACAGGACGTTGCTTTGAGCTTCAAATCGAGACAGGAGGTCGAGTTTGAGCGACGGCAAAACCGCTTTAAATGAGGCGATACAATTTTCGCAATTGTTTTGTGGGCATCCTTATTTCATGAAGTTAGTACGGAAGTTACCAGTTGATATGAAAAATTACACAGGTAAAGCAAAGATTAAATAACTGCAACAAGTATTTATCACAGAAGGATATCTATAAATGTTTTGACCGCTTTTGAAAGCATTACATTTTTCATGGTAACTATGCCGACCTTTCTTTGCGGCAGTTCTTCCATGGTTTTTATATGGAACAACTGCCCGCTTTTAATATGTTCAACCGCACTGTTCTTCAGAACATAAGCAATTCCTGTGCCGATCAGGGCGAACTCCACCAGAAGGTCAAGGCTTTCAAGTTCTATTTCTGGGGAGCAGGCAAGGCCATGCCGGGCAAAAAAGGCATCGATGGCCTTCCGGGTGGAACTGTCGGGAGGGAGCATGACCAGAGGGTTGGTGTTCAATTCCTCAAGCGATATTTCTCTGCCTTTAAGTCCGGAATATTTTTCAGAAGCAACAAAAATATCCTCAACAGTTATAAATGGTACTGCCGAGTATATTTCACCGTTTACCGGAAGGGTTGAAATGACCATGTCCACCATGCCGTTTTTCAGTACCTCCAGCAGCTGAGGAGTGGTACGGTTTACTACTTTTATAGCTATCCGAGGGTACAGAAGTCCGAATTTTTTAATATATGGCATAACGAAGTATTTGCATATGGAATCACTGACACCTATCCGTATCTCACCGGATTTCAAATCCTCCAGCTCCTGAAGCTTCGATTCGGCCGTTTTCAGAAAATTAAAGGCCTGTGATACATAACTGAAGAGCATTTCTCCTTCCGAAGTCAATTGAATGGCTCTGGATTTTCTAAAGAAAAGTGTCACTCCAAGCTGGGCCTCCAGCTGCTTGATTGACTGGCTCACCGCCGATTGTGAGATAAACAGCTTTTTTGCTGCTGTAGAGAAACTTTTATTGGAGCAGCAGTAATAAAATATTTTATACAGCTCAAAGTTTATATCCATAAGTACTCCTAATGTAAAACATTAATAATATTAATTTTACTAATATATTTTATCATATTATAATTTAAATATCATCCTGTACTTAACTATAAATATAGATTTTTTAACATATTCTGAATTTTGAATGGCGTGGATTTTACGCCGGAAACGGAGCCGATATGGGAAGCATGGTAAAAAGACTTTTTGTTGAAAAGAAAAAACCATATGATGTGGAGGCACAGGGGCTTTTGTCCGACCTGACCGAAACATTGGGCATAAAGTCACTGGAGTGGGTAAAAATAGTAAACCGGTATGATATGGAAGGAATCAGCGACCAGGAGTACCGGATGGCACGAAACACTATCTTTTCGGAACCTCCCGTAGATTTTGCATACGATGAAGAATATGCAATCCCTGCCGGCTGCAAGGCCTTTGCGGTTGAATACCTGCCCGGACAGTATGACCAGAGAGCCGATTCGGCCGCCCAGTGCATACAGCTGCTGACTCAGGGAGAACGTCCTGAAATAAAGGCTGCCAGAGTAATAGTGCTGGGCGGCTCAGTTTCTGAGCACGACCTTGCAGCTATCAAGAAATTTTATATAAATCCCGTTGAAAGCAGGGAAGCAGGTATGGAAAAGCCTGAAACCCTGAAAACCGAGGTTGAAAAGCCGGAGGCTGTGGCAACTGTCAACGGATTTATAAATATGGACCGGGAGCAGCTCTCGGGTCTTCTGAAGGAAATGGGCTTTGCAATGTCTTTTGATGATATTGTGTTCTGTCAGGAATATTTTAAAAATACCGAGAAAAGAGATCCATCTGTAACTGAAATGAGAATGATAGATACTTACTGGTCGGATCACTGCCGGCATACCACCTTCCTTACCTGCATCGACGACGTCAGATTTCAGCCGGGTAAATATACCAAAGTGATAGAAGAAACTTTTAATGACTACAAGTCTGCCAGAGAAGATATTTACAAGGGGCGTTCCGACAGGGATATATGCCTGATGGATGTTGCACTCATGGCTATGAAGCAGCTTAAAAAGCAGGGCAGGCTGGGGGATCTGGACCTTTCGGATGAAATCAATGCCTGCAGTATTGTTGTTGATGCCGATATAAACGGAAAGAGTGAAGAATGGCTGGTAATGTTCAAGAACGAAACACATAACCATCCCACAGAAATAGAACCTTTTGGAGGAGCTGCCACCTGTCTGGGCGGCGCCATCCGCGACCCGCTTTCGGGAAGGGTATATGTCTATCAGGCAATGAGGGTGACCGGAAGCGGCGACCCCAGGAAGAAGATGGAAGAAACCATTCCCGGAAAGCTTCCCCAAAAGAAAATAACCACCGGCGCCGCAGCCGGCTACAGCTCCTACGGCAACCAGATAGGCCTTGCAACAGGGCTGGTTGCTGAAATATACAATGAAGGCTATGTTGCAAAGAGGATGGAAATAGGTGCCGTAATAGGCGCCGCCCCCAGGAAAAATGTTGTGCGCATGCAGCCGGCAGCCGGCGACAGGATAGTACTGCTGGGAGGCAGGACGGGGAGAGACGGCTGCGGAGGAGCAACAGGTTCATCCAAGGCACATACAGAAGAATCGCTGGTAACCTGCGGAGCTGAAGTTCAGAAGGGAAATGCTCCCACAGAGAGAAAGATCCAGCGCCTGTTCAGAAACCCCGAGGTAAGCACCTTGATCAAGAGATGCAACGACTTCGGTGCAGGCGGCGTATCGGTTGCTATCGGCGAACTGGCCGACGGACTTGAAATAGATCTGGATATGGTTCCAAAGAAATATGAAGGTCTGGACGGGACAGAGCTGGCTATTTCCGAATCCCAGGAAAGAATGGCTGTAGTTGTAAATTCGTCTGATGTGGAAAAATTCATTAAACATTCAAATGAAGAAAACCTTGAGGCCGTTGTAGTTGCCGAGGTTACTGAGGCACCCAGGCTTAAGATGAACTGGAGGGGCAAAACCATAGTCGATTTAAGCCGGGAATTTCTGAATTCAAACGGAGCAAAGCAAAGAATAGACATAGAGATAACTGCTCCGGATGAGGAGAGCTATTTTGACAGATATAAAAATATAAAAATTGAGAATCTTACCGAAAAGTGGGTGGAAAACCTTCAGAACCTGAACAGATGCAGTCAGAAAGGGCTTGTGGAGCGCTTTGATTCAACAATAGGCGCAAATACAGTCCTGATGCCCTTCGGGGGAAAGAACCAGCTCACGCCTGCCGAGGGTATGGCTGCAAAGCTGCCGCTAATGGAAGGGGACACCACTACCGGAACCTTGATGTCCTATGGCTGCAATCCTGAAATATCCACGTGGAGTCCCTTCCACGGTGCGGTGTTTGCAGTTGTGGAATCTGTGGCAAAAATTGCAGCCATGGGCGGTGACTACAAAAAGATCAGATTAACACTGCAGGAATATTTCGAGAAGCCGGGCAGGGATGCAAAACGCTGGGGCAAGCCTTTAAGCGCACTGCTGGGTGCATACTATGCACAAATGAAACTGGGCACGGCCGCAATCGGAGGCAAGGACAGCATGTCGGGCAGCTTCAACGAGATGGATGTGCCGCCTACACTTGTATCCTTTGCCGTGGACACAGTAAATGTAAACAATGTTGTTTCCAATGAGTTTAAAGGGGCTGGGAACAAAGTTGTACTTTTGCCGGTAGGACTGGACCGGAATAATCTTCCAGACTTCGAAGAACTGGAGCGGGTTTATGAAGCTATTCATAAAATGGCTGCCGAAAAGTCAATATTGTCTGCAAGCTCGGTAAGAGAAGGCGGTATAGCTGAAATAATCAGCAAAATGGCCTTTGGAAATATGATTGGCTTTGAATTTGCCGGGAATATGGAAACAGCAATGCTGTTTAAACCGCTCTATGGCTCAATTGTTATTGAAGTTAAAGAAAGCACCGAGCTATCATCGGTTCTGTCGGGCATAAATTACACGGTGCTTGGTATTACAGCTTCCACTGCCGAAATAAAGGTTGCGGGAGAAAAAATACCGCTGGCCATGCTTGCAGAAAAATGGCAGGCACCTCTGGAAAAGGTATTCCCGACCAGAGTAAAGCAGCAGACGGCAGTACCTGCGGAATATAAATACGAAGCCGGAAAAAAGGCAAGGCCATCCGTAAAGCTTTCCGTACCAAGGATATTTATACCTGTATTCCCGGGCACCAACTGTGAATACGATACTAAAAAGGTTTTTGAAAAAGCGGGCGGAATTGTTGAAACTCTGGTTATAAGAAACCTCTCGCATAATGATATAGAAGCATCTATCAAAGAGATGGAAAGGTTGATCAACAATTCCCAGATAATAATGATTCCGGGCGGCTTCAGTGCCGGAGACGAACCCGAAGGCTCAGGCAAATTCATCGCCACAGCCTTCAGAAATCCTGTGGTCAGCCAGGCTGTGATGAAGCTGCTCAAGGAGAGGGATGGTCTGGTGCTGGGCATATGCAACGGCTTCCAGGCACTGGTAAAGCTTGGATTGCTGCCTTTCGGGGAAATCAGGGATATTGATGAAAGCTGCCCGACGCTTACCTTCAACACTATTGGACGTCATCAGTCCTGTCTTGTGAATACCAAGATAACTTCAAACCTTTCACCGTGGCTGAACAACGTAAAGGTTGGAGACATTCACACAGTAGCCATATCCCACGGTGAGGGCAGATTTACAGCCGGCAGCGATGTGCTGGAAACTCTGCAGGCAAATGGTCAGATAGCTACCCAATATGTTGATCCCAACGGCAGGCCGACATACGATATCAGCTATAATCCCAATGGATCGGTAAATGCCATAGAAGGCATTACAAGTCCTGACGGAAGAGTATTCGGCAAGATGGGGCACTCTGAAAGGATAGGGGCAAACCTGTACAGGAATGTGCCGGGAGAGAAGGACCAGCAGTTATTCCAGGCAGGAGTGGACTATTTTAGAGCGTAGAATATGAACATAGGAAAGTACAGGTGTGGACAATGAAGAAAATTACCGACAGAAGTTTAAAATATGTGGCTGTATTTTTGCTGACAGCATATCTCTTTTTATTGGCCTACCTTACTTTTTTCAGTTCCCATTACGGCCGCGGAAATGGACTGAGAGGAATAAATATTGTCCCGTTTTCAACCATAATGCAATATTTGACCCGTCATATGGGAACCCGCAGTGTAATAATAAACCTGGCAGGAAATATAGCGGCCTTCATGCCGATGGGTTTTTTATTGCCATTAGCTTTTGAAAGTATGAAAAAATTCAGCAGGGTAATTGCTGTTTCCATTTTTGCAACTGTTCTTGTTGAAGTTGTTCAATACCTGACAAGCTCAGGGATAAGCGATATCGATGATATTTTTCTGAACCTCCTGGGGGGGATATCCGGGTATCTTCTTTATAAAGCATTACTCACCATTTTTAAAAAGCATAAATCTTAAAAGCATAAATCTTAAGACCTAAAATGGATTATTTCCTGAACTTCTAAAAGATATCAAAAGAATAATATTATAATATATATGGCAATACTTATACAGCGTATTAAAGGCTGCAGTGCATCCCGGTATTGATGGGTTTTGTTTCCTTGCAGTCAACGGAAAAAAATGTTATTATGAGAACTAGTTAAATGTCTATTGATTACAATTTAACTGTGTGTCAACGGCACACGGACGGGAGGTTAGCTTGAAAGACTCCACTTGCGTTCGTCTTCCAAACTAACCTGTGAATTTATGGCCGTGCGAAATATTCAAAGTATTTACCAATACCAAAGTATTATCAAATACTTTGAAAGCGCACATGGCCAATTAACCTCCTTTATTCGCCTTATAGCGGATGAGGGAGAGAACAAATTTCATTATTATTTTGTGGCCGCTAAGCGGCTCAAAGCCATAACATGGCTTAGGAGGTTAATATGAAGATATCATTTTCTACGCTGGGCTGTCCTGGCTGGAGTTGGGAGGATATGCTCTCGACAGCGAAGGACATCGGCTTTGATGGTATTGAAATTCGAGGTATAGGAAATGAATTATATGCACCCAGGGCTAAACAATTTACTGTTGAAAATATTGATTTGACTAAAAAGAAACTTGATAAAATAGGTCTTGAAATACCTTGCCTGACGTCTGCAAGTTATTTATTTGATAAAGCAAATATTGATAAGCATATTCAGGAAGCACAGGACTATATTGAACTTGCTTCAAAACTCGGTACACCTTATGTCAGAGTATTGGGAGATGCACAGCCCCAGCCCGGCGATGTTGACATTGAATTTGTAATCGATAACCTGAGAAAACTGTCAGTAAAGGCTCAAGAGAAGGGCGTAAAGCTTCTCGTAGAAACAAATGGAGTTTTTGCAGCTTCAAAGGTATTGAAGGCGGCCATTGAAAAGGTGGCGTCGGATTATGTAGGAGTTTTATGGGATGTCCACCATCCAATCAGATTTTTCAATGAGTCTGTAGAGGAAACTTATGAAAATCTGAAGAACCGTATTTCCTTCATTCATATCAAGGATTCAATAGTGGTTGATGGTGTTATAAAGTATAAGATGATGGGACATGGCGATATTCCCATTAAAAGTATAGTCAGAATACTTAAGGAAAATGACTATAAAGGATATCTGTCTCTTGAATGGGTAAAGAGATGGTGCCTTGACCTGGAGGAGCCGGGAATAGTTTTTTCACATTATGCCGGTTACATGAAAAGTCTGATCTGATCAGCAGGCTTTAAAAATATTTTACTGTATGGAATAATTAGCCTGTCCATTCTTCAAAGTGGGGTGGACAGGAAATAATTGAGTTTATGTGGAAAAATATGGTATCATTCTTGCGATAATAATATTGCAGGAGACTACCATGAAGAGATTAACCATATATTTTCTGTTTCTATTTATAACAATTCTATTAGCAGGCTGCGGTCGGCAGGCTGCTGCCCTTCATAAGCAAGGCACCTATCAATATAAGAATTCTACAATTGAGTTAAGTAAAAAAGTAAGGACACTGGATATTTCGGTGGACTCGGGAAAACTTCAGATATTCTGCTGGGACAAGCCCGAAATAACCTGTGAAATTAAACATACGGTCAGGGACAAAAAAACTGATGAGCAGCTTCAAAAGCTTCTTAACAAATTTTCAGTCAAGAGTACGGTTAAGGATAATATCTGCTATATTTCGGTAGACTATGGCGGAAATATCAAAAATTCAAATGATATTTTTTCGGAAATCAAGCTTACAATTCCTCGGCGGATCAACAGCATTGAGCTGGTACAGGAACAGGGGAGTCTTGTAGTCGAAGATAAATTCGAAGGAAGCATAAAAGCAGAACTGGAGGCTGCAAGTGCAGAGATTAAAGCTTTATACGGCTCAATGTCGATACATTGTGAAAATGGCAATTTCAGACTGAATTCCGGCAGACTGACCCGAGCTTCCGAGGTTAAAATTGAAAAAGGGAATATATATGTAAAGGCTGAATGTGAAAGTAAGTCCACCCATTCCTTTAAAACCGGAACCGGGAATATCGAGCTAACCTTTCCGGTTACAGCGGCTATAAGCCTTGACACAGTCGGCACTATATCCCATAATCAATTCACCGGATCAGAGGGAGATATCAAAATAAATGCAAGTACAAAATTTGGTAAATTGTCAATTAATGGATACATAAATTGAGAAAAATGAAATAAATTAACAAATTTAGAAAAAACATGTTGACAAAAAATAAATCTGTATTTATAATTTAAATAGATCGTTTAAAAACCTTCTCATTTTCCAATTCGCTTATACTTTTAGAGAGATTTATATATATTATACAAAAGAACTGGAGAAAGCTAATGTCACTCATAAAAATAATGATTATGGACGATGATGATGAATATTCGTTCAATCTGTGTAATTCTCTTACCCATAATTTTTCTGAAACCTTGCTTGTAAATTATTGCAGCAATTCCTATAACATTGAAGAATGGATAAAAAAAATCGACCCCGACATTGTTCTCACCTGTGAAAAGTATTATCTTCAAATAAAAAAATATTTTGCAAAGCCTATCTTTATCTTATCATCAGGAGTCACAGAGAGCAGTTTTTCAGAAATCCCTTCGATATATAAATACAAGGAAGTTGATAAAATTGCCGGAGATATTGTCAACGGCTTTATAAATACAGGAAATATCATAAAAAATACTAAGGAAAAAAACACGAAAGTAATAGCTGTATACTCTGCTTCGGGCAGTGTCGGAAAAACCTCCATTGCCATGGGAATAAGTTCATTTTGTTCCCTATCCGGTCTAAAGGTTTTCTATCTGAATCTGGAACAGTTTCAATCCACAAATTTCTTTTTTTCCTGCAATGCGGAATACTCGCTATCTGAAATTATTTATTATGTACAGCAAAGGGACAGGAATCTGATATCAAAGCTTCCAGCCCTGTGGTGTCAGGAGCCGTCTGCAAATATTTTTTATTTCAAGGAGGCGAAGCATCCCTTCGAAATAAATGAGCTGCTTCCCGGGGATATTGAATTTCTCATGAATTCGCTGAAGGAATGCGGAAAATACGACCTTATTGTCATTGATATGGATTCAAGATTTGATTCCAACTCAATAGAAGTCTTCGTAAATGCTGATGAAGTTATATATATTATCACTGACGAAGAAATATGTTTACATAAAACAAAGGTCTTTATGGAAAGCTTAAGCATGCTTTCAAATACAACAGGTCAACATTCTTATTTGTTACATAAATTCTTATATGTCGCAAATAAAGTATCAAATCAGGATCTCCCATTATTCCCACATTTCATTTCTAAAGAAAGTTTCATTTCTCAAATTCCCTTCAATGAAATTGTCAATTCAAAAAAGTTCAGTATAATGGGAGGACCTGAAGAAATATACAATTCCATAAAAAAAATCGCCGGCAGATACATCAGCAGTCAACCTGGAGGATAAAAATTGAATCAGAACCTGGTAAACGAAATTAAAGCTGCTATAAATGAAAGAATTGATTTAAAGAGGAATTTATCGGATGAAGAGATTAGTGAAATAGTTGAAAAATCGGTATTTGAAAAATCGAGAGAAATTATTTTAAGCACCTGTGAAAAGAAGGAAATAATATCGGCCATTTTCAATTCCCTGCGCAGACTTGATATTATCCAGCCCGTGCTTGAGGACCCCGGTATCACCGAGATTATGATAAACGGGCCCGATAATATTTTTATAGAGAGGAATGGAAAAAGTGAAAGACTTAATCTTCATTTCGAATCTTCCCAAAAGCTGGAAGACATAATTCAAATAATGGTAACAGCAGTAAACCGGACGGTCAACGAGTCCACACCTATTGTGGATGCCAGGCTCAAAGACGGCTCAAGAATAAATGTGGTTCTTCCGCCCATTGCTCTTAATGGGCCAATCGTTACCATCAGAAAATTTCCCGACAAACCCGTTAATATGGAAAAGCTCATAGAGCTTGGGTCATTGACGGCCCAGGCCGCCGATGCTCTGAGAAAATTGGTGGTGGCAAAATACAATATTTTTATCAGCGGCGGAACCGGTTCCGGCAAAACCACCTTTCTCAATGCATTATCAAATTATATCCCACAGGATGAGAGAGTCATTACAATAGAAGATTCTGCAGAACTGCAAATACACAATATCCCCAACCTCGTCAGGCTTGAGACCAGAAATGCCAATCTGGAGGGAAGAGGTGAGATCACCATCAGGGATTTGATAAAGACCTCTCTTAGAATGAGGCCAGACAGGATCATAGTTGGCGAAGTAAGAGGACCTGAAGCTATTGACATGTTGCAGGCAATGAATACGGGTCATGACGGTTCACTTTCAACAGGCCATGCCAATTCGGCCATGGATATGCTGTCAAGGCTTGAGACAATGATATTGAGCTCATCGGCCATACCCCTTGAAGCAGTACGTAAGCAGATAGCCTCGGCAATCGATATAATTATTTTTCTGTCAAGATTGAGGGATAAATCCAGACGGACGCTTGAAATTTCAGAAGTGCTGGGTCTTGAAAACGGACAGTATATGCTTAAGCCTCTGTTTAGCTTTGAAGAGGCTCATGGGGACAATACCGGTTTATCCGGCAAGGTTACCGGCTGTTTGGCAAGAAGTGCAAATCCGTTGATTAATACTCAAAAAATGATAAATGCAGGCTTATCATGTGATATATAGTATATTATCAGTGAATATGATTCCACTGGTGTTTAAGGAGGGATAGTTTTTGCAGGACTACGATATTTATTTGATGCCTCTGAAATGGAAGATATTCTACATATTACTTGCCTCAACAGTTATTTTTGCAGTTTCCTATCTCTTTTACAGAAGCGTTGTATTTGCCGGAATTCTCAGTCCGTTGGGAATTTTATACCTGAAGCACAAGAAAAAGCAATTGATAGACAAACGAAAAAATGAGCTGAATATTCAGTTTAAAGATTTGCTGACATCTTTGGCCTCCTCTCTGTCTTCAGGCAAAGCAATAGAGAATGCCTTCAATGTTGCCCTGGGCGATTTGCTCGTTCTATACCCGGGTGAAGAGAGCGACATAATCAAGGAGACCAGAATCATAATTCATAAGCTGTCTTTAAACATCACGGTGGAGGAGGCCATATGGGATCTGGCCAAACGCAGCAAATTGGAGGATATAGTTAATTTTTCCGATGTGATAAGCATTTGCAAGAGGGCCGGAGGGAATTTGATAGAAGCAATAAAGAATGCCTCGGGAATAATAAGCGACAAAATAGAAATGAAACAGGAAATAGAAACTCTGTTGTCTTCAAGAAATTTTGAGCAAAAAATCTTGAATATTATGCCTGTTGCTATGATTCTTCTTTTATCCCTGACTGCCCAGGATTACATCAGTCCCATATTTACAACGGTTCAGGGGAAAATGGCAATGACATTGTGCCTGCTGCTGCTATGGGGTGCTTATGTACTATCCGGTAAAATTATGAATATTAGGTTGTGAAATATGCTTCTTATAAAAATAATCACATTAGCTGCTCTCATGGGCAGTATCTCGTGCCTGCTGGTCATACTTGCGGGTAACTATGCCAGGTACCTGGCATATATTAAGGCTTTGGACAAGTCAAAGGACCGCTTTTTGAAAAGATTTCTGCCTTTTGGTCTATATGTCCTTGACAGATATGGCTATTCGTTTAATTCTGCCTATGACAGGAGAATCCTTAACCATATTTGTGAAGTATACGGTCAGGAGTACTCCTTCTTTTACATAAGAGTAATGTATGCCAATAAGATTACCCTATTTGCACTTTTTGTCATTCTGGAATTGATTACTGCTCTGGCTTCGGGATATGATCCGTCATATATGATTTACATTGTAATGCTAATGGCCTTAATTATGATAGTGGAGGATACACGTCTGAAGAACAGGGTGAAATTGAGAAGACTGGAGATTCAGCTGGAATTTCCGAATTTTATTAATAAACTTACCTTACTGTTAAATGCAGGGATGACAATGTCAAAGGCCTGGGAGAAGATTTCCGGCGACAGAACCGGCAGCAGGAGCACTTTTTATCAAGAGGTTGAGAAAACTGTATGTGACCTGAAAGCAGGGAAGAATGAAGCCGAGGCCTACAGTCAGTTTGCAAAAAGGGTCAAAGTGCCTGAAATATCAAGATTAATGTCGACAATTTTGCAAAATACCAAGAGGGGAGGAACTGATTTGGTCCTCTCATTGAGATTACAGTCAAATGAATGCTGGGAGATGCGCAAAAGTGCAGTAAGAAAATTGGGAGAGGAAGCTTCGACAAAACTCCTGTTCCCGATGATGATAATGTTTTTTGCGATTTTAATAATAGTCGTAACCCCCGCAGTTCTCTCCATGCAGGGGATAGCATCGGATTTTTAAAAAAGGAATATCAAGATTTTATTATTTAGGAGGTCAGTTATGAATTCTGCATTAAAAAGGTTTTTTACAGAAGAAGATGGGATGGGTACTGTTGAGGTAATAATTATTATAGCTGTATTGGTGGGAGTTGCATTGCTTTTCAGAAAGCAGCTCATCAACTTTGTGAATGCTATAATCAACAATCTGTTTCCTGATGCAAGCAAGCTTGAGAATAATAAAAACGGAACCCAGGGTACTCTTGCAGGCTGAGAATTTTACATTTGATAACCTAGTATAAAATGGGGAGTTTATCTCCCCCGATGCTATGGCGGCCCGGACAATTGACAAAATGACTGCCTGCCAGAATAGGGGATGAGAAAAGGTGAAGCAAGTTCTGAATAAAATGAAGTCAATGGTACTTAGCTTTAATGAGAAGGGCAGTTTTACGGTAGAAGCTTCCATTGTATTTTCGTTAGTATTTTTACTAATGGTTGTTCTGGTTTACTGCTTTATAATTATGTATCAATATATCTCTCTTCAAAGTGCTGCAAGCGAAGCTTCCAACCGGGGGGCAGCATATTATGTAAAACAATTTAAATCAAATTCTCAATGGCCGCCCCAAACAAATTTATACTGGAGAATTTTCGATTCCGACACAGCCGTCAAAAGGGGCAGTATAGAAACATACACATTAACCGGTATTGAGCCCTCCATAATCAATTCGGAAAAAACAGTAAAGATTGATACATATTACAGTTTATTGATCAACCAGCTGAAGGTTGGGATTGAGGAAAATTATCCGCTTCCCGCCGGAAAGCTGCTCGCAATTTTCGGCATTTCTCCCCAACTGGCAATAAGGGCTGAAATCTCAACTCCTCTGGAGGATAACGCTGAATTTGTCAGGAATCTGGATATGGTCATTGATATAAAAAACTGCATGGTTAACAGCGATAATAAATGGATAGGAACCGGCTCGGAGGTTAATGAGGTATTAGGCAAACTGTTAAAAAAACACTAAAAGTGTGGTGAAGAGATAATGAAAGCAGTAAAACCAATTTCCACAATTTATAATAAAGGGTCTATTACCGTTTTTATCAGTATAGTATTATCATCAATTTTTCTGGTGGCAGGTACCTTTACCGATGCGGCCAGAATCAGGCTTGCCCATTCCCAGGTACAGAGAGCCAGCCAGACTGCCCTTTCCTCGGTGCTTGCATGTTATAACAATGAACTTAAGGAGCAATACGGCCTATTTGGTTTTTATCTGGATAACGAAACTGTTAATGACAGTTTCGAGGAGTACTTTTCCAAAAATTTAAATATAGGCAGTCAGGATTTTCTTTACGGCTTTAACATTGAAAATATAAAATTGGAGCGACCCTTCGGTCTGGGGAACAATAAGATTTTTGAAGAGCAGATAATGGAGTTCATGAAATACCGGGCTCCTCTTGAAATAGCTTCAGAACTTCTCTCAAAAATTGAAGGGATAAAAAATTTATCAAAAGGCTCAAAAGTCTACAAAAGAAAAATGGAAACAGATAAGAAAGCGGGAGCAATAGGTAAACTTCAAATGCTTCTGGAGGAAAAAGCCGGTGCCATAAATAACTCGGATATTGCAGTAAAGATTAAGGATTTAAAAGAACAGCTCATAGAGAAAAATTCGGTTATCGAGGAAATATCGGCAAGACTGGGGGACCTTCAGGGCCTGTATTCCAATGAAAAAGATGCCGGCACCAGAAAGAGCCTGCTGAGTGAAATAAACTCTGTCAGGGCCGAACTCACCGATATTAATAATGCTAAAGCAAATGTAAAAAATTCAATACTGGATAATTTAAATTTGTTTAAAAACTTAAATGCGGTGGCAGCAGATTATTCACAAAGCATAACTGTTCAAAAAGGTGACCTGCTCAACAGAATAGAGGAAGAACTGAAGTTTGTAAGTGACAGCCGGGAGGGTATCGAAGAAATACAAAAAGCCTATAATCAAAGCCTGTCAAACATGAAGGATATTATTGGGGAAGATAATTCCGGCTCAATAATAAAAAGTCTGGAATCGAATATTGTCAGCTGCTTTAACGCCATTGAAAAGGCCGGTGAAAGTGAAGGCAGTTTCCTGTCGGCATTGGATTCATTCCAGCCACAGGAAATAAATTACACTTTTATTAAGTCCGGACCTGCTTCTTCGGAGGATGAAGACAATAGGGACAAGGTGCTTCAGGTATTGCAAAAAGCCTTTAAATCAAAAGAGGAGATGAAAACCATCGACCATAGCTTGCTGACGCAGCTTCCTTCCAAAAAGCGGATGCTTCAGGAGGAAAATTCCGACTGGGATATACTGGACTTTAATACCACAAACGGTGCCGAAAAGGAGCTGCAATACATTGGAGAAAAAGAAAGCGGCTTTGAGCAGATAGCACTGAATATAGCTGAAGACCTGTTTGTTAATGAGTACATAATGGGAATTTTCAGACACGATGTTCCGCTTATGAAAGGTGAGACTGACAGCGAGGCCTATAACTTGAGATCAGAAGACAAGTATCAAAGAAACGGTTTCTTTTCATGCTATGAGGTTGAATACATAATTAACGGAAACAAGGATGAAGCCGTCAACTCCATGCTGATAACATCAGAAATACTTGCTGTAAGGCTTGCTGCAAATGTAATACACATTTATACCGACCCTTCCAAAATGAACAGGGTAACTGCCCTGGCCGCGGCGCTGAGCAGTTGGAGTGCAGGTTTGTCGACCCCCTTGATACAAACCATGCTGGTTTTTTCCTGGGCCATGTTTGAGTCACTTTACGATCAGGAACAGCTAAGTCAGGGAGAGAAAATAGCTTTGTATAAAAACGGAGACCAGTGGAAAACAGATATATCAGGTACAATTAACAACAAAAAAACTGCAGAGGCCAATAATAATCCATTACTTTTAAGCTATCAGGATTATCTGAGAATATTTCTGCTGTTAACCGACAAGGAAAAAAAGCTGGCCAGGACCCAGGATCTCATACAATTAAATGTGGCTATGTCCCTCCAGGGCTTTTCAATAGAAGATTCATACGTGGCTTTGGCGGCCGATACAACGGTATCCATGAAAAATCTCTTTTTATCCATTCCGGCCTTTTCCCTGGAACAGAGAAGAAACATTTCCAGAACTGATATCAACGAGGGTATGCTGTTGAGTTATTAAACCGGCAAGGAGGCTGCATGAAGAGAAACAGGTTCCGTAAGGGAGCAATTACCGTTGAAGCTGCCGTAATTCTTCCGTTTTTTATCATAGGGGTTATGTCCTTCGCTTTCATACTAAAAATATATTACACGCATGAAATCATGCAGAATGCACTGGCGGGAGCATGCCGGCAAATGGGTGTTTATGGCCTTTTGTATTATAAAACAAATGCTGAAGAAGTTATCGGAGGTATTGAAAAGTTCAGCAGTTCAAATACTGTAGAGGATACACTGGGAAATAACTGGCTGGCGTCAAGTATACGTGAGGCCGGGAAGGATGTGACCGACCGTGTGAGAGCACAAGTGGCTCTGATACCTGCTGCGAGGCTGCTTGTGGGAAATCAGCTTGAGGCGTGCTTTAATACGGGAGTTGAAAAGGGACTTCTGGGACTGAACATAGAGGATGGATTTGAGGGATTGGATTTTTCAGAAAGCAGGATGCTGGCCGATGGGAGAAGCATAGACATTTCAGTGGGTTATAAAATGAGGTTTCCTTTCCTGTCCGGACTTCTCCCGGGAGTAAAAATCAGACAGACATCATCGGTTTGCATCTGGGCAGGTGAGGAGGGAGTGGGGGGCAGCGGGGATGAGGAAGAAAATAATAAAAGTGTATGGGATATGACCAATTTAAAACGCGGTCAGGAAATAAGAAAGCTCCAGGGTGCAAATCTGCCCTTTAACTTTCCGACTGTTGCAAAGTATGAGAACGGAACTGTAACCAGCATTAAAAGTCTAAACATCGAGGAAGCTTATTACAAGGATACTGTAAACCTTGAAAAGAAAATAACAAGTTACATAAATAAATTGAAGGAGTTTAACGGTGGGACCTGCGGAGAAGTTTCCATAAGGAGCTCGGATATTTTCCGAAAGGAACTGTTACTTATAATCCCTGAGACAGAGCTTGATTCAAATCAGCAAAGTGTTATTGACAAATGTATCGGTCTGGCTGAAAGCAGGGGAATAACCTTAAAACCTGTTAAAGCCTATGGGAAACAAGGCAGCGGAGGTACAAAAGCTGACACCGGAGAAAGCGGGGAGAAAAAAGCTGAAAATGATTAGGGCAATCGAAAGGAAAATTGCTTTGCCCATGGTTTTGATACTGATAATAGGTTTGGGCACTGAAGTCCGGTTGTTTTTCACTGCCGATGGGAGCCTCAAAGCAATACTTATGGCTGTTCTGCTGGTTATTCAACTTATTGCTGCCATCAGTGACTTGAGCACCGGATTAATACCCTTGTGGCTGGTATTTCCGGCGTTCGTGCTGGGAATGCTGATCATTCTTATCTTTGATGGAAATTCTAGTATGTTGGGGCATATTTTAGGCGGTGTACTGTCATTTTTCATATTTGCTTTCTTTATGGTTTTAACCAGAGGTCAGATTGGAGGTGGTGACCTGCTGCTGTTTGCATTAACCGGTTTCTTTTTGGGTTTTTCCATGATCCCGGGAATTTTGTTTCTCTCAATTATTTTGTCAGGCATGTTTTCAGTATTTCTGATAGTTTTCAAAAAGACCGGCCTGAAAACAGAGATACCTTTTGCACCTTTTATTCTCCTGGCGACAGCTATTTTAAATTTTTAAATGTACTTTTCCTGTGAGGTGTTCCTAATGGACCAAGATTTTGAAAAAGAGTTTGCTTTTGATGTGCTGTTTGAAAATGATTCAATATCCAATTATTTGGTTTTAAGAGTAAAAGATTGCAGCAGTATTTTGAATTACCAGGTGCAAATGCTGCTGAACAATAATATAAACGGTTTACTGAAATTCAATATCAACTATGTGGGAAACGGGTTGAACTGCTTTTATAATGTTACCTCCAAGTGCTCTCTGGCAAATTTCACGTCCAGGAAAAAATTTTCGAGAAATGAGTTTTTAATAATGGCTCTTAATATTATAAATAATATTTGCCGCATTAAAAATTATTTACTCCATGATTGCAATATCCTACTGGATGAAAGGTATATTTTTGTGGAGCCCGAAAGGATTGAGCTTTACTTTGTATATCTCCCGTTTTCAGGAATTAAAAATGATTATAAAACCTTCTTTATAAAGCTCATTGTGGATATGGCCAATTTTTACAGGGAGGACAGTGATAACTATCTGCAAAGGCTTCTTGAGGTAATCAAGAGCGATTTGTTCAATCTCAGCATCCTTAAAGCTCAGCTGGAAATCCTTCTTAAAATTGACATTAAGAATCAGGTTCAGGCTTTGGAAAATTATACTGATGATACAGCGGACCCCGTACGTGAAAAAAGAATGGGGAGAAAGGCGGACAAAAAAATCAATGAGAAAACAGATAAAAAATCCAGGACTGCAGCACAGGCCAGAAATATTAAAATACCTTTATCCAATGAGGAAAACAACAATACTGAAAACTATAAACCCGGAATTATACAGAAAAAAGATATTGAAAAAACCATCAAAGAGGAAACGGGTAAAAAAGTAAACACAGGTTTTATCCTGCTTCAGCCAATATTATTAATAGCATATATCTTTGCAATAACCAGTGGATTTATTGATACCGGTGAAGGTAAAAGCATAACAGCTATTATTGGCTTCGTGATTCTTGCAAGCGTTGACATACTTGTTTTCAGGCTGATAAGGGAGAGGAACGGAAATACGTTTAAAGGCAATGGAACGGAGGTAATAAGCTTTATAGCGGATAAAATGAGGGCCGGAGTTTTTTCTGAAAAAGAGTACCCGGGAAAAGAAGCAATTCCGAGAGCTGAAACGGACACAGTTTCCAAACAGGAGAGCAGTAAAGATAAAATCCCTGAACCTCAAGGTGTTTACAGTGGTGAAACAGAAATAATAAGAAAACCCGGTATCAATGCCGGGGCATATTTAAAGGAAACACAGGGGGAGGCTGTTATTGAATTTGACAAAAGCAGTATTCTGGTAGGCCGCATGGAAGGACTGGTTGATGCCGTGGTCAACAGCAGTGCGGTTGGGAAAATACATGCCGAGATATTATCTGAAGAGGGGATTTATTATCTGGTTGACTGTAATTCGAGGAACGGAACTTTTGTCAATGAAAAAAGACTGGTGCCCAATACAAGGTATAAGGTATTAAACAACGATTTAGTCCGGTTTGCAAACAAGGAGTATCAATTCTTTGCCTCTGCAAAACCTCTGGAGGAGGCAATATGATTCGCTATTCGGCTATGTTTGTTCTGCTGGTATTTTCAATTGTAAGCGATCTGAAAACTTCTAAAATCAAAAATGCTTACGTGCTTATCTCAAGCTTTGCTGGAATTTCAATAAACACTTATAGCAGTGGTGCAGAAGGCTTCTGGCTAAGTGCCGCAGGCATGGTTCTGCCGGTAATCCTGCTCTGGAGTTTCTTTTACCTCAGACTGGTAGGTGCCGGTGATATAAAGCTGTTCAGTGCCATCGGCGCATTGGTGGGATGGAAGGAGGGCTTATGCATTATGGCTTACTCCATTCTTGCCGCGGGGGTGGTGTCCATTGTAAAACTGTCAGGTTCGGGGGAATTCGTAAAAGGCTTTCGTGCACTGGGAACGGAGTTGAAGCTATTTATCTGTGGCAGGGGGAACCATATAATTGACTTGGGCGGAAGCAGCAGGCACATTATAAAGCTGTCTCCGTCTGTCGCGGCGGGGGCGGGTATCCTGCTGCTGATAAAATTCGTATTATAGGATTTACCGGGATATACCGGCAGGTATGATGCTGTTGATAAGCCGGTACTTGTCAGGGAGTATAAATTATATTATCCGCATCCCTGCAAAGCACCATTATATCCTTGAACTTTTCGGCGGCATCTTCGTAACCCTTCTGGTACAGCTTTCTCAGGTTATCGGGATTTTTTTCGAATCTGGATACTTCCACTGGTTGTTTTGGTCTGATTATAAGGGCTTTGTTCTGCTTTTCCAGTTCCTCTGCAAATCCGATACTTTCATTATAGACCAGATGCCTGTTTTTAATGGAATCGACCAGGTTGGGAAATTTCCTCAGTGCAAGCTTGCATAATGGATATAACCTGCTTTTCTTTTTTACGTAGCCCGTATGCCGGGTAAGAACCACAATGTGGATATCAAAGCCGCTGTCAACGGAGTAGCGTATCGGTATGGAATCCGAAGGACCGCCGTCTACAAGTTGTTTTCCGTCAACCTCCACAATAGGTGATACCAACGGGATAGAACTGGAGGCTCTGACATAAATGCCGTCAGTGGCCATATCCCTTATGGGAGTGTACACCGCCCTGCCTGTTGCACAATCGGTGGATACGGCGGTCAGTCTGCATTCGGCATTTTTAAACTTTTCATAATCAAATGGGAGCAGCTTATTAGGTATGTCGTCAAATAAAAAGTCCATATTGAAGATAGAACCCCTGGTAAAAAGGCCTGAAATACTTATATATCGCTTATCTGAGCAGAAGCCGGCATTGATGTCCAGATTTCTTCCCCTCTGTCCCGTGATGTAAGACACCGAATTGCATGCGCCTGCAGATACTCCTATGATGTCCTGAAAAGCCAGTCCCCGATCCAAAAAACAATCCAATACTCCGGAAGTGTATAAGCCTCTCATCCCCCCGCCTTCAAGTATCAAACTTACTTTAGCCATATGATTTAACTCCTTACATGCTGTCAGACTAAAACTTTTGCCATTTTCTTACTGAATTATACCGTAAAATTTATATATATTCAACAATGCTTTATTTTGCATTTTCAGAGATAATTATATTAACAGTATATTTTAAGGTTTGATATATAATGTTTTTGGGCAAATTCTAAAATGTAAAATCATTGTAAACTTTTATCAGGGATGATACTTTTAGATGGCAATAGAGTATATAATGTATTAAAAATCGCAGCTTAGTCGCAGTATTATAGGAGGTTGTAATGCCTACAATTGTTGAAAATTCATATGGAAAATTATTTCAATACACAATGAAAGCAATAAACCCTGTTAAAAAGGTTATAATGACTACGGAATGTAAAGTACATAGAGTCATTAATATTCAAGCACTGGTAATTCTTAAGAGTGATAAGAAATTTGAACAGTTCAAGCTTTTCTCACAATATATAACCGAATTAAACCTTGGTGTCGTTTGGGCCGATCAGGATTTCAAAAGTTCAGGTCATTTTTATAATCCCATAAAAGACAGGGGACTTTACGGAAACACCAATGCTCTCTCCCTGGCAAATAACTATTACTCCTTTGCACTGGGTTACTATGAATCAGGGGATATAAAACGGGCAATGTTTTTTCTTGGAGCAGCAGCCCATCTGGTACAGGACATGACTGTACCGCAGCATGCAAATATCAAGCTTTTGAAGGAACATCACAAATTTGAAAAATTTGTAAGGGATACATTGCTCAGCACACCTGAATATTTAGTCTGCGAAAATGGTTGTTATCTCAAGGACATAAAAGAATTTATACGTCAAAATGCCATTAATGCCATTAAGGCAAACAGCAGGTTGAGCACAATTATTGATGATGAACGACGGTACTATGAGCTGACAAAGATTGTACTGCCTTTAGCCCAAAGAAGTACTGCAGGTTTGTTTTCAATGTTTTACAATGATATACAATCAAGTGAAATACTGTCGAATGAAATACGGTCAATGTGACCAAGCCGGTTTTTTTGCATAAGATTAAACTGTTACAGGCAATTGCATATAAAAAATAAATATATAAATAATCCAACAAATCTTCCGAAAAATTGGACAGGCCTCATCAATTGAGGCCATCACCAAATCATCAAATAAATCAATCGATCCGTATATTTAATAATAATGGGTTTTAGTAACTTAGACATGTACAATTGGTACCTGTTTAATATATAATAAAGAGGATATGGTTGCCTTATATACCAGACAAAGGAAACCGTTGTATTACAGCCCTCAGTATTAGCTTAAAAACATGCCGTATAATGTGCTGCAGCATGTTTCATTCTATAATTTTAAGGAGCAGACAGATGAAATCATACCGCAAGGAACTGTATTTCAATATTCCAAAGCGCAGGGCATATGTAAATATCACTCCGCAGGTTCAGAAGTGTATTGATGAAAGCGGAGTAAAAGAAGGAATGGTATTGGTCAACGCTATGAATATTACGGCCAGTGTGTTTATAAATGATGATGAAGCCGGATTGCATCAGGACTTCGAAAAATGGCTGGAGACACTTGCCCCTGAAAAACCATACAGCCAGTATAACCACAACGGTTTTGAAGATAATGCCGATGCACATCTGAAAAGGCAGATAATGGGCCGTGAAGCTGTTGTTGCGGTTACAAACGGAAAACTTGATTTTGGCACCTGGGAACAGCTTTTTTATGGTGAATTCGACGGTAAAAGAGAGAAAAGGGTTCTTGTGAAAATTATTGGAGAATAAAATACTGAATATCCTGCAGCTTTGTATCTTACATTTATAGTTTCCCTTTAATCAGTAAGCTTTATCTGGAGAAAAGGAGATTATTATGAAAATCTGTGTGATTCACGGAAGCCCCAGAAAGGGCAATACGTACAAGACGACACAAATATTCATGGAACAGTTGAGGAAAAATGCCGAACTTGAAATAGTGGAGTTTTATCTGCCCAGGGCATTACCTTATTTTTGCTGCGGCTGCTGCAACTGTTATGACGAAAGTGCCGACAAATGTCCTCATGCCCAGTATACACAGCCAATTGAGCAGGCCATGAAAGAAGCTGACGGTCTTGTTTTGACTTCACCGGTTTATGTACTTGCAGAGAGCGGTGTTATAAAGTCCTTCATGGATCATTTCGGATATATATACCTGCCCCACAGACCAATGGAAGAGATGTTCTCAAAGGTAGCTATGGTTATTTCCACAACGGCAGGTGCGGGTACCGGAAAAGCTATAAAGGCCGTATCAAGGACTTTGAGGTACTGGGGTGTCAAAAGGATTTACAGTTTGGGACTGACCGTATCTACCAGGAATTGGGAAGATATGAAGGCTGGAAAGCAGATCAAATTGCAAAAGCTTATTGGAAAAAAAGCCGATATGTTTCATAAAGCACTGGTAAATAGAAAAAAGATCCCTGCCACAATATTTATTAAATTTATGTTTATATATATTAAAAAGGTTATGAGGGACTATGAAGACGGTCACACAGATAAAAAATACTGGCTTCAAAAAGGATGGCTGACCGGTCAGAACAAGCCGTTTTAAATCAGAATATCTGGCAAAGCTGAAATCATGAGGTTTCAGCTTTTTGTGTAGCTCCCTCTGCTTAAAATAAACTACCCAAATATATATAATTTATGATATTATTTGGAATATCGACGGTATTAAGTTTAGCAGGAAAAGACCAAGAGGATGATCCGTTTGACATGAAAGCAGGAGAAGACAAATGAGAAAAAGAAATATCATATTAATGGCTATAAAGCCTATCATATTATCGGTCACAATTACGCTGGGTATAAGCGGCTGTTCAGCGGACAGCAAGCTCTACACGGCTTTGGAAACCCCGGCGGCGGCAAATTATGAAGCGGTCAGTTCAAAGGCTGTTTTGGCAGAAACCAATATTGTGGGTGATACAAATACCGGGGTTATTAAGTCCTGGGAGGAATATGAAGCCCAAAAAATTCCTATGATTGCCGCAATACCTGATAAAAACATATTCCTATACGGCAAAAAGGATAATGGAGTAATACTTTATTGTAATAATACCGGGCATTTTTATGACTGGAACTATCTGACTCCGAGATTTATACTTCCCAGAATGGAATTGGCTGATTTTGACGGGGATGGCAGGGAGGAACTGGCTGTAATACTTTATACAGGGTCCGGGACAGGGTATTCGGTTGAAGAGCTGCACATGGTCAAGGTTTCTGAAAAGGACGTGCTTTCTGATGATCCAAAGGATAGAAGCTATCTGGTTCCAAATAAAGAGTATTTTAAGGATTATGTCTTTACAGATTATGTACAGCAGCTGAATAAGCAGGTAAAGCTTAATACGCATAAAAAGGGTAGTTCTCTGCTGGCCGATGTCACTGTCGGAAAAAAAGTAAATTCTTTTGAACTGGCAAATACAGAAGATGATATTGATAACAATAATATTGGTTTTGGAAATATAGTAGGATATGAATTCAAGGATAAAAAAATAATGGCGCGGTTTGCACTGGGTGCTATCAGAAAGTCTTACGCTTCTCCTGATTTTATTGGTGAGATCAACTCTGAAGTTGAATTTGACAGTGGTGTATTTACTTTAAAAAATCTTTCTTTTCAAAAGAATAGTGACAAATAGCAATTATTTTTTAAATAATGGAAGCAGTCTGATTTATATTAACTTTTTGAAAATTTACAGAGGTGATTTATGTTCTATTATCAGGTAGATGACCATATTCAACTGAGAGTCATGGAAAATAAGAATGCCAGAGAACTGTATAAATTGATTGATAATAACCGTTTGTACTTAAGAGAATGGCTGCCATGGGTCGGAGCAACGACAAGTGTGGATGCCATAAAAGATTTTATCAGGTCCTCAAGAAAGCAGTTGGCTGATAATAACGGATTTCAGGCAGGAATATACTATAAAGGTGAAATTGCAGGTTCTATCGGCCTCCATGGTATAGATTGGAGCAATAAAAAAACTACAATAGGCTACTGGCTTGCCGAAGAGTACCAGGGCAAAGGAATAATGACAGAATCCTGCAGAGCAATTATAAATCATGTGATAAAAGACCTGGGTTTAAATCGGGTTGAAATAAGAGCAGCAGAATTTAATAAAAAAAGCAGGGCAGTACCTGAAAGGCTGGGATTTACGCTGGAGGGCTCGGTAAGACAGGCTGAATGGCTGTATGACCACTATGTAAATCATGCTGTTTATGGTATTCTGGCTGAAGAGTGGAATAAAACACATTAAATCATATTTAATCATATTAACAGGAGGAATTCATAGTGGAAGATTGGATACCGGTGGTAGGCTCCCTGGGCTTGGCGTTAATAATAGTAATACCGTTTATAGTAAATAAGGTGATGAAATACAAGCTGGAAATTGCCCGGATAAATGCTGAAACCACATTAAAAGCCGAGCAAATTCGTGCAAACAATCAACTTGAAATTGAGATGCTTGTGAAACAGCAGGAGGGGCAGGCAGGAAGGCTCAGATACCAGGAAGATGCCGATTATGACCAGGCACCCGATAAAATAAGGCGAAGAGTGTAACGTATTTAAAGTTATTTGACAAGTCATTGAGGTGGGAGCATGGAAGGTATTACAAGGGATTGGAATCCCAAGCAGGCAAGACTAAAGGAAATGATTTTAAAACAGGACAAATTCCGTGAAGCAATGGATCTGGCACTTGATATGCATAGTCTTGTACATGCGTCCGAAATGTCGGGAAAGGCTGCTCCGACATATGAGGATGAATTGTGGAAAGGGCTTGACCCGGGAGTATTCGGTTCCCAATATAAGAACAAGGGTTCCACCATAGCCTGGAATTTATGGCATCTGACCAGAATAGAAGATCTGACGGCCAATATTCTCATAGCCGAAAGCAGCCAGGTCTTAAGTTACGGAGCTTGGCTGGATAAAATGAAAGTATCGGTGACTGATACCGGAAATGCAATGAGCGACAGCGAGATTGCTGAATTCAGTGCACAGCTTGATATGCTGGAACTGAGAAATTACAGGATGGCTGTCGGCAGGAAAACCCGTGAAATATTAAAGAATTTGGTGCCCAAAGACATAAAGCGGAAAGTCAGGCCCGAAAGCATCCGAAGGATATGGGAGGAAGGCGGTGTTACCGGGTCGGACCAGTCCAGGTGGCTATTGGACTTTTGGGAAAAAAAGACTGTTGCCGGAATAATACTGATGCCCATAACCCGGCATCAGTTGGTGCACATAAATGACAGCTTAAAGCTTAAAAGTAAGATTCGGGTTTAGGCCGACTTATAGGATAAAATTAAGCATAGATATAGATATGATAAACCAGATAGGAGGCCATTATGGGAGTTATGAGGGAGATTTTCGGACCCAGCAAGAAGGAGATTTGGAAGCAGCTAAGCCTGCAGCTGGAAAACAGTGAGTACATAGAAGGCGGGTTTTTCAAGAGTGACAAAATCATTGCCCGCATAAAAAACTGGATTGTCACACTTGATACATATACTGTTTCAACCGGTCAAGCCACCACCGCATATACCAGAATAAGAGCTCCTTATGTAAATAGGGACGGAATCAGGTTCAAAATAAATAAAAGCGGTATTTTTAGTGAAATGGGTGCCGCCCTGGGAATGCAGGACATTGAGGTCGGAAACCCGGAGTTTGATGAAGCATTTGTTATTAAGGGAAACAACAAGGAGAAAATAAAGGAATTATTCAAGAGTCTGCAGCTTCAAAAGTTAATGTTGATGCAAGCCAGATTTCATCTGGAAGTAAAGGATGACGAGGGGTGGTTTGGAACTGCTTTCCCCGAAGGAGTTGATGAACTGTATTTCTCCATACCCGGCATCTTAAAGGATATTAAGCAATTAAAGGGTCTTTTTGAGATATTTTCTGAGGTGCTGGATCAGTTATGTATTATTGGTTCAGCCTATGACAGCTATCCCGGAGTTGAACTAAAATAAAGGTTAAATACATAAGGCATCCAGTCTTCTGGAGGAACTGTCCCTGGAGTTGGAGCATATAACCGGAAGCGGCGGAAACAGCTCGTTTGATATCTGCGATATAAATGGTTCCAGGGCCGTGTTTGCCATTGCCCGGAACAAATATAAATTTTGCAATTTGAAATAAAATATATGTCAATAATACGGAAAGCAAAAACAACTCCGATATGTTAGAATAATACTCAGAAAAGCATGGGAGGTAATAATCGTGAACACCGAAAAATTCAGCGGTAAGGCAAATATTTATGAAAAATACAGACCCGAGTACCCAAAGGCTTTTATTGACTATTTATACGACAGTGCCGGTTTTAACCGAACAAGTACAATCGCTGACGTGGGTGCAGGCACCGGAATTCTCACCAGACAGCTCCTGGAGAAGGGGAGCAGGGTTTATGGCGTGGAGCCCAACAATGATATGAGAAGGATGGCTGAAACGAAATTAGCCGGATTCAATAATTTTTATTCGGTAGACGGTACGGCGGAAAATACCCGACTGGATGACCGGAGCATTGATTTTGTCACTGTAGCACAGGCCTTCCACTGGTTTGATGCTCTGGCTTTCCAAAAAGAATGCATGAGGATTTTAAAACCTGGGGGATTGGCGGTGCTGGTATGGAACAGCCGGGCTGCCGGGTCGGAACTTGTAATGGAAAATGCTGAAATCTGTAAAAAGTATTGTCCGGATTTCACAGGTTTCTCAGGCGGGATGGAAGAAAAACCCTCCGACTTATCCATTTTTTTTAAAGACGGCTCATATGAAACAAAACAATTTGACAACAAAATTTCATATGATCTGGAGGGCTTCATAGGAAGGAATCTTTCAGCATCCTATGCTCCAAATGAGAAAGAAACCAATTATGTTAAATTTGTAAATGCAATAACGTCGTTATTTGACAGATACAGTGTCAGTGGCAAGGTTGCTGTTCCTAATGTAACAAGATGCTATTCGGGCAAAGTGCAGTGAAGCAGTAAAGGGGTACAAGGGTAATACCGGTTAACAGTCAGGTTCTAAAAGCGGCAGATATTAATTGATATCTGCAATATGCACAAAGAGTGATCTATATGCGTCTTTGGTCCAGGGTAAATTCCAGGAATCAAAGGAATGGGTGGCTATAACAGGCTCATACCTGTCAAGAGCGCTGTTGTGAACCATTCCCACAATAATGGCTGAATGTTTAATCCCTGAACCGGCGGTAAACTCATATTGAATAATATCTCCATAGTTTACATATTCACCGATATCACTTGTATAGGACGAATCCCCAAAAATAACTTTTTGAATTCCCTTGGGGCCGAATTCTTTTTTGTTGTAATTGCCAAGTAAAATTGAATTCAGGCCCCTTGCGGTGCTCCAGGTCCAGGAATAGCTGACGGCTTTTGTATTGGAGGAGGCGCCCTTTCTTATATAGTACCACTGATGGCTTCCTTTGGTATCATTTTCGGCTCCTCCGGCCCTGATACACTGGGAGACGAAATTTGTACAATCTCCGCCATCCCATTGATTTTTACCAAAATTGATATATTCATTTGAATAGTTTTTCCAGTGCTTTTGTGCCCAGTTGAAGGCGTTGTCCCTGCTGTACCCGGTCCTGGATTTTTGCTCCCTCTTGTTTGAGCGCGGCACAATTTGCAATTTTGAAGGGGGGCTGCTTTTGGACCTGCTCAATGAAGCAGACGAAGTTTTCCTTAACTCATTCAAAGAGGATCTAAGCCTGTCCGGTGCTTCAAGACGGCACTGTTCCGAATTACCTCGTCCGGTTTCAAAGTTATCCCGGATAATTTTCCATTGCCCATTTTCCTTGATTACCTGAAGTTCGTGTCTTTCCGATATCATCCCCACAACAGGGTCACCGGAGGAGTTTTCGGCATTCCAATGGACAAATGCCGTCATAAGTGCATTTATTGTCAATGTATTTTGCTCTTCTGCAGTACTGATAATTTTCACGTTGGGAAAAATCTTCTTTATGGCATAATTGTTATTTGCATAGGAAATTAAATAATCCTGCAAGATATGATTCTTAGTGAAAAGCAGATATTTTTCCGCTTCGTCAGCCTGTTTTGAATAATATTTATCCAAAACGTCCACATTCCGGGCCGTTATGGAATTCATCTTTTCACGCAGATATTCTTTTACCGTGGTTTCGGCTGCATGGGAGCCGGCAGGTTTGGCTGCAATATTTACAGTTGCCCCTATTAGCAAAAACAGAATACCGAATGCCGATAGTACTTTTCTTGACATGTGAATCCTCCTGATAAAGCATCGCCTCCCGGGTTTACCGCTCAAGGAAACCAATTTTTTTCAAAATGCGTTACCTCAGGTAAAATTATCTCCAGAGAAATGTTTGTTATGCTGGGTATAAAAGACAAGCATTTTGGAAAATAATAGATAATGGCATATTAAATTTATTTTTTAAATTAGGAGTACTTAATAAAAAATGGATAACACTGATGATTTTAAAATGAAAAATAGCGGAAGTATAATGTTAAAAACTCTGATTATAGTATTGGTCATTACGGTTGCAGTTTTATCGTTCTTCTGCCTGAAGATCAACGATGTAGTAACCATGTACAAGGATAAGTACAACAGCCAGTCCATCTCTGCCATGATGATAATGAAAACCAATCACTCTTTGACGGCAAACAGCAATTCCTATAAAGATCAAAGCCAGAAACTCAATAAAGAGAACAGTGAATTAAAAAAGCAGAATGAAAAAATTAAAAAAGAGCTGGATGCCTTAAAACAAAAAAATCAGCAGCTTGAAGTGCTGCAAAAGGAATTGGCCGGTGATAATCTGGAATTGCAGAAATCTTTGAAAAAGGCGGCTTCAGTAGGTGTAACCCCTCAATCTTACACGATTTATAAAGGGGGGACTCTTGAAACCAACACAAAGGGGAAATATCTCGGCAAGTTCCTGGGAACAGCTTATACTCCCTCAAGTGAGGAATGCGGAAACGACAAAGGTATAACCAGTTCAGGACTGCCAATTGTTCCCGGAGTGTCAATAGCGGTGGACAGAAAACACTGGCCCTATGGTACGGTATTTTATATAAAAGGCCTTGGGTATACGGTTGCCATGGATACGGGAAGTGCCATAAAAGGCAAAAAGAGGTTTGATTTTGCAGTTCTTGATAAGAAATTTGCATACGAGCTGGGCGAGGAGTATTACGATGTTTATTTAGTGAAGCTTGGAAATGGGAAGATTGATGAATCTATTATGTCATAATCCGATATAACATACGCATATAATAAAATATAAATAAATTTAAACCAAAATGAGGAAATATTGACCAAAATGAGATTTTAGTGTATAATGACAGTATAAATTTAACTTAATATTTTTTAATCGCTGAGTTACGGCACTTTTGCCGTGAGCGGGGGAACCATATATTGGGGTGAATCCTGAATTTTCAGGTAGGGTTAGTCTCGACCAATCCGAATCCGTCAGCTAACTTCGTAAGCGTTGGGGAGAAAGTGAATCATATTAATTATGCTTCTTATCCAATGCTACAGTGTATACTGTAGTTTTTTTATTTAATCGGGGAAGTTTGCAAGAGTGGCTTGCCACATTTGTTCTTTCATTCATTTGGAACATATTCAATTCATTTTCTTCAGTTAAATTTAATCATTTCTATCAACCACTATATTTCGGGGAGGGGTCTGTTTATGATTAAAGTTTGCATCTCAGGACTGGGCCGCACAGGAAAAGAGATAGCCAAGGCAGTGTTGGATCAGGAGGATATTCAACTGGTATCAGTTATCTGCAGTCCGTCGAGCAAAACAAAAAATATGGATTTGGGAAGGGTTCTGGGTATTGATAATACCGGTATAATCATCAGAAGCTCTGATAATTTGGAAGAAATCATATTCAGAAATAAACCTGATGTTGTCATTGATTTTTCCAATCCAAAGTCTGCGTTGAAAAACGCATTGATATTTTCAAAGTACAGAGTAAATATCGTTATCGGCACCACTGGCTTTACGCCTTATGAACTCAAAAAGATTTTTATATTGACCAGAAAATATAAAAACGGGATAGTATACGCACCAAATATAACCCTGGGCGTCAATGTAATGATGCTGCTGACCAATTTGACGGCAAGCCTTTTAAACGGCTATGATTTTCAGATTACAGAAGTACACCATAAAAACAAATTGGATTCGCCTTCGGGAACTGCAAAAAAAATTGCCCTTGAAATACAGGGAGGACTTAAAAATACAGGTATGCCAATGCCTGCGTCAGAAATCCCCATCAACTCTGTCAGAGCGGGAGGGGTTATAGGCAGGCACGAGGTGATGATAGTGGGGGAAGAAGATAAAATAGAAATCAGCCATGAATCATTTTCCAGAAAAGCCTTTGCACAGGGCGCTCTGAAGGCGGCAAAATTTGTACACAAAAAATCGGGTTACTTTGAAATGAGAGATGTGCTTGATCTGGAGAAGGTACTTAAAACATATATTGAAAACAATGACAGGTCAAGAAGAAGGAATCCGGAATTAAAGCAAAAATCTGTCTGATATATGGCTTGTGTCGTGCAAGCCTTCCTGTAGAAAATGGGACCCCTTATTTTGAAGGGTGTCCCATTTTCCTTGCTATTTTTATGATTAATTTAATAATATTATAAAACAGAAGTACAAATTCTATAACAATCAATATTGTCACTATTAATACCAAATCCCGGTTTTCATCCAGAATGGTCTTTATCTTTGTCTTGTAATCCTGTTCAGGCACAATCTCCTTGTCGGAATAGAGATCTACATCAATTTCGGTTCCATCTTCCAGAATGTATTTCAGCACACCTGCAACAGTGTCGGTTTTTATGGGTAATTCGAGCTTTTCATTCTTTGTAAAGCTAATGTCCTTTATATAGCTCTGGCCAACGGGATATGTGTAATAGACATCTATTTTACTGATCAGGTTCACGTCAACATTCTGCACCGCAATAGTTCTTAAGGGGGTGTCTTTTGAAACCAGGATCCCATTATAATAGTTGGTAAATCCATAGTCAAAAAGCTGAGTGGTCTGTGAGAGGGTACTTTCCTCATCCTTGTCAAATACCACTGCTACAAGCCTGCGCCCATCCCTTGTGGCCGTTGTAACAGATATGACTCCCTGCTTGGGATTTGTGCCGATCTTGCCGCCGTCAACACCGTTATAACTCCAGAACAATTTGTTTTGATTTGTCAAAACAGAGGAATCTTTTCCGTTGATCCATGCAATCCCTCTTGAACCGAAAACAGAGTTGAAAACCGGATTTGCAATGGCTGATTTAATCAATTTGGCAATATCCCTCACAGAGGTAAACTGCTTTTCATCATACAAACCTGTGGGATTGACAAAATAAGTGTCGTTAAGCATGAGTTTTTTAGCTGTTTCATTCATATAGCCCACAAACTTGTTAACATCACCGTCACCTACATATTCAGCCAAAGCGATGGCGGCATCATTTCCCGGTGACAGCATGATTCCATACAGCAGGTCTTCAACCGTATACAGATTTCCCACCGTAAGGTTCAGTGACGCCCCGTTAATTCCGGCAGCATTCTTACTGATGGTCACCTTGGAATTTAACTGTGTCTTATCCATTGTTATCAGTGCCGTCATAAGCTTGCACATTATTGATGGTGATAAAACCTTGTCCGCATCCTTTTCAAATAAAATCTGCCCTCTCATGGTATCCATGAGAATTGCCGAGCTGGCAGTCAGCTCCTCGTCCGGCGTCCACGCCAGGACAGGAATACTGTTTAAAATTATTGATGACAAAAGTATTATAAATAAAACAAGTTTGTGATGTAATTTCCTCATTTAACTTTTAATCCTCATTTGTTATTTAAGTTTTCTTATGTAAAAGGCTTCTAATTATAATGATAGATTATTAACTATGTTTTCACAAGGTAGAAATGTATTAAAAATCATTAAATTAACATTACAAAATTTTGTAAGCCGGTACGTATGTATATAAAAATCAGTTAATTACCATAATACTCTTAAAAAGTATAAAAAATCTATACAGATAGAGGGAAAAAGATTGGGTTTCTTAAATTATCTGATTTTCAGGGAAAATTATAAAAGGGAAGAATTTGTTCTCAGGGAAAATAAAAGACGGGAATGTGAAACTGCCCTCAATGCGGAATCTCTTGATGTTTTCGGGAAGAAGGAGCTTGAGGAGGAATTCAGGGATTGCACTGCCGGGGATGAAATATTAAAAAAGAAAATATCAAAAGACCTGGAATTAAACATTCAGGTTGTAAAGAGGATCTACAAAATACCCGACAACAGCGACCTTGTTACCAGGAAATTCAACATTACCGTAAAGGATAAGGTTTTAAAGGGATTTATAGTTTTCATAGACGGTATGACCGACAGAGCAAGCATAAGCAATAATATACTTCAGCCTCTTATGCTGCTCTCAAATCTGGATATCAGGGAAAATATCCATGACATCGGAGAGTTTATATATAACAGGCTGCTTCCGTTCAATCAAATAAAAAAAGTCTGTGATTTTAAGGAAATAACCGAAAGTGTCAATTTCGGAGGCTGTGCGGTTTTCGTAGACGGCTTGGAATACGCATTTGCGGCTGATGTCAAATCGTGGGAACACAGGGGCGTGGACACTCCAAGATCGGAAACGGTTATCAGGGGCTCCCAGGAGGCCTTTAATGAACAGCTGAGGGCCAATACTGCCCTTATCAGGAAAATACTAAAGGACAAGGATCTGATGATTGAGTCCACAACCATAGGAAAGCGGAGCAATACACCCTGTGCTGTAATGTATATACGTGACATTGCAAATGACTCGCTGGTGAACGAAGTTTTAAAAAGGGTAAAGAGCATTAATGTTGATTATATTTTTGATACCGGTGAACTGGAGCAGCTGATAGAAGACAATACCTTTGTGGCTGCACCTCAGATCATTGCCACCGAAAGGCCAGACAGGGTGGCAACCATGCTTTCCCAGGGAAATATAGCAGTTATCCTGGACGGCAGCCCCTATGTTCTTGTAATGCCTGCCACAGTGACGGAATTCCTTCATACGTCTGAAGATACCAACATCAGATACCCCTATGTAAATTTTATAAGGGTTATAAGGATCATTGGTGTTGTAATTGCACTGCTTTTACCGGGGCTGTATATTGCCGTCACCAATTTTCACCAGGAAATGATACCTACAAATTTGTTGTTTGCAATTGAGGCTTCCAGGGAAAATGTCCCCTTTCCGTCGGTGGTTGAAATACTGATAATGGAATTTTCCTTTGAACTGATAAGAGAGGCGGGAATCAGGGTTCCGGGAGCCATTGGCTCCACCATAGGAATAGTCGGCGGCCTGATTTTGGGACAGGCAGCTGTAGCTGCAAATCTGGTTAGCCCCATTATGATAATAATTGTTGCTATTACAGCACTTGGTTCCTTTTCCATACCAAGCTTCTCCATGTCCTTTTCAATCAGGCTTATACGGTTTGCCTATATTATTCTCGGAGCAACCGCCGGTTTTTTGGGCATAGCTCTGGGTCTTACAATAAATGCCCTGATGCTTGCTGCCTCAAAGTCCTTCGGTGTACCGTTCCTGGCTCCTTTTGGCCCGGTGACCAAAGAAAAGTATTCAGACAAGCTGTCCAGAAAGCCCATCTGGAAACAGGAATACAGGCCCGATTACCTGAATCCGAAGGATATTAAGAGCCAGTCAAAAATAAGCAGAAGCTGGGCTGTTAAAAATGATAAGTCAGAGGGTGAGGATGATGAAGACTAGAATGACTTTTGGCTCCTGGGAAGCAATAACGGTATTGGTAAATTCGATATTTGTCCAGGTGTTCCTGTCATTTCCAAGGGATATGGCCGCTTACGGCGGCAGCGCCGGATGGATGGTATCCCTGGTAATAACGGTAGTCGTACTGATTTATTTTTCAATTTCATCAGCTTTATATGAGAATATAGGCAGTCTGGATCTGCTGGACATAAGTGAAAGAGTTGGCGGAAGAGTACTGAAGATTATCGTTGGATTTTTAATTACAGCTTTTTTGTTTTTTGAACTCACCGCGTTCTTGGGAGGTTTTTCCCAGGTGCTGAAAATGATTTCACTGGATAAATCTCCTCTGGGTTTTGTTGAGATTCTTTTCCTCATTGGAATCATAGCATGTGCCTACTTTGGAATTGAAGCTGTGGTGAGAATTAACGCCTTTTTGCTTCCTGTGGTTATAGCAGGTTTTTTATTGATAACGGCAGGTGTCATACCCCAGATGGACATAAATAATATTTTCCCTGTGATGGGGGAGGGTTATGGCTCCATAGCCATGGGAAGCCTGTATAAGCTTTCGGCATATTCGTCCATTATAATATTGTTTTTTATGATACCTTTTTTTAAAAAGAAATATATAAAAAGGGTGGGTTATATGTCCATTTTAATTTCGGGATTTCTCCTGCTATGGGCAACCCTGTCCTTTTTACTGCTTTATCCATACCAGATTGCCGTTGATAATAAAATACCTGTTTTTCAGATGGCAAAACATATTGAATTCGGAAGTTTCCTGCAGAGGATCGAATCTGTATTCGTACTGATTTGCTCAATATCGTCCTTACTATACCTGGGAGTTGTTTTCACTTTTATTCTTCACATAATGCAAAAAGCTCTCGGCTTAAAAAAATCAAAACCCATTATTCTTCCGATGGCTGTCATTTCATTGACTGTGTCCGACATACTCAAAAGGATGGATGCAGATATGGTAAACTCAAAGGCAGCAAATATGATATGGCTGACTGGACTGGTTCTGCCGCTGATCATTATAATTTTCGGAGCCTGTAAAAAAGTGGGAAAGAAGTCGGCGGAAGGAGGCGGGGAGATTGACTAAAACCAAAAGATTTACAGCAGCCCTTTTATGCCTGTTTTTCTGTTCGGGGGTTCTGGCCGGCTGCTACGATAACAGGGAAATAGAAGATCTGGCTTATGTGATAGCAATCGGGATAGATGAAGCAGAGGGAAACAGCTTCGACCTGACCTTTCAGACGGCTGTGCCGCAGGCAATCACAGGAGGGGGCGGTGAAGGCACCGATATTACCTCTTATAGGACGGATAATTTCCTTTCCGGTTTAAAAAAAGCCGGCCAATATCTCAGCAGGACAATCAATCTGTCCCATACAAAGATCATTGTGGTATCCGAAGCAATTGCCCAGAAAGGTATTACTGCCTTTGTTAACGGGTTACAGCAGGGTTTGCAGATCAGGCAGGATATAAATATTATTGTGGCAGCCCAGGGAGCAAAAAAATATCTGGAGTCCATACAGCCAAAGCTCTCATCAAATCCTTCCAGATATTATGAACTGCTCTTCAAGTCCTATGAATCAGATTTTCTTGTGCCCCAGGCCCAACTTGAGGATTATCTGTACAGGGCAAAGAATCAGGGGGCTCAACCCCTGGCCATTTATACCACTGTAGATAAGAACATAGTGGAAACTAAAAAGCCCGAAGGCGGAGGAGATGACGGGAAAAAGGAAGAAGGCGGTGAGAAGAAATCC
Organism: Ruminiclostridium cellobioparum DSM 1351 = ATCC 15832; assembly: GCF_000621505.1. GTDB lineage: Bacteria > Bacillota > Clostridia > Acetivibrionales > DSM-1351 > Ruminiclostridium > Ruminiclostridium cellobioparum. Next base: position 64,367 of record NZ_KK211294.1, read on the forward strand.
GGAGGCGGTTCCGGAAAGGAGGGAGGCGGTCAGGAACAGCAGAGAATGTCTCTGGATGGGCTTGCGGTTTTTAAGTTTGATAAAATGGTTGGAAGACTTAATGCAAGGGAAGCTTCGGTATTCGCACTTATGACCGGAAAAAACAACATTAATTTTGACATTGTTGACCCGCTGGACAGCAGGTTTAAGGTGTTGAGCATTTTAAAAAAAGAGAAGACCTCCTCAACAAATATTACTTTCAAAGACGGGAAACCCTTGATTAGCATAGATCTCATAATGGATATCAATGTCCAGTCGGTTCAAAGTGATTATGATTATGATGAACCTGGAAATGCAGGTGTATTGAATAGAGCGTATAAAGAGTTGCTTGAAAAGGAAGTCCGGAATCTGCTTCAAAAAGTGACCTGCCAATTCAAGTCGGATATATTCGGATACGGGGAACTGGCAAAGCGGAATTTTGTCACCATTGACAAATGGGAAAAAGCCAGGTGGCCGGAGGTGTTTCCAGAGGCCAGGTATAATCTGAAGCTGTCTACCGAAGTAATAAGGCACGGACAATAAATGCTAAAGTATATATTACTTGGCAGATGAGATTGTAAAGGATATTAAAGAAAGGATTTTATATTCTGAGATGGAGAATAACATTGTATTTAATGTTGTGCTGATGCTGGCGGCAGTTTGGATAAGTATTTATACCTTTAGCTTCGGTGTCTGGACCTGGAAGAAAAAAAATAAATTCGGGGCTTTTATTGTCATGCTTATTGCGCTTGTTACAACAGTGCTGCCGTTCATATATCTGTTTTTATAAGCTTTCAATGCACATATTGACAAATGGGAGGTTAAAAGCATTGATTTGTTGTCAATAATTTATATGTATATCCAACATACATTTTTTGTAAGGCCGTGATAAGCCTCCTATGCGCTTGTCATGGCTTTACTTTTGATGGAATGCAATGGTAAAATAAATTCAGAAGCTTAATGTGTGTATTCAAAGAAGGGGTGCTGGTACTGGCATATGTACAGGATTGAAAAGTTTTTTATGCCACTGGGCATGATTGGAGTAATATTTTATTTCACCCACATATTTTTGGGACAAATACTATGGTCCGAGTATAACCCGGTAACCATGGACATAAGCTCACTAACTGCTGTGGGTGCTCCTAATGCCGGGCTGCTCCGTATTTTTACCTTATTCTATGGTATATTTACCATTCTTTTTGCCATTGGTTTGATAATAAAGGCTTTCAGGAAATACGGCATACTTGTGAAAACAGGGTACATAGTTTTATTTATAATGGAATTTACCAGCCTGCTGGGATATGCCATGTTCCCACTGACAGGGGACAAAACCGAAATGAACTTTCAAAACATGATGCACATAGTGGTTACGGCGGTTGTGGTATTTACAACCATTGCATCGGGTTATTTGCTGTCTATAGGCTACATAAGGCAGGATAAGCTCAGAGGTCTTGGCAGATTTATTCTGGTAATATCCATACTTATAACTTTGTTTGGTTTTTCAAATCCGGTAGGAATGGGCTTGAAACTGGATATACTGGGACTTACCGAAAGAATGGTCATTTTCTCGCTGCAATTGATGATGTTTGTCATATCGGCATATTATACATTTAGTAAAAGTGAAAGCCGATAATCAAGGGCTGCCTGAAACAATTATCCAATTAACCAATTAATTTGTTTGAGTGCTTAAATTGAAATGCATCAGGGAGAGCAATGAGTGAAAATAATATAGGCGAAAATAAATTATGGAGATATTACGACGTATTAAAATTTCTGACCCTTATAAATGGGGAGCTTTATTTTGCCAGAGCGGATAAATTCAAGGATAAATATGAAGGGGCAATACCAAAACAGAATTATCTCCATTTTGCTGAACTGTATAATAGTTCGGTGCATGGCAGCAATGAAATTAGCCATGGAAGAAATTGTGAAGGAAATCATTATAGAAATGATGTCAGGAAAGAGTTCCTGGAAAAGTTCAGCGAACGAAAGAGAAAGGCAGCTATCAGCTGCTGGCATTTGAACGACAGTGAATCTGCCGCCATGTGGGAGGTTTATTCCAGAGCCGGTCAGGGGATTGCCGTGTGCACTACCCTGGAAAAGCTCAAAAGGGTAAAAAAGCCCGATGGATACGAAATGGAAATGTTCAAAGTAGACTATATTGATTTTAATGAAACATTTGACGAGGGTTATATAAATTATGAGCTGCTTCCTTTTAAAAATAAACGGAAGGAGTTTGAATATGAGCATGAATTCAGAATAATGCTTTACAAAAGAAATAAGGCAGCCGAACTCGTCTATCTTCCGGAGGAAGGTATCAAGCTCGGCATAAATACGGCTGAATTGATTGACGGAATAATTGCGTCTCCTGATATGGCCGAATATGAAGTTTCAGAAATACAAAAGATTCTGGATATGATAAATAAACTCAACGGCACGGGATTTACAATAAAAAGATCCGGGCTGTATGAAAATCTGCATTATTAAAGGAGATATTTTGAAGAGGCGGATAATTTACTTCAGTTTGTCGGGGTTATGTTTTATAATATGTTATATTATAGTGAGAAGTTTCAGCGGAAATCCCGTTATCCGTGGTTTTCTGGGAGATATCGTCATTGTTCTTGTGATATATAATTTCCTCAAGGGTATAAGGGATTTCAACTCTATAAAGCTGGTTTTATTCACGCTGGCGCTGTCATATACCACAGAATTTCTCCAGTATCTTCAAATAACTAAATACCTGGGCCTGGAGAATAACCTGGCCGCCCAGCTGATAATCGGTTCGGTCTTTGATCCCCTTGATCTGCTGGCTTATACCATCGGAGGGGTTATGGCATATCTGGCGGATAAGCTGATAGGATTTTATTTATTCAGGTAAACTCCTAAAGTATATGTGATTGCCGTCCGGATCACAAAAATGCATGTTTTTTGCCCCCCAGGGCTGTAGTTTTGGAGCGTCGATAATATGCACACCCAGTTTTAAAAGTCTTTCATATTCGGCATCAACATCATCCACTGTGAAAGCTAGGCTTATATTTTGGTTTTGATTGTTTTTAACTGCTCCATTATTGTAAACGGTCAGGGTCGTGCCTTTGGTGATGATGTACTGATGTATTTCGTCACTGCAATCAAAAGAAATGTTCAGTATTTTTCTATAAAACTCTGCAATCTTAATAACATCGTTTGTTTCTATGCAAACTTCTCCAAGCCTCATTTTTCTCTTCCTTTTCCTGTTTATTTTAATTGACACAGGATTTAATAAACCGGAATAATTCATCATTTCCTATCACTGTGTTAAAGCATATCAAATCAATATAATATGATTTTACAGCTTTATGCAATGAAATGGAATAACAATGATAAACAGAGAGCGTGGATTAATAATTGTTTATAAATCTTTTTTCGTACCACCTCTGGTAAAGGTAGATTATTGGAACAAGAGATACTATTATGAGGAAAAGTCCCAGATTACTCATTGTCCCCATTTTATAGAACCCCAGCTTTTCAAATATAAAAGGACTTATGACAAATGCCTGGAACGCGTCTGCGGCGATATTTGCTGCAAAAAACAGAACAGCTCTGGAGTAGGTAAAATAAAACAAATAGATTGTTATTACAGGGGATAAGCCATAATTAAAAGCGGATACATTTGTAAGGAAGGGCAGGTTGTTTGATATTGTCCACCAATTCATAACCTCTGCTATCTGCCAATAAATAGAGGTTAACAGTAGCGTGAAAAAAGCAACCGATAGAAATGGCTTAACCCGCTTTATATCCAAAGGTATGAGCAAAAACCAGGGTACAATCAATGTAGCCCACAAAATTAGCTGAACCATAATAATAACTCCTTAAAGACTCTTTATATGTTATCATTATTATTACAAATAATTATAAAGTATATACTAATATAAGTTCGTACGGAGAGATAAAATAGAGTTAAAATTATACTATGCATAAGGGCATTTAATATGGTCAAAAAATAATAAAGTGTCAGAGGAGGTTCTGAAAATATGGCTGCTTATATAGCACTATTACGAGGAATAAACGTAGGCGGGAAAAATATAATTAAAATGGCTGAGTTAAAAAGGATGTTTGAAGCGATGGGACTTTGTGAAGTCCAAACATATATTCAAAGCGGAAATGTGCTGTTTAAATCAAATGAAGGTGAGGAAGCTTTACGAAAAAAAATAGAGCATGAGATCGGGGCGGTTTTTGGTATTTCAAGCCCGGTTATTCTAAGAACGGCGGCAGAGTTGGAAAGTATTATTCTGAACTGTCCATTTTCGGAGGGGGAAATATCCGAAGCGGAGACGTCGTCAGAAGCAGAGAGCCTGTACGTTTCACTGATGACACATGCTCCGTCCCAAGAAAAAATGTATTGTTTGAATGCATACAAAAGTGCTGATGAAGAATATCGAATTATTGGGAGGCAGGTTTATCTGCTTTTCCGTAATAGTATCCGTAATTCAAAACTGGCCAATAATCTTCAGAAGCTGGATGTCTCGGCTACCGTACGTAACTGGAAGACGCTGAATAAGCTTGTAGGATTGGCAAAAGCCATAAATACATCCCATTAAAATCCCAATCGTTTAAAATTCTTATCATAATATTATTATTTTGTATTTTGTTTTAAGGGGCCAGGTTGTATAATAAAACAAAATCAATTAAACGAAGAGGTGGCAGATTTGATAAAACATATTGTTATGTGGAAATTGAAAGACTTTGCTGAGGGGAAGGACAAAATTGAAAATGCTAGATTTATAAAAACCAGCCTGGAGGAATTACGCAACAGGATAAAACAGATAAAATTCCTTGAGGTCGGTATAAATATAAATAATTCAGAGCAGGCATATGATGCTGTTCTTTATTCGGAGTTTGAAAATATGGAGGATTTGAATTTTTATAAAAATCACCCTGAACATTTGAAGGTATCAGAGTTTTGCAGCAAGGTCAGAAGTGCAAGAGTCGTTACAGATTATGAAATCTAAAGTAGATGCTACATATACATCAAACGGTTAAGCCATAAATAAAAATTATATTTGTTTTTATGAAAACAGAAAGTCCGGAGGCATGATGACTCCGGACTTTCTGTTTCATTTGGCAGAACACAGGCATTAAAAAAAATTAAATGCCTGTATTTTATTTAGATATTAACTGTTACTGCGGAGTTTTGTTTGATTTTTCACTTTCATGCTTTTCGCTGGCTTTTGAGGCATAATGCCCGATTATTGGGCCTCCAACACAAACAATTGCCATAAAGACAATAACAACAATAAGCGTTGTATCCAAGAATATCACCTCCGTTATCAAATTTTAAACAACGGTATGATTTCCCTTATATTTACTCCCATTGAAATAGTGCGGAATGGATTGCCTTATTATTTTTCGATGGTCAAAGGGCATTTCCAAAAATAAAAAGCTGCTGACAGAAATACCCTCTACCGATATTGGAGGAACATACAGCAGGGTATTATTTATTTGTACTTTTTGGATTGATGTTTTTTGGCTTTCATTGTGAATATATATAATATTGTTATGAACAAAACCGGATAACAAGAGCACTTTAGAATTTTGCGCATGAATTTGAAGCCCATCGGCAGGAGCAGCCTCCGCCGGTATGAGCTGGAAAATCATAAGTGCAATTATCAGGAACAAAATAACGGTTACAGTTTTCTTTAGTCTCATTCAAAACCTCTTTTAAACATCCTCATACTGAGTATATCATAAGAAGTTATGTAATTGAACCTTTCAAAAATAAAGTGACAGACAGCCTTCAGGATTGATTTAAACAGTTTGCCTGTGCATCAAATGTTGCTATATTCTGGCCCACAGACATTAAAAAATTTCCTAATACATCGCGTTGGCAGCCATCTATGCCTTCGGCAAGAATTATGGAAATTGCCGTTGCAAGCAATGTAAGTTCACAAGGACTTAAAGAAAAAAATCCATTATCACAGGTATTTTTATTATTATCCAAGTTATATGCCTCCAAAATTAAATACTCAGTTAATACATATTATGTCGGATAATATAAAAAAGTTAACTATTAATCTTTGCTATTGTCCCGGGGTCGACACATTTGTTGACTCATGCAAATATTGTTCTATGCCTGAAACGATGGCAGTCGCAGTGTCTTCCCTGAATTTTTCTTTTAACAATTCCTGGCGTTCGGATTTATTTGATATGAATGCTGTTTCAACTATGACTCCTGGAATATCAGAGTTGCCTAAAACAAAGTATTTGGCTTGTGCCGGATTATGTACCGTACGTTTCCTGTTGTTTACTACAATATTGTTCAACGCCTTTTGAATACTGTAAGCCAAAGATTTATTCTGTTCATATTTATTATTATAAAATACTATTGCGCCGTCAGTAGCAGGTTTCTTTAAATTACAGTTGACATGAATACTTACAAATAATTGCGCATTGCTGTTATTAATGATATTAACCCTTGCATTCAGGTCTCTTTGATGGCGGCCCTTGCCTGAAGCATCCAATGTTTCCAGTGAAATATCTTCATCCCGTGTCATAATCACTTTATATCCTTTTTGTTCCAGAAGTGAACGCAGTTTTCTGCTTATGTCAAGGTTGATTTCCTTTTCCAGAATGCCGTCTTTATTTGTCCCTCCGTCAATACCGCCATGCCCCGGATCAATGACAATAACACCGCTCCTGGGGTCGGCAAACGTATTTGCAGGTAATATATTTATTTTAATGATAAATGAAATGGTGATAAAAATTAATAAAATAAAAATTGTGAATAATAAAGTTACATATCTCTTTGTCAATATGACTATCTTAAACATTTTTACAGCGTACTTCCAAGTAAATTTCCTATATTAATTGTATTAGAGACTCCCGGACTATATGTAATTTTTTATTTTATTCCATATCTATTTATATAGTATGGGGGGACTCTGGGGATGGAATACCAAAGATAGATACATTAAAAAGATAAGATATTGCTGAAAAGTCTGAAGTTATAGAGGATATAGTGGGATAGGCGCCTTTACAGGCTTGTGCTTGCTCAAGATTTCAAGAAATAATATGGGAATATTTGACAATCGGGATATAATGTAGTAATGTTGTTGTAAAATATTGTGAGTAAGAAGAAAGGTGGAGAGAATATGGGAAAAAAGGTTACATCATTGATTATGGCCCTGATGCTAATAACATGTGTTTGCACAGCAAATGTTCAGGCGGCAGATAATTATGTAACAAGGCTTGGAGTGGTGGTAAATTATCAAATAGAGCAATACTCACCTGTACAAGGTGAAACGTTTAGTCCATACCCGTTAAGCGTTTATACAACCTTTAATTTAAGTACATATGCAATAGTTAATTATTTTGCCGAAGATGTTGGAAAAGCCAGGTACAGTTTATCTTACGTGTCCAGATCTGGAGATATCTTGAATACTTATATAACATATAGATACATAGCAACCACTCCAACCGGTAGCCGTGCCTCAGGATATGTTACGATAGGTTATTTTGCATAAATTAATACGGTGCTGATTTGATACACTTAACACCGCCTCTCAGGGTATAAAGGCGGTGTTTTGCTTTTATTTACCTGACTGTTTTATGGGTGTTTTGCTTTAACCAATTCAATTGCTTCTTTGCCGGTTATGTGCTCAATCACCAGCTCTACAAGGCATACCTGTTTAAAATGTTTTTCAATTTCCTGCAATCGGCCTTGTTCATGATCAGGAGAATATTTTGCAGCTAAAATTTCAAGGGCACTGCGTTTTTCATCTTCATTATTCAAAATCCGCGCTTTTCCAAAGACAATAACACTGCGAAAATATGAAGTATATTCTTGTGGTACCACATTGTCTTGATCAATCACGCAAAAGGAGACTTTTTCGTTCCTGGCAATAGCATCCAATTTGTGACCTGTTTGGGCACAATGAAAGAAAATCTTACGGTCGTGATATACATAGCTGAGAGGAACGGCATAGGGGTAATCGTTATCACCGGACACTGCCAGCACGCCAGATGTTCCATTATTAAGAACGGCAATGCTGTCCTCTATAGATAAAACCTGTTTTTTGCGACGCATTTCTCTAAACATACAGTTACACCTCTTTCATTAATAAAACAATAAAACGCCTGATTTCATTCCCTTAAAGGCCTATGGAACGAACAAAAGACGTTTACCCGTCGGAAAGTTCAATATTCTGGGTTTTATTATAATATAACATACCTGCAATGGAATGCAATACGGTACTATTATCATGACATATGTATTAATACATGTTGCGATTAACCATAGAAATGATTTCATAAGGTCGTGCAAGCTTAAGATAACAGCGAAAAGAAAAATTTGACTTTGGAAACTTAATCGTGCGGTACTTGGTTCAACAAAAAATTATTGACTCCAGTTAATTCCAAATATAGTATAGTTGTAATAGTTCTTTAATTTAAGGTAGAATAGTTTGATAAACGCATTCAAATTTCTACTCGACTTTGACGTGGCGTCTCACTTTATAATAATTTTTTAAAGACAGGGGCTGGAAGTAATCCTGATGGTAGTGACCATGGTTATGAGAAATTGGGTTACAATTCCTGATAATATGGAAATTCACATGCCATTGAAGAACTTGATAAGTGCATTCAATTGGATTTACTAATGTCTATCAAAGCAAAATATAAATGCTAAAATTGTAAAGGATACGGAGGGTTCAGCGTGGAATTAGATAATATTAAAAAGCACTGTGAGAGACTGGTTAAACAGGTTGATTTTTACGTTGGAAAAGGAAAGGGAAAAGAAATCCTTTCAAATTTATGTGATGTTACTGGTGAAGAAACCCCTCAAGAATGTGCTAAGTGGGCAAACGATGTTAGCGAGAGGTTGGAAAGCAATATTACACCTGAGAAGTTAGTGTTAATTCGTCAGGAGTGTGCTTGTGTTAAAACCAATAAATATTCTGCTTATAATAAAAAGTATTTTAAAGAATTGCGTGAGAAGAATGCTGATGAAAAGGATTATCTAACGGCTGTTGCGAATTTTCTAAATGGCAGGCCACGTATTGGGAGAACGGTAGAGTTTGTTAACGGAAAAATTATTACTCATATGGGAGCAGGAAATTCCTGTGGTTGCTTTGTGGTTAAAAACGGGTGGAAAAAGCCATCATCAATTACTTGGTGTAGATGCTGTCAAGGAACGTTATACAGCATTTATCAATTTGTATTTCCTGATAAAGTATGTCATATGGACATTATCGAAACCCATGCCACAGGTGGAAGCGATTGTGTATTCTCTACTTGGTATACTGAAAAATAAATTAATCATATTAGTATTTTAGCTAGCATAACCGTATGATTATATTTTCCATTAAAACTAAGTCGTATTTAACAAACAAAGGAATAGAATTCTTAAAATAAGTACCGTAGCGGGAAAGTGCAGTATTGAAATTTCAACATAGACAATTGAGCAGCACGGTATTTTTTCGATAAAATTTCTTATAGGAGTGTCTCGTATGTATAAAAATTTAGAAAGCCGTATTTTTAACTCATTTGTTTTAGGTGGAAATATTCAAAACAGCATTCTTATTATTTCTGAAGATATAAAAATTACCCCTAAAAACATAAAGCTTTTGGAACATACCGGAATAGTATTAAAGAGACGCTCCCTGTATGCTGAAAATTATCCCGGCATGTTTTCGGCAATTAAAGATTTGGTATCGTATCCGAATGGATTTATGCGGTTTGTTAGATGTTCATATAATGAAAATTCAGATGTCATGATAAAGAAGCCGGCATTGAAATTCTAAAGATATATGCTACAGTGTCGAATATATTTGGATACCAGCCCAAGTACATAAAGAGTTAATTAAAAAATTTCCTACTATATTCTTATATGGAATCCATATGGGATCAGTATGAAAAATGCAATTCAGTTAACAAAGCATATTGAAAATAAGATTTTTGGAAAATATTATATAGAATATATACAGTGTTGGTAGAATGCGGGAAGGGTAAAATTATTATTAGAGGCTTTGTGAAAACATATGAAGAAAAAGTGACAACCATTTCTATACCTGAGTTTGGTATAATATGGTTATAAGGTGGTTTATATATTTGAGAGGATACCAAAGAATAAAAGTTTAACTCTTCAAGCTTAGTAGGCTGTAGATAGTGATTTCAAAGGGGAGTTGTTTCATGAAAAAGATAGTTATTAAACTTGTTATAGCTTTTATACTTTGTTCAATGATTCCTACGGTGCCTCTGGAGGCAGCAAATACAAGTGTTTCATTTGAAGAAAGCAAAAACACTGTTAAGGAGCTTCAGGAGCTTTATAAATTTAATAATTCTCTAGCATATATTGAACGGGATTTGTGGGGGGGTGCAGTCATAAGATATTTCGATTCAAAAACATTGAAGCAAACGTATAAAGCTGCCTTTGACAAATCTGTCAGAATTGGTCTTATAGCTGAAAACTATTTTGTTATAAATAAAATCAGAAAGGATAGTTCAAAGGAAGACCTTTACGATAGGATCGTTTATAGTGTTAAAACCGGAAAAAGTAAGATCATTGCTCAAAAGATTGATTTGAGCGGTAAACCAGGCGCTATCTATAACGGTACGGTTTTTGCTTATGAAGATGCCATATATGATTTTGACAGAAATTTTTCCATAACCGGCATTAAATTAATTGATATATCCCAATTAACTGACAAAACCTCTTTAAGTTATCTCATTAATGGCAAGATGTATATTTTTACTCCCGCTGACCTTTCGTTCACCGCATATCCTGATGCTGGAGGTATCAGGATAAACGGATACATACTTCAGTCGAAAAAGTATGGTTTTATATATATAAAGGATAATTCGGTTTTTTGGGTAAAAACTAACGGCGACATTAACCAAATATGTTCATACCAGTCATATGGTTATGAAATGAATCAAAATACATACAGCTTAAGACAATACGGCATTAATAGAAAGGGAGATTGCATTTATATAATAAATTCACCCCAAAGCTATGTTATAGTAGATCTAGCTTCAGGCACTTTTAAAACTTTTGCCATGCCCGGAAGCTATCGTGGAATACAGTTTGGAATTGATGATAAAACTATATCGCTGTTTTATAACTATGACAAATTAGCTGAGCAGGAATGGATTACCGACCTTTCATATCTTGATAAGAAGGGAAAAATAATAAGCTTAAGCCGAAGTGCCGGTAGTATTGCTTTTTATAAAAATTATGTTGTTTACACGACAGAAATTGTTGCCATAGGGATGACTAATTTGTCTGCCAAAGGTATTAGCGTATTAAACATTGACACAGGAGAAGAAATAAAATTATCAGGTTTATACTGTACTTTTTATATAACCGGGGAGAAGCTATATGCAAATGTAAACTCAGTGGATTATGTATTTGACCCAAACAAAAAGACTTTCCTTGCTTTGCCTGCTTTAAATAAGTATATTGGAGATGGAGTTTATATGGTAAGTCAAGGGGCTGATGTCACATTTCAGGATGTGAAAAAAGCACAATTAACTCAGTTTTGGAGACGTTCAAGCCAAACGGTTTGTGCTGTACTGCCCGGAAGCAAAAAAGGTTTCCTATATGATGGAACCACCTTAAAGAATATTACTTTTCCGGATGCCAATAAATATACAAAAAGCAGTGATTTTAAAATTATCGATAATTATATTTCATACCGCTATCCAGTTGTCCAGAATGGAAAAACATATACATATATAAGGATTGTCAAAGTATAGCTTTAATAAGTTCATACGAATCTGTAATATCCTACACTTATACCATATGTTTTTAGCATAAGGTGTTACAATTATAATAAAAAAAGCCTTGTACAAATATACAAGACTTTTTTTGGCAGGGGAGACAGGACTTGCGGTCTGCTTCGGCGTAGGCCTTGCATACCGGTGACGTCG
>NZ_KK211294.1:76803-194099 GCF_000621505.1 Ruminiclostridium cellobioparum DSM 1351 = ATCC 15832
TACAAGACTTTTTTTGGCAGGGGAGACAGGACTTGAACCCGCAGCCGACGGTTTTGGAGACCGCTACTCTACCAATTGCGCTACTCCCCTAAGACGAATATTAGTATACAATACAGTTTGCAGTCTTGTCAATGAAAAACTGATATTTAGACCAAGAATTTTGCGTGTGAAGATAAGGATAGCTATTTTCCATTTTTCGACCGTATTATTTCCGGGTTTTTTAATAATATTGCTCCTTTACTTGAAAAAAGGTATTATTAAAAGTAGAATATTAAGTAACATTTTTAAGCAGTAAATTTTAAAGCAACACATTTTAAAATAATACATTTTGAACTCAAGTTATATAATTTTAAGGCACACTTGATTGACCGATTGTAAAATACAGATAATGAGGCAGCTATGAAATTCAGAGACAATTTCTTTATTTTATTTATAATCTTCATATGGTTGGGTGCTTTGGCTACTATTCAGATAAGAAGCACTGTGGACATGCAGCGTCAAAATGCCGAGACCCTGGATCTGGGCAAGCTGAAGGACCAGCTTGATTCAAAAATCAAGCTTGGGGAATCCTATAAGGCCCAGATAACAAAATTGGAAAATGACAAGGAGGTTTTTATCAAGGCCTCTTCAACCAATGCGGCAAATGCCCAGTCCAAAATGGAACTTGACTATTTAAGACTGATATGCGGGCTGACGGATATTACAGGGGACGGAGTCATTATTACCCTCAATGATGCTGAGGGACCTGACGTAGTTGATGCTGATTCGGTTATGGACTATATTATCCACGATTCCGACATACTGAATGTGGTGAATCAGCTCAGAATCGGCGGAGCGCAGGCTATTTCCATCAATAATGAGAGGATCATTTCCACAAGTGAGCAGGTGTGTGCCGGTCCTACCATAAAGGTCAACAGCAACCGCTATGCGGTTCCATATGAAATAAAAGCCATCGGTGATCCTCATGAACTGTACGCGACCTTGACCGGCAGCGGTTTGATCGATGAAATGACCACCCTTGGCAAAAGGGTCACCATAACTCAGAAGGAAGGCATTGAAATACCTAAATTTTCAAATGATATCAGCGGTTTGATTTCCAAGTTGGAGGTAGTTAATAATGAAAGCAAAAAGAGTAAGTAGAAATATATCCATAGCCTTGATATGCGTTATTTTGGGCCTGGCCTTGTCCTGGCAGTTCCAGAGCATCAGGAGCAATGCAAAGGTTATGAATCTGGAAAGCCAGAAAAAAGATGATCTGGTTGTTAAAATACTCAATGAACAGAAAAATAATGAGAATCTGAGGGCAAAGCTTAACGAACTGCAGGTTCAGCTTAACAAATTCGAAAGCGCAAGAGGTAATTCCGACGAAAACCTGAAGCTTTTGACCGATGAAATACAGAAGCTGAAAACAGTGGCAGGCCTGACCGATGTTAAAGGCAGGGGTGTAACTGTGACTTTTGCAAAGGAAGATTCACTTAATGTGGAGGATGACGATCTTTTGTTCGTGCTGAACGAGCTCAGGGCCACAGATGCCCAGGCGCTGGCAATTAATGACCAGAGAATAATCGACACTACCGAGGTGAGGGTCGCCGGAGGTTATATAATGGTAAACGGCCGGCATGTTACACCGCCATATGTGATAAAAGCCATTGTAGACCCTGACAATGCAGTGAATGCACTGAATATGATCGGCGGAGCCCTGGAAAAAATAAAGCTCTTCATAGATGTACATGTTGAAAAGTCTGATAACATTGAGATTCCGAAAATAAGTGAGGAATTGATAAGGACAGATAAGTTAAAGCCGGTGGAAAAGGATTGACCCAGGGCCCCGGCCTTGTTTTAAAACAAATTGTATAATACAAAATCATCAGCTTTACCACAAATGACAAGGCAGTCTTGCAGTATGTTAAAACATCATACTGCAAGGCTCTTTTTTTGTTCTCAAATCAATATAAAGTTTATATAAATAAATATAAATAACTTTTATCATAACGAGGCCATAGATGTCTGTGCTGTCCTACAGGACTCTTTTTCCTCGTTAGATGCGCCTAAGTAAGAAAATTCTTTTAAAATTTTCAATTAATCTTATGCGTTGTAATGTATCAATTACGTCGATGGGGGTAGTTAAATTGAGGATTAGAAAAGTAATTACCATATTTATTATACTGGTCATTTTTGCCCTGCTGTTTGATAACTTTATAGTGCGCCATAACAGGGCAGACCTGAATTCCAGACTCTCGGACCTGGGCGGGGTTTATAGTGCCAGCAGCAGGAATGTCGACTATTCCAACGAGCTGACAGGCAGAGTTATAGATGAGGTAGACTCTGCTGCGGGGGAGGAATCTGCACAGCAGGGTGTTTATTCCTATGAGCAGAAAAGATGCTGGGGGATCAGCCGCCAGCCTGACGGCCAGACTCCCAGGGCAGACCCTGGGGCAGGTGATGTGCTGAAAAAATACGGCGGCAAATATTTGGGAGATGTAACAAAAAATATTATCTATCTCACCTTTGATGAGGGCTACGAGAATGGTTACACCCCCAAAATACTCGATACTCTAAGGGACAACAATGTAAAGGCCGCATTTTTTATTACAGGCCCCTACCTTAACGAACATCAGGACTTGGTGCGGAGAATGGTTGAGGAAGGCCATACGGTGGGGAACCATACCATTCATCACCCGAGCCTCCCCGAAAAGGATGATTCACAGATAGAAGAGGAAGTTCTGGGGCTTGAGAGGGCTTTCAACGAAAAGTTCGGTGCAAAAATGAAATTCCTCAGACCCCCAAAAGGCGAGTACAGTGAACGAAGCTTGAACATCACATATAAACTGGGCTATTGCAACCTTTTCTGGAGCTTTGCGTATGATGACTGGCACAGGGACAAAATACGCGGTCCCGAGTATGCATACAAAAAAGTTATGAGCAACCTGCATAATGGAGAAGTAATGCTTTTGCACGCAGTATCCAAAGATAATGCGGATGCCCTGGATATGATAATAAAAGGAGTCCGGGCAAGCGGATACGAATTCGGAAATGTGGAAGAACTTGCAAACTAGTTCTACTGTGAAGAGAGGCAGGAATCCGATGAAGAGTAAGGCTTTGGAGAAAGGAAAGGCTGTCAGGAAAGCTGGGGCTGCCAAAAAGGAGCAGGAAAAGAAGAAACCCGGACTTAAGGAAAAGGTTGCTGAAATCCTTGAACTCCCTAAAGAAATAGTCTTGAATATGCCCAAGCTGACCATGCTGGGGAATGGGGATCTCATTGTTGAAAACTACAAAGGCATTGTAGAGTATGATGAAGGGATTATAAGACTCAATACAACCTCGGGAATCATTAAGGTAACAGGCACTAATATTTACATAAAGGAAATCACACTCGAAAACATAATGATTTTTGGTGAAATTCAATCTCTGGAATTTATGAAATAGATTATCGGATGATTGAATTTGAGCAAATGAAGAATATCTTGGGCATATGAAAAAACGCAGGTGCTCTTTATCACTGTTTGCTTGCGTGCATGTACCGGGTACGCAGATAGGAGATTAGATGTTGATTTGGAGATTATGGAATTATATCAAGGGATATGTTATTATTATAGTTGAAGGTTACTTTTTGGAAAAGTTTATAAACATATGTACCCATAGAAACATCCGTCTTTGGAATGTCAAGTGGCAAAAGAACAGCAGGGTGTCAATGAAACTCAGTATAGATGATTTCAGGGAGCTGAGACCTGTTGTAAAGAAGACCAGGTGCAAGGTGCATATTGTCAAGCGAAAAGGTATCCCGTTTATTTTAAACAGGTATAAAAGCCGTAAGGCCTTTGTGATAGGTTCCGGTATTTGTATTATTGCTTTTTTTCTGATATCCTCCTTTATCTGGGATATATCAGTTGCCGGAAACAGTAATGTTTCTACCGAATTTATACTGGAAAGGTTAAGGGAGAACGGCGTAAGGACAGGTGCCTTGAAATTCAGGATCAATACGGATGATGTTGTGGAAAATATGATGCTTCAAATAAATGACCTGGCCAGAATCAGTGTTTCACTAAAAGGAACCAGGATTTATGTGGAAGTCACCGAAAGAACAAAGCCGCCTGAATTGATAAATAAGGAAATTCCCTGTGATATCATAGCATCCAGGGACGGAGTGGTTTATTCGATAGTTGCCAAGGAGGGACTTGAAACAGTAAAGATTGGAGATACTGTTACAAAAGGTCAGCAGTTGATTACAGGCAGGGTGCTCAATGTTAAAAATCCTGAAGCACCTCCATTGATGGTGCATTCCATGGGAAGCGTAAAGGCAAGGACCTGGTATGAAGCAACTGCAAAAATTGAGCAAAATCTCGTAACGGCTAAAAGAACGGGCTTGAAAAAAGAAATGTATTCGATAGTTTTTTTTACAAAAAAAATCAAATTATTTCACACTCAAATTCCATATAATAATTCAGAGCATGTGGAATTGAAAAAAAAGCTGTCGCTTGGAGCCAACTTTGCTTTACCTTTTGAACTGATCACTGATCAGTATTACGAGTATGAATTGGAACAGAACAAGGTTGATATGGCAACGGCAAAAAAAATTGCTTCTGAGAAGGCGGTAGAATTGGCACAGAAGCAGATACCCTCTCACGCAGAGGTGTTGAAGAAGAATATTACTGAAGTTGAGGACGGCGATGGAAGCAAATCAGTCAGAGCATTGATAGAATGCATTGAAGACATCGGAATTACACAGGAGATTGGAGGAATGTGATACTTGACAGAAATAGTGGAAAAGAGTATTGATTTTTACAGTATTGAGTATGCAATGAATATTTTCGGAAATTATGATGAAAATATCAAAATTATAGAGGACGCCTTAGAGGTGAAGGTACTGACAAGAGGGACTTCGATCACTATTAGCGGTGAGGAGGAAAACGTACAAAAGGCCGAAGTAATAGTAATAAAGCTTCTGGAAATTGCAAAGCAGGGACAATCCATAACCAGGCAAAATGTTCAATACCTGGTTGGGCTCACCCTTGAGAAGCAGATAGAGAAAGCTGATGAAATTATACAGGACTATGTGTGTCTGACAGCCAAAGGGAAGCAGATCAAGTATAAGACCCATGGACAGAAGCTTTATTTCAACGCCATCAAGAAGAATGATATAGTTTTTGGAATAGGTCCTGCCGGCACGGGTAAGACCTTCCTGGCAGTTGCAATGGCGGTTACGGCTTTCAGAAACAAGGAGGTCGACAGGATAATCCTTACAAGGCCGGCAGTGGAGGCCGGTGAAAAGCTGGGTTTTCTGCCAGGGGATCTGCAAAACAAGGTCGACCCGTATCTGAGACCTTTATATGACGGTTTGTATGAAATAATGGGTGCTGATCTCTATATGAAATACCTGGAAAGAGGTATGATAGAGATAGCTCCCCTGGCCTATATGAGGGGAAGAACTCTTGACAATTCCTTCATCATCCTTGACGAGGCCCAGAACACAACTCCCGAGCAAATGAAGATGTTCCTTACCAGAATAGGCTTCAACTCAAAGGCGGTTATAACCGGGGATATCACCCAGATAGATTTGCCGGGGGAAAAGAGATCGGGCCTCAAGGAAGTGACAAATATTTTAAAGGATATCAATGGTATAGAGTTTGTTTACCTCACAGAAAAAGACGTTGTCAGGCACGAACTGGTACAGAAAATCATAGTTGCTTATGACAAATACGATAAAAAGAACAGTGTAAAGCAGTAGTTTAGGGGATTTGCCAATGAAAAAAAACAAGAAGAATACCAGCAAACTGAACAAGCTTGCCAGGAATAACAATGTACAAAGGA
This sequence comes from Ruminiclostridium cellobioparum DSM 1351 = ATCC 15832, assembly GCF_000621505.1. GTDB lineage: Bacteria > Bacillota > Clostridia > Acetivibrionales > DSM-1351 > Ruminiclostridium > Ruminiclostridium cellobioparum. The sequence goes on from NZ_KK211294.1 coordinate 82,612, forward strand.
TGTTCCTGGTATTGATTACTGTTTTAATTGCTTTTATCATAATTGAAACAGGTGCCCAGCCCACCAAATACAAATTGAGTGTCGGTGACGTATCCAGATATGACATTCCCGCACCGAGAGACATTGTAAATGAGGTTTTGACCGAACAGAACAGGCTGGCTGCTATGGAAAATGTCGAACCCGTCACAAAGGAAGATACCAAAGCCTTTGTGGAGGTAATCTATAAAAAGGACGACTTTTTCAAGGCAGTGGCCGGGTCAAGATCAAGTGTTGAGAAATATTTAAAGGATATGGGTATATCATCCAGGGATGAAAACTATGCCCAATATCTGAAGGATGCCCAGAATATTGCAATCAACAGTTTGTCGGGACAGGTGAAAAAACAGGGTATAATCCTGTCGCAGGACCAGATAAGCTACCTTGTTACAAAGGCCACAGACAGCGAAATGGAAATTTTCGAGGAGCTGACCAGGCGTCTGATTTCCGAATCCATGGCCGAAGAGGTTACCGAAAGCAATCTTGCAATACATTTACATAGGTTGCAGAACAGTTACCAGAGTGAGCAGGGTATAAGCCAGGAATTGAAGAATATAGGGGAACATCTGGTCAGGAGCATTTTAAAGCCAAACAGGATTGTGGATGCTGATGCTACCGCAAAGAAGAAGGAAGAAGCCTACAACGACAATGCAAACATTGTAAAGATAAAAAAAGAGTCCAGGATAATAAGCTTTGGAGATATAGTTACCGACGATAAGCTGAAACTGCTGGAAGATCTCAATCTGCTTGAGAAAAACGGAAAATATGATTACCTGTTCTCAGCGGGTATCCTGTTTGTAATTTTATTCCTTACAACGCTGACAGCCCTGTTCCTGAGGAAATATAACAAGGACATATACAACAGACGGAAGGATATACTGTTGATTTGTCTGATAATAACAATAATTCTGGTGCTTGCAAGGTATTTGTTTACATTTTACGATGGTCTTGTAATACCTATATTTATGGGGACCATGCTGGTAGCAACTCTTTTGAATATTGAAACCGCCGTGGTGATAAACTGTATTCTGACCATCGGCATTTCAGTAATGTCCAAGGGGAATTTGAAATTTCTGTATTTGGGCCTTATTTGCGGTGTCATATCGGCATTTATGGTCTCAAAGGCCAATCAGCGCAGCAGGATGTCCATGAATGGAGTATTGCTCGGCCTTATAAATACTGTTTTTATTGTTTGTCTGGACTTTATTTATAAGAGTGATTCCAAGACCATACTGATCGACAGTGCGGTAGTATTTCTGAACGGTTTTGTGTCAATGATTCTTACCATTGGCTTCCTGCCGTTTCTGGAGAGCGCCTTTAATATAGTCACCCCATTGAAGCTTCTGGAGTTGTCAAATCCCAATCATCCGCTGCTGAAAAAGCTTTTGATCGAAGCTCCGGGGACCTATCACCACAGCCTGATGGTAGGGAATCTTGCAGAGATTGCCGCCGAGGATCTGGGTGCCAATGCGCTTCTGGCGAGAACAGGTGCGTATTTCCATGATGTCGGCAAGCTTAAAAGGCCTGACTTTTTCAAGGAAAATCAGTTGACCGAAAACCCCCATGACAGGATGACTCCAAACCTGAGTACCCTTGTCATTACGTCCCATACCAAGGATGGCCTTGACATAGCAGCCAAATATAAACTCCCCCAGTCAATACTTGATATAATCAAGCAGCATCACGGGACTACACTGGTTGCCTATTTTTATCATAAGGCTTTGAAGGGAGAGGGCGAGGCCGAAATCAAGCAGGAGGACTACAGATATGACGGACCAAAGCCTCAGACAAGGGAAGCAGCAGTGGTAATGCTGGCCGATTCGGTTGAGGCTGCCGTGAGATCCATGAATGATAAAACAGAAGCCAAAATTGAAGCTCTGATCAGAAAAATTATAAAGGATAAGCTGGACGACGGTCAGCTTGACAATTGTCAGCTTACATTAAATGACCTCGATAAAATAGCAAATTCTTTCATGAGGGTATTGAGCGGATATTTCCACGCAAGGGAGCAGTATCCTGAAATAAAGGATGCCCTGATGGGAGCGAATAATGTGAATACCAAAGAGATTAATGAGTTATCCGAAGCCGCCGGGACAGATGCCGTTGGGAGACCGGCAGGAGCTGACGGGGAAAACCGCGGAAAAGGAGAGGCAAGGGTTGATAATAATAGAAAATGAACAGGACAGGATTTCAATATCCGGAAATATAAATGAGTTGATAGAGCGCACCATAGACCTCTGTATGAAAGCTGAAAAGCTGGAAAAGGCTTATGAGGTAAGCGTGTTAATAGTGGACGACGAGGAAATAAGGAAAATAAACAGGGAACACAGGGATATTGACAAAGCTACCGATGTGCTTTCGTTTCCTATGGCGGAATTTGAAAACGGTGAACTCATCTCGGATGAGGGGGACTACGATCCCGAATCCGAAGAGCTGATGCTGGGGGACATAATCATATCTGCCGAGACTGCAAAAAGGCAGGCCCATGAGTACGGACACAGTTTCGAAAGAGAAATTGCCTTTTTGACGGCACATTCCTGCTTCCATTTGCTGGGCTATGACCACATGGAAGCGGAGGAGGAAAAAATAATGCTTGGCAAGCAGGAAAAAATCCTGCGGCAAATGGGTTTAAACAGGCACAGTATTTAGCTGCATTTATGCAGATGTGGAGACATATATGAAAAACAGAAATCTTTACGAGAGCTTTAAGACGGCTTCTCAGGGTATATGGTATACCCTTGTAAAAGAGAGGAATATGAAGATTCATTTTGCCGCTGCTGCCGGTGTTATTCTTCTTTCGCTCTGGCTTGGCGCAAGCAGGCTTGAATTGACCGTACTTTGCCTTACAATAGCTATGGTTATTTGTTTTGAACTCATAAATACAGCAATGGAGGTCATGGTTGATATCATTGTTGACGTATATCATCCCAAAGCCAAAATAATAAAGGACGTGTCGGCAGGAGCCGTCCTTGTATCCGCATTCTTCAGTGTTGCCATTGGCTGGATCATTCTGGGAGATAAGCTTATAAACAGGTTGATTATTTTATTGAAATATTTTTAAATCCAATTGACAAAGATAATGTCAGGTGATAGTATGAATATAAAGAGTGGTAATACCACCTTACCAAGTTAGTTTGGTGGCTTGCAAATTTTTAATATTACAAAAGGAGTCTTGGTTTTGAATTATAGTGATGGAGTAATAAATAAAAATGCCGTAAGCGATCAAATAGTTGCATACATTGAAGAACGTATCATAAAAGGAGAGTTAAAAAGCGGTGATAAACTTCCCAGCGAGAGGGTATTTGCCGAAACACTGGGCGTCAGCCGTATTCCCCTGAGGGAAGCTCTGAGATCCCTGAGCCAGCTGGGGCTTGTAGAAACAAAGCACGGCCAGGGCACTTTTATACGTGATGCCAATAATAGTTTTCTCACAGGGAAGCTGGCGACATATATGTATTCCAGCGATACTTCGGTTTTTGAAATTCTGCAGTTCCGCCAGATTTTGGAGTCTGAATGTGCAAAGCTTGCTGCAACTTTAGCTACAAAAGAAGAGCTGGAGGAGATCAAATATTACAGGATAAAGGCCGAAGATGCCGAGGCTTCCATCCGGAACGGTGATTATGATGAATTCAGTTCCATGGATATCAAGTTTCATACGGCCATAGTAAAGGCCTCACACAATCAACTATTTCTCAATCTATTCAATGCAATTCATAAAACGCTGAGGATACAACAAATTTGGAGTTTGAGCGAAAGTCATGAAATTTATGATTATATAGATTTTCACCGGCAGATAACAGAAGCCATAGAAAACAGGGATCCTGAGCAGGCATACAACTGTTCGAGGGAGCATATCATCAGCGTGGGCAATCTCATGATGAAGAGTTATAAAAAAGATCAGGAATAAGTTCTGTTAAAAATCCAGCTGAAAAATTGAGATTAATATTGTAATATACATTTAGCCGGATTTTTTTATTCAAAGTGGTAATACCACCTTACCAATTAGTGAGGATTATAACTTATACACAGAAGAGCTTAACAATAAAAGGGGGTTATCCAATGGATATTCTGAAACAAAATATTATTGCGGCAAAGGACGATTTAATACTGGCTGCCCGGAGAGCTGTCAGGTCGGGACTTCAGACCGGCACAGGGGGCAATATAAGTGTCAGGGTTCCGGATTCCGGTTTAATGGCAGTAAAGGCAAGCGGTGTGGCTTTTGATGAATGTGTACATGATAATATTGTGGTTACCGACTTTCAGGGAAATGTGCAGGAGGGCAATTTGAAGCCTACACAGGAGTTTGTGCTCCACGCTTCCCTGTATGAAAAATACGGAAATATCGGTGCCATAGTACATACTCATTCTCCATACTCCATAGCATGGACCTACACAAAAAAAGATCTGCCTCTTATAACACAGCACGCAATGCTCAAACTGAAGCATGCCATACCAAATTTATCCTATGACACACCCACAATTCCAAAGGAAGGCATGCTGGAAATATATAAAAATATGGACGAGAAGGCCGGCTTGCAGGCATTTTTACTGGAAGGCCACGGTATTGTGGCAATTGGGAAAAGCGCGGTTAAAGCCTGCCAGACAGCCGAGCTTATAGAGGAGACGGCAAAGATCGTATACCTGAATGCAGTTCTTAAAAGTACATTAAAAAAATTTAAAGATCTTTAAACAGAATTTAAAAGCATTTGAAATGGAGATTAAAATGAAAAATGAGCAGATTTTTTGTTTAATGGAAAAGATAAAGGATGAGGATTATATAATAGCCACCTATTACGTTGAGTTGATGCAGAATGAAAGTATAGTAAAAAAAGCTTCTGCATTTGCCGTAGGTCAAACCCTCGGAACATGGATTCCCGTTCCCGGGATTGATGATGCAATGAGAGAACGGCATATGGGTAAGGTAGTAAACATCTATGATATTCCGCCTGCCGATCTTGAAGTGTCCGGGGATGAAAAAAGAAAATATCTGATTCAGATAGCATTTCCCATAGAGAATTTCGGGAACCAGTTCCCCATGATGCTGACAACCCTGGTCGGTAACGATGCTTCCACCTCAATTCAGACAAAGCTTGTTGACGTTCAGTTCCCCAAAAAATTCACAGCTGGTTTCGGCGGCCCCAAATATGGTATTGAAGGCATACGCGAACTGAGTGGTGTGAAAAATCGTCCTTTGCTGCTTAACATGATAAAGCCCTGTACAGGAATCACACCTGAAGCAGGTGCCGGAATTTTTTATGAGACGGCTTTAGGCGGAGTTGATTTGATCAAGGATGACGAACTTCTGGGTAATCCTGCCTTCAGTGAGATTTCAAAAAGGGTAAAAGAATATAAAAAAGCAGCCCGGAGGGCCTTTGAAGCCACCGGACACAAAACCCTGTACGTGGTGAATATTACCGACCGCGTGGGAAATATGCTGAATAATGCAAAAAATGCAGTTGATCTGGGTGCTGACGCAATTATGATCAACTATTCGGCAGTGGGCTATGACGTTCTTAATTATATTTCGGAATCAATAGATATTCCCATTCTGGGGCATTATGCGGGAGCCGGACTGTTCTATGAATCAGGGTTCTCAGGTATAAGCTCCCACCTGGTCACAGGGAAATTCCCGAGACTGGCAGGAGCGGATATGGTGGTTATCAATACACCATATGGAGGTTCCAATTTGAAGCATCAGAAATATTTAAACACAGTACAGCAGCTTACCCTGCCTTTTTATGACCTGAAGCCGGTATTTCCGGCTGTTGGAGGCGGAGTACACCCCGGCATGGTAGAAAGGTATATGAGTGATCTGGGAGCAGATATAATATTGGCTTCCGGCGGGGCGGTGCAGGGTCACCCCATGGGAGCCGCCGCAGGGGCAAAGGCAATGAGACAGGCTGTGGATGCAGTGGTTGAAGGAACAAAAATGGAGGATGCCGCAAACCGTCACGAGGAATTGAAATGTGCTCTGGATTTGTGGGGGTATCAAAAGACCTAGGAGGATGAGTTAGTGAAAAAACCAGTTTTCGGTTCGGGTTGGAAAATGTTTTTAACGGATAAGGAAGCCATGAATTATGCTCAAAGGCTGAAAGAAAATATTCCCGGGGAACAGGACGCAGAACTGTTTGTGCTTCCGTCCTTCACGGCTGTAGAAAGGGTAACGGCAATACTGGCAGGGACTGACATAAATGTTGGGGTACAGAATATGTGCTGGGAGGAAAAGGGAGCCTTTACCGGAGAAGTATCGGTATTGTCACTGAAGGAAATGGCTGTCAAATATGTGGAAATCGGACATTCAGAACGCAGAACGTTATTTGGAGAGACAGACCGGACAGTAAATTTAAAAATCGGAAAGGCCATGGAACACGGCCTGGTACCCATATTCTGCATGGGAGAGGAACTGCAGGAAAAAGAAAAAAATCTTGCCAAAGAGCTGCTTTCAATAGAGATAAAAAACGCTTTGCACGGAATACCTTATGCTGACGCTAAAAAAATTATTTATGCATATGAGCCTGTATGGGCCATAGGCATGGAGGATTCGGCCCAACCCGATTATGCCCAGGAGATACTTGGATTTATCAGACAGCTTCTTGCGCAGATATACGGGAGGTCCGAGGGGACTGAATTTACCGTGGTATATGGCGGAAGTGTGTCCCTTAAAAATGTGGAGGAGCTCATTTCACAGCCTGATATTGACGGAGTTTTTGTAGGCAGGGCAAGTTTGAGCATCGAATCCTATATGGAGATGCTTGATATAATCAAAGATTCATGGAGCAAAAAAGTTAAGAAGCAGAGAGGGGACGATGAAAATTGATCATTGCAATAGGAAGTGACCAGTGGGGATTTGATTTTAAACAGATGCTTATAAAGGAATTCACAGCTAAAGGACATGAATTTGTTGATGTCGGTGCTTATAACAGGGATGAAATAGATTATCCCGACATAGCTTATACCGTTGCACAGAAAGTTTCTAAAAAAGAATGTGAAAGAGGCATACTGATATGCGGTACCGGAATCGGTATGGCGCTGACCGCCAACAAAGTTAAAGGTGCTTATGCCGCAGTATGCCATGATGTTTATTCCACCGAAAGGTCAATACTCAGCAACAATGCCAATATCATGTGTATGGGAGCACAGGTCATAGGGCCTAAAACTGCATATTCTCTGACTGACCTCTGGCTGAATCTGGAGTTTGACAGTAAAAGCAATTCAGCGAGAAAAGTTCAGGAAATATATCAGATTGAAAAGCTGGGCTAATAATCATTAAATAACAAGGAGATATAAAATGTCTAAACTAACTGTAAGACCAATCAATACAGGATATATACCAACCTATCCAAAGCAGTATCATTATCATCATTCGGTCCACAAATATTATCCTGACATAAGTGATGAAAAGGTTGCACTGCCGGTGTTTACATTTCTTGTAGAAGGAGGGGAGGAGCTTATTCTGGTGGATACGGGTATGGCCTGGACCGACAGGGCAAGTGCATATCACCATCCGGGCTCTTATCAGCCGGAGGGAATGGCAATCCATGAACAGCTTGAAAAGATAGGCTGCAAATGTGAGGATATTAAGAAAGTTATTTTCACTCATCTGCATTGGGATCATATATTTTACATGGAGAAATTCACCAATGCCCAGTTTATAGCACAGCGCAAGGAGTATGAGTTCGCCATGGATCCAATACCACTGTACTATAAGTCCTACGAACACCCGTCGCTGGGAGTGAAGCGTCCTTTTGAAGGTATAAAAATAGATCTTGTGGACGGTGAGGCGGAAATTGCTCCCGGAGTGAGAGTATTCCCCACACCTGGACATTCTCCGGGACACCAGTCTGTTGAAATCGACACAAACCAGGGCAGTTATATTTGTGCAGGCGATTCGGCTTTCATCATGAATAACTTTAATGAAATCGGTGAGATCAACTATACAGTAACTCCGCCGGCACGCTTTGCAAATATGGTGGAATGCTGGAAGAGTCTTGAAATACAAAAGAAAAGAGCTAAAAGCCTGGAATTCATACTGCCTTGCCATGAACCGGAAATAGAAGAACGTATTAAGAAAACTCCGGTTCTGGGAAAATAACCGTTTGAATGGAAGGTAATTATTGATATCATGGAAAAAACCATAGCAATTATCGCCAGTTTGGATACAAAAGAAGCTGAAGTGACATTTGTGAAGGAAATGATAGAAAAACAGGGCTGCAAGACTTTCATTATAGATGTGGGAGCAAAGGGCAGCGAGCGCATTATGCCCCATATCAGGGCTGAAGATGTGGCCAGGGTGGCAGGCAGGGAATGGGACAGTATATATGACATTCCAAAACATGAAATGATAGCGGGACTATTGGAAGGGATAGCTGCTTTGATGCCTGAACTGTATGCTCAAGGGAATTTTGACGCTGTTTTGTCTCTCGGCGGTGCCCAGAATACAACCATAGGCATCAGTGCAATGAAAAGCCTGCCCGTTGGGCTGCCAAAGCTGATGGTCTCCACAATTGCGTGCGGACAGAGGACTTTCGAGTCATTCGTGGACACAAAGGATATCACTATAATGCCGTCCATTGCAGACATATCCGGAATCAATAACCTCACCCGCACCATTTTAAGCAATGCTGCGGCAGCTATTGCGGGAATGGCCAAACACGCGGGAGCTCCATTAAAATCAGGCCAGGAGCTCATTGTTGGGGCAACGCTGATGGGGGTGACCAATACCGGAGTTGCAGAGGCAGTCAAGCTGATGGAAAAAGCCGGCTTCCAGGTCATAAGCTTTCATTCCACCGGTGTGGGAGGACGGGCGATGGAAGAATTTATTCAAGAGGGCGCAATCCGGGCAGTAATGGACTTGTCCCTGCATGAAATCACATCCGAGATGTTCGGAAAGGGCTTTTCCACAGGGGCCAATAACAGGCTGGCTGCAGCCTGCAATGCGGGCATACCCCAGGTGGTGGCACCCGGAGGGGTTGACTTTATTGACTTTTATGCAAAAGAATTGCCGCAGGATTTAAACAAACGCAAACATATATATCATAACTCAAACATTGTACACGTTAAGCTCCTGGAGCAGGAAATAGTCAGGGTGGGCGAGATTATTACCGAGCGGTTAAACAAAAGCCGCGGACCCGTCACTGTAATTATTCCCTTACGCGGATTGAGACAGAATACTTCTCCGGGTGAAGCCTTATATGCCCCGGAGGTCGACAACGCTTTGATTGAAGTGTTGTACAGGGGATTGCGCAGGGATATTAAAATCGTTGATGTGGATGCAAATATTAATGATGAGATATTCAGTAAAACAGCTGCGGCAGAGCTGCTCAGGCTGCTCAGGCAGCAAAATATGGAATAAATGTAACTGTTGAGGGGAGTTTGCACAAAAAGCGTACTTTATATTGAAAATATATTGTGCAAAATAACCTAAAAAGATATTGACTTATGTAACCTTGTTTTATATAATGTAATACGAAAACGTTTTCGTGTTAGCGCTTTCTAGAAAACGTTTTCGCAAATAATTACATTATGGAGGTATGCCATGTCAAACATAAATGATGTTGCTAAAGAGGCCGGTGTATCAATTACGACAGTTTCCAGATATCTTAATAATTCATACCCTGTGAATGTCAATACTAAAAAAGCAATACAGGAAGCCATTGACAAACTGAATTACAAACCTAATGCCATAGCAAGGGGATTGGTCCGGAAAAAGACAAACACTGTAGGAATAATAGTCCCCTACATAACAAACATGTTCTTTCCTGAAGTGGTAAGGGGTATTTCAGATCAGTGCAACGCAAAAGGTTATGACATTATTCTGGTTAACAGCAACAGTGATGGTTTTGAAGAGAAGAAAGCCGTAGAAAACTTTCTGGAGCGGCAGGTAGACGGTATCGTGATCATAGCACCGAAAATAGAAAAACTGCCGGCCTCCTTTTATAGAAAGCTTAATAAAACCCTGCCGCTGGTTCTGGTCAACAAATACTTTAATGATAAGGATATTGTTTTTATTTACAACGATGAAAGAGATGGGGCTTTCAAAGCCACAGAGTACCTACTTGATTTAGGACATAAAAATATTTTGTTTATAAGCGGTTCAGAGAACAGTTACTCCAGTGAAGTAAAAATAAAGGGCTTCAATAAAGCCTTGAAGAGCCGGGGGCTGCTTCAGAAAAAAAATTCCGAAGACAATGATAATATTTTGATAAGCGATTATACCAGCGAAAATACCTTCAAACTGATAAAAAGCAATATGGAGCATGTCAGAAAGCATAGTGCCATCTTCTGTGCCAATGATCTGATGGCCATAGGTGTGATAAAAGCACTTAGGTCGGAGGGATATGAAGTGCCCAGGGACTTTTCGGTCATGGGGTTTGATGATATCAGCATAAGCGCTTTATATGAGCCGGGTATATCCACAGTTTCTCAGAACATTACTTCTCTTGGGAAAGTATCTGGAGATGCAATAATTAAACTTATATCAAAAGAGGATGTCGTAAGAAATCAGGTTTTGAATACCAGTCTTATTATCAGAGATTCATGTTCGAGAATAAAGGAATAGTAGTTCCTTTATCTAATAAAACCCAATTTGAGGAGGAAATTATTCATGAAGAAAAAGATTTTAGGCTTGTCATTGGCAGTTGTTCTTTCAATAACAGCAGTATTGACTGGATGCGGCGGACAATCAGCTTCAAATCAAGCACCGTCAAATTCGTCTGCAAGTGCTGCCAGCACCGCCGGAAAAGCGGAAGAACCGGTAACAATCAAGTTTGCTTATTGGGCAAGTGCCGGCGGAGAGAGCGATGCTTTTGATGCATTGGCTAAAAAGTTCCAGGATGAAAATCCAAACATCAAGCTGACAATGCAAGGTGGAGAATTTAAGGATTTTTATACAAAACTTGAAACCAGAATTGCCGGAAATGATGTACCCGATGCTATAAGGATTCAATTCCAGCAGGTGGGAAGATATTCAAGTAATGGTGTTCTAAAAGATATAACCAAAGACCTCCCTTCAGATTTCAGCTCAGACTTTCTTCCTTCCTTATGGAGTGCGGTTAATTACAAAGGTGCGACTTATGCTATACCACAACATACTGATACTCTGGCGTTGTATTATAATAAAAATTACTTTGAGAAACTTGGCATCACAGCTCCTACCAAGCTTGAAGATGCCTGGACCTGGGACCAGTTCCTTGATATAGCAAAACAGCTGAAAGAAAAAGCTGGAGCCAAATATGGCTTTGCATACAACTGGACAAAAGGGAACAGCTACAGATGGCTGCCTCTGCTGTATCAAAAGGGTGGTCAGCTCCTCTCGGATGATTTGAGCACAAGCAAGATAGACAGCCCTGAAGCGCTGGAAGCACTGAAGCTGTCAAAGAGATTCTTTGATGAAGGTCTGGTGCCTGCCGGAACAAGTGTAAAGGGTACTGAAGATATCAACACCTTATTTACCAATGGAACGGTTGGTATGATAATCAACGGAAACTGGCTGGCAACCAACTTTGATAAGAACATGACAAATTATACTTATGGGGTAACTTACATGCCAAGGGATAAGGCTGCTGCTTCCGACATGGGCGGAAATGCACTGTCGGTCATGAATAAGGCAAAGAATCCTGAACAGGCGCTGCAATTCATAGAGTTTATGACATCACAGGAAAGCATGACATATTTTGTAGAGAATGGTATATTCCTCCCTGCAAGAAACAGTATTACTCCTGAAAAGCTCAAATACGCAATAAACCAACCTGACATAATGAAAGTATTCATGGAGCAGTCCACAACAGTTCCGGCCAATATGGCCCAGTCTGTTACATCCCCGAATATGAGCAAAATTACTGCTTTACTGTCGGATGAACTGGATATGTTATTCACACAGGGGAAAGATCCGGCAGAGGTACAAAAGGCTTTAAAAGATGGCATTGATGCGGCATTAAAGTAATATATCCGGCAAACCAAAAAATGTATGGCGGACCTGCAAATTTTGATTTGCAGGTCTGACTTTAACCTGATAGGGGACGTGAAAAATGCAGCTTTCATCAGTTAAAAAAAATAATACCAGGCTTAACAGAAATAAATTTCTTCCATACTTGTTTATTGCACCAAATATGCTTCTGTTTTTGACTTTTATGATTATCCCCATTATTTTCACCTTTACCATGAGCTTTACCAAGTGGACTCTTATAGGTACACCGGAGTTTAACGGAATTTCCAACTATGTTAAATTGCTGAGCGACAAACAGTTTCTTGCGGCAATGCTGAATACGGTTTACTATACCCTGGCCACTGTTCCCACAACTCTGGCGCTTGGCTTGATCGGGGCAATAGCTTTAAACAGAAATATGCCGCTGAGGGGGGCTCTTCGAGGAATATTCTATATCCCTACGGTAGTTTCCCTGGTTGCAACCGGTTTGATATGGCAATGGATATTAAGTACTGATTACGGCGTGCTGAACTATGTTTTAGAGGCGGTAGGAATAGGAGAACAGCAGTGGCTTACCAGCAATGCCCTGTCCATGCCTTCGGTAATATTGGCCACAATCTGGGTAAGATGCGGCTATTGCATGGTAATTTACCTGGGAGGTTTGCAGGGAATATCACAGGACTATTATGAGGCAGCTGAGATTGACGGTGCGGGGGACATGAAGAAGTTTAAATATATTACCTGGCCATTGTTGAGATCGACAACAGTATTCCTGACGGTAATGTCCATAATTTACGGGTTTATGGGTTTTGACCTGTTCTATACCATGACTGGAGGAGGACCGGGTTTCTCAAGTACGGTAATGGTTCATTATATTTATAAACAGGCATTTCAGGTTGGAGAGATGGGATATGCATCAGCAGGCGGAGTTGTATTATTCCTTATAATATTTATTTTAACTCTGCTGCAAATGAAGGGGGATGACCAGCAATGATAAAAAAGGAAGTTTTAAAAGACCGGATTGCATTTATATTATTATTACTGGCGGCAATGGTAACATTATTCCCGTTATTCTGGATGCTGTCAACTGCGTTGAAACCATCGGAAGACCTATTTGCAAAAGTTCCGATACTTTTTCCGTCAAATCCTCAATGGAGCAATTTTGCAGAAATATTCAGCATGGCTCCCTTTGCAAGGTATTTTTTAAACAGCGGCATCGTTGCCACAGTTTCGGTGCTTCTAACAGTGTTTATCAACCTGCTGGCAGGATACACATTTGCAAAATACAGGTTCAGAGGCAGAAAGGTACTGTTTTTGATCGTACTTTCCACCTTGATGATACCCATGCAAATCATTATGGTACCGAACTTTATTATTCTTTCAAAGCTGGGTTGGCTCAACAGCTATGCGGGCCTGATCATTCCAAGGGCTGCCGAAGCTTTTGGCCTGTTTCTGTCCAAGCAGTTCATGGATGAGATACCGTATGAATTAATAGAAGCGGCGAGAATCGACGGAGAGTCCGAGTTCAAAATATTTGTAAAAATCATACTGCCAAACTGCAAACCATTGATTGCAATACTGTCCATATTTACATTCATGTGGAGATGGAATGATTTTCTCTGGCCGCTTATTACAACCAGTGACAAGGACATGTACACAGTTCAGCTGGGATTGGCCAGCTTTGTAGGCCAGTTCTATGTTGAGTGGAATTCTCTCATGGCTATTTCCCTGCTTGCCATTATTCCGGTATTGATAGTATTTTTAATGTTCCAGAAACTGATTGTACAGGGAATAGTTACAACAGGTATCAAAGGGTAGAAAATATAACAGTAAACATTACCCTCTATTGACAATGTACAATACGTTTTTGAGTGGTTAATTTGCCTTGCGGCTGCGTTGAAGCCGCTTGCAAGGCACAAAGCCTTACTGCACGCCTTTGCCTTGCCGCAAGCCAAATTATCTCACTCAAAAATCACCGACCTCGCGCTGAGATATTTTGGCGATTTTCGAGGAGGATGGACGCAGGCTTGCTGACGCAAGGCAAGGACGACGACAAAGAAAAGCGGCAAAATAGCCGGCGTGAGGCGTGTTATACATTGTCAATAGAGGGTAAGGACTGCAAACTAAATAGGAATGTAAACTAAAAGAAAGAGACAGGAATATAATTATGAAACCAGTTTTAGGAATCCTCTTAGGCGAGGCTGCAGGTATCGGTCCGGAACTTGTAGCCGGGATGTGCGCCCTGAAAAAATTTGATGATTACTGCAGACCTCTGATAATAGGAGATGTCAGGGTATTAAGATGGGGAATGAAAATTGCAGGAGTGGATTTTCCGGTCACAATGCTTGAAGATACATCAAAAATAGAATGGGATGGGTCTGTAAATATATTTGACCTGAAAAATCTGAATATTGAGACTGTAGCTCTTTCCACCATAAATGCGGAATCCGGACGTGCAACAGGAGAGGCTTTGCTTGCTGCGCTGGATTTTTGTAAAAAAGGAATTATAAATGGATTTGTATATGCACCTTTAAATAAGGCCTCATTGAAAAAGGGCGGTTTTGATTTTGAGTCTGAAATGAATATGATGGCACATTATCTCGGGTGGAAGGATGTATATGGCGAGATGAATGTAATAAATGGATTGTGGACTTCCAGGGCAACCAGCCATATTCCGTTTAAAGAGGTCCCTGGCAAGTTGACAATAGTAGCTTTGCTGGACGCTATGAGACTTGCCCACAGTACCTTGAAAAAGAACGGTTACCATGATCCGAGAATTGCTGTTGCCGCATTGAATCCCCACGCCGGCGAGTCAGGTTCCTGCGGCACCGAAGAAATTGAGGTCATAACTCCTGCGATAAATGCGGCTAAAGCAGAGGGTATCAACGTTGCCGGACCATTTCCGGCAGATACCATATTTATAAGTGCCTTCAAAGGCATGTACGATGCGGTAACTACGTTATATCACGATCAGGGGCAGATTGCACTGAAGCTGTTGAAATTCCATGAAGGAGTGACGGTTTCCACCGGATTCCCTTATCCCATCACAACACCGGCACATGGAACAGCATTTGACATTGCCGGACAGGGCATTGCAAATATCGAACCCATGGAAAAAGCGGTGATGATAGCTTCAAAAATGGCAGAGTGGGACAATACCTTAACTTGATTATAGATTATAAAGAGAGTGAGGTTCTAAGCAATGGTGCCAAAGCTTATCAGAGTAAAACAGAAATTTGCCGATGAATGTATAGAAGACATTGAAGGCGCAGTAAAAAACGAGCTTGCAAAATCCGGTGCAAAATTTGCAAGCGGCTCCAGTATTGCCCTGGCAGTGGGCAGCAGAGGCATAAAAAATATTCACCGTATTGTGAAGGCAACGGTAGAATATTTGAAAACTATGGGGGTAAAACCCTTTGTGGTACCTGCCATGGGAAGTCATGGAGGAGCCAATGCCGACGGACAGAAGAAGGTTCTGGAAGGTTATGGTATCACCGAAGAGTACACAGGAGCTCCCATATATTCTTCCATGGAAGTGGTGGAGCTACCGCAGGGGGAGTTGTGCCATAAGGTTTTTATGGACAGCTGTGCCTATAATGCAGATGGCATTATTGTAATAAATCGTATTAAGGTTCACACTGATTTTCACGGTAAAACCGAAAGCGGTCTCCTGAAAATGTGTGTGATCGGGCTGGGAAAACATAAGCAGGCTCTGGAAATACACAGCTACGGAGTATATGGTCTGAGGGAGTTGATTCCCAAAGCCGCAAGGCATATCCTTAAAAACAGCAAAATCATGCTGGGGATAGGCATCGTTGAAAATGCCTATGACAATACTGCGGTTATTAAAGCTGTAAAACCTGAATTAATGGAAGAGGAAGAAATGAGGCTGCTGGACATATGCAGAAAAAACATGCCGGGGCTTCCGGTTGACAAGCTGGATATTCTGATTGTAGACGAAATGGGAAAGGATATCAGCGGTGTAGGCATAGATCCCAATATCACAGGCAGAATGAGGATCAGAAATGAAAAGGAGCCTGAAAAGCCGGATATAACCAATATAGTTGTAACCGATCTGACCGGGGCTTCCCACGGGAATGCGCTAGGTATGGGGCTGGCGGATTTTATAACCAGAAGGCTTTATGATAAGATTGACTTTAAGGCGACATATGAGAATGTCTTGACAAGCACCTTCCTGGAAAGAGGGAAAATGCCTGTTGTTGCCGAAACAGATCAAGAGGCGGTGGAATATGCTCTCAGGACCTGCAGCAAAACAGATCTTGAAGCTGTAGGAATTATAAGGATAAAAAATACTCTCCATCTGGGTGAAATATATGTTTCACCGGGTATATATGAGGAAATAAAAGACAGTTTAAATATTGAGGTTATCGGGGACTTCGAAGAAATGACAGATTTACAGGGCTCGTTAAAAAAGTTTGAACCGGGAGATACATAAAATGAGATTGCTTGTGATGGCGGATGATTTTACAGGTGCAATGGATACGGGTGTACAGTTCTCCAAAAAAGGGATCAGGACCTTTGTAAGTACCTGCACCCAATTGGATTTTGATCAGGTTGAGCAGGACGTACAGGTATTGGTGATTGACACCGAAAGCCGGCATATTTCTCCCGGGGAGGCTTACGAAATAGTGCACAGGCTTGCGCTGAAGGCCCGGGAGTATGGGATACAACATGTTTATAAAAAGATAGACTCCACCTTCAGGGGAAATGTCGGACAGGAACTGAAGGCGGTAATGGATGCATGGGAGGGTATGCCCTTTATGTGTGTACCTGCATATCCCAAAACCGGAAGGACAACCATTGACTCAGTGCAATTTGTGGATGGTATACCGCTCCATCAAACCATTTATTCAAAGGATCTGTTGAATCCGATAACAACCGGTTATATTCCTGAAATCCTCATGCGGCAGCCCGGAATCGGTGCGGTTTCTGCAACTGCCGAAGGAAGGCTGATTACCGGCCTGGAAGATAGGAATACCATTTATATATTTGACGGACAGTCCAACGGGGATCTGATAAATACCGGTAAAGTTCTGAGCAGCAGGAAAAAGCTGTCGCTTACCGCCGGCTGTGCGGGATTTGCAGAGTATTTGCCCGAATTTATAGACCTTGAAAAATGCGGTGCCGGCCTTGAACAGGTTAAAGCGGAAAATATCCTGGTGGTCAGCGGAAGCATCAACCGGGACTCCATTAAACAGACCTTGTATGGGGAAATGTCAGGCTTTGAAAGTATCGTACTTACATCCGAACAGAAGAATGCCCCCGGGTATATGGAAACAATCCGGGGAAAAGAATTGGCGGCAGGGATTGCCGGGATGATAAAACGGGCCGGCAAAGTAATCGTAAAAACAGTTAACCGCAGGGAAGAAGTTGATGAGGCGGGCGACCCCGTAAAAATAGCCGGCAGTCTGGGAGCTTTGACCAGACTGGTGCTGGATTGCGGTACAAAGTGCGCCCTGGTTGTATTTGGCGGGGATACGGCAATTCATATAATGGAGGCGGTGGAGTGTTCAGGATTATTGCCGGTAGAAGAAATCGTACCCGGTGTGGCTGTATCACATGCCGTATGCAAATATGGTAAAATCATACTGGTCAGTAAAGCCGGAGGCTTCGGAGAAGAAGATGTTTTACTGAAAATACAGGATTATTTGAAGGGAAAGGTATAGCCATGTTAATAGGGATTACAATGGGAGAGGCCGGAGGAGTGGGTCCGGAACTGGCTTTGAAAGCATTCGGAAGCGGAGATATATGTGAAAATTTTATTCTCATAGGTGATTATGAAATAATTGAGTACTGTAACAGCCTGCTGGGGTATAATGTGCCTTTAAAGCGGATTACAGATGTTGATGAGCTAACCCGGGGATATTTTAATGTTCTGGATATGAAACTGCTGGGAAAAGAACAGCTCAGAATAGGGCAGATATCCAGGGAATCGGGATACGCGGCCAGAAGCTATGTGGAAAAGGCTGTGAGACTGGCCCTGGAAGGAAAAATACAGGCTTTGGTCACCCTGCCCATGAATAAGGAGTCAACCAGGTTGAGTGATCCTGTTTTTTCAGGACATACCGAGCTTATTGCAGAGCTTTGCGGGCAGAAAAACTACACCATGATGCTCTCAGGCGAGAAACTGACGGTAACCCATGTAAGTACGCACGTATCAATGCAGGAGGCCGTCGAAAAGGTAAAAAAGGATAGGGTTTACAATGTTATAAAGCTCACATATGAGGCTCTTAAAAGTTATATACAGGAGCCAAGGATTGCAGTAGCCGGCCTCAATGCCCATGCGGGCGAAAACGGGTCCTTTGGAAAAGAGGAGATATTGGAGATAAAGCCGGCAGTTGAGAGGGCAAGGGAAGAAGGGATGAACGTGGAGGGGCCTGTCGCTCCCGACACGGTTTTTATAAAGGCCTGCAAAAAACAGTTTGATGCAGTGGTGTGCATGTACCATGACCAGGGACATATTCCGATGAAATTATTGGATTTTGAGGGGGGAGTAAATGTGACCCTTGGCCTTAAGGTCATCAGGACTTCGGTTGACCATGGGACTGCTTTTGACATAGCCTATAAAGGTATGGCCTCCACCCGCAGCCTTATTGAAGCTTTTAACCTGGCGGTAAAAATGTGTGGCAGGAAATGACGTAATTGACGTAATTAAAATAAAATACTTATCGGAGGTATACTATGGCAAAGGTTACATTTATAGGGGCGGGAAGTGTTATATTTGCAAAGCAGGTAATGGCTGATATATTATCTTTCAGTGAATTGCAGGACATCACCTTCAGCCTTATGGATATTGATGCGGAAAGGCTGAGAGTTGCAGAACTTATGGCAAAACAGTTTTCCCGGAGAATAGGCGGGAGGGCTAAGATCGAGACAACCATGGACAGGCGTACTGCGTTAAAAGATGCCGATTATGTCATACATGCAATTCAGGTGGGCGGACATGAAGCCACACTGTTCGATTTTGACATACCCAGAAAATACGGCCTGAAGCAGACAATAGCAGATACATTGGGAGTTGGAGGCGTTTTCAGGGGTCTTAGAACAATTCCTCCCCTGCTGGAGCTTTTAAGAGACATGGAGGAAATATGCCCGGATGCCTATTTGCTGAACTATTCAAATCCCATGGCCATTTTATCCCTTGCTGCAATGAAAAGTTCGGGAATAAAATATGTGGGGCTTTGCCACAGCGTACAGCAAACCTCTGAAAAATTGGCGGAATATATTTCGGTGCCCTATAGTGAGATCAATTATGTGGTAGCAGGAATAAATCACATGGCATGGTTTTTAAGATTGGAGCATAAAGGAAAGGATTTGTATCCCCAACTGTTTGATTGTCTGGATAAGCCTGAAATATATGGCGATAACAAAGTCAGATTTGAGATCATGAGGCATTTTGGTTATTTTGTAACTGAATCCAGCGAGCATATGGCCGAGTATGTACCTTATTTCATAAAAAGAGAGGAATTGATTGGCAAACTGGATATTCCCATTGACGAATATGTCCGCAGAAGTGTAAGAAATATAGGCAGATTTGAAGACACAAAAGCAACACTTGAAAGCGGAAAAGACCTGGAGACAAAATTAAGTCATGAATATGCCGCATACATCATTCACTCGCTTGAAACAGGGTATGAGCGTTCCTTTAACGGAAACGTGATTAATAATGGTTTGATAGAGAATCTGCCTGCCGACAGCTGCGTGGAAGTCCCCTGCCTTGTAAACAAAAACGGCTTCCAGCCTGTAGCCGTGGGTAAACTCCCAACTCAGCTGGCAGCACTGAACCAGACAAATATAAGTGTGCAGCAGCTGGCTGTGGAAGGTGCATTAAAGGGTAAGAAGGAATATATATACAATGCCGTTATGATGGATCCTCACACGGCTTCAGTGTTGACACTGGATGAAATAAGAAGTATGACCGATGAACTGTTTGAGGCACATGCGCATCTGCTGCCGGCTTTTAAATAATAATCAGGAAAGTTAGAAGAATTCACAATGAAAATGTGTCCGGTAAACAAGTGCCGGGCACATTTTTTCAATATTCAGGAATTTGTCCCCGGAATTCCGGCCCATAATAAAAAAAATAATACTAACATTTAAAAAATGCTATATAATAGAGATATGCTTTTTTAGCGTGAGAGAAGCGGATTTTCTTACGGTATATGTTTTAAAGCTATATGGAGGAGCAAATGATTACAAATGAGCAATTGATTGCATATGCCAGAAAGGCTATGGAAAATGCATATGTACCGTATTCCAAATTCCATGTGGGAGCCGCGCTTCTGACCAAATCAGGCCAGGTTTATACAGGCTGCAATATAGAGATAGCCTCATTCGGAGCTACCAACTGCGCCGAGAGGACTGCCGTATGGAAGGCTGTATCGGAGGCTGGCCGACTTGAAATTGCCAAGATAGCAATAACAAGTGACGAACCGGATTACATATATCCGTGTGGTATATGCAGACAGGTTCTGGCGGAATTCGCCGATGACGAAATGGAAATTATAGCAACGAAAAAAAACGGGGAATATAGGACAGTACGCTTTGGGGACATTCTGCCCAATGCATTCAGAAGTTTTTAACATTAAATACATTAAATTAACCCGTTGTGCCAGTTAAATTGACTTTCAACTTTGCAGTAAAAAGAGTTAGTATGGAAGTACCGGTATAATCAGTAAGAATTTTTTACTTGCAAAATTAATTAACTAACTGGCACAACGCGTTAAATTATTCATGGAGGATATATGTCGTTTAAATCGGGTTTTGTATCGGTAATCGGAAGGCCAAATGTGGGAAAATCAACATTGTTGAATGCCCTGACAGGACAAAAAATAGCTATAATGTCCGACAAGCCTCAAACCACCAGGAATACCATAAGAGGAGTTATTACAAATGATGAATGCCAGCTTGTATTCATAGATACGCCTGGTATTCACAAACCCAGGACCAAGCTGGGTGAATACATGGTAAATGTAGCGTCGGAAACCATGAAAGAGGTGGATTTGATCCTTTTTCTTACTGAGGCTGCAGCTCTCCCGGGAAACCTGGACATCAGCATAATTGAACAGCTGAAAAAGGTCAACACTCCTGTTTTCCTTATTTTGAACAAGGTTGATATCACCGGAAAGGACAAGCTTTTCTCAGTAATAGACGGTTACAGCAAGTTGATGGATTTCAAGGCGGTTATTCCAATTTCAGCCCTGAAAAATGACGGAACTGATATAATAGTAAGAGAGGCATTAAAATATTTGCCCGAAGGGCCCAGGTTTTTCTCTGAGGATACCCTGACAGACCAGCCTGAAAAGGTTATCGCCGCTGAAATGATAAGGGAAAAAGTGCTTTTGAACCTGGAGGATGAGGT
Organism: Ruminiclostridium cellobioparum DSM 1351 = ATCC 15832; assembly: GCF_000621505.1. Taxonomy (GTDB): domain Bacteria; phylum Bacillota; class Clostridia; order Acetivibrionales; family DSM-1351; genus Ruminiclostridium; species Ruminiclostridium cellobioparum. The sequence goes on from NZ_KK211294.1 coordinate 103,953, forward strand.
GCCCCACGGTGTGGGTGTGGAGGTTATGTCCTTTAAAGAGAGAGAGGACGGTCTTGTCAATATACAGGCAACAATTTATTGTGAAAAGAGCACCCACAAGGGAATAATAATAGGCAAACAGGGTCAGATGCTCAAAAAGATCGGAAGCGCCGCAAGGTTCGAAATTGAGAGGCTGCTGGATACTAAAATCTTTCTTGAACTCTGGGTAAAGGTCAAGCCCGATTGGCGCAACAACGACAACATGTTGAAAAATCTGGGTTACCAAAATAAAAAGAAATAAGAGTCAAATAGCCTATCCAGGTATACTCTTTGGTCCATTGAGGGAAAATAACAGTTGCAGACCTCCGGCCAAAGGGGAGTTCCCGGTATGGATTAAAGCTCGGAGGCCGCAAAGGTAAATGGGTTGTGTAAATTATAAGGGAATAGTTATAAAAGAAGTGAATACCGGTGAGGCCGACAAGATAGTAACCGTGTTGACTGCTGAGGAGGGAAAGATTTCAGTTGCCGCAAAAAATGCGCGGAGGACAAAAAACTCTTTAAGCAGCGGCACTCAGCTGCTGTGCTTCAGCGACTACATGCTCTTTAAGGGCAAGGAACTGTACAATATGTCCTGCTGCGAGGTCATCGAGCCGAACTATGAGATAAGAAACGATATTTACAAGCTCACTTACAGCTCCCATATACTGGATTTGATCTATGACAATGTGCAGGAGGGAGAGCCCTCGGAAAGTATTCTCAGGCTCCTTTTGAACACTCTTTATGTAATTGCCAAGACCGAACGTCCTCTGGAGCTGGTTACAAGGGTTTTCGAACTCCGGCTCATGGCGCTGCTGGGCTATGAACCCCAGGTGTCAGGCTGCATCAACTGTAATAAAACAGATGATGAAAATATGTATTTTGATCTGGATAACTCGGGTATTGTCTGCGGGGAATGTGTAAACCCCAAGGGCAGGGTAATACCTCTTCTGCCGGGGACGGTGAAAGCTTTAAAATATATTATGAGAATAAATCCGCAAAAATTATTCAGCTTTTCACTGTCGGAACAGTCAATAAAAGAGCTGGGAATAATATCAAGGAAATATATAAAGGAGCATCTGGGAAAGGAATATAACAAGCTTGATTATTTGAAACAATTAATATAAATAAATCATTAAAATCCGGAGTGGTATATGAACAATATAGGCTCTACCATCACTATAATAGTTATTGCAATAAATATTGTATTCATTATCACGGCTGTTTTCTTTGAACGTAAAAAACCGGTCCAGGCCTTAAGCTGGGTTATTACCCTGTCTTTACTGCCTCTGATAGGTTTTTTTCTATATTTGCTTTTGGGGAGAAAATCCTATAAGCAGTACAGTCATAAAGTATTCAAGAATTCAAACAAAATTCCTTATGGCAGGGAGATCAGAGTGCCGGAATATTCCGGTGAGCAGATGAAACAGCTGATGAGACTGAATGCAGCCACCTCACAAAGTCCCTATACGGATAATAATGAAGTGGTGATCTTCACAAGTGCACAGGATAAATACAGCCAACTGTTCAAAGACCTGGAGGAAGCCAGGGAATCCATACATCTGCTGTATTTCATACTCCAGAACGACAATATCGGCAGGAAACTGATAGAGCTGCTTGCCAAAAAGGCAAAGGAAGGGCTTGAGGTCCGGGTGCTGTTTGACCATGGCTCAAACCTGTTAATGCCGTTTAAGGCCTACTCACCCATTGTGGAAAACGGCGGTGAAGTATATACCTATTTCTCCAATACCATCAGCAATTACTTGAAGGTGAATTTCAGAAACCACCGCAAAATTGTGGTAATAGACAGCAGGATCGGCTACACCGGAGGAATAAACATTGGGGACGAATACCTGGGTTATCACAGGAAAATAAAGCCCTGGAGGGATACTCACCTGAAGATGACGGGGAGCAGCGTATTGGATCTGCAGCTCAGATTTATCGAGGATTGGTTATATGCGTCAAAACAGCCTTCCGAAAGGTTTGATACCAGCAGGTACTTTCCGGAAACAGTCAACGAAAAAGGGAAAACCGGAATACAGATAGTTTCCAGCGGACCTGATACGGGGGGAGAGGAAATAAAAAGGGGCCTGCTGAAAATGATCAGTTCTGCAAAGCAGAGCATTTTTATACAGACACCTTATTTTGTACCTGATGCAACCTTTCTGGAAGCACTTCAGGATGCGGCCCTGTCAGGTGTGGAAGTGGTAATTCAGATCCCCGGAGTTCCCGACAAAAACTATGTTTACAAGGCTACTATGTCATATGTGGCAGATGTTATGGATTATGGGATAAAAGTTTATTTATACCCCGGCTTTTTACATGCAAAAATGATGGTAGTGGATGATTTCTGCTCTGCCATAGGGACGGCAAATATTGATATGAGAAGTTTTTCTCTCAATTTTGAAATTGATGCCTTTATGTACGGCGAAGAAATATCCCGCAGGTGTATAAAGATTTTCAAAGATGATTTGAAGATTTGCAGTCTGCTGACCAAGGAGGAATTCCAGGAAAGAAGTGTTTTCTCAAGAATTCAGGAAAGTGTATTCAGATTGTTTTCACCAATTCTTTAAAATATCCCGATGTTCCTTCCATATTATTTAAAAAAGAATATTTTGTAATATTTTTTATAGTTTATTGTCTTACCATCTCTAATAAACTATAATTGATAGAAAATGGAGGCTGATATGACAGAAGAAATTATCAAGGAAATGATATTATATTTCAATAAAGATGTAAGGCGTATAAATCACGCTCTGAAGGTATATGCTTTCTGCGCCGCCATTGCAGACCTTGAAAAGCTTGATGATAAAAACAGGCTGATAGTAAAGCTTTCAGGCATATTGCATGATATTGGCATCAAGGAAGCCGAGAGGAAGTACAATTCTTCTGCGGGGCCATACCAGGAAAAGGAAGGTCCTGCTATAGCAAAACAGATCATGGAGAAATACCCAATCGATACTGAAATAATAGAAAGGGTTTGCCATATAGTAGGGCATCATCATAGCTACGGTAAAATTGACGGACCTGATTTTCAGATACTGGTTGAAGCGGATTTCCTCGTCAACATCTATGAGGATGAAATGGATGGGCAGGCCGTAGCTTCAATAAGAAGCAAGTATTTTAAGACTAAAGCCGCTGTGGAATTACTGGATACAATGTATCTTTAGTCATAGGTATATAAATTTAGGCAATATATGCAGTTAAATCAACACAACAGAAGGAGTTTTAATTTTGTTCAGACTGGTTAAATACTTGAAACCATATATCAAACAGGTCACGCTGGGACCGGCTTTCAAGCTGCTGGAGGCCATCCTGGAACTGTTGATTCCCTTATTAATGGCCAAGCTGATAGATAATGGTGTTAAAGCAAATAATTCTTCATACATTTACATGATGGGCGGTCTAATGCTGCTCACTGCCGTTATCGGGGCAGGATCGGCATTTATTTGCCAGTATTATGCGTCAATAGCTTCACAGGGTTTTGGCACAACAATGAGAAATCTATTATTTAAAAAAATACAGGGCTTCTCCTTCAATGAAATCGATAAAATAGGGACACCGTCGCTAATAAACAGAATTACAAGTGATGTGAACCAATTGCAATTTGCCGTTGCAATGCTTATAAGGCTTGTTATCCGGGTACCCTTCCTGTGCATAGGCGGGGTGGTGATGGCAATGATAATCAATGTAAGACTGTCTCTGGTACTGTTGATTGTAATGCCTCTTTTTGCAGCATTTCTCTACATAGTCATGTCCAGAAGCATCCCAATGTACAAATCAGTACAGAAAAAACTGGATACCCTTTCAACGGTTATACGGGAAAACCTGTCGGGGGCAAGGGTGGTCCGGGCTTTTGCCAGATTGGACAAGGAGAGGGAACGTTTTATTAAAAGCAACAGGGAATATGCCGATAATTCCGTCAGGGTAGGACGGATTTCGGCACTGCTCAATCCGGCGACAACAGTCATTATTAACCTTGGAGTTGCTGCAATACTCTGGTTCGGAGGCTATCAGGTCTATGAGGGCAGTATGTCCCAGGGGGAAATAATAGCTTATATAAACTATGTAAACATGATCTTATCGGCGCTGATAGTTCTGGCAAATCTCGTGATCACCTTCACAAAGGCAGCTGCGTCGGCAGCCAGGGTCAATGAACTGCTTGATCTGGAACCGTCAATCTCCGATCCCGCCGAAGAACAACTAAAATCAATGGACCAACTCACTGATTTATCGGGAGAGAGTAACTCAACTGAAAAAGCAGAGGAACCGGTAGTAGAATTTAAAAACGTCAGCTTCTCTTATGAAGGGTCGGCGGAAAATGTGCTGCAGAATATTTCCTTTAAGATATACAAAGGCCAGGTTACCGGGATAATCGGTTCTACGGGGGCGGGTAAAACAACTCTTATCAACCTGATAGCACGTTTTTATGATACCACGGGAGGCGCTGTCTGTATAAACGGAACAGATGTAAAAAAGCTGAAGCAAAATGAGCTAAGAAATAAAATCGGGATGGTTCCCCAGAAGTCTGTACTTTTTTCCGGAACCATAGAGGAAAATCTCAAATGGGGAAAACACGATGCTGCCCCGGATGACATGATTAAGGCCGCAAAGGTGGCTCAGGCCTATGAATTTATTGAAAAGAAGCCAGAAGGGTTTAGTACCCAAATAGTGCAGGGAGGAAGAAATTTATCCGGAGGTCAGAAGCAGAGGCTCGCCATAGCCAGGGCTCTGATAAAAAAACCTGAAATATTGATACTTGATGACAGTTCCAGTGCACTTGACTACGCAACAGATGCCTCCTTAAGAAGGGAACTGAAGGAAAACCTGACTGACACGACGGTAATAATAGTGACCCAGCGTGTTGCAGCCATACGCAATGCCGAGCTCATAGTAGTAATGGACGAGGGTGAAATAGTGGGAATGGGAAGAAATGAGGAGCTGCTGGAAAGCTGTGCGGTGTACAGGGAAATTGTGAATTCTCAGGATGAAAGCGGGGTGGCGCCGGATGAAAAGTAATGTTGTAAAGCGTCTGCTGAAATACATCGGAAAACACAGGCGGTTTGTGCTGGGCGCCTTGCTGTGTGCCGTGTTCAGCAATATACTTATGATAGCGGGACCTTTTATAATAGGTAAGGGTGTTGATAATATCGTTGGAAAGGGACAGGTGGATTTCAAGCAAATATTAAATATAGTTGTTATAATAATAATACTTTACCTGGTCAGTGCGGTTTTTCAATGGAGCCTGCAGGTGCTTACCAGCAAGCTGGCCAACAGAACGGTTGAAGGGCTGAGGAACGATGTATTCACACACATAACCAAAATGCCCCTGGAGTATTATGACAGGAATGCACACGGTGATATAATGGCCCGGCTTACAAGTGATATGGAATATATATCGGAGGGCATTTTCCAGTCGGTCACCCAATTTGTGACAGGTATTATCTCAATAGCCGGTTCACTTGTTTTTATGTTTATTCTCAATCCCTTTATAACACTGGTTGTTATAGTTATGACTCCGATTACATTCTTTATAGCATCATTTATTACAAAGCGTTCGTCAAGGCTCTTCAAGGAGCAATCCAGGCTTAACGGTGAGCTGAATGGCTTTGTGGAGGAGATGGTGGGCAGTCAGAAGGTGGTTAAAGCCTTTAATTACGAAGACCGTGCCCGGGAAAAATTTGAGGAAATCAACGGCAGGCTGTACAAGGCGGGCAGGTGGGCCCAGTTTTATTCATCACTTGTAAATCCTTCAACACGTCTCGTGAACAATATAACGTATGTATTGCTGGGACTTACAGGAGGGATAGCAGCTATTGCGGGAAGACTGAGTGTGGGATATATTTCAAGTTTTTTAACCTATTCAACCTACTTCTCCCAGCCGATAAATAATATAACAAGTGTTACAACCCAGCTGCAAACTGCCGCTGCTTCGGCGCAAAGAGTATTTGCAGTGCTGGACAGTGAACCCGAGAAGCCGGAAGCACAGGGGCTTGTGGAATTTACAAGTTCTGAAGGAAAGGTGAGCTTTGACAAGGTGGATTTCTCATATAATCCTGAAACCCGGCTTATAAAAGATTTCAGTCTTAATGTAAAACCCGGCACCAGAATTGCTATTGTAGGACCTACAGGAGCGGGCAAAACTACTTTGGTAAATTTATTGATGAGGTTTTACGAGGTAGATAGTGGGAATATATATATAGATGACATTAACAGCAGGGAGATGACAAAGGACAGCCTCAGAAAATCTTTTGGGATGGTATTGCAGGAAACCTGGCTGTTTAGCGGAACCATCAGGGAAAATATTGCATATGGCAAACCCGACGCCACCGATGAAGAAATAATTGCCGCTGCAAAATCGTCAAACGCCCACAGCTTTATAAAAAGGCTTCCGGCGGGCTACAATACCATGGTTGCCGAAGGCGGGGGAAATTTGTCCCAGGGACAGCGGCAGCTATTGACAATTGCACGGGTAATGCTTATAATTCCACCAATGCTGATTCTTGATGAAGCAACCAGCAGTGTGGACACCAGAACTGAAATAAAGATTCAGAATGCCTTTAATAAATTGATGGAGGGCAGGACAAGTTTCATAATAGCACACAGGCTTTCCACCATCAGGGAGGCCGACCTGATACTGGTATTGAATAACGGGCAGATAGTAGAACAGGGAAATCATGAACAGTTATTGGAAAAGAGCGGTTTTTACAGTAAACTGTATTACAGCCAATACGAAAATGAGGATTGACATTTTTATTCAACTGCCCATATAAAATTTCATAACTGTTTTGTGGCCGCTGTGCGGCTCAAAGCCATAATACGGCTTAGGAGGTCAAATATGGAAAACATATATGAAGATTATAGAGCTCAGAAAAGATTATTGATGGAAGCCCTTGTGGAAAGGGATTATATGGAGATATATGAATCGAATATATTGAAAAATGATTTTATTCTTAAGCTGGGAGAACCCAGATATGAGCTTCACAGGCTTGAGCTTACCATTGCCAGGACTAAGCTGAAGCTTGAAATGATGCAGACCTGCATACATTTTCAGATACCCATTGATCCGGGGCATATTGACAGGACCCTTGAAAAGGAATTTGAAAAGCATTTTAACATGCTTAAAATAATGAAGAGAGAAATCGACAACGTCCATAACATGGATGGAGAAAATGAGTCTCTTGCCGCTGCTGCCAGGGAATTGAAGGATTTATACCTTTCGATAGCAGACAGGGTACATCCGGAGCTTATTGTCTCTTCCGACAAAAAAACCAACAGGATATGGAAGGCGGCAAAAGCCGCATATGAAAAAAAAGACGCGGCTAAACTTAAAAGGCTGCAGAAGAGAGTTTTGACCGAGTTTCAAAGTATCCCCGAACCTCAGGAGGAGCCGCCCAGGAATATGAAAAAAGTTGTGAGGCAGATGAAAACCAGGACAAAGAGCGTACTTGCCGAAATTGACAATCTTAAGAAGCAGTTTCCTTTTAACGAGGCTAAATTGCTTGGGGATGACGATGCGGTGGAGAAGTTCAGAAAAGACATATCTATCGATATACAAATTGCAAAAGAGCTTCTGGATAAACTGGAAAAGCAGATACTTGAGAAATTGCCTCCCATAAGTGATTTGTTGAATTAAATATCAGAAATATTATAAACCGGACCCCAAAGAGGTCCGGTTTAAATTACACCTCATTTGGTACGGATTCTGCCCGGTGAGATGCCATACTTCTCCTTGAACAGGTGATAGAAATGGCTGAGATTTTCAAAGCCTGATTCCAGAGCTATGTCCAATATGTCAATATTGGTTGTTACAAGCAGGTTCTTTGCATGGTTGAGCTTCAGATTATTGATATATGTCGTGGGAGTGGTACCGAGATATTGCTTGAATACGCGGTTCAAATGACCTGTACTCCTGCCGGAAGTCATATATAGTTTGTCGAGGCCGGCGGTAAAATTCTCCTTCTTCTGCAGCTGGAAAAGCACGGAATCCAACCAGTCCGGAATTGTTTTCCTGTTTTCATTTTTATAGTTTGCAAAAAGAGATGTAAGCGCATCAACCAGGAAGCTTTTTGCAAATATCCGGGCTTTGTATTTATCAATTGATGCAAATAAATGTATTTGTTCGGCCTTGCCGACCAGGGAATACATCTCTCCGGAAGGCAGTACTGCACTGGCGGGCAATTGCATTGTTTCCAGCATTGATGAAAAATTACGGTCACCAAAAAAATCAAATGCAGACTCAATAAATCCGGTATAGAAGTTTATGTTTATAAACTGACAATCCATATTGTTATAAATATCATAGCTGTGCCTGTCCTGCGGCCGCACAAATACAAGTGTTCCGGTGCCCATTACCTGCTCCTGTCCGTTGACCCTGTGAACACATTTTCCGGAGGTAATGAGGAAAATTTCATAAAAATCATGATAGTGTAACGGAGTGGTCTGTGTTATAGAAGCTTCAATATGAAAGTTTGCCTGTATCTGAGGGTCTATGAGAGCTTCTGCCGTAAGCATGGGTATGTGCATGTATGCCACCTCGGTCAAATAAATTATTTCAGTATACATATGTTATTATACCACAATAAAATGTGAGAAGGTTACAAGACAAATTGATCGCTATGATGGTAATATCTTGTTAAAGCCGATTCCGATACCTTTTTTACAGGTATGGATATTGTGTAAATAGTACAATGCATATAAATGAGGAGGAATATTATGATTTTAATAGACCTTAATGGAAAATGGCAGATGAAAAGAACGGATGAGGAGCAGTGGATAGACGCTGTGGTCCCCGGAACGGTGTATAATGACCTGCTCAGGGCGGGAAAAATGAAAGATCCGTTTTTCAGGGATAATGAGTATGAAATCCGTGATTTGTGCAAATTTGACTATGAATACAAAAGAACATTCCAGGTTGAAACAGAGGACTTGAAGCACGACAGGATTGTTTTGCTCTGCGAAGGACTTGATACCTTATGCCAGGTGTTTATAAACGGCAAAAGCGTGCTGAAGGCTGAGAACATGCACCGGACATATGAAGTGGATATTAAGGACAGCATTGCAGCCGGAGAAAATGATATCCATGTGGTTATCAGTTCACCCATAGAATATGCTCTTGAAAAGGACAGGGAGCAGTATCTCTGCAGCTGTGCCGACGCGGTGCCAGGAATTTCCCATATCAGAAAGGCTCACTGCATGTTCGGCTGGGATTGGGGCCCGCAGCTGCCTGACATGGGTATATGGAGAAATATATCCATACAGTGCCGTAATACTGCCAGGATAGATGATGTCTACATTTCACAGGTGCATTCCCAGGACAGGGTGGAGCTTGACGTCAGATTAAGGACCCATAACTGGAGCAATTCCGGTACAGATATATTGATTACAATTGAAACCCCCGACTGTGAAATAATACAAGAGAAAGCTCCTGTTGAAGCGGCCGAACAGCATATAGCAATGGGTATCTCCAATCCCAGGCTCTGGTGGCCGAACAACTACGGTGAGCAGCCCCTGTACAGGCTGAAGGTTTCTTTAATGAATTGCGGGAAGGTCATTGATGAAAAGCTCATGCGGATCGGCCTTAGAACTATTTCATTAAAACGGCAGGAGGATAAATGGGGAGAATCCTTTGAGTTCGTTGTAAACGGGAACAGTATATTCTCCATGGGCGGCGATTATATACCCGAGGACAACATCCTGGCAAGGTGCAGCCGCGAGAGATCGGAGAAGCTTATTAAAAACTGTGTTGAGGCTAACTTCAATACAATACGGGTATGGGGCGGCGGGTATTATCCCGATGACTATTTTTATGACCTGTGTGATGAATACGGCATCATAATATGGCAGGATCATCTGTATGCATGCGGGGTATATGATTTCAGTGAGGAATTCAGGGAAAATATAACCCATGAAACCAGAGACAACATGAAAAGACTTCGCCATCATGCCTCCATGGGGCTGTGGTGCGGGAATAACGAGCTGGAGTACGCCTGGGCTTATTGGGGCTGGGGTGAACGGTTCGGACAAAAGCTTCAAAATGACTATTTGAAACAATTTGAGGAATACCTGCCGGAACTGGCAAGGGAGATGGATCCAAACACCTCGTATTTGATAGCCTCACCTACCTCCAAAGGCGGTTTCGATGATCCCAACAATGAAAATTTCGGAGACATGCATTATTGGGATGTGTGGCATGGCAGGAAGCCGATAACAGAATACCGGACTCTTTATCCGAGGTTTATGTCGGAATTCGGGCTTCAGTCCTTCCCATGCCTGAAAACAGTAGAAACCTTTACATTGCCCGAGGACAGAAATATCTTTTCCTACGTTATGGAATCACACCAGAAGAATGGCACGGGGAATGAAAAAATTCTATATTATATAAGTGAACATTTCAAATATCCAAAGGACTTCGATTCCCTGCTCTATGCCTCCCAGCTGATACAGGCCGAAGGCCTGCGCTACGGGGTGGAACACTGGAGAAGGAACCGCGGACGGTGCATGGGTGCTATTTACTGGCAGCTCAACGACTGTTGGCCTGTGGCCTCCTGGGCAAGCCTTGACTATTTCGGCAGATGGAAGGCGGCACATTATGCGGCCAGAAGATTTTTCGCTCCCGTAATGGTTTCGGCGCTGGAAGAGGACACAAAGGTCTCACTGCACGTATCCAATGAAACCTTGAATAAATTCGAAGGCAAACTGATTTGGAGACTCAGGGACAAAACCTCGTCGGTCATCAAACATGGAGAACTGGCAGTGGAAATGGACGCTCTTTCCACTGGGGAGGTTGTTGACCTGGAATTTGGCGAGGTATTGACTTCTCAGCAAAAGAAAAGGGAAACTTATCTGGAGTTTGGCCTGATTGCCGATGGAAAGGAAATAAGCCGGGGAACGGTGCTCTTTGTCAAGCCCAAGCATTTTGCGCTGTTAAAGCCTGATATTTCAACCGAAGTATATGAAGAAGCCGGTAAATTTATTATAAATGTATCAAGCAAAGCCTTTGCAAGATTCGTGGAACTTGACCTTACAGATGCCGATGCAATTTTCAGTGATAATATATTTGATTTATCAGCGGCTGAAATAAAGCGGGTTGAGCTGAAGAAGGAATACCTTTCAAGGGAGCTGACCCTGGAGGAAATACGGAATAAGCTGCGTGTACGCAGTTTATATGACACCTTTGAATAACACGGGAACTGTCTTAAAATGGGACAAATGAAAATAAATGCGTTACCGGCCATAGTGCGCGAGTACAACTTCAAAAAATGAGAGCTCTATAAAAGTACGTGCCTGAAATTGTAGGTGAAGAACAAATATTTTTGCTGACAAATCGGCAGGAAGCCGATTTGAGCAGAACTCCGAAACAGGATGTTGAGTGTTCTGCTGCAGCAAAAATACTTGTGAGGAGCCGTACAAATTTCAGGCACGTACTTTGTGAGCTTTGCATTTTTTGAAGTTGATACGGGAGCACTATTAAATGCTCCACATGCTTTAAAGTATGTTAATCTTTGTGACAGCCTTTTGGCTCCTGGCTTTGTCAATAGACATCATCTGTTAGCTTTGCAGGAATCCGTATTTCAACGGTAGTCCCCCTGCCATATTCGCTTTTGTAGCTTAAGCCATATTTATCGCCGTAAAACAGTTTTAAGCGCTCATTAATGTTTTTGATGCCATAACTGCTTCCCGACGAGCTCCTGAGTTTTCCGCGGGTTATCATATCCAGCCTGTCCTCCGGAATGCCTATTCCGTCATCATTGACCAGTAAGAGAATCTCGTCATTGTCAAGGCTGCCGCTTATGACAATGGTGCCTTCCTTGCTTTCTTTTCCCTGTATTCCGTGTACAATGGCATTTTCTACTATTGGCTGCAGAGTTATCTTAAGGATTTCGAAGTCCTTGATATATTCATCCAGATCTATAATGAAGTTGATTTTGTTGTTAAACCGTATATTTTGAATATCCACAAAGAATGAGACATGGTAGAGCTCATCCTCTATTCTGACAAGTTCCTTACCTTTGCTTAAGCTCAATTTGTAAAATTTGGCCAGAGCCTTAACCGAGGATTCGATTTCATTGTATTTGTTTTCCTGGGACAGGCATATTACCATATCCAGAGTATTATAAAGAAAATGGGGGTTGATCTGGGCCTGCAGAACTTTCAATTCGGAGTTTTTAACTTCCTTACCCAGTGCATACTGTTCCTCCAGAAGTAATTTGATGCGGGATATCATGTAGTTGTAATTTTCAATCAATTCCCCAATTTCATCCTTATCAACGGTTTTAGTTATTTGAGAAAGGTTTCCTGACTGTACGCTTCTCATTTTCCCTATCAGCTGGGAAATTCGTCCCGTAATGCTGGTAGACAGCAGAAAGGCCAGAAGATAAGCTATTGAAGCAATGAAGAATACCTGGATAAGTGTCTGGTTCCTGATTTTGGCCGTTTCGGAAAAAATCTCCCTGTAAGGTATTACTGTGACCATATACCAGGTAGTTCCGCTTATGAGCTTGCTGTGGAAAAAGCTATTCTTATTGTTAATTCTGGCGGTATTCCAGGTTTCGGAGTTTGATTGGCCGATTACCAGTGAATTATCGACTTTAAAATCAGCCGCCGGCCTGTTGTCGGAAGCCAGTACAATATCTCCCTCCGAGTTCTGAATATAGGTTATGGAGTTTTCAACCGTGTTGGCATTTGAAATAATCTCAAAAAGCTTGCTTTTTGCTATGTCCACTCTGAAAAGTGCGATTATTTTGGAATAATCGGTGCTGCTCCTTAAAAAAGTAACGGCCGATACGGTATTCTCGGCAGTTTCTTCATTATCACTGAAGTAGGCGGGAGGACACCAGAGTATCCTGTTACCGCTTTGTTTTAATTTTTCATACCATATTTTATCCTCTATATCATTTATATTGAATAAGGGTGATGTTTTCACGTCGCTTTTATTTGCGTAGATAAGACCATCCTTTACATACAAACGGATTTTGTCAACTACCGACTTGTCTTCCAGGTTGTGCAGAAAGGCTGTCATATGGTTCATATCACTCATCTGCTGAAAAATATCGGTGTTTTCAGTGCTGACATTTGCAATTTGATTTATAATATCGTCCTGCACAACAACATCCATTGTTTTTACCACTTTCAGCAGCTTGTCGGATATGAAGGAATAGGCCTGGCTATAGCTCTTATCGGCAGAGAACAGGGCCTTTTCCTTCAGTATGTCCGAGAAACTGCTGTAGGTTATAAATGAATAGATAAACAGGGGTATGACTATCAGGACTATATAGGAAATCAGCAGCTTCTGCCTTAACTTGAGATTTTTTATATACTGGCTGATATTTCCAATAAGCTTATTTTTCATTTATGACACATCTCCTTAAACTCTGTGGGAGTAAGTCCTGTTTTTTTCTTAAATATTTTTGCAAAGTACTGACTGTCATTAAAACCAACGCTTTCGGCTACATGTGAGATGTTATGGTTTCTGTTTTTTAACATTTCCTTGGCCTTTTCTATCCTGTAATCAGTAATGTGCTGGTTTATGGTATCACCGGTTTCCTGCTTAAAAATTGAACACATATACGCAAGACTCAAATAAGTGTGTTCACTTATCATTTTAATAGACAGGTCGCTGTTCATATAGTTGTTCTCAATGAACCGCTTGATCTGCAGAATCTTGCTTTTATTATCCCGCTTTTCTCTTCTGCACTGAAAAAAGAATTCTATTTTCCGGCAGCAGTACTCTTCAACCTCATTGAGAGTGTAGAAATAGCTCAGGTCCTGCCATAGCCGGCTCCGGTCGCTATTCCCTGAAAACGTCTCCAGGCCCAGCTCCGAGGACAGGTCATAAAGCAAAAGTATGATTCTGTAAAAAAATTCTTTTATATTATTCGGCAATGTGTTACTGTATTGTTTTAAATCCAGAGCCAGGGCCCTGATAAGAGAAACGGCCTGCCCGGCTTCCTCGGCAAGAATCATTTCATTTATGTCTTTTATGATATCTTCATTGAAGGTGTAGGGTATCTCACTATTCTCAGAATAAAAGAGAGTAGTCCTGTAGTCATTAAAAAAACCTTTTTTCAAAGTGAGAACAGCTGAATTATACGATTGGGGCACATTCCGGATTCCACTGACCTGCTTTCCCACAGCAATGAAAAAATCAATGTTCATCAGAATATTTTCCACATCCTTCAAATATTCCTTAATACATCCGCTTTCCAGAAGATGTTTTTTATCAGGCGGACACGCTATGTGAATAAGTATATATTCATTGTCCTTTATAGTTGAAATTCCAACCAGACCTTTTGATTTCAATATATTGTCAATATTATTTATGGTGTTTTCCATTGCGGAATAAAATCCAAAAGGTGTCAGACTGTTTTTATTTATAATCTGAATAAGGGTAGTTACAAAATCCCATTGGGGCTGGATTCCAAGCAAAGTATAATCAAACTGCTCGTTTAAGAGCTTATACGGGTTTGTTAATTTAATTGCCAGTTCATTCCTCAGCAAGGGAAAGTTTTTTGAAAGTCTTTCGCTTATAACGGCATTTTCACGGTTTTTATGCTCCAGGATTAAAAGGTTGATAGCCTCACCTAATATATCTTTGAGTTCATTATAATCAATGGGTTTTTCAATATAGCTCAGAGCTCTTAACTGTATTGCCGATTTCAGATATTCCTTGTCGGAATATCCGCTCATAAAGATAATTTTTGTGCCAGGAAAGGATTCCTTGAGTTTAAAAGACATTTCTATTCCGTCCATCCGCGGCATTCTGACATCAGTCAGCACTATGTCGGGACAATACCATGCCGCGATTTCAAGGGCCCTTATTCCATCATCGGCCTGTTCAATAAATGAGATATCAAAATCCATCTTCATGATATTTCGAATAAGACTATCTCTGGAGGTTATTTCGTCATCTACTACCAATAATTTTACCAATTAAATCCCTCCGAAACTGTATAGATGAGTAATTTCCTTCATTATATGAAATGTCGTAATCCCAGTCAATAGAATTTGGGTCTCCAAAATAAGGACAGAAAGAATTTACACAAAAACAAAAAGATCCTCCATTATGCCTGAAATGACATGATGCTATAATTCACGTAGCAAGCGAACAGAGACATGGAAAACATTTAATTAATACAACAAGGTGGAATGATAATGAAAAGCAGCAATGGAACTTTCTTCCTCAAGCTAAAGAAATATAAGACGTTATTACTTATGTTGACACCTGCAATTATTTTCTTTATAGTATTTAGTTATTTACCGATGTTCGGAGTGGTCATAGCCTTTCAAAGATATACCTTTGACGGCGGAATATTCCACAGTCCATGGATCGGACTTGAAAATTTCAAATTTCTGTTTATGGCCGGAGATATTTTAAGTGTAACAAGAAATACGTTACTGTATAACGTTCTGTTCATAATCGTTAATAATGTACTGGAAATAACCTGCGCAATAGTATTGGCAGAATTGTCAAACAAATATTTTAAACGGATCAGCCAATCCATGATGTTTCTTCCGTATTTTATTTCATGGGTGGTTGTGGGAGCATTTACCTATAATGTTTTGAATTACGAGTCGGGTGCCATTAACACACTGTTGAAATCAATGAATCTGGAAGCCTTTGATTTTTATAACAAACCAGGTATCTGGATATTGATAATAGTGCTGGTTTGTGCCTGGAAAAGCTTCGGGTACGGTACCATCATATATCTTTCGGCAGTTATGGGAATAGACGGTGAAATGTACGACGCGGCTGAAATAGACGGTGCGAATATATTCCAGCGCATCCGCCGCATAACCCTGCCAAGCCTGGTTCCTACAGTTGTAATACTCGTGCTGCTTTCAATGGGGAATATCTTCCGCGGAGACTTCAGTATGTTCTATCAGGTGACAGGCAACAATCCCATGCTTTATTCCTCAACAGATGTTATAGACACCTACGTGACACGTTCTCTTATGACATCGCCTGAATTCGGGATGACTGCTGCTGCCGGGTTATATCAGTCGGTTTTATGTTTTGCAATAATAATGGCCTTCAATTACCTGGTGAAAAAATATGATAAAGATTATTCACTGTTCTGAGAAAAGTATTTTTACAATGTAATTAACATGGCTTAGGAGGTTACTTATGGCTACAAAGAGCACAAGCAACAGAATATTTAATTTTACAGGTTATACTTTTATTACAATACTGTCGGTGTTGTCGGTCATACCGTTTATAATGATAATTTCAAGCTCTGTAACAGCGGAACGTTCCATTTTGCGATACGGATATTCCCTGATACCCAGAGAATTTTCAGGCCAGGCCTATGCTAAAATATTCGGCTTTCCCGACGATGTTTTCAAAGCTTATGGCATCACCATATACAATACTGTGGCGGGAACCGTCCTGGGATTGTTTCTGACGGCAATGACGGCCTATGTATTATCCAGAAAGCATTTTGCATGGAGGAACAAATTCTCCTTCTTTTTCTACTTTACTACATTGTTCAGCGGGGGAATAGTACCCTGGTATATACTGTGCGTACGCTTTCTGCATTTTAAGGATATGCCGCTGATTGCACAGGTTGTTCCGTATCTGTTTTCAGTGTTCAATATAATAATTGTTAAAAGTTTCATGCAGGCCATTCCCGACGCCATTACCGAATCGGCAAAGATAGATGGGGCAGGAGATTTCAGGATATTCATACAGCTGATCTTTCCGCTGTCGAAACCGGTGCTTGCTTCAATAGCTTTATTTATAGCGATTGGTTACTGGAATGACTGGTATTTAAGCTTTATGTTTGTACAGAAGAGCAGTTACTTTTCACTGCAGTTCTATTTATATAAGATATTAAGTGCCGCTGAGGCGTTGAACCGGATACAAAGTCTCTCGGGAAATTATGTGGGTGAAATGCCCAAGGAAAACGTTAAAATGGCCATGGCTGTCATAGCGACGGGGCCCATCATCCTTCTATATCCATTTTTACAGAAATATTTTGTAAAAGGTTTGACAATCGGTGCAGTTAAAGGATAATACCGAGAAAATCGGTTATCAATATATAAAAATAATTGAATGGGGGAATCAGAAGTGACAGGTTTAAAAAGAAAAACAGGTACCGTAGCGGCTCTTTTACTTGCAGGAGCTGTGACGCTTGCGGGTTGCGGAAGTGCGGCAACCTCCGAAGCTTCAAATCAGTCTTCGTCACCGTCCACAGCTCAGACATCCGGGGATGCAGCTGCAAATGATCCGGTCAAGGCTGAAATCGCAAAAGGTCCGGTAAAACTGGTAGGTTATCAGTTCGGGGATAACACCGTTGACCACGACCTGGTATTGGCCGAGGTCAACAAGAGGCTGGAACAGGACATAAATACAACACTGGATTTAAGAGGTATTCCATGGACCGATGCTGAAAAGAAGTACAAGCTTTTATTTGCATCAGGGGAAGATTTCGACTTCTGTTATTCAGGGGCCTGGATAGGCTTCAACCAGGTGGCCACAACAAACGGCTATATGCCTATTGATCTGGAGATGGTCAAAAAATATGCTCCCGATACATTTGCAGCTACTTCTGAGGACCGCTGGAAACAGGTAACCATAAAAGGCAAGATATATGGGCTGCCCAATATAAATGCAAAGGTTAAAAACGTATTAACCGTATTCAGAGGAGATATTGTAAAAAAATACAATATAACAATTGCCAACAAGTCCGACTTTGTAAATTCTTTGTTTACCATAGCAAAAGGAGAAAAGGATCTACTGGCATGGAATGTTGGAAATACCGAGCAAAACGGCAGAATGAGAGGTATTTTATACGGACAGTCCAAGAATCTGAGAGATGTCATACAGGGTATTCCAGTTCTCTGTGTAAGCCTTGACGATCCGGAGCTGAAAGTTTTCAAGACATATGAAGATCCTGATTACCTGGAATATCTCAAAACCACAAAGCAGCTGGCCGATGCCGGCGTATGGTCAAAGAGTGCACTTTCCAGCAAAGATTCGGATGAAGCTAATTTTAATGCAGAGAAATCCGCTGTTTATATTGCTGACGCATTTGAAACTTTTAATAACAATGATGCCAAGACAAAGGCCATCAACCCTGCATATGAAAATAAATACTTCGACGTAAACAAAGGTTACAAGAAGATTCCTGAAGGCGGCAATATGTCAATGATATCCATTCATGCCACTTCAAAGCACCCTGAAAGAGTTATGATGATGTTTAACCTGTTTGAAACAAATAAGCAGTACTTTGACCTGGTAACTTACGGTATTGAGGGTGTTCACTACAAAGCCGAAGGAGAAAAGAAATTTACTGCAATACAACCCAAGTTTAATGATTTCAACGGCTTTACAATGGCATGGGGAACTAATAATTCAGAACTGATACGTCAGAATTCCATAGTGCCGCAGGAGCAAATAGACGAATATAACAGATCACTGTCTGAAGACTCCGTTGTGACTCCTTTAGCCACATTTACTTTTGATGACAGCAAGTTTAAAAATGAGGAAGCAGCTATCACCAATATAATTGAGACTTATATGATACCTATAGAAATGGGCCTTACCGATCAGCAAAAAGGCTTGGATATGATGAAACAGAAGCTCACGGCCGCAGGTATTGACAAGCTGCAGGCTGAAGTCCAGGCTCAGATCGATGCTTATGTGAAAGAATACAACGGTACTAAGTAAATTACAAATCTCAATTGAATATTGCAGATATTGACTACAGGTTACAGTTTGTAGTTTGTAGTTTGCAAATTACAGTTTACAGTTTGCGGATGAGAGGGCAGTTAACTCTCATCCGTTTTTTTTACCCGGTTTTACAGTAGATTTGCGTTGGGAATAAGGTAAAAACAATAAAAAAAGAAAAGGCACTATCAGATCAAGCCTTTTCCGGATGGGTATACTTTGAGCAGCTTTAGCATTTGTAGAAGTTCGTCAATAAATACAAAGTATCAGTGAAGGGGTTGAAAAAATTATTAATTTATGATCAAAGTATAACCTTAATCTGATTTTACATCTTTAGTATTAAAAACATATTTGAATTATGTTAAATAAAAATTATTATATCGGCTTGATATCAATTGATTTAAAAATTTGCCGAATGAAGGCAGAAAATTGCTAAGCTGAATTTGATAGTTGACTATGTAATATTCCAGATATAGTATTATTTGTATTGAGGTTAAATAACGTAATTGCAATTCAAGGTAATTGAACAGTAAAACTGGAGGTTTTATGGGATTGAAAATTTCTTTTGAAGTACAAAACTTTAAAGCAGTGAGATTTATCGGTAAAGAGGTTATTGTTGGCAGGAAAAATCCTGTTCCGGAACTATGGAAAAAGATATTAAATGATGGTACTAATGAGTTTCTTCAAAGTATGCCTGAGCGAGTATCTCCCATAGGGGACACAATCGGATGGATGGGTGAGTACAATCCACAGTCCAAAGAGTTTACTTACATAGCAGGGATATTTACAAAGCCGGATACTATTGTACCCGATGGGTTTTCTTATCGTGATATTCCAGATTGCCTAATGGGTATTGGCTGGATACAGGGAAACACTTCTCATTTGGAAAAAGGGGCACATGCCAAAACAGAGAAAATAATGAGAGAAAACGGGTATGAGCCTGATTATTCAATCGTTGGGATTTCATTGGAATATTATTCATTCGATAAATATGCAAATATAAAAGAAGATGGCAATAATACCTTTACTTTTGGGTATTTTTTACCATGCAGAAAAAATGTGGACTAAAGTTCCTTGTTTTATACTGATAAAATGACTATTGTTATTCGTGTTTTTGGTGACCATATAAATTTTATTAATGATAAAGTGATTCACTGCAAAGATGAATTATTGGAATACAAATTAACACCAAAAGGAATGTTTCAGATATTTGATAATCAACAATTACCGTTAGACACTATTAAGAAAATAATTTATGATTGCAGATGATAAGCATTATTAGACTTGAGTTTTAAATAAGAACCAAAAAGTATTCCAATAGAAGTAAATATTAAATATAAGTTTTCACAGGAGATCATTTATATGTATGATGTAATCATCATCGGTGCAGGCCCGTCAGGTTGTACTGCTGCCCGGGAATTGGCCTGCAGCGGTCATAAGGTATTGCTGATCGAAAAGTTCAGGCTGCCAAGAAACAAATCCTGTTCAGGTATTCTTATCAGGAAATCCATGGATCTGATCCGGCAATACTTTGGGGAGGATGTGCCGGAGTCAGTCATGTGCAAGCCCTTTGACAACCGGGGTATGATTCTTACAAATGACAGGGGTCAGGAGTACCGTTTTGAACAGGAAGGATTAAATATATGGCGAAATTCCTTTGATTATTGGCTTGCAGCAAAGGCTGCCCGGGCCGGCGCAGAGATACGTGACGAAACTGCCGCCATATCCTGTGAGGAACAGGAAAAGTATGTACTTGTGAATCTCAGAGGTACTTCTACATATTCCGAAAAAGCAAAAGCAGTCATTGTATGTGACGGGGTGGTGGGCTCTGTTAAGCGGAAACTGCTTCCGGCACGCCCAAACTATGTAACCACTTACCAGACCTTTAACAAAGGCCGTATAGATTTGGACCGGCACTATTTTTATGCCTGTCTGCAGCCCTGGCTTTCAGAATACGATGCATGGTTCAACGTAAAAGATGATTATTTGATTTTCGGTGTGGCGGTTAAGGATATATGCAAGCTTGAACATTATTATTCAGAATTTATTTCCCACATGAAAAAACATCATAACGCAATAATTGAAAAGCAGGAAAAAGCAGAAAAATGGCTAATGCCCCACATTATGCCAAAATGTCCCATTGATTACGGAAAAGGGAGAGTGCTGTTTGCAGGTGAAACGGCAGGATTCCTGAATCCGATGGGTGAGGGTATTTCTGCCGGAATGGAAAGCGGGCATGCTGCCGCAAAGGCCATAGAACAAGCCGGTTTAGACAGTGTTCCGGATCTGAAGGCATTATACCAGGCATATATAAGCAGCACTGCTGTACTTAGAAATTATATGGAAAGACAATGGAATTTTGTTGCAAATATATCGGATACTTTCGGTTACATGAAATTGTGAGGAATTAAATGTATTTATAAAATAAAAGCTTTAAAATAAAACTCCTTCCTGATATTCAGAGTGCAGTTCACTTTACCAGAAAGGAGTTTTATAATTATTTATACCACAGGTTTTATTTAATTTTATATTTTAAAGCTTTTAAACGCATAGTTTATTATGAAGTATTACTCCCATGTGGTTCAAATCCAATTCCAGAGCTTTATGGAATTGTTCCCGGGCATTATGGGCAGCTTCCAGTCCCAGACAGCTAAGGCCCAGCTTTCCCAAACCCATGAGATATCTGCAGTGTATAACGTTCCTTTTGTCCAGGTCTTCGTCAAATATGAGAAAATCGGGAAGTGATACTGCAAAGTAATCTATGGTAACATGATCATTTATATGGGTTTCACCATAATTTATCAATTTATCAAAAATTGCTTTTGCCTTGTCGACATTGCCCAGCTTGATATGAGCCAAACCTTGATAAAAAATCATTTCGGGGGGCTGATCGTTGTAGTACATTGCACTTGTTGGCTCATCAAGTCCGACCGATGCTTTAAGAAAGTATTCTTTTGCTTTGTCGGCATCCTTCAGGCCTTCATATGCACAACCCAGATAATAATTCAGATTGTTTTCCTGTGTACCGAACAGCTTACCTTCTCCTAAATTGTGAGGATAAGTCAGGGCTTCGCTTAATACGGATATGGCGGCTTCATACTTATTCCCGGATATGAGTTCTTTTCCAAGCTCTATATTGCAGTTGACATACTGCTTTGTAATTTTTCCTTCTCCGCCCTCCCATGGATGGAATTTTCTCTTTGAAATCAACTCTTTGGCTTTCCGGAAATCACCGCTGATATTGATTAATGTAATATATTCAACATACAGGTCATCCCGGATTTCAACCAGATCAATGTACTTTTCAAAGTTCCTGAGCCGTTCCTCAGGTGCGACACCGAGTTTTTTATACAGCTGATCCAATTCAAGGAAAACTCTTGAATCCTCCTGATTAAGACGGAAGGCTTTCTCAAGGGACTCCCTGGCCCTGACCTCATCGTGGAGCTTGTTATAGTAGGCCAAAGACAGATTTCTGTGAACCGTAGGATAGGTATCGTCCAGCTCTCTTGATTTTTCCCAGCAGGCCACAGCTTCCTCATACTGTTTCTTGTCATACCACAGGTTGCCCAAATAGTAAAACGCTTTGGAATCGCCGGGGTTGACCCTTTGAACCGTTTGCAGGAGAAGTATGTCTTCGAGGCGGTTGGGGAAGCAGTAATCCGGGTTTGCTGACGCACCCTTGGTGAAGTAATCCCTTGCGGCTTCATCCTGTCCCAGGGACAAAAGATTCCAGCCTGTATAGTAATAGAGCATTGGGCTGACATCCCCGGCCGCACTGTTGGAAATAAGTCTCTCAAGTATTTCGGCAGCTTCCTTGTACATACCGCAGTCGGAATAATCCAGGGACAATTCTATATAGTTTTTCAGGTCATTTCTCATGAGAGTAACAAGTTCCTCGAGAAGACGACCGGCTGACTCAAGATTTCCGGCCTCCCTGGCTATAAGGTATAACTCGTTTCTGGCGCCGAAATCCATAATATCTATTTCAATTGTTTCTTTTGCAAAGCTTTCGGCTTTATTAAAGTTTCCGGATTTGCGCAGCAAAGCTGTTTTCAGGTTTCTGGCCTTGAAGTTGTGATAATTCCTGACTATCGATTTTTCTACATGCATAAGTGCCAGGTCAAACTCCTGCCGCATGCAGTTTATTTTGGAAAGCGAGAAGTAACCGCAGTCCTGCATTGCCACATTCCAGCATGCCTTATAAAAAGCATCATAGGCCTCATCCAGCTTACCCTGCATTTTCAGGGAGAGCCCAAGATTGTAGTAAGGTTCGCCATCGTAGGGATTGGGGTTGTGGCGGGTTGAGGTCTTAACAGCGGTTCTGAAATATTGTTCGCTCTTAGCAAACAGGCCTCTTCTGAACAACAAGGTTCCGTAGGCGTTATTTATGCGGATATCTTCAGGGTCCCTGCGCAAACCTTCCTCATAATAATTCTCCGGTTCATAGGTGGCATGCCTGTATTGCTCCAGGTGGATACCCGCAAGATACAGGGCCTCGGTATTGGTCAGCTCCGAAGGCTGGGAAATAGCCTTTGCGGCATTTGGGACCAAATCCTGTTCAACAATTTTAGGAGTATATGACACAAGCACTCTGCCATCCTTAGCAGTCACCGTAAGTGTCAGGTCGGTTTCAATATCACCCTGTACAAGTCCGCATTCAAAACTGCAGGTACTTACAGGTGATATTTCAGTTGTGATTTTGTGATAAACCGAATTTTTACCTTTCAACTCAACTGTTGCATCTTTAAACACAGAAGTGGCGTATACCGATACCTTAATGATCCCTTTTTCTACTTCCAGGTTCACCGCTGCATCAGTCGATGCGTTTTTTACCATACCTATGTTTTTATAGGGCATGAAGTATTGTGTGAAGGTCTTTTCCTCGTATGGGTTGAGCCAGGTAAAGTCAGGCTGGTTATCGGTATAAACTCCGGTCATAAGCTCAATATAAGGTCCGTCTTCATCGGTAAGATTTCTGTCCCATGCCTTGCCAAAATCACCATTGCCCCAGGTCCACTGTTTCTTGCCGGGAGAGATGTGATGGTCTGCAACATGCAGCAGGCCAGCTTCTTTTTGATGATCGTAGCCCCCGACAAAATTGTAGTCGGATTTGTAAGCCATATAGGAGGTTGGAACAGGGATGTTTTTATATTTTGATATATCCACTCCCGCCGAATAGTCTACTTTATAGTAGGTACCTGTTGCTATGGGGAAGGAGGAAACATCTCTCTTGCCATGGTCAAATACTGCCGTGACATCAGGCGGGAAAACCGACTGAGTATGATCGTTTACTGCAACGGCAGGGTTTGCCCACCACAGGAAAGTCTGCGGTTCGCAGGTCCTGTTGTACAGCTGTGCCTTTATTTCCAGGTAAGCTTTATCAGGATATATGGTAAAACCTGCGGTTACCTTTGTTCCGCACATCTGATCAATTTCGCCCACCCAGCAGGTTTTACTGCCGTCTTCATTCTCCTTTAGGGTATACTCAACCGGAGAGTAGGTGCTTGGTCTGTGGTGCTGCGGCCAGTTGAATTCGATGCCGCCGGATATCCAGGGACCGGCAAGTCCTACCAGGGCAGGTTTTATAACCTGATTGTAATAAACAAAATCGTAGTTGTTTGTTTTGTCAAGTGCTCTCTGGATCCTGCCTCCCAATTCGGGTATTATCCATATCTGGATATAGTCGTTTTCCAAAAATACCACACGGTATTTCTGGGTTACTTTACTGTCATATATTTTGTCGATTACAGGCAGGGGATAAACTTTTCCGGAGCTGCCCTGGTAGACCCTTTTCTCCAAAAACATGGGGTTTTTATCGGGTTTTCCTGCGGGATAGGTCGGGAGCTCGATGTCTTCTTCCCATATTAATGCTTTTCCTTTTGAATCTGCCATTAATAATACCTCCTTATTCATAAAAACTGATTCTTTCATAGTTGGTATGAAGCCGAATCAAATTATATTTCTATATTAACATCATAATATACCTGATAGAATGGAATAAAAAACGAAAGAGATGGACTATATTACTATAAGAATTTGATTTTTCAAACATGGTATAATAAAATAAAGCATATTGGAAACTTTTTTAAACACAATAACTGTTATTGCAGGAGAGTGGGGCGGAAATGGGGCAAATAAGAAAAATTCAGGGCTTTAAAGATGAAAAGGCAATTGTGTTTCCAAGGCTCTTTCTTGAGTCGGCCAAAAGTGATCCGCTGGTGGCTAATATATATCCAACCGATATTGGATTTTATCCACATGCACAATTTCACTATAGGGAGCGTTTGCGGGGCTGCGAGCAGAACATACTGATTTATTGTACGGGCGGAGAAGGTTTTATATTGCTGGACGGCATAAGGCACAGCATTGAAAAAGACACTCTTTTGATAATACCTCAGGGAATACCGCATACTTATGGTGCCGGTAAATCAGATCCCTGGAGCATATATTGGCTCCATTTCCTTGGGAGCAACGCACAAAATTTTCTTAGAAATTTAGACATTGAAAACCCGGCACTTCATTATTCGGCGGATAAATCCTCAAAGGTCAGACTTTTGTTTGAGGATATTTTCAGGGTTCTGGAAAAAGGGTTTACCCAGGAGGCAATGATCTATTCGGCACAGGTGGTTGCTAATATTCTTGGAGCCCTGTTATTCCAGACTCCCAATCTGGTCAGTGTTCCTAAAGAAACGGCACTCCAGGTGGAGGAGTCCATTCTTTTTATGACCATGAATTTGAAGAGGAATCTTACTCTCAGGGAATTATCCGACCAGGCAAATCTATCGCCCACCCATTACAGTTTTTTGTTTAAGAAGAGGACAGGGTATTCTCCCATAGATTATTTTTTAAGATTGAAAATAAAAAGCGCATGCCAATACCTGGATACCACGCAATTAAGAGTTAATGAGATTTGCCAGCTGCTGGGCTTTAACGACCCGTATTACTTCTCACGCGCATTTTACAAGATAATGCAGGTGTCTCCCACTGCATACAGGGCTGTAATGAAAGGGTAAATGCTATTGGACATGGAGGTTAGCTTGAAAGACTTCACTTGCGTTCGTATTCCAAGCAAACCTGTGAATTTATGGCCGTGCGAAATATTCAAAGTATTTGCAATACTTTGAAAGCGCACATGGCCGATTAACCTCCTTTATTCGCCACATTGCGATAAAGGATATAGGTTTTCATTACATTTTGTGGCCGCAATGCGGCTCAAAGCCATAAATGGCTTAGGAGGCTAATATGATATACGAGAGTATTTTTAAAGGAACGAAATCAATAGTAATTGAAAGTGAGAAGCTGAAGGTGATAGTTCTGCCTGAGCTTGGCGGAAAGCTTGCATCTATTTTCAACAAACCAAAGGAATTTGAACTGTTATTTCAAAATAAGGCCGATACATATAAAAAGGCCGGCATATATGAGGATTTTGGCAATTATGATGCATCAGGCTTTGACGACGCCTTTCCGTCAATAAACGAAGGTATGGTACCGGTAGGGGGAGAACTGATAAAATACCCTGATCATGGTGAAATATGGACTATGGCCTTCAGCAGTGAAATTACCGGTGAGAAGCTGGTCCTGCATGGAATCAGCTCGATTTTATCATATGAGTATAAAAAGATACTAAGTGTACAGGGGGATCAGCTTTTGATCCGATATATCATTGATAACACCGGTACCGCAGATATTCCCTGTTTATGGGCAATGCACTGTCTTATCCGGTGTGAAGAGGATATGGAGCTGATATTTCCCGAAGGAACAAAAGAGATAAGAAATGTCTATAAAAGCAAGTACTTGGGAGAGGTAGACCGGATTCATCCCTATCCTTCGGTTCTTATGGAGGATGGGAGCGAATTCCGACTGGACAGGATTTTCCCGGAGAATGCCGGAAAATGTGAGAAATATTATGTGAATGGCAGGGTTGATACGGGGATGTGCGGAGCCTATTATCCCGGCAGGGATGTAGCCTATAGGGTATATTTCCATAAGGAGAGACTGCCGTATTTGGGATTCTGGCTCACCGAAGGGGGCTTCAGGGGGGATTATAATTGTGCACTGGAGCCGGCTAACGGTTTTTATGATTCAATAGCAACCGCACGGAAAAATAATGCGGTATACAATTTAAAAGCTGGAGAAGCCTTGACCTTTGACTTGAAAATTGAATTAAAGTGATGCAGACAATATTGAAAATCAGAAATAAATTCTATGTAACCTGAAAATGTAACACGAAAAAATATTTTCAAAAAGATATTGACTCCGACCCTGGGTCAGACCTTATAGTAACATCTGGGAGGTGAATCGCATGTCGTATACGGTGAATGAAGTAGCAAAAATATCCGGCGTAACAATCAAAACACTTTACCATTATCAGAAGATCGGATTGCTTATGCCGGAAAGAGTTGCTGAAAACGGATACAGGTATTACGGTGACAAAGAGCTTGAAAAGCTCCAGCAAATCCTGTTTTTCCGTGAACTTGATTTTTCACTGGAGAAAATAATACTTGTCATGCAGAACGAACCCTCCCGGCTGCGGTGCCTATGCGAACAAAAAACTCTGTTGATGGCGCGCCGGCAGAGACTGGGCAGCATATTGCACACGCTTGAAGAAGCTATTATTCATGCGGAGAAAGGAGTTACTATGAGCAAAGAAAAAATGTTTACGGGACTGAACAAGCAGGAGTGGGAGGAAACGCTGTCCGGGCAAAACGAATACCTGAAAAAAGAGTACGGATACGATATGCTGTCCGAAAACGATATCAAACCGGACGAACTCAATGAGCACTCCCAACAGGCTGCAAAGTTTATGATGTTCATGGCTGATGCACTGAAAAATGGAGTTCGGCCTGATGATGCCGGCATTAAGGAAGCTGTCGGGAAGCACATCTCCTATGTTAACGAAAGGATTCATCCCACAGATGCCAAAGCCTTTTTGGGAGAAACAGAGTTTTTCCTGACGGACGATTTCCATCGTAATATGTATGAAAGCATCCAAACCGGTCTTAGTTATTACATTTTTGCAGCTGCAAAAATGTTTGCCCAAAATCAATGACAAATTTAAAACCATATTAAAAACATGTACCACACATTCATTAAAAAGATGTGTGGTTTTTTTTAGTTATATGTTATATGGCTGTATTCAAATGCCATATTGAGGTTGGGTTTATGCATTTACTGGAAGATGTTTACAAAACAAGTCGTTATAATTATACATATTTTATAAAAATGGAATATTGTGGAAGATATGTTTGACATGATAAAATCGTAACAAATAAACGGAAAAGCATTAATAAAATACAATTTGGAACAAAAAGTCATGAAATTTATAAAAAAGGAGGGTGCACATATGCTTGCAGAAAAAGATCAGGTTTTTTTAAAGAATGAGTCCAACGAGATAAGAAAATTAATCATCAGGTTCTCAAATCCGGAATTGTCGAATCATTTCGGCGGTCCCTTCTCTTCTGTGGAGATAATGACATATTTATATATGTTTGTTATGAAAGATATGGATTTATCACAAAAGGAGAGGGATAAACTTATACTTTCAAAGGGCCATTGCTGTCCGACCTTTTACGCACTTCTGGGACGGCGGGGATACCTCTCGGAAGAGGAACTCCATACTTATAAAAAATTAAACAGCCCCTTACAGGTTCAGCCCGACATGAAAAGGCTTCCGTTTGTAGATTTTTCTTCCGGTTCGTTGGGACAGGGCTTATCGGTTGCTGTGGGGATGGCAATAGCAAACAAAATGAAGAACTCAAAAAATAATATATATGTCATTCTGGGGGATGGAGAAATCCAGGAAGGACAGATATGGGAAGCAGCAATGGCAGCTTCCAAGTACAGGCTTGACAATCTTATATGTTTTCTTGATAAAAATAATCTGCAATCTGACGGAAATGTATGTGATGTAATGCCTATAGAACCGGTAGCAAAGAAATGGGAAACTTTCGGCTGGTTTGTAACTGAAGCCGACGGACATGATTTTTGCCAGATCGATCAAAAGTTTAAAGAATGCTCACAAGCGTCCGGTGTTCCCAAAATGATTGTCTGCAATACGGTAAAGGGCAAAGGCGTATCGTTTATGGAAAATAAGTATGAATGGCACAGCAAAATCCTCAGCAATGACATGAAGCTGCTGGCGCTGAAAGAACTGGAGGGGATGGTATGTTAAAATACGAAACCATGCAGGAATATTCCGAGGCCTTGCTGTATCAGGGCGAAACAAATCAAAGGATTGTTGTGGTGGATTGTGATCTTGGGGAGCCCTCAGGAACAAAAAGTTTCAGGGAAAGGTTTCCCCACCGTTACATAAATGTGGGCATAGCCGAGCAAAATGCCGTGGGGGTTGCGGCAGGTCTGGCCAGCGAGGGATTTATACCCCTGGTGCATTCCTTTTCCATGTTTGCATCCTTAAGAACCTGTGAACAGATAAGGAACAGTCTCTGCTATACAAATATGAATGTCAAGGTTGTGGGAACAAGAGCCGGAATTTCCAACAGCTACCTGGGAGCAACACATCATGCAATTGAGGACATTGCAGTAATGTCTTCCATACCAAACATGGTTGTTGTTTCGCCCTGTGACGGGAAGGAAGTCAGAAATGCTTTAAAAGCTTCCATAGAATATGACGGTCCTGTTTACTTGAGAATAAACAAAACCAATACCGAAAATATCTCAAAAAATGATTTTATGCTGGGCAAAGCAAGTGTGATAAGGGATGGCAGGGATTTGACGCTTATAGGAACGGGGGATCAGGTAATAAACTGTGTTAAGGCAGCAGATACATTAATGGGATACGGTCTGAGCGTCAGAGTAGTAAATATGTCAACCATAAAACCTGTGGATGAGCAGATAATTGTTGAAAGTGCAAAAAGAACAGGGGCTGTGGTTGTTGCCGAAACCGGCAATATGTTAAACGGCCTGGGGGCCCAGGTGTGCAGGGTGGTATGCAGGGAAAGACCTGTGCCTGTGAGAATTGTCGGAATAAATGACAGCTTTACCGAGACGGGGAGTTATTACGAATTAATGCACAAATACCGTATAGACGAGAACAGTATTGTAAAAGCTGCGCTGGAAAGCGTGAATTTTAAAGTTCCGGTTACAGCCGGGCTGCCGGATGAATTCAAGGATGATATTGCCTGATTGAGTAACTTTAATAGCATTTGATTTATGAATTTAATGAATGAATATGATTTATGAATTTAATTTATGAATTTAATGTATGAATTTGATTTATAGATAGTATTTATGAATGGGATTCATGGAAATGCGAAAGCTCATTTGCATATTTGTGGAGGGTGAGATAATGATAAAAGCAGTTATTTTTGATTTTGACGGAGTACTTTTTAACTCCAGAGAAGTCCAGAGAAAAGCTTTAAATGAAAGCTACCGCCTGGTTGTTAAAAATGGACAGCCATCATTTGAAGAATTTTTAAGTCATAGCGGGGATTCAATATTTAATATACTTAAAAAAATGGGTTTGCCTGAAGAAATGGCAGGTTACTACTTAGGCCTGATAAAAGAGAATGCCGGCGGCGTAAAGATATATGATGGGATAAATGAGCTTTTGGATCAACTGCGCAGAGACGGTTTTCGGCTTGCAATATGCACGGGCAGGGATAAAAAAAGCACCATGCAGCTAATTGATATGAACAGCTTGAATGATTACTTTGATGTAATAGTTTGCGCTGATGATGTTTTGTATCCTAAACCGAATCCGCAGATTTTAAATCAGGCTGTCGGCCAGCTGGACATGGTCAAAGAATCCTGCGTAATGATAGGAGACAGCTGCAATGATTTGATTTGTGCAAAAAATGCAGGTGTTAAAAGCATTGCGGTGGGGTGGGGAGATACCTCGGAGGAGGTTTTAAAACAGCAAAGGCCTGATTTTTTTGTCAGATCCCCGGAGGAATTGTACGAGTGTATCAAAGGAAGAGAGCTTCTATTGAGTGTTAACTATTAAGGGGGGTGTCACATCACATATGGATATAATTAGAGAAGCAAAAAAGGTTTTTGATATTGAAATTGAGACACTGGAAAGTGTGAAGAACAATTTGGGAACGGAATTTGAAAAGGTTGTTCGAAGCATAGCCGATTGTGAAGGAAGAGTTATTTTTATCGGAATGGGAAAATCCGCGCATATAGCAGGTAAGATTTCAGCTACCATGTCAAGTTTGGGCGTTCCGTCATTTTTTCTGAATGCGGGGGAATGTGCCCACGGCGATCTGGGATTGATACAGGAAAAGGATGTAGTTGTGCTGATAAGCAACAGCGGTGAAACTGAAGAAATAATTCAAATAATACCGTCTTTAAAAAAAATCCAGGCTAAAATCATCAGCATAACCGGGAATAGAAAATCAACACTGGAAAGGAATTCCGGTATCACTTTGAAGCTGAACATCATTCAGGAGGCATGTTCCTTAAATCTTGCCCCCACCTCCAGCACCACGGCTGTTCTGGTACTGGGTGATGCTCTTGCGGTTGTACTGTCCCGGTTAATTAACTTTACATCGGACAGGTTTGCCGTGTACCATCCCAAAGGTGCTTTGGGCAAAAGGCTGCTGACATATGTCAGGGACCTGATGTACTCGGGAGCCGAGAATCCCGTCATACATGAAGAGGCGGCAATAAAAGACGTTATAATTCAGATGAACAGGGAACAAATGGGAATTGTCAATGTTGTTGATGAGAATAACAAATTAACAGGGATAATTACAAATAAGGAATTGCTTGACTGTGTGGACAAAAACGGTTTGCATACCGAGCTTAAAGCTTCTGCAATAATGAACCGTTCTCCAAAGGTTGTTAAACCCGACATGAAAGCATCTGAAATAATGGAAATGGTAAATTCAGATTCTGAAATATGGTTTTTGACAGTTATAAATGATTGCTTTGAGCCTATTGGTGTTGTTAAAGTTAAAGATTTTATCAGGATGGGGCTTTCGGCATAAAAAGACAGGATATAAAAACTATAAAACAGAGAGGAGTGGCAACATTAAATGTTAAATGAAACAGCGGCATTCATTATGCCACACTATGCCTCTGACCGGGACCACAGGAATATATTATTCCTGAAAGCTGCCATAGACGGAGTTTTCGGCCAGACCGATGAAAACTGGCATTTGATTATTGTAGATGACGCTTCTGCCAGCATTGCTGCAAAGGATTTTTTAAAAGACCTTTGCCAAAAGCATCCCCGGAGGATAAGTGTAATATTTGAAGATAAAAACAGGGGGCAGGGGGCTTGCAGAAATATTGGAATAGTTTACGCTTATAAAAATAATTTTCCTATAATTCTATTTAATGATGCGGATGATATCTCACATGAAAAAAGGCTGGAAACAGTAAGAAAAATATTTGCGGAGGACGGGGAGGCAGATGTGGTCTATACTACGTTCGAGGTTATTGACGAGCACAATAGGCCTGTGGCAGCTGAAAAAATTGCACCTTCAATACAGGAAATTATTACATCTCACAAAACAAATCCTCCCCAGGGCCATGACTGCTGGATCAGGATAGGAACCGATACGGGATACGTCAATCTGACTTCTGCGACAGCTGTTAGAACCTGCCTTGCATATAAATGTCCGTTCCCTGAAGAAAGAGTGTCTGAGGATGCGGTAACCTGGATGAAATATTCGGCTTTGGGCGGGAAGTTCGTATATACCGGTGAAATCCCATCCCTGTATAGAAATCCACAGAATACTGAAGGTTCTTCATCCCGTACCAGGGAAGGTGGAAGGGAAAAGTTCTTTGAAAAAGTTGTGAAGGTCAATACCGAGGGATTTTTAGAATGTATTGATATGGGCCTGAAAAACGGCAGCCTGCAAAACGAACAAATAAAAGAGCTCATGGTGAAGTTTTACATAAAGCAGGCCAAAACCGTCTATTATGAAAAAATATATGATCTGGCCTATAAGGAGATATCAAAAGCATTAAATCTGTCAATAGACCTGGCTTTTAAAAATTTATCCCAACAAGGTCTTGAGGATGTCCTGGAAAAATGCCTGTAAATACCTGTAAGAGTGACAGGAGGCATTTATATAAATTGTATTCAGGAGGAAGTATATGGTGACTGTAAAGGAAATTGCAAAAATGATCGACCATTCCCTGTTGAGGCCTGAATTGACCGAAGCACAGGTGAGAGAGGGGTGCAGACTGGCAAGGGAGTATGATACCGCTTCAGTTTGCGTAAAGCCCTGTGATGTAAAAATTGCAAAAGAAGAACTTCAAGGCAGCGATGTACTGGTAACCACTGTAATCGGTTTTCCCCACGGCTCAAATAAAACATCCGTCAAAGTGGCCGAAGCTGTGGAGGCCATTGACGAAGGGGCAGCGGAGCTTGACATGGTGCTGAATATCGGAAGGCTGCTTTCAAGGCAGTTTGACTATGTCGAAGCCGATATAAAAGCTGTTGTGGATGCGGCCCACAGCCAGGGTGTGCTTGTAAAGGTGATTCTGGAAAACTGCTATTTAACAGATGAACTGAAGGAAATTGCCTGCAGGATCTGTGAAAAGGTCAATGCGGATTTTGTAAAAACCTCAACAGGCTTTGGCACGGGAGGAGCTACGCTTAAGGACCTTGAACTCATGCGCAGAACATGCAGCGAAAAAGTAAGGGTTAAAGCGGCAGGCGGTGTCAGAACACTGGATGGAGCCCTGGAAGTCAGAAGCAAAGGAGCGGTCAGGTTTGGCGCCACCGCTACCAAAGCTATCATTGATGAGGCTGAACAGAGGGAGCAGTCAGGAACATTACGCGAAGCAGAAATATAAAAAGCTGCTGGTTAATCAGCGGTTAAGGAATAGCAAAAGTATGAAAAAACACAACTTAGGAGGGAAGAACAATGAAGATAGGAATTATCGGATGCGGGTATATTGCAAACTATTATGCAACAACAATGCCAAACCATCCTGAACTGGAGCTGGCGGGAGTAACGGACATAAATGCCGACCGTGCGGGAAAATTCTCGGAATATTATGGTGTAAAGCATTTTAATACTCTGGAGGACCTGCTGGGAGACAGGGAAATATCCATTGTACTAATCTGCACATATCCTCATACCCATTATGAGCTTGCAAAAGCTATTTTACTTGCAAATAAGCATGTTTATACCGAAAAGCCCATGGGAATGAATTTTGAAGAGGCATCGGAATTGGTTGAACTGGCCAAATCCAGAAAGCTGTACATAGCATCCTCACCTAATATTCTTCTGGGAGAATACGCCCAGGGCATTATGAAAGCCCTGAGAGACAACGAAATCGGCCGGCCGCTCCTGGCATATGCCCACCTTGACGACGGTGCGGTACATCACATGCGCTACTGGACCTGGCACAGCAGAACGGGAACCGAGTGGCCCTACAAAAACGAGTTTGCGGTGGGAAGCCTTCTGGAGCATGCGGGTTACTGCATCTCCTTATTAACCGCGTTTTTCGGGCCGGCCAGGGAAGTGCAGGCCTATACCCGCTGCCTGATACCCGACAAACTGTGCAGGAATGTCAATGACACTACCGGCCCTGACTACAGTGAAATAGTTATTGAATTCAGGTCAGGTATGGTGGGACGGATAACCATCGGTACGGTGGCACCCCGCAATCATTCCCTTATGATAGTGGGGGAGGAGGGAGTTCTTTCCACCGACGCTCTATACTGGGATGTACAACAGAAGGTGTATATCCAGAGGAGGAAGGATTTAAGATCCACCGATCAGGGGGATGCCAAAGCATATTTAACGGATAAGGAAGAATATACATTCAAAAGACCTACAGATTTTGAATTCAGGAGCGGTGACGAAGTAAATGTGGATTGGGCCAAGGGTGTGGCAGAGCTGGCCGAAGCAATATCTCAAAAAAGAAGATGCCGTCTGGACATGGATCATGCACTTCATATTATGGAGATTATTGATGCGGTAAATACCGACAGGAGCTTCAGCGGACCCCAAAAAATAAGAACAAGCTTTGAACCGGTACAGCCTGTGGATTGGATAAGGGAAAGTATTGCATGAGCCGTATGGCTGAGAAGGACTGCTATGGAAAAGAATTCATTCATTAAACTCAGGCTTTCGGTATTGATGTTCCTGCAATTTTTCTGCTCGGGTATAATCGGCCCTATTATGAGCTTATACCTTATGAAATACCTGAACTTTTCAGGTGACGGGGCGGGAATTATACTGTCAATGGCCGGAATTACCGCAATCCTGTCCTCCATTATGGGTGTGCTGGTTTCGGGGAAGCTCATGACAGTGAACAGGCTGCTGGGTATTTGCCACCTGCTGGCTGCAGCATTTATTATTATGCTGACCTTTCAAAAGCATTTTGGAAGTGTATTATTTTTGTATCTGATGTATACGCTTTGCTTCGGGTGCACAAACGGGTGTGTATCAGCCATAGTTTTCCAGAATCAAAAGGATGCCGGGAAGAATTATGGCGGCATACAGATGTGGGGTTCCATAGGCTGGATATCGGCAGGCTGGCTGTTTAGTTTTTTCTGGCTGAGAAATCTTGACGGAGCCGAAGCAATGAGCAGGCTGGTGGATTCTCTGAAAATTTCGGGAGGAATATCGCTGTTGCTGTTTGTATACACATTTTTTCTGCCTCAAAAAAAATTGGAGTCATATACGCGAAAGTCCTTACTGCCCAGGGAGGCCATAGCTGTTTTTGAAAAACCCCGGAATCTTTTTCTTGCAGCTGTTATATTCATTACATTTTGTTCATTTCAATACTACCTTTTTTCCATATCACCTTTTCTGCTGCAAAGCCGTTATGATGAAGCGGCTATTATGCCGTTGTCAGGCGTGGCCCAGATATCCGAGGCCATTTCTCTTGGAATATTAGGGTACTTCATCACCCGGAAGGGATATAAAAAGGTATTGTGCTTTGGGCTTGCATGCAATGTGCTGCGGTATGCAGCGTTGCTGGCAAGCACCGCACTCCCCTTTGTTTCAGGGGCATTGGTCTGCCATGGACTGGCTTCGGCTTTCTTCTTTACGGCTGCCTGCATATATCTGGACAGCCAGTGCCGGGACAGTTCTGTACGTGCAAGCGTCCAGCAGATAGTAAGTATATTGGCCTATGGATTTGGTGTATCCTTTGGGAATTTATTTGCGGGCAGGGCCTCAACGCTGTTCGGGACAGAGGCGGCGGGGTTTGTCAATTATACTGCGTTCTGGGGTATCCCTTTGGCCGTTAGTCTGGTTATACTGATTTTATTCCTGTTTTTTTTCAAAGCTCATCCTCAAAAGCAGGGTACCGGAGCAGTGGGCTTTGATATTTGATGAATTTTGTACAAAGGAGGCAGCTTTATGATTGGAATTGGAATTATTGGATGCGGGGCCATCACAATATACCGCCATGCCCCTGAATTTTCAAGCAATCCGCATTCGAAAATTACCGGTTATTATAATCCCGACCGCCAAAAAGCTGAAATACTCGCAGCCAGGTATGGAGGTAAGGTGTACGCCTGCTGTCAGGAAATGCTGGAAGATCCGCTGGTGGATGCCGTTTGTATATGTACACCCAATAAATACCATGCCGCCCTGAGTATTGCTGCTATGGAGGGGGGAAAGCATGTTCTGTGTGAAAAGCCCATTGCAACGACCATAGAAGAAGGAAACAGTATGATTGAAGCTTCGGAACGGACAGGAAAAATACTCATGATTGCCCACGATCTGAAGTTTGAATATGCCCATAAAAAAGCGAAGGAAATCCTTTTAAGCGGTGAAATGGGCAGAATTCTCAGTTTTCGTACAGCCTTCGGCCACGGCGGTCCTGAAAATTGGAGCACTGATAAAAGTATGAATTCCTGGTTTTTCAAAAAAGAAAATACCGGTTCGGGGGTTATGGGAGACCTTGGTATACATAAGACTCATTTAATTGAGTGGCTCATTGATGATACTGTCGAAGAGGTAAAAGCTTTTTCTTCCTCCAGGGATAAGAAGCTGGAAAACGGAGATTTTGTTGAAGCCTATGATAACAGCATATGCCTGCTTCGGACCAAATCCGGAATCATCGGGACTTTGACGGCAAGCTGGACCTATTATGGCGGGTTGGACAAGAGCACGGTGATATATTGTTCCAATGGCACCGTCGAAATCTATAATCATCCCGAAATCCCATTAATCGTAACTAAAAATACAAAGGAAAGAAGCTGCTATAGCTTTGATATACAGAGCAGATCGGGCATAGCAGACTCTTTTATTAACAGTATAATTAATGGCACTCCTCCCGATATACCCGGAGAAGAGGGGCTGAGGGCCCTTAAAGTGGTTATAGCCTGTACCAGGGCATATGAGGAGAATAAAACGGCAGAGGTGGGCGGCTGATTCGGGCCAATCACTGGGTTTGCACCGGAATACCGGCCGGAATGCGGATTATAACCGTCGTACCCTTTCCTGGAACACTATTGTATTCCAGACCATACTGTTCTCCGTAAAACAATTTGATCCGTTCATTTATATTTCTGATACCATATCCATGTGTGCCGTTGGTATTGGACTTATGTGTCAAAATAGTCTTGAGCTTTTCAGGTTTTATACCGATGCCGTTATCCTGGACTTTAAGTGTTATGACACCCTCGGAGACATGACCGGTTATGAGTATGAGCCCGCTCCTGTCGTCCTTCTGCAGGATGCCGTGCAGCACCGAGTTCTCTACAATGGGCTGCAGTATTATTTTAATGGTTGTATATTGATAAACTTCTTCATCAATATGTACCTGGAAGTCAAAAATGTTTTCAAACCGCATGTTTTGTATTTCCATGTACATCTTCACATGCTCGATTTCATTTCTGATGGGAATTATATTGCTGCCCTTGCTCAGGCTCAGCTTGTAAAACCTGGACAGCGTCTGAACCGTGTCCGATATTTCAGGTACATTGTTATTTATGGCCGACCAGTTGATCATGTCCAGCGTATTGTATAAAAAATGGGGATTGATCTGTGCCTGGAGGGCCAGCAGTTCGGCATTCTTTGCCTCCAGTCCGATCCTGTACTGTTCATCTACCAGGAATTTAAGCCTGGCCGACATGCTGTTGAAGTTTTCAATAAGTTCCCCTATTTCATCGTTGCTCTTGGTGGTGATTTCTATATTAAAATCACCTTTTTTCAGGAGCCTTATATTTTTAAGCAAAAGGGAGATGTTTTTTGTAATTGAGGAAGAGATCACATATGCCAGGATATATGCTGCCGTACTGATGAGTAAAAACATCAGCAGCATCTGGTTTTGCAGCTCTTTTCCCACGGCGGTGATTTCACTGAACGGTGTGATGGAAACCAGAGTCCAGTCGGAGTTGGGAAGCTTCTGACAGGCAAGGATCACATGTTCCTTCCCCAAATCCCGGGTCCCGTAATACATTCCGTTTTTACTATAGTTCTCAAGATCACTGCTGTCTAATATCCAGTTGTTGTTGATCTTTTCGGAGGAAGAGGATATTATTTCATTTTTGGAGTTTTGTATATAGGTGACCGAGTTCTTGGTAGAGGATGCTTTCTTCAGTATGTCGCTCAAATTCTTTTCCAGTATATCTATTCTGACGAAGCCTAAAAAATTGAGATAATTGGATTTGTCCAATATGGCACTGACGGCTGACACACGTTTTATTTCCGAGTCGTCGGGTTTTGTTGTGTAGTCCTGCTCGGTTGTTTTCACCCAGATA
The DNA here is from genome assembly GCF_000621505.1 of Ruminiclostridium cellobioparum DSM 1351 = ATCC 15832. Lineage (GTDB taxonomy): Bacteria > Bacillota > Clostridia > Acetivibrionales > DSM-1351 > Ruminiclostridium > Ruminiclostridium cellobioparum. Next base: position 142,286 of record NZ_KK211294.1, read on the forward strand.
ACCTTTTTATGGTATTTTACAAAATCCTCATACCAGTCTGAATTTTTTGCATCCTGAAAACTCAGAAAGTTTACCTTTTCCGAGGAATACAGGAAATCATCCTTAACATACAGCTTGACATTGAACACCTCATCCTGGTTCTGGAAGGACCTCAGATAGCGGGAAAGGTCCTGCATGTCCAGCATCTGGGAAGGGATGTCAAGCTTGTCCGGTTCCTGGCTGATGGTGCTGTTAATCTTTTTATCCACGAGAAGAACATCTATTGTATTGATTATTTTATCTATTTTATATGATACGAACAGGCCGGATTGTTCAAAGGAATGCTTTGCCGAATAGCTGACCAGTGTCTCTATGGCATTGTATACCCTGAAGTTGGACATTATGGCGAAAACTCCGAAGGGCACAATGATCAAAAGCAGATAGGAGATCAGCAGCTTGTTTTTCAGTTTTATACCCGATAATTTCTTTAGAAAGTGCCGGATTTGAAAAATTTTTTTCATATTCGCATCTCCCTGTATTCGGATGGAGTCATATTTGTATGCTTCTTGAAAATCTTGGTAAAATAATTCTGGTCGGAGTAGCCTACCCTGGCAGCCACGTAGTACAGCTTTACGGTACTGTCCTCCAGAAGTTCCCTGGCTTTCTCCATTCTGAATTCGGTAATATACTGGTTCAATGTCTTTCCGGTTTCCTTTTTAAAAAGCACGCATAGATGGGAATGGCTTATATAAAGCTTATCGGATATGAATTTTATTGACAGCTCGGGATTTCCATAGTTATTCTCAATAATTTCATATATATCCGATATACACCTGCTGACGCCCTCCAGCATGGCAACTTCTGAAAAATAAGCCGCAGTGAAGTTCAAAACAAAGGTTTCAACTTCATCCATTGTTGTAAATTCCGATAGAGTTTCCCAGAGAATACTTTCGGAGCTTGCTGCCGAAAAAACGATTTTTTGCCTGGCAGCGTGATTCAAAAGGGAAAGGAGTATTTTAAAATACAAACTTTTTATATTTGGAATCAAGGCGTTTGCATGGGTTCTGATGGATCTCGACAGATCTTTCAGAAAAGCCAGGGCCCCGTCATTATCCCTGCTGACCAGCAAATTTTTAAATTCCTTCAATATTGAATCATTTATCTCAAAAGTCAGTGAGGGATCGACCTCCGATTTTGAAAATTTTCCATACCCTGCGAAAAACAGCTGCTGGGAGGCAATAACCGCCGTCTGGTAGGACAGGGATATCTTTTCCAATGTTTCCGCAACGCTCCCTATTCCTATGAATACAGGATATTTATCTTTTAATTTATTTATTATTTGTACGGATAAACCATTTAAAATATTTTCACTTAAAAGTCCGGCGTCCTCCAGAATAAACAGGAGCATTGTATTGGTATCCTTAAAGCCGGAGAAGGCATTTAGCCTGTTTTCCAGGAAGAAGTCATGGACCAGGTCCTGGAGATAGGGCTTCCCAAATCCCTTTACCGACAGCGAATTCCAGTCCCTTACGCCAAAGCTGAATATGAGAACGGCAAATCTTGTCCGGGGTGTTACCTGGATACCGGATACACTCAGCCATTTTTCCACCTGCGATATATCCGTATTCTTCTGGATTATTTCCATGGGAAAATTGAACTTAAGGATGTCCAGGCTTTCCTTTATGGTAAGGTCTCTTTTTAAATCCAGAGCCTGTTTTTCCTTTTCCAGGGAACACATGGAGACAGCCTCTGAAATGACTTGAGAAATCTCCTTGAGATTGATGGGTTTTTCGATATAGCTCACGGCTTTAAGGTGCAGGGCCGACTTAAGGTATTCCTTGTCGGAATAGCCGCTCATAAAAATAATCTTACAGCCGGGAAGCACTTCACGCAATTTGGTAGCAAGTTCGATTCCGTCCATTTTAGGCATGCGCACATCGGTCAGCAGAATATCAGGTTTGAGCTCCGAAGCTTTTTCGTAGGCGGCTGCTCCGTCGGCAGCCTGTTCAACAAGGTCCACACCCAAACTTTGCCAATTGAGATTTTTTATAAGGCCGTTCCTTACAAATCCTTCATCATCAGCGATTAGCAGACTGATCATTGAGTACCCTCCATTAGAACATATTTACAAAAATGCATTTGCAGTTTGTCTTTGGCCATATTCAGCAGGTTTACAGGCTATTAGTATAGCATTTTTCTATTTGCTTGAGAAGGAGAGCAGGGGCTGAATTGGATTTTTACAAACAATTTTACTAAAAATAAAACATTTGTCATGTATTACTGGCATCCATTGTCGTGTTAAATTAAATGTATAAAGCGAATAACGAATTATACAATGCATTGATCTTAGACACAACAGGAGGAATTATTAATGAAACTTATTCGTGATGTATTCCAGGATTTCAAAAAAAATAAAGTGATTTTATTTATGCTGATTCCTGCGGTACTGTACTATTTTATATTTATGTATGTTCCCATGGCGGGAATAGTCATAGCCTTTAAGCGCCTGGATTATGCCGCGGGAATATTCGGCAGTGACTGGGTGGGCTTTGATAATTTCAAGTTCTTTTTTATGTCAGGTCAGGCTTTCAACGTTACAAAAAATACATTTTTATATAATTTAGTATTTATTGTTGTCAACACATCATTACAAATAACGGTTTCTATTTTTCTATCGGAAATGAGAAACAAATATGTTAAAAAGACAACACAAACCCTGATGCTGATGCCTTACTTTATTTCCTGGGTAGTAGTAGGAGCTTTTATCTATAATATTTTCAACTATGAATTCGGAGCCCTGAATACTGTTTTGAAGTCACTTGGCCTTGAATCGGTGGACGTTATGGGAACAGTGGGTGCATGGAAGTATATTCTGGTGTTTTTTAATGCATGGAATGGTGTGGGATACGGAAGTATTGTGTATATGGCCGCCATAACCGGAATAGACAAGGAACTGTATGAGGCCTCTGAACTGGACGGCGCGAACATATTCCAGCAGATTTGGAGGATTACCATACCCAGCATCAAGCCCACCATTATCATAATGATCCTCTTAAATGTGGGATCGATTTTCAGGGGCAATTTCTCAATGTTTTATCAGATAATAGGGAATAACGGACTTTTGTTTAACTCTACCGATGTTATAGATACCTTTGTATTCAGATCGCTCATGAAAACTCAGGAGGTCGGAATGGCGTCGGCTGCCGGCTTGTATCAGTCGGTACTGTGTTTTGCCATCATTATGATTACCAATGGGATAATCAAACGTGTGGACAGTGAGTATGCATTGTTTTAAAAGGCTTCGCAGCTCGAACAGAATATCTATTGATTACATGGAGGCTTAAATGAGAATAAAAAGAGGTAAGGAACAACTGGTTTTTAATTTAATAAGTTATACAACTGTTATCATATTCACCCTTTTGTGTGTTATTCCCTTCCTGCTTGTCATATCAGGATCATTTACCGATGAGGGTTCAATACATGTGGACGGCTATAGATTTATTCCCAAGAAATTTTCTCTCAATGCCTATAGAGTGGCTTTCGCCATGCCTACCAACATAATCAGGGCCTACGGAGTAACCGGAACGGTTACTGTCGTAGGAACACTGGTGGGACTGTTTATAATCTGCATGACGGCATATGCGCTCCAGAGGCCCCAGTTCAAATACAGGAATGCCTTTGCACTGTATTTCTATTTCACAACTTTGTTCAGCGGGGGCCTTGTTCCCTGGTATATTCTAATGGTAAGATATCTTCACTTGAAAAATAATTATCTGGCACTGCTTTTTCCGGCTATGCTGACGGTATTTGACATCATTATCATGAGAAGCTTTATGAAGTCCATACCCGAAGCGCTGGCCGAGTCTGCAAAGATAGACGGAGCGGGGGAATTCAGGATATTTGCGCAGATATTCCTGCCTTTGTCCAAGCCCGCCCTTGCCACAGTGGGGCTTTTCATAGCACTGAGATACTGGAATGACTGGTACGCATCCATGCTGTTCATTACACAGAAAGAAAAGTACAGCTTGCAGTTCTATCTTTACAGTATGCTGACCCAAATGGAATTTGCGGCAAATGACGCCAAATCGGCAGGAATAGTTATGGAGCAATACCCTGCCGAATCCTTTAAACTGGCTATGACAATAGTTGCCACAGGTCCTATCCTGCTGTTATATCCCTTTGTGCAGAAATATTTCATTCAGGGTATGACTGTAGGTGCTGTAAAAGGATAAAGCCGGATTTTCCGGTTTATCATAAAACATATGGGTCTTTTCAGGATTATATTTTACCGCCTTGCTAGCGTAGCGTTAAATTTGTATTACTGAATTAACCGGCCCAGTGAAGAAAAATTAATAAGGGGGAATTATATGACTAAATATTTAAAGCAAATCAGTCTGATGCTGGTAATAGTAATGCTGGTTACAGCATTGGCTGGCTGCGGAAGCCCGGCAGCAGGTGACAATACCGCAGCAACCTCAACATCATCGCAAACCTCGGCTTCGGCAGAAAACACAGCTCCTGACATATCAAAGAAAGTGGAACTTAAAATATACTGTGTAGGAGATGCTTCACCGGGTGAAGGCTCAAATATGGTAAGAGATGCCGTTAATCAGGTTATAGAACCTAAAATAAATGCAACTATCAGCACTGAATACCTGCCATGGTCCGACTGGACCAATAAATACCAGCTGGTATTTGCTTCTGGGGAAGAGTTTGATGGCATATATACAGCCAATTGGGCATATTATCAGGCTCAGGCCACCAAAAACGGGTTTAAGGAAATTACAAAAGAGGATTTACAGAAATATGCTCCGGGGCTTTTGACAGATTTGCCTGAAATGGCGTGGGACCAGGCTAAAATCAACGGAAAAATATATATGATCCCAACCACCTTCAATGAATTCCCGACAGTTCACTTTGCAGTCAGAGAGGATTTAAAGAAAAAATATAATGTTCCCGATATTACCGACCTTGATACCTTTGGAGCCTATCTGGATGCAATAGCCAAAAATGAAAAGGGCATGGTGCCGCTTGATATTTCGGTAATGAACAACTACAGCGATCTCCAGCAGATATTTAATACTGAAAATGAATATGCGGTTGTAGGTAATGTTTCCGAGAGAAACTTTGTTTATAAAATAACCGATCCGGGAGCAGCCATAGTAAATGTATACGAAACACCTGAATTCATGGATTTTGCAAAGAAGATGTACCAGTGGAAGCAGGCGGGCTATTGGTCCAAAAATGCCATTTCCAATAAGACTCCAAATGCAACGGCCTTTGAAAACGGAAAATCGGCAGCACTGCTGACAAATGCCCTTCAGGCAACCAATTATTCCGAACAATGGCCGGTACAGCATCCGGGCTGGGAGATCCAGGTATATGATTCATCCCTGGGCAAAAAGCAGATCGGAACTCCGTATATAGGCTCGGGGCTGGGAATACATGCCACTTCACGGAATGTCGACAGGCTGCTGATGTTTGCCGAACTGGCCAGAACAGATAAAGAGTTGAACCAATTGTTATGCTACGGTATAAAGGATACCCATTGGGAACAGGTTGGGGAAGACCAGGTCAGATATATCAGAGGGAACACCAAGGTTGACTATACCGACGGATTGTCATGGTTCTTCAGAAATGAAAAGTTCCAGTTGAATCCCACAGGTGTTTACTCGAACTATGACCCAATCTTTGAAACTGCCAGGAAAAACCAGGTATTCCATACGCTGCAGGCTTTCAATTTTGATGATTCCAAGCTGAAAAACGAAGTTGCGGCAGTTTCAAGTGTAGTTACACAGTACGCCGTACCTATAATTACAGGCTTTATGGACCCTGAAACCGGAATCCCGACCTTGAATGAAAAGATGAAGGCTGCGGGTGCAGACAAGATAATGGCGGCAATCAAAGAACAGGCCGATAAATTTATAGCCGATAACAAATAAAATTATCCGAACAATACAAAATCTTTAAAAGCCTATTGATATAAAGCAATATATGTGCTAGAGTTGATTGTATTAAATTCTTCAATGTTAAAAAGTTTTCTTCAAAATTATATTTGATATTGGACAATGGAGTCTGGGTTAAAAATACCAGGCTCTTTTTTGTTGCCTTTTCTCTGTCTGACCGGGGCTTATGTTACCATATTTGAATTGCTGTTGCTCTGTCAAACAAAATGCATTTTGAGATTTTATTATATCTTAGTGAAAGGATAGTGAACTTTATGAATATTATTTGGAGTAAAACGATTAATCCCGGGGACAGATGGTCAGGAAACATCTGCAAGGGACGACTTGTAAAATTTACAGCATTGGAAGCAGGTGCGAACCTTGCCGTACTTATGTACAATTTCAGAAATCTGTCCGAGCATTATAATATGCCTGATACATTGAAAGCACAGCACACATTCTATCTGAAAAAAGGCTATGCCCTCATGAGCGATTGCGGACGCGCAATGGCCAGTATTGTCGAAGATGAGCTTGGTTGGCACGATTCAATATCCGGCTATACTACCAGAAAAATGACCGATGAGAAATATGGTTTAACAAACTATCAGAAAGACAGCAATAACTATTTTAAGTCAGGTCAGGAGAATTTTATCAATGAATTGACTAAAAACGGAATGAGTAAAAGAGACTTAATGCCTCCGATAAATTTATTTTCCAAGGTAGAAGCAGACCCGGCAGGAAATCTGGTTTACCATGAAAATCACTGCCCGAAGGAAGCTTCGGTTACAATCAGAACTGAAATGGATATCTATCTGGTGCTTTCCAATACTCCAAACCCATTAGATCCGAAAACCTTTTATCCTTCAGTGCCTGTACGTGTTGAAATACTACCTGCCGCACCTGTTGACGGGCTTGATTTCTGTGTTAATTTCATGCCTCAGACACGAAGGGCTTTTGAAAATACCTGGGAATATAATCTGTTATTGGGAATTTAAATTGAGGAGGATTTGGTTATGATAAAGTTTGATAAAGTAGAAAGTATGAAAAGCCTGGATGATATTGTTTATGACGAAATGATACCGGCAGGTGAAGGCTGGATGCATCCTCTCCTTAAGGGACAGGTGCTGAGAATTATTGATCTGGAAGGCAATCAGGGACTCGATTTCCTCTGTTATGATTTACATAACCCTGAAGACCACTATAGTGCGACTCAAACAATTATAAATCAGAAAAAGCTTTACATCAATACAAGTACGGTTCTTTTAACCGAATCGGGAAAACCGCTTCTGAAAATGGTTGCAGATACCTGCACCTGCCATGATACTATGGGAGGTGCCTGCGCAACAGAAAGCAATACGGTCAGATACGGACACCATACGCTTCATATGAAAACCTGCAGGGACAGTTTTATCATGATGATAGCTGAACATGCCGACAAATATTCGAAAGCAGATTTGGTTCCCAATGTCAATTTATTCGCACAGATCCTGGCTCTGCCCGACGGAAGCTTTGAATTCCTGGATGGGATATCGGAACCCGGTTCTTATGTAGAATTTGAAGCAATGAACGATACCATGATACTAATTAGTAACTGTCCACAAATAAATAATCCCTGCAGTGGTTATGCACCAACAACAAACAGGGTGGTTATCTGGGATAAATAAATGCAATAAAGATCTAAATAACGGTACAGGTATATCTCAGGGCTGTTATTTAGATTTTTTACAGAGTTCAATTTGTAGTCGAACTACAATTACCAATAAAAATATTGTTGTTCATTTATAATGAAAACACAATAAAGGTCAGTTATAATAGGTATATCAATTAAAGAAGCAAAGGCGCTTGGTGATTTCAAATCATTAAGCGCCTTTTTGCGTATATGCATATAATTGACTGCTGATACAAGAGCTGTTGAATATAACTGAGCAACGAACCGGATTTTTATACTTTTCGAAATAAGGTGATTGAATGGAGAACAATGTATTATCTGAGTTTTGTTGTATCAATCTGTTTTCAATTGAAGAACTGAAAGGCATTAAGATACTTGCAGGCAGCAAAAACATAACAAATAGGATCACGAGAGTTAATATTGTCGAAGTTCCCGACATTGATAACTGGGTTCATGAAAATGAGTTTTTAATAACAACCTGCTATCCTTATAAGAATAATTTGGATGAGCTGCTGAGGTTAATCCCAAAACTTGCTGAAAAAAAGGTCGCTGCTCTTGGTATAAAACCTAAAAGATTTATTGATACCATACCAAAAGAGGTTATTGATTGTGCTGAAGCACTGAACTTTCCATTGTTCGAGTTACCGCCTCAAACGACTTTTTCAAACGTGGTCAGAGAGGTAATGGAGCAGATCATATATGGAGAAACAAAATATCTCTCAATATTGCAGGAGAGAATTGAAACCGTATCAAAGAAAATCATTCAGGGGAATTCTCTTCAGGAAATTTTACAATTGATAGAGGAAATGATAAATAACCCGGTTTTTATTGTAAGTGACAGTGAATATTTTATAGTGACAGACACCACCGGTGAATTGGTCGAAACCAATAAGAGCCGGCTGAAGTGGGAAAATTTGAAAAGAATTAAGGACGAGAAACCTTCAATAGTTATGATTAATGGAGCAAATGTACGTATAAGGATATTCGAATTGGAGGATTCCCAGGCCCAAACTTTTGCAGTTGCCGTCCCTGAAATAAATTCGACCTGCAGCAGTGTGGATACGCTTACAATACGAAGATTGCTGAATCTGATCAGCCTGAAGCTTAAAACGGACAGTATTTATGTCAGCGTAGAATCAAAATATCTGGATCAGTTCATATATGACTGGATTTTTGGAGGAATACGTACCAGCAGAGATTTTCAAATGAGAACAAGATTATACGGTTATACTCTGCCTGATAATCTTAAATATAGAGTTGCAATTGTAAAGAACAACAATGAACAGGAAAGCTTTTACAACGATAAGAGTTTACTGTCACGCTTCAGAATTTATGAAGCGGCTATTGGAACCAAAACCTGGCTGACTATTTATGAAGGCAAAATTGTTGTGATAATTTCTTATAATCCAAAAGGTGAGCTGAGGGAACCGGAAATATTAAAGAACATCACTGCTACTTTATGCAGAGTTTCAAACAATGAAAAATTTTCGCTATGCATCAGCGATGATGTCTGCAATCCCTTGAACATACCAAAAGCGTTTGAAGAAGCAAAAAATATCTATTCCTCAAGCTGTATAAGCGGATGTTCCGAAGAAATAATCACCTGGGACAAGCTGGGGATATACTCCATACTGACATTATTGAAGCCCGGTACCAATATAAAAAAATTTTTATGCAGGAATATCGGTCCACTGATCAGGCATGACAGGGAACACAACACTCAACTGCTTGAAACACTGGAAACCTATTTCCGGTCGGGTAATAGCATTAAAGACACAGCAGCCAACATGTTCCTGCATTACAATACGATTTTATACAGGCTGGAGAAGATTAAAAAGCTTTTGAATATTAAACTGGAAAAAAATGAGGAGCTTTTGGAATTAAATCTTGCGGTAAAGCTTAATAGCATTCATATATGTAATTTTGAAGAAGAAATTTAACACCTGAAGAAAACATGTGGTTTGAGGAAAGGAGAAAATTTTATGAAAATGGTTAAGGCAATTGTCAGGCCTGAAAAGGCGACAGAAATACTTGATGAATTAAGCAATGCCGGAATTTCTTCGGCTACCAGAATCAGTATTCTTGGCAGAGGAAAGCAGAAGGGCCTCAAAGTAGGTGACGTATATTACGACGAAATCCCAAAAGAGATGATTATGCTGGTAATTTCCGAGGATGAAGTGGAGAAGGTAAAAAGTATTATCCTGGGAATAGCACGTACCGGTAAAAAAGGTTCCTTTGGAGATGGAAAGATATTTATCATTCCTGTAGAAAGCAGTATAACGATCAGCTCCGGTCTTGAAGAAAACTAATGGGGAGGTGATTCAGATGAAGCAAGTCATAACAATAATTCGTCCCAGGATGTACTATAAGACAAAGGATGCGCTTGTTGAGAACGGCTTCTATTCCATGATTGTCAAGGATGTTATCGGTAGAGGTAAAAAACCTGCGGAATTCAGTCTTGCAACAGGCGGAAAGGCAGACGGCAACACAGGTCATCCCTTTGTATCAAAGAAAATGATAGAAATTTTCTGTCAGGATGAGGATCTAAAGCTATTGGTAGAAATAATAAAAAAAGTAAACAAAACCGGAAAGGCCGGGGATGGAAAAATTTTTATAATCAATATCGATGACGGTGTCAGAATCAGAACGGGAGAAAAAGGAAACAATTCTCTGGTCTAACTAAATATCTAACTAATATAACAATGAGGAGTGACATTTATGAAAAAAACAAAAAAGGTGGTTTCATTACTATTGACTATTATTATGTTAACTGGTTTTGTTACCGGCTGCGGCAGCAGTGAAAGTAAGTCAAATACATCCGACTCGGCAGTTTCAGCAACAGGCATGAAAAACCCAACAGCTTCTTCAAAAACATACAAGCTTGGTATTTCAGCATATCCCGCTTTTTATACCTGGTATATACCTCAAGCAGAAAAATTCTTTGAAAAGAATGGCGTAAATGTTGAACTGGTATACTTCCCGGTTTACAGCGACAGCGTACAGGCTTTTAACAGCGGAAAAGTCGACATGATAAGCTTGGCCATACCGGATGCAATAGCACCTTACATCAGCGGTATAGAATACGAGACAGTATTGGTTCTGGACAATTCAAACGGTGCTGACGGTCTTGTCGGCAAAAAAGGCATAAACAGCATCAGTGACCTGAAGGGAAAGTCTGTTGCGACAGAATACGGTACGATAGAGCATTTCTTTTTGCTCCAGGCGTTACAGACGGCGGAAATGACAGAAAAGGATGTAAATTTTGTAAATCTGTCGATTTCTGATTCCGCCCCGGCTTTTATTGCAGGAACAGTTGATGCGGCCTGTTTGTGGGAACCGTCGCTAAGCAAGGCTCAGACCCTTGAAGGAAGTAAGCTTCTGTACAGCTCTGAAAATACTCCGGGTCTTATACCTGATGTATTACTGGTCAGCGGTGATATGGCAAGGAACAGTCCTGACGATATAGAGGCAGTTATCAATTCTTATTTTGATGGAATGGATTTTTACGTAGCAAATGAAAAACAGGCAATAGCAGATATGGCAAAGGGTGCCGAAATCACTGAAGATGAGATGAAGGTGGCAATGAGCGGTTCCAGGCTGTTTACGGTACAGGAATGTATAGATGCAATGGATCAAGAATCGGAATCCTATAGCTACCTGCCATATACAACCAATAGGATTGCAGAGTTTCTTCACAGTGTAAAAATGATAGATTCGGTGCCTGATGATACTAAGAAGATGTTCAACAGTACATATTTGAAAAAAGTACTTGAAAAAAGAGGGTCAAAACCTGTACCTGACACAAAAAAATAATCCGGCCCGGTGAAGGAAGTGAAAAACTATGAATAATTTGTTTAGAATCAGAAAGAGCATTGACCCGAAACTATATTTTAAAATAACCCTATCATCATTTATTATACTGATTATAATATGGCAGGCTTTATGCAGTTTCAAAATTGTGAATGGTATTTTCCTTTCTTCACCGTTTGAGGTATTAAAGTTCCTGGTAAATGATATCACTACCGGCAGCATATGGGAAAATCTTTATATCAGTTGCTACAGAATTTTTATGGGCTTCCTGTATGCTGCCGTAATAGGTGTACCGATAGGTATTCTGGTTGGCTCCTTCAATGTTTTTGAAGCATATATCCAGCCAGTGATGGAGTTTATGAGATACCTGCCGGTTCCGGCTTTTATTCCACTAATTATGATCTGGGTGGGTATTGGTGAAGGTGCCAAAATCGCGGTTATTTTTCTGGGGACCCTGTTCCAGCTTATTCCGATGGTGGCAGATGATGTGAGAAGTGTACCCGAAGATTATATAAACGCGGCATATACACTTGGAGCCAAAAGAATCGGCGTACTGTTCAAGGTTATGATACCAGCCATGCTTCCACGAATGATGGATTCATTAAGAATGATGATGGGATGGGCATGGACTTATCTGGTGGTCGCTGAGCTTGTGGCAGCAAATTCGGGTCTTGGCTATACCATCTTGAAAGCTCAGAGATACCTGAAGACATCTGCTATATTTTCGGGAATCCTGGTAATCGGACTTCTGGGGCTTATCATTGACAGATCTTTTGGTTTGATCAGCAAACGCTTATTTCCATGGGCAGATGGGGGGATAAAATGATGCTTTTCAAAAAGAAACAGGAAACCATTACGGATGATAAAGCCGGAAACAGGCTTGAAGCAAGAGTTTCCAGGAGCAAGATATATGGTAAGGGCGTAACCAGGATATATAAATCCAAGAAACAGGATATTCTTGCCATAGACAATGTGGATTTCGAAATTCTTGATAACGAATTTGTGAGTATCGTTGGTCCTTCGGGCTGTGGAAAATCAACTCTTATAAGAATGATAGGAGGATTGGATGATATCACATCAGGTTCTATCATTCTAAACGACAGAATATTGGACGGGCCCGGAGCAGACAGGGGAATGGTTTTTCAGACCTATACCCTGTTTCCCTGGATGACGGTTGAAGAGAATATCCGGTTTGGCCTGAAAATAAAGAAGATGCCTGTAAAAGAGGCTGACAAAATTGTGGACAAATATCTTGAACTGATCGGGCTGACTCAATTCAGAAAATCCCTGCCAAACCAGCTGTCGGGTGGAATGAAGCAAAGGGTTGCAATTGCAAGGTCTTTGGCAAATAATCCTGAAGTACTTCTTATGGATGAGCCCTTCGGAGCGCTGGATCCTCAGACAAAAGCCAATATGCAGCTTTGTCTGAGACAAATATGGCAGGTGGAAAAGCCTACAATTATATTTATAACCCATGATATAGAAGAAGCCGTATTTTTATCGCAAAGAGTTTATGTAATGAGCTCCAGACCAGGCAGAATTATTGCGGATATACCGGTTTATCTTGATCATAAGCGAACCCTGGATATTAAGGATACGCCGGAATTCATACGCATAAGGAAAAATATCAACACTATGCTACACAGCGGGTTGGATGAAGACGAACTGTAATTCATCACAAATGAAGGAGGAACAGCAGTATGTTCAGGAAAGTTTTAATTGCAAATCGCGGCGCTATTGCGGTACGAATAGAAAAAACCTTGAAGAGGATGAATATAAAATCTGTTGCTGTTTATTCAAAAGCGGATCAGGACAGTCTGCATGCAGACAGAGCGGATGAGGCGATAAATATCGGTGATGGCCCGGTTAAGGAGAACTATTTAAATGCAGATTTATTGATAAAGATAGCAAAAGAGACAAAGGCCGAAGCAATTCACCCCGGTTATGGTTTTTTAAGCGAAAACAGTGATTTTGCCAGAAAATGTGCCGAAAATGGCATAGTATTTATCGGACCAACTCCAGAGCAAATGGAAATTTTCGGCCTCAAGCATTCGGCAAGGGAAATTGCGTTGAAAGCAGGTGTTCCGATGCTGGAGGGGACAGGTCTCCTGAAAGATGTTGAAGAGGCGGCCGCTGTTGGGAAGGAATTGGGTTACCCTGTAATACTCAAGAGTACGGCAGGAGGTGGAGGCATAGGAATGCGTGTCTGCGATGATGAGAAAGCTTTACGGGCTGCCTATGATTCCTGCAGGTATTTAGCAGAAAATAATTTTAAGAATGATGGCTTGTTTTTGGAAAAATATCTTAAAAAAGCCCGTCATATAGAAGTACAGATTTTCGGAAATGAGTACGGAGAAGTGGTTGCTCTTGCAGAAAGGGACTGTTCGGTGCAAAGGAGAAACCAAAAAGTCATAGAAGAATGTCCTGCCCCGGGAATATCGGAGGAAACGAGAAAACTGATGATGGAAGCCGCAAGAAATCTGGCTCTGGAAGTTGGCTACAGAAGTGCGGGCACTGTTGAATTCTTATATGATACCGAAAGCAGCAAATTTTATTTTCTTGAAGTAAATACCAGGTTGCAGGTTGAACACGGAGTAACCGAAGAAGTACTGGGGATCGACCTCGTTGAGTGGATGATAAAAGAAGCGGCAGGCAAACTTAAAAACCTGGCTTCACTTTTTGGTAAACCCTCGGGCCATAGCATTCAGGCAAGGATTTACGCCGAAGATGCCCTGAGAAATTTTGCTCCCAGCGGGGGTAAAATCGACAAAGTATTTTTTTCGGAGCTTTCAAGGGTTGAAACCTGGATACAGGATAATACGGTTGTTTCTCCATTCTATGATCCATTGCTGGCCAAGATCATAGTAGGAGCAGATAACAGAAAAGACGCCATAGAAAAGCTGAACAGCGTTATCAATGAGACAGGGATCTATGGTGTGACCACCGGTCTGGACTATATAAAAGAAGTTATTAACACCGAAACATACTCATCAGGTGATTTATATACACATATGCTTGATCAGTTCACTTATAGGGAACAAAAGCTTGAAGTTCTGGAAGGTGGAATTCAGACAACAGTTCAGGACTATCCTGCCAGATTGGGTTACTGGGATATAGGAGTCCCGCCAAGCGGGCCGATGGACAATTTTGCCTTCCGGATCGGTAACAGGATATTGTGCAATAAGGCTGATGCAAGCGGAATTGAATTTACACTTAAGGGCGGTAAATATAAATTCAGGGATTTTGCAGTCATATGCCTGACCGGTGCAAATATGAATCCAAGGCTGGACGGTAACCCCATTTCAATGTATGAACCGGTAAAGGTTGAAGCAGGTCAGATCCTTGAGCTTGGAGAGGCTGTAAACGGCATGAGGTCATATTTATTGGTAAAAGGAGGGTTCAATGTTCCCAGGATAATGGGAAGTGCAGCAACTTTTACCCTTGGCGGCTTTGGAGGCCACAGCGGAAGAACCTTGCGCACCGGAGATCTGATACATATTAATAAAGCCGGGAATGATAAATGCCATTCTTTTGATAAGAAAACCCTCCCTCAATACGGTGAGGTATGGGAGATCGGAGTAATACCGGGACCACACTGTACCGGGGAATTTTTAAAGCTGGAATATCTTGAACAGCTGACCTCTGCGGAGTGGAAGGTGCACTTCAACAGTGACAGGACAGGTGTAAGGCTGTTGGGCCCAACTCCTTTATGGAAGAGGGAGGATGGCGGAGAGGCAGGCCTTCACCCCTCCAATATCCATGACACAGCCTATGCGGTCGGAACAATCGACCTGACAGGTGACATGCCGATTATTCTCGGGCCGGACGGACCGAGTCTAGGAGGGTTTGTATGTCCTTGCACCATTCCCTCGGCAGAGCTTTGGAAGACCGGGCAGTTAAGACCGGGAAATACTGTAAGATTTAGATTGATTTCATTAGAAACTGCCGAAAGCCTTAGAAACAGTCAGGAGATATTCCTTGAAGGAATTACTGCTGGAAAAAGAAGCAGTCTGCCGGTATTAAAACATGAAAGCGGGCTTGACAATACCTATCCGGTTTTGGTTAACCTGAGGGACAACAGGCAGGATGCCTTGGTTATCAGGTGTGCCGGTGACGAGTATATGCTTGTTGAATATGGTGAAATGGAAATTGAATTAAGACTCAGAATAAGGGTACACGCATTGATGGAGTTGATCAAGGCCGACAGCGGTATACCGCTGATTGATGTAACCCCCGGTATCCGTTCACTGCAGATTCATATAGACTCAAGAAAAATGTCGATCAGGAAACTGGCAGAAAAAGTAGTGGAATTGGACAGCCGCATCAAAAATCCTGACAGCTTTAAAGTGAAATCAAGAATCATAAGGATGCCTCTGTCCTGGAACGATGCCAGTGCACAGCTAGCAGTCGAGAGATATTATCAGAATGTAAGACCAAATGCACCATGGTGTCCAAGTAATATTGAATTTATCAGAAGAATAAACGGATTGGAGAGTACCGAAAAGGTCAGGGAAATACTCTACTCTGCCACATATATAGTTATGGGCCTTGGTGATGTTTACCTGGGGGCGCCGGTATGCATACCTCTTGATCCCAGACAAAGGCTTGTAACTACAAAATACAATCCGGCCAGGACCTGGACTCCTGAAAATGCCGTGGGCATTGGCGGTGCGTACATGGGCATTTACGGTATGGAGGGGCCAGGAGGATACCAGCTGGTGGGAAGAACCATTCAGACATGGAATCCGGTACGGTCAACCAAAAACTTTGAAAAGGGAAAACCATGGCTGCTGAACTTCTTTGACCAGATACGCTTCTATCCGGTAACCTCCGAAGAACTGCTGAAAATCAGAGAAGATTTCCTGAGAGGGCGTTATGAAGTTCAGGTTGAAGAAACGGAATTCGATTATGGAGAGTATTTGAAATATCTCAAATCAATTGAAACCGGGACAAGGGTATTCAAAAAACAGCAGATATCAGCCTTTAATGCAGAAAAGACCATGTGGAAGGAAAATGGTCTTGACGAATTTGTTTCCCCACATGGAGAGACGGAAGCAAAAGTAATAGATATTCCTGAAGGTGCAACGGCGGTAAATTCAAATATGCCGGCCAGCGTGTGGAAGATATTGGTCAAACCCGGTGATAAGGTAGAAAAGGGAGATGTGCTTATTGTTGAAGAGAGCATGAAAATGGAATTTGAACAGGTTACACCCTGCGATGGAGTTGTCTTGAATATTTATGTTAAAGAGACTGAGGAAGTAGTCGGCGGGCAATTACTGGTGACTATTGGATAGGAGGAATTGTATGCAAAAAAAAGATATAAGCAAAAAACTTACAATTTCTTATTTAAAAGATGGCTATAAGAGAGGTGTTTTCAGCCCTGTGGATGTCTGCAGTGAGATTATTAAAAGAGTGGAAAACACGGTAGAAATGAATATTTGGATTAAAAAGCCTTCTATGGATGAAATAAAGCCATATTTAAATAAGCTGAAGAAAATGGATAAAAATCTTGCACCACTGTGGGGAATACCCTTTGCCATTAAAGATAATATCGATCTTGAGGGAATTCCTACCACGGCTGGCTGTGAGGAGTATAAATATACGCCGGGGGAGAGTTCGGACGTAGTGAGGCTGCTGCTTGAGGCGGGCGCTATACCTCTGGGAAAAACAAATCTGGATCAGTTCGCAACAGGGCTTGTGGGGACCAGAAGCCTGTTCGGTGAGACCCACAATTCCCTGAAGGGTGAGCTTATAAGCGGAGGTTCAAGTTCAGGCTCTGCAGTAAGCGTTGCAATGGGACAGGCGGCTTTTTCACTTGGAACCGACACTGCAGGCTCGGGCAGAGTGCCTGCCGCTCTCAATAATCTTGTGGGGCTGAAATCCAGTATGGGCGCATGGTCTACCAGGGGAGTGGTACCTGCCTGTGCTTCATTGGATTGTGTTACTGTATTTACACACAATCTTGAAGATGCCATAGCTGTGGACAGAGTAGTGCGGGTGTTTGACAGCGAAAACCCATGGTCAAGGCCTTCAAAACCCATATACAAAACTATTCCCGAAAAAATTTGTATACCTGCCGGAGACCTTGAGTTTTTCGGTCCATATGAAAAAGGCTACAGAAAAAAGTGGAAGACCGTAATTGATAAAATCAAACTGCTTAACATTCCTGTTGAATTCATTGATTACTCACTTTTTTCCGAAGCTGCCTCAATCCTGTATGATGGCCCATGGATAGCCGAAAGATGGGCATCCTTAGGAAGCTTCATTGAAAAGAACAAGGGTGAGGGTATGGTCAAGGTGACAGAAGCCATACTAAAGAGCGGAGCTAAAAATGACCTCAGGGCTGATTCGGTATTTAAGGCAATGCACAGGTTAGGCCAAATTAAGGTTATGGTAAAAAAATTACTGCATAATGCAGTGCTTGTTCTTCCCACAGTTGGAGGAACCTATACAAGGGAGCAGGTTAATAGGGATCCCATAAAAACAAACAGCAACCTGGGACTATATACAAATCATTGTAATCTTTTGGGTTTAACTGCTCTGGATTTTCAGGCAGGATGGGTTGAAGAAGGTGTTCCCTTTGGTGTGACAAGCTTTGCTCTTGATAATTGTGAGGGCTTTAATTTTGGTATTGCCAGCCTGTATCAGTTGAACGATTCCGAGGAGGAAATCACCAATATAGCTGTTTGTGGTCTACACATGAGAGGTTTCCAGCTTGAGCCCCAATTAACCACCCTAAATGCACATTTTGTAAAAGAAGCAAAAACCGCACCGGTATACAAATTGCTCAAGCTGCCGACAACTCCTTCAAAACCGGGCCTTGTAAAAGTTCCATCCAATGGCGGAAGCATTGATGTGGAATTATGGAGTATACCTACCAAAAATCTTGGTTACTTTCTGAACTGCATAAAAGCACCGTTGGGTCTGGGACTGGTACAACTGGAAGATGGGCAGGAGGTTATAGGCTTTATTTGTGAAGGCTATATGGAAAAATTAAGTGAGGACATAACAAAATACGCAGGCTGGAGAAATGCGGCAGCAATAAATTAATGGAGGTGGCAATATGAAACAGATTTGGAATAAGAAGCTGCTGCCCGGGGAAAAATGGTCGGGCAATATAGGAAGAGGAAAGTATATTCACTTTAAAGCACTTGGGCCTGATGCCAATGTTTCAATGCTTTTGTATAATATGAGGGATACCTCGGAACGTTATAATATGCCCGATACACTGAAGGCACAATATACGGCTCATCTCAAAAAGGGAAATATTCTGATGAGCGATAACGGAAGAGTCCTGGCCAGCATAGTTGAAGACAGCCTTGGCTGGCATGATACCCTGTGCGGTTATACCTCCCGTAGACTCACCGATGAAAGATACGGATCGACAAATTACCAGAACTGCAGAAACGAATGGCTGAAAAGCGGTGAAGAAAACTTTTTGGTTGAGCTGGTTAGAAACGGAATGGGAGCCCGGGATCTTGTACCTTGTGTCAATGTCTTTTCAAAGGTCTATTGTGAGTACGATGGCAGCATGCATTATGAAACAGGTCATTGCAAGGAAGGTTCAACCTTTACTCTCAGGACGGAAATGGATATAATTATTATCCTGTCAAATACACCAAATCCGCTTGATAAGAGAAAAACCTACCCATCCGTATCTGTTATGCTGGAGGTTTATGATGCACCGGCCGCTGATCTGCAGGATGAGTGTGTCAATTTCAGGCCGGAAAACTACCGTGCTTTTCAGAATACCTGGGATTATTATAATCTGATGGGTTTATGAACATGGTACAAAAAGGAGGAGGGAAAAATGAACGGATTTGTAAGAAAAGAAAGCATATTGAAACTTGTAGATGCCATATATGATTATACATTACCGGCCGGAGAGGGCTGGATGCATGAACTGAAGCCCGGACAAATCTTCCGCATAATTGATCTGGAGGGAAATCAGGCAGTTGACACCACCTTTTATGACATGACGAATCCTGAAGATCACTACGGAGCAATTGCAACAATCACCGCCCAGGAGAACATTTATCTGACAACCGGAAGCATATTGAGAGCAGAATCCGGAAAACCTCTGTTTGAGATTGTTGCGGACCTTACCGGCAGACATGATACCATAGGAGGTGCCTGTTCATCCCAAAGCAATACTGTCAGATATGCAAGAGAAAAAATTTATATGCACAACTGCAGGGACAGCTTCATGCTGCAGCTGGCTAAAAAACCTGCAGGACTTGCTAAAAGAGATCTGGCACCCAACATAAACTTTTTTATGAATGTTCCTGTTACAAAAGATGGAGGTTTTAAATTTGACGACGGAATATCAGCACCGGGCAATTATGTGGAGGTGAAAGCCCTGGAACATACCATGGTACTTATTAGCAATTGTCCTCAGCTGAATAATCCCTGTAATGCATATAATCCTACTCCGGTAAGATTATTAATCTGGGATTAATTAATTCTATGTGTTATGTGATATATGATCAATAAAACAGCTTTTCAACTCTTTGGCTGTAAGAAACCCGGAGGAAGCAGCGGGCCACAAAAAACGCAGCGGCATTCAGTATGCC
Source organism: Ruminiclostridium cellobioparum DSM 1351 = ATCC 15832 (assembly GCF_000621505.1). Lineage (GTDB taxonomy): Bacteria > Bacillota > Clostridia > Acetivibrionales > DSM-1351 > Ruminiclostridium > Ruminiclostridium cellobioparum. The sequence continues at coordinate 162,262 of NZ_KK211294.1, forward strand.
GCTGCGTTTTTTGTTATATAGCAATATAAAATAACTGAATTTTTTGTAGAATAAAAGATTTCCATTTTAATAATTATGTAATATAATATTAAAAGATTGTATTAATTTGGCATAGCTGCGTTCCTTCATTCTAACTAGCAATAGATCTGGACTATACGGCGAATGATAATTGGAGTATGGAGTAATTTGCTTTAAGGAAGTGAGTTTAACTTATTTATCTTGATGTGATTTTCTTAATTAATGTTACAGTTGAAAAAATAAGTTAGAAAAATATTCTAAATCACGAACTAATAGAATACATATTACATTAGATAAATCAAAAGAGAGACACAACAGCAAAAGAGAGGAGTGGAGGGAAAATGGTCGGGAATGTAATAGAAAACAACGTAGTGACCATTTCAGGAAAAGTTGTATCAGAGGTTGAATATAGCCACGAGGTATATGGTGAGGGCTTTTATTCTTTTTATTTAGAGGTACCCAGGCTAAGCGACAGCAGTGATAAAATATCTGTTACATTTTCAGAACGTCTTGTGCCAAAGAACAAACTGCAAATTGGTGTTTCATTGGAAATAGAAGGTCAGTTCAGATCCTATAACAGTTACAAAAGTGATTCAAATAAGCTCGTTCTGACGGTATTTGCCAGAGAAGTGATTTTTACAGATGAGGAAAAACGGATCAAAAATCCAAACCAGATATATTTAAACGGATATATATGCAAAAATCCCATATACAGGATGACTCCGTTTGGAAGAGAAATTACCGATATCCTGGTAGCTGTAAACAGGCCCTACAACAAGTCGGATTATATCCCATGCATAGCCTGGGGGAGAAATGCAAGATATTCCCAGAATCTCGCCATCGGGGACAATATCAAGATTTGGGGAAGAATTCAGAGCAGAGAATACCAAAAGAAACTTGAAAACGGTGAAACTGTTTCCAAGACTGCCTATGAAGTATCCGTTTCAAAAATGGAAATATCCGAAGAGGCTCATAGTGAAGAGATCCATAATGAAGAGGTTCACGATAAGGAAGAAGTGAAAGACATCCAGGAAGAAAATGAGCAGTAGGATTATAAAAATTGAAGAATTGTACATAAAATAACACCTCAGTTGGAACAGCAACTGAGGTGTTTGTTATGAACTCCGTCTGACAAGATATCTCCAGCCTTTCATCAGAAAGGGCATCAGGTGGGCATCCAGTCCGAAAGCTCTTCCGGCTCCTGCCAGCATGGCTATCTCAGCAGGTATCAGCCACCAACTGGTTTCATACAAGCCGGTGGAGAGCAGAAAGTTCACATTTAGGGCCAATGCCGCCAGCGCTGCCAGGAAAGTGAAGGTTCCTGAGAAAAAAGCAAGTCCCAGAGCTATTTCAGCCAATACGATCATTACTTGAAAAAGCAGCGCATTGGGGATTACCAGGCTGTTTGCTATCCAGGCATACCAGCCGGGAGTATGGGAGGAAATTATACTGAACACCTTTTCTCCCGTCTCGGTCACCGAAGCACTGGAGGCTGCGTCAACAGGCAGACCGGCCAGCATGGGCTTTGCCAGCCAGCCCTCATTTATCTTATTGTAGCCTTCCATGAACCAGGTATACCCCAGAAACAGCCGCAGGGGCACCAGCCAGAAGGCAAGTGTCCTGAAGGTGTAGTGATATTCCAGGAAATTGAGCCTGTGCCTTTTGTGCAGCAGTTCATGGCTGAGATATTTGAATACCAGCTCAAAGCCTCCGATTCCAAATAAATAATGAATGTTAACCATATATTTCATGACTATTGAAAGCCATATGGGGAATATTTTACCCATTATCTCGCTGACGGCAAAATTGCTTCCTATTGACACCATTACCCCGTGGAGCTTTGGCTCCAGCCTGGTTTTATCTTTGTCTCTGATGTCTGCCAGAATATTTTTTCCGGCATTTTTTCCGGTCTGCACTGCCGATTCTACAAGAGGGGGAAGTACTTTATCCTCATAGGTAAATGCGCTGACATCGCCTATGGCATAAACATTCTGCAGGGTGGTTCTTGTGTATTCATCGACTACCAGCCTGGAGGTGCGGTTCTTTTCAAGGTCAATGCTGTCGGTCAGCGAAGAGGCTTTGATCCCGGCTGTCCAGATAAGAGTGCGTGTATTGATAACCCTTCCGTCCTTGAGTTCCACCCTGTCAGGCTCCAGCTTTGTTATGGCACTCTCCAGCAAAACGTTGACCTTCAGTTTGTCTGTAAGGTATCTCATGGAGGCGTCTATATTTTTATCCTTAAGTATATTCAGTATTTTAGGCAATGCTTCAATTAAATACAACTGAACCTCATTGCGGTCAATGTGGAACTGGGTGCAGAGCTTTCTAACCCACATGCCCAGCTCTCCGATCATTTCCACCCCTGTAAAGCCTCCGCCGCCCACAACGAAAGTCAGGAGGGCACTTCTCCTGTCTTTGTCCTCCTCCTGGGCGGCTCTTATAAAACAGTCATATATCTGTTCCCTCACTGCGATAGCATCCTTATAGGACCAGAGGGGGAAACAGTTTTCCTTCATTCCCGGAATGCCGTAATAGTTTGGTTCACTGCCAAAGGCCAGCACCAGATAGTCATATTTATATTGCCTGTCTTCAGAGCTTACAGTGTTGTTTTTGAAATCAAAACCAACTATTTCATCCTTTATTATGTGAACATCGGTATAGTGAAAGATGTCCCTTAAGGGGACTGTGACGCCGTCTTCGGCAATCCTGTTTCCCGCCACCTCGTGAAGCTCGGTCAACAGGGTATGGTATGAGTTTTTATCTATTATGGTTATTCTGATATCATCATCTTTCTTTTTTTTCTTTTGCAGGTACAGCGCGGTTTCAATGCCTGCATAGCCCGCACCGGCAATAATGATATTTCTCGACATAAGAGTATCAGCAGCCTTTCTGGAGTGATTTTATTTCAAACTGTCTTTTCCGGTAAAGTTATAAAAATAGCAATTCAAGGGAAAAATTACTCAATGTAATGAACTTATATATAGGATGTATTAATTAGTGGAATTGTATTCAAACAAAATCACAGGTATATGGATTGAACAGGATTATTTCAAAAAAGAAAGCGGTGGATATACCTATGTTGAAAAAGGGAGATGTTATATTAGTTCTGTTGATTGTATTTGGAATATGCCTGTCGGTCATAATCAGCGGCGGGAACAATTCCGACAGCCTGGCAAGCTGGAATAATGCAGGCAATCCCGGTAAGGAGGAGGTTTATGCAATTATAAAGCAGGATGATGAAGTCATAAAAAGCATAAACCTGACAAAGCTGAAAAAAAGAGAAGTAATAAAAGTTTCAGGGCAGTATGATGAATTTATCGTTGCAGATCAGAAAAAAATCTGTTTCATGTCGGCCGACTGTCCCGACAGGCTTTGCGTAAAAACGGGATGGATAGACAAGCCTGGACAAATAGCCGTTTGTCTTCCGAACAGAACTCTGATAAAAATAGTTGGAAATAATGATAAGTCTTTGGACGGTGCAGCAAGATGAAAATGTATCTAAAAGGAAACATCGATATAAAGAAATTAATTTATTTATCCTTGTTGGCGGCCCAGGCTGTTCTGTTGTCGGTTATAGAGACACAGCTGCCTGTTCCTGCCGGAGTTCCGGGGATCAAGCCCGGCCTTGCCGGTATTGTTACAATTGTCAGTCTGGTATTCTTCAGCTTTTCAGATGCTGTATTGATTATTCTTATTAGAAGTGTCATATCCTCATTATTTATGGGAGGCCCCGTAATGTTTATGTTCAGTATTTGCGGAGGGATACTCAGTGCGGCGGTTATGTGGATCATGTTAAAGTATGTCCGTAAATTCTTCAGCTTTACGGGAATCAGCATTGCGGGAGCAGTTGCCCATAATACCGGACAGATAGCAGTTGCATGCTTTATAATGAGTGATCTGTCCGTTGCCGCATACCTGCCTGTGCTTCTGGTTTCAGGAATTCTGACGGGAGGTTTTATGGGCATTTGCGGTACTTTTATGATCAAAGCACTAAAAAAACTTAACCTGATCGAATATATATAAAGGATTTACACTGAGGCTTGTTTAATTTAATATATAAAATGATATAATAAATCACGATTTGACTTGAAAATATTTTCGGAGTGAAAAAAATGACGGTATTGACTGCCTCAGTGGTTTTACTAAACACTACAAGAGCATACGACAAGAAATATACATATATAATACCCGACGGCCTGTCCGGAAGAATATGCACAGGCTGCAGGGTCCTGGTACCCTTCGGAGGCGGCAGCACGGTCAAGGAGGGCTTTGTCCTGGAGATAAAGCCCGTTGATGCCGGTTCCCTCAGAAGCGATAATAAAAATATTGAATATAAACCTATCAAGCAGGTACTTGAACCCTATTCACTTATAAAGGGAGATAACATTGAACTGCTGGAGTGGATGAAACGGCAGTATATCTGTACATATTCGGATGTCATCAAATGCATGCTTCCCCCCGGAATCAACGTAAAAACCGTCAAAACCGTCAAATTGACCGATAAAGAATTCAAGGCCTTTAAAAAACAGGACTTGAACAGGATAGTGGAAAATTTGAACTGTGTCGGTGGTGAGTGTGAGTATGACGAACTGCGGGGGATGTGTGAAATAAAAGGCTTTAAGGGCTGCATCCAAAAATTGTGCGAGTGCGGTGCGGTTACGGTGGAGGAATGCTATCAGCAAAAGGTCAGTGCCAAATCAGTCAAAGGCGTCAGCCTTGCCAGAACCCGTGAAGAAATAATTGAGGCGCTGGAGAATAATGCCGTCAAGAGGATACAGCATATTAGAGTGCTGGAGATATTGCTGGATAATGAACTGGTTTCGGTAGCAGACATACAAAGGTTTGCAGGGGTTACCTCCTCAGTTCTCGACACCCTCAGCAAATACGGGTACATATGTTATAAAACCATAGAGCTTCAAAGAAATCCCATAAAGGACAGGGAATATGAAAAGACAGAACACCTGACTCCCACAGCCGAACAGGCCGCGGCGCTGGAAAAGCTCATGGGACAGCTGGACACCGGCACTTTTAAGGAAAGCCTTATCCATGGAATAACAGGAAGCGGAAAAACGGAGGTTTATCTACAACTGATTTCCCACTGCTTTGATATGGGAAAGAGGGCAATTCTTCTGGTGCCTGAAATCTCCCTGACGCCTCAGATGGTTGAGAGGTTTGTTTCAAGGTTCGGAAAACGGGTTGCGGTGATGCACAGCAGGCTTTCCCTGGGGGAAAGGTTCGACCAGTGGAGACTTATAAATGAAGGAAAGGTAGACGTTGTTGTGGGTGCACGTTCGGCGGTTTTTGCACCTGTAACCCATTTGGGGCTTGTTATTATTGACGAGGAGCATGAGGGCTCCTACAAGTCGGAAGCAATGCCCAGATACAATGCCAAGGAGGTGGCACGGGAGCGGTGCAGCATAAATAATGCCCTGCTGGTATACGGTTCGGCCACACCATCGGTGGATACATATTACAGGGCAAAAAATGGTGATATTGACCTTGTTGAAATGAAAAACAGGCCCAACACCTCCGAGCTTCCAAAGGTCATAATGGTTGACATGCGCCTGGAGCTGGAAAACGGCAACAAGACACCTTTCAGCTACCTGCTCCAGGAGGAATTGAAAAAGAATGCCGCAAACGGCCAGCAAAGCATATTGTTCCTTAACAGAAGAGGCTTTTCGACTTTTGTAATATGCCGTAATTGTGGATATACTATGAAATGTCCAGAGTGTAATATTGCGCTGACCTTTCATGCAAAAAGCGACCGCCTGATCTGCCATTACTGCGGCTTCACAGTAAAGAACCCGGCACAGTGCCCCTCCTGCGGGAGCAAGCATATAAGGCACTTCGGCGTCGGAACCCAGAAGATCGAGGACGAAATAAGGAACAGACTTCCCGAAAGCTCGGTTATAAGAATGGACATTGATACGGTGGGCTATAAGAATGCCCATGAAGAAATATTGAACCGGTTTAAAAATGAAAATATAAACATTATGGTGGGAACCCAGATGATAGCCAAAGGGCATGATTTTCCCAATGTGACACTGGTTGGGGTTCTGGCAGCCGACAGTATGCTGAATACAGGGGATTTCAGAGCCAATGAGAGAACCTTTCAGCTGCTGACCCAGGTTGCGGGCAGGGCCGGAAGGGGAGAAAAAGCCGGAAGGGTTATTGTACAGACCTACAATACTGATGAATACAGTATACTGGCCGCCTGCCGTCAGGACTTCACAGGTTTTTACAATCAGGAGATTCTGATCAGGGAGAGACTGGGGTATCCGCCCTTTAACAATATTGCCGTGATTACCTTCAGCGGCAGGAAAGACAGAAGGGTTTTTGAAACAGCAAAAGATATAGGGCCTGAACTGTCCGAAGACGCATTGCCCGACTTTACGGTACTGGGGCCGTCAAGATGCCCCATTCCGAAGCTGGCGGGAAAATACCGCTGGAGAATTGTAATAAAGGCCGGAGACCGGGAGAAGCTTATTGAACGGTTAACGCTGGTGTCTGACAAGGTATGGAAAAAAATCAAGGATGAGGACATGTCCATGAGCATGGATATAAATCCTTACAATATGCTATAATTATGTAAAACGTTAATTATGTAAAACCCTGGGTATAAAACATAATATATAGTAAGATGACCAAAACTTCGGCAAATAATCGGAGTATATACAGCCTTTAATTTTAATAATAAAATAAATAATAAAATTGGTGGAGGTTATTATGGCATACAGAGAAATCAGAAAAGACGGTGACGAGGTCCTCAGAAAAAAGAGCAGACCGGTTGAAGTAATAGATAAGAAAATAGAAACCTTGCTGGACGATATGGCAGACACCATGTATAAGGCCGACGGAGTCGGGCTTGCAGCTCCCCAGGTCGGCATACTCAAACGTATTGTAGTTATAGACGTAGGCAATGGCCTATTTGAAATGATAAATCCTGAAATTCTTGAACAGAGCGGAGAACAGGATGGAATAGAGGGCTGCCTGAGCGTACCGGGTACCTCCGGTGAAGTAGTGCGTCCCATGCATGTAAAAGTAAGTTATACCGACAGAAACGGTGAACCTGTGATCCTTGAAACCGAAGAACTCTTTGCCAGAGCTATCTGCCATGAGCTGGATCATCTGGACGGAATTTTGTACAAGGACAAGGCTCATAAAATGTTCACCGCTGAAGAAATTGAAAAAATGCAGAAATAAGGGGGGGGGGTTCATTTGAGGATAGTTTTTATGGGTACTCCTGATTTTGCGGTACCAAGTCTTGAAATGCTGGTAAACGAAGGTTATGACGTTGCAGCAGCCGTCACGCAGCCTGACAAGCCAAAAGGCAGGGGCAACAGGATGACGGCACCTCCGGTAAAGGAATTTGCATTAAAACACGGTATAGAGGTTTTACAGCCCGAAAAAATAAAAACCCGGGAATTCATTGAACAGATCAGGGCTCTGAAACCTGACTTGCTCATAACTGCCGCCTACGGAAAGATTCTTTCAAAAGATCTGCTTGACGTACCAGTGCACGGCTGTATAAATGTGCATGGCTCACTTTTACCTGCCTACAGGGGTGCTGCTCCCATTAATTGGGCAGTTATAAACGGAGAGAGCAAAACAGGCATTACAACCATGTTCACCGACGTGGGGCTTGATACCGGAGATATGCTCTTGAAAAAGGAGCTTGTCATCGGACCTGACACCACTGTAGGAGAATTGCATGATAAAATGGCTGTGCTTGGAGCGGAGGTTTTAAAGGAAACCCTGGTTGAGCTCAGGAAAGGTACCCTTGAAAGAATACCTCAGGAAGATAATGCTTCCACATATGCTCCTATGATGAGCAAGGAGCTGGGCTTGATAGACTGGAACAAAACGGCCCGGGAAATACACAACCTGGTCAGGGGAACCGATCCGTGGCCCGGAGCATATACCTTTATTGGGGGCGGAAGAATGAGAGTATGGAAAACCTCTCTTGTGCCGGAAGCCGCAGATAGCAGCCGCAGTAACGGAGAAATCCTTAAAGTGGATGATGAAGGTATTTTGGTAAAATGCTCTGATGAAAATCTATTGATCAGGGAGGTTCAGTTTGACTCTTCAAAAAGGATGAGCGTCCGTGATTACATTAGAGGCCATCAGATTAATACAGGTGAAACCCTTGGAAAATAATATAAAAGTATTTGTAAGAACATCAACAATAATATTTACTGTTTTTATTTCACTGCTGGCAGTTTTCAGTGTCGCTTATGCCCATGCCACCTTAAAGGCCTATAATATTATTTTAATGTCTATTATAGCAGCTATGGGCCTGAGCTTGCTTTTGTTATTACTTGTGAGTCTTGCAATTGTCTCCACCTACAGAAACAAAAAAGCCTGTCCGGTCATGTTAATGCTTACAAAAGCCGGTATGCAGATAATGCTGCCGCTGGCACTTCTATTTGCCAGGGCAAACCAAACGTTAAAAAAGAGTATAAGACTATTTTATATAGAGTTGAATAATATCGTTGTAGAATCTGATAATAAGAAATACAGGCCCGAGGATGTTATGCTGCTTTTGCCCCACTGTCTTCAAAACAGTGAATGCGGCTTGAAGGTGACCAGTAATCCCCAGGTCTGCCGGAGGTGCGGAAAATGTAAAATAGGCCAGCTGCTGGACTATGCTTCGGAAAGGAATATAGGTATATTTATAGCAACGGGTGGAACTGTGGCGCGGAAAATAATCAGGCAAAACAATCCAAAACTCATTATATCGGTTGCCTGCGAAAGGGATCTGATGAGCGGGATATCGGATGTTAAAGTGATTCCGGTCATAGGGATTACCAATAAACAGCCAAATGGTCCATGTTTCAATACCGATGTGGATTTTGCCGCAATTAAGGAGCGGGTGGAGCAGTTGACTTAAAATGGATTATGCAAAATTTTCATTACATTTTGTGGCCACAAATGTGGCTCATGGAGGTTAATATGGGATTTCTCTATATGGATCAATATTATCTGGTTTTGGTTGTTCCGGCACTGATAATATCAATGATAGCATCGTTCCGTGTAAGGACAACCTTTAATAAATACCGTGAAATAGGCAATTCGAAAAATATGACGGGGGCCGAGGTGGCAAGATATCTGCTGCAGTCAAACGGCATATATGATGTTCAGGTTACCAGAGTCAAAGGGGAACTGACAGATCACTATGACCCGCGCAAAAAGGAGCTTCGCCTGTCCGATTCCACGTATTCAAGCGTATCCGTGGCGGCTGTGGGTGTTGCGGCTCATGAAACCGGCCATGCCATACAGCACAGTGTAAAATACGGTCCCCTGGCTTTGAGAAGCTCGTTGGTGCCGGTTGCAAATATAGGCTCCCAGGCCGGCCCTACTCTGGCTATCCTGGGATTGATCCTGAGCTGGTCTGTGCTGATCAATATAGGCCTGCTGCTGTTTGCAGCTGCAATACTTTTCTACCTGATAACCCTGCCGGTGGAGTTCAATGCCAGCAGCAGGGCCATAGAAAGCCTGGACAGACATAATATTTTAATGAAGGATGAACTGCAGTCGGCAAAGAAAGTTTTAAATGCCGCAGCTTTAACGTATGTGGCGTCGGCTCTTGTGGCAATAGCGAACTTTTTGAGACTGCTGCTGCTGGCTGGAAACCGCAGAAACAGGGATTAGGAAAATAAAACGGAAGAACACAGAAGAAGACAGGAGAAAACGGGAGAAAATATGGCAATAGATATTGCAAGAGAGAATGCCCTGAAAATTTTGTATGATATCAGTGAGAATTCGGCATATTCAAATATCTCGGTCAATAAGTTTCTTGAGGCCGGGGAACTGAGGGATATCGACAGGGCCTTTGCAACAGAGCTGGCTTATGGGACGGTCAAGTGGCTTATAGAGATAGATTATATAATCGGTAAATTTTCCAGTGTCAGGCTGAAGAAGCTGTCACCCTGGATCAGAAATATATTAAGGCTGGGAATATACCAGCTGCTTCACACCGACAGGATACCGGCATCGGCGGCCTGCAATACCAGTGTGGAACTGGCCAAGCGATACGGACATCAGGCTTCAAGCCGCTTTGTCAATGGGGTCCTGAGAAATGTAGCGAGAAGCAGGGACAACATGCCATACCCTGAAAAGAAGGATATGATCCGCTATTTGAGTATTGTGTATTCACACCCGGAGGAATTGGTTTCCAGATGGCTGCAGCTGTTTGGAGCCGGATTTACCGAAAGCCTGCTGAAGAGCAATAATGAAGTGCCCGGCTTCAGTGTAAGGGTCAATACGCTTAAAACAAACCGCAGGGCTTTGATGGAAGCACTTAAGGCCGAGGGCTGTGAAGCGCGGGAGGGGAATTACCTGGAGGATGCGGTGATCCTGGAAAATCCGTCCTCCATTGCCAGACTTGAAGCCTTCCGGAATGGATGTTTTACCGTTCAGGATGAAAGCTCGATGCTGTCGTCGGTGGTACTGGAGCCGGCGGAAGGCCAGCTGGCCGTCGATGTGTGCAGTGCTCCAGGCGGCAAGGCAACACACCTTGCTCAGATTATGAACGACAAAGGCACCGTGCTTGCACGGGATATCCATCCCCATAAGCTGAAGCTTGTGGAAAGCAACGCCGCCAGGTTGGGCATACATACAATAAAGACCGAACTGTTTGACGCTGCAAAGTGTGATGAAAGTCTTGCGGGCAGGGCGGACAGGGTTTTGGTGGATGCCCCCTGTACAGGTCTGGGAATAATCAGAAAGAAACCTGATATCAAGTATTCAAAAAATCTTGCCGGTCAAAAGGAAATAATAGAGCTTCAGAGGCAGGTGCTCAAGAATGCCTCAAATTATGTAAAGTCGGGAGGATACCTGGTTTACAGCACCTGTACCATACAGCCCGAGGAAAATCTTGACAATGTTATGGCTTTTCTTTCGGAAAACAAGGACTTCAAGCTTGCGGACTTTGAGGATTTGCTGCCCGAAAAGCTAAAGGCAGGGACGGCAAAGGAAGGGTATATGCAGCTGTATCCAAATGTTAACCAGACAGATGGTTTTTTTATAAGCAAGCTGGTGAAAATCAGTGATTAGCAGGCAGTAATCCCGAGTATCTTAATATAAGAGCCGGAGTTAAAGCTGTTTTGCTTCGATATAATGAAAAAAAGTAAAAAAAGAGATGCATTTTATTGAATAAATGGTATAAAATAGTAGATGTCATTGTTCATAAACAGAAAAGCTTTTAAAAAATCAATTTTAATCAATATTATAGAGAGTATTAGGGAATCATATGAGAAATTTAATGGACATGACTCTGGAGGAACTGGAACAGCTTCTTTCAGAAATGGGTCAGCAGAAATTCAGAGCCAAACAGATATTTAAATGGGTCAACAGCGGCATAAAATCCGTGGATGATATGACAAACCTTTCAAAGCAGCTGCGGCAGGAATTAAGCCGGGTTGCTCAAATAAGCAGGCTCAGGCAGGTAAACAAGCTCCAGTCAAAAATAGATTCTACTGCAAAATACTTGTTTGAACTGGAGGACGGGAATATAATTGAAAGTGTGCTTATGGAATACAAGCATGGTTTTACCGCATGTATATCCTCACAGGCGGGCTGCAGAATGGGCTGCACCTTCTGTGCCTCGACGGGGGCGAATTTTTCAAGAAATCTGACTCCGGGGGAAATGCTGGATCAGGTTATGACAATGCAGGAGGACTCGGGAAAAAGAATAGGGCATATAGTATTAATGGGCATTGGAGAGCCGCTGGACAATTATGATAATGTGGTCAGATTTTTAAGAATTGTAAATCATCCCGACGGTTTGATGATCGGACTGAGAAATATTTCTCTTTCCACCTGCGGGATAGTACCGCGGATACTTCAGCTGGCCCGAGAAAATCTGCCGGTTACCCTGTCTGTTTCACTTCACAGTGCAAGGGATGACAAGCGGTCGGCTATGATGCCTGTAAACAAGGCCTATTCTATTGACAAATTGCTCTCAGCATGTAAGATATATACTGAGAGCACTAAAAGAAGGATAACATTTGAATATGCAATGATTTCGGGAGAAAACGACTCGGAGCAGGATGCAAGAGAACTTGCAGGTTTACTAAAGGGAATGCTGTGTCATGTAAATTTGATTCCTGTAAATACCGTTCAGGGGAACGGTTATAAAAAAAGCTCACGGGTTCAGATAGATAAATTTAAAAACATTATGGAATCAAGAGGAATTGAAACTACTGTTAGGAGAGAGTTGGGCAGCGATATCGATGCTGCCTGCGGTCAGCTGAGAAAGAACAGACTAGACAGTAATGCAGATTAGGCTTTTGGTATTTTGGTGTTTGGTTCAGGAGTGATTTTTTTGAAGTATGGCATTAGAACAGACAGAGGGCTAAAGAGACAATTGAATGAGGACAATTGCAATGTTCTGGTTGGATATCCGGGAATACCGGCCTGTTTCGTCATTGCAGACGGAATGGGCGGGCATAAATGCGGGGAGGTAGCCAGCAAACAGGCTGTGGATTCAGTATGCAATTTATTGCTTAAGGCAGACTGGGAGAAAGAAAATATTTCTGAAATGCTAAGTGATATTATTGTAAAAGTAAATGATGAGATCTATAATTTTTCACTTTTGGATGAAGCTACCCAGGGTATGGGCACGACGCTTATAATTACCGTGCTGAAAAACAGAAAGCTTTATATCGGTCATGTTGGTGACAGCCGTGTATATATTATCAGAGAAAACTCCATTGAAAAGGTGACCTGGGATCATTCCTTTATTGAAGAGCTTGTCAAAAATGGTTCCATCACCAGGGATGAAGCGGTGAATCATCCAAAGAGAAACCTTATAACACGTGCTGTAGGCTATGAACTCGGTTTGCAGGTTGATACATACGAAATAGATTTAAAAGATAATGATATAATTCTCCTTTGCACCGATGGTCTGACAAATATGCTTACAGAGGAAGAAATACTGGATATAATAAAAAATAATGAAGAACCGCAGGATGCTTGTGATACTTTAATTCAAAAAGCAAATAATAACGGTGGGGAAGACAATACAACCGTAATAGTTGGTAAAATATAAGTAGAGGTGAAATATGGAAGGTCAAGTATTAGGAAATAGATACCTGTTACTGGAAAAAATCGGCGGCGGCGGAATGGCAGTCGTATATAAGGCAAAGTGCAATCTGCTGAACAGATTTGTCGCTATTAAAATATTACGTTCTGAATTCACTAATGATGAAGAATTTGTCAAGCGCTTCAAGGTGGAGGCCCAGGCGGTAGCGAGCCTGTCACATCCCAATGTTGTTTCCATTTACGACGTAGGACACCAGGATGATATTCACTATATAGTTATGGAATATGTCGACGGGATGACTTTAAAGGAATTCATCAACAAGCATGGGGCTATTAATTGGCAGGATGCGGTGAAAATAACCATTCAGATCTGCTCTGCCATTGAACATGCGCACAAAAATAATATTGTACATAGGGATATCAAGCCCCATAATATTTTGCTGACAAAAGACGGTATAGCAAAAGTGACCGATTTCGGTATAGCCAGGGCTGTTACTTCTTCAACAATAACCATGGTTGGAAGCACAATAGGTTCGGTGCATTATTTTTCTCCCGAACAGGCCAGGGGAGGATTCATTGATGAAAAGTCCGACCTGTATTCACTTGGAATAGCGCTGTATGAAATGGTAACAGGGAAGGTTCCCTTTGACGGTGATACTCCCGTTTCTGTGGCACTGAAGCATATCCAGGAAGTGCCTGTGGAGCCGCACAAACATGTACCCAGCCTGCCATATGGTGTGAATGAAATAATCATGAAAGCAATTCAAAAGGAACAAAATCTCAGATACCAATCGGCAACTTCAATGATCAATGACCTGAACAGAGTCCTGGTACAGCCCCAGGGCGGCTTTGTGGGCGTGGAAAATTTCAACGGCCAGTCCACCATCCGTATGAAACCTGTTAATTCACCCAGAACTGCAAACGAATCCAGAAATAATGAATATAATAAAAATAACGACGCTAAAAAAGAAAAAAAGAAAAATTATGTTGCATACTGGATTGCTGGTATTACAAGCATACTTGTGATTGCTCTGGCTATTTTCATGGTAATCAGTTTATTCAGTAAAACAATTCAACCCACATACAAGATGGATAACTATGTAGGAAGAGAATACGAAGCAGTTAAAATCGAACTTGAGGAAAAGGGCTTTAAGATAACCCCGACTATGAAAGTAAGTGAGACTGTGGCAAAAGGAATTATCATAGATCAAAGCATTCCCCCCGGAACGGATTATAAAAGCGGAAATTATACTTCCCTGGAGCTGACCGTAAGCAGCGGTCCCAAAATGTCCAAGGTTCCCGAGGTAAAAGACCGGGAATATAGAGAAGCACAGAGCGAAATAGAGGCGAATAACCTCAAATACAAGATTGAAAGGGAATTCAACGAGGATGTTGCAGCCGATTATGTAATAAGAACAGAGCCTGCAGCCGGTGAAGAAGTTGAGGAAGGCACCGAAGTCACCATATATGTGAGCAAGGGTGCAAAAACCCAGAGGATAAAGGTGCCGAATCTAGTTGGAAAAACTGAACTTGAAGCACAAAAGGCACTGGCCGATAATAAACTGCAGCTTGGAAATATAATTCCTGCCGGCGGAAAGGGTATAGTCAACAAACAATTGCCTGAAGCCTATACCGAGGTTGAAGAGGGCGAATCGGTCACCATCTGGCTGACCGTGGAACAGGCTCCGGCTACAGATACATCCCAGGAACCGACTCTTCCGACCGACACGTCGGGAGACGGAACCGAGACAAAAGATCCGGCTGATTCCACACAGTCTGATGTTCAGACAAACAATCAAAATAACAATGGAACCAATGTAACTAACTAGTGCATTAACTAATGAACTGACGAACTAAATAATGACTAGCTAACGGACTAACAGGGATATGGGGAAACAGGAGGTAACTTATTGCCAGCAGGAGTGATTCTAAAAGGAATTGGTGGTTTTTACTACGTAAAGGACGACATTAACGGGGACGTTTATGAATGCAAGCCAAGAGGGGTATTCAGGAAGGATTCCATAATACCGCTCCCCGGTGACCGGGTGGGCTTCAGTGTGCTTGATGACCAGGAGAAATTAGGCAATATTGATGAAATTCAAAAACGTTCGTCGGAATTAATGCGTCCTGCTGTAGCCAATGTTGACCAATTGGTTATAGTTGTGGCGGTTAAGGCACCAAGCCCCGATTTTATGCTGCTGGACAAGTTGCTTATAACAGCTGAAAAGAAAAACTTAAATATCCTCATTTGTATAAACAAGATCGATATTGATGATGGAAATGCAAAGCTTATCAAGGATGCATATTCCCTGGCAGGCTATAATTGTATTGAAATAAGCTCGGTAAGGAATATAGGCTACAGGCAGCTAAAAGAAGAACTGAAGGACCATATGAGTGTATTTGCCGGTCAGTCGGGTGTTGGAAAGTCAACAATTCTCAATCATATTATGGAATCCTGGGTAATGGAAACAGGCAGTGTAAGCCAAAAGATCGAGCGGGGAAAACACACCACAAGGCATGCCGAAATCATGGAGCTTAAATACGGAGGTTATGTTGCCGATACACCGGGCTTCAGCTCCTATGAGATAACCGACGTGCAGTATAATGAACTTCAGAATTATTATCCTGAATTCAGAAAATATTTAAATACCTGCAGGTTTACTTCCTGCAGCCATATTACAGAACCTGACTGTCCCGTACGCGAAGCACTTGAACGCGGTGAAATGGATAATAACCGGTTTCAGAGATATATACAATTATACAAAACACTAAAAGACATACCACAATACAAATCAAAAAAGACAGAAGCCAGGAGAGTGATAAAGTGATAAAGATTGCCCCTTCGATTTTAGCAGCGGATTTTTCCCGCCTTGGTGAGGAAATACAAAAAGCTGATATTAACGGTGCTGATTTAATTCATATTGATGTAATGGATGGACATTTTGTTCCAAATATAACTATAGGACCTGATGTAGTCAAGCATTTGAGGAAAACTACAGACAAGCCCTTTGATGTGCATTTAATGATATCAGATCCCGACAAATACATAGAGAAATTTGCAGAAGCAGGAGCTGACATCATTACGGTACATGCCGAAGCCAGTCTGCACCTCAATAGAACCATCCAGCTGATCAAAAGCTTCGGAAAAAAGGCCGGGGTTGCATTAAATCCTGCAACTTCCCTGTCGGTGCTGGATTATATATTGCCGGAACTGGATATGGTCCTTTTAATGACGGTTAATCCCGGCTTTGGAGGACAGTCCTATATAAAGACAGCAACAAGAAAAATTGAAGAATTGAAGAATTTGGTGCTTAGAAGCACTGTAAATATTGATATTGAAGTAGATGGCGGTATAGACACAAGTACTATCGGGCTGGTAACAAGGGCGGGGGCCAATGTTATAGTGGCAGGTTCGGCCGTGTACCAAAAGCCGGATGTGGGAGAGGCCATCAAACAGTTAAGGCTGAATGCCTTTAACAGAAATCTTGTTTAGTGCTACCGCTGTATTCAGGATATATATTATGTAAAATAAAAATTAATTGGTGAATGATGAAAGCTGTTATTGTATGTAATGGTTCTGTTAAGGACTATAATGTTATAAGACCTTTTTTCGAAAATGCCGGTTATATCATTTCTGTAGACGGAGGTGCAGGGCACCTGCGGAAGCTGGGTATAATACCGGATGTTCTTCTGGGAGACTTTGATTCTGCAAATAAAGAAGATATCGAATACTTTCAGACCCGTGGCATAAAAGCCGAGCAGTTTCCTGTTGAAAAGGATATGACCGATTCGGAGCTGGCAATTGAAAGAGCAGTGGAAAAAGGGGCCGACGAGATAATATTTATTGGAGCCATGGGGAGCAGGGTTGATCACTCCATGGCAAATATTTTTCTGTTAAAAAAACTGCTGGACCAAAATGTCAAGGCCTGTATAGCAGATGAACACAACCGGATATATATGTTTGACAAAACCTTTTCGATGCCGAGGGTAGAGGGATACAAGCTGTCACTCATTCCTGTTACCGAAGAGGTGACAGGGGTAACAACAAAAGGCTTGAAATACCCTTTGAACAATGCCACCATGCATCTGGGAACCTCCTGGGGGGTCAGCAATGAGTTTTATGAGGATATTGCCGGTGTGACCATTGGCAGCGGCACTCTGCTGGTCTGCTTATCCCGGGACTGAATGATGCAAATGTGATTAAGGAAAGCAATCAAAATGTCAAATATAGTAACAGATACAACCATATATACGGGTAAACCCGATTGCACCGGCAGGCTTCAAAAGGAGACAGGCACATATGATCTCCTTGACAAGCTGGGAATCGAATACTTCCGGCTGGATCACAAGGAGACCAATTCCATAGATGATTGCCACGAGGTTGAGAAGCTGCTGGAAATAGAAATCTGCAAAAACCTGTTTCTTTGCAATTCTGCCCGAACCCGATTTTATCTGCTGGTAATGCCGGGGGATAAGAAGTTTGATACTAAGGCTGTTTCAAGGCAGATAGGCTCGACAAGGCTTTCCTTTGCCCCTGCGGAGCATATGGAAAGGTATTTGAACATAACACCTGGTTCTGTCAGCATACTAGGCCTTATGAACGACGTGGAAAAGAAGGTGGGCTTGCTGATAGACAGGGATATTCTGAAATCGGAATATTTTGGCTGCCACCCATGTGTCAATACCAGCAGCCTTAAAATCAAAACAAACGATCTGCTTACGAAGTTTCTGGCGTATACCGGACATTCACCTTCATATGTGGAACTGTAAGCCGGGCAAAAGCATAATTTGATTAAAATTATTTTATTTATTGAATAAACATATTGCATGAGAGCCTGAATCATGGTACTATATTAAAAGTAAAAATGCTTGGGGCATTAGCGCAGTTGGGAGTGAAAGCTATCCCATGTGCAATTCCTCAGAAAAAAGAAACCTGGAAGTTGTAAAAAAACGGAAAACCGCATGAATAAGAGGTTTTCTAATATATGGGGGTGTAGCTCACCTGGGAGAGCGCTTGAATGGCATTCAAGAGGTAAGGGGTTCGATCCCCCTCATCTCCACCAAAAAACCTTTAAACCGCAAGGCTTTCAGCCTTGCGGTTTACTATTATATGAATGAGAAGACGGACACTTGATGAATTTTTGCAGGCGAAGCACTGGCATTTATCTTTTCACTTATTGGTACACTTTTATTTTTATCTTTTCTTTAATAAAGTGTTGATTTCGGTGTCCCTGTTCCGAGACTTGAATATCGAATCTTAGACTGTAGTTAATATAATATTTAGAAAAGACATCCTTGCATATTTACGGGTAATCGCTTCAGCTTATGATTTGATCAAGGAGCTTATTTGCGGAAAGGTCGACAAACAGCTTCTGATTATTTTTGTTTTTATCAATTATTCTTGCTTGCTCAATTGAATTTAAAATTTCTCCTCCTTTTTTTACCTGCTTTTGATAAGAAACCAAAGGGCCAGGATGCAATGGTAAAAAATCACATTAATTTATAGTTTTCTCGGTCATTCTTATGTATAATAAAGAATATACAGTAAAAAGCGACACAAACCGGAGTGCAGCTTATGGCAATACAGATAAGGGAGTTTTCATAGATTGCTGCAAATAAATGAAAAGTGAGTTTAATGAAGGATAGCTATGCTTGAACAGGAAATATTTATAGTTTTGCAAAAAGTAATTAATGATTCAAAGAATAAATTTGTACCCTTGAGGAACTTGTTTTCTGCTGTTGAAAGCATCAATCCCGACATGCCTGTTTTTCTTCAAAGCCCTGAGGGACAAGCCGCCTTTTTAAGCAGTATTAATGCTCTGGTTTATGCTAACAGTATATCTTCAGTCGGAAATAAGACAAATCATAAAGGTCTCCACGACAAATACAAAATAAATAAGCAGAATGAAAAGAAGGATAATCAGCTCATTTCAGAGATTATTAGAAATATAACACTTCCTGCGGTTCTTGACTACTATCTGAAAAACTCCAATGATTATTTGAAGGATAAGGATATAATTGATATAATCTTAAATTACATAAAAAAGAAAGAGGGCAGCGTGGTTACGGTTAATGAACGGGCATATGAGCTCTTTGGAGATGAAAAATTCTTTAAGGGCGACGAAAAGGACAGAAGCCGTGGGGGGGTTGTTTTAAAGAGGCTGGGCCTGAACTATGAACAGCTTGGGTGTATTGAAACTGTGGAGCCATTTTTCAGCTTTCAGAAGAAGGATTTTTATTTAAAACAAGTACGCAATATTTATATAATAGAAAACAAGGATACCTTCTGGTCCTTCAAAAGGAGTGTTATGGATTCGCCTGCTGTAGTTAAGCCCGACATGCTTATTTATGGAGAGGGCAAAAAAATAATCAGCAGCTTTAAATATATTGATGAATATGAGATTAATCCCGGTGAGGACACGATTCACTACTTTGGAGACCTGGATGCCGAGGGAATAAATATCTACTGTGATCTTAAGTCGAAATTTCAGAAATACAATATTATTCCTTTTTACAAAGGCTATGAGGCAGTTCTGGAAACAGGACTGAAAAAGGGCCCGGCTAAAACTCCCAGACAGCAAAGGGTCAGTGATGATAATATCCTGCAATTTGTAAACGGGTTTGATATAAATGTGGCGGTAAAGATACGGAGGCTTATAAACGGCGGTTTATATATACCCCAGGAGGCTTTGTCCTCTGCCGGTATGAAAGAAAGGTTCAGATATAACCATGATTGAAGATAGGGATGATGTACTTGCACGGGAAATTATTCGAGAAAATACTGCTAGAAAAGACCCTGAAATAACTCTTATAGAAGACTTTACAGACGAAATTGACATGAGAATGGATCAGATCAAAATATTTTATCCCATAATGGAGCTCCTCAGAAAGCGTAAAACTGATCAGAGGTATATTGAGCTGATTCCGGAATTGTGCTTTCTGGTGCTTGCATACCTGATTTATGAGGGCAAACTGAAGCACAGAGGGCTTACTTTTGACAATGTTGAAGCATTTGTGTCCAAAGCCTTGAAGAGAATCTATATTTCAGAGCCTGAGCCGGAAATATCCAGGGATCTCGCCTTTGAACTTCTGGACGGGCTTCAGAACGGCGGCCGCAATTTTGTCCAGAACACCTTTAGTTTCAAAGGGCAGGCTTTTAGAGAAAAATACATAAAATTTATTGAAATAAAGCAGACGGAGAACGGAAGCCTTCAGTATTTCATTACTGAACAGGGTGTGGATTTTTATCTCAAAACCAAGGAATTTCCGGAGGAAACGAAAATCACGATCAATCTGCTGCTTTTCCAAAAACAGATGGAAAAGGGGGCTTTCAGCTTTGCCTATGAAACCGTCAGACGGTTAAATATGGAGGTGCAAAAAAAGAAGGACAAAAAGTATACTCTGCTGGAAACCCTGATGTACGGGGAGATGGATTCCGGAGAAGAGTATATGGCTTATCACAGGAGCATCGTGCAGCAATTTCAGGAGGAATCAGAGCTTTTTAATGTGGCCATAAATAATGTTCAGAGTGCTTTCGGAGAATATATTGACAGGATCAATGACGGAAAAGCATCCGACAAGGAGCTACGGTCCTTTACCCTGATTAAAATTATCGAAAAGGAAATCGGCAGAGCCCAAACCCTGCATACTGAGCTTCTTAAGGAAGCTGTCAGCTTTACAAGGGAATATGACAATGTGCTGGGTTTAAGGAGAAAAGCCATATTTACCGAGAAATTCAACTTTCAGAGGGAATTTGAAAGACTGGTTTCCCACAATGAAAATCCTGAGCTGCTGAAATATATTTTTGAGCCCCTGATCAGCCCTAATATTAGAAAAAGCTTTAATTTGTTAAGAATATTAGAGCCCCAGAGTGTAGTAAAAAGCAGGCAGGAGAATAACGCAGCAACTGATGAAGAAAAGGATTCTGACAGGGCTACAGTAGATGATATAACCCGGGTGAGGGTTAAGGATAATTTTATATTTTATGCCGCAAGACTACTTGAAGCTTTGATCGTATATAAGGAGCTGGATTTGAAGCATTTCTGCAGTCTGCTGGTTAAGAAAAATTCGGAAGCCTCTGTTTATAATGGTGACTTCATAAGCTTTGTCATTGAGTTGAACAGGAATAAGGATATTGGCCGGCATGTAAGGACTATCAGCCTATCGGATGTGTTTCCGAAAACTGATGATGACATGAAAACGATTGAGGAGATTTTTACCAGGGCAATGTACAAAGTAAAGGCAGAAGGCAGGATAAACAGGATAACCGTGACCAGTTATCCTGATGAGGATGTTGAACTTTTGCCTGGCCTTAAGATTACAAATATGATATTTAAAGCATGATTAAACAATAAAATAGTCGCCTTAAAATGGGAAAGTTATTTATTTAATCATGCCTAAAGGAGAAAGAGTACCATGATGACAGAAATTCTTGATGACGCACTGGAGATTCTGAAAGCACTTTTGCAGGGGGAAGAGGTTAGCAGAAACAGGAATGTGTTGTTATATGAAAAGTACAGATACAGCACCGATACTGAGGAAATGCTGCACTATGTTGCAGGTAAGCTGGAGCTGAGGATTTACAGCGGAAATGAAAGGCTTTTTATATGCCCCGAGGTTGGAAGCAAGCTTTTCGGCTGGTCCAATCAGGATCTGAGGGACAAAATTCCCTATGTTTCAAATAACAGTGAGCTTTTTACCGGCTACTTTGTTATTATGACTCTGATAACCATGTTTTACCGTGAGGCTTATCCTGACACTCCTGTTGCTTATATAAAGATAAGTGATCTGATTGAGGCAGTGTCAAGGAGGTTTGATACATTGTTGAATGTGGAGGAACTTGAAAAAGCAAGTGAGGAGAGACAATTCGATTTCTGCGAAATATGCAGAGTCTGGCAAAGGCTTCCAGATGCAAGAGAGGGTGTATCGGGAGGGAAAAATGATAAGGTTGCCTTTGTTGAGGTGATTTGCAGGTTTTTAAGTGATGAAAAGCTTGTAATCATTGACTGGAATCAGAGGATTGTCTACCCCACAGAAAAATTTAAGGCAATCATTTGGAATTACTATGAGGACAGGGACAACAGAAAAGATTTGCTGTCCTTTGTCAGGAGCCTGGAGGTGAGCATCTGATGCCCCATATAAAGGAAATACGATTGGTAAATGTACATTTCAATAACGCAACACAGTTTTATGATGATTTCAGAATGAAGCTTGAAGGGAAGAATGCCACCTATGATCTGGAAAATGGCGGTGGAAAGTCTTTATTGCTGCTTATGCTCCTGCAGACGGTACTTCCCAAATCGTATCTTCGGAAAGAAAAGCCTGTAAGCCTGCTGTTTCAGGGAGGAAAGGACAGGACCTCCCATGTGGCTGTTGAATGGATACTTGAAGAGGGCAGCGATTATAAATATTTGTTGACCGGATTCAGTGCCAGAAAAAGAAGAGGTACCGTCAGTGGCGGAGCAGCCGTGGAAGATGATGAAAATGTTACGGCAGGAGATATAGAGCACATTAACTGGTGTGTATTCTACAATGATAAAAAGATAACCGGCATAAAATCTGTGCCCATGTGTTCCGGGGAATCAGGCAAAAAAACATATGCCGGCTTTGATGATATCCGAAAGTTTATCCAGCAGGTAAGGCAAAAGGGATTGCCGGCGGAGGTTTTCGAAGGGATTGACAGGTACCAGAGCTTTATTTCAGGGCAGCAGTTGATTCCTGCCGAATGGAATATTATTAAAGGTATAAATAGCGGAGAAAACAGCATTGAAGCTTATTTCAGGCAGAATCCCACCTCCAGGAAGCTTATTGAAAATCAGTTTGTCAAAATTATTGAAGATGTTGAAGCCTTAAACAAAGGGGAAAAGAACAACGAGGAAAGCCTTCTGCTGGCAGATACGCTCATTGAGATCAGAAAAAGGCTCAGCGAGTATCTGAAGCTTAAAGGTCACATGACTGAGTTTGAAAAAATAAAAGAATATTATACCGAATTCGGCACTAGAAATAACGAGCTGCTGGAAAGTTTCCTGCGTTTTGAGGAATATAAACATCAAGCGGCGGCTGTCAGAAATCTCATAGGACAAAAGCTTCAGCAACTGAAAAGCTCAGAGTCTGAGACTTTGAAAAAGACGGAAGAAAACAAGGCGGGTGTAGCTGAGGGCAATACACTTTTAAAGCTCCTGCAGGCAGGACTTGTTACTTTTGAAATAACAGGGCTAAAGAAGGATCGAGATAGGCTTGAGTCTGAGTACAGTACCCTTCAGGAAGAACACAAGGAACAGAAAGAAAAGTATTTTGGTGTTATGGCACTGGAAGAGTACGGAGAATACAGAAAAGCAAAATCCAGAATGCTTGAAGCTCATAAGAGTCTTTCTTTACTGTTGACAGACAAGGATAAGGCAAATTTGGAATACGGAGAGACCGCAGGTAAGTTGAAGTACCTGTTAAATCAGAATTTAGTCAGATTTCATGCCACAGAAGCCGGCCTGAAAACAACTCTTGATGGTAATGTTATTGAAAGAAAGTTAAAAAATGATGAGCTAATGGAGCTTATTGGAAAAGAAGCAGGACTGGAAGCTGAGATAAAGCCATTAGTAAATATAGATATTGAGTTAAGAGGACTGTTGGATATACTGAACAAATATTTTATAAAAAATGGCGATATGGATGCTCTATTGGAACCCCAAAAGCTGATTGAAGCCACAGAAAAGCATAAATTTGAGCATGAGGAGCAGCAGGCTGCGGTGGTTCAAAGAATAAATGATATTGGTACAAGACTTCAGGTGCTTGATGTAAATATTGAAAAAATAAAAGGAGAGATAAGACTTAGTGAACAGGCCAAAGCTGTTCACGACCAGTGGCTGATGAAGTATCAGGAGGAATTTGAGAGCCTGAGGCAAAGGACCCTGGGCTTCAACAAAAACAGTCTGGAGGAATACAGTGAGGAGCTGGAGGTTCAGATTGAGAGGGAAGCTCTTAAAAAGCTGGAGTATGAGATAGAGATTGGAAGATTGAAGCAAAAAAAGCAGCTGTCTGAAAAACGGGGATATTATGTCCCAAATGAAGAGTTAATTACGTTTTCAGAAGCCCTCAGCACCAAATGTGAATATGTTAAACTCGGTATTGACTGGATTGCCGAATCAGGATCGGTCGAAAAGAAGGAAGCAATTTTGGATGAACTGCCCTTTTTGCCTTTTTCGGTTATAGTTGATGGAAAATCCTTTGAAAGGCTTAAAAATGGCAGAATTAAGACCGAATTCTCCTCTGATTATCCTATTCCTCTGGTAAATCTTGAAACTTTAAGAGGCCTGAAAGATCCGGCTAAGGGGGATATTTTCTATGTGTGCAGCTTTTCGGAACTATTAATCAGCGACAATAAATTTATTCAATACATGCAGGGAATAGAGGACAGACTGGTTGTGCTGGATAAGGAAGCAGAGGTGGCAGACACCCGGATAGTTAGTCTCAGGGAAGACCTGAATACACTCTTGCTTTTTATGAGGGAACATAAAAAGCAAGTGGTTGAGGAAAATATTAAAAAGGCTGAGAGGCTTGCAGGAGATATAGCCGAGAATAATAAAAAGCTGACTTCAGTAGGAAAAGAAAAAACGCAGCTGATTAACGAAAAAACGCAGACTGGAGAAATGCTTTCCCAATTGCTGGTATTGATCAGCAAGGCTGCTGAAAAGCTTGAAAAACTCCGTAACCTGATAAAACATCAGCAGGAGCAGAACCAAATCCGAAAGGAATTAAGTGAAAAGAAGGAGGCTCAGGAGGCTGTACAAAAAGCAAAAGCCCGAATAACAAATGAAATTGCTGCACTGGATGCGAAAACACAACAGCTGCAGGAAGAACTTCAGGGCCTGAGGCTGCAGCTTCATGACCTGGAGATGGAAGGGAAAGCAGTGGAAAGCTTTGCTGAGCTTGCAAATGTTCAGCAGTTGGAGGAGGTGCGTTCTGACTTTAATTCTTTGCAAGCTGCCATGGGTGGGCAGCTCGCTGATGAAAACAGGCTCAGACGGGATATTAAGGATTATCAGGAGCGCCTGTCAAATTCCGGAGATAGAATTAAAAGAGATTATCAAAGGGATCTGGAAGGTATATGGGAGTCAGAACAGAATGGAATTGCTGTTATCATACCAACAAAGGATATTATCCTGAAGGCAAAGAGTGAGAAAGAGAGCATTGAAACCATGCTCAGGAAGCTTCAGAAGGATATTGGGGATTTAACTGCAAGAATATCAAATGCAGAGGGTAAAAAAGGAGAAATTCTCAAAGGTATTTCTGCAAATGAAACAAAGGAGCTGACCGTTTATGATAGTGAAGAGAAATATCAGGACGAAATCAGATTTACCGTCGAACTGATTGAAAGCTACAGTAAGGAAATTATAATTCTTGAGGGTGAACTGAAAAAACTAAATAGTGAAAGTATAAAAATGAGCTCCCAGGCAGATTATTATGATTCCTTTATCAGAAGGACCGGTGTAACTACGGATTCCGCAGCCATTGCCTCAGAACTGAAGGATTTCAGGACATTTGAGGAAGAATATGTACTGCTGGAAAGAGCTATTAATCGTCAGTGTGAAAAATGGAGTGAAAGAATTACGTCCATCCGCCAGGAAACAACGGCCTTTGTAATAACTGAGCCTCTGGAGGAGCTTTCCAAAATCAGCCGTCCGGATACTGCAGCCCAGTGCAGGGAGCGTCAGCAGGCTTTCCGGGAGTATGTAAGCAATATTGACCAGCAGATGCAGAAAATCAGTAGTGACATATTGCAGTTGGAAAGCTACCAGCAGGATTTCACCCGCAGATGCATTCAGAGGGCTGAACTGGTTCTGGGGCATCTGAGGAAGATGGAAACTCTTTCGAAAATAGAGGTTAACGGAAGACGGGTAAATATGATTGAAGTAAAAATGAATGACTTCGAGGATAAAGAAAAGCAATTGCGCATGAAGAACCATATTGAAGGCATTGTCAGAGAAATAAGTGAAGATGGAGCTGTTGACAGAAAGCGTGTGGCATTAAAGCTTTCCACCAAGGAACTGCTTGCCCAGATTGTGGATATGGATAAAGCTGTCGTCAGACTCTATAAAATTGAAAGCATACCCGAAAATTCCCGTTTCTACAGGTGGGAATATGCCGTTGGTTCCGAGGGCCAGAATAATTCACTGTACTTTATTTTTGCGGCCTGCCTCATATCATTTATAAGAATGCTGTCCATAACCAATACTTCTCTGAAAACCAAAAAGGTAATCATTGCGGACAATCCTTTTGGAGCCACATCGGCAGTCTATCTGTGGGAGCCCATGTTTCAGATAATGAAGCAAAACCATATCCAGCTTATTGCTCCGGGACACAGAATTCCCAGAGAGATAACCTCTAGGTTCGGAGTGAGCTATCTCCTGAATCAGGATATTCTCCAGGACGGCAGAATGAGAGTGGTGGTAAAGGATGTGCGGGTTGAAGAAGATGAGGAAGTAATGCAGTATATGAATCCGGAGCAGTTGACGCTGATTTAGTGCTGATGGAATGTCTGCATATACGCTGTCACGATGCTCATTGATTGGGCAGGATAGACAAATAATTTCAATGGTAGTATAATAAGCATATTATAAGCATATAATACTACTATATGAGAGGTGGTTTACATAATGAACATCAAACCTTCTGCAGCAATTAGGAAGAATTACAACGAAATATCTGAGATATGCAAACATTCAGGAGAACCCGTTTTTCTCACTAAAAATGGCGAGGGTGATCTTGTGGTCATGGATATCGAAACCTTTGCAAGAAGGGAGAGCATGCTCAAATTGCGGGAAAACCTTATCGTCGCGGAAGAAGGAAGGTTATACGGGAAGCCCGGTCATACCATTGATGAGGTGTCTGAAATGATGAAAGTCGCTGTCCGTGAGGTGCTGGATGGACAACGAAAATAAAAGCTATCGGGTGATTATTTCCGACGAAGCCACTCAGATGCTGGTATCTCATGCACGGTTTCTGGCACAGGTAAGCGAGTCGGCGGCGTTGCGTCTGATTGAAGTCTTTCAGGAAAAAACTCAATCTTTGGAAGTGTTTCCGGAACGAAACCCGTGGCTGTCTGACCCTCTGATTCCATCAGGGAAATACCGAAAGCTCCTGATAGAAAAGCGATACCTGTTGATTTATAAAATTAGTGGAAGTACTGTTTACATTGATGCGGTTGTGGACACCCGACAGGATTATGGTTGGTTGTTATAAGTAAAATGCACAGGGTATTCTATTTATAACAGAAAATTCACAATATTTTCTATCTTCAGATACATTTTTGCTTGTATTTACATTTTCCTGCGCTAATATTATGGCTTTCTTGTTATGGTTTAATTATGTGGGGGTGCACACCCGACATATCGGGAGCGCGAATAAATGGGAAGGCCCTCGGATGAATGGCATTCATTAAAAATCAAGAAATGCAGTGATTGCAATGCTTTGAAAGATTACAGACAACATAATATGGGGGTGTAGCTCACATGGGAGAGTGTCACACTAGCCTGTCCCCCGAATGACTGGCATTCACGGCAAAATCGCAAAAAGCGGTGATTGTAACATATACAAAGTTCTGGATGAGCGAAAATGGAAATATATGGGGCTATAACTCAGCTGGGAGAGTGCCACAATGGCATTGTGGAAGTCGAGAGTTCGAATCTCTTTAGCTCCACCAAGAAACACAGTAACCGCAAGGCTTTCAGCCTTGCGGTTTACTATTATATGAATGAGAAGGCCGGATACTTGATAGAATTTTGCAGGCGAATGACTGGCATTCAAATCTAACAATTTGTAAGAATAATAACTTGTTCAGCATTTCAATAGCTTCAGCCAAGCGCTTATAAGCAAACAGATCCATGATTAGGACGGTCAAAGCTAACTGAAACGAAAAACCTTTCCCTTCGGTAAAAATGGCAAATTGCTGCCTTTGGGTAATAAAAATGCGTGCTCTCTATGGATTTTTAAAGGCTCGCAGTACCCATCGGTTATAATAAGAAGGGGCCCATCTGTTGGGAAGTCCTCGGCTTTTTCAAGCAAATCTATTCCAGGCTGTAATACAGTCCCTCCACGTCCCTTAACTTTTACACTCTCAGCTATTGCTTCCGGAGCCATATACCCCTGATCATACGCAGCAGCATCACAAAAAACCACCCGGACATAAGGTACATCACGCGAAATGCTGTAGCTGGCAATTGTACCTAATGCCTTTGCCAGCAAGGAGCGGTCCATGGAACCTGAGGTATCCAGAATGACGCCGTAAGTCCGTCCCTCCTCGGAACCTGCCGCGGGAATCCAGCGGGGGCGGGGTATATTTGGAGTAGATGATTGGCGCCTGCTTGGGCGTGCATATGAACGTACTTTTTCCAAGGGGGAGAAGTAATTGTCAAACCACTGTGCAAGCTCAACATCCCAGGGGACGGGAGGCTGGCTTAGAGCACGGATTTCTTCAATAAGTCCGGCGGGAATATACCCGCGTCCTTGTTCCTCATGGTAGGAAAGCCCCTGGCTTAA
Source organism: Ruminiclostridium cellobioparum DSM 1351 = ATCC 15832 (assembly GCF_000621505.1). Classification (GTDB taxonomy): domain Bacteria; phylum Bacillota; class Clostridia; order Acetivibrionales; family DSM-1351; genus Ruminiclostridium; species Ruminiclostridium cellobioparum. The sequence continues at coordinate 190,855 of NZ_KK211294.1, forward strand.
GGAACGTCTGTAAAAATCATCAAGATTGATTCCATCGCCTGTAGTCCACCAGTCTGAAGGTTCTTTCTCAAGAATATCACCAAGGCCAATACCCCTTAATGTAGCTAACTTCCTGTAGGTACGGATATCAAGGACAATCCGGTCGTAGATAGACTCAGCAGAAAGACCCTTAAGATCAGGATCATACAGTGTACCTATTTTGGGTAGCTCTCCAAGACCCATTTCGACAAGCCATCCGTTGATTACATAATCGCAAGCAATATTCCATAAATATGGCTCCCGGCCCTGACACCGTGCCTGATGTCGCAGACCTACATGCAGGAGCTCATGAGCCATGACAAAGCGGCACTCATATTCATCCAACCCGGCAGCAGGATTTATATAGATTTCTTTCACATATGCATTCACTGCTGCTACAGAAATGTCCATACGTGTACAGACAACAGGGTCCTCAATGAGTGTAAAACCGGCAGCGAGAGCACCTAATAGGGGAAAGCTGCTGATAAACCAGTTCTTAGCCCGGACAACGGCTGTGATACACTCCTTCTCAGCACCAAGAAAAGGCTCCAAGCCCCCGGCAACATTTACTGCACTGGTTACAGCCATGGAAAGACCTTTGGCAAAACAGGAGATCCAGTCCATTTTCCGACCGGCCCAGTCAGTCTTTTCCGCTGCCATAACCATATCACCACAGGTTGGCCCTGCAGTACCAAATCCGCTTAAAGTAGGTGGTATGCCTCTTTCAAGGAAATCCTTAAAAAGCCTCTCTTCAGTAGGTGCGGAAAAATCAACGGCATACTGCAAATCTGTAGGTGCACGACCCAGCTTCATATCAGACAAGAAACGAGCAATAAAGCAGTCACAGGCTGTATTCCATTTGATAAGGTCATCTTTATCTTGAAAATGACCTAAGCCTAAATGGAGCAGGCAATGGGCAATGACATAGGCCCACTCCAACGGCTCTCCGCGTCTTTTCGGATGAACATGGAGATAGCCGTTTCTTGTTATTACTGCCCAACCGTTTTCAGGGCATAAGTTGCCTTCTCTTCGCACATCATGAATATGCGAAAGGAGCGGGGAGAACATTGGATGCTGCTTAATCATGTTATATCCCTGAACATAGTTTTCATAGGCAATATCATGCTGCTGAACATTCTTTTTCTTTCCCATTGTTTACGCTTCTTTCCTTTCTACCAGTCTTGGAAGGTCACGTACAATATCAACCATAAACCATCCGGGCAGGCCTTCATCTTCACCTTGCCTTGATACGACCATCTGGGCTATTTCAAGACTGATGGACGCTAATTCCTTAATTAGGGCTTTAGCTCTATGTGCCAGTTTTTTCTGCTTTTCATTCATTACTTCCTTCTCATCAGGCAACTGCTTGATTAACTGTGCACGGAAGGATTGAGAAAGAAAATACAGAATATCTCTGTCTTCGGGTTTATGGGGCCATCTTTCATCACCATCCATGATGGCGGACAACTGGTACCTGTTTTTTATCTGCTTGATAAATGCCTTGAACTGACCTGCATGATGTGGTGAAAGACAGCCGTATGCCATTATTTCAAGCGCTTCATCGGTTATTCCTTCTCCATACTCATGGAGAGCATCACTAAGCATATGCCATGAACGCGGGGTGGAGAAGGGCTCTTCATGCTTTGGTGGCTGCGTCCAGAGATGATCCGGGCGTAAATTGATATATTCAATAATATAAGGATGTATTTCATTTACAGAGGCCCATTCCAGCCAATCCTTATGGGAGACCTTTAGCTGGACATGCATCATGCGGTTGATCAATGCTGAGGACATAGGCTTGACAATAGCACTGTCCTGCGCTCTGTTACCGGCACCGACAACGATAGAGCCCTTAGGAAGTTCATACTCACCGATTCTGTGTTCCTGAATCAGACTGTAAAATGCCTTCTGGACCTCCTGACTGCATGCATTCAGTTCGTCAAGGAAGAGACAATACGGTTCTTTCCTTGCGATCATCTTCGGGGGGCAGAACTGGCTTACTCCATCCAGGATTTGGGGAACACCAATGATATCCTCCGGCGCCAATTGACTTCCGAGCAGGGAAACACAGGGAAGACCCAATGATTCGGCAAACTGCTGCACCAGTGTGGACTTGCCGATGCCTGGAGGTCCCCAGATGAAGACCGGACGAACTACTGCTATATTCAGCAGCAGTTCGGATAACTGTTTTTGTGTTACTGTGGCGGATATATTCATGTATTACCTATTCCTTTCAAAATACACCATTTGCTTAAGCCTGAACTCTTTACCTTCATAAACCCTGAGAGGGTTTCCCCTTTCGAGAGTATTATGCTGCATCCACATTACTCTTTTATGGTTTGAAAAACATTCATCATTCTTAGCTTTGATAAGGTTTGACAACCGGCTTAAAGCCAGCTTTTTATTCATGTATTGAGATCTTTCCTCGCTTGCTGTTGAAGTCAGGCCGGTAGGAAGGTGAAATGCTCTGACGGCAGTTTCGACCTTATTAACGTTCTGGCCTCCCGGACCTGAACTTCTCATGGATTCGAACCGTACATCCTTTTCTGAAAAAGATAGTCTATCCGGGTGTTCAAATACTTCAATATTGATAAACCAGTTCTTCCGCCTGTGGTTAGGACGGTACGGGCTTGTGCAAACCCACAGGATGGTGCCACTGCTTATTTCATTAAGAGAATTATCGTCTGGGGCTTCCAAGGATAATAGCACGGATTGTAAGTTTCCTGTTACATGTCCGGGTACTGCAGCTAAGACGTTGGCTTTTATATCTTTTTTATTGCATTCTTTCCTGAATGCTTCCAGGAAAAGGCTCACCGCAAGCTCACATTCATCGGGACCCTTTCCGGAGCTTATTTGTATCCACATAAATCCTCCTATGCTTTATAATAATACTCTCGAAAACTCCAATAGCTTTCGAGCTCTATGTTTTAAGATGCAATTTTCTTCTCGCACCTCTAACATTCTCCAGTTTTTTACTTTAAATTTTCCAACAACATTTACCAGTAGTAACCATATATGGTTACTGTACACCTTGACATTAGCTTCCAAAAATTTGAAAACCACAGCGTATGGTATTAATTGCCATAACACTGGTTTTGGAGGCTATATTAATGTTGTGTAATTGGAACTCTCATGTAGACTATCAAAAGAAACTTCTGCTGGATTTGATTCTGTTTTCTGAAATTGAAAAAAGCAGGGTGGTCTCTTTGGAAAAGTCTCTATCCAAA
>NZ_KK211295.1:0-80429 GCF_000621505.1 Ruminiclostridium cellobioparum DSM 1351 = ATCC 15832
AACAAACTCTATGGACTGTTCTATCATGATTCCTGCAACGTTACCCGGTCTTATACCTTTTTCCCTCAGAAGCCTTGCCAGCTGGTTTGACTTTACATTGAGTTCCTTGTAGGTCAAACACCTGTCATCAGATTCAATGGCAATATTGTCAAAGGTTCTGTCCACTTGTTCTTCAAACAGCTGATATATCTTTTTGTTCATTGGATACGGGGATTCAGTGTTATTAAATCCATAAACAATATTTCTTTTTTCATTTTCAGATAATATACTTATTTCAGAGAGTTTTGCGTAAGGTCTTTTCAACACATATTCTAATCCATTTTTAAAATGAGACAGCAAATTTTGTATTGTTTTCTTTGTAAATAAATCACTGCAGTATTCAAGATTTAAGATTATTTCATCTTTCTGGTCATTAACCGTAAAGTTCAAATCGGAATGCGTTACCTTATTTATAAAATTATAAGGTTTAAACACCAGGTCTTTATGGTATAATACAGGAATATCTACATTCTGTGTTGTAAGAGAAACATCATATATAGGGTTTCTATCCAGGCCCTTTCTTCCTCCGACCTTTTCCACCATCATTTCGAATTGGTAATCTTGATTTTCATATGCCTTTATGGAATTACCTCTAACTTCCGAAAGAAAATCCATGAATGTTTTACTGCTTACTGGGTAATTCCTCATACAGAGCATATTAATAAATACTCCGACAATATTCTCAAGTTCAGGGTGACGCCTTCCAGCAACTGCTGTAGCAACTACAATATCCTCCTGGTCCGAGTACTTTGACAGTACAATATCCAGGACAGCCAGTAAAACAATATGATTTGTACAATCAGCCTCAAATGCAAGTTTTCTTAATTCCAGTGATATGTTCTTATCCAATGTAATACTTGCCGAATCTCCATTAAAACTTTGGATTGATGGCCTTGAATAATCTGTTGGAAAGTTAAGTACCGGAATATTATCTTTAAAAATATTCAACCAGTACTCCTCCTGTTTTTTGATATTTATGCTCTTTAAAAGATTATTTTGCCATACTGCGAAATCCTTGTACTGTATTGTTAAAGGATTAAGTATACGGTCTTCATATAAGCTTGAAAACTCTTTTACCAATACTCCCAATGAAATGCCATCTGTAACAATATGGTGCATGTCAAATAAAACAGCATTCCTTTTTTCCCCCATTTGAGCCAGACATACCCTGAAAAGTGGAGCTCTATCCAAATTAAAAGGCTTTATAAATTCGTTTATTACACTGTCAAGGAAGCATTCTTCTATTTCAATATAGCTCACTTCAAAATCAACTGCGTCATGGATTTTTTGTACCGCAACATCCTCAACAAATTCAAAGGATGTTCTCAATATTTCATGCCTCTGTAAAAACGCTCTAACAGCTTTCTCAAAGCGCTTTACGTCAAGGTCACCTTCTATTAATACTATTGCAGGTGTGTTGTAGCTCGTACCAATATCTCTAAACTGGCTGACTAAGAACATTCTTTTCTGGGCGGAGGATAGCGGATAAAATTCTCTCTTTTCCACAGGTGTAATGGAAACATATTCTTCCTTACAGACCGACTCTATATACTCTGCCAACTCACTTATAGTTGATTTTTCAAATACAACACCCAATGGCACCTTTACATTAAACTCTTTGTATAACCTGTTTACAAGGATGGTTGCTTTTAGCGAATGTCCGCCATACTCAAAAAAGTCATCATTAATTTGTATATTTTCTACCGAAAGCAGCTCTTTCCAAATATTTAGAATTACTGATTCCGTTTCACTTATCTCTCTTTCATATTTTTTCCCTCTCTCAATTTTGTTCTCCTTTTTAATCAATACATCCACATCTACTTTACCGTTCAGTGTCAATGGAATGGTATCTACCTGAACTATTTGTGACGGCACCATATAATCAGGAATTTCTTTTATCAGATGCTCTCTTACCTTTGATATGGAGAGCTGACTTTCAGACACTATATATGCTGCCAGATATTTTTCACTGTTATCTTCTCTTACAATCACAGCGGCATTTTTTACCGGTTCATAGTTCAATAGAGCATTTTCAACTTCACCCGGCTCAATTCTGTACCCCCGTATCTTAACCTGGCTGTCAAGTCTGCCTATATATTCAATGTTACCATCGGAAAGTCTTCTTGCAAGGTCACCTGTCTTATACATTTTTTGGACAGATATGAAAGGATTATTTAAGAATCTCTCTTTAGTCAGTTCGGGCCTGTTGAGGTATCCTCGGGCCACTCCGTCCCCTGATATATACATTTCTCCTTCAACCATGTCAGTTACAGGATTCATGTCCTTGTCCAGAAGGTATATCTGTACATTGTCTGCGGGTTTTCCTATGGGCACGGAACCTCTTCTGTCCTTTTCATAGTCGTATTTATATATCATGCACCCTACCACAGCCTCGGTAGGCCCGTATTCATTGTATATTTCTATCTCACCCATAGAACTTTCGTGTATCTTTCTTGCAAGCTCAGTTTTTAAGTCCTCTCCACCTACTATGAGCTTTTTAACGGCTGTTTGGCCAAGATCCACCTCTTCCAGCAGACGGAGATGTGTGGGCGTAAGTTTTATAATGCCCACTTTACCCTCTTCTACAATCCTCCTTACTAGCTGTACTCTATCCTCTCCCTTGTATATAACTATCCTGTTCCCCGATACCAATGGGGTATAGATTGAGGTTACCGTCAAGTCAAAGGATATAGAGGAGTAAAGCGGGAAGTCAAGTTTTTCACCTTTTACATATACCTTATCAGCCCAATATATATAGTTTATCAGACCAAGGTGAGTTACCATGACACCCTTGGGCTTGCCCGTAGATCCCGAGGTGTAAATTATATATGCAAGATCATCAGGCTTATTGATATTCTCTAAGGTTGTATCATCCTCATACATTTTTTCGCTGAGCAGCCTGTCAACATATATAATCTCTCCGCTGAAAGACTTCTCTTTTTCAATGCAGCAGTTTCTTGCAGCCTCATTCGTTGTCAGAATTACTATCGGCTGACTATCATTCAATACATATGACACTCTGCTGTCAGGGTATGAGATATCTATAGGTAAATATGCTCCTCCAGCCTTCAATACTCCTAGCATACTCATAATAGTTTCAGGGGAATTATCCAGCAAAATGCCTACAATACAGTTCGGCCCTACCCCCTTCTTTCTTAATATCCTTGCAAGCTGATTCGATCTTTGTTCAAGCTCCCTATACGTTATAGTAAAATTATCGCACTGTACTGCTACGTTTTTAGGAGTTCTGAGGGCTTGTTCGGTAAATAAGCCGTGCAACATTTTATAATAGGGATATACAGTTTCGGTGTCGTTAAAATCAAAAAGTATTTTAAGCTTTTCTTCCTGTGATATCATATTTATGTCTATCAGCTTCTTTTGAGGATTATCCAATACATCAACAACTATGTTCTTAAAGTTGCAGGCAATTTTCTCAATTGTTTCTCTTTTAAACAATCCTGTGCAGTATTCAAAGTGTAAAACTGTTTCACCATTGACCTCTTTTACCATCAAATTAATATCAGCATGTGTAATTTTGTTATCATAGCTATATGGCTTAAACTTTAGTTCATCAATTTCTATTTCCGGAATTTCAACATTTTGCACTGTACACATCACATCATAGAGAGGATTCCTGCTGGTATTCCTTTTTAAGTTAAGCTTGTCTACAAGCATTTCAAATTGATAGTCCTGATTCTCATATGCCTTGATTGAGTTTGCTTTTACTTCTGTCAGGAATTCATAAAATGTCTTTTCCTGTTCAGGATAATTTCTCATGGACAGCATATTTACAAACATGCCTATTATATTCTGAAGGTCGGCGTGTGGTCTTCCAGCTACGGCTGTCCCTACCACAATATCATACTGTGAAGTGTATTTAGCTAGCAGGACATTGAATACAGAAAGCAGTAATATATGTAATGTAACACCGGTATCAGCAATAAATCTGTTTATATCTGCAGTAATGTTCTTATCCAGGATAAGAGACAGTGTATCGCCTTCGAAGCTGGACATAGTGGACCTGGCATAGTCCGTCGGCAGCATTAGTACCGGAACTTCACCTGAAAACAAGTCTATCCAGTACTTCTCAATATTTTTAAAAGCTTCAGAATCCTCCTGCTTTCTCTGCCAATTGGAATAATCCTTATATTGAAGCTTTAACTCTGGCAATTCTCTGCATTGATACAATTCTACGAATTCTTTTACCAATGTAAACATCGAGGTTCCATCTGTAATAATATGAGGCATGTCATAAATTAGCGCATGCCTGTTTTCTGACAACGTTACCAGACATACCCTGAGAAGAGGAGCCTTTGACAGTTCAAATGGCTGTATGAATTCTTTAATAATGCCGTTTAATTCGCTCTCGTCGGCCTTTTTATATATAATTTCAAAATAAACTTCCTTGTGAATTCTTTGTACAATTTCTTCATCATAAACTTCAAAGGATGTTCTTAATGCCTCATGCCTCTCTACAAGCGTGTTCACAGCTTGTTCAAGGCGTTCCCTTTCAAGGCATCCCTCAATTATAATTGCGGCATGAACATTATAGCTCGTACCTACTTCTTTAAACTGACTTAATATGTACATCCTCTTCTGAGCCGATGATACAGGATAATAATCTCTTTCATCCACAGGCTCGATAGCTGCATAGATATTCTTTTTTGCTCCCATCACAATCCGGGCAAGTTCCTTTATTGTAGGTACAGTAAACATTTCTTTCACTGTTATTCGAGTATCAAACTTTTTGTGTATCTTCGCCAGCAAAACAACTGCTTTTAATGATTGTCCTCCAAGTTCAAAGAAGTTGTCATTAACTCCTATCTGATCCAGGTCCAGAACCTCCATCCATATTTTCAGCAGTTCTTCTTCTATTTCATTGGCCGCCCCTTCAAACTCGTTTTCAAGGGATAGTTCCTTCAGAGGCTCGGGCAGGGCTTTCCTGTCCACTTTCCCGCTGTGGGTCAAAGGAATACTTAACAACTGTGTTATAAAAGTAGGCACCATGTAATCAGGGAGTTCCTCCTTCATTGACTTTCTTATTTCATTTAACTCCAACGCTATATCGCTTACAACGTATGAACATAGCAGCTTATCCCCTTTTTCGTCCTCTCTAACTACTACTATTGCCTCTTTTATACTTTCTTGCTTTAATAATTGGGCCTCTATTTCTCCCAGCTCTATTCTGTACCCTCTTATTTTTACCTGATTGTCCATCCTGCCCAAATATTCTATATTCCCGTCGGGCATCCATTTTGCCAGATCTCCGGTCCTGTACATCTTCTCTCCCGGTTTGAAGGGATCTTCCACAAACTTCTCTTTTGTGAGTTCTTCCCTGTTGAGATATCCTCTTCCAACACCCACGCCCGATATACACAGCTCCCCGGGTACTCCCACCGGTTGCAGCCTGTTGTCCTTATTTAGTATGTACAGTCTGATATTGTCTATAGGCCTGCCTATAGGTACTGTTTCCAGTTCTCCTGAAGTTGGGCAATCGAAGGAGGATACATCCACTGCGGCCTCAGTCGGGCCGTACAGGTTATGCAGCTTTGTACCATTCCCTTCATATATCATTCTGTTGAAGGTATTCACCTGTCTCACGCTCAATGCTTCACCACCGACGAATACCTGCTTCAGACTCTTCAGTCTGTCAACACTTTCAAGTTCCTCTACATAATTAAGGAATATATTTAACATGGATGGTACAAAGTGGATGGTAGTGATTCTGTTCTTTTCCACAGCTTCTATTATGGCAGCAGGGTCTTTTTCCTCTCCCGGTTCAAGAAGACATACCCTGGCACCTGCAAAAGACCAACCTAACAGCTCCCACACCGATACATCAAATGAATACGGGGTTTTCTGCAATATTGCATCCCCTTCTCCAAGAGGATACTTTCTCTGCATCCAATGCAGTCTGTTTATTATAGAACGGTGCTCTATCATCACACCCTTAGGTCTTCCCGTTGAACCCGAGGTATATAGTACATATGCCAAATCGTCAGGCTTATTGATTATTTCCGGATTTGAACCGTCTCCTTCATACAACCCTTCGTTATCCAGATTAAGGACATCCCCATCAAATACGAGCTCATCCACAAACTTTTCCTGGGCAAGCAGTATTTTTGCACTGCTGTCCTCCAGCATATACCTGATTCTTTCTTCGGGATACTCAGGGGACAGCGGCATGTATGCAGCTCCTGATTTCAGAATCCCCATTATTCCTACCAGCATCTCAAAGGATCTTTCGGCTAATATACCTATAATGCTGCCTGCTCCGGTTCCTTTTCCTCTCAGTGCACTTGCAAGTCGGTTTGCTTTTTCATTCAGCTCCCGGTAAGTCATATGCCCGTCTCTAAATATGACCGCAACATTATTCGGGGTTTTCCCGGCCTGTTCCTCAAACATGAGGTTTATAGTACTGTGTACAGGATAGTGTGTTTCTGTGTTGTTAAAATCCAAAATAATTTTTTCTTTTTCCTCTTCAGACAGCATATTTATTTCCATTAGCCTTTTCGATGGATTGTCCGTTATATCCTGAAGTATGTTTACAAAGTGCTTACTCATCCTATCAATGGTCTCTTGTTTAAAAAGCTTTGTACAATATTCAAAACTGAATTTTATGTCTTCATCTTCTTCAAAAGCCGTTAATGAAATATCAAATTTTGATATTCCATTATGAAAATCGAAAGGAATAAATCTCAATTTATCTATACATATCTCTGAAACACCTATATTCTGTAAAACAAATAAAGTATCAAACAATGGATTTCTTCCTGAAGATCTTGACAGGTTTATATTCTCTATCAGTTCTTCGAACGGATAGTCAGCGTTTTCAAAGGATGCTATAACATTTTCCTTCGTATCCATTAAAAACTCGACAAAGGTTTTCCCACGTTCTGGCCGACTTCTGATTGCCAGTGTATTTACAAACATCCCCATTATATTCTCTAAATCTGTATGATTTCTTCCCGCTACAGGCGCTCCTACTACTATGTCCTCTACGTCTGAATATTTTGCCAATAGTATATTATACGCAGCTAATAGCACCATATACAACGTTGCACCAGTCTCCAGGGCAATTCTTTTTAAACTTTCAGTTATAGTTTTACCCACACTGAAGGATAAACTATTCCCTTCGAAGCTTTGCACTGTGGCTCTTTGATAATCCAAAGGCAGATTAAGCACAGGGATTTCGCCTCTGAATATGTCCTCCCAGTACCTTTTCTGTCCACAAACAGCCTCAGAAGTAACCATTAATTTTTGCCAACAGGCAAAATCCTTATACTGTATCCTTAATGGAGGTAACTCTCCTCCCTCATAGAGTGTCGTAAATTCTTTTATTAAAATTTCCATAGATGACCCGTCTGCTATTATGTGATGCATGTCAAACATCAATATATGCTTTGTGTCGGATATCCTTGCAAGAGATATCCGAAGCAGAGGTGCTTTACTCAGATCAAAGGGCTGTATAAAACCTTTTACAAGACTGTCTACCTTATCTTCCGGTATTTCAATATATTTTATGTTCAAATCCACTTCCGCGTATACTTTTTGTACAGGTTCCTCATTTAAAAGCATAAATGCTGTCCGAAGGGCATCATGCCTTTGCACCAATTTCTCCACCGCATCCTCAAACCTGTTTTTGTCAAGTTCTCCTTCTACAATCATTACTACGGGAATATTATAGCTTATGTTGTTCGATTCATAGTGATTAAATATAAACATCCTTTTTTGGACCGAGGATAAAGGATAGAATTCTTTTTCCTGAGCAGGCTCTATGGATGCAAATATTTTTTCTCCGGAATCCTCAATGATTTGGGCAAGTCCCTTGATTGTGGGCAGACGGAACATTTCTTTCAAAGGTATTACCATGTTAAGCTGCTTATGCAGCTTAGCCAGCATTGCTGAAACTTTTAGTGAGTTTCCCCCCATCTCAAAGAAGTTTTCGTTTATCCCTATCTGCTCAACTCCTAAAATTTCCTGCCATATTACTGATATCTTTTCCTCTATTTCATTATTCGGCCCTTCATATTTGGACTCCTGATTATATATTTTCAAAGGATCGGGCAACGCCTTTCTGTCAAGCTTTCCGTTTGACGTCAACGGCATGCTGTCAATCGTTACAAAATATTCCGGCACCATATATTCAGGAAATATATCAAGCAAGTATCTCCTTATATCTTTATATTGCGTTTTTTTATCCGATACCAAATATGCGCACAAATATCTGGGTCCTCTCTCATCCGGAGCTTCCCTGGCTTCTACTATTACTTCTCTTATGTCTTCATACTTTAACAGTGCGCTTTCAATTTCACCAAGCTCGATTCTATAACCCCGAATCTTAACCTGTCCATCTTTACGTCCAACAAATTCTATGTTTCCATCAGGAAGCCTTCTTGCCAAATCCCCTGTTTTATACATTATCTTTCCGTGTATGAAAGGACTGTTCAAAAATCTTTCTCTGGTAAGTTCAGGCTTATTGATATACCCTCTTGCCACACCGTCACCGGATATGTATATCTCTCCCTCCGCTAGTGTAGGAACAGGCTTCATGTCCTTATCCAGCAAATATATCTGTGTATTGTCGGCAGGTACACCTATAGGCACTGATTGTCTTATATCCTTTTCATAATTGTATTTGTATATCATGCAGCCTACAACTGCCTCGGTAGGACCGTATTCATTAAATATCTCAATTCTTCCCTGTGAGGCCTCATGTATGCTCTTTGCCAATTCTGTCTTTAAGTCTTCTCCCCCTACAATGATTTTTTTTATACCTGACTTGCTTAGGTTTACCCCTTCCAGAAGTCTCAAATGGGTGGGCGTCAGTTTCACGATTCCTACTCTGCACTCTTCAAATATTCTGGCTACAACTAGCACCTTATCTTCACTGTTATATACAATTATTCTGTTTCCAGATATCAAAGGGGTATAGATAGAAGTGACTGTCAAGTCAAAAGATATGGATGAGTACAGTGGAAAGTCCATGCTCTCTCCACCCACATATACCTTATTTGCCCAGTATACATAGTTCATCAATCCAAGGTGTGTTACCATAACTCCTTTAGGTTGTCCAGTAGAACCCGATGTATATATGATATATGCCAGGCTGTAAGGATCAGTATGCGAACGAAGATTGGAACCGTCTCCACTATACAAGCTTTCATCTCTAAGATCGATAACAGTAGTAACTTTTTCACAGCCGCTTTCTACCAATCGGCCTCCATCAACCAGCAATATCCTGGCATTGCTATCTTCCAACATATATTTAATTCTATCCGCAGGATAAGCCACATCGATTGGCAAATATGCTCCACCAGCCTTAAGTACGCCAAGTACACCTATAACAAATTCTATTGACTGGTGTGCCATAATTCCCACTACGGTATCTTTCTTAACTCCATTTTTTCTTAATAACCTTGCCAGCGAATTTGCCTTTTCATTTAACTCCGAGTATGTCAATTCTCTATTTCCGTCCACAACTGCCGTACTTGTAGGTATTTCAGACACCTTCTCCTCAAAGATTTCATATATAAGCTTCTCTTTAGGATATTCGGCATCAGTTTGATTCAATCTATCTAAAACCTCATGCTTTTCTTCTTCTGACAAGATATATATGTCCGATAACCTGATATTTGAATTTTCAGCTATTATAGCTAAAAATTTTACCAGCTGCCGGTAAATACGATAGATTGTTTGCTCTTCATACACATTACCGTTATATTCAATTGTTATCTTTAATGAACCTTCCTCAATCTTAAAATAAAATACGACACCTGCTTCTACCTTATTTAAATATCCTGCATTATGAATATTTTCCATGCAAACCAAAGTATTATACTTGGGTATCCTATCCTCCCCTATATTTAGCCCCACGATTTCAGCGATTTTTCCGAATGGAATATTGCTGTGTTTTTTTGCTTCGATTACTGTTTCCCTGACTTTATAAAGATACTCCCTGACTGTTTCGGAGCTGTTTATAACTGTTCTGAGGCAAAGAATATTATTTTTGCTTATTTCCTGCTCATTCTCTTTGAATTGAGGCATTCCAATGCTAATATCATTATTGTTTGAGTATTTATATAGCAGAAATTTTACACCACTGGTCAGCATTATAAAAAGCCCAAGCTCGGATTTATCAGCAATATTAAAAAGTTTTTGATATATCTCTCGTGGAAGTTCATAAAGAATTTGCCGCTTTTTATCACTTACACTGTTGCCGGACATAGAGATAAAGCTTTCAAAAGTAATATCTCCCTCAAGCCTCTTTGTCCAATATTCTTTAGAGTCTTTAAACTTGCCGCTTGAAACTATAATATTCTCAAAATAACGATCAGTTTTCATTTTATAATCACCTCTTAAAAATTGAATTCAACCAGACCCTCACTGATTGAAGATGTGTCAGCCAAATTGCTCTTATAAAATCCAATGTCTTCTATTTTCACATTAATATCTTCTATTATGGATTTTAGTATAGCAACGTAATGCATTACTATACTTTCGGCCGTCTCTCGTGAAAAAAGCTTCGTGCAATATTCCAGATAAATAAGCAGCTTATTATCCAGTTCTTCCACATTTAACGTAATATCAAATTTTGAAATTCTGAAATCCACATTGATTCTGGAGAATTTCAGCCCATCGATATTAATATTTTTATTACCTGTATCCTGCATTGTAAAAACTGTTCTGTAGACAGGGTTGCTTCTTATATCCGTCCTCTTTACATCCAGCTTGTTCCACAGCAATTCAATCGGAAACTCCTGGTTCTCAACGGATTTTAGAACCAATTCCTTTATTTCAATCAAATATTCCTTGAATTTTTTGTCTCCTTTGGGATATGACCTGAGTGCAAGTACATTAACAAACATGCCGATAATATTATACAGTTCGGCATGTTTTCTTCCCACAACAGGACAGCCTACAACTATATCCTCCTTCCCGGTATATCTTTGGAGCAAGGTACCGTATGATGAAAACAGCATCATAAACAATGTGGTTTCGTTTTCCAGGGAAATTCTCTTCAAATCATTAGTTATAGCTTCATCAAGCTCATATGTTATCCTGTCTCCTTCAAAACTTTGAACTCTCTCTCTTGGATAATCGGTAGGTAAATTTAAAACTGGTATTGAGCCTGATAACATCTTTAGCCAGTACTCTTCCTGTTTCTTTATTCTATCGGACTCCAACAGGTCAAGTTGCCAGCTTACGTAATCTCTATACTGGACTTTAATTTCGGGCAGTTGGATTCCCTGGTAGATATTAATAAAATCATTTATTAATATGGTGATCGACACACCGTCAAACACAATATGATGTACATCACATATTAGTATGTGCCTGTCTTCGGAGACTTTTGCAAGTCCTAATCTGGCCAGCGGAGCTGAATTTAAGTCAAATGGCCGGATAAAACCGTTTATTATTTCGTTTTCCTGTCCCTCTTCAGCTTGAAAATATAATATTGGACATTCTACCGATGCATTAACCTTTTGATATACTTCCCCTTCTTTTTCCTCAAATGATGCCCTTAACATCTCATGCCTTTTGATTAGCGTGTTCCAGGTTCTCTCCAATCTCTCGGTATCGATAACTCCTTCCACAGCCATTGCAAGTGGTACATTATAAGAGATGTTGTCATTTTCGGTTTGGCAAATCATATAAATACTCTTTTGAGCCGGGGATAATGCACAATATTCTTTTCTTTCCGCAGGCTCTATGGCAAAAAAGCTGCTGTGTACCAGTGAAGATAAATGCTCTGCCAATCCTTTAATTGTTTGATTATTAAAAATATCTGCAAGCTTTATCTCAACATCAAACTCTTTATGAATTTCCAATGCCAAAATAATTGCATTCAGTGAATGTCCTCCGGATTCGAAAAAATTATTGTGTACACTGATGCTTTTGCATCCCAGAACTTTTTCCCATATCACAGAAAGTCTTTTCTCAATTTCACTTTTTGGAGCTTCATGACCGTCAGATGCGGTTGAAGTTCTGTCTGGAGCCGGTAATGATTTTCTGTCTATTTTTCCATTCTGCGTCAAGGGCATATTTTCAAGTTGAATTATGAAAGCAGGTACCATATATTCGGGGAGTTCCCTTAACAAGGTCTGTTTTAATTCTTCGGCAATTATCTTTTCATCACCGATAACATATGCACACAGCAGCTTATTCTGTGTTGCATCTTCCTTAACTGTAACTGCAGCTTCTTTTATCCTGTCGTCTTTTAGCAATAGAGTTTCAATTTCGCCTGGTTCTATCCTATACCCTCTGATTTTCACCTGATTATCCATTCTGCCTATGATCTCTATATCCCCATTTTCTTTCCATCTGGCAAAGTCCCCCGTCCTATACAACTGTTCATTTAGAAATGGGAATTGGATAAACTTTTCCCTGGTTAATCCTTCATTATTTAAATAACCTCTTGCAAGTGAATCCCCTGCAATGCACAGCTCTCCAGGGATTCCAACAGGCTGTATGTTATTGTCCCTGTTTAAAATGTAAATCCTAGTATTTACTATCGGCTTTCCAACAGTTACATCATTCTCAGCAGTTAAATCCTTGATTGTTGACCAAACGGTCGTTTCTGTCGGACCGTAGAGATTGAATATTTTTGATTTATAAATTTTTTTTAGCTTTTCCAACAGCACTTTCGGGAATGTTTCCCCACCCACTAATAGATTTCTGATGTTTTTCAAGAAAGATGTATCTTCGCTGCTGATCAAAGCATTCAGTCTTGATGGCGTCATTTGTACTATATCTATCCTGTCATTCCCTATCAATTTACCCAGTAACCGTGTATCCTTCTGTTGCTCTTTATTTGCCAGAATTATTTTCATGCCTTTTGCAAGGGGAATCAACGTCTCAAGAATGAATATATCAAAAGATATAGTTGTGACTGCAAGTATCGTATTGCCATTTGAAAAATCTATTTGGTCCGATAATCCTTTTATTAAATTACTCACTGCTCTGTTTCTAATCATCACACCCTTAGGGTTTCCGGTTGAGCCCGAGGTATATATTACATAGGCAAGTTCTTCCGGATTATCCGGCACACAGATGTTTGAATCTTCCCTCTCATATATGCTGCTATCATTAATCTCAAGAATGTGCACTCCATTTTCTTTGTCTTTACGCCTTTGAACAAATTTATTATCCGCCAATAGCAGTTTGATTCTGCTGTCATTAATCATATAATCAACTCGTTTGTCAGGATAATCAGGGTCTATTGGCAAAAAAGCACCTCCAGCCTTTAGAATTCCCAGCAATCCCACAATCATCTCTATTGACCTTTCAACAGAGATTCCTATCAGGCTGTTATTTTCTGTGCCTTTTTCGATCAATGCTCTTGCAACCTGGTTAGCCTTCCGGTTTAAATCACCATATGTCAAACATTCATTGTTAAATGTTATAGCAACTCTGTCTGGTGTTTTTTTTACCTGTTCCTCAAATAATAGCCGAAGTGTTTTATCTGCCGGATAATCCGTTTTAGTATTATTAAACATATTTATTATTTGCTCTTTTTCTTTTTCCGTTGCCAACTCAATCTGATAAAGTTCAATTTGGGGATTTTCAAGTATCTGCCGTAAAATATGTAAAAACCGCTCCGTCATTCTCATGACAGTTTCAGGCATAAAAAGTCCGGTACAATATTCAAGGTTAAAATTGATCTTATCATTGGTTTTAATAGCTGTAAGGTATAAATCAAAATCGGTTTTCTTTGTCTTAAACTGATAATGATTTATTTCCAGCCCATGTATATCAATTTTGTTTGAATTATCCTCATAGTATGAGAACATTACATCAACAAGAACATTTCTACTTGCATCCCTTTTCACATTTATTTTTTCAACCAGTCTGTCAAATTGATAATCCTGATTTTCAAAAGCTCTCAATGTAAATTGCCGGACTTCTTCCAAAAAACCTATAAAAGTTTTATTTCCTGCAGGATAATTTCTCATAGGTAATGTATTGACAAACATCCCTACCACATTCTCCAAATCAGCATGATTTCTTCTTGAGACCGGTGAACCAATAACAATATCCTTCTTATCTGTACACTTTGATAAAAATATATTAAACGCTGCAATTAAAATCATATACATGGTTGAGCCTGTATTCTTAGCTAATGCACTTAGAGCAGCAACCATTTCACTCTGCGCTTCAAAAGAGAAACTATCTCCTTCAATATTTTTCCTTGATGGCCTTGGGTAGTCTGTGGGTATATCCAGGACCGGTATTTCATCTTTATAAACTTCTGCCCAGAATTTCTCAGACTTTTCGCTATAATTCAAATCATATATTTTATTTTCCCATTCGGAGTAATCTTGATATTGGGTCTTTACTTCAGGTAATGATGCTCCATTGTACAGTTGTGTAAACTCTTTTAATAGAAGTTCCATAGATAAACCATCAACGATAATATGATGGGCATCAAAAATCAAAATATGCTTTTTATCGCCAACGGTCATCAGCCCCACTCTAAATAGTGGAGCTGTTTTCAAGTCATATTGTTTTATAAATCCGGTGACAGTTTCATCAACATCACCCTCCGGAAGTTCAAAAAATATTCTTTCAAAGTCTATTTGCTCATTTATCTTTTGAAGTATATGTCCGTCAATAAATTCGAAAGAAGTCCTAAGTGAATTATGCCTTTTAACAATTTGCTCAATTGCCGTCTTGACCGAAAAAATATTCAGATCACCTTCAATATCAACAACATGGGTAATATTATAAGCAACACTATTGTAGTCCAACTGTTCCAGTGTATACATCCACTTTTGAGCAGCCGACACAGGGTAGTACTCACGCCGCCCAACTGAAATTACAGGAGTGAATGTGCCGGGCTTGTCTCTCTGAATATATTCAGATATTTCCTTGATCGTCGGCATTTCAAAAAATTTCGTCACACTTAATTCTATGTTCAGCTCTTTATGTAATCGCAGTACAAACCTTGCTGCACTTAAAGAATGACCACCAAAATCAAAAAAATTATCATCCACGCCTATAGTTTCTACGTTTAATATATCTTTCCAAATTTCAGCAATTTTTTCTTCACTCTTATTCCTTGCCTCATAATACCTGGTGTCCGTTTCCCTGCTAAACATTGGTTCCGGCAGAGCTTTTCTATCAATTTTCCCGTTTGGGGTGAGAGGTATTCTGTCTATTTGAGCAAAATACGAAGGAACCATATAATCAGGTAATTCCTTAGATAAGTATTTTTTAATATAAGCTGCAGAAATTCTCTGATCAGCCACAAAACAGCAGTACAGCTCTGCACTGTTCAGCATGCTTTTATTATCAGCAATTTCAAGAATAGTCACTACAGCTTCCTTTACAGAATCAATTTGTGAAACCTTTTTTTCTATTTCTCCCAGCTCAATCCTATATCCTCTTATTTTTACCTGAGTATCTTTTCTTCCCAAGGATTCTATATCCCCGCCGGGCAGCCACCTGCCAAAATCCCCGGTTCTATAAAATTTCCCACCCGGGATAAAGGGATTATCCATAAACTTCTCATTAGTGATGTCATCTTTTCGGTAGTACCCCCTTGCAAGGCCATACCCCGAAATATATATTTCTCCGGTAACCCCCACCGGTAATAGTTTTTTCCTCCTATCAAGGATGAACACCTGTGTGTTTGCTATAGGGCACCCGATACTGATTTCATTTGCTCCTGTTATATCTTTAACCGTTGAAAAAACTGTTGTTTCGGTAGGCCCATATGCATTATAAAGCCTTCCCCTGAATTGCCGCTTGAGTTTCTCAAACAGGGTTTTCGGGAAAGCTTCTCCGCCAAGTATGATTTCGGTGATCTCATCAAGAAACTCAACTGTTTCACTGCCGTATACCAGCATACTGAATAATGATGGAGTCATTTGTAGCACTTGAACCTTGTTTTCAACAATTAATCTGGCCAACAGTTTGGAATCCTTTTGCTGTTGGTCGTTTGCAAGAACAATTTCCATACCCTGCACAAGCGGAAGTAAAGTTTCAAAAACAAACATATCAAAAGACATTGATGTTGCAGATAAAACAATTTTTCCCGCTGAAAATTTAATTTTATCTGTAAAGCCATTAATAAAATTAACTACTGACCTATTCTCAATCATTACCCCCTTGGGAGTTCCTGTAGACCCCGATGTATAAATCAAATACGCCAAATCTTCAGGAAGGCACTCATTTTCGATATTGATGCCTGATTCTGCATATAGGTTCTCATCATCAATAATCAACTTTTCAAATTCAAACTCAATTTTTTCTCCTATATTTTTTTGAATTAAAAGAATCTTTGTATTGCTGTCCTTCAGCATGTATTTTATACGTTGGGCAGGATAGCTAGGGTCTATTGGAAGATAGGCTCCTCCAGCCTTTAGAATGCCTAATATTCCGATTAGCATTTCAAAAGATCGCTTAACCATAATGCCGACAATTGTACCTTTGCTGATTCCCTTCTGCCTTAATACCTTTGCCAGACAATCTGCTTTATAATTTAGTTCCCTATATGTCAACCTTTTATTTTCAAATACTATGGACGTACTTTCAGGTGATTTTTTAACCTGCTCTTCGAACAGCTCGGCAATTGTTTTATCCGGGTACGCAATCCGGGTATCATTGAATCCATTAATAATTTCCTCTCTCTCTCTATCCGTCAATATTTCAATTTCTTCTATTTTTATATCAGTGTTTTCTATAATTTGTAAAATTATCTGTCTAAAATGCCCTTCGAGTCTGTTTATGGTATCGTAATCATACATTGCAGAATTATAACTGATTTTTATACCCAGTCCCTTATTATGAGTTATTTCTATGCTAAAATCATATCCTGTATTTTCTTTTATTTTCAGATTCCCGATTTTAAATTCCAAATTGTTGGATTTAATTGCTTCACCTAGATTTTTTTCAAATGACACATTCTGAAATGTTACAATATGGTTAAACAGCTCTCCTTTTTGCTTAACAGAATGCACTTCATAAAAAGGGATATGTTCATATGTTCTAAGTTCTATCAGAGATTTATGTACTTGTTGCAGCAATTCTGAAAATGGCTGTTGATATTTAAAACTTATCCTTATTGGAACAATATTCAGGAAAAGTCCTACTGCATTTTCAATCCCGGGAATATCGGTAGGTCTCACCGCAACTACAGAACCGAAAACCACATCATTCGTATCATTATATTTTGCCAGCAATATTCCCCATACTGTCTGTAGAACTGCATTTAATGTAACGGCATTACCAAAGGCTATTTTTTTTAACTGTTCGGTTTTATCCTCTGCCAATAGAAATCTGTAATCTTCCAACTCGGAATTTCCATCAGCATTCTGATTCAATCCTGGAAAATATGTCATTTCATTAAAGCCTTTTAAATGATTTATCCAGAATTCCTCCTGCTTTCTATCATTCCTTTCATACCATTCTATAAAATCCTTATATGGAAGGGCTTTCTGTAATAAAACCGGCCTATTTTCTTTCAATGCCGAATAAGTATACATCAACTCATTTAATATAATATTGAGCGACCAACCGTCGGCAATAATATGGTGGTAGCTGCAAATCACATTGTATTTCTCGTCATCCACTTTAAATACGGATATTTTGATAAGTAAATCTTTTGTTATGTCGAATCCTTTTTCAATATCTTTCCCACTGGCCGCTTCTATACTTAACTTCTTAACACTCTCTTCCAATCTGGAAATATCCTCATAAAAGATGCGCGCATACCTCTCCTTTAGAACTACCTGCCTGGGCCTTTGTACCTTTTTATATATAAAAACTGTTCTTAAAATATCGTATCTTGCTATAAGTCTATTGAAACATTCCTGAAACAGTTCAATATCCAAATTCCCATTTATATAAAAAGTTAATTGGTTTACAAAAGCTTTTCCCTTTCCTTCATATGTAACAAAATTATATAGCATAACTTCCTGCATCGGAGAAAGTGGATAAATTACTTCTATTTCATTAGGTTTATTCATTTAACCTAAGCACCTCCTTTCATATATTTCAACCAAGTTGTTATCTTTTGTTTTGAATCTCCTTTATTTCATTTTTCTCTCCTACATATACCAGTGTAGGTTTATGATCCTTCAGTTCATCCTCATTCAGAAGTGCAAATGAAATAATAATTACCTTGTCCTCAACCTGAACCATCCTCGCCGCTGCTCCATTCAGACAGATAATTCCCGAACCCCTTTTGCCCGGTATAACATAAGTTTCAAAACGTAAACCATTATTTATATCAACTACCAAAACTTTTTCGTTTTCAATAATATCTGCATTTTCCATTAAATCCTCATCAATTGTTATAGAACCCACATAATTAAGATTTGCCTCGGTTACAACCGCACGATGAATTTTCGATTTTAACATTTCTCTGAACATTATTCTAACCTCACTAATTTTTTATAATATTAATAAAAACCATACTTTATATATCCTTTATTGCATCCAGTATGAACTCCAGTTCTTCAACCGTCAGCTGTTTGTCTCCCACATCCGAAGGCATCAGGATATTGGTTTCTAAATTTCCACAATGGTCCATTAATCTTTGCAAATTTCTATAATAGCTTTGTATTAACTTTTCAATCTCCTCCCTTTCAATATCGATTTTGTTATAATTGATAATAATATGTAGTTCTTTATTTAAAGTCACACCAATTATATCCAACTTGTAAATACGTTCGGAGTTCTCGCTGAAGAAGGATTTCAGATCAAATTTTAAAAGGTTGAATATTTCATTTCCGGAACCTTCATCAAACTGCCCCAGATAATTAAACCCAATTTCAGGCTCCATGAATGATCCAACATTTTTGTTATTTTGGAGCCCGGCCATATACTTAAGAATGCCATAACCGGTTCCTTTTCTAGGTACATGCCTCACTTTTTCCTTCACATTCTTTATAACGTATGCCAAATCGTCGCTTCTTTCCACATTCAGAATTACGGGATATATGGCTGTAAACCATCCGACGGTTCTCGTTATATTGATATCCTGAAGAATACCCTCCCTGCCATGACCTTCCACACTGACCGGTACGGTATTCCGTCCGCTCCATTCCTTGATTGCAAGTCCAAGAGCGGCAAGGAGAATCTCGGTTATTTCTGTGTTGTATGCCTTATTCACTTCTATCAAAAGTTTATTAGTATCATCTTTGTTAAGCGTAATGGAAACACTATCGCCATCTCTTGCTATGCCATTTCTGCAGCAGTTACAATAAATGGACGCTGCACCATCCCTTTCAACACCTGACCAAAACTCGGTCTCGGATAACAATTCCTCACTTTGGGCATATTCATGGACTCTTTCCACCCAGTATTTAAAAGAATGAGTCTTCTTCTGAAATATAATCTGCTGTTTGTTTGCAGCTTGCTGATATCCCAGATAGAAGTCCTCAAGAATGATCCTTAATGAAATACCATCAATAATCAAGTGGTGAATAATTATTACCAGATAATCTTCCTTGGTTGTTTTAAAAAGACCAAGCTTGAACAACGGACCCTTAGACAGATCAACCTCGCCATGAAGCCTTTTGGTTTCATCTGCCATTAATTGTTCGTAATTTTCGCTTTGTCTGAAATCAAAAATATGTAAGCTCACCATTCCAGGAATATAAGATAAATTGTGCTGTGAAACACAGCCCTCCTGCACATCGAAGGTAATCCTTAACGCATCGTGGTGTTCGACAATTTTATTGAACACATCAAGAATTATCTGCTCATCAAATCCGTTTCTCGCGGAAAGTGAGACTGCTAAATTCCAATGGTGAATATCAGTAAATACTTTTGAAAAAAACCATTTTTGTGCCGGACTTAATTTTATGTCTCCGGTCACCTGTTCCTGACTGATTTGAATTTCCGCTTCTCTAACATGCTCGCTTAGGGTTTTTATGGTCTGATATCTTAATATATCCCTGACTTCCATCAGAAATTGATACTTTTGAAGTCTAGCCGAAATCTGGATAGCTTTAATAGAATCGCCGCCCAATTCAAAGAAGTTATCCTCAATGCCTATTTCATCGGCACCTAATGTTTCTGTCCAAACAGCAACAAGAGCCTCTTCTGTTTTATTTCTCGGTGGAACCGGAGCTTTTCTTTCCCGTTTCTCAAGACCTATAACAGGTTCCGGCATCCTTTTCCTGTCAATTTTTCCGTTTGAGTTTAACGGCAACTCTTCAAGTTGTATAAAGTACGTTGGAATCATGTAATGAGGCAACTTATCCGATAAGAAACTTCTAAGCTTATCTGGTTTTATTTCTTCATTAGAGGTAATGTAGGCACATAAAAACTTATTGCCACTTTCGTCAATTCTATCGATAACAACAGCGCTGTTCAGTGTACCGTATTCCAGAAGTGAACTTTCTATTTCTCCCAATTCGATCCTGTAACCTCTGATTTTAAGCTGGCTGTCTCTTCTTCCAAGGAACTCTATATACCCTTCTTTATGCAGTACACCGAAATCGCCGGTTCTGTATAGTCTGCCATATTCCAGATGATGTATAAAAGCCTTTTCTGTCTTTACAGGATCATTTACGTAACATTCAGCAACACCAACCCCACCTATGTAAATCTCTCCCGGAACCTCCAGTGGGCAATGGGTCTTCTCGTTATTTAACACGTATATTTTCTGATTCGAAAGGGGTATCCCGTAAGGTATACTGGTCCATTTCTCATCGATTTCCTTTATAGGGTAGTAAATAGACCAGATGGAAGCTTCTGTGGCCCCGCCAAGGCTAATCACTTTAGTATCCGGCATGTAATTTTTTATTCTCGCTGGTAAGTTAACGGGAATCCAATCACCACTTAATAATACAAGTCTTAAAGATGCATTCTTCAACCTATCTCCTGTATTATCCATCAATATGGACATTATCGCCGGAACTGAGTTCCATATCGTTACCCTTTTAGCAACAAGAGTATTATACAAATCATTTACATCTCTATGATCTTTAACAAGAACAAGAGTTGCACCTGCAGTTAACGTTCCGAAAATATCATAAACCGATAAATCAAAACACATTGATGATATACCCGCTATTCTGTCCTTTTCATTAACCCCGAATTTTCGGTTTATATCAATAATTGTATTTGCTACGGCAGCATGCTTTATTACAACACCCTTGGGTTTACCAGTACTGCCCGAGGTATATATCACATATGCAATGTCATTAATACTGCCATCAATATTATTTAAAAATCCAACAGCTGATGATTCCACATATTCTGGAATCCTTTCCGGTTCAAGGACTGTCTTACAATTGCTGTTCTCTATAATATACCTTTTGCGTTCATCAGGATAATCCATATCAATCGGCACGTAAGCCGCCCCGGCCTTTAGTACTCCTAGAATATTTATTATGGTACGGGTACAACGTTTTGTATAAACTCCTACCAGGTCATTTACTCCAATACCATTACTTCTGAGATAAGTTGCCACCCGATCAGATTCAATATCCAGTTCATTGTATGTTATGTATTCATCGTCACATATTACAGCGGTATTAAAGGGCGTCTTAGCCGCCTGTCGCCTAAATAGCTCCTGAAGTGTGTCCAGAATAATTACCTCTTTTGTTTCATTATAGTGATCAATTGTTTTTTTATGGGAATCGTCAGGCTTCAAGGAGATATATTCGTTCCCGGCAGCCAGGTTTTCTAAAATGCCTGTATACTGATCAAACATACACTCAATAATATCGTTATCAAAAATATCCTCCACAAAATCCCACGTTATCCGTAACCTTCCGTCCATATCAACCACCTGGTTATCCAGATATACCTGAGATGTCTGGGAAATACCCATTTTTATCTCCCCAAGCTCTGACCATGAGTAACTCTCATCACCCAAAATCATGCTTGTAAATATTATTGGCATAACCGCCCTGGTTTCAAAATCATTCCGTCTTGCAATTTCCCTTATAAATTGCACTCCATCAAAATATCTATTTTCAAGTGCTTCGAACATCACTGTCTGTAAGTATTTTGCTCTTTCCATAAATGCTGTCTTATTTGCAAAATCCAAGCCCAATAATACAACTGAAGTAAAATCTCCGATGATTTTATATACATCCTTATGAAATGGAATTCGGTTGAAGGTGGTCAGGTTTATCGCAAAAGTATCCTGACCGCTCCAGTAAGATAAAACCGTTGCATAGGCTGTACATAATAAAGCTGAAACAGTTATACCGTTCTCTTGTGCTTTTTGTTTGAGTATCTGCCACCTATCTTTTTCAATAATTTTTTCAACCCGGTTAAATCTGGGTTCTGAAATCTTTTCAGATGTTCGGATCATTGGAAGAACTGGTGCAGGAGGGAATTGTTCCAGTTTATCCATCCAATAATCTTTTGAACGTTTATAAGTTTGACTTTCTTTTAGTTTACCAAGGGCCAAAACATAATCCCTGAAAGAATAACGGATACTTTTCGGTTCCAGGACCTGGCTATTGTAGTATGTCATGAGCTCACGCGCAAAAATTTGAATACTTGCCCCATCCATAACCAGCATATCAAAACTAAAAAATAAATAATGCCTGTCTCCAGGAATTTTTAAAGCTTTTATTTCAAACAAAGGCCATATATGTGTTTCAAAAACGGAGTGTGACATTTCATTTCTTTGCTTTAAAATAGCCTGTCCAATTTCAGTGGGATTGAGTCGACTGACGTTGGTAACATTAATTTTGTATTCCGGCACACTTTCTAATATTTTCTGTGTCCCGTCCTTTAAGATTACAGCTCTTAACATAGGATTTCCTTCCAGTACATTGTTAAGGCTTTTGTTTAACCTTTCCATATCAAGCAGCGATTCCAGTTCGAAATAAAAGTGCGTTGACACTCCACCAATTTCATAAATTTCATCTCTACCAAGGAGATAAGCTGCCTGAATATCAGTTAATGGAAATGGATGATAAAGTTTTTCTAAATCCGGCTTAATTTGATATATATATCTTTCCTTTGTAACATTACTTTTGCCAATTAATTTAGAAAGCTTGAATACTGTACAGTCATTTATGAAGTCATTCATACTGATATTACAGCCGAATTCATCATTTATTTTTGCAACTATTTGCATTGACTCTATGGAACCAATTCCCAATTCTATTAAATTATCATGAATTCCAAACCTGTCAATCTTTAATGATTCTTGACATATTTCATATATTCCCTGCGCAATAGCGTTTGACGGCTCATCAGCAATATCTGTATTCTGGTCAACAGCAATAAGTTCTCTCAGCTTTTGGACAACATCATCAAACTTTCCATTTTGATACATGTCCGTTAATTTATATCTTTGAATTTTGCCGCTGGTGGTTTTTGGCATCCTTTTTATAGGTATAATATTACTTACATTTATGCCCAACTTTTTGTTAATTATATTATTTAGTCCTTTATATATATGGATAAAATCTTCTATCTTTTTTTTATATAAAACGAATAACCCAATTTCTTCTTTTTGGGCTTTATTATTATATACACCACAGGCTGCAACTCCCCCCTTGCTGACAACATCCATTTCCTCGATTATTCTTTCCAAATCATGCGGATAATAATTCTGTCCATTTATAAATAAGATATCCTTGTATCTGCCGGTTATTACAACCATTCCGTTTCTAATGAAACCAAGATCTCCCGTCCTGAGCCATCCGTCTAATGTATAAGCCTTTTGGGTTGCAACTTGATTGTTATAATACCTGCTGGTGACATTCTTACCTTTGATCTGAATATGTCCTATCCGGTTATCCCCTAACAAAATATTTTTTTCATCACAAATACGTACACTGCAGTCTGTCACCGGATAGCCTACATTTACAAATTGCACACAAGAGTCAGCATTATCAGCAATATCTATAACCTTCTCACCTATATGGAGATTGTTCCTATCCAATGAGATTACCTCAAATTCCTTTTCACAAGGAGGAAAGGAGATTACCAAGCTTGCTTCAGCCATCCCGTAAACAGTATACATAGCATTTCGCTTCAGACCATATATTTCCATTTCAGCAAGAAAGTCATTGCACAGCTTAGCGGATATCGGTTCAGCACCGTTGAAAATCAATCTGACGTGGGATAAATCCCAACCTTTGGCAGCTTCAGAATTAAACCCGGAAAGGAAGTAGTTATATCCGAAATTCGGAGATGACAATAAAGTGACTTTATGCTCACATACTTTATTTAGCCATAACATGGGATTTCTGATAAATGACTTGGTAGGTATTAAGTATTGGTTTATATCAAGAATCAGGGGCAATAAATGAAACCCTATTAGCCCCATATCATGAGTTAAAGGCATCCATGTAATCATTGAATCACTTTTGGTAATTTTTCCGCAATCAATACTTGCAAGAATATTGTGTAAAAGATTTGAATGGGTTAATACAACACCTTTTGGTTCACCTGTGGATCCTGATGTAAACTGAATAAACGCAATATCATCCGAATTGACCTCACAGACTTTTCCCTCATTAGTTACATTATCAAACAGGTCATCTTCAAGAATAAAATTTTTCCTAATAATGTTTGATAATTCACCATTCCTTTCTGCTGCATACTCTTCGAGAGTACATAAATTCTTTAAATTTGTTACAATTCTAGGGTTATGTAATGTTTTCCAAACATTTATTACTTTTAGCTTTCCCTCCTCAGTTCCCGCTACAGTTAATGGTACGGGAATAATACCTCCAAGAAGACAAGCCCAAAATATTGTTAAAAATCTTTTATTATCATCTACTTGTAATATTAGTTCATCGCTCCTCCCTATACCTTGATTTTGCAGATAATAAAGTACAAATAGAGCCTCTTTGCAAAAATCCATGTAAGAGATAAAATCTTCTTCATTCTCTCTTTCTATAAATCTTATCCCTTTTCCCTCTGATTTTATTTTTTCCTTCATTACATTTACCAAAGTAGACTCTTGGAATCTGGCTCTCAAGCTCTCCATAACTAACACCTCACCATCTCATTTATTATTCATTCTTAAGGAGTTCAACAATATTCATTTTTGAAGCTTTAATAGCCGGAACCACAGAGGCAATAATTGTTGTTACAAGACCGCAAACAACACACATTAATACAAATAGCAAAGAATAATGGATATTTACCGGAAGCTCGATTGCGTCCAATAATAATTGTCCGGTATTCACAAGCACAACTCCTGTCATCGCACCTATACTACCTCCAACTACTCCTCCAGTCAGCGATTCCAGAATTATCATCTTTATCATTTGACTTTTACTCATACCCAGTGAACGCATGACCGCCAGGTGTTTTTTTCGTCGTAAGAAATTGAGCATTAAATTATTGAAAACTCCGATTACCCCTAATATCAGGGTCAATACCGTAAAACCTTTTCCTACTGAATAAAGCTGCCTGTTACTTATTATATTCATCTCTTTTTGCTGTTCTTTTGTAATCAAATATGGTTGAAGATATGCAAACTTTTCTTTTAAAATTTGCACTTCCTCATCAGGATTTTTATCTGTTTTTATGTATATGGGTTCAAAATTTCTTAATCTTATATCATTTTTAAAGTTTTTTTCAGAAATCAATGCATAACTGCCGTTTGCATTAATACTGTAAAAAAATCCGATAACTTTATAATCATACCTTCTTCCAAACGCCCCCAGTAATAGTGTATCTCCTATCTTCAAATCAAATTTATCTCTAACCCTCGTTGTCAGCAAAATATTTCTTTCGGCTCCAAGCTCATTTATTATGGCTTTTTTATCTCCCTTGATATCAATATCAAAGTAATCAAGAAATTTATCACTATTAATCCCCTGGGTAACTGTAATAGCGCTGTTCAGGTTAAGCAAATCTACATTGCCTACAGAATACATACCATAAGCATCACTAATACCGTCATAGTTTTCGATGGATTTAAACAATGCCATATCAGCTTTCTGTATTGACATGTAGATGTCATATTTGACGTTGTCGTAATAATTTACCAGTTCCAGACTTGCACTATGACTTAAAGTATTAACTAAAAACAATATCGAAGTCCCCATTGTCAACAATCTTAAACAGCTTATAATGTATTTGTTACTTTTCAAGTTATTTAAGGCAATAATGCCTTCATTGCCAAAAGTAATACGATATATGTACTGAAAGACATTGCATACTGCCCTGCAGACAATTGGTATGGTTAACGCTGAACCAACGATTGCTGCCAGTAAGCACAGAGTATCCAATATCAAAGCAGATTCTCGCTGAATAAAGAATGGTGCTGTGAGTGAACCTATAAAAAGAATTATTCCTATTATGCTAAACACTAATTTTCCTTCCTTTTTAGTCTTTTCAATTCCAAGAACTATATTCTTTATAGATATTCTCGAAACTTTCATAATAGGTACTATCAGACCTATGACACTGATAAGAATAGCCATTGTCATAGACATTAAGAGATATATCGGGTTAATGGAGGCTGTCGCTTTAAATCCATCAACAGTTGCCGGTGCAGTATAAATTGACATTATGTAAAGTATACCAATCCCCAATCCTGATGAGAGTATTCCTCCGATGAACCCATATATAAGACTTTCAAGAAATAGCGTCAAAATAATTTTTTTATTTGTTGCACCGATACTCCTTAGAGTTCCTAGTACAGGCATTCTTTCATATATTATTATATTAAATGTAGAGGAAATAATATAAATACTCATAATGGTCAGAATAAGCGTTAGTATGATAAACGGTGTAGATACCTTTGTGTTCTGACTTTTTATCTCCTTATCTGAAAAAGGTTCCTCTACTGTATAACGATTATATTTATCTCTTAAAAGATTTATCATGCTATCTTTTACTGAAGCGTCTTTCAGTTTTATATAAGCGAGATTTACCTTGCCCTTTTCATTGTATATTACACTTGCGGTGAATGAGGGAATAACTGCAGTTGTACTCTCCCCATCCGTAATAAAAGGCCCTTCCTGCTTTGATATGCCGCAAATCTTAAACCTGTATAATGCTCCGTTAATATTTAAATCTATTTTGTCTTCTAACTTCAAGTTATACTTCTTTGCCATAAAATTACTGATAACTATTTTTCTGCCTTCGAAAGGGTAAAGGTCTGCTTGTTTATCAATACTTATCGGCGTAATTTTATTCAAATCGTCAATATCTATGCCCTTAATCTCTATGCCTTTTTTTTCTTTATTATAGGTATAGGTTGCATATCCATTAATTTCTCCAACCAGATATTCCATGTACCCATTATACATTTCAGCACCACCTAAATTAAAAAAAGGCGATGGAGAATCCCAGTTTTTATGTATGATTATATCTGTATATCCATAATCGTATCTCCATCTTTCGGTTTGCATCTTTATAATAGTATCTGAAATAGAGATAGATGAAAAAAACAAAGAAGAGGCTATGGTTATAGAAAACAATATAAGTAGCGCAAAAAGCTTATTGCTGATTATATTTTTAAATGCCAATTTAATAACCAATTTCAACTGTACCATCACCCCGATTTTTTAACTATTTAATAGAACTTAGTCCTTTGTGCAATTAAACTCTATTATTTTTTCTTTTACAGACTTTAACTAAAATAATTGTTGAAACAATTGCGCTATATACCCCTGTAATTAACGTAGCAATATCATAATATGTAACTGGGCTGTTAACAAGAACTATTACACATCTTTCCTCTTTTTACGAAATGTTTATCTATTAGTTTAAAACACCCTTCTCATCCACATTCTGCCTTTTCCTGACATATTCAGCTAGACTGTTTAAATTTGGATACTTGGTGTAATCCAATTCATTGTCTTCAAATTCTATCCCGAACGTTGATTCTATTGTCACTATCATCTTTATAAACGTCATCGAGTTGATACCCAGAGATTCCAACAAACTATCTAATATCGCCCCACTACTGGGGACTACTATTTTTAAAGTATCCATAAGAATGCCTATTAATTTATATTCGATGCTGTCAATTTCAAGTGTTGACAGATTGTCATCTTCATCATTTTCGCAAATTTTAGCCGACGGCAACGATTTATAGTCAAGCTTACCGTTATTGTTAAGTGGAATTTTATCAATCCTGATATACTCTAAAGGTATCATATAAAAAGGTAACTTCCTGGATAATGTTGCCTTAATCTGGGAGTTTTTGAGTTCAATATCAGAAACAATATAAGCACACAAATATTTGTTGTCATCATTTTCTACAGGTACAACTACTGCTTCATTAATTCCTTGAATCTTTGTTAGTTGCTCCTCTATTTCCCCAAGCTCTATCCTGTATCCCCTTATTTTTACCTCGTGATCTAATCTTCCCAGAAATTCTACATTCCCATCTTGTGACCATTTCGCCATATCTCCGGTTCTGTACATTCTTTCTCCATGTTTGAAGGGATTTGGAATAAATTTCTCATCTGTCAGTTCAGGCTTGTCCAAGTACCCTGTAGCTAATCCCGCTCCCCCAATATAGAGTTCTCCTTCCATCCATGGGACCTGAAGTTGCCCGAATTTATTTAATATATATACATATGTATTGTTTGAAGGTTTCCCGATTGGAACAATTGCTGTCTCAAGGTTATATGGAATCTTATAGTGCAGTGTGTCATCAGAACACTCACTTTGTCCATATGCATTATATAGTTCAATATCACTGTACTCGCTGAAAAAATTATTGACTATCTGCGCCTTCACCTCTTCTCCGGTTAATACAATCTTCTTTAAATTTAGGAGATCAAGTTTAGAATCACTTCGTGATCTTATAAAATCGAGATATCCAGCCATGAACGATGGAATCAATTCCAGTATAGTGACATTATCGTCATTTATCCTTTTAAGCAGCATATATGAATTTTGTATTAATTTCTCGGGATACATTATAAGCTTTGCTCCTGTAAATAAAGGTGCAAAAACCAGCCAAATTGAAGCAACGAAATTAATACTAAGATTATGGGACAAGATACTCTGATCATTTATTCCTAGTACTTTTATCTTTGTATAAGCGTGATTAATTATCCCTTTGTGATTCAACACAACTCCTTTAGGATTTCCCGTGGTTCCGGAAGTGTAAATAATACATGCCGGATGGAAAAAAGAGTTTTCACTTTTCAGATTTGAACCATGGGGTATATATAGTTGTTCATCATTAATATCCAATATTTCCCTATCGAATTTAAACTCAGAATACAGAACTGTATTTGTCAATAAAATATGTGCTTTACTATCCTGAAGCATATATTCTATTCTTTCATGTGGATATTTTGAGTCTAAAGGAAGATATCCAGCTCCTGCCTTAAGAATTGCAAGTATTGCCACAACAAGTTCGTATGACCTCTCCAATAGTACTCCGACAATGGTTCCCCCGGTTACCCCTTTTTCTCTTAAGCTCCTTGCTAGCTTGTTAGACATAATATTTAATTCTCTATAAGTTTTTTGCTTACCTTCTATTACTAGAGCTATTTTATCAGGCGACCTTTTCACCTGTTCCTGGAAAAGCTCATTAATGGTTTTCGTTATGTTACAATCAACATAGGTATCGTTAAATTCAGAAAGTATCTGCCTTCTCTCGTCATCAGTCAATATATCAATTCTATTTACAGGTATATCAACATTCCATACTATCTGCTTGATAATATTCTTAAAATGCTCGGGCAGGTTCCTCATTAACTCCTCATTGTATACTGTTGGGTTATAAACCAGCTTTACAGTCAAGTCCTTGTCCTGAATGACTTTTACATTCAGATCATACATTGTTTGCTCATACATTTCGAAACCATCTACCGAGAAGTCTATATCCTGTACTTCCTGCCCGGATGCTTCTTGTTCCGGCAGGTTCAAATGAATAATTATATGTTCTATCAGCTTTTCTTTCAGTTCTGTTCTGGATTGAATTTCAGCCAGAGGAAAGTAACTATTCCTTATATTGGTTATTGACTCATTTTGTATGCACTCCAGCAAACTTTTAAAAGTTAGTGCGTCATCCGTCATCCTAACTCTAACAGGAATAGTATTGATAAATAGCCCTACCATTTGCTCAACCCCTGCTAATTCAGGCGGCCTACCAGATACCACTATGCCGAATGCCACATCTCTTGTATTATTGTAGCTTGCAAGAAGTATAGCCCATACAGCATTGAATAAATTACTAATTGTAACTTGATGCATCCTGGAGATAGCTATAAATTCTTTCGTCAGATCCATACCAAATGAGAATGTGAATTCCTTCTGTATGTCTTTTTTCGCGTTAATGTAATTATTTATTCGGGGTAACGACACCTGCTGCTCATAACCGTTAAAATAATCTTCCCAGTACTCTAAAGCTTTGGTTTTATTCTGTCTTTGCAGCCACTCTATAAAATTACTATATGGATAAACCACTCCCGCTTCTACTTGTTTATTACCTTTCAAAGAATTATAAATATTGAGGAATTCATCTATAATTATATTGGTAGACCATCCATCCATAATAACATGATGGAAACTCCAAACAACAATAAACGAATTTTCACTCGTTTTGAACACTGAAATCCTCATAAGTATGTCGGAAGTCAAGTCAAAACCATTACGCTTATCTGCTTCCTTCCATTTTTCAACATGTTCAATCCTTTGGCTTTCATCCATATCGGATATGTCATTAAAAAATATGTTTGAATTCCTATGCTTTAAAACAATCTGCCTTGGGTTTTTAACCTGACTATATACGAAAACAGTTCTGAATAATTCATATCTATCCAAAAGCCTATTGTAGCTTCTTTCCAGTAATTCTGAATCGAATTCTCCGTTTAATACAAAGGATAGCTGTTGGAAATACGCATTTGAACTCTTATGCGCTATAGAATGTAAAAGGATACCCTCTTGTGACGGAGATAATGGATATATCTTTTCAATTCTACCATCATACTTTTTCAATATGCTCCCAAATTCATATATAGACATCTCGTATTCGCCATAATCAGAAGGTGTTGCTTCAACTACTTTCCTGTTCATGCAGTGATTTATAACTGTATACAGATTACTCTTAAAACTCTCAACCATAATGGCTATCATTGTCTCGTTGTAATCTTTTCTGTTGTAAACAATATTTATCGTCAACTTTTTATTTATTACCATAAATATAATATCAAGTACATGTGATCTTTCTAGGAACATACCTGGTATTGAACAAATATATTGAGATGATAAACCATCATACTTTAATAAATCTTCATCTCCGCCAAACTCCCCAAGGTAGCTGAAGGATATATCAGCAATCCGGTTAGTCTCTATACTTTTCCTGCCTTCATTGTCAACAATATTCTTTAAAATATTGTACCCAATACCGCGTTTAGGCAATCTTCTATTGCTCTCTTTTACACTCTTGATTTGGTCTGAGATGCTATTTGATACAGATATATCTAATAAAAATGGATGTATTGATTCAAAACACCCCACTGTCCTTGAAACATCAAGATTTTCAACGGCTCCCTCTCTAGCGTTAGAGATTATGTCAATCACCATTTTATCAATGTTCAGATTATTTTTAATTGTCAGGCCCAGAGCAGCCAGAAGGATGTCTTCACCTTTAGTATTATACGCTCTGTTTACATCATTCAATAATTTTTCAGTCTCTTCCTTTGGCAAGAGCAGCTGGTATGTTTCATTTTCCTCATGCTGATATTCATTAAACAACTCGTCCTTAGGTAATCTAACTGTATCCAGAGCCTCGATATTTTCCCAATACTCAATTTCTCTATATAATTCATCATCCTTTGTGTATGCTTGAACCCTTTCCGACCACTCTTTGAAAGAGCCGGTCTTTGGTCCCAAACTCATTTCTTCGTTATTAATAATTTGCTTATAAAGGGTTGAAATATCCTCGTACAATATTTCACAGGATACTCTATCTACCACTAATGAATTTACACCAAACAATAGATAATCGCACTCATCGGTTTTCAGTAAATTAACTTGTACTACTCTGAGCACTTCTTCCTGAGTTGAAAGTTCTTTAATAATCTTTTGGACCTCGTTTGAGTAATCTTCGACCCCTCTTATATCATATGTCACTAAATTATATAGATTAGCTTCCATTCCTCTATTATAAAGTGATATTCCATCTTCAATTTCACATGAAATTCTTAAAGCATCATGATGCTCAATAAGTTTATCACATACCATTTCAATGTGACGTTCATCTAGCCTGCCTGTGGAACAAAACATAATAATATAGGCATAAGAACCTCTTTCCAGAACTTTGGAATTAATTATCCAACTATGTAAAGGAACTAAAGGTATATTGCCTTCCAGGTACCCCTCCATAATCTCTTTTGGACTCAGACTAACATGAGAGCTGAGTTGTTCTATGGTCTTGTATTCAAATACATCTTCGAAATTCAGCACCATCCCCAATTTGTTCATGCGTGCTAAAATCTGTATAATCTTAATAGAGTCCCCTCCCACATTAAAAAAGTTATCTCGTATACCCACTGTATCAAGTCCCAGCACTTCTTTCCATATATCTACCAGTTTTTCTTCAATCTCGTTTCTAGGAGCCACATATTCCTGAGTTAAATAAACAGCCTTCATCTCTAATAACGCGTTTCTGTCTACTTTTCCGCTCAAAGTTAGTGGTATGGATTCAACTTTAATGTAGTATAAAGGTATCATATAATCTGGCAATCTACTTGCCAGGTATTCTCTTATATTGGCCAAATCCGCATCACCGCTGCATACCAGATAAGCCACCAAGCATTTATCGTTGTTGTAATCCGCCTTCGCCATGACTATGGCTTCTTCAATTAATTCATGTGTACGGAGTACGGATTCCACTTCTTTCAGCTCTATTCTATATCCCCTTATTTTGACCTGCTGGTCTATTCTACCTAAAAATTCAACATTACCATCAGGCAGCCATCTTGCTAAATCTCCAGTCCTGTACATAATCTCCAATGGTTTAAATGGATTCAATATGAACTTTTCATTAGTTAGTTCAGGTAAATTTAGGTAGCCTTTGGATACTCCATCCCCTGAGATACATAGCTCCCCTTCGAGCCCAGGAACCTGTATTTGTCCGAAACTATTTAATATGTATACATGTGTGTTATTTGAAGGTTTTCCAATAGGGACCTTGGTTGTTCGGGTATTGAACGGTATTCTGTAGTGCAAAGTGTCATCTGAACATTCACTCTGTCCATATGCATTGAACAGTTCTATATTCTCATACTCTGTATAGAAACTATTTACAACTTGGGGCCGCACTTCTTCACCTGTCAGCACTATTTTCTTTAAGTTTTCCAACTTAAGCTTCTCATCTCCAAAAGATGTTATAAAGTCCATATAACCAGCCAAGAATGAAGGAATTAATTCAAGTACCGTCACACCATCATTATCCACTCTCTTGAAAAGCTTGTATGGATTCTCCATAACACCCTCAGGGTAGAGAACCACCTTGCCGCCAATAATTATCGGTGCTAAAGCTAACCAGATTGATGCTACAAAATTGATGCTGAGATTATGACTCAGGACACTTTTTTCATCCAACCCCAGTAAATTTATTTTCGTAAAAGCGTGATTGGTTATGCCGTAATGGTTGAGTACAATTCCTTTGGGATTGCCAGTGACCCCCGAAGTGTAAATTATACATGCCGGATCGGACGAAGAGTTAATAACACTCAGATTTGAGCCGTTGGTTTTATAAAGTTCTTTCGAATTTATCCAGAGTATTTCCCTATCAAATCCGAGGTCTGAATCTATATCTCTATTGGTCAATATTATAAAACTTTGGCTGTCCGAAAGAATGTACTTTATCCTTTCACGGGGATATTTAGAGTCTATAGGCAGGTACGCACCGCCTGCCTTCAGGACAGCCAAAATTCCTATTATGAACTCCGGCTTTCTATCCATCAGTATGGCAACAATCGTTCCAGCTTTAACTCCTTTCTCTCTAAGGCTTCTTGCTAGCTTGTTAGCCAAAGTGTTAAGTTCTCTATAGGTTATATGTTCATTTTCGAACTCTATCGCTGTCTTGTCAGGCGTCAGCTTCACTTGCTCCTGGAAAAGCTGGTATATAGTTTTCTCCTTCTGGTATTCCCTGAAGCTGTTATTAAAGCTGAGATTTCTATCAATCTCCTCATCAGTCAAAATATTTATCTTACTAACCGCTATATTTGTATTACAGGTTACCTGCCTTAAGATTCGAATGAAATGTTCAGGTAGGTTTGCAATTTGCTCCCCATCAAACGCTGAGGAATTGTATATCAGCTTTACTTGCAGATTCCTACCAGGAAAGACTTTGACACTCAAATCGTACATTGTCTGCTCGTACATATCGAAACTATCTACCCAAAAGTCAGACTCTTGCCCGCTTCCTGATTCAGCGTTCTGTTCCGGCAGATTCAAGTAGATAATAACATGCTCAATCAGCTTGTCCTTCAGCTGAGTCCTCGACTGTATCTCTGCCAACGAGAAATAGCTGTTCTTCATACTTCCAACAGCATCATGCTGTACCCTCTCCAGCAACTTAGTAAAAGTCAGTCTTGATTCATCCATTCTGATTCTCACAGGTATGGTGTTTATGAATAATCCGGCCATGCTTTCGATGCCATTAAGTTCAGGGGGTCTCCCTGACACTACTGCTCCGAACGTCACATCCTGAGTGTTATTGTAATAACCTAGAAGGATACCCCATATTGTGTTAAAGATATTGCTTGTTGTGGTCTGGTGTCTTCTTGCAATTTCACGAAGCCCTGTTGTCAGTTCTTCTCCAATTGAGAACTCCACTTCCTTTTGTACATATTCCTGGCCCGTTTCACCCTTTCTATAGCCAGGGAGTGATACCTGCTGTTCATAACCATTCAGGTAATCCTCCCAGTACTTCAGCGCCTCATCCTTGTTCTGTCCGTACAGCCAATGGATGAACTGGCTGTACGGGGATATTTTCTTTAAATCGGTTGAGATACCCAGCTTAATTGAGTTATATATCTCAAAAAATTCACCAATAATTATATTGGTTGACCAACCGTCCATTATAATATGATGATGGCTAAACACTACAACATGAGAATCATTATCTGTTTTAAATACCAAAAACCTGATCAGTATTTCCTTAGTAAGGTCAAACTCCCTCTTCTTATCATTATCTTTTGCCTCTTCCATATATTGAGTTCTTTGTAGCTCGTCCATGTGCGATATATCTTCAAAAGCTATCTGCGCTTTTCTATTTCTCAGTACTATCTGTCTCGGACTTGTCAACCCATTATAGGCAAAAGCAGTCCTGAACAGTTCATAGCGTTGTATAAGAATATCAATAGTTTTCTCCAGATATTCCAGTCTAAAATCACCCTTTAAATTAAAGGATAATTGCTGGAAATAAGCTGTTGAATCTCTGTGTAGAACAGAATGAAGGAGAATTCCTTCTTGAAGTGGGGACAAAGGATATATTTTTTCTATGTTGCTATCAAACATTCCTGCCAGGCTTTCATATTCCTCTGAAGAGATACCATACTGCCCCTCATCAGATTCGTCACTCAGATAATATTCGGAATTTATGTCGGTTCCATTTAAATTTAGCACCACATGCGAACTAAGTCTCTCTATGGTCTTATACTCAAAAAAATCCTCAACATTAAGCTTCATACCAAGCTTGTTCATGCGTGCTAAAATCTGTATAACTTTTATGGAGTCTCCACCGACATAAAAGAAATTGTCCCTTATACCTATTTTTTCATTTCTCAGCACATCTCCCCATATATTAACCATACTCTCCTCGATTTCATTCCTTGGAGCTACATATTGTTCTTCCAAAAA
Organism: Ruminiclostridium cellobioparum DSM 1351 = ATCC 15832; assembly: GCF_000621505.1. Taxonomy (GTDB): domain Bacteria; phylum Bacillota; class Clostridia; order Acetivibrionales; family DSM-1351; genus Ruminiclostridium; species Ruminiclostridium cellobioparum. The sequence goes on from NZ_KK211295.1 coordinate 35,773, forward strand.
TACAGGCTTAATCGCTGAAAGTTTTTTTCTGTCTATTTTACCGTTAGGTGTTAAAGGCATTGCTTCCACCTTCATAAAATAGGAGGGTATCATATATTCCGGCAATTCTTCCGCCAGATAATCCCTTATATTTACTAAAATGGTCTCACTGTCGCTTATTAAGAAAGCTACCAAGCTTCTACTGCCATCATCCGTTTCGCTGAAAACCACAACAGCCTCTTTTATCAGCTGGTGCTTACGAAGTATGTTCTCTATTTCTTCCAGCTCGATCCTGTATCCTCTTATCTTGACCTGCTGGTCCGCTCTTCCCAAGAACTCAATATTCCCGTCGGGTAGCCATCTTGCCATATCCCCTGTCCGATACATTCGCTCTCCTTCTCTGAAAGGATTTGATACAAATTTATCATCGGTCAATTCAGGCAAATTTAAATACCCCCTGGCTACTCCATCACCCCCAATATACAGTTCACCAGCTATACCAATGGGCAGTAACTCCATATTACTACTGAATATATATATATAGGTGTTGTCTATAGGCTTCCCGATATTCACCTCATCATCTTCTCTTAGATCCTTAATGGCAGACCAAATTGTAGTTTCGGTCGGTCCATACATATTATATAGCTTTGTGTTCTGAAGTTTCTTCAATTCATTAAAAAGTGTCCTTGGTAAAGCCTCTCCGCCTACCATTAGCTCTTTTAATCCGCTTAAGCAGGATAACCCTTGCTCATCGTTTATCAACATTTGTAATCTGGAAGGAGTCATTTGAACCATATCAATCAGATTTCCTAAAATAAGCTTGGCCAGCATTTCAGGATTTTTTTGCTCTTCTTCATTAGCCAGGAACACTTTCATGCCTAATGCTAATGGTAGTAACGTCTCCAATATGAAAATATCAAAGGATACTGTTGTTACAGCAAGTATGGATTTCCCTTCTTTAAATTCTATCTTTCGTGAAACACCATTGATAAAATTAGTAATTGATTGGAGTTCAATCATCACTCCCTTAGGTTTCCCGGTAGATCCGGAGGTATACAGCACATATCCCAGAGATTTTGGTGATATGGAACTATCTATATCTATATTTAAACTATTTCCTTCATATAGGCTGCTATCCTCAAGCTCTATCACTTCTCCACTAAAAAAATCGTGATTAATGAGGTCTTTTTGAGTTAGCAATAGTCTGGATTTGCTGTCTTCAATCATAAACTTGATCCGCTCTTTAGGGAAATCGGGATCAATAGGTAAAAACGTGCAGCCTGCTTTTAATATACCTATAATCGCTGCTATCAAATTAGTGGTACGTTTCATTGCAATACTTACTATACTTTCAGTTCCTGTATTCTTTTCTTTTAATAACCAAGCGATTCTATTTGCTCTCTTATTTAGTTCAAAATACGTAATACATTCTCCTTCAAAACAGAGTGCTATGTTTTGAGGCACTTTTCCTACCTGTTTTTGAAATAGTGATACAATAGTTTTTTTACGATCATATGAATTAGTTGAATTATTAAACTGCTCCAAGATCAAGTTTTTTTCTATTTCGGACATAATATTGATTTGATTTAATTTTATACTAGGATTTTGAACAGCAGAAGCAAGAAATGCGATAAATTGATTAGCAATGCAGTCAATACTGCTTTTTTTATATGAGTTTGTATCATACTCTATATTCAAGTCGATATTTGAACCAATATTAAACGAAAATATTATGCCGGCTCCTGAGTTTTCGATTGAATACTCGTCATGAATACTTTTCTCTAAAACAATAATATTAGGTGTTGCATTTGTTTCTTGTATGAAGTTCAAACTCTCCATAACCATCTGAATTGACAGATTTTTGTTTTCATCTGCTTCAACAATTGTATTCTTTACTTCCAAAATAGAATCTCTAAAACTTGTTTCTTCATTTATATTAAATCTTAGGGGGAGAAAACTATTAATCTGTTTGATATTCTTTTTAGATTTGAATGCGGGCATTGCAAAAAGTATATCATTTTTACCAGTATACCTGTTCACAAGAACCATTACCCCACATACAAAAATAACAAAAGCTCCATATTTAGATTCCTTGGCAATCGACATAGTTCTCTGAACGATATTAACAGGAATTTTATAGCTTAACCTATCACTTGTAATATTATGACCCTGATGTCTGAAATTATTGGCATTGAATGTGCTAAACTCATCAATTCCTTCGAGTTTTTTCAGCCAGTATTCTTTTTCTTTTACCAATTCACTTGCTGAATATAATATATTCTGTGTATATCTATCCATATACGAATTCTCCTAATACTATTACTTTTAACAACACTTATTACTTGTATTCGAGAAGTTCTGATTTAAAGATCTCAAACTTTGTACGCCATTGCTCGGGCCACATTTTTTTTGATATTTCTTCTGCCACTGTTGAAAATGTTTCTTGAATTCCTTCTTTTCCTTGCAAATTTTCCATTCTTCTTTTATATTCGTTATAATAGCTGGAATCAAGCACCTCTTTCCTGATCTTTATTAATTCGCTATAATCTCTTTGTTCATTAAACTTTTCTATTGCAAGCAAAACTTTATTTACAATAATCTCATTAGGATCCCCTTTATATAGATTTTGTATAAAATTTAAATAAGGAGGAAAAAATACAGGGCCTAGAATTAGTTTTTTTAATGACTCTGATCTTTCACTTATGACCCAGAAAATAGCGTCAAACACTGTGAAGATTTCCGGTAAGCCGGTGCTGTTTCCTCTAGTCACGCCTGTCTCAATCAGCGTTGGATTATCTCTAAATTCCTGGAACAAATAGTTCTGCATAGTATAACCTTGCCTTATAAGGGGTGAACACAATATATAGTCTGCTCCTGCAGTATCTAAAATGTCGAAAGTATCTTTAAATAATTCCAGTGATTGTCTACCATTCATACCTGGAATTCCTATCAGGATATTCGCATTAGAAAAAAAACCTATCCTGCGAATATTTTCTATTGCAGAATAGATATTTTCATCAGTAATCCCCTTATTAAGCCAATGGTTTCTAATCCACTCGTTTGCGACCTCAGCTCCAAACTCAATAACAACCTTTCGTCCTATCTTACCTTTCAATTTGGCTAATTTTTTTTCATTAATACTTGATGCACGGGTTTCAAGATAAAAAAACATAGCTTTTCTGTTAAATAAATTACCTTGATTAAACATTTCATCAAAAGCTTCATCCGTAAGCTCTTCCGGATTAAGACAATCATGTCCGGATATCAGTTCCGAGACTCCCGGGTCTACTAAAACCCCTCTTTGCTGTTCGAATTTTCTTCTTACAGCTTTTGCATACAAATTGGAATCTATTTTGTTAAGAGCAGCCATTTTGGCATATCCAGCTATGTTTCTGGAAAAATAATCACAAAAACTACAACCCAGAAATATTCCATTTCTATTACAATGTGGACACCCTGAAGTTTCAAGGATAGTTATATTAATCCATTTATCAGTGGTGTTGTTCTTCTTGTTCATGTCACTAACTATATTATTGTATAGCTCCTCAGGATTACATCTAACCGCTTCGTCATAACACTCTTTATACCTGTTTGTAACCGGTTGCCATATTCGTGATATTACTTCTTCGATAAACATTAGTGTGTATCCCCCATATTTAGCTATGCTATTACTGACAATTCAAAAAAGACTTAAATCTAGATCTACACCCGATATTATACTTTTAAAAGAATGTACTCAACCAAAAGTGGATTGCGTATAGCATTCCTGGTTTTTGTTTATCAATGTCTTATTAATTACATCAATAATTTCTCTAGATTTATGATTAATAAAAAAATGATCACCTTCAAATTCCAACACCCTACAATTTTTTGAAGTACCTAGCGCCCACATACTCATATTTTCAAGATTAACATCTTCATCTTTGTTACTGAAGAATGCAGTTATGTCGCAATTAAGTTTATTTTTTTTGGGTGTATATACATATTTTTCAACAAGCTTATAATCGGCTCTTAAAATTGGAATATAAATCGCCATTAACTCTTTATATTCAAAGAACTCCTTAGGGGTTCCGCCAATTTTAAACAATTCCTCCTTAAATTCATCGTCAGGCAATAAATGAATTATTTTTTCATCACCTTTTATAAATGGAGGATACCTTCCAGAGACAAATAAATGTATTGGCTCCCGATTACCTAATTCCATTATCTTATGAGTCAATTCATAAGCAAGCAGACTTCCCATGCTATGTCCGAAAATTGCATATTCCGTCTCTTCTATATCATTGCTTATATTCATATATATATCATTTATAGACTCATCTATACAACTTGATAATGGTTCAGCAAAACGCTTTCCCCTACCAGCCAGCTCTATAGGATTTAATTCTATCGAACTATGTAAATACTTTTTCCATTTAATATATGCCATTGCAGATCCGCCTGCATATGGCAAACAAAATAGTTTTATTTTACTCATACCCTACCTCATAAGACAGCACTATAAATATTTTTTGATTATGTGATTTTTCGATTTTACCTGTATGGCAATGCGTTTTCTGATGCTTCATTTAGTGAATACAGTTGATAGCAGAATATAGTTAATCCAGATTTAATACAAAACTCTATTCACTCCAACGTATTTTGGGAAGTAAACTTACTATTAGCATATTTTTAATTACAATGAGATTGTCAAATTAAGAACAAAAATGTAACATAACTTTTATTAAATATAATAACGCAGATTTTGCAGATTATAATTAATGGGATGTTGCGGCTAGTCTTTAATTTTCTCAACTATCTCCAACGCAACACTAACCAGCCTTATGCTCCCCATAAGCTCTATCTCGACCCATGCTTGTCTTTTATGTCTGTTAACCTTCTTAACATTACTTTCCCACCCCTTGAGTGGTCCATCTAATATATGAATTCTATTCCCTTCACTAATACCATTTGATGATTCAATACAGCGATCATCATTGCATAAGCTCAGCAACAACTGCTTTTCAGATTCCCTCATTGCAATTTCCGTATCTGAGTATCTCAATATATGGACTATATCTCTTGAAACACAGAGCAGCGTTTTTGTTCTTTTTATGAATTCTTGGCCAGGTATCTCAGATTCGATAAAAACATAACTTGGAAATAAGGGCTTAAGTTCCTTTTTTACAATTCCCTTAGTTTTAAAAAGAAACTGCTGTAATGGCACAAATGGATTGAATATATCGGAATCTAACCGTTCTCTTAAGAATTGTTCAACCTTTAGCTCTCGACCTGTCCGTACAAAAAGTATATACCAGTACATTTCTAAAACCCCACATCTTTATTACATTTTACATAGCTTCGCCCATTAACTTATCAAATAAATAAGCTACAATAACTTGGTATGTATGTTCCTTATCAGTAATTATCGTGACCCACCAGCGATTAACAACAAGATAAGTACTTAAATTAACAGAAAAAACGTTAATGCATACATTTGAGTTTTATTCCCATATATATAATCATAATACTAATATGGTAAACATTACTTTTTATGTTAGCAGAAAACTTGCCATTTTACAACAGTTTTTTTGGATATTTTTACTTATATTTACTTTTATAGTTAAAACAGAGATTATATAATTGAATGACAAGTTGGTAAAGAAGAAACTCGAAGAAATAATAAGGCTCTTAACCTCTTCTTTTGAGAAGAACCGCTGTGCAATACTCGTATTAATAGGCTTTATTTGTTCAATATCAATTTCTACTGGAAGATTATCTATAGAGCAGGTTACCCATTTGCTGGAGTGTGAAATATTATATTCAATACCAGTATAGTTTGATAAAAAAGTTCTTCGCGTCTTCACATTTATGAAATCTATTAATTCTCTCAATCTTGCTTTTCTCTATAGTACCACCCGGATTTACAAACAGCTACTTCCATCATTAAGAGTACTCCCCCAGAAGAATTTTCGTTCTATATTTATTGCAATTCGGTGTGTCTATCAAGTCGGGTAATTTCAGCCAGTACATTTAAGGAGCATTTCCCACATATCAATTTCTTTTAAAAATAACATTTTACATTTTTTATTAATATCGTTAATTAGTAATTTTTTATCATTTGAAAAATAGATTTTTATAACTTTATTTTTAACTATATTCCATCCTTCTTGTAATTCCATGCAGTATTTTACTAGAGAATTACTGATTAGTGAATTATGGATTTCATCTTCTAATTCTTGCATCAGAATTTGGTTTGCTATATGTCTGTTTACTATTTGAAAAATTTGAGTAGAAATAAGGTCACACATATGACCTTCAATAAAATCCTTTTCAGATAATTCCCAAAAAACTATTGGTATTATTTCATTGATCTCATTTATTATTCTTTCAGCATTATATTTTACTTCACTAATTGATAGTTCAAATCTCTCTATGTCTTTAGATAATTTTAATGTAAATGCATGAGGTTCAAGAGGACAACTCGTTACTGCTCTTATTAATCTATCTTCAGGTACTTCGAACTCGTTATATCCATTAAAGTTTTCATCAAAAACATAAAATACTTTTTTTCTATCGTTATAACCATTAATAAATGAATAATGTTCCCAATGGTGCTTATCCCAACAAACACTATTTGGGATCCAATAAAATAAATCTACTCCAACTAAGATAATTTCTTTTTTCTTTACTAATTTCTCCAATATACTGAAACATTGCTCTTTAGATTCAAAATTTAACTGTTTTTGCTCAATAAACAACATATTTATATACTCTTCGCCATATTTAACCATAGGGTTTATTGTTAACTCATTATATTTCGTATAATTAGGTGTCTCTTTTACAAAAGCAATATACGAATAATCATTGAGTAAAGCTGCTTGATTGTAACTAGGTTCTAATGAAGTTAAAACTGAAAACAGCATATTAAATTTACAATTCATCCAAAACGGTTTAAATGGTTCAAAGTTTAGACTTATGTTCATAAATTTCTCCCTTTCTATCGTTATAGTAAAGCTTTATAATTTGTACATCATAACTAATTTCTAAGCTTATTTAACCATTCTTAATTCTTCTTGACATTTATGAAATATACTAGGACTCTAAAGCTTCCGTTACATACTTTTCCCACAAAAAAATACAGCTTCGCCCTTTCACACCAATTTAGTGTTATAAAGCAAAGCATACTATTTCATCATCATATGTTAACGCGACTCAGCGACGATTAACATCTTTCAGAATTTTTATCTATTAATTTCCTTTAATCAATATTCTTTACCAATCAAGCCCGAATCATATATCACCCTAAATTTGCTAAAGGCCAATTTTACCTGCTTTTTATTGTCTTTTCGAAAATCTGCTATCGTCTTGAAATCAGGTTTTAATCCGTTAATTAGACATTGAACTTCTATATTCCTGTAGCATTCCCGTTCTATTTTGCAAGATGATTTAATCCCGGTTAAATTAGCTGGATGAATAGGATTTAAACAAATCAACTGATTCTGTTTTTACACAACCTCATTTCAAAATTGGAAAATCTATATAGCATATATTATACAAACATTTTTTAATTGTCAACTACATCCTTATTTGTTTTTTTTTACTTATTTTGTTAACTGAAGATAATATATTTCTTCAAGTTTTGTCCTATCTATGTAATTACTGCGAGCCATCATCTTCCTTAAAGCCCAGACGAGAATAGGAGGCTTGCAAAAATTAAAACATAAACTGATCCCAGACTAATTTATATAAGCTGCCAATTCCCAGGGTTTGGTAAACTCACCAGGTAGTTCCACGGGGCGGCAAAAAGGTATAGCCCACCCTTTCACATGTATCTAGTTCAGTTGTTTCATACTTATTCATTCAAATATAGTGTTACTTTTTGGTCTATTGTTTTTGCGGTTTGCTCAGCAGATGCTTTGCCTTTTGAATAATCTTCCAATGCCTCTCCCACAATTTTCCTAACCTCAATATCCATATCTTTTTCTGGTTTTGCCTTTTCAACTAACAAATTCATCTTTTCAGCAAGTTTCTTTGGTAATTCCTTTGCCGGATATTCGCTGCCAAACCCAGAACTATTGTTGGATAAATAGCTATTGATATCTTCATTATAAGCTTGTTTATTAATTGGCAGCAATAAATTTAAGTTATAACTACCATAGCTGTCGGATGTTTTTTGCAAATCCCTGGATAGAATTATCTTTATGAATTTAAATGCAGCATCTTTACTCTTGCAAAAAGAATTTATACCTATACAATCTCCAATTCTTGCATAACAGTCTCCATTATTTGTTAATGGAATTATATCCATATCATCTCCGATTACTCCATTATATATAGAATTATAAGTCCACAATTGCCATGGAGATTCATTTGAAATATCATATGCCATAATCAGCTTATCCTCTTTAGTCATATCAGTATATGAGTTATACTTGGCACAAGTATCATATGTGGCAATGGAAGGATATATATCCTTATATATTTTAAGAAGATCGATAAATTTCTTTGTGTTAAAATAGGTTTTTCGATTTTTAATGTCAATGAAATTGTCTCCGGAGATTTGCATCATAGTTAAAAATCCAAAGTTACACCAAAATAAACTCTTATTTTTATTATCGTTATTTTTTATAAAATCTTGCGCCAGCTTATGTAAGCTATCAAGTGTCAAACCAGATTGTTCAATAGCAATATTGTTCTTTTTTAATGTTAAATCAGTTGTCCTGAAATATGGTATGGAAAATTCCAGTGGTATGTAAAATCTTTTGTTATCATAAATACCACAATCAAAAATATCTTCATAGTAGTCACTTCTATTAAATTCATTGTCCTTACTTATTAGTTCATTTAAGTCGGTAAAAATACCACTCCCGGCAACCTTATACAGCGATTTAAATGTATTGGCACCAAAGATAATTATATCCGGTCCTGCACCGGCCATCAGCTCTGTGCTTAGCTTGGTATTCATTTCCGAATACTGTTCATTCCCGAATACAGTCTCGGTAAATTCAATTCCCGGATAAAGTTCCCTGCATTTTCTTAGTGCATTTTTTGTCCTGCTGTTATAATCCATGTAAATTATACTAAGCTGGGCTTTTATGCTATTGTTTGTGTCAATAGCTTCACTTTGATTCTTGGAAACAGCAGCCACTGTTTCCTTAAAATAGTTCTCTGCTGTTTCTTGCAAAGACTTTGCTATATTATCATCATTATCATTTTTAGATACACACTCACGTATTTTTGTATCAATCAAGTCAAAAAGTCTGACATCCTCAATTTTACAAAAATCAAGCCTCTCTAAATATCCATCCACTTGTGGTAGAAGTGTTTTAATTGAGTTATTGGCCTTTTCCTCTAAGCATCTATCCTTTTCCTGTTCATATGCACTTTTACTTATTGGAAGCCCGTTTAAAAAATTATTCGCTTGATAATCCTTTGACAATAGCGTGCTGATAAATTCGTACGCTTCTTTTTTATGAGTACATTTCGAATTTATGGCACCGAATAAAGTAACTTTGGGAGAAATCTTGTTTTCTACAGTACATGCAGTATAAATTTGGGGCTGTATCCCGGTATTAAGCAAGGAGTAGTTATAACGCAAATTCCGTGGTGAAGTAATTGCACTATTCAGGAAGATTGCATCTTTATTTCTAAGAATTGCAGATATGTCACCGTCTTTTATTTTTTCATAGAACACCTTATCTGGTATGACAGATTTATTTATTGTTTTATATAGCTTTATAGCCTCTTTAACTGCTGCCGTATCAAGCTTCGCCGCTTTGTTTTCTAAATCAATTATATTGTTGCCAAGCCCTCTTATTAACGAGCTGGGCTCAAGATTTGACAGTATATATTGGCTTTCTTTTTGATTCTTTTTCTGATATTCAGAGCATATTTGAGAAATATCCTCCCAGCTGACATCACTATCCAAGCCGGTTATTCCTTTTTCATCAAGAACACTCCTGGTTGTAAACAAAGCATCTATCGTATAGCTCAAGGGAATAAGATATCTTTTCCCCTTGTATATGCCGTAATTCATAATCTCATTATAAATATCGTCCTTGTTTATGTTTTTATCATTATTATATAAGTCATCCAACTCACCAAAAGAACCATTATCTATGTACTTTGACAGCATTGGAATCCTAACAGGAGATGTTACTACTATATCTGAACCACTATCCGATAATAGGCTGGCTTGGATATCCTCAGAGTATTTTTCATATTGATCACTATAATATATCTTTTCTTCTATGGTGATTTCTTTATGGTCTGAATTAAACTTTCTTATTACATTCCTAAGAAAGGTATCATTCTCCATCACATAAATTGTTAATTTTACATTTCCATCCTTTGTATTTACATTTGAAAAACAAGCTGTGTTTACTGTCAATCCTATTACTATGATTAAAACCAAAATAGTTTTTAAAGCTTTCAAACCAACCCCACCTTTTTCTTAGCTTTTATGATATGGATATTATATAGTAAATCCTCCCAACCATTTTGATATCAATAATTTATTTACTATTTATTTACACATTGTTCATGAAATTGAATTTCTTCATTATTCTGTTTAATTATTAATTGATTAGCTATTATCTCAACTAAACCATTTAGTGTGGAAAACTTCCCTTTTGAAATATCTTCTTCTGGTATTGTAATGTTAAATTCTTTTTTTATATCAAAATAAAGATATAATAAATCTCTTGATGCCAGTTTAAAATCTTCACCCAGAAGATTTTTGCAAAAGTATTCCTTTCCCAATTCATTAAAATCAATATCAAACCTAGATTTAAAAATTCCGAATAGACCTGCTTCTACTTGATTTGTCAATAAATTATCCATATTTCTAATCCCCCCAATATATACCTGCATCTTATTTATACAATTTCCACATTGCTGTATTCATTTAGCTTCTCAATTGCGATATTTGCCATTTTCTCAGCATCGTCTTCATTTAAAATATTTAATACAGTATTCTTGCACTGACTATAAGTTTTGTTTTTTTCACTAATAGACTTAGAATCTATTGAAATATGGGATGATATTTGTTCTTCAAATGCCCGAGTCCAATCAAACTGTGTATTAGCAATGTTGAATACGTCTACATAAAATCCCAGTTTATACTTAAGCGAATTGCTAAAAATTTCAAAAGCATCAACTTTATAGTCTTCATAAAGTAAACTAAATATCACAAAATCCGGTATAACTGCTTGAGAAATTTCATAGGCAAACATACCAAATTTATTAGTAAATTGTCTATTATAAGGCATTATGCCTCCAGGTATACCGATAATTATAATATCCGGTGCTTCAACTTTTTCAATTTTCCTTATGAATCTATTAAACATCAATACTTTATTGACTTCTGAAATGTTACTATCATACATAAAGGAAGGAAAAGAATGAAATCCGAGCATCTCACAATAGGCTCTTGTTCCTACCTGGCTTATTTTATAGCCTAACCTTTGAATTTTTTCTCTTAATGCAAGTTGTATTTCAAACTTGTTTGTCCTTTCACCCATGCCAATTACAAAAATAACAGGAGTATTGATTTCTTCTATACTTTCATTTTTAATACTTATCGTGCTGTCTAATAGATTTTGGCTTCCACCATGATAAGTGAAGCTTACTCCTTCATAGTTGCAAATATGCTCCAATTCTTTAATTATTTCGCTTTCTAATTCTAATAAACATACTATATTTTTTTTTGATCTTATTGCCATTTTGATTTTGCTAAACATAATATTTTTAAAGTCAATTGGAAAATACGAATCAATAAACATTACTGTATCACATAAATCCAATGACTTTTCAAAATCCGAGGATATCGTTATTCCAATATCAGGACCACGATCAACGATACCTGCATCTTTCCCTGTAAACCCCCAGCCGTTGGGTGCTACCAGACAAGATATTTCATATTTTTTCTGTAAAGATTTGTGTCTCAAAATGGGACTAAATTGTAAATTATATGGATATATTAAAAGTTTCTCGTTTGCAACCATTATATGATCTCCTCCGTATTATATTTGCCAATCTGCTGAATCAATGTCTTTAAACAAATCCAATTCATCACCAAATTCCCTTAATGTACAAATATCTTTAAGTAAGTTCTCAACATAGTTTCTTACTGAAATACAATGCGATACCTTTTTTTCCATAGACAAATTACTATTTTCATCTGCTGCTGCCGCACAAAGACTGCAAAATCTGAGAGCCCAACAGTTTATACACTTTTTTTCACTTATTCTTCCAATGTTTAGTAAAGTTTTTATTTTATCAACATCAAATCCTGTATCGACATTTCCTATTTGCATTTGTGAAGACGTTTCACTAACCCTTTCACATGGATACAGGTTACCATTAACATCCATAAATAATCTCTGTACTCCAGGTGTACATGGGCCCCCATGATGAACTTTATCGGGTATCTCCTTCGTTAATTCCAATCTATTATACCTATCTATCATTTGGCCATAGTACCTCCAAACTAATTTAGAAGTATACTTTTTATTTAAATAACCAACCTTGGATAAAAATAATTTAAAATACTCATACCTGAGCTTACTAATATAGGTATCTGAATATTCTATATCCTCTTTTTTATAATAATCGGCTATTTGTGATGATATGAGATTAGACTGTTTAATTTCTTGAAAGTCAGCAAAAAAATCATTAACGCAGCTAAAATCATTTTCCGGATCTAATACTGCATTAAATGTAACTCTTTTATCTAAATAAGAAGGAAATTTTTCTTTTATCATATCTATGTTATCCATTACCTTCTCAAAGGTTCCTTTATCCTCGTTACAATATACTCTATTTTTATTATGAACTTCTGCCGGTCCATCAAGACTAATTAATAAATTTACGTTATGCTTACATAGATAAGCAAGCATTTCTTCAGTTATAAGTGTCGCATTTGTAGTCAATGTTGTATGAATCTCTTTTCCTTCACCCTTTTCCTCATAGTACTTTATACATTCCTTTATAAAGTCAAATTCAATTAATGGCTCTCCGCCATAAAATGCCAGAAAGATTCTTTCATTATCCTTTGAGTTTTCGATAAGAAAATCAATTCCTTTTTTAGCTGTTTCAAAGCTCATTTTAACATTCTCATGTCCTCTATTTTCATAGTTTCCAGAGTATACACAATATTTGCACCTAAGATTACATTGGCGAGTTATTTGAAGTGTGATCATTTTGACTTTATTATTAAGGTGATATATTAACGTATCACTTATGGGATTATACATTTCCTTTGGTCTCTTGGAAGATAAAAAACCAAGATCACGCAAGTAATTAACTGAATCAATAGTGTGATTACCATATCCCGAATTATCTTGATTTCCTGATAAATTATTTTTAATAACCTCAAATTGTTCTTTTTGTAAACTAAGAATTGTATTTTTATTTATATCATATAAATAATACCCTCCCGGGGTGGTAAATAAGTGTACAAATGAATCCTCCACTAACCGTTTCCTCCTCATCCGAATTAAGGATAACCGGAATATAATAAAAACTATATTCCGGTTATAGCTATTTAATTATATGCTACTGCGTAATTCCTGGTATTAATTGATCCTGTGCTTGTAGATCCAATAGTTGCTGAACCTGTGGTAGCAATAGCTGAAGTATTTCCTCCACAGGTTGTCGGGTTACAAGTACACGAACAAGAGCTGCATTCACATATCATAATGCAATTGTACGCCTCTATAGTCTCTTTCATTTCATGCATTTTTTTACCTAACTTTTTCATTTTTTCACCCCCTCACTCTTGCAGTTTAGGTATGAAACTCGCGACTTTCCTTACCTTTTATTACTACTTTTGCACCTAAATATGTATCCATGGAATATAGGAGCAAAACTTTCTTAACAATTATAAAAAATTATATGACTTTCTTCTCTTCCACCAAGAAATGCTTATAAAACTCACAATTACTCTTTAAATCATACAGGCTCTTATATTCTGTGATACTCCCGTAATCCACCATCCAAATCTTATCAACCTTTGACAGGATATCAGTCTTATGACTTATCACTATAACTGTGTTATCTTCAAAAGCAGTGGTCAGCATTTGGTTAACGTATGCCTCCGATTCCATATCATAATTTGCCGTAGCTTCATCAAGTATCAGTATTTTTGACTTCCTCGCAAACGCTCTGGCCATTGCTATCTTTTGTCTTTGCCCTCCGGACAGCTTCGCACCGTTTCTGCCTACCTCACTTTTATATTTCAAGGGCATGTCCTTTATAAAATCGTATGCACCACTCTTAACTGCGGCATTATTTATTATTGAAGCATCTGCACTTGAACCAATTGATATATTTTCTTCAATTGTCGCATTAAAAAGGTATAAATCCTGACTCACTACAGAAAACAAATTTCTGTAGTCTTTGAGATTAATATCATCTATATCAATTCCATCAATCATTATTTTCCCTTCCTGTGGTTTATAAAATCTCAAAAGAAGATTTATGAGCGTACTTTTTCCAGATCCGTTTGCTCCAATAATTGCAACTTTTTCCCCACGACTTATACTAAAGCTAATATTATTTAAAACCTTTTCTCCATCCTTATATGAAAAGCTTACCTTCTCGAATTTGATGCATCCAGGTATCTCTCTACCAGTTAGTCTTACAAGGCTTTTCTTATCTCCATCAGCCTCTGTTTCCATATCAAGAAATTCAAAAAAGCGTTTTGCGGAAGGAATTATGTTTGAAAAATTATAGCCTATATTCAATATTGAAGAAATCGGTCCTATAACATAAGTGCTATATGTCAAAAATGCAAATAGACCTCCGATAGTCAGTCCATTTCTAAATGCAATGTATGCCCCAAGAATATACATAGCACAATTAATTCCCTGGAACACAATAATTTCTGAGTATTCATTAAATTTATCTAAAAAAGCCATCTTTATATTCATTTTTACTATATTTCTTTGCTTTTTGATAAATTCTCCTGTTTTTATCCTCTCAATTCCCCAAAGCTTGATTTCTTTTATCCCGCTTATTGCATCGCCATACCACGATGCATATTCACGGTTATATTCCATAAATTTATTAAACATCGTTTTCCTTTTTTTTGCTAAGAACTTCACTGTAAAATATCTTATTGGTACAACAAATAACACAATCAGTGTCAATCTCCAGTCGATTATCAGAAGCCCGATTAATCCACCGATAATTCTAAATATTTGCGATAATATAATAAATGTACCTTTGTCACAAATCCTGGATATATTCCCAACGTCCATTCCAACATTGCTCATAATTTCAGAAAAATTTGTATTATTAAAATATTGAAGCTTGAGTTTTTGAAGATGCTTAAAAGCCATTTTTGTAAGAGAATATTGAAAGATAGAATTAACATATGAATAATATTTCGTTTCAAGCAACCCGATAGCCTGTTCCAGCAAAACAATCGAAAAAGTAATTATTGAAAATTTAACTACTACATCTAAATTTTTTACAAGTAGACCGTTATCCATAATCTGTTTGCTAAGCAACGGCAAAATCATATTGATTCCAGCCGAAGCAATTATACAAACAAATATTATACTGATTTTCTTGAAATACGGTTTTAACAGCTTAAATATTCTTATGATTAAGTCTTTATTTTCTTTAGCTTTCATCACATTAGCACCAACTTATCATATGCTATTTTACATATTATGTAATATTTGTTAAATCTTAACCAATTATATGACAAAGTTCTACTAATGTCAAACCATTTTTTGCTTTACTGTATACTTAATTACAATTTAGCCATATTTTACACCTAAAAAGCTTTTTTACCCTTAGCAATAGCTGAATTAAAATTTTTTATAAAAAAGTGTGCATTTAGGAGAGTTAAAATGTATAAAAAACAGTGAAAAACAGATTATGCTATTGGATGACTTTTTCTTGCCGTTTACCTCCTAAATGATTATTATTAGTTCATTTTATTAACTGCTAATAAATAATATTTTAAATTTCATCAATAGGCTCGAAGTGAACATGAACATTATCCAAATTAGTTTTATTGCTTTTAAGTTCAGTTTTTATTAAATGTAATATTTCTTCCAACCTATCTACAGTAAAATCTCCTCGTATACCACAATGCAAGAATACTGAAATTTTTTTACCGTTTCTGTATAGTTTGATGTCATGACAGTCCACATTGTCAATAATTTTATTAACCGCATCTTCAATAATGCCGATGATGTCATGATGCATTTCGGTAATATCCTCAGTTTGCTCCTCTTGTTCAAATCTTTCAAAATATAGGCTAACATTATCAACATTCTTTATTTCATTTTGCACCATATTCTCAATCTGGTGGGATAGCTCGTGAGAATCTTTCAAAACCAGATTCTCTTTTACTTCTATGTGAGCAGTAATATTCTTTCTGCCTTCAACCTCATATACATGGACATTGTGGACATTTAAGCAGCCAGGAAATTGTAATACGATTTTCTCCAACACATGATTAATACTTAAATCGGTAATATTAACTGCTTCAACAGGAAATGTGCTGACAACAATATCGCTTCTTAATATTTTTTTCGAAATCTTTTCTCTGATTTCATGTACTATGTTATGAACATTTCTGTGACTTTCATTTGCTTCAACCCCAATACTTAAATGGATGTATTGTGTTCCGCCCGAAGGTCTGATTCTTATTTCCGCAACCTGAAGAACTCCGGCTATACTGCCAGTCTCCTGCTCAATCATTTCTCTCATACCCTTGGGAGCAGTATCCAGTAAAACATCAATTGTCTCCTTTCCCAGCTTTATGCTTACCTTGATAACAAGAATTGCAACCCCTAAAGCTGCTATCGGGTCCGCAAGTTTTAGAACAGGCATTTTGAGGTAATCACCTATACCTGCACAAATCAAGCCGGCAATAACAACAGAAGAACTCATCACATCACTACTGAAATGAAGTGCATCAGCTTCCAAGGCCTGACTTCCATATTGTTTGGCAACTTTTTTTAAAACCTTAACCCTTGAGGAGTCCACAATAATCGAAATAATCATTATTAACACACCCCATTGAACCCCCATCAGTTCTTTTGCTTTACCAAAGAACAGCTTTTCCACTGATTCATAAATAATCCACCCACAGGTTATAAACAATAAAACCGTCTCTATAAGTGCTGAAAAGCTTTCTATCTTACCATGACCATAATGGTGCTCAGAATCAGCAGGTTTATCAGAAATCTTTACAGCAAATAATGTTATAACTGCCGCAAACAAATCTATAGCTGAATGAAGTGCTTCAGATAAAATACCCAGGCTGCCAGTAAAAATACCCACTGCAATTTTCATTACAGTAAGGCAAACAGCAGCAAAAACAGAGCTCAAAGCTGCCTTTTGTTTGTCGATAACCATACTCCTATACCTCTCCTCTTATTTAACTTACACATATATCACAAGATAACTCTGAAGCAATGCAATTCCCGGAAATGTTCTAGAAGTGAAAACAAAAAAACCTGTAGAACATTTTACTGTCCCACAGGTATAATGACTATCCTGCTGCCAATTAAGGCCCAGCCCCACGAACTAATTTTAGTTCATCGCCTGCTCAGTTTGTACTGTAGATTAATATGCAGTGCAAAGAGTACTAAATATATTATATCATACTTTTTTAGTTATTCAAGGTAAAATTTACCTCCCAGAAAATAATCGAAATAGAATCTTTCCAGTTAAAAAAGCTGGGGATAAAAGTTATTCGTTTCGGGGAGATGGATAGGAAGGATTTCTTTATCCCTCCATTTGCCTTGCTGTTATTCTATATTGTGTTCTCAAGCACGTTTGGTCTGCCTGAAATCGGAGCTGAATTGTTCAATAATGAATTTGTCTGCTGGGTAGGGGTGATTGCATGTGTAATGGGGTATTTATTGTTTGTATATGCAATGATTTCGTTTGGAAAAAGCTTTCGTGTCGGTTTGGATGAAGATCACCCCGGAGAACTTGTTACCACTGGTGCATTTGCAATCAGCCGTAATCCAATATATACGGCATTCGGATTGGTTCTGACAGGATTATTTTTGATTATTCCGAATTGGATAATATTGATTTATGCTATTGCAGGTATATGGCTGTTCAATCGCCAAATCCTACTTGAAGAAGAATCGCTAAGAAAGATATATGGCGAAAAATATGCGGAATACTGCAATAGAGTTAGACGTTTTCTATAAGAATCATTTGCATTTGCATGGAGGATTTAAATTCGAATAAAAAAACACCTTCATGAGATATAACTTCAAATAACTTTTCATTTAACATTCTTTCTCCTCCTCTTTTTACCGGCACATTGAAAGGCTGGCACCATTAGCATAACGTCAAATTGTATTTATTAAAATAACCAATTACAAATAAGGGATTTTTTTAATATGGTATTGACAAGTTATAAAATTGTTCATATAATAAATAAGCTGCCTGGAGATAACAGCAGCATGTATTGCTTATAAATGCGCCATTAGCTCAGTTGGTAGAGCACCTGACTCTTAATCAGGGTGTCCCGGGTTCGAATCCCTGATGGCGCACCAAACAAAGAAAAACCATACATCCTGGGATGTATGGTTTTTCTTTGTTTGGTACCTTATTAGTTCTTTAAATGGTTCTTTATTTAGTCCTTTATATATTTCTTTGTCGAGTCCTCCGCCATTTATTGTTTAGGTTATTAAACCCTAAAAATCAAAAAATTAATTAAATTTGGTTATATTGAAATTTGCCAGCATTCGCACAGGATAATTTTCAACAGCCTGTAGAAACTATAATGGGTTTAAAAAATATAGTTTTTGGGAGGTATGAAAATGGGTCAATCAGGAAATATTGATGCAAAAAACGACGAATCCCTGGTGTATACGGATTTGGCTTCATCCGGCTGTAACGAATGCGGCTCTGAAAGTTTTAACGTTGAGCTTTCAGATAAAGTCTCAGATGAGAATTATTCCAAAGGCGTAATATTCACAACTTTTGGGAACAATGTCAGGCTGACTTACGACGGACAGCTGGCGAAAAGCGGAGCCGCCGAAGTATTTGCAGTAATAAGTACCGTTGATGGCAATAACGCACAGAATACCTCAACCTACCCTATGAATAGTACCAACCGTCAAATTTATGAATTATCTATCCCTGCCCGGATTGGAAGCCAGATAAATGTTGCCTTCAAAGACAGTTCAAATAACTGGGATAATAATTCAGGCAAAAACTATAGTTATTTTATCCAATAACCAGAATAGGTAGCCCACCGGCTGCCTATTTCAATTTGTCACTTCTGACCGGTGGGCTGTAACATCTTGAAGGTATATTGCACAGCAAAAACGTATATTTGTCCTGCAGCTGGTACCTGGAAGATAATCATAAAAATATACTTTTTCTGTCGGGCAGCAATTCTTTCGAAGTCAGATGTATCAGCAGCTCCTCAGCCGCCGACAGGTTTGCGATACCGCATATTACATACATCCACCAGTTCGAAGAATAGTTTAGAAGAAAAATGGGAATTAGAAATAAAAGCAGTCCTGTGACCTTATTGGAATACGTATGAAGAATTGCAAAAGATTTATATTTCAAAAATACTATTGCCATTGAGATAATTCTGATAACAAAAACCAATAAAATCCAAATAACTATTTGAGCAGGAATACTTATAACTGGATATAATTTGAAAAACAAAACCGCCACCATTACCAGATCCGCTGCTGAATCCAGCCTTGCACCAATCGGACTGGAAGTTCCTGTTTTCCTTGCAATAAATCCGTCCAGCATATCACTTATTCCACAAAGAACATATATGATGTAAAAGGCAATACTGAGCGGCTTTATTGCAATAAGGCATAAGGCAAGAACTATCCTTGTTATGGACAGACAATTTGGTATTGCCTTTACTATACGGCCTGGTGCTGCGGTTTTAGCTGCATTTTTTGCAGTGTTATGGGACATATAACTACCTCAGTTGAAAGTAAGTACAAGTTTAATATACTCGCCTTTGTCAATTATACCGTTATTATTTGAATCAAGTTCAGCAACAAGATAAATATTATTTTACCATATTACTTTCAGTTTCAAAATATAGTTCGTTAATATATGCTAAAAGTCTAACCAAGTCTACTTATATGTACCGTTGCTTTTATCCTCTTCCGGTCCAATGCCGAATTTAACAAAGCAATACCTGTCGTTCCAGACATCTGTCCCCGGCTCTATGCCGTACTCCTGCTTTTCTTCCCAGCCTGCCAGTCCGTGAAAGGTTGAAGGTGCCACGCTATAACTTTCTCCTAAATTGTGATGGGGGCTGATTCTGATGGAATTTCCTTTTTAATATAACCTCATTTATTCCATTCCTGAAGTCGGGCCTTTCTTTCTGATAGACAGACAAACCTGCCAGACCGTTAGCCACGTCAGCGATAACCTCCATGTTAAATTTTGACCAATCTACAGAATTTTTTAAACCCACTCTGACAAGCATCTTATCTTAAACTATTAGGACCTTGTACATATTGACTCCTAGCTCACTGGCTTTTGCTCATATATCTTTATACTAATGGGTATCGGATCGAAATAATTATATACTTTACGTTACCAATATACAAGTTTCAAGTATAATACGATTGAGTCAATTTACTGTAGCTAAGCCCTCCAAATTAACATTTAACACTATATTTATGTTTCATATGATTGCGGGGTGGTAGTATAATAATAAATTGTCGAAAATTGCTTTTAATGGGGGACAAATGTTTAGAGATTTCGTAATAAATTCAGGAATGTTAATAGCATTTTTAAGTATATGTTACCAGATCTTCCGCAACACCGGCTTGAACCCTCAGCTCCCTATAGGGTTGAAAATCAAAATGGGTTTGATTTTCGGAATCATGGGCATGGTATTAGTTGAGTTTTCAGTTAAGCTCACAAATCATCTTATAGTGGATCTGCGTATCTTGCCGATACTAATAGCCTGCCTCTATGGAGGTTTTATACCCGGAATATTTGCAAGTTCCACCATTGCCGTGTTCCGTATAATAAGGTTCGGCTTTTCAATCACTGCGTTTGCAGCCTCAATCTCTACCTTTATACTTCCTCTTCTAACCTACCCGCTTTTCAGAAAACAAAAGCAGCTTTGGAAAAAATGGATTTATGGCTCAATCATTTTCGAATTTATCATAAGTCTGAACTATGCGGTATTTATTGACGGCATGAAAAATAAATTTTTGATTATTACACTGTTTTGTTCTGTCACAAGCCTTATTGCCTTTTTAATTTATTATTACATAGGATACCTGGAAGCATATACTTTTGCCTTCAGGCGTTATCAACAGGAGTCCAAAAAGGATTTTCTGACAGGTCTCAATAATGCCCGGCAATTTGATGCCATATATAATAATATAATAGAAAAATCAAAAACAGATAAACGGCAAATTTCATTACTGTTTCTGGATATTGACTTTTTTAAAAAGGTTAATGATACTTACGGACATGAAGACGGTGATATTGTTTTAAAGACCCTGGGAGACCTTCTTATCCATAACTGCAGGGATATAGATATCGTTTCAAGGAATGGAGGGGAAGAGTTCTCTGTTATACTGCCCGATTGTACTTCGGACTTGGCACTGGAAATCGCCGAACGGCTGCGTAAAAAGGTTGAGAACACATCTTTCATATTATCAAATGGTGTCATTATTAAAATAACCATTTCTATCGGTATATCCTCCTACCCTGATAAAATTTCCAATATAAATATTTTAAAGGAAAAAGCCGACGAAGCTCTTTATTCTGCAAAACGTGCCGGGCGAAACAGGGTTGTACAGGCAAAATAATTTTTGTAAAACTTTTAAATCTTATCCCAACAACTTTAACATAACTCCTCAGATTTGAATATTATGTATCAACAACGAATTTGAGGTGATTTATAATGTTAAATATTCCGTTGCTAACCAGCGATATCGTAAGTTTTAACCTCTGGTTTTCAATTTTTCTTATTGCAATTTTTGCAGTAATATTGTCGGGTCCTATCTTATATGAATATATATCCTACCGGGTTTCTTACAGAAGGGCTGAAAAGAGATATTACTCAGCTGTTAAAAAGGACTTTTCAGAACAAAGAGACGATGGGGGAGGCGGTTCTATTGATGAGCTGATAGGTACTGCCGGATATGCCTATAATCAAACAAATGACCTGTTCTTTTCAACGATGTATGCATGGCAGAGAAGCATGGGCTACTGCAGACTTTATGATGAAGCCGCCGCCCCCCTGGGGATGATTATTGACAGTGAGCCAATACGTTTTTCCTATGCCGGAAGGCGCTGGCTCATTGAGTTCTGGAAGGGTCAATACGGTATGACCACAGGCTGTGAACTCGGAGTCTACTCCAGCCAGTGGCCAGACCTGAATATTCCGGGTGTGTTTGACGGCACCTTCTATACCTGCGCCAGCAATGAAGACAGACTTTATATGGGCTTTGTGCTTTATAAGAACGGCGAAGAGCTGTTTAACAGAAAGGGCAGGCACTGGTGGCTGACAGCCTTCAAACTGGGTGAATATTCAGAGCCTTCCGAACTGTCCATGGATGTCTATATAACCTTAAAGAGCCGCGGAATGAGAGATGCATTCCTGAAGGCTCTTCAGAGGGCCGGCTATAAAGAAGGTGATTATGAAGTCAGAAAAAACACCGTTGCGCTCTTTTACGACAAGCCCCATTCCAGACAACCCTACACCAGGTCGGCAGTTACAGATAAAATGATGCTTGCACAACTCAAAAGAAATTGCGACGTATATCAAACCCTTACAAAAGGCTACACCAGTATGAAAGATAAGATAAAAGCTGTTAAAGAGGGTTCACCTGAATTATATACCGAGCTGTTCAAGATAGGTAAGACAGCCTCAATATTCAGCGTCTTCGACAAAATAAAGGACTATTTGAATATTGAAGTTGATGGCAATCAGCTCCCCAAGTGAGGTCGGGTATTATGAATAAATTAGACAGGGTCACCAATGTATATAACAAATCGGACATAATACCTTTTGATGATACCTCCAAGTTTGTATTAATGAGTGATTGTCATAGAGGTGACGGAAGCCGTTCCGATAATTTTTTAAGTAACAGAAATATTTATTATTCAGCATTATCTCAATACTATTATCACAACTTTACTTATATAGAGTTGGGTGATGGTGATGAGCTTTGGGAAAACAGGCGTCTGTCGGATATCATACAGATCCATAAGGAGGTTTTTGGACTGCTGTCCAAGTTCCATGATGATCAAAGACTCTATCTCATGTACGGTAATCATGATATGGAAAAGAGAAATTATAAATATGTCAACAGAAATATACAACGCTACTATGCTCAGCGCGAACAGGAGGATCCAAACATTTTTAATAATGTAAAAGTTCATGAAGGACTGGTTTTAAGGCACTCCGAGTCAGACGACAAAATTCTTCTCATTCATGGGCACCAGGTGGATACCATGAGCAGTTCCTTCTGGAGGCTGAGTAAATTCCTGGTAAGATATGTCTGGAAGCCGCTTGAAAATTTCGGGGTAAATGACCCGACAAGTGCGGCAAAAAATTATAAGAAGAAAATATCAATTGCAAAAAAGCTTACAAAATGGGTTGCCAGGGAAAAGCATATACTGATTGCAGGGCATAATCACAGACCATCCTTTCCCGATGTGGGGCAGGTTCCATACTTCAATGACGGAAGCTGTATCCATCCCAATGCAATTACAGCTATAGAAATTTCCAACGGTACCATTTGCCTGGTTAAGTGGAGCGAAAAAGTAAAAAATGATGGTTCGCTGTATATTGCAAGAGATATCCTGGGCGGTCCAAACAATCTGCAGGATTATTTTGCTTGGCTGCATAAGCATTAATGCATACATTTAATGTTTAATCGGTAAAACATATATTTAAGGCAATATTCCGGGAAGGAACAGCTGCAACCCTGGCCAAATCGTCAGGGCTGCAGCTGTTCCTTCCTTTTTCTTTTTGAAAAACTCAACTTCCTTTCATAAAACCATCACATTCATTTTTTAAAATTAAAATGTCAAATACAAAAGGAGGATGCACATTATGCATAATAAAAGATCAAAATACAAGTTCACTCCTGTTTTAATTGCTGTACTGCTTGGCTTTTCATTGACAGCCTGCACAGCCGGGAATTCAGATACGGCCGCATCCATAAATTCCGGTTCGGCTTCCCAGGCAGCCGTGGGGTCAATGGCTGCCAATACAGGTACGGCACAGGCAGGTACTGCAGCAAAAGCTGATGTATCAGTACAGTATGACTCGGATGACGAGAACGCCAGCTGGAACACCGGGGATGCGACAAATATATTTT
This sequence comes from Ruminiclostridium cellobioparum DSM 1351 = ATCC 15832, assembly GCF_000621505.1. Taxonomy (GTDB): domain Bacteria; phylum Bacillota; class Clostridia; order Acetivibrionales; family DSM-1351; genus Ruminiclostridium; species Ruminiclostridium cellobioparum. The sequence continues at coordinate 60,063 of NZ_KK211295.1, forward strand.
TAAAAACAAATGCCATAACCTGGGATGGAGCCGGAGTCGCAATAAAAGACAACAATGTATCAATTACTTCTGCAGGAACATATATTATAAGCGGAACCTTAAACGGCGGGCAAGTCCTGGTAGACACTGAAGACAAGGGAACAGTGAGACTTGTTCTGAACGGAGCGAATATTACAAGTTCCGACAGTTCACCAGTCTATATAACCCGGGCTAAAAAGACAGTAATAGTACTGGCAGAAGGCTCAAATAACAATTTAACCGACAGCAAAACATATGTTTTATCAAATAAGGATTCCGATGAGCCCAATGCAACCATCTTCTCAAAATCCGATCTGACTGTCAACGGAACAGGCTCATTGACGGTAAATGCAAATTACAAAAACGCTATCACAAGTAAGGATGAATTAAAAATCATGAGCGGCAACATAACTGTGAATTCAACAGGGGATGGCATCAGGGGCAGGGATTTTGTCGCAGTAAAAAACGGAATAGTGAATGTCAATGCCCGGCAGGACGGCATCAAATCAAACAATGATGAAGACTCCCAAAAAGGCTTTGTCTTAATTGAAGACGGCACCGTAAGCATAACAGCCCAGGAGGATGGAATCCAAGCTGAAACAAACGTTGTGGTCAAAACAGGAGATATCAGGATATCTTCCGGCGGCGGCAGTGCCAATGGAGAGACAAAACCGGACAATCAACCGGGTATTGCTGACACCGGCAGTGACTCCGACAGTAAAAAAGGCATCAAAGCAGCAGCCGGTATCACCGTATACGGCGGAACTATCGATATCGACTCGGCAGATGACTCTCTCCATTCCAACAGCAGCATTTCAATAAATGGCGGATATGTCACTGCTGCTTCAGGAGATGATGGTATTCATGCCGATTCAAGTATTGAAATAAACAATGGCGAAATTAATATAACCAGGGCCTGTGAAGGTATCGAAAGCACCAGTATAACAATTAACGGCGGTGACATCCGTATAAACACAAGCGATGACGGAATAAATGCTTCAGACGGCACAGGCAGTTCACCCGTTGGCCGACGCCCGGGACAAAATAATTCAAATTCTTCAGGAAGTGCTTCCTTGAATATAAACGGCGGTTACATTTACGTCAATTCCGCCGGAGACAGCCTTGATGCAAACGGCTCAATCCTTATGACAAACGGAACGGTAATAATCAGCGGCCCCACTGAAAACAATAACGGCGCCCTCGATTATGACGGAGCCTTCAAAATGACGGGAGGCTTTCTGGCAGCTGCCGGAAGTTCCGGAATGGCACAGGCACCCGGCACCGCCTCTACTCAAAATTCCGCAATGATATCCTTCGCCCAGACAATGCCGGCAGGTACGATGGTTCACATAAAGTCCAGTGACAGTAAGGACCTGCTCACTTTTACACCGGAAAAAGACTATCAGACAATAGTGATAAGTTCACCGGAGATTAAAACAGGTACAACCTATGACGTTTATTACGGAGGCAATTCGGGCGGAACGGAAAAAGACGGCCTCTTCACAGGCGGCACATACAGCGGAGGTACAAAATATGAAAGTTTTACAGTCTCGGAGGTCGTGACTGCTGTTGGAACTACAGGACATAGCGGTCCCGGCGGCAAAGGCTTCATGGGAGGCGGCAGTCCCGGAAATCCCTGATCGCATATGCTTTTCACGTAAAAGAAATATTTCTCAATTATATCTCATAACACTTTAAATTTAATATTTGTCTTTCATCATATCAAATTTTTGTTAAATCAGTATTAATTTATTGTAAAAATATGGTAAAATATATCCAGGAATGACAATTTGATTATTACATCAGACAGGAGGTTTATTATGGCAATTTCAACTTTTAAACGGTATGAAATGAAATTTCTTTTGTCCAGTGAACAGTTCAACACGCTCTTGCCAAAAATAACGGAGTATATGAATCCGGACGAATATTGCAGAGGATATAGAAATTACAGTATCTACAATATTTATTATGACACGCTTGACAGTAATTTGATCCGGACATCTCTTTCCAAGCCCCAATATAAGGAAAAACTGCGATTAAGAAGCTATACTCCCGCTACTTCACCGGATTCAAAAGTATACCTGGAGCTCAAAAAGAAAACCGCAGGCGTAGTTTACAAAAGAAGGGCAGCTATGACCTTGCGGGAAGCCTGCCGGTTCGTGGAGGAAGGCAGCAAACCTGCGGCTAAAAACTATATAGGTGTACAGGTTATCAATGAATTGGCGTTCTTCCTGAGCAAAAATAAAGTGTATCCTGCAGCCTATATCAGTTATAACAGAATGGCCTTTTTCGGCAAAGACGACAGGGAGTTCAGAATCACCTTTGACAGTAATATCATTACCAGGAGAAATGAACTGAACCTGGAAAAAGGCTGTTTCGGAGAACAGCTGCTGGACGACGGACAATACCTCATGGAAGTTAAAATATCCAGAGCTGTTCCCATCTGGCTGGCCCGGCTTCTATCGGAACTTAAAGTATATAAAACCAGCTTTTCAAAATATGGGACTGAGTACCAGCGTTACTACAAGCAGGCGGTATCAGACAGCCTGCAAATGTTAACGGCAATCAAATAAATTTTAATAGTATAAAGGAGAGAATTAAATGTTGGATTCAATTTTTCCTGTATCGGCTTCGGGTGATACCCTTACACTTTCGGGTGTGCTTGCGGCTTTAGGAGCAGCACTTATACTGGGGCTGATCGTCAGCCTTGCATATATAGGAACTCACAAGCGGGAAGGTTACTCCGCAGGATTTACCATCACCTTGATCATGCTTCCTGCAATAATATCAATAATAATAATGCTCATAGGCAACAATGTTGCCAGAGCCTTCAGCCTGGCCGGTGCCTTCAGTTTGATCAGGTTCAGAAGTGCCCCCGGAGACCCCAAGGATATAGCCTATGTATTTTTTTCCCTGGCAGTGGGTCTGGCCTGTGGAATGGGTTATCTTGCCTACGGAACAATATTTGTAATTGTGCTCTGTCTTGTGATGGCTCTGCTTCATAATTTTAAATTCGGCAATCCGGGAAATGCCTGTATGCTGCTCAAAATCACAATACCGGAGGATCTGAATTTTCAAGGGCTGTTTGATGACATTCTGGAGCGCTACACCACTTCCTGGAATATGAAACGTGTTAAAACCACAGATTTCGGTACGATTTTTGAAATTGTATATATAATCAATTTGAAGTCGGTAAATGAACAGAAGCAATTCATAGATGAATTGAGATGCAGAAACGGTAACCTGAATATATCCCTTACCCTGAAGGAATATGAAGACAGGGTTGCAGTATAAAAAACTCACTTTTTATCAAACGGGCATAAAAAGAAAGCTGGATTTTACTTGTAACTTCCAGCTTTCTTTTATTTGGAATGCAATTCTTTTATTCTGCCTTTGTAACCGGAAAAAGCACGCCTGTTTCCAGCTCTTCGGGATCCGACACACTTTCCTCATCCTTTATATACCTTTCGATCCCCGGGCCTGACACCTGGTATTCGGGATGTTCCGAAAGCCAGCTGCAAATTGCATCGTAAGCATCCTTCACCCTTTCATAAGGCCCCATATGGGTTGTAGCTACACAAAGCTGATCAGGCAGCTCCTGTATCTCCGGATGCTCTCCGGATACCTGAACCTGTGCCTCAACCTCCATGTTTTCATAGGAAAACTCCTCTCCCAGATATATGAGCTGAGTTGCTCCGGCCCTTTTAAGCCCTCTCTTCCCAATTTCCTCCTTCAACTCCTGAAATAAATCGTGAATCCCGCCAATACTGACCTTTCTTCGAATGCCAAACACTCTTTGCGGCGGGGTATTCATTACTATGACGTGATACTTGTCCTGAACCATGCTCTTACCCTCCATTTTAACAATTTCGTCCTCCATCCTGCGTAAAGTTTTCCTGAAGCCGTGCAATTCCTCATAAGCTTTGAGCCTTCTGCAGTGGATGCGTTGTACCAGTTCCTCCCGGGGCAGTGTAAGCAGTTCCGTAATCTGCGCCAGTGTGAAACCGTAGCTTTTTAAATTTTCAATCTGCAAAAGTATGGGCAGCTGTGCGGCATCGTAATACCGGTACCCGTTTTCAGCACCCGTATGTGCCGGGCGCAGCAGTCCAATGGCATCATAGTGCCGCAGCATACGTGAGGATACATGACTTAATCTTGAAAACTCGCCAATGGTAAACATGTTTTTCTCCTTTTGAAATATGGTTTGAACCGGTTCATTTATATACTACACCTTATCACATTGAGAAGGTCAATATGATAAATAATATTTTTTGAGAAAATTTTACCAAAGTATCCCTTACTCCCTGAATTATCCTGCAAAGGGTACACTACTTCCGGCATTTTTGAACCGGTTAAACAACTGTTTGGTATTTTTCTGGAAAGTGTTTTAAATGATAAGACAGAAATGAATTAAAATTTCCTAAAGAATATATTTCATTCAAATTGAAAAAATAACTGTGAGTTGTTTTAATAACACCTCTGATACTTACAAAGCGTTCAAGGAGTGAAAAACATGGCTAAAAAAGGAATGAGGAGGCCTGATCCTTCAGAACCTCATGGAACAGAAAGCAACCATTCACAACATTTTCAAAAGAATGATGTCAGACCGGTTCCTGAGATACAGGGAAAGGCTAAGACAGGAAATAAAAAGGCAGGTCTCACATAGTCAAATAGGCAATAAGCAAAGAGAAAAGACATTCCCTTCCAGGTTATGTCTTTTTTCTTTTACAATAGAAATACCCCTTAACGGAAGTTATTTATCCCCGTAAAAATTTATGTAATGAGACTCTTCCCTGTCTATTCTCTTTTCTATAACGCTGAACACCCTGTCAGATTCACTTGCAAAGGAGTCAGGGCTGGCACTGATCTTTGATCTTGTGTTGAACCTTTCCTTATATACCATAAAAGTTTCACTGATAGTGCCCATTTCATCAATATAGGCTTTGTTTGGAAGCAAAAAATAAACTGTGAGTAAAGTCACAGTTTATTTTTTATCTCAGTAATTTTCATTATCAGCCCTCGGACACAAGGCGCTTTTCTCCGGTTATCTCCTGGATCGGCTTGATATCCTGTGTAAATTCCAGAGTTCCAAGGAATTCACCCTTATCATTCCTCACTGCGAAATACCTGATATATACATATCTGCTTCCCATCTTGATCCAGAAGTCTTCATTGTCCTTCTTTCCTGATTTCAGATCTTCAACGATACCTTCCACTATATGAACGCTTGCAGGTGGATGACAGTTTTTTACTTCTCTTCCAATGATGGTCTTGGGCCTTGCAAATATCCGATCTTTTCCCTGGGTAAAATATTTTACATAGCCATCCTTGTCCACAAAGGTTATATCTACAGGCAGGGTATTGAGCATGGCATTGATTTCTTCCGGCATTAATATTCCTGCGTCAAACTTCACATACCCGTCATGCGCGGGTTGTTCGCCTTCACTTTTTGCTTTCTGCTCCACATTTACCTTGACGGGCTGCCATTTTGAACTGGGTTCTACCATGCAGTAGCCTATTTCGGAGCTGGCTTCCTGGATTTTCAGCCATTCGTCCTCGGCCAATGTGTCAAGCACCATCGGGAAAAGAATATTCTCCTCTTTAAAAATCATTTCAGTGATCCTGTTGCAAGCCTCTCCTGCTTTCTGAACAATCTCAGCCCTGTTGTTTCCGTCCTGTGTCAAAGCTTTAAGTATATCCTTTACTGCGGCTCTTATTTCGTCGTCCACTCCCCACATAACCTTTGGAGGAGCAGTTATTCCATACTTCTCCATGAAGGGGAACAGAAGATTTTCCTTTCTGGAATAATGTTTATCGATCTCCCACAGCTTTTTAAAATCCTCGGTCAGAAGCTTTATGCTTTCATCACTGCCAGCGCTGCCGTATTCTTCGATATGCTTCTTGATCCTGTCGTTTACCAGGGTTTCAATCTTTCTGTTCTCCAGCTTGAATATGTGCACCGGATGGCCCGGAATCTCCTCCGGCTTCTGAGGCCGGTGTATCTCTTCGATAGAACCTTTAAAAACCGCCGCATGCACATCGCACAGGTTTTGGATCTCCTGAACGGGCATTCCCTCCATTATGAGCGCCTGTTCCATTTCGGATATCTCTGTTGGAGAAATCCCCTTTATAAGTTCTTCAAATCTGGCCTTGACCTCATCAACAGATTTGCCGTGGTGAAGCTCCATAATTATTTCCTTTAAAACCTTTTGCCTGTATTCACGATTATTTATGAACTCGCTCATAAAAAAACCTCCTACTCCTTAATACTGAATCCTCTGTTTTCCAATTCCCTCTTAATTCTTCCCAAATCTATACCCTTCATAACAGCACCTTTGGGAATTGTCATAAATCTTCCTGCCGTGTTCAACATGGCAGGGTTGGTTATCTGGTCAAAACCAAGCTCCCTGAGAACCTCTATCACTTCCGGCTTTTCCTTGCACAGGTCATGTACAGACTTATTCAGGTCTATAATTTTTTCCATATTTCAAGTAACCTCCCTTTTATAATTCATATCTCTTGAACAAAATATTATTTTCAAGGTGAATGTGCTGGAACAGGTCGCCCTCCAGTTCCTGAAGCATGGAATAGGCCTTTTCAAAGGTTCTGCAGCCGTCTGCCGGAACTGTGTAGTCCGCAGTTATTTTTCTCAGTTCCTTTAGAATATCTCCCGCACCCTCATGCTCCTCCTCGGTTTCCTTCATAACCCTGTTTATCTCCCCGGCAAGTTTGTCGGAAGGACCTGCCTCGTACTTGTTTATGAGAGGAAACAGCAGTTCCTCCTCTTTAATAAGGTGCTGCTCCAGTTCAGTCCTGAGGTTGTTGAACAGCTTATGAACCCTGAACAACTCCCGGTGATTGGACCCGTGCGCTCTGAGTATCTTTGCGGTCAGTTCTCCGGTTTCAGGCAATGCCTTCTGCAAGTAGGCATGATGGGTAGCCACAATATATCCGATAAGTTCACCTGATTTCATTTCACGTAAATTTACCCTTTTGGTCAGTTCCCTTGTTTCAAAACGGACCTCTTCCAGTTTTTGCAGCACTTCGGCTTCGTCCAGCTGCTGTTCCTGTATCGCTGCGGCCAGAGGCCTGTTTCCTCCGCAGCAGAAATCAATATTATACTTTCTGAAAACTTCACTTGCCCTGGGAAGTACTGCAACAATTTCACCTATGCTTTGAGATGTATTGATATTTGTCAGCATTTGTCTCCTCCTTTTTCCATCACATTTTATTTTTCCCCGGATTTAATTAATTTGAATTTACCAGTTCCGCAAAAACGTCCCCGGCCTTTTCTGCGGTTTCCATGCCCTCTTCCCTGTCAAACTTCACCCTTAAGGGGAATAACTGTTCATCAACTCCGATTGTCCCTACGAGGTAATTCTGATTTACAACCTTGAAGCCTGCCTCTGCAAGATAATTCTCAATATGCACAATGGCTTCACCACTCCAGCCGTATGATCCGAATGCGGCAGCGAATTTACCCTCAACAGGGATATCCTTTAATTCTTTCAACAGTTCCTCAACACTTCCCACCATATCGGCATACTTTGTGGAGCTGCCTGCCAGAAGCCCGTCGGATTCTTTGATTACCTCCGTTACTTCCTTTATATCAGCGCTTTTCAGATTGAAAACCGAGGTTGCTATTCCGTTATCTTCAAGCCCTTTTACCAATCTTTGTGCCACCTTTGCGGTGTTTCCTGTCATTGTAGAATATACAACGGCCACTTTCTTTGTCTTATTATTCCCGGAATCCTTGCTCATATCATCATATAGCCCTATAAATGAAGCAGCATTTTCACGGAGGATATACCCATGTGAAGGAGCGATCATCTCTATCTCAAGCGCACTTATCTTATCCAGCATATCTCTTACATATGGTCTGTGGGGTGCCATAATCAGTTTGTAATAAACCTTGAAGTCCTCCAGATACTCACCCTGGGCCAGGTCATTGAATAATTCTCCGGCAGCGATATGGGTGCTGAAAATGTCACAGGGAAACAGTGTCTTATCTTCCGCAGAATAGGTAATCATTGTCTCCCCGGTATGAAGATAAGGTGTTTCAAAGAATTTCAGGGTCTTGCCTCCTATGTCAAGGCTGTCTCCATCCCTGACAATTACAAACTCCCTATGGTGCAGTCTGAACATATCCTTGAGCAGCTGGCTGCCAAGCTCCGTAGTCACGATTTTTGCCTTTTTCGCTTTTGCTGCAAGTGCCGGCAATGCACCTGCATGATCAGGCTCTACATGATTTATCACTATATACTCTATGGCCTCTGGATTTATCAGTTTCATCAGGTTATCCACATATTCCCTGCCGAAGGCTATGTCCACCGTATCAATTATCGTCGGCTTATCTGTCATGAGCAGATAGCTGTTATAGGTCGTTCCTCTTTCAAGTATGAGCCTGTGAAAAGGGACTTTTCTGTCATCAACCTTTCCGACCCAGTATACTTTATCATTTATTTGTACACTCATAATTTCAATACCTCCTGCATTTATATTTATTATATTGTTTATTTATCTGGTTTTCCTTTGATGTGTTAAAGATACAGCAGGATTGGAAATAAAACTGTGACTGGAATCATAATTCCAAAAATTTTTTAAAAAAGTAATAAGGGAGTGCAGTAAAATGAATTCCCTTCATTTTACTGCACTCCCTGTATAAAAACATTGTATATTTATTATTTTGCAGCCCCAAGCTGCGGCCATACGGTTTCAATTTCCTGGATAGCCTTATCCTTCGTGTATGTTTTAGCTATGTATCCCTGCATAATCTCACCAAACTTCTGATGGAAACTGTCAAGTGAATAGTTTATGTACAGATCTCCTGCCTTGTTTGAAGCCAGATACGTCTTTAATTCATTTGTAATCTGCATATCAGGCATTGGTGCCTCCTTTATGGGAGGAATAACCTTTGCCACCTCCGAGAACCATTTTTTTCCATAATCTGAAGTAAACAGCCAGTTATAAAGATCAAGCACATCCTGAAGCACCTTGGAATCCTTGTAGATTCTTGTTGCCTGGTCAGCTCCTGCTGTCAGGAAGGCATCCTTTGGATCCTCGGTGGTCGGATATCCTGTAAAGCCTATTTTGATATCGGGATTGATTTTCACTATGTCAGCTTCTACCCAGGGTCCCTGTCCGACTATCATAGCTGCCTTTCCTGTGGCAAATGCGGCTATTTCGGCACTGAGATCGGTTTCCAGCGGCTTTGCATCGCCGTATTGCACAGATATATCAACAAATTTGAAGAAATTATCGTTAATAGCCGGGTAATCTTTAAATTTAGCTTCGCCTGCTATAAATTTGTTGACCAGCCCGCCCACATCGTCCGGCTGCGCGGCATCAAAGAAGTGCATAAAGGCATGCTTGAATACCCACCATTCCTTGTAGCCGGTTGTGAAAGGCTGAACGCCCGCCGCTTTAAGCTTTTCACATGCTGCTGAAAGTTCTGTTAAAGTCCTGGGTACTGTGATCCCGTTCTTTTCAAATATTTCCTTGTTATAAATCATACCGAAGGTATTTGCTTTGATGGGGAAGCCGTACACCCTGCCGTCATAGGACATATTGGCGCGTACTTCATCAGTCATGGCTTTTGCCAGAGGCTGATCGGTCAGGTCGGCCGAATATTCCGCATATGCCTTGATTTCACCGCCGGCCGTTGAGGCAAATACGTCGGGCATATCGCCTGAATTTATTTTTGCTTTGAGCATTGTGGGGTAATCGGATTGAATTGTTTCAAGATTTATTGTGACGTTGGGCTTGACGTTTTTGTACTCTGCAATATATGCATTCATGGCATCTGCATATTCCGGACTGTTGACAAACAGCTTTATTGTTACAGGCTCGGCGGTATTATCCTGCGCTGAGGATTGTACTGCCGTCCCGGACGATTTCGATCCTCCGGAGACCTGAGCCTGTTCCCCGGCTTTACCGCAGCCGGCAAATATGCTGACAGTCATTAAAAGAGACATGGCTAAACATAAAATTCGCTTTTTCATTACTCTTCTCTCCTTTAAAATTTTTTTATTTAGACCTGAATACAGGTTCTAGCCTTTAACTGCACCGCTGACAACACCTTTGATGATATATTTCTGCATGAATATGAAGAACAGTATGGACGGAAAAACAGCCAGGACCATCGCCGTCATGGTATAATGCCACTGAGTGTTATACTGTCCCACAAAGGTGTAGGCCGCAAGCGTCAGTGTCTTGGTTTTGACCGATCCGTTAACCATGAGCAGAGGCAAAAGAAAGTCGTTCCAAATCCACATTACATCAAGGGCAATAACTGTTGCCGTTATGGATCTCAACAACGGGAATATGATTTTAAAAAACGTACCGGCTGTGGAGGCTCCGTCAATAAGCGCACTTTCGTCAATCTCCCGCGGAATTGTGCCCACAAAACCGGAATAGATAAAGACAGCCATGGGAATTCCGAATCCCCAGTACTGAATTCCCAATCCCGGTATGCTCTCCGACAGTCCAAGTGTCTTTGACACCTTTAACAGTGTAATCATAATGGTCTGAAACGGTATAAGCATGGGGACAATGCAGAACAGATATGCGAACCTTGTAAATCCGTTTTTATGCCTTGAAAGCATGTAACCCGCCATTGATGAAAAAAGTACTATGCCTCCTATGCCCAGTGCTGTGATTAAAAAATTGTTCAAAAACAGCCTGGGGTAGTTTATATATTTTATAACATATAAATAGTTCTGGTACTCGATTTTCCCCGGCAATGCTATCACATCCATGACAACTTCCCTGAAAGGCTTTATTGAATTTATAACCATCAAAATGACGGGATACATAAACAGCAGGCCAAAGGCTGACAGCAATATTTCGGGAACAATCCGCCCCAGCAGTGTATTTTTCTTCATTATAGCTCAACCTCCCTGCTTCTGAAGCCCTTCATGATGATAACCGTAATCCCCGCAACTATAATGAACAATACCAGGGATTTTGCCGCACCGTACCCGTAATTGTTGTTCTGGAAAGCTTCACGGTATATGTCATAGGTTACGCTGTAGGTCGATCCGCCCGGACCGCCTGCAGTTAAAGCAAGTATTATATCAAAAACCTTGATTGAATTTGTAAGAGACAAAAAAAGACATGTTGTAATTGACGGCCCCAGAAGCGGCAGAGTAATACTGAAGAATTTCCTTGGAGCGCTGGCACCGTCCACAACTGCCGCCTCAAGAACATCTTCGGGTAATGCCTGCAGTCCGGCAATATAAATAACCATATAAAAGCCCAAAGACTGCCATACTGCCACCACGACTACCGATACAAATGCCAGTCCGGGGTCCCCCAGCCAGCTCATATCAAATATTCCCCAGCCTGTGATTTCCGACAGTGAATTAAAGCCCTGGGAAAATATAAATCTCCATATAAACCCTACAATTATCATGCTCATAATGTATGGTACAAAAAATACCGCTCTGAGGATGTTTGCGGTTAAAAGCTTCTTGACCAGCAGTACGGCGAGGGCCAGGGCAATTACATTGCTGGATATGATATAGAAAAAAGCATATTTTGAGGTAAAAATTATTGAGCTAACAAAACCGGAATCCCCGGTAAATAATCTGATAAAATTCCTCAACCCTATGAAAACGGGTTCCTTGGCTATACCGTTCCATTGTGTCAGTGAGTAGAACATGCTCAGGATAAAGGGAGTATAAAATATAACTCCCACGAGAATAAGGCAGGGCAATATAAACAGAACAATTTCCAATTTGTTTGTTTTCCTTTGTCCGATTGATTTCATACCGGCCTCCATGACGCAAGCAAAAGTAATATCAATGACTGCAGTTTAATTATATATACAAACATCAATGTAAAGAATGGACTAATCAGTTTAGTTTTTATGGAAAAATGTGAACAAAAAACCAGCATTGATATAAACAGCAATTGTGTAATATGTACAATTTTATGCTTATATCAATGCTGGCCAGGACTATGTGGGCTATCAGTTTCTGCCCCGGTATTCCTTGGGTGAAACACCGTAAAAGGTTTTAAAGGCCCGGCTGAAATAATTGTTATCGGCATATCCTACCCGTTGAGCTACCTCCTGTACTTTGATATTTAAATCCTCAAGATATTTTGCCGCAATTGTCATCCTGAGCTTCAATACATATTCATAAATGCCCAGGCCGAACTGTTCCTTGAATTGCTTTGACAGATACTCCCTTGTCATGTGATATCTGGAGGAAAAGGTAGTCAGATTTATTTCCTCGGAATAATTGTTGTCTATATATTCCTTTATTTCAATAATAATATTATGTATCGAACAGGTCTGCGGGTTTGAAGTACTTTCGACCAAAGCTTTGAATACACTATGGATAAAACCTCCGAAGTCCTCTGTCTTAAAACACCCGGAGAATATATTTCTGTCGCCTGCCTGCGGTATTATCCGCTTTACTTCCATCACACCTTTTTCTACCGCAATCTCACGGAAAACAGTCATAAATTCAAGAGTAATTCTTATTAAATCCTCCCTGCTCACATAGCCGTGCTTTTTTATACTGCTGAAATACTGCTCCACAATATCCCGGGCAGATTTCAGATTTTTCTGGTCGAAAGCGCGGGTGAAAAGTTCTTTTTTTCCCAGTACCGAAAGCCATTTAGGCATATCGTTGGTGTCTGCGGCAGTAAAAACACTCCTGCTGTTATCCAGCAGGTTAATATTATTCAGAAGCTCCATGGCTGCCCTATAAGATTCAAAAACAGCTTCTATTTTTGGATGGAAGCTTCCGACAGAAGCTATTGTATATACACCATAGTCAGTTCTCAGAGCTTCCACCACCTTTTCCACCTGCCGGGCCGCATCCGCTCTGAGCCTATCCTCTGAAGGCACCCTGTCCCCGGCTGCAGCCGGAACCTTCACTGCCAGCAGAAGCTGCCTGTCATTTTCAGCTATGGCCAAACAGCAACTCCTGTCATCCCAGCATTTTAAAACCAGCCGGGATATTTCAGAGGCCTTTTGAGAGAAATCGAACTTCTTTTCCTTCTCCTCCCGGAATTGGTTCACCAGATAGATTGCTGCAATACCGTAGTATATACTGCCGCAGCGGGAGGATTCAGGATCAGCTGAAAGCATCCTTGCTATATGAGCCACAGGACTGTACTGCAGCGAAAGGCGTTCGCTGTCCAGACCCTGTACAACCTGTCTCAGGACATTATCCAGTTCCTCTTCAATTACAGGCTTGAGCAAATAGTCTGCCACGTTATACTTTATTGCCGTTCTGGCATATTCAAAATCACTGTAACCGCTGATTATGACATATTTGGAATTGGGAAATTCCGCCGAGGCAGCTTTAATAAACTCCAGACCTCCCATCACCGGCATTCTCATATCCACCAGTACGATATCCGGTTTATGGTTCTTCATGATTTCCAGGCCGGTTTTGCCCTCTGCTGCCTCAAGCGGGAAGTCTATGCCCAGCTCGGCCCATTTGCCGAGGGCCGAAACAGCCTGTCTTGCAGGACGTTCATCGTCAATTATCAGAGCCTTGTACAAGTGTGTGCTGCTTTTTATTCCATCAAAACTGGGGTTCATCCGGTTCCTCCTCTTCCTGCTTCAAAGGTAAATACATTGTTGCCGTGGTACCTGTATCCTGTATACTGTCTATGGTAAGACAGGCTTTTTCTCCATACAACAGCTTGATTCTTCCGTTTAAATTGCGGAGGCCGATGTTCCCGTTATCCTCAAAAGCCATTTGCCTGTTTGCAAACCAGCCTCTTATTTCCTCAAGTCTTTCAGGTGTGATTCCCTGCCCGTTATCCCATACTGCCGCAACAAGGAAACCTTCGGAAACATGTACATCAATTTTTATTACCACCTGATTGATTGTGTTTTCCAAACCGTGTTCAGCGGAATTTTCCACAAGAGTATAAATGGATATCTTTGGAATGGATATATTATAAGCCTCTTCCGAAATATTGATGTCAACCTTCAAGCGGTCTTCAAATCTCGCTTCCTGAAGCAGCAGATAGTTCTTTATATGCTTCATTTCCATCCCGACAGTTACCATTCCCTCCTGTTTGAAGGCATACCGCATATTAAAGGCAAGTGCCTCTGTCATTCTGCATATGTCCTTCTGTTCGCCGGCTATGGCCCTGGCTGATATTGCCTGAAGTGAATTGTACAGGAAATGAGGATTTATTTGACTTTCCAGCGCCTTTAACTGGGCATTTTTTTCTTTTATTTCAGCCAAATAATTTTCTTCAATCAGCTCATTTATTTCACCGATCATAGAGTTATATTTGTCGGCAAGTGCCACCACTTCATAGCTTCCTTTGATTTCAACCCTTGTTTTAAAGTCTCCCCTTCCCGCCCGGGTCATCTGCTTCATAAGTTTTTTAAGTGATGCGGTCAAGGGTTTTGTGATAAAGAAAATAAACATGACCGAAATAAAGGATGCTATACAAATCACCAGTATGAACAGGTTTCTGGTTTGCCCGAGTTTTTTGTCCATGGTCTCCAGGGATATCAGCTTGACCATTTTCCAATTATCCTTTTTACTTTCTACCAAGAGCCGGTTGCCCAAAACTGTTCGGTTGTCATTTTTTCCTCCGGTGTTTCCGTTGTAGTCCGATATTATTTCAAGGACCTCGGACTTGATCAGATAATCGTTGCTGACAAAGAATATTCTGCCGGTATTGTCATATACACTGAGCATCTCACTGTCTTCTATGGAAAAGTCACTTATGATCTTTTTCATTCCGGAAGTGTTGCAGGTAATTGCTATGACCGCCAGCGGTTCCTTATTATAGACATTTATTATAGTCCTGTAAATGGTAAAAAGCTTGTCGTTGGGATACACAGCCCTGCCGTTTAAAAATACTACTTCCGGTTTTATATACAGGTAGCTTTTATTATTGACAGTGGCTTTGAACCAATCGGTTTCAGTCACGTTTTCAAGATCCTGGGTTAAAATATTATTGTTCGGAACATCCCTGTCTTCCCATATTGTTCTTCTGGATATGGAATAGGACTTGTTTATGCCGGGTACCAGCAGTTCTACGCTGTAAATATCATTTCTGGAATAATACATGGTTCTTATAAAAGCATTGATATAGACATCATCCCCATATTCAACCCTGTTGGTGTTTAAAATATCCATGATCCTGTTGTCAAATCTTATACTCAGGGTAAAGTCCTTTATAGTTCCCATATAATCATCAAAATTCTTATTTACTGTTTCCAGAACCTTTTCGTTCGAATTTATGATTTCTGTGCGGATTATTTTGGTAGTGCTTATGTAAAACAATAGAATTGCGGCTATCACTATCAATATGGTGGTTGTGGAGAAAACAAGAATAATCTGATTGGAAAATTTTCTGAAAGGGTTCTTAAACACTGTTTACTCTCCTTTTGTAAAATTTGGTTTAATTTCAAAGAGACAGTCGTTCCATATCCAGAATAATCACTTTCTTATTACCTACCATCTCAATAATGCCTTCCTCCTGCAGAAGGCTCATTTTCCGGCTTACCGTCTCACGGGTGAGACCGATATAATTGGCTATACCCTCACGGCTCATGGGCAGCTCAACCAGTATTCCCCTTGGATGCTGACTGCCATATTTCTCACTGAACTCCACAAGCACGGAATTTACCCGGAGCTCTACATTCTTTGTGCCCATACTTTCAATTGTATTTTCAAGCCTGGCCAGGCGGCTGCAAAGCTCCTCCATGACCTTGAAGCTCAGCTCGGGATACTCTCTCATCAGCTCCTGAAAGGCTTTTTTATTAATGGTGCAAATCCCTGTATCTTCAAGAGCTTCGGCATTATAGGTCGCTTCGTGGTCCAGCAGCAGATTTTTTTCTCCGAAGAAATCCCCTTCCGAAAAAATGTATAGTATGTGCTCTCTGCCTTCAATTGTATTCCTGTATGCTTTGACACGTCCGGAGTTTATAATGATCAGGCTCTCGGGACGCGCCCCCTCAAGTATTATGAGTTCACCTTTTTTATACTGTCTTCGTATTATCAAACCGGATACCCTGCTCAGCTCTTCCTCATTAAAGGCCGAGAATATAGGCACCCTTTTGGAACACATTTTGTTATGGCAATTTTCACAGGAACAACCGGTAAAACCCATGTGATCCCTCCTTAATACACCTTTTTGAAATACCCGGAACAGAATTGATCAGAGTTGATATAGCCCAATTATACCACCAATAAAATTACTTAACACAAAAAATATATTAACTTTCATATGCAAAAAATAAAATAAACTGTTATCAGGAGCCGGACTCCTTACAACAGTTCATTTTTAATAAATTTTATTAAGCTTATTTCTTTGACTTATATTCTCTAGCTTATATTTTACAGACAGACCTTTTGCTTTGTATCTCCTTCTATTTTCCCGATGCCGTAACCATAACAGAAGGATTGGTACATGCTTGTGATTATAAGGGAACTGAGACAATTTCTTTCCTCTTCGCTTAAGCCCAAATCCATAGTCCTCATGAAGTTTTTGGTTTTGTCCCTGGCTATGAGCTTTATTGCCTCCCTTGTACCCGCCAGATCATTTTCAAGTTTTTCTTTTCCCTGATGAAGATATTCTTTTATTACAGCTTCAAATTTTTCCGATGGTGTGGTATTTTGCACTTCTCCCATTTTAGCCTCCTGGTAATATTTTCACCGGCATTCCCATAAGAATCAGTCGTCTTATCTTCCTCGCCCGATGTACTATTACTAAGTGTTACCACATTTGTATTTCCTATACATCACCAGCTATACATATACTAAACTGTTATGAATTCTCAGGTTCCTGGGAGCCATTTGATTTAATGATCTTTTTGACTCCCTTTTCAAACTTTGTTCTGGCAAGCATCACCTGATGTGAGCAGCCCGTACATTTTATCCTGAAATCGGCACCTGTTCTGATCACTTCCCACTGCTTGCTTCCGCAGGGATGCGGCTTTTTCATCTCAACAATATCTCCAACTGCAAATTTATCCGCCATATTAGCCTCCAATGTGCCATATTTAATCCTCTTTTGTAACCACAGTCCTGTCATAAAACTCCAGACCTGTTTTTTCAAAAGCCTCTTTGATTTTCCACCTGATCCTCCGCTCCACCGCCCATTGTTCATTGGGGTATGTGCGGGCTATGATCCTCAGATTGATGCTCTGCTTTCCCAGCTCGGTTATACCCATAACTGAAGGGAACTCGGTGAATACTGCAAATTCCGCCTTTACCTCTTCACACACACCGTGCGCTATTTCATACACCTTTTCCATGCTGGAGGAATAGGCAACAGGGATATCAACTATAACCATCTTGTTATCTCTGGTATGGTTGGTGACCCTCTTGATTTCACCGTTAGGAATAATATAGGTATCACCGTTAAAACTTTTAAGCCTTGTGACACGCAGTTCCATATTTTCAACCGTTCCCGTCATGGTGTCCACGGTTATGAGATCCCCCACTGCAAACTGGTCTTCCAGCAGTATAAAAAACCCGGATATTGTATCTTTTATGAGGCTTTGGGCCCCGAGACCAATGGCCACGCCGCCAACCCCGGCAGCCGCCAGCACCGATTTCAGATTCAGGACATCGGACAAAATCATCAATATTGCCCATATATATACAACATATTTAAAGACACTGGCAATCAAAGTAGACATGGTGTCCAGCTTTTTGTCGCTCATTTTGAACTTAAGGTTTTTCTGCTTTTCAAAAAACTTCCGGATTATGATCTTCCCTGCTTTGGCAATTAAAATGGAAAAAACAATTATCAATATAATTTTTCCAACCTTGAAAACAGGGTCGTGAAACCCTCCGAGAAAATCCTTCAAATAATTGTCTATCTTTGTCAGTATCGAAAATTCATTCATATTGTCTTATCTCGTCCATCCATTAGTTTTTAATTTATTTTAGCACACTGCAACAAGCCTTTCAAACAGCTTTAAGTGTTTTTTATCCTTACGCCACAGATTTTCGGGATGCCATTGAACCCCCAGAACAAATTTTTTACTTTCATTACTGATGGCCTCTATTATTCCGTCCTCCGAATAAGCATTTATGGTAAAACCCGGAGCTGTCTCATTTACAGCCTGGTGATGGAAGGAATTTACCCTTAGCAGCTCTTTTCCATATATGCTAAAGAGACAGGTATTTTCCATAATATTCACACTGTGTATCTGAAACCATCTGGGAGCCGGCTGGCTGTGCTGTATAAGCTTGTTATCAGGATTATTCTCCGCATAAATGTCCTGAAAAATACTTCCGCCTGCGGCGATATTCAGCACCTGTATTCCCCTGCATATGCCCAGTATGGGTTTATCCATAGCCAGAGCCTGTTTTGCAAGAAAAATCTCCATTCCGTCCCTGACCGGGGATATTTCTCCGGCATAAGGCATATTGTTCTGTCCGAAATACACTGCATCAATATCAGGCCCTCCTGATAATACTATTCCATCACATATGTCAAGGTATTCCACCCAGACACTTTTTACCTCAGTTACAGGAATCAGGACAGGAACGGCACCGCATTGAATTATTGCCTCATAATAGTCATCCCTTAAATTACTTGTGCTTTTCTCAAAATCGAAAGCGGCTGTAATTCCGATAACAGGCTTTCCTCTATACATCCAGAAATCACCCCTTTAAATAAATTTAACAATGTCTTATTTTATTAGACATCTTTTGCAAAAATATTTAAAAAACGGCTCTCCTATGCGCATGCGCTCTGGAAAACCGTCTTCAGTAACTTGGTGTTCAGTTTTATTGCTTTTCAAACATACTCTTATCTACTCCGCACAAAGGACATGCCCAATCATCCGGAATATCTTCAAAAGCAGTGCCCGGTGCTATTCCGCTGTCAGGATCCCCCTCTTCAGGATCATAAACATAACCACAAACTGTACATACGTATTTATCCATCGTTTATCCACTCCTTGTAATTAGTATATTACAAAATAATTAACTACGGAATCCCCATTATTCACAAGGCTTCCATAGTTAATAATATATATTCCCAACTTTTATCTGGTATAACATCTTTTTTTAAAATTTCTATCTATCTTATATGCTTTTTGATGTTTTGACGGTTTGTACCTGATAAGACCGCTATTCTCCGCCCCGGTCCCGCCATTGCTTTTAAAATTTTCATAGATCAGCTGATCAATTTCATTGTAAACATAGCTTTCCAGCTTTTCCAACCTGGTTATGATATCATCATATCTACTCATATAATACACCTTTATTCACTCCATCCCCATGGAATTCGAGTTAATGACTAATATTATTATATGCACCAGGCGGTAAAGGGGCACTTATCTGAAATTTTAATTTCTGCGGTTTCTTACTACTATCAGCAAACCGCCCAGGATTAATATGGCAGGAATGAGATACAATCTTAATATGGTTATCCTCCCCAGGGATATTGCAAAGAATATGAGTGACAAGCCTCCAAGAATGAATACAGGTATCAGAAGACCCTTTTCCTTTGTCCCGAATATATACAGTTCAAACAAACCAACCGCCACTGCCAGTATGAAGCCCGGCCACATGTAAGCCCATGCATTGAATATCATAGATATCTGACAGGTCAGACCCATTACCAGCAAAATTCCTCCCGGAACCAGTAAACCCGCATCAGAAGTTTTCGCGGTAAAAAAGGAATAGTGGAATATCAAGCCCGGTATTATTAAAAACATTGGCCAGAAGGTTGAGAACAGGAAACCAACATCAAAAATATCAAAGTAAATCTCAAAAATTCCAAAGTTGTTCAACAAATAAGCAATACCGATCAGTATTAATATCAAACCGACTATCATGGTGCCATTTCGCCTATTATTCATAAAATCCTCCTCTTATTATTAACACTACAGTAATCCAAATACGCTCCGGGATACCTATCGGCCTTTGCGAAATGTATGACCCGCCGGAGGCTCTATTATAATTTAAAGTGCAATTGTTTTATACTATATTATAAGATTAATAAAAAGAAAAGTCTGAAAGTTCACCATAAATTCATAAAACAATTGAACAAATAATACAATTAATACATTGTGTTTTTAAGGTACTCCCGCACGAATTAAATCAATGGATGCTCACAAAGTGCTTGCTGGAAATAGTATGGCTCACATAAGTATTTCAGGCGTCGCACAACACTCGACATCCTGTCTCGAGTTGATGCTCAAAGTGACGTCCTGTCACTTTGCCGCCTGATATACTTATGTTTCGCCCACAATTTCCGCAAGCACTTTTAACCGAGTCATCCATTGATTTAATTGTGCTCGCGTACCTTTATTTAATTAATTGTATTGTTTTATTTAACATGTTTTATGAATTTATTTTGTTCACTGCAATTCACCTCAAACGCCTTTAACCG
>NZ_KK211295.1:80439-86258 GCF_000621505.1 Ruminiclostridium cellobioparum DSM 1351 = ATCC 15832
TTTTGTTCACTGCAATTCACCTCAAACGCCTTTAACCGAGTCATCCATTGATTTTATTGTGCTCGCATACCTTTATTTAATTGATTGTATTGTTTTATTTAACATGTTTTATGGATTTATTTTTGTTCACTGCAATTCACCTCAAACGCCTTTAACCGAGTCATCCATCGATTTTATTGTGCTCGCGTACCTTTATTTAATTAATTGTATTGTTTTATTTAACATGTTTTATGAATTTATTTTGTTGACTGCAATTCACCTCAAACGCCTTTAACCGGGCTATCCATTAATTTTATTGTGCTCGCGTACCTTTATTTAATTGATTGTATTGTTTTATTTAACATGTTTTATGAATTTATTTCGTTCACAGCTATGTCCTCATTGTCATGGGCTGCCGGAGGTGTAATTGTTTTACCCAGCATTTCGTCCCGGGAAATTCTCCACAGCACGTACTTTATTCCGCCCGATATGAGATCGGCCATTTTCATGACTGTACCCAGTCTGGTATTCTGGAGTATAAGAAAATCCATAAAACCGCTGAAATTGACTATCCCGGTTATATGCATATCACCAATGGGCTTGAGGTCCTTGTTTACGGCAGAGCCCGGCTTTATGGGCCCCTTCCCTATTATGATATGGCCTATATGGTCAACCTTCCCGAGGCATGCATCTATTGCGATAATAAAAGGATTATTAAACTTCTGATTGATCTCCTTTGTGATCTCATCAATGTTTTTGGCATGAACCGGGGTATCCAGATTTCCATATACATAAACCCTGTCGCTTCTGAGGCTTTTCAATTTATGCCCTATAATGGGTCCCAGGCTGTCTCCTGTTGATCTGTCGGTTCCTATACACACAAACACTATTTGATTATCACCGGTTCTGCATGCTTTCATATACTGGTACATTGCTTCCGAAAATACTGCGAAGGCATTTGCTGCTGTTGAATCAACATATATCGGATTTGTAGCTTTCGTCCCCAGACTCATTGTCTCTTCTCCATTTCATATTCGTTTTTAGTTATCCTCAGGGATGATTAAATAATGACTACCCCTGGAATGAAGAAAATTTCCTCGTCCAGGAATCGGGCTTATTATTTAGTCATTCCTTAGTATTGACAGAAATTGAGCCGATTAATATTTTTATAATCATTTCAGCCTTTTTAGAATAAACTATGTTAAAATATATGTAGTCTTAGTCAGTATCTATGATATTTTTCTAAGTATTATGAGAAAGGTTGATTCTATTGCCATACAGATTGAAAAAGAAACTTGGTACTACAGCTTGTAACTTTATTGAAGATATAATTGACGGAATGCAGGACTGGGTCCGCGTTATCGCCCTGGACAGCACCGTGCTCTTCGTTAACAGATCAATGCGTCAGGCCTTAGGCAATAGAGATATAATAGGTCGGAAATGTTACCAGACTCTGGGACGTACATCACCTTGTCCGAATTGTATTTCAAGAAATAACCCTACCGACTGGTCGGCCAGTAAGGAAGAAATCATAGGCGGACGTATTTTCTCGGTGACCAGTTCTCCTTTGAGAAATCAGGAAACCGGAGAAGTAGAAGCTGTTATAGAAGTCCTTCACGACATTACCGAACTAAAAAACCTGAGCAGGGAACTGGAAAAACAGAATGCCAAGCTCAGAGCCGATCTGTCAATGGCCAGAAGGCTTCAATGCAGCCTCCTTCCAAATAGCCAGCTCAACACAGATAAAATTGATTTCAGTTTTATATACAGACCGTGTGAGACCCTTGGCGGAGACTTCCTTGATATTTACCAGATAGATGACACCCATATCGGTGTTTATATTGCCGACGTGTCAGGGCACGGAGTGGCTGCCTCAATGCTGACAATGTTCCTGAGAACAGCCCTTGATAAAAAGCTGCTGTCACCTGCCAGGACTCTTAACCAGCTATTTGAATATTTCAATAGGAACGGCTTTGCCGATGAGTTATACATAGCAATCTTTTATGGGATTATAGATATATCCAACTACACTTTTACATACTCAAACGCAGGGTTGAATGTTTGCCCCGTTATCTTTTCCAAAAATAGCACACAAATATTGAGAGCGCCGGGAATCCCCATAAGCAACTGGGTTGAAAATCCTGAGTATGTGGAGGTTGTAGTTAATATATATCCCAGGGACAGAATGTTTTTTTATACAGACGGTATAATAGAATTAAAGAATACTGAAAATGCGCAATTCGGAGAAGAGCGCATAGTCCAGCACCTGCTTGAATCCGGTGTGGAGCCCTCTATTGCCTTATCAGGACTTGTTGACAAAGCCATAGCATTTGCAGGGAAAAAGGATACTAATGAGATAATTGACGATATTACTGTTGCATTGATTGAAATAAAATAAATTTTGGATATGTGGTGCAAAATGCACTATTATGGAGGTTTACGTGCTAAGTGATGATATTTTATCAAACATTGAAAAATACAGGCTCCAGGGATATATTATTCCTCATCCGTCTCTGATTAAAACTCAGGAGCAGCTTGAGGGAATCAGAATAAGCGGTAAAATAACCACTGAGATCCTTGACCTGCTGGATAGGGAAATCCACCCGGGAATGACAACTGCACAAATTGATAAGCTGGTCTATGATTATACCGCTGATCATGGAGCTGTTCCTGCCACCTTGAATTACAACGGTTTTCCAAAGAGTGTATGCACTTCGATTAATGATGTGGTATGTCACGGAATCCCCAATGACAAAACCGTTTTAAAGCCGGGGGATATTATTAATATAGATGTTTCTACAATTCTGAACGGGTTCTTTTCAGACGCCAGCAGGATGTATCTGGTTGGAGAAGTATCCCCTCAGGCCAAAAGACTTGTGAAAGTGACCAAAGAGTGCCTGGAGCTGGGTACCAGGCAGGTAAAACCTTACGGATCAATAAATGACATAGGCAGGGCCATTGAACCATATGCAAACCAGAATGGATATACGGTTGTACGGGATCTTGGCGGCCATGGTGTCGGACTTAAATTTCATGAGGAACCCCACGTAGACCACTTTGAAAAATCAGGCAAGGGAGTTTTGATGCTTCCCGGTATGGTATTTACAGTTGAACCCATGATAAACGAAGGCGGCTATAGTGTTAAAATGGCACGCGACAATTGGACTATCACCACCAGAGATGGTTCCTTGTCGGCTCAATGGGAATACACCATTGCAGTGACTGAAACCGGCTACGAGATACTTGCCGGATAACGGACGCTCAAATAAAGCTCAAATAAAAGTACACGCCTGAAATTGCAGTTCATCACTTGCGATGAACCGTACAAATTTCAGGCATGTACTTTTTTTGCATTCCATTTACTAAAGCCTGCTCCTGTCATTTTGAGGCATCTAAAAACCACTGAGCCAGCTGATCCACTCCTTCTCCCGTTCTGCAGGATATTTCGAAGATTTCCGCCTTCTCGTTCAAAGCTCTGACACCCTTGTAGAAACTGTCCCTGTCAAAATCTATATATGGCATCAGGTCAGTTTTATTCAGGACAATTATATCTGCCAGTTCAAACATCGAGGTGTATTTATAAGGCTTGTCATGGCCTTCCGGAACACTGGCGATTACCATTTTTATGCCTTCCCCAAGATCAAAGGAGGATGGGCAAACCAGGTTTCCCACATTTTCAATAAACAAAATCGTACCGTCGTCCGGATTCAAGCTCTCAACAGAAGCTTTAATCATATTCGCATCCAGGTGGCAGCCGCCCCCCGTATTAATCTGTATAACGGGCTTACCCAGCTTGTCTATCTTTTCGGCATCGATGCTGGAGGCTATATCCCCCTCGACCACCGCAACATTCACCTTATCGCCAAACGCTTCCATCAGCCTTAATATGGTGCTGGTTTTCCCCGAACCCGGAGAAGCCATTATGTTGACAGCCTTAATTCTCTTTTTCTGAAAATAGTCTCTATTTTCTTCTGCAAGCTTATCGTTGGCATGCATTATGTTTTTCATAACTTTAACTTCCATAAGTACCTCCATCTTTTATATTTATAAATTATTGTTCTTGAACCTGAAGTTCCTTCTGTTACTTTCGCCGTCATTTCCAGGATGTTCACTTTTACTGAGTATAGGCAGGTTCAAACCGAATTTAACAGATATCATCCTTATGGAAAGAACAACTGCTATACATATGTAAGTATTCACATTTATATTAACATTATCATAAAACAGATAAAACAGCACCGATCCGATAATGGACGGAATGGCATATATCTCGCTTCTGAAGATCAGCGGGATTTCATTGACCAGGATATCCCTTAATATTCCGCCCCCCACTCCTGTTATAACGCCTGCGAAAACGACTCCCAGCAAGGGCAATCCATATTCTATTGCCCTGTAAGTGGCCGTTACGGTAAAAACACCCAAACCAATGGCATCAAATAAAATTATAACAGATATTATCCTGTTTACAAATTTATAAAGCACACAGGTCACCGCCATGGATGCAGTAATGGCGGCAAAGTACTTCCACTCGGTAAAAAACACCGGTATGTTCCTGCCAATAACAACATCTCTTATTATCCCGCCTCCGGAAGCTGTTATCATTGCCAAAACATAAACCCCAAACAAGTCAAGCTTGTTCCGGATGCCCACAAGTACTCCCGAAACCGCAAAAGCAACGGTTCCGATAATATCTACTATGCTTAAGACCAGCATTATGCTTCCCCCGGGCATTTATAACAACACACTCCCAGTTAAATATCATATTCCATAATATGATATTTGCTGGGAATAGTGAAAATCAAATCCTTTTTAATCAATTTCGAGACTCTCTATATAAAATTCTTTTCCTCTATCCGTGGGCATTCCCAGACCACCGCATTTGGGGCAGTCAAATCCCTTGGGAGGCTTGACAAAAATTTCTCCGCACTCCCTGCACTTAAATTCTGCCTTGACCCTGTTAAATACTAGCCTGGCCCCCTGCGCCGGAGTACCCTCGCTCATGATATCAAAATACATCTGCACCGAATCATCTATGATTGTGGACAAATCACCTATAACTAGACGGATTTCCAGAATCTTTGAGGCTCCGGCGCGTTTTGCTTCCTCCAGCGCTATATTTAGCATTGACTGCGTAACCGCATATTCATGCATGAATTATCACCACCATCTTTCCAGCTTTAACCGGCTTTTCGGCTGCATTTATTATATCATTCCTGCCAAAAATTCATAAGCACCGGCACATGCAGGCTGACAACACAAATGCAAATACGCCGGCTCGACAGCCGGCGTATTATAATTGTTAATTATCTGTTTTCCAACAGCGGAGCAGCATAACGTTACAAGGTGCTCCGCCGTATAAAAGTTACGCTGTAACTTTGCTGGCGTCTTCTGCCTGAACAGGCTTCTCAGCCTGCACAACCTTTAGATTTTCCTTGGTTGACACTGCTGTCTTGTGGGCTGCGCTTGCCACTATACACTTCTTTGGGCAGGCTTCCACACATGCATTACAGATAACACATTTGAACTGATTGATCTCCCAGGACTTCTCAGCCTTGTTAACCACAATGGCATTTGCAGGACACTTTCTCTGGCATATGCCGCAAAAAATACACTTATCTATTTCACAACCTTCGATCTGTCCTCTGGAATCCTTAAAAGGCTCTCTTTTTTCAAAAGGATACATTCTGGTTGCAGGTTTTGACACCAGGTTTTTAAATACATTTTCAACCATTTTCAACATATTAACCTCCATGAGCCGCATAGCGGCCACAAAATGTAATGAAAACTTATATCCTTTATCGCAATGTGGCGAATAAAGGAGGTTAATTGGCCATGTGCGC
>NZ_KK211295.1:86343-190201 GCF_000621505.1 Ruminiclostridium cellobioparum DSM 1351 = ATCC 15832
CCTCCATGAGCCGCATAGCGGCCACAAAATGTAATGAAAACTTATATCCTTTATCGCAATGTGGCGAATAAAGGAGGTTAATTGGCCATGTGCGCTTTCAAAGTATTGCTAAAATACTTTGAATATTTCGCACGGCCATAAGTTCACAGGTTAGTTTTGGAAGACGAACGCAAGTGAAGTCTTTCAAGCTAACCCTCCAATCCACATGTCAGACGTGCTGCCGGCTCCAACCACCACATCCGCGCACGCATCAAATACATTAGTTTATGCCTCGGCACACTTGTCACTTTAAAAGTGTTATCTTTCTGTACAGGATATACATGGGTCAATTGTCAGTATAAGCAGCGGCACATCAGCCAGCTGGCTGCCGGGAAGCATTTTTATAAGTGAAGGTATATTTTGAAAAGTAGGAGTTCTGAGCCTCAATCTCTCAAGATTCTTGGTCCCGTTTGCCCTCAAATAGTACAACACTTCGCCTCTTGGCTGTTCAACCCTGGATATGACCTCTCCTTTGGGAGGATTACCCTTGAAAGGAGCAACATGTTCACCATCGGGTATCTTGGCTATAGCCTGCTTAATAAGATCTATTGACTGGTATACTTCATGCAGCCTCACGTATGTTCTGGCATAGTTATCACCGTCGGAATGTGTTACAGGTTCGAAATCCAGCTGGCCATAAGCTGAATAGCCTGTGGTTCTTAAATCCATGGGTATTCCTGCCGCTCTCGCCATTGGCCCCACTGCACATAATTCAATGGCATCGGCCTTGGACAGGATTCCTCTTCCCACCAGTCTGTGTTTGACAGTGTAGTTGTTCAGGAACACAGCTTCAACCTGCTGTATATCGTGCTTTATCTCATCAACTGTCACATTGATTTTTACCATTTGTTCCTTGGTAAGGTCACGTCTTGTACCGCCAATTGTATTAGCTGATATAACAACTCTTGCACCGGCGGTTTCTTCCATGATATCCATTACCTTTTCCCTGTCTCTCCATACCTGCATGAAAAGACTTTCGAAACCAAAGGCATCGGCCAGGAGTCCCAGCCACAAAAGGTGACTGTGCATTCTGTGGAGCTCTGCCCATATAACCCTCAGGAACTTTGCCCTGTCGGGGACCTCAATGTTCATCAGCTCTTCAATGCCCTGACAATATGCCATTGCATGCATGACACTGCATATTCCACAGACTCTTTCAACCACAAATACATTTTGTGTAAATTCCTTGGTTTCGGTGAGTTTTTCAAGACCTCTATGCACATATCCAATGGCAGGTATTGCATCTACTATATTTTCATCTTCCATAACCAGCTTGATATGAAGGGGTTCCGGAAGCACAGGGTGCTGCGGTCCAAAAGGTATTACCGTCGAACTCATTATTGTTTACCCCCTCTTTGCTCGATAGTTATTTGCTGCCTCAAGAATGGTGATCCCAATTCTTCTTCGGATAAGAGCATATGTCCGCCATAATCAATTACTATGCCGGTTATGTTCAATCCGAACAGTTCCTTCATTTCATTTTCAACCAGCACTGCACTGAAAATTACTTTTGAAATACTGGGGACTTCTTCACCTTTTTTAACAGTGACCTTGAAATTTTTCATTCCGTAGTCCCTGTCAAAATGATAAATAACATCT
The DNA here is from genome assembly GCF_000621505.1 of Ruminiclostridium cellobioparum DSM 1351 = ATCC 15832. Taxonomy (GTDB): domain Bacteria; phylum Bacillota; class Clostridia; order Acetivibrionales; family DSM-1351; genus Ruminiclostridium; species Ruminiclostridium cellobioparum. The sequence continues at coordinate 87,982 of NZ_KK211295.1, forward strand.
ATAGTGTCATCACCATTATCTGCACATGATGCAGTAACAAATCTGTAGCCCTCTACCTTGGCTTTGGTTATTTCACCAAGTAACTGGTCACTCGTAATTTCCACTAAATTTTCAATCATATTCTACTAACCTCCTGAGTCCTTTCAGGCTTTGAGCCTCAAAAGGGACTAATATGAAGTAACAATCCCGGAATAGCCCGAATGCTATCATGACCGCTACTATTTGCCTTCGTCCTTCATTGCATCTGCCTTTTCATCCAATTTGCCTATACCCTGGACTATACCGTCAATAATAGCTTCAGGTCTTGCGCAGCAGCCCGGAACGAATACGTCTACAGGAATAACATTTTCAATTCCGCCCATTACATTGTAGCATTCCCTGAAAATTCCTCCCGTACAGGCACAGGCGCCGATTGCAACTACTACCTTTGGATCGGGCATTTGATTGTATATATTTTTTAATACATGTGCATTTCTTTTATTTGCAGAACCGGTAACAAGCAAAATATCTGCATGCTTGGGATTGCCTACATTTATTATTCCCAATCTTTCAGCATCATACAAAGGTGTGAGACAGGCCAAAACCTCAATATCACAGCCATTGCAGCTTGTACAGTCATAATGTATTACCCAGGGTGATTTTTTCCTTGACTTGCTTATTATACCCATACAATTCACCTTTCTTACAATTAGTTAGCCATTCTTTTCTCGAAAACAGCACTGACAATTACTGGCTCATTTGCAGCATTTTATTGTCGAATCCACTCTAGATCAGGTACATCCAGACTATATTAACAAGCGCCGCGCCGATTCCGGCTACCCAGGTTACTTTTACCATCCACTGCCAGGTAACTCTTGCGCTCACATTATCTATAACTATTTCACAGAAGTAACTTGCTAATGCTATTAATATACCTACCCATATAGGTTGAGCAAAAAACAAAGTAATTAATCCCAATAAAAGTACAAGATCAAACCAGTGTGTCAGCTCGATCAAAGCCAGCTGCGTTCCGGAAAACTCGGTGGTAAGACCCTTTATAAGTTCCTGGTGTCCATGGTGTGAAGTTGAAAAGTCAAAAGGTGACTTTCTCAGCTTGATGGTCAGGACATACAGGAAGGCAAGAAACACCAGCGGCAGGCTGAACAGCAAAGGCTCCCCATGGTTGAATATTTCTGAAATCATAAAGCTGCCTGTTGCCTTGTAAACACCGACAACCATTAAAAGCAGTACAGGCTCGTAAGCCATCATCTGCATTATTTCTCTCTGTGCACCGATCTTACTGTAAGGTGAACGGACACTCATGGCTCCCATTATCAATGAAACAGCAGAGAATGCCAGGATAAACATCAGCATCAGCAAGTCCTGTTTCAAAACAAGCATTATCAACGCACCTACAGCAAAGAACAAATGTCCCATTACATAAACCATTTGAGTCTGGTTTACAGCTATACCCTGCTTGCCCAGCAGCTTGAAGAAATCATAAAAGGGCTGCAGCAGCGGAGGACCAAATCTATTCTGCATTCTTGCGGTTATTTTTCTGTCTATACCGGTTAATAAACCACCAACTATTGGAGCGGCTATTATGGCAATAACAGCAATAATTAAATTGTTTATGCTCATAATCCAATCACCACCCCTAACATTATAATAATTACAGCACCTGCAACGGCATTAACCCAGAAGGTCAGCTTGTTTTCACCAAATACGGACTGCATGTAATAGTTTCTAACCACAACCGTTTCAACCTTGTCTCCAGGGCTGATGAATTCCAAACCTCTTAAATCCTCGTCAGCATTTGAACCGCATAAATACGGAGGCTTTAATCTGCTGGGCTTGATTCTGTTTGAAATTATCGGTATTGCAACCATAAGGATCAGAATCACAGCAAAGAACATAATGGAAGCAAATCCGCCGTAAACTGCGGCATCCACTTTATGGAGCCAGATTCCCAGACCTGTTCCCGCAAGTTCTTCCCTGTCGGCCATCTTAAACGCCAGGATCTGCGGCTTGACAAAATTATTGTACAATGGAGCAATGCCTATGCTTGCCGCCATAACAAACGCAATCAAGGCTGAAAGTGCGGCCTTCATTGAAAAGGACAGCTTTTCAATATGGAACTTCGGCTTGTAGGACATGGTCAAAATGATACCTATCCACTTAGCCCAGAAAACAACCGTCAGAGCACTTCCAAGTATGATAAACAGAAGTACCAGCGGCTGGTGAACAGCAGTTTCTATAGCCATCCATTTTGTAATAAGCACACCGAAAGGCGGCAGCAACATTGAAATCTGCCCTATAACGGTTATTACGGTTGTAAACGGCATTCTCTTGAACAATCCCTGCATATCTTCGATATCACGGCTTCCAATACCCAATTCAATAGTACCGACGCAAAGGAACAGCAGTCCTTTTGAAACAGCGTGGAATATCATAAGAAGTATTGCCGCAACAAGAGATATTCTTGTTCCGATACCGGCACAGCAAATGATCAAACCGAGGTTTGCGATTGTCGAGTACGCAAGCACCTTCTTGGCGTTGCTCTGACTTATTGCTATAGCCGACGCTGCCACGAAAGTAAAGCCTCCCACTATTGCAACCAGCTGTCCGAGTATTGTTCCTGCAAATGCGGGTGAAATTCTTACCACCAGATACACACCGGCCTTAACCATTGTACTGGAGTGCAGCAGTGCCGATACAGGAGTAGGTGCAACCATGGCTCCCAGCAGCCAGCTCTGGAACGGAAACTGTGCCGACTTTGTAAAACCTGCTATACACAGCAGAGCAAGCGCAATCGGAAGAGTTCCTGCAAGGGCCCCCTCCATTCCTGATGCCGAGATTTCCTGTATGGAAAGTGTATTGAGGCTGGAATTCATAATAACTATTGCAATAATGAATGCCACACCCCCAATCGAGTTGATCCACAAAGCTCTTAAACCGTTCTTAACGGCTATTTCTGTTCCGTCATGTGATATCAACAGGAATGAGCAAAGCGTTGTTATCTCCCAGAAGAAGTACATCCAGGATAAGTTGTCGGTCATTACCAATGCGTTCATGGCACTTAAGAAAATGAACAGTATCATGAAAAATCTTGGCTGCCTTGATACCTTCAAGTGCAGGTGATGCTCATGTTCTTTCATATAGCCTATGGCAAATACGGTAATAATCGGTCCGATGATTGATACCAGCATTATCATTATTAATGACAGGTAATCAATTACAAATGCCGCTTCAGGTTCATTAACCTTTCCGAAAACTCCAAATATTTCAAATAATGCCCAAGGTATAAATTGTAATACTGATAAAATAAATACTATTGCCTTTTTATGCTTTAATCCGATGTACGCTATATAGCAGAAGAGCAACAGGTCAAAGCCCTTGATCACCCAACTGACTAATTCAAGTACACTGTGCTCCATCTGGAATACAAGTTTCCCATCAGGAGATTCTACCATAAGTGCAATAAATCCGCCTGCTACTGCAAAGAGTAATAATGTCGAAATGCTTACTATTGCAATGCGCAACTTCTGATTTCTAATTATAAAGCATAACACAGCACTCAGTGCAGGCAGCAGAATAGCTGCCAGTAATAAATACCAATCCACAGCTAATTCTCCTTTCAAAATGTTATTTAACCCCTTATATTTTTTTAAGAATTGCCACTATCCATTTAATAAATAATGAAAATTCATAAAAGCCCAACGTCATATAATCAGATACGGGAAAATTATAAGTTAAGAATCATTCCCTAATAAATGATAATGAGAAACCGACATTAAGTCAAACTCTTTTAATCTAGAATAAAATAGTGAATTATGACTTTAATCTGCCATACTCTCACAATGTCTTCCGTTTATCATTTTACAATATATTTTAGTAAATTGAAAGCAAAAAGCCTATATTTATAAGGGATTTAAATAAAAAATTTGAATATTGTATACACTTATTACTATATGCTCCCAGAATATGAAATGATTACACCATTATTAACAGTTATGGCTTTTTTAATGTGAACAGCTGTATAATACAGGTATAAAAGTAATATTTCTGCTGCCTCATTTGGCTAATATATGAAGTATATTACTGTAAATTTTGGTTATATTGGCTGACACTCAACGGCATGATTTTGTAATATAATAGTAATAACAGTTTTCAGAGGATGAACTACTTTTATTAATTGGAGGTACTATGGATTTTTGGGACAAATACAAGGGTACGGTTAAGAAAATAATTTTAATAGTATTAATTTTCGCTTCCATATATGTTTCAATCAAATATTTATTGCCTTTTTTTGCACCTTTCGTAATTGCACTTATCGTTTCCTACATAAATGAGCCTGTAATCCGGCTTTTGCAAAAAATTAAAATTTCCAGGAAAGTCGCAGCCTGTATTTCCCTGCTGTTTACAATGTCAGTGCTGGCTTTTGTAATCACCCTCGGGGTTATTAAAGTCTATAATGAGCTGATAGCTCTACAGGATAATATTAACTCCTATTCTGTGGACATATCTGACAAATTGAACAAGCTGCTGTTTAAGTTTACCAACTTTTATAATGCCCTCCCGGTTGAAGTAACGGGCACCGTCACCACAAACCTCTCATCCGTAACTACAAAAATCACTGATTTTATAACAGCCATTATACAAACAGCCATCAGCACAGTATCCTCCATCCCGAAATTAACAGTGTTTGCCATAGTCACCATACTGGCAACCTATTTCATCAGCAGTGACCGGAAGGCCATATCCTCTTTCTTTTACAGGCAGCTGCCATTCTCCTGGAGAAAGCGTATGACGGGGATTAAAAAGGATACCATCAAAGCCTTGCTGGGATACTTCAGGGCAATTTTGATACTCATGGGGTTTACCTTTGTGGAAGTAAGTGTGGGTTTGTTTATACTGGATGTGAAATATGCCTTTTTACTGGCTTTAATAGTGGCATTATCCGATGCCATTCCAATTGTCGGAACAGGAGTGGTCATGCTCCCCTGGATACTGTGGAACGTATTCACCGGCAATATGCCCCTGGCTTTCGGTCTGGCAATAATATATATCCTTGGAATACTGATAAGGCAGATCATGGAACCAAAGATAGTAGGGAGTCAGATAGGCCTTCACCCGCTGGTAACACTGTTCGCCATGTATATAGGTCTGCAGTTTTTCAGCATTCTCGGCATGTTTATCGGGCCCATCAGTATGATCATAGTAAAAAACCTGCAGGACGCAGGCGCTTTGAAGCTGTGGAACGACTAGAAACTCAGGGTTGTGTTTGGAAGGCCGAATATTTAATACGTTATGCCAGTTGGTTAATCAAAGTAAAAGTATGCAGGCTATACCGGTACTCCCATACTAACTTCAAGCAATGGATGGCACACAAAGCACTTGCTCGAAATAGTACGGTTCAAAACAAGTATTTTCTTGCCGTCGCAGCAACTCGACCATCCGGGTCTCGCGTGCTGCTCAAAGTGACCTCCTGTCACTTTGCCGACTGAAATACTTGTTTTTCACCTACAAATTTCAGCAAGCACTTTTACCATGCCATCCATTGCTTGAAGTTGTACTCGCGTACCGGTATTCATAACCCATTTAACTGCAAAGTTGAGAACCTATTTTGCTGGCAAAACGAGCTAATTTAATCCTTCAGACACAACAGTATCGTTTCTGCACTAAATTGTAAGGATTGTGCTGCGAGAAGCACTTATCTTACTTGTACTACTCCTGAACATTCCTTAAACATACAGAAGCCAGCCGTGAAAAGCCTCCGGATTTCTCAATGATGGTGATGAGTGAAGTATCTCATACACTATATCCTGGGATAAATCTTCGGCATCTTCACTGTTCATTGTCCGCTTTAAGGCAAAAGCGAATATTTTATCGGATATAATTTTGCAAAATGCTGTTTACCAGCTCTTTTGAATATTCCTTCTGATGGTACACCGGTATACCTCCTTGAGATCTCATATATATAGTAACAAAAATGGCTATCCGGTTAATAATAAAATTTTAAAAAATGATATAAAAAAATAGGAGACTTTGTCTCCTATTTTTTTAACCGTCCCAAAACAACTCTATCGTTTCCCCCCAGATCCTTCAAGACGGTAACGCTTCCAAAGCTGTTCTCCATGAGCCTGCCGACACTTTCACCCTGGTTATAGCCTATTTCCAGCACCAGATAGCCATCCTCATAAAGAAAGCCGGGCGCAGCATAAATTATTTTTCTGTAGAAATCAAGGCCGTCTGCGCCGCCGTCCAGGGCGATGTACGGTTCGTGATCACGGACCTGCCTTTCAAGGGTTTTTACCGTTCCGGTCTCAATATATGGGGGATTGCTGACTATAATATGGAACTTCTCCCGGCCGTCAACTGCCTCAAACAGATCTCCGCAATGGAATTCCAGCTGTTTCTCCACTCCGGCCCGCACCGAATTTATCCGGGCTATTTCCAGAGCCTCCTGTGATATATCACATGCTGCCACCCTGCTGCCTGGACAGTAATGTGCAATGCTCACGGCTATACAGCCCGATCCGGTGCACATGTCCAAAACCCTTGCTCCGTGGGCATGGCAGGCTTTTCCCCGGCTACATTCATCTGTCAGTCCATTGAACCCGTTCCCGTTTATCAGCTCAATGCATTTTTCCACCAGAATTTCGGTATCCTGCCTCGGAATCAGCACGGCAGGACTAACCTTAAAGCTCAAGGACATAAACTCGGCCTCACCCAGAAGATACTGCAGCGGCACATTTTCCGACCTCTTGTGGAGGAGGGCCTCCAATTCCACAAGTTCACCGGTTTCAAGTACCCTGTCACCGTGTGTGTACAGGTAAGTCCTATTGCAATTCAATACATGGCAAAGTATAACCCCGGCTTCCAAAACCGGGGTTTCTATTCCAGCATTTTTTAAAGTTTCTGCTGCATACTGCAAAAACTGCTTGATAGTTTTCATATAATTACACGCTCGCTTACTCTTTAGCTTACCCTCTCTCTTACTTTCTCACTCGCTTTCACACTTACTTTCCCCACTCGTCACTTCCGTTTTCGGCGGGAATAACTTCCTTAAAAGCCGCGATAGCCACTTCTATCTGGCTGTCGTCAGGCTCCCTGGTTGTAAAAGCCTGGAACATAAGACCGGGAGCACTGAAAATTTTAAATATCCAGTTGTCATGTTTCACCGCAAACTTTATGGCTTCAAGCGAAACACCGGCGACGACGGGCACCAGCAGTATTCTGATAAGCGCATTTAGAAAGACATTGTGCCAGCCCGTAAAGGAAAATATCAATATACTGATAATCATAATGGTAAAGAATAAAGAAGTACCGCAGCGTGGGTGCTTTGTGGTGTATTTTCTGACATTCTCAACTGTAAGCTCGTCATCATGCTCATAGCAGTGAATGGTTTTGTGCTCGGCGCCATGATATTCCCACACTCTCCTCATCTCCTTGAGAAGTGAAACCAGTGCAAGGTACCCAATAAACAGTCCTACTCTTATTGCCCCCTCGATCAGGTTGAGTATGACCACACCTGATGACGAATCTCTTTTTATTGGTATAAAGTTTGCTATAAAATTCGGAAGTAATATGAAAAGACCGACGCTGAACAAGATAGATATTACAACAGAGAAATAAATGGCAACATCGGCTATTTTATCTCCGAACTTCTCATCCAGCCATTTTTCAAGCTTTGACGGCTCATATTTGTCCCCGTCTTCAAGGTCAACAAATTCCGCCGAATACATCAATGCTTTTACCCCGATAACCATCTGGGAAAAGAGGTTGACAGCTCCTCTGACGATGGGAATCCTGGAAAGTTTGCCTTTTGGCTTTTGCGGTTTTTTATCGATTACTATTTCACCGTCAGGTTTTCTTATCGCTGTGGCTCTGAATTCGGGTCCGATCATCAATAACCCTTCAAGCAAAGCCTGTCCGCCAATAGTTGTCTTCTTCATTGTAACCTCCTCAAATATATTGTCCTGTCTATAATAAATTTCAAATATTATTTCTCTATCAATAAACAATCCTACTAAGGCTCATATTAAAGCAATTATTAAAGCAAGTCAATTATTTTATAAATTCCCATAAATGAACAAAAGACTGGGAAACTCGCTCCCAGTCCTTTAATGTTTTCATATTATGCGTTATCAACGATACCATATTTCTTTTTAAACTTATCAACACGTCCACCGGTATCAATGAGCTTCTGCCTTCCTGTGAAGAAAGGATGACACTTTGAACAAATTTCAACGTGAAGGGACTTTTTTGTAGAACCAGTAGTAAAAGTCTCACCGCAAGCGCACTTAACAACTGCTTCCGAGTAATCTGGATGTATTCCTTCTTTCATTGCTTTTCACCTTCTTTCAAACAAAATTGAAACGTCCTCAATTTTTATATATTCAACGTACAGATTGTACCAAGTTGCGTATTAAAGAGGCAAGTGATATTTTAACATAAAAACGCACTTACCGCAATACCCTTTTTGATTATTGCTCAATCCGATTTATTCCATTTAGGCGGTAATTTCAACCGGTTATTATTGGTTTTTATCAAGGAAGGAAATATTAATACTCTTTACAAAGTCATCGTTGGTCTTAGTCTGCAATAACCTGTTTATCAATATCTCTGTCACCTCTGCGGTGCCCATGTTGCTCATTGCTTTCCTGACAGCATATACACTTTCGAGTTCCTTCTGGCTAAGCAGCAATTCTTCTCTTCGTGTACCCGACTTATTAATGTCAATAGCAGGGAAGATCCTCTTTTCAGACAGCTTCCTGTCAAGGTGAAGTTCCATGTTACCCGTCCCCTTGAATTCTTCAAATATAACATCGTCCATCCTGCTACCTGTTTCAATGAGAGCAGTAGCCATAATGGTCAGGCTTCCGCCGTTTTCAATATTTCTGGCAGCACCGAAAAATCTCTTGGGCTTGTGCAATGCACCGGGGTCCAAACCTCCCGACAAAGTTCTTCCGGTAGGCGGGATAGTGAGGTTATAGGCTCTTGCCAGTCTTGTGATGCTGTCAAGAAGTATTACCACATCCTTCTTCTGCTCAACCAGTCTCTGAGCCCTCTCCAGAACCATTTCCGCAACCTTGATATGGTGTTCGGGCACTTCATCGAAAGTAGAGTAGATTACCTCCCCCTTTATGGAACGCTGCATATCGGTTACTTCTTCCGGACGCTCATCTATCAGTAAAACAATAAGTTCCACTTCAGGATAATTTACTGTGATAGCGTTGGCTATTTTTTTAAGTAAAATGGTTTTACCGGCTTTCGGAGGTGATACTATCATTCCTCTCTGGCCTTTACCAATAGGTGCTATTAAATCTATTAGTCTTGTGGAGAATTCTCTTGGAGAAGTTTCCAAAGTTATTCTGCTGTCAGGGTAAATTGGCGTCAGGTACTCAAAAGGTACTCTCTTGGAGGCAATATCAGGTGTATCACCGTTTATTGACTGGACATAGAGTAATGCCTGGAATTTTTCCCCTTCCTTTGGAATCCTGCCTTTTCCTCTCAGCTTGTCTCCCGTTTTAAGGCCGAACCGCCTGATCTGGGAAGGAGATACGTATATGTCTCTTGGCCCTGACAGATAGTTTTCACTTCTGAGGAACCCATAGCCATCGGGCAATACCTCCAGAACGCCTTCGACAGGATCGTCAGCTTCAATTTTCTCATTTGACTGCTGCTGTGGCTGGGCAGTTTGAATAGCCTGCGGCACCGGAGCTGACTGCACTTGCTGAGTTGTCTGCTGCGGCACTTGCATAGCTGCCTGAGCATTGGAAGCATTTACCTGCGGCGGTTGGGAAACCGGCTGGTTTTGCTGCTGCACAGCCGGCTGCTGTGATGCCTGGGGCTGCTGTACCTGAGACTGCTGCTGTGCATTATTCTGCTGCTGTGCATTATTATTATGTTGCTGTATATTATTCTGCTGCTGGTGCTGCTGCGGTCTTGGCAATTGATTGACTGATCTCTGTGACTGAGGCTGCGGCAGAGCAGGTTTGTCCTGATTCACAACAGAAGCATTGGCTTTTATTTGCCTTGGGACATGCTTTACGGGAATTGAAGGCTTCTTTTCAGCTTCCACGTTTTCTGTTTTTTGATCATTATTTACTGGAGAAGTTTTTACCGAAGCAGGCTTTTTATTTTCAACAGTTTTAACAGGATGTATCAGTTTCTCCGATAATCTTCCCGGTTTGGGCTCCGGATTAACTGTCTCCTCTTTTTTTTCAGATGCTTCGGGTAAGGTTTTTTTCTCTTCCGTCTCCGGCTCAGCTGATGCATCTTTTAATGCCTTGCTTGGTCTGCCTCTTTTGGATTTTCTCAAAACAGAAGTCTCGGCATCAACATGCTTGCTTTCTTCAGCCGCTTTTGGTTCAGTTGTGCCGTTTTTGTCTGAAGAAACCTTCTGGGCTGCCGGTTCCTGTATTTCCTGCTTAATAACAGGAATATCCTTTTCCTTACTTGAATCAGTACTTTTTTCTGTTTTAGCGCTTTTCCTGGTTTTGCCGGTTTGAACAGGCGTATTCTCCGGGCTGCTTAGATTTTCGGTTTTGCCGGCATTTTCCGGTTTACTCTTGCTCGCTTTATTTTTAGTACCTTCAGTTTTCTCCCCGCCTATAGTCTCAGTTGTATTATTTTCACCTGAAGCCCTGGCTTCGTTTTCACTTTTACTGCCGTTTTTGCTCCGGTCAGGCACTATTTTCCCGGAATCAGCCTTTTCAACTGCTTTGGAATCATTAGCTTTATTTGCTTCATCAGAATTTTTCAATATATCCAATAATTCATTCTTTTTTAACTTGGATATGTTTTTTACACCCATCATTTTTGCAATATAACGCAAATCTTCTAGTGTTTTTGACTGTAAATCAATCTGATCCATAGTTCACCACCTTATAAAATCATTTATTGAACATTAAATAGGAAATTTGATTCGAAAAAATCTTTAGAAAAACCTTTTTTATTTAATTCCTTTTTCTAGAGGAGAATTTTTGAATATTCCACAAAGAGCATTATATCAAATGTGTAAATACATGTCAATCTTAGTGTTATTTTCCCACAATTCTGTCATAATTTCCGAACTTAATCAATTATATTTTTGTCCTGTATTTAATTTGGGTTTCCTGGCGAATAAAATTATTTTATCTCTTTGAAGTATCTTTTTCAGGTCATTGTTGGTAGATGCAGGTATGAATTTGGTTCTTGAGCATTTATTGCATTTAAGAGTAATTCCTCTTCTGAGCATCGAAACAATAATTCCGTCGCTTCCGCACTCACACCGTAAATTGCCTTTTTCGGCAATGTCATGAATTCTGTTAAGTGTATCAAACATGACCTGAGTATTCTCAAAACATCTGTCATAACCGAATCCGTCAATAATTCCGTCCAATTCTTTTTCAAATTTATCGATGAATTTTCTTACAGAATCATCTTTGCCAATAAAACAATTCTTTATACCGGTTATCTGGCATGTATAAATAATTATATTATTCGCCAGCAGGGCTTCTCTGCTGATAATATGCTTATGCTCCGAACCGCAGCCAATGCACGGAACCGTCAGCCTGTATTCGTTTTTACTTAATTTCTCTATCTCCAGCCGGGCCTTTCCGCATTTGCAGCCTGAAGTTATATTTCCGCTCAAAAAAAGTTTGAAAAGGTTGATTTTAGCAAAATCAAACGTCCCGCAAGAGAAGCATTTATATGCAATTGTTATATCCATATCTATCAGCATATCTCTCATCCTCACTGTTCAAGAACTCCTTGACAAACGTGTGCGCCGGTTTCACAACGGCAAATCATGCAAACCGTATATGAAATCTGCTCTGCTGATATAATATATTCTATAAAAATAAAAAAATTCCTTTTCCCAAGCATTATGTAAATCTTATTTTAACAAACAGTTATTGTATCAGCTTCGTTATTACCACCGAGCGGTATTCACTGTCATTGATCAGGTCCACTATTCTGGGTTCCTCCCCGGATATTATCTTAAGCGTCGGCCTTAAGCAAACTTCATCACTATTGCCTATTACCAGCCCTGTCTCCCCATTGCTGAGTAAAACAGATGCTCCCACAGGATATGGATACACCCTCGAAGTAAATATTTTCACCAGCTCCGGATCAAACAAGGTCCCGCTGTTTGCCATGACATATTCTATTGCTTCAAGTACCGAGCAGCCTTTGCGGTATGACCGGTCGGATGTCAAAGCATCGTATACGTCGGCAATACATATTATCCTTCCGAAAAGAATGATATTCTCTCCCGACAATCCGTTGGGATATCCCGAGCCGTCATAATGCTCATGGTGTGATAAAACGGATACTGTTATCTTTGAAGATAGATTATTTCCGCCCGACAGCACATCATACCCTTTTTTACTGTGGGTTTTCATTATTTCAAATTCTTCATCGGTTAATTTACCGGGTTTATTCAATATCTCCGTTCCGATAAATAGTTTTCCGATGTCATGAAATAGCGCAGCAGTACCCACTGTCAGCATATCCGCCTTGTTCAGTTTCAAATGGTATGCTATTGCCAGCGCAATTATTGCTACGTTCACGGAATGAAAATATGTATAATTGTCAAACATTTTTAATTCCAGGAGATTCAGGTTCAGCTCTCTCTTTGAGAGCATATCGTCCACCAGCTCGGAAATCATTGACTGCAGATTGTCTATTTCATTACTTAGAGTTTTTTTATCACTTTTCAGAGTAAGAGCATTGTTCAATTTCTTGGCCAGAGAAAATCTTACCTCGTTGGAAACAAAGTTTTCCTGATATTCTATACCCTCTGAAAATTCATCTTCTATTAGTAATCCCTTGTAGCCCAGTAGTTCAAGTCTGTCGATAGCTGCTCTTGTCAATTCCGTATTTGCATTGATCAGTACAACGCCCTGCTCGTTAAAAATGGTTTTCCCTAACCTCATACCTTCCTGTACGAGATTAATTGCTAAATACCTCACTTATACCCCCATGATTTAAGAAAAATTAAACCGTTATGTTGTTTTAACACTCTGTCGTGCTGCATTAGCGGCTGTCAAGCATTTCAACCGTACCTAAAAAGAAAAACGATTTCTATTATATATTAATTGACATAACCTTGGGAATAGTTATTTTGTATAAAATTTTTTTGTATTATTATGAAAAAATAAAAACAACCCACATATTGATATACTCGCCAGGTTGTTTTTATTTTTTTCTAATTGCATACACATATGCCATCTACCATCCGTTATTATTGTGATTTACTATCTGTTGTAAACAAGCCGGCCGCTGTAACAAAAATACCTACGAACGGTGTTACCCTGCCCATAAATAAAAGGAAACCCCCTTCTACAAATCCAATCAGCATTACCTTACAGGCTATTCCAAATAAAATAAGCGCAATCCCAAACAACATTACTCGGTAATCCTTCATATTGAACCCTCATTTCTTATTTCTTTGTTTCCATCTCCATTTGTTTATCTGAAAAATCTTTAAATTTAAGACTTTACCTTTAAGTAAATATATTACATTTTCCTTCACAAGTAAATGGACTAATTGTAATACTGTCTCAAATGCTTATTTTACATTTATACTTTTCAAATATACTTTTCAAATTAGGAATTATGACGATTCTTTGATATCTGTTTTGGTTTTGTGAATCCTTTATAAATTTACATAAGGTAGTTGCACTTTTAGCACCAAGCACATAGCCAAAAACAAGGTGTCCGTTGTTATGTTGAATCTAAGGAAGGAAACTGGCGGCAAACTTCTGGTGTGACGAACAGTAACTATATAAGGCATATATATGCAGGGTAAGATTGCAAAACAAACCAAATCGCTAAACTATTCGTAAGTATATGGTGTAATGTAGTAGATATATGGAAGGAAAAGACTTCACAAATACCACATAATATGAGTTATGTGGTATATTCTGAAAATCCAATCCTGTTTTTATACAATTTTTGACCCTGAGAGCCGATTTACCTTTCTAAAATACTCCAAAAAAGTGGTAAAAAATAAAAATTACAATCTCCTTATAACTCGTTATATATCTAATTTTCTATGCCCCTCTCGTCAACACCCAAAGGGACATTGCTTATTTAGAATAACATACTTCTGTCATTATGAATTGCTTTTTAATAGCCTCAAGCCAGTTAAATATCCTAATCCACTAAATATTAAACCTAAAGGTGATGTTAATAGAATTAATTTTGTACCCGTACCTAACAAATAACTAAAACCATAAGCCGGGCTACAATACCAAAGATAGAGTGGAAAAAGAAATACTAAATTAGCTTTGGCTAATGAAAACAACCAAATCAGAATATTTGATATAATATTTATGCCCCAATACACAAAAATAAATTTTGTATATGTATTTTGTTTTTTTGTTCCCATGTATAAACTAAACATAAACCAAAATATAAAAAAGGTAACTGAAAAAATAAAATTAAGAATCGTAGTATTTTTTTGTGAAAAGAAAATATCAATATTATAAATTATCGCTATAATTGTGTTTAAAATGGTAAATAAAATTAAATAAACTATGTTAGTCAACTTCATAATATCTCTCCTTATAATTTATATTATGTCATATTGTACCACAAATAAATTATATTTCCACAGAGTGATCCAGCGTTTCAAATCATTAAATTTATATTAAACCCCTAATTAAGCATCTCATTGCTATTGACATATATTACAAATTATGTAATTATTAGTATTAATATGCATATTATACCAATAAAATGTAAAGGAGAATTTAAATGGTAATAAATGGTAGTAAAAAATTTTTCAGCAATTTTGTCATTAGTTTTAGCAATTTCAATGTGTACGGGAGCTTTCGCAGCTAATAATGTAAATAAAGATAGTAAAGAATTAAAAAAAGCTGAAATAGTAAAGAAGCTTGAAGCGTTTGCCCAAAAGAATGGTGCAAAAATAGAAATAGTAGATAACGCAGACACACCTTTGAAATATGACAGCTTTGAGGAGTTTGAAAAAGCTTTAGAAGAATTTGACGCTCAATTTAAAGCTCCTGTCACAACTTCAGATGCAGTCAGAACTTCAAGTGTAAATGCAGGTACAAATAAAATATGTTCATATGATCATGGTGTTATGCTTGATAATATTTATGCTCTTGGAACGATACGACAAAAGGTTGTAGTAGATGTAAATCCTACAAATTTTGGTGCCATAAAGAGTCATACCTCATACATATATGGCGCAAGTTTTAGTGGCTGGACTTGGACGGTTGATATCTCTACTGAAGGTACATTAGACTCAAGCCGTACATTATGGGCAAAAGATAATGGGCACGTTACTTTAACTGCATCTATAGGTGGATTTGGAGTCAATTATACATTTGATAGAACATTATATCATGAATGGGGAGTATCTGCTGCATATTAGGATGACATTAAGTTTAAAATAATTTGAATGATATTCCGTGAGTTAAAAAGAAGAAGCAGTACCTTACTTAAGGTATTGCTTCTTCTTTTTGTGCGCCCATGCTGGGCGCAATCTAACGGGTAAAGCCCTAATTTATAGTTGAATAATTCCAAATTCAGCACATTTTCCTACGGCTCGTGCCCTTTCGGGTTCAATTCCTTCATTTTCTTTTATCCCCGC
This sequence comes from Ruminiclostridium cellobioparum DSM 1351 = ATCC 15832, assembly GCF_000621505.1. Taxonomy (GTDB): domain Bacteria; phylum Bacillota; class Clostridia; order Acetivibrionales; family DSM-1351; genus Ruminiclostridium; species Ruminiclostridium cellobioparum. The sequence goes on from NZ_KK211295.1 coordinate 103,574, forward strand.
CGGGAGGCCAGTGGGGACTACGGGGAGACTGGTCTCTCCCGTAAGACGCTTCGTGTCTTTTTTATAAATAAAAAAGACACCTGCATTTTCCGCAGAAAATGCAAGCGTCTTGGAGCTGGCGGACGGAATTGAACCCCCGACCTGCTGATTACAAGTCAGCTGCTCTACCTGCTGAGCTACACCAGCATAAAATCATGTTATTCTACTGCATTTGACCATCTGAACACGCAAGTCTTATCACCTATTGAGCAAATAATTTGCTCAACTGCCTGTATATAATAACATGAGATTTATGTAGCTGTCAACCACAAAATTGATTGATGTTGAGTAAAAACAAACATCTCCAGCCTACTCCCATACAGGTCGGCGCTTCAGCGGAAGCCACTCATCAAGGGCCTTCGCAAAATACCTGTCCCAGAAGTCCCAATCATGGCCCAATCCCGGAGCCTCTTCATATAGAAAATCGTATCTGAGAGTCCTGAGCGCGTCCCTGTCCCTCCGGACCACATCCCTTATGAAGTCGTTTTCCCCGACAGCCAGGAACAGCTTGGGCATATCGGCCTTTTCTTCAATATTCCTTTTTGCGTAATATCCCAGATCGTATTCGCTCCCCCTGAATTTTTCCAAATTCCCGAATGTACTTTGCAATCTCGGCAGCTTTAGCTTTTCCATTTGTTCAAAAAAATACTCGGTATCCGTGCTGCAGCCGATACCTCCGGACAGGTCTACGACAGCCGAATAAAGATCAGGCCTTCTCATCGCAAGAGCAAGTGCACCGTTTCCACCCATAGCGAAGCCGAGCACAAAATTGTCCTCCCTTGCCGGGGACGATGCAAAAAGCGATCTTACCACAGTGGGAAGCTCTTCCGTCATAAATGTGAAATACCTGTAGCCGTAGGCAGTATCCATATAAAAGCTGTCCTTGACCTGGGCCGTAACGGTCATAACACAATTTCTTTCGGCATATCTTTCCAGATTTGTATACCTCAGCGGCATAGTATCGTCGTCACTTCCGCCGTGGAGGACATATACCGTCTGAAATTTCATGCCCTTCCCATACGGTATCCTTTCTTTTTGCCGCTCCGCCATCTCCTTTTTTGACGGGTCGCCGCTGTAGGTGAACAAACCGGCAGGATATGTTATCGTTATATCCACACAGAGGCTCAGCGCCTCCGACAGAAAATTGTATCTCATTACCGCCATAATATCTCTCCTTTACTTGAATAAAAGTCCGGCAAAGCTCTCCATGCATTTTCTCCACACAGTCCATTCGTGGTAACCGGGACAGGTAAATACCGTATATTTAATCCCGGTTCTGCCGAACCTTTCAAAATCATTCTTAAGGCCGGCGACTATCCTGTCTTCCTGTTCACCGTATCCGAAAAAGAACAGCTTTACCTTCTCATTGAACGCTTCAGGATCCTCAAAATTCTTATAGTAATCAAAATCGCAGTACCACCGCCTTTCAAGCGTACCGCTAAATATACCGATATACGGGAAATAGCCAAGGTGGCGCATAGCCGTCATAGTGGTCTGGTAGCTTCCCATTGAAAGGCCGGCCATAGCTCTGTTCCCGTTTCCGTCACGAACTCTGAATTTCTTTTCAATAAACGGGATGCAATCCTTTATAAGCATGGAATCAAAATCCCCGGAAAGGAACTCTTCATCTTTTTTATCGTTAACGCAATATAGACAGTTCATTACAACTATCATTTCGCAGCACTTTTTTTCGGCAAGCAGGTTATCAATAATATAATTGACCTTTCCCTGCCATACCCAACCCGTCTCGGTCTCTCCCCCTCCGTGCTGCAAATACAGCACAGGATAAGTTTTACCGGTCTCCTCATCGTATCCCGGCGGCGTATATACCCAACAATCCCTGCACCTGCCTGTCACCGACGAATAAAAATGCTCTACGCGCAGCGTGCCGTGTGGAACATCCTTCAGCGCGTAAAAATCCCTCTCCTCCGGGATATCAAAAAAATTCACCGCCTTATGCGCACCATATCCCACAGGAGCCTGCGGATTTATTACGCAGTTACCGTCTACAAAATATTCATGGTAGTGGTAGCCGGCCGGAATTCCGCTGACCGTCACATGCCAATAGCCCTCGGAGTCTCTGGTCATATAATGCCTGGCATCGGTCATAGCCGAACCCGGAAATCCGGCCACCGCAACTTCCTTAGCCTTCGGTGCATAAATGCAGAACTTAACGTCTCCGTTGTCTTCTATTCTTACACCCGGAAATTCCCGGACATGCCTCGGTCCGGTATTGCCCTGGCTATCCGTAAATAATCGCATTTTAAGATTTACCGCATCAAAAAACAATGCATCGGTATGAAGAGCCTCATTATCACTGAATTTGTACGCCATAAAAAATCTCCTTTCAGTCATTTTTGGGGCAGCTAAATTATATCCCCGTTATTCTTGGATAAATCCGAGACTGCCGTCACAATTTCTCCTGAACTGTTTTACAAAATTCCATCCCAATTCGGCATCCATCTGAGCAATATCGTGTCCCTTCTCACGCATGATAACAAAATTGTAGAGGTTTAACGGCTGCTCATCCCTTGAATAAAAGCGCTGTACATCGTACTGGTGATGCGGATGCCGCACGGACGGCACAAGCAGCTCACTCCTGTCGCCCTTTACTCCGCAGCCCGTCGGGTCCGGGTTTTCCCTTTCCGGAGTGGGCTTTATTTCAATGTTGTTGTACATTTTCCAGAAATCATACTGATGCTGCTGGGTACAGCCGTTGTAGACAGGATATGAAGGCTCGCGCGAACCGTATATGTACCACACCGGAATTCGGTAGTCGTACTCCTCCTTCTTTTTCATACCATTGGCAAAAGGTATGATGTCGCGCCAATCAACCTTGCTTGCACCGAGCCGTTCTCCCGGCCAGTTTGAGTCAATGGGGCAAATTCCGGCAACAAGCCTGGGGTTAGCAAGCGCTACAGACTGTGCAAAAGCCGCTCCGTTTGAGAAGCCGGACAGATATACCCTTCCCGGATCAACCGGATAATTCTCCGTCATATATTTTATAAGAGCGGCGGCAAAACCCGCATCATCCTCAAGCTCCGGCACCATTTCACTGTTCCATGAGCACCTGTTTGTACCCCATGGGTATACCGTTATAAAGCCCTCCCTTTCACCAAGCTGATGGAACTTGCTCATCTCGGCCGCTTCAGCAGGATTGTCCGAACCGCCGTGAAAGAACATCAGCAGAGGAAGCTTTTTCTCCGGTTTCTTCCCCGCCCGGGGCGGCACATGCGTAAACCATGTGTGCGGTGTACCATCAATGCGCACATCCTCTATGAAATATTCGAAGCCTGACCTTTCGAAATCCATACGCGGTTCGCAGTCACCGTGCGCTCCGGTGTTCGGACGCCTTACCTTTGAGAACATCCTGTCCCACACCTTCATAATAAGCCCGCTGTCCAGTTCACTGTCCGTATGGTCCAGTACAACGCACTGCAGCGGATTTGCCCTGCTTTTATAAACGGTTCTGCTGCTGTTTTCCTCGGTTTTCTCAGCATTGTTGGCCTTTATAAAATAATCCGCCGCCATCTTCCCTCCCCTTACAATACTAACCGGTATTGGCGAATATACCGCCTTTTCCAGTGCCGCCGCATCCAGCTCGCCGCCCACCGCCAGCACTGCCGCTATATTGTCAGGGCAGCACGCAGCGAGCGTATATGCCATGGAAGCCCCCGTACCGGTTCCTACCAGGTATTTTGTATCATTCATAGGATGCCATGTGCCCATCATAGCTTCAAATGTCGGTATTCCTATTGCATCTGTCTCAAGGGGCAGGCTGTCCGGCTTAGCCATGGCGTCCTGAAACCGTTGAAACGCCCATACGTCCTCTTCCTTTCCTGCCTCCATTTTGTAATTCCAGCCGCACCTGCCCGGAACAGGAAAAGACAGTATAATGCCGTTTTTATCGGCAAACCCGGCAAGACCGCACCCGTCCAGCAACTCCTTTACATCTGTCCCGCGGCATTTATCCAAAAGGAATGTTATGCTACACCTCTTAAACGGTGTGCGGTTTTGCTCACCGGGATAGTATAGGTACAGTTCTCTTCCCGTATCACCCAATACCTTATGAAATAAAGACATCTAAAAAACCCTCCTCTATATCATCCCTTAACACCACTTGTGACGGTGCCCTCCACAAAATACCTCTGCCCGAATAAATAAAGCAGCAGCATAGGAAGAATGGAAATGAATGCTCCTGCAAACGCAGGGCCGTATTCCTGTGTATCCTCTCCGACAAACATCGCAAGACCGTTTGAGAGTGTCCTCATTTGCATGTCCCCTGTAATGAGCAGCGGCCATGTGAGATCATTCCACGCGCCGTTTATCCCGAGAACCACCAGGGTAACGAATGTCGGCTTAACCTGCGGAAGCATGATTTTGAAGAAAAGTCCCAGCTCCGACACTCCGTCAATCCTGCCGGCCTCCTCAAGTTCCTTGGGCAGCCCTGTGAAGGCCGAGCGCATCATGAATATTGAAATTGCCACCGCTATTTTGGGCAGGACAAGCCCCAAATAGCTGTCATACATTCCAAGATTGCTTACGATAAGAAACAAAGGTATCATAATTACCTGAAAAGGTATCATCAGCGTTGCCAGTACAAGAATGAAAAGGACATTCCTGCCTTTGAAACGGTACCTGGCAAATGCATATCCCGCGAGTGAACACAGGAATACCGACGGAACGGTAGACATTAAAGCATATATGATGGAATTCTTGACAAAATAGAGAATCTTTACCCTTTTAGCCAGTCTTATAAAATTATTCAGCGTGAACTCCTCGGAAATAAAGGTCGGAGGGTAGGATATAATTTCACCCTGAGGCTTGAACGAGCTTATAAGCATCCACAAAATCGGCACCAGAACAATAAGCGCAATAAACGCAAATACTATGAATACGAAAACATGCAATACTGTATGTTGAATTTTTTTTACGGCCATAGCCTTTCCCTCCTTATTAATAATCTTTTTCCTGTTTCAGCATTCCTGTATACGTAACTATTGTAATAATAAGTATTATAATGAACAGGCAAACGGATACTGCCGACGCATAGCCCATCCTGTATACCTCAAAGGCCCGCGTATAGATATAAGTAACCAGCGTTTCGGTAGAAAAATTCGGACCGCCCCCCGTTGTTGTATATACTATATCAAATACCTGGAAGGAGCTTATCAGTCTTGTAATTATTATAAACCATAGCGTAGGCATTATCCCGGGAATGGTAACGCTTAAGAACTGGCGCAGTTTCCCGGCGTTGTCCATTTCGGCCGCCTCATACAGGCTCTTAGGAACATTCTGCATTGCGCCGACAAATATTACAACCGATATTCCGAACGTTTTCCATATTGACATAAATACGATTACAAAAAAAGTAATCTTGGGTGAATTCATAAAATTAATATTGTCAAAACCGATTATTCTTAAAAGATATGTAATGTAGCCTACATTTGAATGGAGAATCAGCTTCCACATAATTCCGGTTACCGTAGCCGAACACACTATAGGAAGAAAATATATTCCACGGAAAATTTTATTTACCAAATTGTTCTGAGTAAGCAGTGCCGAGAGAAGAAGGGCAAGGACCACCTGCAGCGGAACTTCCACCACCGTCCATTTCAGCGTAACCGCCAGACTGTTCCAGAAACGATTGTCACCGAATATTTCCGCAAAATTATCAAGTCCTACAAATTTCGGCTGTTCAAGCGTGATAGAAACATCAAAGCAACTGAGGCCAAACGCCGAAAATAGGGGCAGGATGTTGAATACAAAGAGCAAAATAATAACAGGTGCTATAAAAGAATACGGTACTAAGGTCATACTTAAGCGGTTTTTATTTACCATCACGAAAACAACCTCCACAGAATTATATAAAACGGCGGGGAGACTTTAGGGACCGCCTAAAGTCTCCCTGCCGTTCAAGTTATGTAAAATCCAGTGTCTATAAGACCCGTTCGGAATGCTATTTCAAATAGGATTGGGCCTTTGTCTGAGCTTCGTCAAGCGCCTTATTGACATCCACGCCGCCTGAAACCACCGATTCTATCATGAATTCAATTACTTCATTCGAGAGCTCAAAGGTTTTGGTAAACTCCTTTGGTGCAAGATATGTTGTAACGGCATTTTTATCGTTGTTGGTCATAGCCGCCAATTTTTCAGAGGACTGATATTTCTGGTCGTTGATTGCAGGATTATAGCATGAAGGATATCCATTGGCAAGGGACCAGTTAAGTATACCGGGAATCTCAGTATTGGCATCACCCTTATACCACCACTCCATAAACCGGAAAGCCGCAAGCTTTGCTTTCTCGCTTGCTGATGTTGTCACCGACAACCCGCCTACCGAGCACGGGTTCTGAGAGCCTGCATCACCGTTTGGCAGCTGCGATATACCGTAATTAATTCCTGCTTCGTCAAGCCCTGAACTAAGAAACGCACCGCTGAGGGTGATACCAATCCGTCCGGCCTTCATCATGGAATCCATGTCCGACTCAAGCGGATTGTCTCCGGATTTGAGCATGCCCCCGTACCAATTCAGGAAATACTCATATCCCTTGTTGCCCTTGAACCTCGGAACAAGCTTATTACTGCTGTCATAGTCAATAAACAGCCCGCCCATTCTCTGCAGAAGATGTACCGTATTGAATATGCTATTGTACGGCACACCCGAGCCATAGATATTTTTATCCTTATCCGTTATAAGCGCCGCCCACTTCGCCCACTCGTCATAGGACGACGGCCCCTTTTCCGGATCAAGCCCCGCAGCCTTGAAGAGGTCCTTGTTCCAGTACATAAATCTGCCTGTTATTTGTAACGGTAATACATAAAGCTTATTGCTGTCCGAACAAACATCCAGATAGCTGCTTATCCAATCCTCCTTTTTCAGGTCCGTTGCCTGAAACACTTCATTCATATCGATGAGATAATTAGGATATTGGTCTTTAAACGAGCTTGGACCGAGAACCATGTCCGGAGCCTTTCCGCCAGCAAATGCCGCCGCTATTTTTGTTAGGAATTGGGCGTTGATATCCATCTCGACTGTAATACCGTATGGATTAGTCTTATTGAACTTATCGACATAATCCGTCAGAATCTCTCCGTCAGGGCCCGTATAACCGTTCCAGAAAGAAATCGTAACCGGGTCGTACAACTCGGTGGATGAGCTCCCTGACGGTCCCGAACTGCCGTTATTATTTCCGTTGCTGCCTGAGCAGGCAACAAAAGTAAAACATAATGCTGCGACAAGAATAATGGCCACTAGTTTTTTCATTGATTATTCCCTCCTAAATTTGCTATTTTGTTTTAGCAATGCCATTATACTCTTTTAGATAGCCACTGTCAACATATGCTCTTATGTTTTCTGCTAATATCACTTAGTAAGTGTTTTTGCAAAATTTAGCTCATTTATACTAAAACTATCTCTGAAACTATATTCCGGTACAAGGACTCTGCTGATGGGTTCGGTAATATTATTCTCCATTTTTGTCATTAGCAGGTTTACTGCATTTTCCGCCATGATTTCCCTCGAAACCGCCACAGAAGAAATGCTCGGCGACATCATGTTGAACATCTCATTGTTTCCATAAGCGAGTATTTCCATGTCTTCGGGCACTTTTACATTGTGGTCCTTAAAAGCTATCATAGCTCCAAGCGCCTGAGTATCCGTCAATATAAAAATTGCCGACGGCCAGCTCCCGCATTCAATTATTCTCTGGGCGCATTGGTAGCCTCCGGCAATATCGTAATCAGGAGCTTTAGCAATCCACTCGCTCCTGATTTCTATTCCAAGCTGTTCGCACCCGCTGGTGAAGCCGAAGCCCCTGACCATGGAGCCGTTGCTCTTCCCCTCTACTCCAATCAGCCCGGCTTTTTTATGACCTTTTTCGGCGAACAGCTTCGCGCAATTTCTGCCCGTTACAAAATTGTCGGTATAGATTCCGCTGTATTTATTATCACTTCTATTGGACAGGACCAGCGGAACATCAAAAGTCTCACTGTTGAGGAAAGCAAGGTCTTTATCGCTTGGAGCGCATACAATTATCCCGTTGTATTTCTGCGATGTCATCAAATCCTTCAAATGACTAAGCTTGTCTTGATCAAAAAGCTGTACCATAAACTCAATATTGTACATGTTCTTTTCTATGGCAGCCGATGCACCCTTAAAAAATTTTCCCAGGTCGTCGGTATACCTTGAATTCCAGAAAATTGCGATAATCCGCCCCGAATGCTTCTCCCCCGCTCCCCGGAGTCTTCTTGCATATATGTTAGGCTGATAATTCATATCCTTTGCGGCTTCCTGGACTTTTTGCTGTGTGGCCTTTGAAATCCGCATCTTATCCCCTCGCCCGTTGAGTACGATGGATACCGTGCTCTGGGAAACTCCCAGCTGCTCTGCTATCTGCTTTATTTGAACTGTAGCTTTTTTCATCAATGGTCTCCTTTCAATCTGCTAAAATATAAGCTAAATTCATTTTAATTTTACTATATAATATTTTTGTGTCAATAGTTTAAACAGTATGCGGCAACGCGGAACTGCCTTAAAATAATCCATTCCGCACAACGCGCGGCACATGGCAGTATAAAATAAAGTGCTTGACTATTTAGTATCACAGGTATTATATTAATATACAGCGAGAGATTAAAGAGATTTAAATTTTTGATTCCCCAAAAGGGTATTATTTTTTTACATGTTTGCTAAATCGAAAGTGCTATTTTCATAAAATTGAACGGAGGTACATAATTGATATATAAAAAACCGGAAAAGCTACTGAATAGAGACTTTATATTACTTATACTAATAAGCCTGATTACTTCCTTTGGATATAACATGATATCCACGCTGGTATCCTCTTATGCGGTGGAGCTTGGTTCAAAGCTTGCCATGGCGGGAACCGTCGCAGGAATATTCTCCATTTCGGCCCTGCTCATCCGTCCCTTCAGCGGATACGCTACCGATATCTTCAACAAAAAGACCATGTGCGTACTGTCCACAGGTTTAATCGGTGCAGCAATGCTTGGCTACATAATTGCACCGGGCATAAGCACGTTTTTTGTTGTCAGAATAATTCACGGGCTTGCCTTCGGCATCAGCGGAACGGCAAATCTTGCACTCGTCAGCGAATATATCCCTGACAAAAATATGGGAGAAGGTCTCGGCTACTTCGGGTTGGGCCAGGTAATGGCACAGGTTGCAGGCCCGAGCCTCGGGGTATATATTAAAGATATATACGGTTATAAAATATTGTTTATAATCATCGCGCTGTTCACATTTACAGCAGCTGCCCTTCTGACCTGCTGCTTAAAATACCATGCTGTTCTGCCGGATACAGAAAAGCCGGAAAATCTGGAAAACGGCGGAAAACGCGGAAAATTTACCTTTGACAGCCTTATTGCAAAAGAATGTATTCTTTATGCCCTCATCTCCGGCCTTTTTTCCCTTGGAAACGGAGTTGTAAATTCTTTTCTTGTTCTGGTGGGCGAAGACCGCTCCATTTACAACATATCCCTGTTTTTCTCGGTAAATGCCATAGTATTGTTCCTCATGAGGCTTGCCGTAGGCAAAATTGCAGACAGGACAAAGCTTCTTATTATAGTCAACATCTCTCTGCTGTTTAGTTCACTTTCTATGGCAATAACAGGGATGACCTCAAGCTTTGCCGTCATGATGGTCGCCGCCGCATTGAAAGCCATAGGCCACGGAGGCGGTCAGATATCCCTGCAGTCCGCATGCATAAAGAAAGTCTCCCCGGCGAAAGTCGGAGTGGCTACAAGTACATTCTATATCGGCGCCGATATCGGGCAGGGACTCGGGCCTATCATAGGCGGAAATATCTCCGAGGTGTTCGGTTATTCTTCGATGTTCTACAGCGTAGCGGTCATTATGCTTTTATCCATGGTGATATTCAGTATTTATGAGATAAGAACCTCTGTCCGTAAAAACTCCGAAAAGGAATGCCCATCTGCATAGGGCAAATATCAGTATTATATGGCTTATATAATCTTCCGGTTCAGCTGGGAACAGCAGGTCAAAATCAGGAGGGACAACCTTGATGTACCGCATAAAACAAAAACAGCCTGAATTCAATTAGAATTCGGCTGTTTTTACTGCTGCTGTCCAGCATGATGGTGGGAACTATAGGGCTCGAACCTATGACCCTCTGCTTGTAAGGCAGATGCTCTCCCAGCTGAGCTAAGCTCCCATCAATGCAAGTTTCAACTTCAAACCCACACAGTCATATGTGTCAAGGCATCTGTCTTTCCTGCAAGAGGTATTATAGCACAGTTGTTTTTAATAAGTCAATATCCTTTTTACGTGGCATGTAATGTATTCCCTAGTTCCTTCATCTAAAAAAATTTTAAAATATTTTCAGACGGTACAGAGGAATAAATAAATTTTCTCCTGTATTTTTAATGGAAAAATTGTATAATTTAAAATATGGCTGCGGCATTTATAAAGTTCTACAATCTGGATAAAATAAGGTTGGTTTGCTGCAGACTTGACGATTACTATATTATTGGAGGTAAAATGTATGTCGATACCAACACCGCATATTAATGTCAGCGAGCAAGGTATAATAGCTGAAACGGTATTAATGCCGGGAGATCCTCTCCGCGCCAAATTTATAGCAGAGACTTACCTTGAAAATCCTGTTCAGTTTAACACAGTCAGAAATATGTTTGGATATACAGGAACATACAAGGGAAAGAAAATATCCATAATGGGGTCCGGAATGGGCATGCCGTCAATCGGAATTTACTCTTATGAACTGATTCATTTTTATGGAGTTAAGAACATAATCAGAATAGGATCCTGCGGAGCTATTCAAGAGGACATTAGGATCAGGGACATTGTCATAGGAATCTCGGCTTCTACAAATTCAAACTACGCATCACAGTATGATTTGCCCGGAACCTACGCCCCCACGGCCTCCTGGTCTCTAGTTAAGAAGGCGATAGATATTGCGGAAAGCAAGGGAATCCCCACAAGAGTTGGCAATGTCCTCTCTTCCGACATATTCTACGATGATGATCCCGACACCTGGAGAAAGTGGGCTAAAATGGGGGTTTTAGCTATTGAAATGGAAGCTGCGGCATTGTATATGAATGCTGCCCGTGCAGGAGTCAATGCCCTGTGCGTCCTGACAGTTTCGGATTCTCTGGTATCCCATGAAGTCACTACTGCCGAGGAACGCCAAACTTCCTTTACCAATATGATGGAAATAGCTTTGGAGCTTGCCTAGTAAAATATTCTGTATATTGCACTATAATACGGGAATACGGGGTAAAATCATTTGTCAAATTGTGTTGTTCATGGAACCAATGCATCCGGCAGATCATTTTACCCTTTTAATATTTATTTTTTTGGTTGATAATACTAATTAGTATTTAGTATTCTTTTTACTTTTTTGTTACAATTATTAATTTATTTTTAACAATACTTTAACAATAAATATTACTTTGGTATAATCTATTGATTAATAAATCAATGGAAGCTGGGAAGAAAAATGAAAAAAATAAACAAAGGAATTCTTGCATTGATTGTTGCTTTGGCAATCAGTGCAATTGATATTTTTTACATCGGTAACGGGTATTCTCAACTGCTGCTGGCTTTGGCCGCCTCGTTTGCAGTTTTCAACATGCCTGCAATACCTGATAAACTTAAAAAATTGCCCTACTCAAAGCTTATTTTATTTATAGCAAATATTGTGCTGTTGGTATTCACCTTCAAACATAAAGTACTGCTGGTAAATATGCTTTTGTTGTCATATTTGATTTGGAGTGCGGTAACACCGTTTTTTCAAAAATTCAAATCCTTTTTACCTGTAACGTTCCTGATGTGTTTTGCAGCAGTATATGCCGCTTCTTTTTTAGGCTTCAGCGTACCACTGTTCATTTTTGTATTCTATCCGGTATATGCATTGGGGTTTTTATCACATGAGAAAAATATTATTAAGACTCCAAAAATATGGTTGTTTGCATTTTTAAACCTGGCAGGTGCTGCAGTACTTCTTGTTTTATTCATGTATAAAGCCCTGGGGCAATCGGTTCTGAGCAGCATCCTTTTTACAAATATCACAAAGCTGGGAACCGTTACCGCCGTATACCTGCCCTTTATAGGACTGTTTATGGCATGGTTTGCCGCGTCGGGCAACTTGATCTTCCATATGCTGACATCAGGTTTTGAAAAGGGTAATACTGCCTTTGATCTCTCTGATTATTTCAAACCTGTCTTCAGCTTTATTTCGTTTTTTGTATTTGTTACAGTCATCACATTTTTATGTGAGTATTCAATAAGGCAGGAAATAACGGCAACAATCACTGACATGCTGCATCCCAACATAATGTTCAACATACTGGTTTTATGCAGTTTATACATGTGCCTTATTTCGCTGTTCGGAAAAGGGATTTCAAATGTTTTGCTCTCAATAGTTGCAATCTTCCTTACAATAGCTAATTTTATCAAGTTCACATACTTTGATGAACCTTTTTACCCGTGGGATCTGTACATGTTTAAAAACCTCATAGGTATTTGCAAGGATTATCTTAATATACCTATTGTAATTGGGGTGCTGATAATTCTGGCAGGCCTGATATTTTTACTGGTTAAATTCAGGAAAAATGTGCTCAGCTATCTCAAACCGGGATTCAACTTTGTCATAATGCCCTTTGCACTGATCCTGTTTCTTCTTAATGCCAACGTATTGACCGATTACAGACTATCCGTCCAGGTGGGCGTTCAAAGATCCTGGTATATCGGCAAAGCTGAAATACTTGCAAATGGTATGTATGCTCAGAATTATTACTATCTGACCGACCTGGAAAAATACCTGAATCCTAAACCCGATGACTACAGTGAAGAAACCATGCAGGCTATCTCTGATAAATATCCTGCTTCGGTAGATAATTCCGTTACGGCCTCCACCGTCGGAGGAGCTGTGAAATCGGCGGAAAAACCCAACGTCATAGCTATTATGAGTGAAAGCTACTGGGATTTGACCAAATTAAACGGGTTAAGTTTCAGCAAGGATGTGGCTGAAACTGTCCACAAGTATCAGAAGGGCATGCTGGCTCCGCCGGCAATCGGAGGAGGTACCGCAAATACCGAATTTGAAGCTCTTACAGGTATGTCCTTATACTTTATGAGCCCTGGAATAATAGCATACAATGCCTACCTTAGGACCGAAACTCCAAGCATTGCTTCGGTATTCAAGGATAACGGCTACAGTACAACGGCTATTCATCCCAACGGCGGCTGGTTTTATAACAGAGATAAGGTATACAACTATTTCGGCTTTGAAAAATTCTATGATGTGTCCAGCTTTGATATGAACACCCAAACAAAGGGACCGCATATTTCCGACTATGCTCTTGTTGACAAGATACTTGAAACCTTGAATTCTTCAGACAAGCCTGCTTTTATCTTTGCAGTTTCAATGGAAAATCATGATCCTTTTGATAATAAATACAGCAGTTTTGACGTCAATGTAGAGTCCGACCAGCTGAATTCCTCACAGAAAAGCATTATAAACGGTTATGCCCAGGGACTGTATGATGCAGACCAATCCCTAGGAAAGCTCATTGAAGAACTTAAGAAAAGTGACAAACCTACCCTGTTATACTTTTTTGGGGATCACGCACCTCGTCTGGGTACTCTTGATGATTACTACAGCGTTTACGACAAACTCGGTGCAAAACAGGATTCTGAGCTCAAGCAGGGCATCGGTGAATTGAAGTACTACACCACGCCTTTGGTTACGTGGTCAAATTTCCGGGAAATGAGGAGCTTTTCAAGTATAATCTCCCCGTCCCACCTTTCCTATGAGATATTGAAGGACGCAGGTGTGGACCATCCCAATTACTTCAACATAATGCCCCAGCTGGAAGAAAAATATCCCATAATGCATTTGAAGAATATGGGGCTGGTAGATCCTGACGATGAACTGGTAAAGGATTATCGTCTGATACAGTACGATCTGCTTTTCGGCAACAAATATCTCAAGAGCGGTAACTAGCAATATTTGCTGATATTGTACTGCCGGCAGCACTGTTAAGTTATAAATTATCATACGGTTAAGGATTATCCCTATAAAGGGGCATACTCATGCATCTTGGTCCTCCCCTGCCTCTGGAAAGCTCATAAGAGTCAAATTCAAGGACTTCTATGTTGTTTTTTCTCAGTGCATCATTAGTGATATGGTTTCTGTTGTAGCATACAACCTTCCCAGGGGAAACCGCAAGCGTATTACTGCCGTCACTCCACTGTTCCCTGCTGGCAGCTATGATATCACCGTCACCGCACCTGATCAGATTCACTGCCGGCAGCTTAAGGTGTTTTTTTAATATCTCAGACAGGTCACTATGTTCATATTTGATAGCCAACCGGTTATTTGCCTCCCTGCTTATGCTGTAAACGTCCAGCGGGGCTTCTATGCCCGGAAATATTGTAAACTGGTCATAATCAACCATGGTAAATACAGTGTCCAGGTGCATATATGCCCTCTTCTTGGGGATGTCAAAGACGAGGACCGTATTGAAGGGTTCCTCTGACTCCAAAAGCTTCTGAGCTACCCTCTCAACCGCTATCGTACTTGTTCTGGCACTTACTCCGATAGCTACAACCTTGTCTGAAAGCACCAGAATATCTCCTCCCTCAATGGGATGGGTCTTATCCCTGTTGTACCATCTTGGAACTTCCTTGAACCTCGGGTGATAATTAAATATATATTTTGCAAAGATGGTCTCTCTGTTTCTTGTTTCATTTGCCATTACATTCAGGGAAATTCCCTTTCCGATGGATGCAAAGGGGTCTCTTTGAAAATACATGTTCGGAATAGGGTCAAGATAGAATGGGTAGGCATTTTTAATCATGTCTCCCAATGTTTTATGTTTGACATCCTTCAAATCACTATGCCTTGTTCCGGCTATACACTTATTTATAAAGTCCCGGGGCATCAATGAGCTGAAATATTCTTTTATCGCTTCCTGAAGTCCGTCTGTAACAACTTTTCCCTCGACCATGAATTCCATCAGAAACTCTTCTCTTATATGTGAATCCTCAAGGATATCTGTCATTAAGTCAGTCATATAGACTACTTCTACCCCTTCCTTCCTGAGGATTTGTACAAACTGCTCATGTTCCCTCTGTGCCTGATCCAGATATACAATTTCATCAAACAGAAGTTTTGTCAAATAATCCGGTACCATATTTTCCACTTCCAGCCCGGGACGATGAAGCAGAACAGATTTTAATTTTCCTATTTCACTATAAACGGAAATGCCGGGTTTAAAAGACATAACTTTCCTCCCAGATACATGTTTTCTTTCAGTCCGAAATAATTTCTTATCTATAGTTCCCTTGTGGTACACTGTTATTCAAATTTTTAAAAAGCAGAGGTGTAAAATTAAATCCAATATTTTGATTTTACAAATGAGTAGATTATGTTTTATATAAATCTAAAGGGACATACTAAAATAAGGGTAGTGCTATAAATCAGGATTTATTTTAATACGTAAACGGAGGACAATGCAATGAATAAAATTGATGAAGCCATTAACAGCATCAGATCGCTGGAATGCCCGACAGGACAATTGGAAAACAAGGTTGCCGGAATACTCGAGAAATACGGAGTCGCCGGCAGAACCCAAATTAATATTGACCGGTCTATGATGATTATGTGGCCAGGGTTGTCGATGTTTACACCGACAATTCTTAGTGTTTTTTTACCGCTGATATGAGCAGCATCATGGGCCGGCGCAGTTCATCAGCCATTCCGGGAACAGAATAAAGCAGGTGCTCCGCAGGTTTTGGTTCTACTATCCCTGTAATCTCAAAGCCTGTCTGGATAAGACCATTTAAATATGTGGTCAGGGTTTTATGATATTTTATTACTTCCTCTCCCAAAAAGTCAGCCTTACGGCTCCCCTCGGTAAAGTATTGGTCCACGGGCCAGTGAAGCCGGTTGCCCTGTTTGTCATAATACCAATCCTGCTTCCCCTGTGCGGTAAATATGGGATGTTCCACTGAGAACACAAATTCTCCTCCGCTTGTGAGGCATTTGTTTACTTTGGCAGAAATATCTTCAAACGACTGAACATAGTGTAAAGCCAGAGAACTTATTACTGCATCAAAGGAATTGCCGGTGAAATCAATATCCTCAATGGGCATACAAATATACCTGATGTATTCGGATTCAGTCCTATTCGCTGCTTCATTCAACATCTTTTGTGAGATATCAACACCTACAGCTGATTTTGCCCCATGCTCAACAGCAAACCGGCAATGCCATCCAAAACCGCAGCCTAAATCCAGAACCCTCTTACCTTTAAAATCAGGCAGCATCTTTTTCAGTTCATGCCATTCCCCGGCGGCCTCAAGTCCCTTCTTGGAACGCTCCATATTACTGTATTTTTCAAAAAAAGTACTGTCATCGTATTTATTCTGCTTCATATTTTATATCCTCCAGATCAACTGTTTTTGAGCCTATCAGCCTGGTATGATGTTATGCATGCATACGGTCATCACAAAAACCTTTTATATTCATCCAAAACACTCGAAAGCAGACATAAGTGGTTCTTTATCTCCCCATCCCTGATAAGGAGGTGAAAAGCGTTGATAACTTTTCTTCTAAACATTAAATCTATTTTAAACTCACGGAATTCCATCAAGAGCGGACATATATATCTTGCTCTGGGGTCTTCTATTACAGTTAACCTGCCGTCTTTGCCCAGATAGGGTATATACGGAAAAATCCTGCATGCCAGGGGTCTGAGCTTCCGGTTACAGGTTCCCTTGCAAACAGCAAAAAGAACGTTGGTGCTTAAAAGCTTTTCCTTTCGTATTGTCAAAAAGCCTTCCTGCCTGTCAAACATAAGCTCCTCACCCGGAAACAGACACATTCCCGCATCGTTGTCACCGGAGCAGCATTTACTGCCGCAAAGCAGGCCGCAATCGAATTTTAAAGGAGTGGAGCCCTCCAGCATCCTGTATGCCTTTCTATATAAAGCCTTTTTATTCATAATATGATCCCCTCAAGTGTGAATGAACATCCTCCTGCAGTCTACAGGCCATTAATACCCCAGATGCTTTCCCACAATGATAACCTTGATTCTATCCCTGTTGAACTGTCTTCTTATAACTACAAAATCGTTGCAGATTCTATCCTTACTGTTACAATCAATGCAATATCCCAGGCTTGTGCAGGGTGTATCCTTGTTCAGCCTCCTGGCATCTATAGGGGCAGCATAATTGCGCACCCTTTTTTCTGCCTCTTCCAGGTTATTTACTATCTTATTTATGCCGGCAACAATTATAACCCGTTCTGGGCCGTACAACATGGCTGCCACTCTGCTGCCGTTTCCGTCAATATTGTACAGTTCACCCTTTTCAGTGACAGCATTGGTGCTGCTCATAAATACGTCGGCAGAAAAGTTTTTCCTGTACAGCTCTTTCTTTTCTTCGCTTGTTATGCCGGCTCTGTATTTATCTAAAAAGTTGTACTTCCCGCTTCTCAGAAATTCTATCACACCCGTCTCGAACAGTGTCATCGAATCTCCGACGCCAACTGTGGAATTTTGCGGTATAAGGTCCTGAAGCGTTTCAATCAATTTTACTTCGTCTTCCACATAGAAACCGCCGATATTATGTTTTGCCAAACCCTCCAGGGTTCTTTCCACTTTCTTTTCCATATACCAGGAAACACTTTCATCCATTGTATTATCCGCTCCCCGCCGCAGTCAGTATTCCTTTCACAGATATATATTATACTAAAGTTCTGGGATGGAGGCTATACTCCCTTTATAATTTATAAGACCCTTCAACAAATATTTATATGTTAAAGGGTCTTACAGGAAGTATTTTTCTGTAATCTGATACCGGCCTATCTCAATTTTATTGATTTAATTCTATATCTGTATACACCTGAAGGTGTATTAACGGAAACAACAGCCCCTTCTTTTCTGCATAACAGGGCCTTTCCCATGGGAGACAGTATAGTTATGCAATTACCCCCGGTGCGGCCGGTTTCCGGGACAACAAGCCTATAACTATAGGTTTCCTGTTCCTCGATATCCTCTATCTCCACTTCACTGTTCAAGCATACAAACGGAAAGTCATTATTTGTTTCGTCTGATAGTACTACATTTTTAACAATTGCATCTACAGCACTTAAATAGTTGTCTAAAAGTTCCTCAAATTCTTTCCTGTGTTTGTTAAACTCAGGAAAGTACAGATCAACGATTTGCGTTCTCCTTTCCTCAAAATCTACTAAATGAGCGAGCAAATTCTCATATGCAGGCGTATTTAGCTTAAGCTTTTCTGTCACAAAATCTCCTCCATTTCACAAGTAATTAAATGGTACCCCTCCTAAAAAAAAACATATGGCACTTTGCCCAAAAGGGCAAAGCACCATATGTAATATGATACCATATTTGTTGCACCATGTCAAAACCAGCATGTACGTATCTTCAAAGCCAATTACATATTTAATAGGGCTTTTTCAATCAGTCATTTATGATAAGTCTCATTCTTCATTATCTTAAATGCCCTGTACGTCTGCTCAAGGAGAATGAGTCGTGCCAGCTGGTGCGGGAAGGTCATTTTCGACAGGCATATTCTGCAGCTGGCCGCACTGACCAGGCTATGATCCAATCCCAGAGAACCCCCAATGATAAAGGTTATGTGGGAATTCCCTGTGAGCATGATACTCTCAAGTTTGGAGGCAAAGCCTTCCGAAGTTGTCTGTTCCCCCGCCAGGTCCAGCAGTATGATATAACTGCCTTCCTTAACCCTTTTGAGCAGCCGCTCGGCTTCACGCTGCTTTACCTGGGCTTCCTGCGCGGGACTCAGTGTATCGGGGGCGTGCTCATCCTCCACCTCGATCAGCTCCATATCCGCAAAACGTGAAAGCCTTTTGGTATATTCCGAAATACCTTCCTTGAGGTACCGTTCCTTTAGTTTTCCAACTGCCGCAATAGTTATTTTCATTTTTTTCTCCATAAAAAAGGAACCCTGTATCCGGCCCCCTGAATTTATTAATCAAATTATAAATCTAATAATATGTTTACTTATAATATTTTTACCTTCCCGACCCTGTCCCTGCTTGCCACCTCAAGCAGCACATCTCCGCCCACTGCGATCTGCTTCTCGGTAAGAGCATTATATGTAGTCTGATACGCCAGCTCGGGAAAGTTGTTCTCGTGGCTTAAATGTCCCAGAATGAAGTTTCTGCAGCCCTTTTCAGCCAGGTAGGCAATAACTTTTGCGGCCATCTCGTTTGACAGATGCCCGTGATCGCCCATGATCCTCTTCTTCAGCGACCATGGATAAGGTCCTACCCTCAGCATCTCAACATCATGATTTGACTCAAGCAGCATCAGGTCATTGCCCTCTATGTACGAAAGAAGTTCCTTGTTCATATGACCTATATCGGTAGCTGTTGTTATGCGCTTTCCCTCGGCAAAAAAATTGTATCCCACCGGTTCGGCCGCATCATGAGGTATGGAAAACGGCCGCACACATATGTCTCCGATCTCAAACTCATCTCCGGTGCAGAAACATACCCTGTTTTCCAGTTTGACCGGTCCCAATCCGAACTCCATTGCACACCAGGTGGCCTCATTTGCATAAATGGGAACATCCTGTTTTCTGGATATTATACCTGCTCCACGCACGTGATCAATGTGTTCATGTGAAATTAATATAGCGCTTAACTCCGCCGGATTTTCTCCAATGGAGCAGAGCGCTTCCAATATCCTCTTTCCGCTTAAACCTGCGTCTATAAGAAGTTTTGTTTTCTCAGTACCTATAAATAAAGCGTTTCCGCTGCTTCCACTAAACAAACTGCAAAACTTTACCATTTAAGCTCCATTTCTTCTTCATGCAAAGTGAATTTGCCCAAAGCAGAACCAAAAAATTTCAATGGTTAATCTTCTGTTGATATCCTTGTTATATCTGCTCCAAGCAAATTAAGCTTGTGAACAAAATTCTCATAGCCTCTGTCTATATATTTAATATTAGTAATTTCCGTTGTTCCCTTTGCGGCCAAACCAGCCAAAACCATGGCTGCTCCAGCCCTTAAATCGGTTGCCTTGACAGGTGCTCCTGTCAGCAGGGCTCCTCCGTCAATAACCGCAATTCTGCCTTCCACTTTTATCCTGGCACCCATGCGCTTAAATTCATCCACGTACTGGAACCTCGAGTCCCAGATACCTTCTGTTATGGTACTGACGCCTTCGGCCATATTCAGCAGAACGGTAATCTGAGGCTGCAGATCGGTAGGAAATCCGGGATAAGGCAAAGTCATTATATTAACATTCTTAACTTTATTGCCGCCTATGACCCTTATAAAATCCTCGTCTTCTTTAACCGTAACACCCATTTCAATAAGCTTTGCAGTGAGAGATTCCATATGCTTTGGAATAACATTCCTGACTGTTACATCTCCCCTTGAAATTGCAGCAGCAATCATAAAGGTTCCTGCTTCTATCATATCGGGAATTATTGTGTGAATTCCGCCGCCTTTCAGGTGCTCCACACCCCTGATCTTGATAACGTCTGTTCCCGCACCTCTTATATTAGCCCCCATAGCATTCAGAAAGTTTGCCACATCAACAACATGGGGTTCCTTTGCCGCATTTTCTATCACAGTCTGCCCACTGGCCTTTACTGCTGCCAGCATAAGATTTATGGTGGCACCGACACTGACAACGTCCAGGTAAATCTGTGCACCTTTCAGCTGTGACGCATCAATTTTTACTATGCCATGTTCAATAACAACATGGGCTCCCATAGCCTCAAAGCCTTTAATGTGCTGATCTATAGGTCTGAATCCAAAATCACATCCACCGGGAAGTGATACCTCCGCCTTCCCAAATCTGGCAATCAACGCTCCCAATAAATAATACGAAGCTCTCATGCTTTTCACAAGTTCGTAAGGTGCCTGCCAGCAGTTTACCTCTCGTGTGTCACAAATTACGGTATTGCTGTCTTCTTTAGTTATCTTAGCGCCCAATTTGGTGAGGATATCCAATAAAACTTTAACATCTTTTATATCAGGAACATTCTCTATTCTACTGATCCCATTTATTATCAATGCCGCGGGTAAAACCGCAACTGCAGCATTCTTTGCTCCGCTAATGGTAACTTCTCCGTTCAGGGGACATGGCCCGTTTAATAAGAACTTATCCAAACCCTTCTACACCAACCTTTTGTATAAACTGTAAATGTTTTGCTAAACATTACACACACGAGAACATTATACCATTTAGTTATAAATTATTCCACTAGAAATGTAGCAAAAAAAATATTACCAATTTACAAACTATTCCATAAGCTCACCGCTGGTGGCATTGAAGTAGAATTCCTTTCCCTGATTGGTTGTTATTCTCCAGGAAAGTCCCTCATACAAGGTTTTAGTATCCTTATCCCCCTTTATGCCTTTAAAGCCAATATCAACATCGCTGATGTCAATCCCGGGATAGCCGGTCATCTTTGTTACCAGAATCTGATACACAGGTATTACTTTGATATCTCTGCTGCTTATGGTCAAAGGCTTCTTATATTGATACTTTATGCTCTTTAAACCTGCTTTTCCTAACTCTACTTCAATGTAGTTATCAAACACGGTATAATTTTTATAAATCCCCTTGTAAACCGCCTTTGGATCTTCTCCGGAGGGAGAGGAAGAAAAGCTGTCCAATTGAAACTCATCAAGGGGAATACCAAGCTTTTTGGCTAATTCCTTTAAATAAATCTCAACCTCACTTTTGCTCTGTGAATATATTTTCTTATTACTCCCGCTGTCACTGTACTCAAAATAACAGCCGCTGTTGAATATAAGCTTTTCGGTACCCTTCTCATAGATATTATCACTAATTTTGGAATAATTATCCCCCAGGAGCCCATTAATTATTTTACTTTTATCCAGAACTGTTTCTTCATACTGCAATATAAAGTCTTTACCGTTATATTTCGGTATCGGACATTCGATATGTACATTGTTCTGTTCCAATATTTTTTGGGTGTTGATAATGGTATCGCGGGAAATTTCCCCTCCCTTGGTATTCTGGTATAGTATAACGGCCAGAACAAGGTTCAATACAATAAACGCCCATATTAAAATTGTTTTTGCCTGTTTCCAGTCCATAATTATCACCTACACAGAATATTGTAATTACTGTACATTATTTCCCACCAAGGGGTATATCATAACTGCCGGTATTATTAAAAAGTACAAAGCTTGGAGTAATCATGGTGCTGTTTGCCTCCGGAGGCGTAAGTACGTAATATATCCCATAGTCCCGTATAGGCAGGTTTGCGTTGCTGAGCTCCTTATTTAAACTATAGGCTCTATCTACAAGTTCAGGGAAATTCCAGGTATATTCTTTAAAAATCTTATTGACCTCAAGTTTTAACGCTACCCATCTGCATTGGATCACTCTTTTTGAAGTTGCCTCGATTGTTATGGCGCTGTCCAGCGACTGTTCACTATTGGGAAGTTTAAAATCCTTCAACAGCAGAGGGACATCTCCGTGCCCTTCACCATCATCTATACTGTAGTCAAATTTAAATATGAAAGAGTTACTCCCTTCCTTCACAGAGGACAGGTATAGATTGATATTGTCCATGTGCCTGCTGCGGGCCTTGAGCTCCATTATAAAGCCCACAGCCTTTTGGTATGCATCAAGGAGCCTGGTCCTTTCGGTTACACCCTGGTTTCCGGTATACTTGTACTCAATAACGGAATTTTTGTATAACCTGTAAACACTGTCGGACTTTTTAAAAACAACAGCGCCATAGACATCTTCATCCGGGTAATAGTCATTTCTGATTTCCCCCAACAATTCCAGCTGGATGGCATCATATTCGGCCAGACTTGAGGTAGGCCCCTGAAGAGAGCCAAAGGGTATGCTGTTTAAATTTGTATACTCTTCCTCACTGTTTGATGTAAAGGGAGCAATCATATCTTTGGGCAGCAGGGATTTACTGCCTGTCTCGATTGCTATTTTATAATTTTTAATTTTAAAATTATTTTTATGACTTTCATAGACGGTTTCAAATTCTTTCTGATCCAGGGCAACTCCGCCGTAGCCTGATACAACATATGTATAGATATTATTACTGTCCTTTATGTAAATAGTGTCCGAATAGCCGTTTTCCGGATCATCAGGATATATTGCAACCTTGTTTAATCCCATAACTGAGTCAACAGAATTTTTTATATTCAATACCCATTTAACTATATCTATATTAATATCAGTTTTAAATTCAAAGTAATAAGGATTATTGGCAGCAATGATCCCCCATTTTTCCTCATTGAAAGGTTCGGTCCGGGTGGGCTTGTCTTTCAGCGCAGCCTTAAGATACTCCTGGGCACCGTTCCAGAGAGTATAATACTCCTCCGAGCCGTTTGGGATTATCAGATGATCGTTGTCGTAGCCTTTTGAGAGAACTATCCTGCTGGGAAGCATAAAATTCCCCTTCATTTTCTCAATAGATGCCTGAGCTATTTTTGAGTCAGAAAAAAAGGAAGATAAAAAAGGGAAACTGCCGGATTGACTACTCCACAGTATTCCCACCTGTATGATACAAACGCTGATTAAAAGAATTAATAAGAACGTTCTAAATTTCTCATAATAATAACCTAAAGTTTTTGATCGCTTATTCATAGATTAATCTTTCTTATCTTTTTCACCGCCGGGATTAGTTATCCAGTCTATGGCTTTTTCAAACCAGTCTCCTGATTTCTTTGCTTCGCCGAATGTAATAGTATAATAAAACTCCTCGGGACTATTCTTTGTTTCCTTTGTATAAGCAGTTATTTTAATGTCATTTGGACCTTTCTTAAGTCTTATATCCTTGCCGAACATTTTGCCGTTTCCAACCTTGAAAGTGGACACGCCGTCGGTTGTCTTCAGAGGTTTATAATCTCCTGCTTCGTTGTCATAGTATTCAAAACTGATAGTAGTCTCATCATAGATACAGGTTCCGAAGATTGAGAATACCTGTTTGGTGACTACTTCATCCCCTTCGGGTCTAGAAATGTCAACCACATGATTGTCATCCGCCGCAAAAACAGGTATAAAAAATATAGACAGCATAGCGCATACGATTATAGTAAATGTAAGTAACTTTGATTTCATAAGGTCCACCCCGAAAAAATACTCTTGTACTGTTTTTACCAGTACCCTACTATAATTATATTACATTTTCTGTTACAAATCCATTACATGGCATTTAAAAAAAATTTACACCGCAAGTCTCACTGTAATTTCGGTGCCCTTCTTTTCCTCACTGCTTATGCTTATAGTACCCCCATGTGCCTGAATAATTTCCTTGGCAATTGAAAGTCCCAGGCCGGTACCTCCCATATCACGCGATCTGGCCTTATCCACCCTGTAAAACCTTTCAAATACCCGCGGAAGAGAATCAGCAGGTATACCGATTCCGTTGTCGGCAACCTTAACATAAACATCATTATAAATCCTGCCGATGTAAACGGTAATTTCCCCATTTTCAGGGGTATACTTCAGGGCATTGCTTATGAGGTTTACAAAAACCTGTTCAAGCCTGTCCTTATCACCCTTTATATTTGGTATCTCACCGATAACATAGCTCTCAAGTTTTTGATGCTTATGTTCGGCCTGCAGGCGCATTCTGTCCACTATATCCCTTACGAGATCCTTTATGGGCACTTCACCCATATTCCAGCTGACCTGCTGATTATCAAGCCTGGACAGCTGCAGCAAGTCCTTAACCAGCCTGGTCATCCTGTCGGCCTCGGTATTTATTACATTCAGGAAGTGTTCGGTAGTTTCCCTGTCGTCCACCGCCCCATCCAGCAGTGTTTCAGAATAGCTCTTTATTGAGGTTATGGGGGTACGCAGTTCGTGGGACACGTTTGCCACAAACTCACGTCTCATATTGTCAAGCTTCTGCTCTTCGGTAACATCGTGCAGAACCACGATAAATCCTTCCGGTCTGCTTTTTGTATCTGTGAACACCGCAAAGTATACCTTTATGAATAAATCGTTGATCACAGTATCAAATTCTTTAACCGAAGCTTCCTCCAGGTACACTATATTCTCGAGCTGTATATCCAGACCCACACTGCCGGCAAAATCCTGAAAGCTCTTTTCGGCGATATCATCTCCAAGATACCTTCTGGCCGCGGGATTTATATGAATTACGTTCCCCTTAAGGTCGTAGGCCAGAACTCCGTCGGCCATATAATTTAATATGGTAACCACCTTGTTCTTTTCGCTGGATATCTCAGATAAGGTATTCTTGAGCTCATTGGCCATGTAATTGAAGGTCTTTGTGAGATTCCCGATTTCATCCTCGGATTTGACAGCCAGCTGTTCATCAAATTCCCCTTCGGCGATTTTTTCAGCTTTGTGCATTACGCTGATTATTGGCGAAGTTATGGTTTTCGACAAAAAGTACCCCAAAAGCACCGACAAAAATACCGCAATAACAGTACTGGTTAATATGAGGTTGTTAAAGGTTTGTATTATTTGCTCCCAGGCCTCTTTGTTATAAGTAAAGTAAAAAATTAGATCTTTTCTCTCTGAGGGCTCAATGACATATTCAAAATATTCGTTTCCCGCTATGGTTTTAACCAGTTTTTTGTTCAGAACCGGGGCCTCCAGTTGTTTTGCCCATAAGGGAAGCAGGTTGGCAGTGGAATTGTTGAAAAGCTCATCCACAAAGGTACCCGGATTTTGAATGAACTGCTCGTCTGTGGAATAAATAATTCCCCTGTTCGGGTCATTATTCTTTCTGGTAATACTTAGATCTATGATTGTCAGGTTGACATCCGAATTTGTTCTGAAACAATTTATATCATCCCGTCTGTCTTTGAAATAAGTGTAGATGTCCTCATTGGATTCAGGTATGCCCCTCAATTCCTTCCAGTCTTCGAAACCCTTGTCCATATCTTCCTGGAAATTGTTAAAATAAATCGACTGCAGTCCTGAATTTATTATTATATAAACGACACATACCAAGATTACACACATGGATATAAATATATAAACAAGTTTCCACTGCAAGCTGCGCAGCAGCTTTATAAATCCTTTCCAGAACTTCATGCTGTCTCCTTCAACTATTTTTTTGACTTGAGGCCAACCGGACCTCAAGTCAAAGATAAAAACGTACAATAAAATTGTTATTTGAACGCGTTGTGCCCGCTGATTAAACAATTTTATTACTGATTATACCGGTACTTCCATACGAACTTCAATCAATGATGACACACAAAGTACTTACTTGAAATAGTACGGTTCAAAACAAATATTTTCTTGCCGTCGCAGCGACTCGACCATCCGGGTCTCGCGTGCTGCTCAAAGTGACCTCCTGTCACTTTGCCGGCTAAAATACTTGTTTTTCACCTACAAATTTCAGCAAGCACTTTTACCGTGCTCTTCATTGCTTGAAGTTGTACTCGCGTACCGATATAATCACATAACACTTTATTAGCAAAGTTTAACCATCACAACGCGTTAATTTAAAATTTATTAAAGTAGTAGCCTACACCGCGCTTTGTCACAATATACTGGGGATTTGCGGGATCAAGCTCGAGTTTCTCACGGACTCTCCTGACAGTGACATCCACAGTTCTTACATCTCCGTAATACTCATAGCCCCAGACCTTTTCCAGCAGCGACTCCCTTGAAAAGATGGTTCCCTGCTGTGCCGCCAGGAACTTGACCAGCTCAAATTCACGAAGTGTCAGTTCTATGATTTCCTCTCCCCTTCTGACTTCATAACGGTCGGAATCTATAGTAAGATCGCCGTACTTGTTTACACGGGATTTATCGGCGCTCACCTGCTCAGCAGGCACAAGTCTTCTGAGATTTGCCTTTACACGGGCCATAAGTTCGCGCGGACTGAAGGGTTTTGTAATATAGTCATCAGCCCCCAGCTCCAGGCCCAATACCTTGTCGACCTCTTCTTCCTTCGCCGTAAGCATGAGAATTGGCGTTGAGATTGATTGTCTGAGCTTCCTGCACACTGTAAAGCCGTCCATCTTCGGAAGCATAATGTCCAGCAGTATCAGATCCGGATTCTGTGAAAGTGCAAGCTCCACGGCCTCTTCGCCATCAAATGCCTCCAGGGTATCATACCCTTCTTTTTTAAGATTGAATCTCAAAATATCTACAATATTCTTCTCATCGTCTACAATCAATACTTTTTTGCTCAAAAAATACACCCCTAACAAAATTTAATCGGTGATTAATCCGAAATATACATTTGAATTATATCACTAAATACATGTAATGAAAAATTAATATTTTGCCAATGCTGTAATTTAGACGTAATAAGTCGAAAAATGTTGCAGAATTACTGCTGCCAAATTACACCAATTGCTCTGTATACAGCTTGAAATCCAAAACTGCCGTGAGGTAGGAAAGTTGTGCCTGGTCATACTGGATCATGGCATTTTCCTTGTCCTCAGCCGCTTTCAAATAATCCACATAGCTTATCATTTCCTGTTTGTACTTCTTGTCGGCTACGTCAAAAAGCTTAGCACTTAAATCATATTGAAGCTTTGAAATGGAAATATTATCATACAAATTTAATATCTTTGTATGATCGGTCCTTATCTTTTGCTCTATATTATACTTTTCTATCTCAATTTGATTTTCCAATTCTTTTGGTTTATCCTGCAGCATTTCATAATTTGATCCGGTATTTCCACGGGTGTAGGACCCGGCATAGGAATCAATCTTTGCTTCTTCGATCTGTCTCTGAAGCTGAGCTATAGAATTGCTCTCCAGCTTTCTCTTCTCAATAAGAGCTTCAATATTTTTATCATTTATTGTATATTCATCTATCTTGACTGTTTCTGAATTAAATTGAATCTTTTGCTCCAAATCATAATTAAGCAAGGAATTAATTTTCATTTCTATAGCTGTAAGTTCTGCATTTAATTTATCAAGTTTCTGGTTTGCCAAATCTACAGCGTTTTCACTCTGACCAAGAGATAGGCTGCTTAACTTTCCCAATTTGACTTTTTCCTGTTCGACAGCAAGTTCAATCTTTGCTCTTTCGACAGCCTTTCCCTGGGACTCAATCTCATACTGCTTAAAAATATATTGATAATACAACTTTGAAGCATCCGCCTTCATAGTCATAACCTTGTTGTTCTTTTCCCATTTAAGCTGTTCCAGCCTGTTTTTAACCTGCAGCGGATATAATAAAATATTTCTTTTAGTTTCCGCTATATCCTTACCCGGGTTTTCATCATACAGCTTTTGACTTTCAGCATTGTCAACCGCATTTTTATAACGCTTTTCCTGAGTTACCAGCTGATTGTCCAGAAGCTTGATCTCAGGATTTGTATTCATCACTTCCGCAATTAAGCTGTCAAGACTGAATATTTTAGTCATGTTTTCGGCACCTGCCGCCTGAACCGGCACAGCAAAAGGTGCTGAAAACGTGATGCCAAATATCATCAGCCCGGCTATTATGTTTTTCAGTTTTGTTTTTATATTTATTTTCATACAAACACCATCTTTTCTTTAATTATTCCAGTATGGCAACATTTGCGCCGTTTACCTGGTAACCGGGACCAAGCTTGCATGCAAGCTCCTCAAGTCTATAAAAGCAATACGCCGAATCCCGCTGTGCCTTTTTATATTCTATTTCAGCATTATTTGCCGCATCCTTTGCATTCCACAGTTCTACAAGGCTTAGCTGCCCTTGTGAATACTTTTTCTCTGCGATATTATAATCAGACTTTTTATTTTGGGAATCTCTTTTTTTGATTTCCAGTTGGCTTTGAACCGACTTTGCATCGGTGTATGCCGCTTGGATATCGCCTGTTATATTCAAAGTACTCTGTGTTACGGCAAATTCAGAATCCTCCAGCTGCTGCTGAAGATTTGTGCGGGCAAATGTGTATTGTTGCCTTATGTACTTGTCGTAATATTCCAGCTCTTGTTTATACACATCCAGCTGAAGCTTTGCACTTACCACTTCACTTCTTTTTGCAAGAGCCTTATCAAGGTAGTTCTTATATGTATCCAGCTTATATTCTTTATTCAAACCGGCTTCCTTACCGGTCAATTCTATTGCCTGAGAACGTTCTATGCCGCAGATCTGTTTAAATACCAGTTCCTGATATTCTCTGTTCCTTTTACTTTTTTGTAACTGCAGCCTTTTCTTGCTGAGCTCTACCTCAAACTTATATTTATCCAGTTCCGAGACTAAACCTTTTTCATATTTCAAAACCATACCCGAATACTGCTTTTCCATTGTATTGAGAGAGTCCTCCAGAGATTGGTACAGTTCGTTAAAATAAAGCAGGTTATAGTAAGCAGCTTGAATATCCCCCTCAAGCTTTGCCCTGTTTGTGTTATAAGAATCCTTAAGACTCAGCACCTGAAGCCAGGAAGAATAATTTGAAAATGCCCTGCCGTTTAAATAATTCTCATAAAGCGTCTGTCTGTAATATGGTGCATCCCCATATTTATCCCTGTATTTTGCAAGCAGATCTTCTTCTAAATTAGTCAGATTGTCAGAGAGTGTCTTTCTCTCAGACAATTTATAGTATTCATCCAGCTCATCCAGCTCACCCTGGGTAACAGCGGTCAACTCCTTAAAGGATTTATCCTCATCTGTCACTCTCCACATTTTTTTTATTGATATATCCATTGACGTTAATTGCGAAGAACTCTCCACTCCCCTTTTTATGGCATCTTCCAGAGACAGCTTTAAGGGTTGTGAAACATTATTGACATTTTGCTTACCGTCACTATTGTCTGCTGCTACAGATATACCCTGAATGTGGAATGTCAGAGTTAAAATAATCAGCAGGCATATATGCAACCTTTTGTTTTTATGTATCAATCTTCATTGCTGCGCAAACAAAATTGCTTCGCGATCTGTTTTCACCATCACAGCTTTACGCAGCTACCTCCCTTCCTTTTTTCTTAAGCTTATAATTTCAGTTATAATATAATACTGTGTATTTTTTAATTTGTATGATTTTAGATCAAACAATATCCTTATAATCGTAATTTGGGACTATTATTTTCATGTAATCCCGGACCTGGTCGGCATTGTTTATAATTATATCTCTCAAACATTCGATTTCGCGCCTGAGTATTGCAAGATCCGTATGTAAAGGCTTGGCCACATATATCTTGTTGTTTTTGGTGGCCTCAATGCCCTCTTCGGCCAGCAGCAGTTCCTCATAGAGCTTTTCCCCGGGCCTCAAGCCTGTAAATTCAATTTTGATATCCACGTCAGGTTCAAATCCTGACAGTTTTATAAGGTTTCTGGCAAGATCGTAAATCTTGACCGGCTCACCCATATCCAGTACAAAAATTTCTCCGCCCTTTGCCATAGCGCCGGCCTGAAGCACCAGCTGAACCGCTTCGGGTATCGTCATAAAATATCTGATTATCTCAGGATCTGTGACTGTAACAGGGCCGCCCTGCTCTATCTGCTTTTTAAACAGGGGGATAACACTGCCATTACTGCCCAGTACATTTCCGAACCTGACCGCAACAAATTCTGTTTTACTATGTTTGGAGAAAGCCTGAATAATCATTTCGGCTACCCTTTTTGTAGCCCCCATGATATTGGTAGGGTTAACCGCCTTGTCGGTGGATATCATAACAAATCGCTTTGCTCCGAATTTATCTGCGCATTCGGCCACATTCAGCGTTCCAAATATGTTGTTCTTTATGGCTTCCGTGGGATTGGCTTCCATGAGCGGGACATGCTTGTGAGCAGCAGCGTGGAATACTATGTCAGGACTGTAAGCTCTAAAAATTTTTTCCAGTCTTGGCTTTTCCCTGACATTGGCAATGACCGCAACAAGATTTAATTCAGGATGTTTTACGAGAAGCTCATTCTGTATGTCATATGCATTGTTTTCATAATTGTCCAATATTATAAGCTGTTTGGGAGAAAAAGCCGCTATCTGCCTGCATAGCTCCGAACCTATGGAGCCGCCGCCTCCGGTTACCATTACCACACGTTCACTGATAAGGCTGCCAATTTCATTATTATCAAGCTTGATGGGATCTCTCCCCAGCAAGTCCTCAATATTTACATCACGGATTTTCTGTACCGAAACTGTTTCGTCTATTAATTGAGAAAGTGAGGGTAAGATTTTCACCTTACATTTGGTGTTGGAGCATATGGTAAAAAGTTCATTGATAGTTTTAGGTGATGCAGATGGAATCGCAATAACTATCTCATCAATATCCTTCTCCTGAGCCACCCTGACAATATCATTTCTAGTACCTACGACAGTGACTCCATTGAGCTTTTTACCCTGCTTTCCACGGCTATCATCAATTATTGCCACCGGTGTACTCTTTAATTCCGGATGAAGATGAAACTCGTTTATAAGTGAGGCACCTGCATCACCAGCACCAATGAGAAGAATTTTTTTATTATTTCTAATTAGAATAACTTCGCCTCTTATTATACGTCTGAAAACACGGTATCCAAGTCTCAGAGCACCAATTGAAAAACAATCTATAAAGAATGTAATTATAAATATACTTCTGGGCACAGGTGTCCGCGTTAAAAATACATATCCAAGCATAAATGTATTACTCAGGAACGATGCTATTATAATATTCATCAGTTCATATATTCCGGCATATTTCCATAAGCTGTTGTATAATTTAAATATGTAAAATGCTGCTATTTTTGTAATTGTAGCTATTAGTATAAGATGCGGTATTTCCTTCGTAAACTCTGACGCAATATTTCCGAAGCTCAACTCAAATCTCAAGAAATATGCAAGTAAAAGAGAAATATTTATCAAGATTATATCAAGTACTATTAAAAACAACACTCTTACTTTGTATATCATTTGCCAAACTCCATTCCTCGGATTTCATCAACTTACTTTATTATACCAGTAAATCAGGCTTTAGTGAAGTCTGCCAAAAAGGCTTGAGCTATTTCAACTCAAGCCTTATAAAAACCACTTAATTCTTTAAACTATATTTCTCCTAACCCAAACTATGCTTTCTTAAACCAATATTCCCTAATTAAAGCTATTCCACATGCAAGCATACCACCTAGAATCAAACCTATAGCAGCATTACGAGCATTACTTGGACTTGTTTTCTGAGTCGGTGCCACCGGCGGAGACGGTAAATAAATACTTGTTTCAACAACACCTATCAGGCTTGAATCAAGTTTAGCTTCTTTCCCTGTTTCATAGTATTTATCTATAGCTTTTTTCTCAGTATCCAGCTGCGCAAGATTTTCAATATCAGTCCTGATAGTATCCTCAATAGTATTTATTTCCTGCTTTTTTAGAATAATATCATTTTCAATTTTTGTATAATTGGGATTAATAATATTTTCAAGGACAACAATATCTTTGGTATTTGTCACCTGGCTCATAGCATCCTTTTGATTAATTGTTTCAGGAGTTTTTGCCAGGAGCTCTTCATTTTTCTTTAAAATCTCACGGGCACTCTTAAGTAAAATATCCTGAGAGTTCTTGTCAACCTTAAAATGGTTAATATAGTAATTAATTGCTCTTTCCTTGGTCATAACGTCTGCAAACTCAATATAATTATTGTACAGGACCTGAGCTAGTTTCTGTGCTTCTTTTGGCTCATCCGCCGACACCGTCACCTCAAAGCTGTTCTGGACAATATCTGTCGAATTTGCAGCGACTTTACCTATAGATATTTGCTTCTTTAAATTTTCAAGGGTCACATTACTATATCCCATGTCCTTTATTGTTTTTAAAAGAACATCATTACTGGTAATTAAATTTATGTATTGTTCATTAGTAGTAATAGGTAACTTGTATTCTCCGTATCTTGTATTATATGTCTCAGGCATGCTCACAACTATGTTCAGTTTTGAATCATACACGGGAGATAATATAAACATACTGAAAATCCCTGCCAATATGGCTCCTATAAGTGCAACGCTTACTATCATAATCTTACGCTTCCATAAAGCCATAAAGAGCTCTTTCAATTCAATTTCAGCTTCATTATATTGTACATTTTGTTGGATTTCACTCATCTTATTGCTCCTTGTATATATTAAATATGGAAATTCAAACCAATGGTTTTCTTTCGTTGATTCTTAGATTTTCCTTGTTATTATACCAGTTAATCGGGACAACTTCAACAAAACATGAATACCATGCCATGTTAAATATACCATAACTAACCTCCAGATTTTGAGCCATATCTCCTGTATAACTCCACAATAACAGCAGCTGTCACAACACCAGCCAGTGCACTTATGGTATCCAGCTTTATGTCTGCGAATGTCGGCCCTCTGCCTGGGATAAAATATTGATGCGCTTCATCGGATACCCCATACAGTGCTGCAGCAAGCCATGCAATAACATAAGAAGTATAGGATTTATATCTTATTAAAACTATGGATAAAGCGGTTAAAAAGCCCAACCCGGAGTAAAGTATGAAATGAGCGGATTTTCTTACATAGTAATGGAGATCAAATACTCTGCTATCGGTTGTATTATATATTTCACTCTCCTCAAGCTGATTAAGATGAACTAATATATCTCCTGATTCTTGAAGCGATTCCGTCGAAGGTTTACTGGAAAAATAAAAAATCATACATAACCACAATAGAGTTACTGACCAAACTATTATCTTGAAAATTTTCGATTTCATATGTAAGTCTCCACCTTATATAATTTTAATTATCTCTATTAATTCTAAAAACTCCAAGTATATCAAGAAAATTCTTCTTATAAAAAATTAAAACATTGATAACTAATACGATAATTAGCAGAAATATCGTTAAAAATAAATTTAATTTGACTTCCTTTAGTAAAATAAAACTAACAAGCAAAACGGATAAATAAATAACCTCTCTCCAGCTTGTCCCGGCAGCTTGAAAATCTTTTGAGGAGCAAAAATACCAGATAACAAAAACTATAAAAGTTGCCCAGGCAAGTGCCGATATTGTGCCGACAATAATATAAGCCGTAATATTAAATATAAAAGAAAATGCAAGAATTATCACAATTCTTTTCAAATATACTTTTATATTTTTAGAGGCTTTATAAAGGTTTATATATAATACATTTATTACACTAATAAAGGGAAGTGTCAGCATGAATATCCAAAGCACATCCAAAGACTCAACATATTTGGCCAGATAAGCTTTAACTAAATATTGCAATATAAAATAACATATTGGGAAAAATGATGAAATTATAAGGACATAGTTTTTTAATTTTCTTATGTATTTATGCTCCTCAAGCCTTTTTGAAATACTGGAGTAAAATATATTGGTTACAGATGATATAAAAACCATAAATAAACTTAATATCGAAACAGCAAAGGAATAAAATGCAAAATCTTCAGTATTGAACAAGCTCTTTACAAACCAACGATCCAATGAAAAAATAAGAACCACCATAATATCGGCAATCAGCAAAATAATTCCAGGCTTCATGATAGTGTAATAATCCCTGCATTTCAGCCGGACAGTCTTTATAAATTTATTCCTGCCCAGAAACAAGGCAGAGAACAGAGCTGCAACAACAAAATGATTTAATATTTTAATATAAATAAACAAATCGGGATTTTGAGATTTTGCATACAGCACAATAAATAATGTGTTAAGCAATTCTAAAACCACTAAAATTGCTTGTAAAAAAGAATACTTATCAAACTCTCCAAGCGCCCTGTAATAAAGCCTGAAAAAGTCAATAAGCTGTAAAGGCATAATAATCAAGCTAAAGAAAATTAAAGCACTATCCTTGAAAGCAAAATAAGATAACACAAACATAATACCACTAACAAACACTTGCAGCTTCATCAGGAAAAGGTAATATGCCTTTGTCTTTGAAATATCAATTTCAGCCGTTTCTTTTCCGCCATACAGCACGTATATTCCATTAGATAAGCCAAAGCTAAAAACAGCAGTATATGTAACATATAAAGAAAATGTTTTAAAAAGGGCATAGCCATCAATGCTAAAAACCATAGGTAAAAAAAATCCATTTAATATACCTATGACCAACCCAAAAAAATCAACAAATATTAACCGTAACCCTTTCTTTATTTTACTTATTTCCATTACCTGATAACTCCATAAATACCTTCATTTGTTTTTCAATTACTCTATCTATACTAAAGTGCTTTATCACCCGTTGTCTTGCCATCTTACCCATTCGAACAGCTTCTTCATGGTTTTTAAGGTAGTATTCTATACTTTTCTGAAGCCCGTTTATATCTCTAGGTTGATAAATCAGACCACACTCATCAGTAATTTCTTCCTTTATACCTCTTATATTAGTACCAATAACAGCCTTCTCCATTGCCATAGCTTCAAGCAGAGACACCGGCATACCTTCTCTGTATGAGGGTAATACAAAAATATCCATTATACTCAAAAGGTCCGCAATATCTTCCCGATGCCCAAGTAATACTATATCCTGCTCCAGCCGGTTCTCACTAATTATACGCCGAATATCCTGAGCAATGACATCACCCGGACGTTCATTAAAATCCCAGGGGCCTACCAGCATAAGCTGACAATTCATTTCTTTTCTTATGTTAACAAAAGCGTGGATTAAATCCAACACACCTTTTGATCTGACTATACGACCGACATAGCCAATAATTGGTGTGTCACTTTTGATATTCAGGCCTGCTCTTAACTGCTCCTTAGCAGTTGCATTTATTAAGCCGGGATCAAAATACCTAACATTGATACCCACACTGTTTATATTTATAACTTTATCGGCCGATAAAAATTTTTTTCTCACGGCCATATCCATATCTTCCTGGTTCACTGTAAAAATGTAATTTGTTAAAGCCCTGGCCATGAATCTTTCAATATAATAAAATACTTTGGGTTTAAAAATAAAACCATGAACAGTATAGATCTTTATATCAACTTTTGCAAAAAATGCAGCCAATCGTCCTATAAATGAAGCTATAGGAGTATGAACATGAAGTATATCTATTTCTTCTTTTTTAAATATTCGAATTAATTGATATAGAGATTTTATTAAAGCTATGGGACTTAAACTCCTGCTTAAAGCTATATCGTAAGTTTTAAAGCCTTCCTGCTCAAGCTTATCCAGGTATCCATAGTTCCTTGCACCACATATTACACTGAAATCATTCTGCTTTAATTTTTTCATAAGCGGCAGCACAAACTTATATAATGTTATATCAATTGTAGAAAGCTCAAATATTTTTAGTATCATTTTTATTACTCATCTCGTCTTTTATTAAAAACTTTTCCTTTTCACCATAAAGGCCTTCCCGTTTAAAAATAACCGAAAATGTTTTTAAGAAAATTTTCAAGTCAAGCCCTAACGACCAGTTTTCAACATACTGAACATCGTATTTTATTCTCTCCGGCCAACTGATACTGTTACGTCCACTAATTTGAGCAAGGCCGGTCACTCCGGGCTTCATAATCAGCCGTTTCTTTTGAAAATCACTATATTGCTTCACCTGATATTCCAAAGTAGGCCTGGGCCCTATAAAACTCATATCACCCCAAAAAATATTGAGCAACTGGGGTAATTCATCCAGGCTTGTTTTCCTTAAAAACCTTCCTATCCGGGTTATCCTTGGATCATTTTCCTCTGTATAGACACCATTGCCAATATTAACAGCATCAGGAATCATCGTTCTGAATTTATATATATTAAATAACTTTTGATTCTTTCCCACTCTTTGCTGAATAAATATAACAGGTCCTTTACTATCCAGTTTGATTAAGACAGAGATAAGGATAAACAAAGGACATAGTACTATAAGAAGAATGCAAGAAAATACTCTATCAAGCAAATATTTCATGACCATCTGTTTGTCCCCTTCCTATTTAATTTTTCTGGCAGGAACCCCTATGTAGGTTCCTCTTTCATGAATATCTTTTGTTGCAACAGCACCTGCACCAATTATTACATGCTTCGTAATGTTAAGTCCTTGCAGGACACAGGATTTACTTCCCAACTCACAACCTTCTTGAACAGTAACATTTCCACTGATATTTACATTCCAATATAAAGTTGTAAAGCACCTGAGTTCACTTTCATGACCAATACCACACTGAGGATTGACTGTAACAAAATCCTGCAATGTTACCTCTGCAGAAAGTATACTATTCGCACCTATAATGTTACCCACACCCAATTTCACATTACTTCCCATCATAGCAGTAGGGTGAACTAAATTGGGATACTGGAATCCTATTCTCATAATTCTCTCATAAATTTTCTTTTTTATTTTAGGATTTGCTATAGCTAAAGCTACATTATCAACACCTTGATATTGATCAAGATATTCTGTTGTATCTAGTACAGGGACATGGTTAATAGAGGTACCTTTTTTTTCTATATTGTCATCTAGAAAGCCCACTATTTCATAACCACCTATAGCCCTAACTAAGTCCACTACCTCTTTACCAAAACCACCTGCTCCAATAATCAGTATTCTCTTCATTCTACCACCCTAAAACTTACCAATTATAGCCTTTATCGCTTCACAAACTTCCTTTACTTCCCATTCTTCCATAGTAGTGGCAAATGGAAGTGCAAGAGTCGAGTTTCCGACCCTTTCTGTTACAGGGAAATCTCCTTCTTTAAAGCCAAACATTTTTCTCATATAAGGCTGCAAATGTATAGGAGTAAAATATGGTTTTGAATCGATCCCCTTCTCATTAAGAAGATTCATAACTTTATCTCTGTCAATGCCTTTATCAAATGTAATACTATAAATAAACCAACTCATGTTGGTCACCTTGGGATCAATCCAGGGACGGGTGATACCATCCACATCTTTCAAGTAATAATAATATAGTTGTGCTACTTTCTCCCTTTTCTTCATTATTTCATTTATCCTGCTAAGCTGAGCAACGCCCAACGCACTGTGGAGCTCACTTAAGCGATAATTATATCCCATTTGTTCATGATGCAGCCATGTTCCTGTCACAGCTCTACCTTGACTTCTCAGGCTTCGGCAGATATCTGCAATATCATCATCATTGGTAACTATCATACCACCTTCGGCAGATGTAATTTGTTTGTTAGGATAAAAAGCAAAAACTGCGGCATCTCCAATAGTTCCTGCCTTCGCTCCGTCATATTCGCTGCCTATAGCTTCACAACTATCCTCTAAAACTTTTAAATTATTTTTCTCAGCTATATTAACAATATTTTTCATGTCTAGTGGCTGTCCAAACACATCTACAGGCAACAGCAATTTTGTTTTATCTGTAATTTTATCCTCAATCAGGTCAATATTTATGTTAAAGGTTTTTTCATCTATATCAACGAAAACCGGCTTAGCTCTCTCAAATAAAAAGCAATTTGTTGAAGAAACAAAACTAAAGGGGGTAGTGACTACTTCGTCTCCATCACTAACTCCCATTGCCCTGATTAATAAATGAAGACCACTTGTACCACTGTTCACACCGATAGCATGTTTTGTTCCTATAAAATCAGCTATACCCTTTTCAAACTCAAGGATTTTTGGTCCGATACTAAGCGTATTACTTTGTAGTACTTCCAATACTGCATCTATTTCCTTTTGAGTGATATCAGGCTTACTTACCGGAATTCTCATTTTGACTACCCCAACTTTCTAGTTTACTTTTAACCAATCCTTAAGTAATACTTGCCTATTGCCTTTATCCTTTTCAGCTTTATAATTAATTAACTCTAAGATAAAGCTTACCCCTTGTTTATATTCATTCACGTGATATTTTACCGTATATTCTTTCATATTACCATCTAAAGTAATCTCGGCAACTTCATTTAGCTCGCTGTCACGTATTCTTACCTTTGAATATTCTTCCAAAAAGGATCCCTGAGCCTTGATGGTAATATTATAATCTCCAGATTGTAAATTCATCCTACCTGACTCCACCCAGCCGTTATAAGCCATATTAATATTATCCTCTTTGTCTTTACCATAGCAAACATTAATCCATTGACTCTCGCCTAACCCAATAATTTCATGATTTTTTTTGAGTAAATCGTAATGTATAGGAAAATATGATTCTTGACTGTATTTATCGTTTTCATAATCACGATATCTTCCATATAAGTTAAAATCTTCAGAGGTAAGTAATTTTATTGTCTTTTCAGTATACTGCTTTCCTATTTCCCATTTAGAGGTATAAGGCGATAATATAAATCGATGTAACCATAGATTTCTCTGGTATTCTTCCGGCTGTAAGTAAGATATTGACTTATAATCTAGTAACATGTCAAATTGATAATTTGTTTTGATTTCTTGCCTACTTTCCATCATATACATAAAAGTATGAGTAAGATTCGAATATTTTGTAATTTCCGCACTTAATATTTCAACAGCACTAAATTTATTATCCTCCACAACAATTTTTTCTTTAAAGGAGGCTGTATCTGAATACACTAATAAATCCTTGTTGTTGAGCCACTCCTCAACAAACCCTGGTAATAGCACATAATTATATAATGGTACCTTCTTATTACCTTGGATAAAATAAGCATTATTAATCTTCATCCAGCCTTCTTCATTACTTCTAAAAACCACCTGGCATTTACCATCTAAATGTATAGGAACTTTAACAACGCCAAAAGCAGATTTAAACTCCATCTTCTTTAATAGTTCATCTCCATCATATATTTCAACAAAATTTAAATGATTATCTGTATATATATCAAACGTCAATTGATAGTCCCCAGGTTTTACTACATATAATTTTCTATCATAAGTAGCTCCTTTATATGTAAAAATATTTGTTGCCATCTTACGTGATACATCAACATAGCTGAACATACCTATTAATAATAATGCTATGAGAACAGTAATAAAGGTTCTTTTACTCATTTTAGCAGCAGGTTTAAAAACTAAATGAATATTCATCTTTTCGCTAGCCAAAACACTCCCTAATATATACCAGATAAATCGAGTATTCTCAATATTGATGGTCATTGAATGTATGTAAATACCAACAAATACCGGTATCAAGAATAGATTTTGTTTTCTTTTGGACTTTATCATAGTATATAATATATATCCTGGGAGTAAAATAAAAATGAATACCCCCAAAATCCCTTGTTGTGAATAGAATCCTAATATCGTATTATGCGGAATTGATGATTTTATAGTCTGTGTGCTATTCTCAGGTAAATATTTGTATGAATTTAAAGGAAAGCTTCCTTTTCCAACTCCTACTAGAAAGTTATCATTTCCCATTTCAAAGGCAGCTTTCATCAACTGGATCCTATCTACATCAGCTGCATTTTTATTCAAAGATTCCTGTACCCGGCTAATCATATCCTTTGTTATTTCACCATTTTGAAAATAATAATCCAAATTAATTGAAATAAATACCATGATAATAGCAGAAAGTACTATTAGTACACTTTCTTTCTTAATATTTCTAATGTGAAATAAAATATATGTTAAAATTGTCCCTGCTAAAGCTAACCATCCTCCCCTGGACATGGTAAGTATAATAATTATAAAAGAAAGTATACCAATCCCTAACATAAGGTACCGGAGAAAAATATTTTTTATAATCTTAAAATTTAATAAACTAACAAAAAATATAACACTAAAAAAGAGCGCACATAGATTAGGATCTTCAAAAGTCCCCATAAATCTTAATATTTCTAATTTATAAGTATCTATAAAAAAATCCTTACTCATTAAAAAATAAGTATAGGAAATTATACCAACTATCATCACAGGAATACTACTTAAGGACATAACAACTAAATATAACTTATAATCTCTTTCATTCCTAATGAATGTAAACGCGGTAAAAAAATATATAGCCACCACAATGGTTTTCACTATCTCAATTAACATTACACTATTTTCAACATGAAAAAAGGCAACATTGAACTTACTGATATATTGAGATAGTAATAAGCTTAATACCAGTCCAGCAAAGTAAAGAATATAAGTCCATCGTTTCTGAATAAAAAAATCTTTTATGTTAACTAAAAACAATATACCCACTAGTACTAATAGTATATCAGATGCTGCAACATTTATTTTAAATTTACTTATATTGATATACATCATAAAAGGCATGAAGATAATTATTAATATATTGACTACTATTTGTACCTTATCTTTCATTCTCTTCCACCTGTGTGTTTCCCATAAAAAATAATTTATTCTTTTCTAATTATAGACAAAGGCACTACTAAAGTAAAGTATATAACATAGAGACTACCTCACATAATACTCGATATACCAATCAGCAAACTTCTGTAAACCTTCCATTATAGATGTCGTAGGCTTAAATCCCATAGATTTCTGCAACAAATCAATAGATGCATAGGTAGCTGACACATCTCCAGGTTTAATAGGCTCGAATATCTTTTCAAATACTACCTCTTTTCCCACTGCCTTGCTTAAGCACTTCTCTAATACTTCAATAAAAACCATCAACTTCTCAGGGCTGTTATTTCCAATGTTATACACTTTATGAGGAACAGTATCCACAGGTGGACTGTTAATAATTCTTACAATTCCTTCTACTATATCATCGATATAGGTAAAGTCCCTATAAAGATCATGTTCAAAATCGCCATTATTATATATTTTAATTGGCTCACCGTTAAAATACTTGTTTGTAAATCCAAAGTAAGCCATATCAGGCCTTCCCATTGGCCCGTATACCGTAAAGAATCTTAATCCTGTGGCAGGTATCTTAAACAAATGACTATAAGTATGTGCCATTAATTCATTTGATTTTTTTGTCGCTGCATATAGTGATACAGGATGGTCTACAAAATCTGATTCCTCAAAAGGTATTTTCTGATTGGAACCATAAACAGAACTAGATGATGCATATACAAGATGGTCTACTGGATTATGTCTGCAAGCTTCAAGAATATTATAGAATCCAATAATATTGCTTTGAATGTATACATCCGGATTTTCAATAGAGTACCTTACTCCTGCCTGAGCAGCTAGGTTTAGTACAATATTAGGCTTATATCTCGTAAATATTTTCATCATCATTTCTTTATCGGAGATATCACCTTTAATAAATATAAACTTTTTAAAAGGCTTCAACTTCTCTAAACGAGTATACTTCAGATTAATATCGTAATAATTATTTATATTATCAATACCGATTACTTTACAACCCTGTTCTAATAATCTCTTTGCTAAGTAGAAACCAATAAAGCCAGCTACTCCAGTAACCATGTATATTTTTTTACTATTTAACTTTTTCAAATGTTTACCTCCTGATGATTACCTATCTACCAATAGAATAATATTCTACTCCTGCTTTTTTCATATCTTTAACACCATAAATGTTTCTACCATCGTATACAATTGGTGTTCTCATAAGTTTCTTATATGTTTGAGGTTTAACTACTTTTATTTCTTTCCATTCAGTAAATATAAAACATACATTTGCATTTTCTAAAGCTTCCTCTATATATTTAGCATACCTTATAGTTCCTTTATTATTTTGTCCTTCAGGGTATTTTTTCTTAAAGTTGTCCATTCCTGCAGGATCATAAGCGTAAATATCTGCCCCCTGCTCTAAAAATAAAGGGACATTATCTAGGGAAGGCCCTTCACGTAAATCATCAGTTCCAGGCTTAAATGTCAAGCCAAGTACAGCTACTTTTAGGCCACTAAATGTAATCAACCTTTTACAAGCCTTTTTATATAGCATTGTTTTTTGGTCTTTGTTCACACTAATTGCAGCTTTAACTGTTCTTAATTCATAACCGTGTTGTCTAGCCAAATATTCTAATGCCTTTGTATCCTTTGGAAAACATGAGCCACCATACCCAATTCCCACATTTAAATACTTACCACCTATTCGTTCATCATAACTCATGCCCATTGCTACGTCCTGAACATCAGCTCCTACTAATTCACACAGATTAGCTATATCATTCATGTAGGATATTTTTAAAGCAAGAAAATCATTAGAAGCATACTTAATCATCTCTGCTGATCTTCTGTTAACACATACAATTGGAAGGTTAAATGGCTCATATATCTTTGTAAGTAACTCTTTCGCCCATTTACTTTCCGTACCTATGATAATTCTTGCTGCATGTAAGGTATCATGAACAGCCGAGCCTTGTGCTAAGAACTCCGGATTAGATGCAACCTCTACCTTTACATTGTTCACTAAGAAATCATTAATAAATTGTTCTACTTTATCATTCGTGCCAACAGGAACCGTAGATTTTACTACTACAAGGCAGTCCTTTTCTATAGATTCTGCTATTTGCCTTGCTACTGTTGCTATGTAAGAAAGATCAGCCGACCCGTCTGGTTGTTCTGGTGTCCCCACTCCCAAAAAAATCGCATCTGCATCTTTATAGGCTGATTCAAAATCTGTTGTATAGTCAATTCTTCCTAATGCATAATTTCTCTGCATTAGCTCTTCCAAATCAGCTTCATAAATTGGAGTGATACCCTGTTTCATTTTATTTACTTTTTCCTCATCAATATCAACACATTTAACTTGATGGCCAACCTCAGCAAAACATACACCTGCCACTAAACCAACATATCCTGTTCCTGCTACTA
Organism: Ruminiclostridium cellobioparum DSM 1351 = ATCC 15832; assembly: GCF_000621505.1. GTDB lineage: Bacteria > Bacillota > Clostridia > Acetivibrionales > DSM-1351 > Ruminiclostridium > Ruminiclostridium cellobioparum. The sequence goes on from NZ_KK211295.1 coordinate 147,122, forward strand.
CTATTTTATACATCCGTGCTTTTCCTCCTATAATCTGTTTTACTTACTTGTATATTATTTTGCTAATTTCCAAAGTTATATTTGTCTCTAGATAACCTAATAGCAACCATTTTCATTTCGTTATTAGGTATTAACGTACATTTAATTTAACCTTTTTAGTTTTAATCTTTTTATCATACCATATATCTCCACGCGCATATTCGGAAATAATAACAATATTCCAAAATAGAATAAAGCACATATAATGATAGAAATTACACTCCATACTGTTTGTTTATTTATAAGTTGCAAAAAGTATCCCAAAAAGCCCATTAATGTTGCTGAAAAAGCTGTTGGAAATACGTTTTTAATCATCTTTGATACTGGGAAACCCATTGAAATCTTTATTAAAATAAAATGAACTAAAACGAATTCAATAATTGCCCATGATCGAGCATAAACAAATATCCAAAACCCATATTTAGCACTAATTATACAAGTTGGTATCAAAAAAACTAAATGCAATACTTGTGCAAATAAAGATAACCTAGGTCTTCCCTTTGCACGATATACTTCACTACAATAATACCCAAAAACTATTATTATTGAATTAGTTAGAGCATAAACCCCAATTACGCCACTTGCTTCATTCCACTGACTGCCTAAAAGTATCTTTGTTGCTAAATTACTGTATATATATGAACCGACCCCTAAAGGAAATACTAATATTGAAACAAACCGCTGAGTTTTATAAAGCATAATTTTGAATTGGTTATCATCATTCTTTAAACGGGATAACGCTGCAAATAGAACTGGTACTGTAGAAGAAGTAACTATACCCATAAGTACATTAACCATACCGGTTGATGTCTTATATATTCCTAAATAATATTGATTAAAAGAACTTCCAATAATAAATACATCCACCCATACTGTAAGCCAAATAGAAACTGCCTCAATCAGTGACCAGACACTAAAGGATAGCATTTCTTTTAAAATCTTAATATCATAAAATAATTTTGGTTTCCACTTAGAGTTAACAGTTAGTATAACTGAATTTGCGAACTGCATGAATATCCCACCAACAATTAGTGACCAAAAGCCTAGCCCGAATAGAGCCAATGGTACAGTTACAACAAAAGGTATACTAACTGTTACCATTCGAACTAAAAAAAGTTCTTTATAATTAAAATTCCGCCTATAAAGAGCCATTTGTATACTTGAAAAAGATGTAAATACTAGCTGTACGCATGCTATAGCCACAACATTACCTAACCCTGGATTTCCTACAAGTTCCGCAATTTGTTGTCTAAATATGATTATACCTAACAATAACAATATAGATATTACAATATTAGTCCAAAATGCTACATTTGCATTGTCAAATTTTTCCTCCTCATCTCTGAAATCATGCTGTACCAAATATTTTTGAAATCCCGCATCAGTAAACATATCAGCAAAACTCATAATCATGGTTACCGTAGCTACTACACCAAATGCTTCTGGAGCAATGATTCTAGCAAGAATCATATTAGATATAGGGCTAACTATTTTTGCTGATATTTCAGTGATAGATGCCCATTTAGTTGCATTTACAACTTTGTTAGTTAGATTATTTCCTTTCAATTTCATTATCTCCTTTAATGCAACTAAACATCAACACGTAAACTTACATCTCTTATATTTGTAAACAATATAACTAAACTACCCAACTTATTTTAACATACGGAAACGAATTATCAACTATATTTAAAGTTTGTGGGAACAAGAATCCTCTTTGAATTTATATTATTTAATAGCGTTTATGATTGATGGAAATGAGCCTTCCACCCCCTAGATGGTTTAAACTGCAATGAGTCCTTGTAATATACCCCATTTGGTGTTTTTAAATCATAAATAGGGTTATTTGATGTTATTATTGTCTCATTTTGATCGGCAAAAGCATAGTATTTGATATTTCGTGCATTATGTATAGATGGGATTAGGGAGGGCTTAAATCCCATAACTGATGATATTGCCTCATCAAAACAAACAGGATTCATACCCATTGCTATAATACCTACATCTTTAGGTGTTGGTAAAAGCGGTCCTTCTCCCTCGCCGGAAATAATCATGTCTGCGACAATTAACATTTTACGTTGTTTCGTATCTTTCATGTTTCCTTGCTTATCTGAATAGAAAAGAATTTTGTTGAGGTCTAATAATGTTCTCCAAATTGTATCATTGCCATACCAGCTTCCCTCCGAATATATATCTTTGCTAAAGATCTTATTTAACATAGATAATCCACGGACTACATTGTAATATACCTTTGCTTTTTTTCTCATGTCCCTACCCAAACAATTATCCTTATACTCAGTAAAGTGAGTTATTAATTTCTTTAAAAAGCTTTTGCGATAATATTCATCTCCACCTTCTTGAGTTGAACCTTGTGAATGATGTGGTAACCATTCTTTGTTGGTATTAATCCCGACTAAGTTCTTAAGCGAAATTGTTACACCAGCTTTTCTGTGAGTCTTTGGTTTAGGTATATTTATAATAACATCTGCTTCCAATACTTTCTTTGCAATTGAATATTCGTTCTTTTTGCAATTGTGATGCTCATACATAATAGAATGGTCGTAATTAGTTATCCTTAATAGGTTAAAGCGATCTTTTTCTATGGTTAAGAACTCGGATTTTTTTTCTAAGTCAACTACTATAGCAGTATTATCGGAGTCATTTTGTATTTTTTGATGTAATCCATCTTTATAAATGCTTTTATAGTTTCTAAAATCAACAAGCTCTATCTGGATCCCCTTCCTTTTATAGAAATCTATTATATCAATATATCCTTGCTCACTAACAAGTTTTTTAAAATTACATGTCTGCAAAGGTGCATCTCCAACAATAATAGCACCTGTTCCGTCCAATGCCAGAACCACATAATCAAGTAGAGCACGAACCAATGATGGATGCGTTATAAGGCATTCTATTCCATTCTCGGTTATTTCATTCTCATGCAAAACCATATTAGGTTTTAACAATACTACATCTCCAGGTTTTATTAATTCCTTTAGTGGATTCCAATCATTTGCACCAAAATGTTCTTTATCAAATCCCATATGATATAGGCATTCCCTAATCATATCATAAACCATATTATCCGATTTTGAAATTTCATTGGTAAATCTATACTCAGGATAACAGATAGATGGATTAAAACAATCTATCTTATTTGGATATCTACTACCTTCTACTTTATTTACATGTACTTGATTTGTCTGCATTTTTCTTTTATCCTCCGTTTTACTTAATAACAATCCGGTAATTTTAACCATCTACCCATTTGAAGTTCTAGTTCACTTGGTTTAAATTGTTCATAGCCAGCCCCGTGATGGAAGGTTAATTCACCAAAATAAATTTTGGCCTTCACTAAATAGATATCTACCCTTACATATGGAAAATGCTTAGACAAAACTGACGCTATTTCTATCACCTTATCTAGATTTGTAGGTCTTTCAATGATGGTATCAGGATCATTAGGATATAATATTGATGCATCTATATAGTTCCATTTTATATCAAATAAGTTTCTTCGATGATTTGTAAAACGCCCAAAATCAACTTGAATTAGCTTTGGCATTCCTCCAAAACAATGTATTTTATAATCTTTTAATTCTATATTTGACTCATCAACCATATACTTTTCACATATAATTCTCGGCTTTATATTTTTATATGGCCATTCTCGATGAAACCAATAATACTCACGTTTAAGCCACATATTAACTTCTTTTTTTAGTTCTTTAAAATTTATTTTTGATTTATCCTTGCATATATAAACATTTCCAGATGTGTGATTAGGTTTTAATACAAATTGATTTGGTAAGGCATCAAAATCAATCTCATCATAATTATCATACACACCTAACAATGGAATTAAGTATTCTTCACCAACTGTTTCAGTTATATATTTTCTAACTTCAAATTTATCAACCATCTTTGTATATTCATGTTTTCGATCATATAATTTCAACCACTGAAGCTTTTCATTAAAGGTTTGGGGATTGTCTAAATTAAGCTCTTTTCCTACTAATAAATTATATTTTATTTTTAAATATAATTTATCTGGAATAAGCCTAGAAAACCTAAAACTTAAAAAAAATAATATAATAAGTTTAGGATTTTTAATCCCTTTTACTAACTTTTTTATCATCTTTGTTGCCTCTCAAATTCAAAATTTTATTTTTTCCAATTTAAATAAGTCCTAAAATATATACTATTGTAGTATAATTATCTATCCATGTTAAGATATAGTAGTTTCACTTTTGCAAAACATATATGCTATTACTGGCATTGTAACAATGTCTAATCCTATAGGTGCAGCTAAGCCAGCTAGACAAAAAGCTATAAAGCATAACAAAGCTGTGGTATTTCTTAATTTTAAATTTTTAACAGTAGACCCTATAAGAATACTAAAGTAAGTAATTAGTCCAAGTATTCCAGTACTATACAAAATACTTATATACAGAGAATCTCCAGTAAAGTCATCTCCGATTGGAGTACCTCCTACTCCAATTAACCAGTTGTCATATATAGTAGAAAAGGTGCCTGATAATAACCCACTTGAGGAATTATACCTAGTGCTTAAAGCTTCAAATGGCTTTGACAAAAATCCTATATAATATGAAATAGCAGTTCCATGCTTTTCTAGCAATATTACTGTTATGCCAAATATCGGTATTAATATTAACGGAATAATTGCAATCTTTTTATTTTTTATTTTAATGACATCAAATAGGATTAATATACAATAACAAATAGAAATTATGGGAATACCTATCACAGCTGTTTTGGAAAGCGCTAATAATCCAATTATAACGGAAATAACCAGCTTTAAATAAAGTCTTTTGCATTGTCTTTTCTCTGTTAAAAACCCAAGATATATAGCAAAGCTAATTATTGAGAATATTCCAAGTAAGACAGGGGTAGCAAATGTCCCATAAGCTCGATTGAAAAATCCTAACTTAAGCACCGCCGCTAAAGGTGTTAATGATGCTTTATAATATAATTCATAAAATATTTTAGTACTGACTGGAACAGTTAATTGTATAATTGAAACTGCTAAGTTTGTAAATAAGACTGGCGATATAATGCGATCTAATACTTGAACGGAATTCCCTTCCATTTCAGATTGCATTATATATATTAAACATATTATGCGAAAAACTGAAAGAAATGAAATCCATGGTATTTTACTTTCAAATCTTAAAGTAGCAATAAACGAAGATGCTAAAAATATATAAAAATATATTATTAAATGCTGACGGTACAAATCCCTTCTATGTAACGAAAATATTGATGGTTTTTTTAGTATAAATATAATTAAAACAGGAAAGAAGGCTATTATTTCAAAACTAATTTGTAAATTTGCTACTTTCAAATGAGGACATATTAATGAAAAAACAATGTATGAAACTATAGCCGTATTTGTATTCTTTTGTAATTTATATACTAATATAATTAAAAAAATAATAAAAATTATATTCCCTAACACCTGTATCTCCTTCCACATTTTTGTTTAGCAATCCATTTGCTTTAAAGTGAATCATTGGCATTAAATAGTAATTTCATAAAATTATCTGCTTCAATTTTAATATCATACCCATTTTCTTTAAACTTTTGATTTATATATTCTTTTTGTCTTTTCTGACCACGATCAAGATTATATGATTCTAAAACTATTTTTGCCCATTGACCTGGTGCAGTATTAAGTGATATATATTTAACTAAACCACATATATTTGTCTCCTTTGTTATTGAATCAGAAATAATACATGGTAATCCAGTCGCTTGAGCTTCAATAACTGTATTTGGCATACCCTCAAAAAATGAAGGAAATAAAAAAACATCCATTGCCATTAAAATATCAGGAATATCAGATCTTATTCCAGTAAAGATAACATTATCTATTAGTCCCAGATTTTTTACTTTATTTTTAATTTTACCTTCAAGTTCACCATTACCGACTAGAATCAGAACGCTCCCATTATGTTTCTTAACAATCTGACCAAAGATATCAATTAAAAACTCATGATTCTTTTGATTACTAAATCTCCCCACATGTCCAATCACAAACTTACCCTCTATACCCATTTCCTGACGCATTTTATCTCTTTTAACTGAATTAAAAAGAAATTTGTCTACTGCAATTGCGTTCTTTACAATAGTTGCTTTACCATTTCTTATACTATTTCTTCCAAACGTGTACTCAGCGGCTTCTGTTGATGGAGCAATTTTTAATGTTGGAATCATTATAGGTAACCATTTAAACATTTTATGTAATATTCTATTAATTATTGTGCTAGAATCAGCGTTACTTGAACGTTGAACTAACACTCTTGCTCCTCCAAATTTTGCAGCTAATAAATCAATTGTTGCTAAAGAATGTTGAGATACTCTCATTACATAAAAATATTTTTCATTCTTTACAACATTTTTTAGTGCCAAAAAAGCTTTAAGGATATTTCTTGATTTAGGTATTGAATGATAAATTCTACCTCCTAATAATATTATTTCTTTTTCATAATATCCTTTTTGAGATGACATACAATAAAAATCCATCTGATATTTCGTTCTATCTAAGGCACGATAGTTCTTAATCAAAAACGTTTCAGCGCCACCAACCTCCATACTATTTACTATGCATAAGAGACGTTTAGGTATTGTTTTATTCATATTAACTTCCTTATTGAGAATATTTTACTTACTTCTAATTTCTTACAAGATTATCATCTATTTCAAAATAAATGATTCTCCATTTTTGTTTAAATACATATATCATTCTTTCATTTTGCTAAAAAATAAATCATAATTTTTATCAGCATCATATTGTAGTTTCCACAAACTAATAGATCGTTGACTCCTAATACTATATTTATCTAAATTATTATCTAATCTTTGTTTTATTATGGTATTAACTTGATTATATACATTTTTCATATTATCTATATTATTTATTAAATACCCGGTGTTTGCTTCGACAATTTCACTATTACCGCCAACATTACGAGCAATAACTGGAATGCCCATAGATATGGCCTCCATTATAGATACAGGGACTCCCTCCGAATCACTGGTATTTATAAAAAAATCCACATCATATCTCTCATAGGTTCTTAATATTTCTGAATTATCTATATGCCCCAAAAAATTATACTCTTTTCCTTTAAGCTTTTCTGCGGCATAAGTTTCTATCTCACTTTTTTGACTTCCAGTTCCAATATGTATCCATGTAACCGGTAAATCAATATTAGCTATGATATCAATTATTAAATCTAATCGCTTAACAGGTATAATAGAAGAACATGATGCAATACAAACTTTATCTTTCTCAATTATTTTTTTTCGCTTTTCATAAGGATTATATGTTCCTAATCTTGAAATATTTTTTATTGAGCTCAAAGTAGTAGATATGTATCTTTGGGTAAAATAATTTAAACCGTGACCTGAAATAAAATGTATTTCATCCAAATTTATATCGATAAAGTCTCTAAAGGGTAAATACCTTGTTAGATTTCTTTCTTCATATAAATCATACCCATGTGCTCTAGATACTATCTTTTTTAAATTACTTTTTCTAGTTACATTGTAATTTGCTATAGCATATGCACCTCTAGTTAGCCAGAAAGAGTACATATATACGTTATCATTAAGATTCCTTGAAATTTCTCTATCAATATACCTTTTAGCATTAATATAAAATAATCCATAATGCAAAATGTATATGATTTTAGATAGTCCTAGTTTTGATATAGAAAATACACTTTTTATTTCTTTTCTAGTATTTTTATCAAACAACCATTTAAAAATACCGAAACTAATTAATGCTTTTAATATATTAGCCTTTACAACATAGTACCTAAATCCTTTTTCTTTAGCGAGATTAGAAAATACCTCTTCATTGCCTGGATATGAAATCACTACAACCTCGTCAAAATATTTAGTAATATAATTAACTTCATTTATAAAAAATGTGGCATCAGCGGTACCAGGTAAAACAATAATTTTATTCATAACACACCATGTACTTACTAATTTTTAATATATTTTATTATTATATTTGAAATATACATTATTTCTGCTTCTGTCATATACGGATGCATTGGTAATGAAAGTACAGTTTCGCAAAGTTTACTAGATACTTCAAGATCTTTCTCGTTTATTTCTATACCTAAAAAAGCTCCCTGCTTATGCATCGGCTTAACATAGTAAATCATACTCGGAATATCATATTCTTTTAGCTTTGCTTGTAAGCCGTCACGCTGCTCTTTGTTTTTGAGCTTAATAGTATATTGAGCAAAACTTGAATAGTACCCTTCTGGTATAACAGGGATCTCAACTATATTGCATAAGTTTTCATTATACAATTTATACACTACATTCACATCATTAAGTTCATGTTCCATAAATGCAGTCAGTTTTACATTTAAGATAGCTGCCTGAATTGTATCTAATCTTGAGTTTATACCAATTCGTACATTATCATATTTATTACTTCCCTTTCCATGAACTTTAATAGAACTAATAAGCTTTGCCAAATCATCACTATTTGTGAAAATAGCTCCTCCATCTCCATAACACCCTAACGGCTTAGCTGGGAAAAATGAAGTTGTAGCTGCATCACCGAAACTACAAGCCATCCTTCCATGTATTCTTCCGCCAAATCCCTGAGCACCATCTTCAAGAACTAATAAGTTATATTTATTGGCTATCCTAGCAATTTCATAATGATCTGCAGGAAGACCAAATAAATCAACTGGAATTATGGCTCTTGGAGTAAGTTTGCCTTCCTCTATAGTTTTCATGATAGCTTTTTCTAATTTATATGTATCTATATTATACGTCTCTCTTTTTACATCAACAAATACTGGTGTTGCTCCTCTAAAAGAGACAATCTCTCCAGTTGAAAAGAAAGTGAAGTCCGGTATAAAAACAGCATCTCTTTCTTTAATGTCCCATGCCATCATTACTAATGTCATAGCTTCTGTACCATTAGCACAAGTAATACAATATTTAACTCCAACATATTCAGCTAACCTTTTTTCCAATAATTTAACATCAATACCTCCAATAAAGTTTGCATTATCTAATACTTCTTGAATAGCAGAATCTATTTCGTATTTGTATTTTTGATATTGGGATTTCAAATCTCTAAATTCCACTTTATCACTCCTGTCAACAATTTAGTCTACTTGGATTTCTCTAGAAGTTGGCCTTTCACAAGAGTATACTCTCTTCCACATTTTTCACAATTGATTCCACCTCTGAGTGGAATCCCACATTCACAAACCCAATCAATCTGTTTTGCTGGAACTCCTGCCATTATCGCATAATCAGGAACATCCTTTGTCACAACAGCTCCAGATGCGATCATTGCCCACTTACCAATCGTATTACCACAAACAATAGTTGCATTAGCTCCTATTGATGCTCCATATTTAACAAGAGTCTTTTTATACCCTCCAGCTCCTTTTGGATATTTACTTCTTGGAGTTAAGTCGTTTGTGAACACCATAGAAGGTCCACAAAATACAAAGTCCTCCAACTCAACACCTTCATATACAGAGACATTGTTTTGGATTTTTACTCCATTTCCGATTTTAACATTACTAGAAATGTAAACATTCTGGCCTAACGAACATTGCTTGCCTATTCGAGTGCCCTTTTGAACGTGGCAAAAGTGCCATATCTTAGTGCCATCTCCTATGTCTACATTTTTATCTATATAACTGCTTTCATGTACAAAGTAGTTCATCTGCCAAACCTGCCTATAAAATCCATAGTACTACATTTTTTCAACGGAAGCTTAATACTTTTACCATCTGCTGCTGATTTATATATTGCAAGTACGAGTTCAAGAGCTCTTCTCCCGTCTTCAGCAGTAACATATGGCTCTCTATCATTTTTTATTGATTCAATCATATCCTCATAAAGTGGATTATGTCCAAATCCATAAACATTCGGTGGGTTCTCATGGTACTTTTGTTTAACTTCTTCCGAATCATCTAATTTATCTGCAAACTGCCACTCTTCAATTAGATTCACTGATTTACCTCCGGCTTTAACAGTTCCTTTTTCTCCAAAGATGTATAGGGTCTCTTCAAGGTTTTTAGGATAAATGCTCGTAGTTCCTTCTACAATACCGTAGCTTCCATTTGCAAACTTAATTAATGCCAAACCTAAGTCTTCTGCCTCTATAAAGTCATGTATTAAATTATCTGTCATACCAACTACTTCTATAATTTCATCTCCCAACATCCATCTTAAAAGATCAATATTATGGATACACTGATTCATCAATGCACCTCCATCTTGCTCCCAAGTACCTCTCCATGGAGCTTGCTTATAATAATTTTCTCCTCGACTCCAGCGGATATGTGCAGTGCCATGAAGTAATTTACCAAATCGTCCCACTTCAACTGCTTCTCTAATTTTCTGTACAGATTTATTAAAACGATTTTGATGACATGCACAAACCTTCAAATTCTTCTCTTTTGCTTTTTTAATAATTTGATCTGCCTCGTCAAGTGATAAAGCTATGGGCTTTTCTATAATTAAATTACTACCAAATTCTATACAGTTAATGGCAATTTCCCCATGTTTACCACTTTCAGTGCAGATAGCTATAATATCTAGTTTTTCTTTTTGGAGCATTTCTTTATAGTCAGAATATTTCTTAACAGTTTCAGAAATATTAAACTTTATTATTACCTCATCCATTTTAAATTCATCAATATCGCATAATGCCACTATTTCTAAATTGTTCTCGATTGCTGCTGCAATATGATTTGGTGAAATTCTGCCACATCCGATTAATGCATATTTTAAGCTCAATACCACTTCCCCCTTACAGTAGCTCAATATTATCTCTTCTTTTAATATGTTTCATCGCATTCTTAGTATCAAAAATTGATTTTGCATGTTGCTGAACAAGTCCATAATTTACATTAGTATGAGCGGTAGTGATTATGACAAGATCTACACTTTCGATAAGACCATCTGCTAATTCTGGTTCGCTTTTATGGACTTCTCCATGTTCTCGGTATTCCGGTACAAAAGGATCAAAATAAACAACATTAGCACAATGTTTTCTTAGCTCTTCAATTACTCTAATGGCAGGACTTTCACGATAGTCATTAATATCTTGTTTATACGCAACGCCAAGCACTAATATTTTTGCACCATTTATTGCCTTCTTGTTGCGGTTTAGGATCTTGATTGCCCTCTCTACGCAGTATTCTGGCATACGATCATTAACCATCATTGAAGATTCAATCATAGATGTATGGAATCCATATTCGCGTGCTTTCCATGATAAATAATAAGGATCAAGTGGAATACAATGGCCACCTAACCCAGGCCCTGGATAGAATGCTTGAAATCCATATGGTTTTGATTTTGCTGCATCAATTACTTCCCAAATATTTATGCCCATCTTATTACATAATATTGCAAGCTCATTTGCAAGGCCAATATTAACATTTCTGTATGTATTCTCAAGTATCTTTTCCATTTCTGCAATCGCAGGACTAGATACAGTATGTACATCACCATCAAGAACAGCACGATACATCGTTGCAATTACTTCTGTGGCATCTTGTCCAATAGCACCAACTACTTTAGGTGTATTCTTTGTTTTATATATCAAATTTCCCGGATCAACTCGTTCTGGAGAGAATCCTAGATAAAAATCATCACTGCACTTTAATCCTGATCCTTCTTCAAGTATAGATTTTATAAGTTCCTCTGTTGTACCAGGATATGTTGTCGATTCAAGTACGACCATTGTTTCTCTTTTAAGAAACTTTGCAATTTCTTCTGATGATGATTTGATATAACTAATATCTGGTTGTTGATGGTTATCCAATGGAGTAGGAACACAAATTGCAATAAAGTCAACATTTTTTACAAAACTAAAGTCCGTAGTTGCAGAAAGCATGCCATTTCTCACCAACTCTGATAGGTCATGATCAACTACATCTCCTATATAATTATGACCTTTATTAACCATCTGCACCTTATTTTCTTGTATATCAAATCCTATAGTTTTAAATCCAGCCTTAGCTTTTTCCACAGCAAGAGGAAGGCCAACATATCCTAGTCCTATTACACCCACAACAATTTTCTTATTTTTAATCTTTTCTAACAATTTCTGTTTCATTATTCTATTCCTCTTTTATCATTGTCTTTTCTTATAGAATTATATATCACACATAATGTGATTGCATGAATAAACTCCTTAAATTATTAAACAATATTTTCAGCACCTTTACGAGCATCTTCAACATTTTCACAATTACTCATCATATGTCTTTGATTTAATTTGTAAATTATATAAAATCTGCACAAATTATTATCCAATTTTATTCTTGCATTTTATCAACCTTAAACGTAAATTAATATTAAATATTAGTATAACAGAAACATGTAATATGCTACCTCTTAAGTATTTCTTCAAATTTTGAAGTTAAAATTTTATAATCATACTTATTTGCTACGTAAGTTGAATTCTGACAGTAAGAATTATACTCATCTTCAGGCATCTCATAAAATTTAGCAATAGCTTCCGCCATCTGTTCTGAATTTGCATTGTCTCTTACAATCCCACATTTATATTTTTTAATTAAATCATAACCAAACTCACAATCAGAAACTATAGGTCTACCGCTTGCAAAATATTCAAACAATTTATTAAGACTCGCACCATATTTCTTTAAACCGTTCTGTTCAAAATGCATAATATTTAAGTTACACTTATCCAAAATAAACGGAATGTTTTTTTTGTTTACAAACCCTTTAAACGCTACATTATCAATCTTATTTTCAACACAATACTCCTCAAGATACTTCCTGTCCGTTCCATCACCGTATATTAAAAATTTTATATTGTGATATCCTTTTTCTTTAATTACTTGTGCTGCATCAACTATTGTTTTTACATTATTAACAAGTCTTATTGATCCTGCATATACTACCTTAAAGGTATTGATATCTTCTAAATCAAAATCTATAATCTTATAATTTTCTTTATTAAATATAAATGATTCTAGATCTACTCCATTATTTATGTGGGAAACTTTATCTAAATCAATATCTTCTTCCCACCCTTTATCAAATATATAATCTTTCCCTCCTTCCATTGTAAAAACAAGTTTATCAGATCTTTTATAAATCCATTTTTCAATCTGATACATTAACCATACAATTGGATTTTTCCGAGACATACCTTTGTATTCAATAATCGATTCAGGCCATAAATCCCTAACTTCCAAAATAAACTTAGCTTTATACCTTTTTGAAATTAAAAATGGGAGAGGCGCTAACATAGCTCCTAGATCACAAATAATAACATCTGGTTTTTCATTTATGCGTTTTGCAACTCTATAAAATCTGAATGGAAATTGTAACATATTAACTACTCTTCTTAATCCATTTCCACTATAGTTACAAGTTCTAATGTGTACAAAATTTAATTCATCATATGATCTTTCAATAAATAATTTAGACTTATCACTTATTAAATTAAGATCTCTATTATGAATGGTACTAGCGGAAAATATTTTAACTTTATGTCCTAAATTTTTGAGGTATTTTGACATCATGTTATTTCTGACTCTAACTTCATACTCTGGTGGCATGGCATAATGATTGATTATCCATATTTTTATAATAATTCCCCCCTTACAATAACTCTAACATTATAACTTCCATAAATGATAAATCTGATGGCACGCTACTTGTATACATCCAACTTTATGATAAAAGTTAATTGCACCAATATTTCTCACTTGGGTACCGACTCTTATTTCATCACAGCCGCGTTCATATGCTGCGTATTCAATTGCCCTAAATAAACTTGTCCCAATGCCGCTTTTAGCATCATTCCTAGCTACAGCAATGAGCTCTATTACACAACTATTTTTCAAATATGAATGTAGCAGAAACCCATTAACTTGCCCGTTTGCTGTCTTTGATAAAGCAAAATATTTATCTGGCTTTCCAAATGAATTTATCAGCCATTGGTGATAAACTTGCGTTCCCCCACGTTTAGCTAACTCGGGATCTTCTATAAACTTTGAAAACTGAAAATCTGCTACATCAATGATTTGATCATTTCTTTCCAACATATTATGAATTTCAATTTGTTCTGGCCACTTATATGAACCTTCTATCTTTTTTGTAAATTGTATATTCACATCAGCTAAAAATGCTGAGGTATGCTTTGCGATCAGTTGTGCATTATTTGGTTCTGAATTACGATTTTCAATTGATATAAACTGATAGGCCTTAAATTTGTCTTTTAACTCATCCCAGTCAAATAATGTAAGGGGCTTATGAAGGATAGCCTTAGCGCAATTTATGCCAAAATAATTTGTATCCCATTGTAAAGCATAGAAGGTAACTGGACAGTCAATATTGTTATTTTTCAAAATAATTAAACCTCCTACACACCCACTTTAGACTTATTTTTAGTTTCAATACTATTATCAGTTACGTAAACATCTTCACGTTTTAACACAGATATAACTGTTTTTAATAATACCTTTATATCAAGCCATAATGACAAATTATCAATATAGTAAATATCATTTTGAATTCGTTCTTTCCAAGAAACTGTATTTCTATAGTACGCCTGGTTAAAGCCTGTTATTCCAGGTTTAACCTCCAACTTGCGAACTTCAATACCTTCATATAGCTCCATATGTTCCGGCAAGTCAGGTCTTGGCCCAATTAAACTCATATCACCTTTTAATACATTTAAGATTTGGGGAGTTTCATCTATACTTGTCTTTCGTATAAACTTTCCTATCTTAGTAAGCCTTGGATCATTCTCTGAATTAAATGTAGAACCGTCCTCATTTCTTATATCAGGTGCATTTACTTTCATCGAACGGAATTTGTACATCTTAAATATCTTTCCGCCTTTACCAAGTCGAGGTGCATTATAGAAAATCGACCCTTTATCCTGAAAATATATGATAGATCCGATAATAACTAATATTAGCAACCAGAATGGTAGAGCTATTAGTGATAAAATCAGGTCAACTATCCTTTTAAAGAAACTTGTATACATTTTCTCACCCCCATTACTTACTAACAACTTCTTTATTTACCACCTCGCTAATTGCTTTCTTTAAATTTTCACAGACATACTCAACATCTTCGTCAGTTAATAACGTATGAAGCGGTAATGTAATCTCATTCTTATACATGTTAAATGAATTTTTATAATCCTTAATATTAAATCCCAACTTTTTATATGCAGTAAACATTGGAAGTGGCTTATAATGTACGTTACATGCAACCTCTGCATCAGCCATTTTCATAATTATTTTATTTCTCTGATCTTCACTAATATGAGGGATCCTTGTCATATAAAGATGTCCTGTAGATGCATAGTTATCACCATAATGCTGTAACCGCTGTATACCTATGGGTAGTAACAACTTATCATACATCTCAATAATCTCTTTACGTCTCTTCAATAACCAGTCGTATCTATTTAACTGTATCAATCCGAAACTGGCTAAAATATCAGTCATATTGCATTTGTACGCTAAATTTACAATATCATACTCCCAGGAACCTTTTTTAGTTTTTGCCAACGCATCCTTAGATTGTCCGTGCAGACTATACAGCATAAACTGCTTATATATGTAATCATCATCCAGTCCTAAGTCATTTCTCCAAACAACTGCACCACCTTCAGCAGTTGTAAGGTTTTTAACCGCATGGAATGAGAAGCACGTAAAATCTGCAAAATGCCCGCACTTAACGCCATGTTTCTCAGCTCCAAATGCATGGGCGGCATCGGCCAATATAATTATTCTATTAAATAACTGCTGAATATCATTATTTCCCTTAAATAATTTTCTTTTACTCTCTACAATTTTATATATTGTCTCATAATTAATTACCTTTCCTGCAATATCAACAGGAATTATTGCTTTAGTTTTCTCATTGATTGCTTCTTCCAATTTAGAATAATCCATTTCAAACGAATTGGGTGCAACATCAATCAGTATAATCTTTGCGCCGACATGCTCTATTACAGAGGCAGATGCTGAATATGTATAAGAGCTGGTTATTACTTCATCTCCAGGCCCTATTCCCAAAATACGGAGCGAAAGTTCCATTGCAGCTGTAGCTGAGCTAAGGCAAACTGCTTGTTTGGTCCCAATATATTCAGCTATTCTTTGCTCAAAAAGCTTTGTTCTCGGCCCGGTAGTTATCCACCCTGATTTCATAGCTTTTATTACTTCATCTATTTCAGCATCTGTAATGTCAGGTGGAGAAAATGGAATATCTCTCGTTTTAGTTTCAATCATTTAATTTTCCCTCGCTTTATTAGTAACAATAGACCAATCAAGCTTAATTATATCCTGAGATTTATATGGAGGTACGCACTTAGTCGATAATCCAGCTAAATAAGACGTTAAATCTTCAATACTAAAGTAAAGCAGTATACTTCTTGACAAACTTAATCCTATTCTAGTGTCTATGCTTATCGATCTCGATAATACTTTTTTTATATTCATAGTCTTATCACCATACTAGATATATTGTAGAATAATATTTTGCTAACATCAACACTTTTGTCGATTTTAGAATTATTATACAAACCTTAATTTTATTGTAAATTAAGGTTTGTAGGCATACATCTTTTACATTCAATTAATTATATTGATTTAACTATACCTTCATATATCTATAAATGTCAAATCGAAGGTAATCTCTTTAACATATTTTAATTTTTATTCCAGTGATATTGGTTTTGTCTTTGTTTACTGTCTCCCTATACTATGTTAAAATTATTGAAGTACATATTTAGGGGGCATATCATGAAAAAAAAAATATTCAAAGAAACCCACAATTATTTTAAGCTTTTACCTATTGCCTTGATTTTAGCAATAGTACCACTAATTGTATTTTTGAAGCAAGTAAAATTGGATGCATCCTTTGCCAAGTTATGGAAAGGTACAACTAATGAGGCAGATTTTTTCTCTTATTATAAGATGACCTGGTTTATAGTATTGACTTGCATTGCTATTTTCACTTTCCTCATATACATTTTTGTTAAGAAAATAAAATTAACTGTACCAAAGATTTTTATTCCAGCAGGCGTATACATTATACTCGTATTTTTATCCAGCTCTTTCTCCGATTATCATCAACAGGCTTTTTTTGGGTTTCCGGATCGTTATGAAGGATTTTTTACAATATTTTGCTATATAACGGTGTGTCTGATTTGTGCTATGCTCGTTACTTCTGAATTCGATATCAAATACCTTACATACTTTCTTGCTTTTTCTGTATTGGTTTTATCTATAATAGGTATAACCCAGTTTTTTGGTTTTGATTTTTTTCAGTCTGACTTTGGAAAAAGACTTATCTTGCCTAAAGCAAATGAAAACCTTATTAGCTCTTTAGATTTTAAATTCCCAAAGCAATTCATATATTCTACATTATTTAACCCGAATTATGTAGGTGGTTTTTTTGCAATAATTTTATCAATCTGTCTGGTAATTTTTCTTTCGGTTAATAACCTAAAGATTAAAATAATATCTTGTATATTTTGTATATTATCTTTTGCAAATCTGCTTGGAAGCTTATCAGCCGCGGGTCTGATAAGTATGGTTGTATCCGGTTTAGCTATTCTGGTTTTTATGCGTAAAAATCTTCTCAGAAATACTGTGCCGATCCTTATATTGTTACTATGCATTATTGCCTCAACTATCTTTATGAATTATTCATCAAATGGATTAATTTTCCGTTCATTGAATATTGCGAGTAATTTTAATTATTCCGATGTAAAAGATAAATTTGTCGCATTGGCAACGCCAAAGAATTATAATTCCGGTATCAACAACACTTTAATGTTGATAAATGTGGATCCGGATTCAAAAATAACTACTACTGGCGGTGACCCCAAAATCAGTAAAAGTAGTTTACTTGCTTTAAATAGTACAACTTCCGGTACATCTGCCCCTAGAAATTTATCTGATATAAGAATAGATAACAATAACTTATACCTTTTTACATCAGATACTGATGCACTGATTGTTAATATTGATCCTGCTACTTCCAATTTTTCATTTACTGATAACAACAAAAAACCTATTGAAGTATCAAAGTCAACTTCAGATAATAAGATCATTATAACATTTAGTGATGAAAGATTTAACTCTATCAAGATCTCATTTAGTAATTTTATGCTTGTAGAAACTCCAAATGCAACTTTTTCCGCTATTTATTCAAATGATAGTTTTAAGATTGTAACCCCTGCAGGTAACATAACTGATATTATTAAAGCAGAAAGTTTTGGTTTTCAAGGAAAAGAAAAATGGGGTTCAAGTAGAGGATATATTTGGTCCCGCTCAATACCAATGATCAAGAATACCTTATTCCTCGGCAATGGTCCGGATACATATGCAATATACTTCCCACAGAATGATTATGTTGCTAAAATGAATTTTCTGTCAAACATGTTCACCATTGTAGATAAACCGCACAATATGTATTTGCAGATAGCCATAAATACCGGTGTACTGTCTTTGCTGGCATTTTTAGTTTTTGTTGGTTGGTATGTTATATACTCTTTTAAACTATATATCAAAGGTATTTTCAATCAATTCTTTGCCTCTGGTGTTGCCTGCCTGGCCGCAGTTATTTCCTTCCTTGTTTCTTCTTTGGCCAATGATAGTACAATTACCGTAAGCCTTACTTTTTGGATTATCATTGGAGTAGGTATCGCTTGCAACAATCTTTATGCAAAGTCAATTAAACTTAATAGTTCAAGTATAAAAAAGGCTTAAAATAACTCTCAGTTAATATTAACGGTTCTGGTTTTTGTAACCAGAACCGTTTTAAAGTTCAAAACTCTTCATACTTAGATTTCATTATACAGCTTATAAATATCTCTTTTCGTTTATTCTGACATACATGAAAATGTTCTCTGATTATGTAGCCACTGTAACTTTTATAGTATTGCTTTGTGAATCAGAGTAAATCTCTCCTCCAATGTCTTTTATCTCTTTGTAATTAAATGTACAATCAACACCCTCTGGTAATTTATCAAACTTTAGTACGATTATTTTACTATCAATATAGGTGATAGCTATAGGAACCTTTTTTACTAATGTTCCGTTATCATAATACTCTATGCTGTAATTACCTGTGAATATATTAGGAGTATCCATTGCCATCTCCCTGTTGAAAACAACCTTTAGCGTATCACTTCCGATAATAACTGCCTTTTCAGCTGTTATACTTGTGTCAGCTATATCATAGGAATCAAATACATAATCAGATTGTCCCGTTAATGAGTATCCTGTATAATCAGTAACTTTTGTTGAAACTTTTAGTGTATATGTTCTATTCTTCTGTAATTTTTTATCATTTGAGAAGAACAATCTTATTGTATTTGGATCTTCAGAAGATACTATAATTTTCGTTGGACTTGCTTTATATGCAGAATTATTGTTATCTAGCAGTGTAAAGTTTGATGTATCAGAAATAGCTTTGGTGCTTAGCGGCTTGCTGAATGTAACTGTAACAGAGCCCGCATCCACGGGTACTGCACCGTATATCTGGAATTCAATACCTCCGCTAATATATCCTTCAAAGGAATAACTTTTCTTATTTATCGTATACTGGCTGGTAGCATCAGGCATATAATTAACCATCAGATTATAAGTTTTAGCTGAATCCAACGTTCCATTTATCGTAAGTATAACACTTTTCGCAGCACTTGAGACCACCTGGGCACTCGTCACAGCAATTTGTTTATTGGTTGAGTCTGTTATACTGTACATATAAATCTGCTGAGCTATCTGCGGATCTACATCCATTGTAAAATCCACCTGTATGGTACTTCTTGACAGTCCTGTTATCATTTCGACTGCAAATCCGGTGCTTTGAACATCTCTAGCAATAAAAGTATCCAATTCGGTCTGAGCAACAAAATTTACCCCATATGCACTGATCATCTCCGGTGATACTTTTATAGAGTACTCCTGATCAGCTGTAAATTTCTTTCCCTTAAGCCCGATTGTTAATCCCTTATTATTTGGCAGCAACTTAATTGAAGTGTCCGCTATACTGGCAGATACAAATGGAGACTCGTTTTCAAATATCTGATAATAATTTGAATTAACAGCATTGTCGTTGACCGGATGTGTAAAATATACATTTACCTCATGCTCATCCTTCTGCTCAATCTTGCTGATTTTAAATAAATCTGATACTACCTCAACAATCCTGAAGCCTGTAAATGTTCCAGTTACTTTTGGAATAGTATTTCCATCAAAATCAACAAACTTATTGATTTCTATACTATAGTTTCTGGCAGCAACCTGTTTGGAGGTTTTAATTATCAGCTCGGTATCGGTTTGGCTTATACTACTTATACTTAGTGTATTACCATTTGTAGCATCATTGATTTGGATACTTTCCGGGTCTATAATACCTATCTTTTCATTAAACACAACCTTTAATTTCTGCTCATTCAAGGGTTTAATTTCAATTATTTTTGAAACAACCTCATCCTCCATAATCTTTGAAGATATTGCAGTTTCATAGCTCATTTCACCAGCATTAACCATCTTCTGAAGCAATGTCATGTTATCAGACTTTGTTTTCAGACCTAATGCTGTGTACATAACACTTACAACGCTTCCTCTGTCAAATTGCTTGTTATCATCCTCCGTCTTGGTCTGGTATACGGAATCGCTTACCAGGCCGATTTCATATGCTTTTTGAAATACTGTGCTCCAGGAAAAATCACTGGTGGTATAGCCTAATCCCTTTAACACCATACCCAAAAATTCTTTTTCAGATACGTAATCTTTTGGTCTGAAGGTAGCTGTATCATTTACTGTTATATAACCGTTTTGCTCACAGTATCCAACACTTGGAGCAAACCAGTCGGTCTTTTTAACATCGTTAAAACTTGTTGCTGAATATGTATCTTTATTATCTTTCACATATTTATTTTTACCGGTAAGATTAACTATAAACTGTACTGCCTCACTTCTCTTAAGCTTGGCTTGCAGCATATAATCGCCTTTTTCATTTCCTGTTATCATTCCCAGCTTACTCAACCTCACTGCCATCTCATTTTCAGATATATTCTCCTGCGAAGTGGTGGCTGCTATAACCGGAGTCATGGCAAAACCTGATAAGAAGCAGCAGCAAATAATTATCAGCGTCAGTATTTTCCTTTTGTACATAAATAATTTATCCTCCTGTGTAATATTATCCTAGATATATTAATATTACCATATATGCTGCAAATGTTGTAGAAGAAAGTTAGATAAAAAACACTCCACAAATACTTTTGTACCTGTGGAGTGTTTTCTAAATTACTTTAAGTCTTTTGGACTCTAGCATTTTTAATTATGATTGCTAACTAAATAGCATCAATTCTAGCCTGTAAATCAGTCTTAGCTTGACCAGCTGGTAATAAGGTCACCAAATCCTGAGCAGCTGATATACTAGCAGGAGTTTTAGTATCTTCAGCTACTGTTACAACACCTTCTACTACAGTGACAAGTCTGTTAACGAAAGCTACTCTGTCACCTGATGCTACATTATTATTCAGATAATTCAATGCAGCTGAAAGTGTAGTTGTGTCTTTTTCCGTCTCAAAAGCTGCTACTTTTGTTTCTGCCGTATTAATAATCACTTGATATGCAGATCCTGCTTCAGGAGCTACCTTGGCAGCATATACTACTGTAGTTGTAGAATCTACTGCACCACCAACCAGCTCACTTGCTCTGTATAATATTACATAGTATTCAGCAGCATTTATTGCTGAATCGTTAAAGCTAAAGCCGGTTGCTGAAGCTGTACCAGGAACTGTTATGGCTCCAGGTGTAGCTACTATTTCAGCAGCATAATCACTTGGCGTATATCCATTGAGGTCTAATGTCAAGGTGCCAACAGCAGTTCTTACAAGAGTTAATCCCAAGTCAGGAGTATTTCCGTCAAATGTCAATTCTTCAGTATCGCCATTTGTATACTTTACTGTTACAACATAGCTCTTGCCTGTTATTGTCGGCACAGCCAAGTTAAGTGTTACGGTTTTATTAGAGTTTGAAAAAGCATGTGACAAAACAGGTATAGTAACATCAGTATCGCCTTTTTCAACTACCGACACAACAGGTGTCGTAGCATTCATGGCTTTTACTGTAGTTACATATATTTGCTTAGCATTGTTACTTCCAACACCTTTTCCTATTTCCTTGTTCACAACGTCTGAACCCGCGAAATCAAATCTGATATCTTTAACATCTTCTTTGTTTCCAGCAAGGTCAGTAGCACCAGTTGTAGGAACTAAGTAGTAGTTGTTAGCTAAGTACAACTGTGCACTTGTCTTAATTGTAACAACATTATCGCTCAAAGATGTTGTACTTATTGCAACAGACTTAGTTTGTTCTTTTCCGTTACTGTCGTAATACAAATTAGTAATTCTGTAAGTTCCCTTGAGACTGAGATCCTCGTCATAGGTAACCTCAACTGTAAAGTTATCAACTGCTGCCACACCAGTTATAACAGGCTTTACGCTATCTTCCATGTAGGTAACAAATTCTGTTTTGCTGCCTCCATCTATTTCCAGCGCATAATCACCGGCAAGGTCTTTAGCCCATGTTTTGAATGTCAGGGTCACAGTTTCACCGGATTTAAATATTGTATTTCTGGTAACATACCATTCTGTCTGATAATCATCCTTTATATCTTCATTGCCTCGTGTAAACGTAAATACGCCATAAGTATTAGGCAATGATACAGGTTCTGAGAAGGTAACCTTAAGCTTCTTAACATTAACCTGCTCAATGTACTCTACCTGAGGCTTGTCGTTTGCAGCAGTGGTTCCTGCGAACACTGCTCTGTCAGCTACTACAGGATTAGTACTTGTGTATGCATCAATCTTATTTCCTGCTGCGTCTGCAAAGCGATCTCCGGTTGTTGTAGCAATTACATAGTTATTATCGCCTAAAGTAGTACCAGATATTGCTCTATAAGCTAAAGTCTTTCCATCATCAAGCACACCTGAATAGGTAAATGTTACAGATCCGCCTCCCAAGCCAGTAGCTGCTGAATTAAGCTTCTCTACTGTTAAGGTGGAAGGATATTTGGCAATAGCTTCATCAAAGCTTATCTGTATTTCTTTAGTATTCGGAGCATAGATATAAGATATGGATGGAATGGTAGTATCTATCTCGCCTGAATTGGTCAAAATATCCAATTTAGCACTTGACATGGCGTTTCCAAACGCATCTTCTATATTGTTCATAGTGATAGTGTAAGTGGTGTTAGCGGTTAATGCCTGAGTAGTCAGTGTAACCACATTAGTATCACTATCCAGAGAAGCCGTAATCGGAGAACCGATATCCTTGTTGAAGGAATAGTTTGTAGGATCGGTTGCTGTCGCTTTATTAACTTCATCATCAAAAGTCAATTTTACCTGAGTACTGCTGACATACTCTGCCTTAGTAACATATGGAGGAGTAGTATCAATAGGTTTAGCGATAAAATTATATACAGGATACTTGCCGCCGGTCTGCTTGAGGGTGTTTCCGAATTCATCGGCTACAGCTTTAACTTCCAGCTTATAACTCTTACCAGCTTCCTGCGCTGCTGTTGTTAAAGTTACCTTCTTGGTAGTGTATGCATCAGGATATTCTGTACTTGATGCTTTTGCACTGATTATTTCCAAAGATTCATTGTTTAAGGTGATGCTGTAGTTGCTGATATCCTCAAGAGTTGCAGCATCCATTGCATTGTTATCGTTGAATTGAATTTCAACCAAGTTGTTGTTCTTAGACTTAATTGAACCCTGCTTTACAGTTGGAGCTGTCTTGTCTTCAGAAGCACCGCGGAATGTACGTGTTGTCTTTCCTAATGCATTGGCCAATACTGAATTGTCAGTCAGATTTTCCATAGTCAAAGTATATGACTTGTTAGCTGTCTGAGCTGCTGTCTTGATTACTACTGTCTCATACTTGTCATCGTCATTTGTATCATAAGCTTTAACGCTTGTGATTGACAGATCACTGATTGAGTAGTTTTCCAGTGTTTCAAGGGAAGCCTTATTCATGCCATTTGCATCTTCAAACTTAATTACCAGCATGGTGTTGTTCTGCACCTGGATAGAAGCCACTCTTGGAGCAGTTCTGTCTTCGACAGCCTTGATATTACGGGTAGCCTTTGTAATGGCTTTACCGTCACTGTTCTTGACATTTGCAATAGTCAGGTTGTAGTAAACATTTATCTTTGCAACATCTGTTGTAAGAGTAACCTTGTTTCTGTCACCGTTCAATGCTGCCTTAACAGTCTTGAGTGACTTATCCCAAGTATAGTTAGCCACATCTGTAGCTGTAGCGTAATCCATCTTGTCAGAATACTCAACTACAAAGGTATTTGTGTCAGGTGAAGTAACCTTTACAATTGTAGGAGCTGTAGTGTCAGCTGCTATACCTGTGAAGTTTATTGAAGCACCGTTTGCAGTCAATGTGTATGAAACTCCGCCTGTTAAAGCATCAGTTTCAACTACATATAATGTATCTGATTCTTTAGTGATATCCTTAACTGCTACTGCTGTAGTAGTTCCCTTCTTAACGATAGCAAAGTCAGCTGCTGTTGCTGCTGCTGCTTCCTTAAGAGTTACTGCTACCTTGTTGTTTGCAACAGCTTTAACTGAATCAACAGCTAAAGTACCGTTAACCGGTAACAGGCTGTTCTTTGAAAGTACAGTCTGTAAGCTTGAATCAGCAGCTAAAAGATTTTCAGCAACTGTCTTGCCAGACTCAGTTTTAGCTGTAAGAATACCATACATGAATCCTACTGCAGCATCTCTGGTGAGATCGCCGGTAGCATCAGCATCGATCTTGCTGCCGTCAACTTCTGCAAGCTGACCAACTGCTTCAGTGAATGAACCAGTTAAATCATAGCCAAGACCTTTGAGCATGAAAGTTGCGAATCTTGCAGCAGTTACAGAAGCAGCTGGTCTAACATAAAGCTTTCCAGCCTTATCTACTTCACCGGCAATGATTCCTTCCTGAGCTGAATAAGCAACAACCTTCTTTGCATATTCTGATATGTCTTTAGCATCTGCAAACTTGGCAAGAGCCTTGGTTGCATCTTCGTCAGTCAGCTTGTCAGCTTCAGCCTTGTAGCCGAATTCTGTTGCCAACCATATTAATGCATCTTGTACTTTTAATGCAGCGTCCAAACCTGCTGCAGGATTAGTATCATCTGTTCCTGCATAGAGTTTGAGTTCTTTCAAAACTGCAGCCTTGTCGCCATTTACTACTGTAACTGAACTAGCACTAGTAGTAGACTCTTCAGTAGCTGCAAATGCAGCAGCCATTGAAGTTAGCACTAATGCTACTGCCAACACGACTGCTGTTAACTTTCTGAGATTTCTCATGTCTCAAATCCTCCTTGTGTATTTTGTAGCGGGTGGGCTATGCAATTCCGGAGCGGGCTACGCCTATCCCACATTTTATAGCCTCACTCGTTAAACCAGTTTTTTCAAGATTGGCACTGTTATCCAGAATTATGGCTAAATTTACCTATCTTGATTCAAATGTATTATATCACTGGCAATTTTTTCAGTCAATAAAGCCTTTTCAAGTGTAAAGAATTTGTAACAGAAATGCAACAAACCCCAGTGCCTGCACTGGGGTTTGTTGCAACTAATTCGCAATTATGTTAATGGTCCTGCCGTACTTAAGTTCGATAACATATTGCCGCGTAGTTTATTTTATTTGATTGTCCGTCTTATGGAGCAGCTATTACAACCTTGCCCGCATACAATACTCTTGTGGTGTCATCCTTGTCATATATAGTTATATATACTGCTGTCCCTGCTGTAAAGCTGGCGTCTGTAAATTCAACCACATTGTCAAGGGTATTTCCCGGAGTTCCATCAGCTTTCGGTGTTCCTACAACTGCTTTTGTCAAATCTGTAGCAGGTGTTGCCTTGAAGATGTATTCATCTGTATCAAAGCCTGCAAAATCAAGATCTATGCTGCCGGGTGCAGTGGTTAACTTCAAGCCTATGTCAGGAGTGTTTCCAAAGAAGTAGTAATCATTTGATCCGCCTCCGACATATCCTACGGTTACCTTATACTGAACTCCTGCAAGCAGCGGAGCAGCAAGCTGTACCTTACCGTCGGCAATGGTCTTTCCAGGGTATACGGTAGCATTTAAATCAACATCTATAGCAGGTGATGTAGTAGTATCAACTTCAAATACATTTATTGAACCGATGGTTTTGCCTGACACTCCAACTGTGATGGTATTGGCATTGTTGATTTCAACACCGGTTATATATCCGGAAACTGTCTTGTTTGTGCCAGGGAAGTCAAACTTAACGCCTGATACGTCTGCTCTGTTTCCAGCTACGTCAACCGCACCGGTTACAGGTTCGATGTAGTAGATCTTTGATGCATCAACAGGTGTAGTTAAGGTAAGCTTTATAGCCGGAACCTTGTTGGGATCTTCAGTTGAAGTTCCTGCTCCGCTGAAGATTGTTACAGGATTGTTTGATGAATTCAAGTAGTAGATCTTATATGTTCCTGAAGTTGGAACCTTTTCATCGTAAAGTACGTATACTGTCTTGTTATCATCGGCATAAGCACCTGTAATAACCGGTTTGGTTGTATCCTGCAGGTAAGGAGTGAATCCTGTGTAAGCAGCAGCTATATTAGTTCCTGCCAGGTCTCTCAACTGGTTGACAGGTATTGACAGCGCTGTTCCAACAGTAAAGTTTGTATTCACTGAGTAATCAAGACTTGTAAAGTGAGTATCTGTTGAATCGGAATCTATCTTTGTGAAGCCGGGCGTACCGAATGAAGCAGGTGCTACAGGCTCATTAAAGTATACTCTTACAGTCTTTGTATCGATTTGTTCAACATAGTCAACAGATGGTGCGGTATTTTCTATTGTGTTGCCGTTGAAGGTGTAGCCTGTTGGTGTAGTACCTGCAGCTATCGGAGCAACTGCGCTCATCTTGTTGTCAGCGGCATCTGTGAACTGTCCGCCGGTTGTTGCCTGAATCTGGTAGTTAGCGGAGGTAAGTGCATCTGCTATTGTCTTAGCCTTGTAAACTATTGTTTTTCCGCCTTCAATTTTACCTGAATACTGGAATACTTTCAGAGTACCGGTCATATTTCCGCTGTTATCCAGCACACCGAAGGTTATTTCGCTCGGCCAAGCCTTTACAGTTTCGCTGAGAGTAATGTGTATTTCACCTTTATTCATAGCGTAGATATAACTTACTTCAGGAGCTGTTACATCCAAAGTGCCTGAGGTTGATACAAATGACGCCTTTGCATTTGATACTCTGTTGCCATAATCATCTTCAAGGTTGTTCATTGTTACAGTGTATTTCTTATTTCCAACCTGAGTCTGAGTTGTCAGGGTTACGGTCTTTCTGTCGGAGCTTAATTCAGCCTTTATTGCCGAACCAAGGTCACCGTCTATTACATAGTTTGTGGGATCAATTGCTGTTGATTTCTTGAGCTCTTCAGCAAATGTGAATTTTACTGTAGTTGAATTTACAAATTCTACTTTTGTTACGTATGGTGCAACTTCGTCAACGTCTGATGACATAAAGTTGTATCTGGCATAAGTTGAACCTGATACCGGCTTTAACGCATTGCCGAATTCATCCTGTACACCCTTTACTTCTACAGTATAGTTAATCTTGTTCGGATCAACCACCTGCTGTGCTGTAGTAAGGATAACTCCCTTATTATCTGCGCTGTAGGCGTCAGGATATGTGCTGGCCATAGCCTTTGCACCGATTATTTCCAATGTTGAACCTGTGTTATCTTTAATTGTGTAATTAGAGATATCTTCCAGGCTTGCTACATCCATAGCATTATTATCTGTAAACCAGATTTTTACTGTGTTGTTGTTCTGTGATACTACAGGCTTTGAAATATTAACCGTAGGTGCAGATACATCTGCAGGTGCTCCTCTGAAGGTTCTGGTAGTGGTTCCCAGAGCGTTCTTAAGAACAGATGCGTCAGTCAGGTTGCTGAGTGTAAGTGTATATGACTTGTTTGCTTCCTGAGTTGATGTAGTTAAAACAACCTGGTCATACTTTCCATCATCTCCAACCATGTCATATGCTTTTGCACTTTCAACAGTAAGGTCGTTGATGCTGTAATTTTCAACATTTTCAAGAGCTGCCTTGTTCATTCCGCTTGCATCATTGAAGTCAACGATTATAGTGCGGTTATTTTGAACTCTGTGCATTGAAACCTTGGGTGCTGTGCTGTCTTCAGTTGCAGTTACAGTACGTACAGCCTTGGTCATAGCTTTTCCGTCAGAGTTTTTAACATTCTGAATTGTCAAAGTATATACAATATTTTTCTTTGCAGCATCGGTAATCAGTGTTACCTTTGTTCTTGCCTCATCCAATGTAGCACTTACAACCTTGATATCCTTGTCAAAGGTGTAGTTGGCCTTGTCTGTTGCAGTTGCAAAGTCCATTTTATCTGAGAATTCAATCTCAAATGTATTGGTGTCCTTACTTGAAACAGCCTTTATTGTAGGAGCGGTTGTGTCGGCAGCTATACCTGTGAAGTTGAGATTCTCACCTTTAACTGTCAGAGTGTATGATGTACCGCCAACAAGAGCATCGGTTTCAAGAACATATACCTTGTCTGATTCTTTTACAATGTTCTTGATTGCCACAGCTGTACTAGTTCCCTTCTTAACGATTGCAAAGTCGGTAGTTCTTGCCGAGGAAGGATCCTTCAGCGTTATGGCAACCTTGTTGTTTGCAATTGCAACAACCGAATCAACAGCCAGTGACTCAGGAGTTACAAGGCCTGCTGCCTCTGCTATTGCCCTGAGACTTGGGGTTGCAGCTATAAGTTTGTCGATAACTGTTTCAAGACCGGTTGCAGCATAATCTGCAGTAAGTGTGCCATAAATCATACCAACTGCCTGATCTCTCAATAATGAAGTCAATGCATATGCAAGATAGTCAGCAATACCCTGTGCACCTTCTACCTGTGATAACTGGGTAACTGCTGTCTTCCAGTCAGCTACATCGTAGCCGAGCTGCTTGAGCAGAAGAGTTGCAAACTGTGCTCCGTTGACATCCTTTCTTGCATCGATGTAAAGTTTGCCGGTAGCAGTATCCAATGCTCCTGACATGAAGTCGTTCTTAACCAGGTATGCCATTCTCTTTTCAGCATATGTAGGTACGTCTTTACCATCCGCAAAAGGTTTAAGTATGGCAGATACTTCAGCCGCAGTCAATGCGTTTGCAGCATCATCCAGATTGAATATTTTTGTCAATAGTACGGCAGCCTGTCCTCTTGTCAACTTTGATCCAAGATCAGGGTCAAATTCTTTATCGCTGATTCCAGCATAAAGATTCAGGTCGTGAAGCACAGATGCTTTACTTCCGTTTACCGGTTCATATGCCGCAAATGCCGGAACGGCAGTAGAAAGTGCAATAGATGCAGCAACTGTAACCGCAGAAATCTTTTTAAAATTTCTCATTCCAAATCCTCCTTAGATTTTTTTAGGCCGTAGAGTTACCGGGAAAAATTAGGCCTAACATTCTGATCCCCGGCGTACGATAATTTAAAATCAAGGGTTTGCAGACATTGCGTTCCTGATTTCTGAAATCATTATAGCACCGGTATTTTTAGGTGGTCAACATAATACACCATCATGTAAACTAACTGTAAGCCTTCTGTAATGGGCACACTTGCCCACCGAGGGTTATTATGGTAAACTATCCTTTACCCCCTTTGGAGCTGAATACGTGCAAATCCTTGAACAATGGGACTTCGAACCTGATCCGGATAAAAACCATTTTTATAATTAATTATCAATTCCGGGAAAAATCGGCTTTTATCCCTGTAATTTAACCGTAACTTTTGGGGTAAAAATATAATTTTTTAAACTATTAACGGTTATTATGATAAAATGAAGGAGAATAAATTGGTAAGGTCTGGAGTCAAGCATATTAAAATCTTAACTTTAAGGAGGGGCTGTATCTTGAATAGGCTAAAAGACAGTATCTTTTATATTATTGTTTGGGGGGCTGTTGTACTGTTGGGTTTCATTACTCTACTGAGTGCCTTTAAGTCGGGCCCGGCAAGCCTGAAGCTGCCTTTTTATTCCGGTTTTGCTTTTATGCTGGCAGCCGGCCTGGTCATATTTATATTCCTCAAGGCAAATCTTCTTTATAAGATAAACTTAAAGGTTTTTTTAGTTGTACTGGCCCTACTTGCCCTTATCCCCAGGCTTGTCTGGATATACTTCATCCGGACCCAGCCTTTTTCCGACTTCCTGCACCTGTACAACTACGGTGTTAACGCCAGTAACGGCGATTTCAAAGGCTTTGTGGACTTCTATGCGGTTTTCCCGTTTAAAATGAGCTTCGGACTGGCGCTGGCAGGTTTATACTCTGTTTTCGGGACGGGTTTGCTGGTGGCAAAGCTGTTTAACGTGATAATATCTGTATGTCTTGTTTTCATAGTTTATGCCGGAGGAAAGCTGCTTTACGGCGAGAAGGCCGCCAGGATATCCGGCTTGCTGCTGGCTTTATGGCCTGCGGATATAATGTTTACCTCGGTAATAGCCTCGGAGCACCTGTTTTTGGTGTTGTTTACCGGCGCTGTGGTTTTAATTCTGAATTTTATTCAAAAGTATTCCTTCAGAAATTACGGAATAGCCAACGGCAACCTGAGCCTTCTGGCAATAGGGCTCCTTACGGCCCTGGCCCAACTGATACGGCCCATGGCAATGCTTCTGCTGCCCGTATTTGCCATATATGTTTTATTATTTAAGCAGTACAGGGCTGATTCCCTGGCCAGTTTGGGTCTAAAGGTGAAATCTATTTTGCTGGTGTTTGCCGCTTACTATATGGCGATAAATTTAATTAATATTCCTGTTCAGAAGGTTACAGGGGTTGATGTGACAAGGTCGGACTCAGGCTTCAATCTCCTGGTGGGCACAAACGATAAGGCCAACGGGATGTTTAATGACGAGGATTTCAGTATTATTGCAAAGTATGATTACGATATTGACAGGGTACATGCCGAAGCACGGAAAATCGCCATTGAGCGGATTACTTCAAATCCGCAGAAGCTTCCCGGCCTCTTTTTAAGGAAGATTGACAAACTCTGGGGGAATGAAAATTACGGGTACTACTGGAGCACCACTCCTGTAAAGGATTCCAGGCTCGAAAACACCGTAAAATCTTACCCAAGGGTTTTTTATGGCGTTTCCCAGGCCTTTTACGTTCTCGTTATGCTTATGGGGATTTGTGCCTGCTTCTATAATCTGAGGGAAAAACGTTATGACGTGTTAATTGTTTTAATGATTTTCGGGGGCATTTTTCTGTCCTACCTGCTGCTGGAGGTTCAATCCAGATACCATCTGCCGGTCATGCCTCTGCTGATTCTGCTGGGCGGAAGTTTTCTGGAGCCGGCAGGTGACAGATTCCAATGAATTTTTTTGTAAAATTTTATTCGTGTATATAATTTACCCCAGAACAATTCGTTCTGGGGTATCGAACATTTTATTCGTTTTTCTGGAAATATTTCATACTTTTTCCTTTGCCGCTTTTATACTATTACGTTCTTCCCTATGATGATGGGCCAGGTTTCCTCGCCTTTCAGACATCTGTTTTTGGACAGTGTGACGTTCTTATCCAGGATTGCGTAGTTCAGTGTGGAGTTTTCCTCTATTACGCTGCCCTGCATGATTATGCTGTCCTTTACAACAGCTCCCTTCTTGACGGTAACCCCGCGGAAAAGCACACTGTTCTCAACTGTTCCCTCTATTATACACCCGTCGGCGATTATCGAATTTCTGACCTCTGCCTCTTCATTGTATTTTGCAGGTGCTTCATCCTTTACCTTGGTAAATACTTTTGCCGTGCCCAGAAGCTCCCTGTTGATTTCAGGATTCAACAGCTCCATATTGCACTTATAGTACATCTGGACCGAGGATATGCTCCTCCAGTAGCCATTGTATTTATAACCGTATATTTTCAGCTTGTGCAGCATTTTTATTATTATGTCCATGACAAAATCATAATAGCCATGGGCGACACTTTCCTCCAGCAGGGCTATCAGCAGCTCACGCTTTATCATGTATGTGCCGAGGGAAGCCAGAAGTGTGTTAGGATTCACAGGCTTTTCCTGGAAATCTATAACCCTCTGGCTGCTGTCAACCTGAAGTATTCCCATGTTTGTGAGTTCATCGATGGGAACATCGTTCATTTCACGGTACATGATGGTTATATCGGCATCTGTTTCCTTGTGAGCACGCAGCATTTCATCAAATGCAGTGGTATAGACACAGTTTCCCTGGGATATGACAACGTACTCCTCATTACTTCTCCTTAAGAAGGTGAGGTTATTGTACATGGCATCGGCAGTACCCCTGTACCAGCCAGAGCTTTCATCGGACAGAAAAGGCGGAAATATGAACAATCCGTCATTCTTTCTATCCAGGTCCCACTCCTTGCCCGAGCCCAGGTGGTCCATCAGTGACCTGAAGCTGTACTGGGTTATGACGCCGATATTGGTAATACCGGAATTGACCATATTGGACAGGACGAAGTCCACCGCCCTGTATTTTCCTCCCACCGGTACGGCAGGGGTCGATCTCATTGTTGAGAGTTCTTTTAACTTTGTACTTTTACCGCCCGATAAAATAATACCCATTACATTTTTCATTCCCGGACACCCCCTTTGAATATGCTTTTGCCCGACTCAACAGTTAGGGAAGGGAAATCCCCGGCAGCAGCGCCTATATCTATCATTACGTTTTTGCCTATTACCGCACCGTCAGGTATATCCGCCTCTTCACCCACTACTGTTATTCCGGAGTTGTATATACCTGGCTTATATTCGTTCTGCACGTCCTCTCCCTCTCCAAGTCTGCAATATTCACCGACAGTTACAAATTCGCTGATGATGCACCTTTTAACAGAGGAATTCTTTTTGATGATGGAATTTGACATTATTATGGAGTCTTCTATGAGAGCCCCTTCCTCAACTACCGCTCCCGGGAACAGAACTGAATTTATTACTGTTCCGTGAACCTGGCAGCCTTCCGCCACCATGGATTTTTTGACGCTGGCAGCCGGTCCGATATAATGTGCCGACTTGACAGGGTTGGGGGTATAAATCCGCCACTCGGGATCAAACAGATTGAATTCCGGAACTCTGCTCACCAGATCCATATTTGATTCCCAGAAGGCCTGCACCGTACCTACATCCCTCCAATATCCCGAGAACTGGTATGCCCACATGCTCTTTCCGTCCTTGAGCATGGCGGGGATGATATTTTTACCGAAGTCATTGTCCGAGCCCGGTGTTTCATTGTCCTTTATAAGGTACTTCCTGAGTGTTTGCCAATTAAATATATAAACACCCATTGATGCCAGTGTGCTTTTGGGATTTTTCGGTTTTTCCTCGAATTCATATATATTGCCGTTTTCATGGCAGTTCATGATACCGTAGCGGCTTGCCTCTTCATAGGGAACATTAATAACTGAGATGGTTGCATCTGCATTATTTTCTTTATGAAAATCAAGCATTTTGGAATAATTCATTTTATAGATATGGTCTCCGGACAGTATTACAACGTACTGGGGAGAGTATTTATCTATGTAATGAATATTCTGATATACCGCATTTGCAGTACCTTTGAACCATTCACCCATTTCAGCCTTCAAATAGGGTGATAATATTGTGACGCCGCCGTCAATCCTATCCATATCCCAGGGTTTTCCTATGCCGATATGGGAATTGAGCTTGAGGGGCTGATATTGGGTCAGGACACCTACGGTGTCTATGCCCGAATTGGTACAATTGCTGAGGGAGAAATCAATTATTCTGTATTTGCCGCCGTATAAAACTGCGGGTTTGGCAACATTTTTTGTGAGGACACCGAGCCTGCTCCCTTGTCCTCCGGCAAGTAACAACGCTATCATTTCTTTTTTAATCATTGCATCAACTCCCGGTAATTCATTTTGTCATATATGCTGCGTAATCGAAGTTATTACATTTATTAATATTAATTCTACATCTACTCCAATTATTCCTTTCTGTGATGAAAAATATAATGGGTCAAAATAAAATAAAAACCCCGCCCTACCTGCTTCCAAGGGGCAGGTACGACGGAGTTTTACCACGCGCGGTGCTATCTTTAAATACGACTATACTGCATTATGGGTAAAGGCAGCAATAGCGTCAATAGGTATATCGGTAACTGATCCGACTGATCTGATAGGGTATCCGTTATTTCCGTACCCGTTATCCATATTGTCACCCATATTGCCCATACAGCCTATACCGTTTGCATAGGGTGTTCCGCTGCAGGAATTGCCCAGTGCACATCCGGGTGCGGGACCAATTTGACTTAACAGTTTTACAAAGCACTCATTAACCCCTAAAAGCACCCCTGTAAATCCACAGCCTGACATTCCGCCGCTCTTTGTAAATATAGTAACAGTTTCACCGATTCTTTTACATAAGGCATTTGCAATATCACCGTTTAAGCTCAGACCGCCATGGTTATTGTTAAACTCTTCTGACATATTCTCCTCTCCTTCCACAACATTAAATACATCTGATAATCTCAGGCCGGAATGCCCTTTGACAAATCAAATTTATTATTAGGGTTATTACATATTATGTTAACGGTTGGAGGTTTGTTACATTATAAAATTAACATTATCAACATTCTGCCAAAAGCCATTTGAAAATTTTCAGTCTTTCCTCATTAATGATCCGGACCCCGGAGTCAAAGAACTCTATATGCCCTCCCTTTCCGGAAGTATTCAGTATTCCCTTCTCCTCCATGAGACATTTCAAGTATCTCACTGTTCCGCTGCTTCCGTCTATGACATCGATATGTCCCGGAAGGACAAGCTTGAAAATATTCTTGTATATCGGAAAATGAGTGCAGCCCAGAACAAAGGTCTTGTAGTTGTTGAGGTCATATTCCTTCAGCTTTTCCATTATGACCGGGCCGACCCTTTCCCTGTCGAATATCATACTCTCGGCAAGCTCCACCAGTTCGGGGAAGGCAAGGTAATCAACAACATGCTCATGATCTACCCTCTGTACCAGATTATGAAACTTTTCCTCTTTCAGTGTCAGGGGTGTGGCAAAAACAAGAACCCGCTTTCCGTTACCGTTTTCCACCGCCGGTTTAACGGCGGGCTCCATGCCTACAATAGGAAAGGAATACTTGTTTCTCAAGTCCCTGACCGCTATGCTTGTTGCGGTGTTGCATGCCACCACCAGAGCTTTTATGCCCTTTCCCACCATAAAATCCACTGCCTGAAAAACAAAATTATGTACCTCTTCCTTGGTTTTGGTTCCATAAGGCACATGTTCATTGTCGGCATAATATATATAATTTTCATCAGGAAGCTGTCTCAGCGCTTCACTCAGAACTGTTATTCCCCCAAAACCCGAATCCAAAAAGCCTATACTATCGTTTTTCATAGGATAAACTCCTCTCCTCCTGTGTTCTGCAATTATTCTGCATCAATACTGTACTCAACTCATGTCATACTTTATTATGCCCCTAAAGAGGAAGCGGACATTTGCTGCCCCGTTATATTTCCCTTCTGCGCGGTTCCCTGGAAAATTTCATAATAACGGCAAAAATGATCCATCCCACCCCACAGTAAATAACCGAAGGCAAAAAGTATATAAAATACATCAATTCCCTGAACATGCTTGAGAAACTGCTCACACCATAATAGCTGTACAATGAAACCCCCAAAGAATAGAGGGCCGCAAATATCAGGCTTACGGGGACGATTACAAGTGTTTCCCTGCCCAAAAACCATTTATACAATAACAACAGCAATAGCGGGAACACTACGGCCGATATCCCGTAAATAATATAGATGCCTGTCATGGTCAGGTTAAGCCTGACTATGGATATCAACAAAACTATTATTACGACAGATTCAAGAATACTCAGCCCCAGTACTTTTAAAATATTCTTCATGATAACCTCCATGTGATGCATTAACTCAAAGTTGTTCCTTCAGCATTTTCAGATGCTGTTCAATATTTTTCTTTGTAACCAAAACGCCGAAATCTTCGGGCACCGGCACTTTATTATAGTTATCAAACATCCTGGCCAGCATTTTCTCACCGATAAATACCCTGAAATGTGAAGTCTCATAGTAGTTGAACGGATCTCCCGTTATGGAATTGATGCCGCTGAAATCATAAAAATCGGTTATACCCGTCAGCCTTTTTTTAAACTCCATAAACTGTACGGGATTATTTGCAGTATAGGTGGCCTTGTATGTAGGATTGATAAAAACAATGCATTTTATGGAATTCTTATTGCATAAATCCACAAACTCCTGAATATCCTTCAGCGTTTGGTCCATGAAATTTGTATTATGTACCGACGGGGTTTTAAATTTTTTATCCTTAATGTGTTCATCCTTATGTGTATTTATGTATTCGTCTATTTCAGTATGTATAGGTCTGCCCGAGTTGTATATATCGTAAAAAACCGGGAATTCCCCGTCCTTTGGATGTATATATGGCTCAAGGACATTTCTGTCGGGCATTTTGAAAGTATACTTGATATAATACTTTAAATTTTCAATTGCCGATTCCGAATATGGTTCAGTTATAAGCTCCCCATTCTCTGATCTCGGCTCCAGTTTGTATGAAAAATCCTCCAGTCCAAGCATCACGGTTTTCACTTTTATTTTGTTATCCAGAAGCAATTTGAGATTGTAAAGGTGCTCCGACGGTATTCCCTGAGAAATAGTCATATTATAATACTTCCCGTCAGGTATGCTTTCACTTGGAATATTTCCCACCCTTGATGACCCGAACATGAAAGAATCATATTTACCGGGATTGTTCAAAATATACCTGATCTTAATAAAGCGCTGGTTGGGCTCAATCTTTTGCTCCCTGAAATCGGTACGGTAAATCCCGTAGGGGTCATAATGCATATTTATGTATGTTGTGGGTGCCAAAGCCAGCATGGAGATAATCACAATTTTTATAATCAGTTTAACAGCAGCATTCATAAAAACCTCTTAAAATTGAAAATATATAAATTCATTGCTTCCAAACTCTCCCAGAAGCAAAATAGTCAAAATAAGTATGTAATACGCAGTATATCTGACTATAGCCGGTTTGGTCGATAAAATCTCCCACATGTTTTTACCCGACTCCTCCAGCAGATGTACCCCTTCCATAATAATAATCAATATGAAGCTCAAAATAAAGTAATATTTGTCAAAGCCCAGGGTACCCAGCTCAGCCAGCTGTGCTCTGATCACACCTGCATCAAGCAATCCCTCGGGTATGTGGCTTATTATATGCATCGCATCGGCCATACTGTTCGCTCTGAAAAATATCCATGTAAAGCTGATCAGTATAAATGTAAACGACACCTGGAGAATCCAATACAGCCTCGGCAGTTTTTCAAGGTTTAATGCACCGGTAACCCGCCGGCGCACATTGCGGGTTATGTACGATATGACCTGGAATAACCCGTTAAGCCCTCCCCATATGATATATGTCCAATTGGCGCCATGCCACAAGCCGCTGATCAGGAAGGTTATCATCAGGTTCAGCATCCACCTCGACTTTGAAACCCGGTTGCCTCCCATGGAAATATATACGTAGTCCTTAAACCAGGTTGAAAGGGATATATGCCATCTTCTCCAGAACTCGGCAACAGACTTTGACATATACGGGCGTCTGAAATTTGTCATAAGCTTAAAGCCCATAACCTGGGCCGCTCCAATTGCTATATCGGAATAACCCGAAAAATCGCAGAAGATCTGAAAGGAAAAGAAAACAGTTGCTACAATCAGAGTAAAACCGGTATATTCACTTGAGTTGTTATAAACCTGATTAACGAACAGGGCCAGCCGGTCTGCGATGACAACTTTCTTAAAAAAACCCCATGCCATCAGTTTCAGACCTGAGGTCACCCTCTTGTAGTCAAAGCTATGGTATTCATAAAACTGATGCAGCATGTTCTGAGGCCGTTCAATGGGACCTGCCACAAGCTGGGGATAAAACATGACATACAGCGCATATATCCCCAGATGTCTTTCTGCCTTCTGGTGCCCCCTGTACACCTCAATAACATAACTGAGACTCTGGAACGTGTGAAACGACAGGCCTATGGGCAGCAGTATCCACAAATTTTCAATGGGATAATTCCAGTGGAGCAGCCGTGCCATATAAGCCATGTTCTCATTGAAAAAATTAAAATACTTAAAAACAAACAATATGCCTACATTTGATAATATGCTGATAATCAGGAAGAGCTTTTTCTTTTTATCCTGCAGCTTTTCGATATAAATTCCCGAAATATAATCTATAATTATTGTAAAAATTAATATCAGTATGTACACAGGAACGAAAAACATATAAAATATGCAGCTTGCTGTAAGCAGCATAACCCACCGGAGCTTTTGCGGCAGCAGAAAATACAAAATAGTAACTATGGGGAAAAAAATTAAAAAATCCAGTGAATTGAATAACATTATGTACCTCATATATAGTAATCATCATTTGAATTTTACTACATAATCCAAGACTTTACAACAATATCAGAGGCCGATAAATGTATCCCGCAACCGGAATAAAGGCTGCTGCAAGATAAAGACAGTATATCTATTCCTATTACATTTTTATAATTAAGGCAACCAGGAGCTGGGCAAAATCACTGAGAGAGTGGTTTCCCAAATATTTAATACTAATCTAATTCGGCCTTTTTCTGAATCATTCCGTTATATTTATCAATTTCAGCTTGCCACCCTTTTCATGATCGCTAAAATATATTTCACCATGAGTTTCATCATTAAGGCTAATAACAATATAATTCCCAAAAGAATCACTCGCTATTACTGCATTTGCTAAGGGTTACACGTGGCTACTCTGTATTTCTAAGGGCATTTTTTAAATGCGGTATCTGGACTTTGGATATTCTAATCCCTGTTGCCCCTCTATGTCCCTAATATATTCTTTCACTAATTCATAATCAAGTTTACTGCTTTCTTGATTTTCGTCCTTAGCCTCACTTACTCCCGCATTATAGAAGCTCTATACTCCGTTGTTTTCCTGCAGCTTTCCTTACCCCTAAAAGACTCACTCTATATGAAGCCTCCTTACAGAAGCTTATTTACATTTTTTACTACTCTATCTTACCATAATGACAGTTCAAACAACATCAATCTGCCAACTTTTCAAACGGCTTGTATTCGGTCTTTGTCCGCATCATGCCGTAAATAATCCTTACAGCCCTTCTTGTTATGCAGACAAGGGCTTGCGGCTTTGTCTTGCCTTCCTTGAGCTTGCTTTCAAAATACTCTTTGAATACCGGGTGCCTTGCCTTACCGTTGGGATTTACCTGCACCAATTGGATGGCGAGAAAGTGGAATATCGCGTTCAAAACCCTGTTGCCCTGTCTGCTTCGCTGGTCTTTGCCCTTTCCGGCAGAGCTGAAATTGACAGGAGCCACACCGCTGAACCGAGCCAGCTTGTCAGAGTTGGAGAACCTTTCAATATTGCCAATCTCAGAGATAATGCCAGCTGCTGTGATAAGGTTAATGCCAGGCATGGTATGAAGCTTGTAGCCTGTGAGTCGTATCAGTCTTTCCAATTCCCTGTCAATATCCTCGTTCTCCTGCTTCCTGAACTTCAATTCCCGTACAAGGCCCCCGATAACAAGGTCACGCTCATCCTGATAGTCCTTCTCCTCCGGGCTGTTTCTTTCTGAAAGTGATATTATCTCCTGCACCTTCTTTACCCTCATACCCCTATGCACCTGCCGTAATTCCTCCAGCAATTCTTCCGGCTGTACATCTTTCAGATGCCTGGGATGCGGGTACTTCTCCCAGAAATACATGGCTGTTTTGGTATCCACATCACAGAAATATTGCTTGTAGCTTGGGTAAACATAGGTAAGCTGGGCATTCAGCTGGTTTTTGGCAATAATAATGCCTTTGACAAGGGAATCCCTGCGTTTGACAAGTTGCCGGATCGTCCAGAATAAATCGTCATGCGGTTCATCCGACAGGGTATCCAGCATATCCCTCAGTATCCTTGCCACACAAAAGGCATCGTAGGAGTCATCCTTCCTGGACATGGGTGCGCTTGAACGCATTGCATCGGTGTAGGCAGGATTTACATGCTTGACGGTGTATTTATGTCCCAAAAGGTAGGAAGCAAAGTTCCGTCCAAAGCCCCTGGTATCCCCCAGTCCGAATATCGGCTGCAAGTCCCCGTATAGCGATTTCACATCAGCCATGAATTTGTCATAGGCCGACGGTCTGTTGGCGAAGGTGATCTCGCCTAATTTATTTGTCCAGCAGTCCATAACCACTGCCGTATGTGTGTCCTTATGCATGTCTATACCTATAAAAGCCATCTTACGCTTATTGTAAATACTATCTCCTCCGTTTCTTTGCTTTGTCTCCATAAAACCTGCCGGCAACCGCACTTTATGAGCGTTAGTCTTGTGACCCGCAAGGGAGCGTAAACCTATCCACTTTCCATGTGACAAATTACGTGATTTGCACTGCTTTTCAGTGCTTGGCATCATGAGCCTTGATTCAATTGTTGTGTGTGATATTAACTCTGTTGCAAAAGCATTGCAAGTAGATTCTGAGGACTTTTGAATGGAAAGAACAGAACAAAAAAACAGAGAGGAAAAATATTATCATTTAATCCTCTCTGTGTGAATATGCTTTTTATATTGTGCTTTTTTGAAAGTTCTGAGGGAAATCCCCCCTTAAACCCCCGGCTGCCCCCATTTTAGCATGGACAAGAATGCCGGTCTAGCTATGGTTCACCATGAACCATGGGGGGAAGGGCTATGCCTCATGCACTGAGTAAAACCGGGCTGTAGGAATTGATCGTGCAGCATATTTCAATCATAAAATCTCTTGCCCCTGTGTGGCGACGTGTTACCCCTGTTTCCGATTTTTAAGTGACCATCAAGTACGAATACTCATGCACAGATTGAGAAGGAATTTGAGGGCAATTCGGCGACTGTTTGTTTCGATACTTTTCCGAACAAATTGTGCTGAACCCAGGGGTCGAAAATGATGCTGGATAAAGAGAGGTGGTCGCAAGCGACCCCCTCTCGGATTACATCAGCCCGTAGTGCGGGCTGACAGGCATTTGGCATAGGTGTCGGATTGATGAAATTGAGTTGCTATCTGTGTCAGATTATGAGAATTACCGCATTTGCCAAGGGGTTACAAGGTGGTCATTACTGACATCTGTGGCTTTTACGGTGACAAAAAAGAAAAAGTCTTAACAGAGAATGTATGTCCCATTAAGACCCAATTCAATAAATTTGCTTGATTCCACTTTATCTACGTGCCTCAGTAAACATGGTATACATT
Source organism: Ruminiclostridium cellobioparum DSM 1351 = ATCC 15832 (assembly GCF_000621505.1). GTDB lineage: Bacteria > Bacillota > Clostridia > Acetivibrionales > DSM-1351 > Ruminiclostridium > Ruminiclostridium cellobioparum. Next base: position 188,571 of record NZ_KK211295.1, read on the forward strand.
GAATTTACATTAGAAATAGAAACTGCTTCAATGTGTTTCTGCTGGTACTAGCTTTAATATTTTGCTTAATTCACCTAATTCCAACAAATCTTTTGTCGCAATATCTAAAGATATATCTTTCATCATTAAATATGGTAAGTTTTTAGATCCTTTCAACAAATCAAACAGCCCTTTGTCTATATTAAATTTCTCTTGGATTTTTCTTAAATCCTGAGCACCCCCTGCTGGCTGTGCAATAAGTATAAGGTCACAAAGTTCATTACAAGTTATTTCTTCACACTCATCAATAATGTCAACATTTATGGCTCCTTTATTGATCCAAGATGCAAAATCTGTGGAAACCAATTTTGCATGTTTAGGAGTCATATCTCCACAATCGACCTGTAATAACTCTGTTGCATCCACATTTGCAGGCATTAAATAGAATTTTCCTCCTCCACTACTTCCTACAGCAACATAACCTTTTGCATATTCATCAACTTCATATGTCCTGTTTCTTTCAACAATAATATCTGTTCCAAAAATAACTCCACCATCATCTGCCACAAGTCCATTTGTGTAATGCAATAGTTCTCTAAACACTTTCGGAAACTTTAAAAACAACTCTTTCTCGGCTTTATCTATTTCGTTATCATCAACCGCATGATAAAGTTCAAATTTAGTTAAACTTGATATATCAATCATTTAAATCCTCCTATACTATCAAAGTATCTATAGGCTTCCTTCATAGCTTTTTTTGCTGCTTTTGGTTCTACTCCAACTTGCAATAATTCCCTATATCCTATATTAAATTCATGTTTAATACTTGTATTATACCCCTCCTTACTTCTCCGTGTCCTTTGTAATGAAGATAATTGAGCATGTGATGAACCTGAAACAGACTCAAGTAAAATGGTTGGTGCATTTTTACTATTATAAGGTTTTCCATTTACACTAGCCCACTGTATAGCCCATTCATCTTGTATTGGATGATGTGCCTGTACTAATCCATCTACTTTTGTTGTTCCAAAACCTGGTGCACGATTTTTATTTTTATTCATCTTTTTATATAAATCAACATCATTCGTTTTATAACCTCCTGGTTTTATTATACTATTACTTGATCTTTGTGAGAATGTGATTCCTGATCTATCATTAATTCTCTTGTTCAATTGTTCAGGAGTGACTATTCCATATTTTTCTCTTAAATAGTCTAACCGAGATTCAGCTTCACTTACTCCCGTGTCTGTGGATTCCAAACCATCTGCTACTTTTTTTACTTTTGCTTCGGTTACTTGAGTATCTTGTTCAAGTCCTGATATTCCTGATTCTACCTGTTTTAGGGTTTCTTTGTCAATATCCTTATTAACTCGTATGTCACTTTCATAAGTTGCCATCATGACAACATTTCTGTTCTGGCCTTTTTCCACCCACAGCTCATGGGTTTCGTTGCCCAGCTTGAATTTGACCTTCGGAGTGAGCATTTTCCGTATTGCTCCTGATATTTTGGCTGCTCCTGCTGCCAATATCTGCATTCCAAGCTTCTTCAGGTTTATAAGGCCTAGTGTCATGAGGTTATTATGTATGCCGCTCCTGACGGTTCCGAAGATGTCTCCTCCGCCTTCTGCTTTACTGCCTCCCTGGGCCTGTCC
>NZ_JHYD01000023.1 GCF_000621505.1 Ruminiclostridium cellobioparum DSM 1351 = ATCC 15832
AGAAAACAGAATCAAATCCAGCAGAAGTTTCTTTTGATAGTCTACATGAGAGTTCCAATTACACAACATTAATATAGCCTCCAAAACCAGTGTTATGGCAATTAATACCATACGCTGTGGTTTTCAAATTTTTGGAAGCTAATGTCAAGGTGTACAGTAACCATATATGGTTACTACTGGTAAATGTTGTTGGAAAATTTAAAGTAAAAAACTGGAGAATGTTAGAGGTGCGAGAAGAAAATTGCATCTTAAAACATAGAGCTCGAAAGCTATTGGAGTTTTCGAGAGTATTATTATGACTTCAAGGAGGTTTTTTATGATTATCGTAATGAGTCAGAGTGCAACCAAACAGGACATTGCAAACGTAGAAAACAAACTTACCGAGCTGGGCTTCAAAACACATCCCATATATGGTGACATCAAGACAGTAATCGGTGCAATCGGCGACAAGAGATTGCTGAATATACACGCAGTCTCACAAATGCCCGGGGTGGAAACCCTTGTGCCCATTATGAAGCCTTACAAACTGGCCAGTAATGAGCTGCAGCAGTCTCCCACAGTCATCGAAGTAGGCGATGTCAGGATCGGTGGAAATGAAATTGTAGTTATGGCAGGTCCATGTGCAATAGAAAATGAAAATGATTTTGTAGAAACTGCAAAAAAAGTCAGGAATGCCGGTGCCAAAATATTGAGAGGCGGTGCTTTTAAACCTAGAAGCTCCCCCTATGCCTTCCAGGGACTTGAGGAAGACGGCCTGAAAATAATGGTTGCCGGCCGTGAAGCCACCGGCTTGAAGCTGGTTACCGAAGTGGTTGACACAAGAGATGTGGAACTGGTCAACAAATACACTGACATATTCCAGATCGGCGCCAGAAACATGCAGAATTTCAGATTGTTAAGCGAGGTTGGCATGACCAGCAAACCTGTACTTTTAAAGAGAGGTCTGTCGGCTACAATAGAGGAATGGCTTATGGCGGCCGAGTATATCATTGCCGAAGGAAACCACAATGTTATTTTATGCGAACGCGGAATCCGCACCTTTGAAACCATGACCAGAAACACTCTTGATCTGAGTGCCATCCCTGCAATCAAGGAAGTCTCACACCTTCCCATAGTAGTTGATCCCAGCCATGCCACCGGCAACTGGAAATTCGTGCCGGCACTTGCCAAGGGAGCTGTTGCCACTGGGGCTGACGGCTTGATCATCGAAGTGCATCCCAACCCGCCCTGTGCTCTTTGTGACGGGCCGCAGTCATTAAGGCCTGAGAAATTTGAAACCCTGATGCAGGAATTGAGACTTGTGGCACAATCTGTACAAAGAACGATATAAATGCTCACAAAGTACATGCCTGAAATTTGTACAGCTCGTGCAAGTGTTCCGGCTGCAATTTCAGGCGTACTTTTAACGGGCAATGGGGCTTTACTCTTTACCTTTCAGTTTGACTGATTTGTTAGAATTGTAATAAGTATGGCTTTTAAAGCATGGTCATTCATAGGATACTTGAATACTCTTCCCCGGTAACCGGTTCCAGCGTAAATTCATGTATCCCCATAAACACGACCTTCAGACATTGGGTATCGCCGCAGGCTTCTCTGTCCGGGCCGTCGAGCAATACATACACCTGGGTATTATCATTGACCCTGATGTTTATTCTGTCAAAGATGTCCTTCTGCAAAAGGTCCAGAACAGAATCCATATTTTTGACAACCGAATGATTGGATTTAGGTTCGAGTACAACCGGTATTTTTGTATTGTTGGGATTTAGGAGTTTAACATGCAATATACCGGGATCAAGAATATTGTCCGTAGGGTATAAAAGGTCTCTTTCAAAAAGGAACGAGCTCATTTTTAACCTCCATGCCGGCGTAATTGGATACCGGTAAGGGGCCTGTCGTTCAAGGCCCCTTACCCGATATATTTTACACTCAAATTTTTATAGTATTATATATAAAAATACCACTATTTATTATTGTCGTAAAGCTTTTTATACATGCTGAAATATTTGCTGATTTTTTCTACATAATTTCTTGTTTCCTCAAAGGGAATCCGGTCAAGTGTCTTACCGTTTTTACTTACATTTTCATCCTTCAGCCACTTGGAAACATTTCCACTGCCTGCATTATAGGCTACCAATGCAAGTTCGGTATTCTGATTGTATTGTTTCAGCAGCCTGGCAATATACCAGCAGCCGATATTTATATTTGTTTCAGGTTCCAGCAGCTGTTCTGCTGCAAAATCCTCAAGCCCGATTTTTTCAGCTGCCCACTCTCCCGTAGAGTCCATGATCTGCATAAGACCTTTTGCATCCCTCGGAGAAACAGCATTAGGATCAAAGCCGCTCTCTGCTTTGATCATGGAGTAAACAAGATGCTTATCCAGATCATACTCATCGGAATATTTTTCAACATATTCGGAATAATCGGTAGGATACATATAATACAGCGCATACTTGACAGCGCTGATTGAAAATACAACCAGTAACACAAGAATCAAAAATATAATAAATGTTTTAAATTTTCCTGAAGTCTTCCTTCTTTTCAAAAAATCACCCTAACAGCCCGGTCAATTGACTTTTTACGTCCTCTTTCAAATGAGAATAATCATAGTTATTATATATTACAGTATCGGCAATTTTTATATATTCCTGCTCGTCAAGCTGGGAATTTATTCTCGAGACGGCTTCGTCGCGGGACATGCCGCTTCTTTCCATGATACGCCTGATACGCAACTCCCTGTTTGCCGTGATTGTCCAAACCCTGTGGCACAAATCCAGAAAACCATTTTTTATAGGTATTGGAGCATCAATAACAATGATTTTTGTCCTTTTTATCTGCTGTTCTTTCACATTATCATTTATTCTTTCTGCAACATATTTATGCAAAATGCCGTTTAATTTCTGCAGCTTTTCATTATCGTTAAAAACAATATGGGCCAGTTTTTTGCGCTCAAGCTGTCCTTGGGCATCAAGTATATCCCTGCCAAATACCTCCGACAACTCCTCCAGAGCCTTTTCACCTGGCATTACCACATCCCTGCTGATTTTATCCGCATCAATGACCACTGCCCCAAATTCCTCCAGAATACGGCTGACGGTGCTTTTCCCGCTGCCTATTCCTCCGGTCACACCCAGTACTACCGAGCCGCTATTTTGTTTCATACCAGCTCTCACCACTCTTTACGTCAACAGTCATTGGTACTTTCAGCTCCACAGCATTCTCCATACACTGCTTGAGCAGGACCGATACCTCCTGGAGCTCGGACTTCTCAGCTTCTACTATAAGTTCATCGTGTACCTGAAGGATCAGCCTTGATTTAAGCTTTCTTTTCTTCAGTTCACTGTACACCTTTACCATGGATATTTTGATTATATCTGCCGCACTTCCCTGAATAGGAGTGTTCATAGCAACTCTTTCACCAAAGGATCTCATATTGAAATTACTCGATTTCAATTCCGGCAGATATCTTCTTCTGTTAAAAAGTGTTGTTACAAACCCCAGTTCCTTACCCTTTGCCACGGTATCGCCCATATATTCCTTAACCTTGGAATACTTGGCAAGATAGTCGTCAATGTATTTTTTTGCTTCCTTCCTGGTAACCCCGATATCCTTTGAAAGGCTGAAATCACCGATGCCATAAACAATTCCGAAATTAACGGCCTTTGCCCGCGATCTCATGAGTGATGTAACTTCTCCCGCAGGAATACCAAATACCTTGGAAGCTGTGGTAGTATGAATATCCTCATTGTTGCTAAATGCTGAAATCATATTTTCATCGCCTGTTATGTGTGCCAGAACCCTCAGCTCAATCTGGGAATAGTCGGCATCCAGCAGTACATAATTTTCATCCGATGGTATGAATACTTTCCTTATCTTTCTTCCCATTTCCAGTTTTATGGGTATATTCTGCAAATTCGGTTCGGTACTGCTTATTCTTCCTGTAGCCGTGACAGTCTGATTAAAGCTGGAGTGTATCTTGCAGGTATTTGGGTCAAGTATTGCCAGCAAACCGTCGGCGTAGGTGGATTTCAGCTTCATCAGCGACCTGTATTCCAGTATCCTTTCGACTATTTCGTGTTTCTGGGACAGCTGTTCCAATACTTCGGCATCTGTGGAATAGCCGGTCTTGGTCTTTTTAACTACAGGCAGGTTAAGCTTCTCAAACAAAATGCTTCCCAGCTGCTTGGGAGAATTTATATTGAAGTTTTCGCCTGCCAGCATATATATTTCGTTTTCAAGTATGACAAGTCTTGAATCCATTTCTTTTGAATATGCCTTCAGGCCTTCAATATCCACTTTAAAGCCCCACAGTTCCATGTCTGCCAGTACTTCCACCAAAGGCAGCTCAATATTGTAATACAGCTCGTGCTGTCCGTTGCCTTCTATAATGGGGGCATATTTTTCAGCCAGTTCATAGATTGCGGTAACACAGGCTGCACAAACCGTCGAAGGATTGACATCCAGTCCCTGCTGCAGCTTTTTTCCATGCTTGTCGTACAAAATTTCTGCAGGCAGTATGCTCTTTTTAAGATTTTCCTCTGCAAGCTCGGAAATAGTATAGCTGTTTCTGGTTGGCTCAAGGATATACGCACCTATCATGGTATCAAATGCTATGCCCTTTATATCAATACTTTTTGTCTTGCAGAATTTTATTAATTTTTTCAGATCGTGGCCGTATTTTTTTATTTCTGCCGATTCAAGCACCTCGCGCAGAACGTCTATGGCCGTGTCTCCCGTGAACTCATTGTTGAAAACCATTACAGCCGGGGCATATTCCTCCTTGCAGGCATAAATACACAAATCATCAAGCCTGTTATCCGAAGGATCGGTATGATAGTATACCGCCATTTTTTTGCTGAGCCTGATTGCCTCGATGCAGGATTCCAGTTCACCAACGGTGTCTGCATCTACATGTTCCATATTTAACGACTCTGTTACCTCCACCATGGGAGTGTCACTTAAGCCGAATCTTTCAATAAAAGTTTTGAACTCCAGCTTTTTGAAAATGCTGTAAAGTCTCTCCCTGTCAAAATCCGTCCTTATATATTGCTGAATGTCGGTTGTTATACAGGGCATTTTTCTTTCAATTGTGGCCAGCCTTTTGCTTAGAAAAGCCAGTTCTTTGTTTGCCTCAAGCTTTTCCCTCACACCTTTTTTCTCGACCCTGTCTATATTTTCATATAATTCTTCAATACTGTGAAACTTTTGAATAAGATCCAGAGCCGTCTTCTCACCAATGCCGGGTACACCGGGTATATTATCCGAAGTGTCTCCCATCAAACCCTTAACATCAATAAGCATTTTAGGGGTAACACCATATTTTTCTACCACCTTCTGATAATCGTACTCATCAGTCTCCGTTTTGTTTCCTCTTGTAACAGGAAGTTTTATCCTTGTGGACTGGGAAGCAAGCTGCAAGGAATCCCTGTCACCTGTCAGGAGAATTGCTTCCATACCGTTCTCTTCGGCACACAGGGAAATAGACCCCAGTATGTCATCAGCCTCAAAGCCCGGAGTCTCAATTCTCTTTATATTCATGGCATCCAGCACCTGTTTGATAATGGGGACCTGCACTGCCAGTTCATCGGGCATTCCCTTCCGCTGTGCCTTGTACTTGTCGTATTCCAGATGTCTGAAGGTTGGTTCCTTCATATCAAATGCCACACATAGATATTTTGGATTTTCTTCAGAAAGAAATTTTGTGAGTATATTTATAAAACCAAATACCGCGTTTGTTTGAATACCTTCGGAGGTAGACAGCATTGTATTTCTGCTCAAACCGTAAAAGGCCCTGTTCAAAATGCTGTTACCGTCAACGATCATTATTTTTTCCGAGTTCATCAATGTCCTCCGGCCTTACTTTTTCACGAAAAAAATCCTGACCGTTATCTTACCGCTTTGGGCAATAATTTTATCCGTCTGTTCAACCAGGGTTGACTTTTCCGCTTCAAGAGCAGTTGTATCCTGCCCTTTATTTAAGGCTTCACTTATTTTATTTTCAATATCGTTTTTCTGAATTTCCAGGTTATTGTACTCTTCAGTAACGTCAGTTTTTATTATATCAGTTTTTGCTTGTAATTCCAGCTTATATTTCAATAATGCTTCACTCTTTAAGGAACCATACTCACTTAAGGGAATAATGTAGTCGGTATAGGCTACAATGTCCTTATAGTTTGCGGCAAAACCCTCCATGAGGCCTGAGGCCTGCTCAACCGCCTCCTGCTCCCCCATGAGCTTTTTCAGCTTTTCCACTTCTGTTTCGTCAGGTGAAACAGTTAAATTCAACTCAACGTAGTTTTTATAATAAAACGTTTTTTGGTCATCTGCCGGCTCGGCCAGGGTAAAAGCAATTATTTTTTCCGACTGGTTTTTGTCACCGTCTGCTGCGGTATTGCCGGTGCTTCCTGCCACACTTGAGTTTTCAGATTCTTCCCGGGAATCAGTCTTGACAGATGCTTTTACTTTAAAATCCCTCATGCTTTCGGATTCGACCACACCTTTTAAATTGCTGTTGCTGGCACCGCTTCGGGCAGCAGCCTCCTTCTGTGCAGACTCGTCCTGTGCGGTCTCCTGAGCCTGAGCACTGTCTGCTGCCGCAACTTTGGGTTTTGGCACAGCTTTGTCATCTGCAGCACCTGAACCGGTTGCCTCCTCGTTATGGACATTTCCGTCAGTATCGGAACCCGATTGCTGCTGTATATCTGCCGTACCGGCTGTGGCCTGAGGCGCCGCGCTTTCACTGTAACCGGTTTTGTCCATTCCCGGCAGCATATCGGGCAGCAGTTTAAAAGCCAAAAGTGAGATAACCACCACGGCAGCCGTTGAAAGAACGGCCATAAGCTTTTTATTGAAAAACAGAAGTTTACTTTTATTATTGTACTCTTTTTTGCTGACTTCTATAAGTTTCGAATGGAGAGATGAAGAAAAGTCATCAGGCAATTCAACGGTTTCTTCGTCATTAACAAGCTGAGTAAAATATGACTCTTCCTTGAGTTTCTGAGCGCATTGCGGGCATTCTTCAATATGTTTTAAGAATTCTTCTTTATCATTTTGTTCCAATTGATCGTCAATATACAGTGAAATATATAAATCGCTGTTATCACAGAAAATCATGTTATCCCTCCTTCCATTAACTATTTGACGTAGTCGGTAAATAAATGTTCCTTATCCTTGCACAATAATTCCCGCAATTCAGACCTTGCCCTGCTTATACGCGATTTAACCGTTCCCACGGGAGTCTCCAGTGTTTCAGAAATTTGTTCATAGCTAAGCCCCATAAAATCCCGGAGTACAATTATCATTCTGTTTTTTTCATTCATTTTCTCCAAAGCTTCTTTTATTGCTGCCTTTTGCGCATTGGTTTCGGCAATTTTTTCAGGCCCCGGCATACTTGAAACCAACCTGTCCTTCACAGTTATATCTTCAAAGGTGGCCTGTTCCATTGATACGATATTTTTATTCTTATTATTTTTTCTGATAAAATCAAGGCATGTATTTGTAGCAATACGATAAATCCACGTTGAAAAGGAGGAATTACCCTTAAAATCCTTTATGTATCTGAATGCCTTGATAAATGTCTCCTGTGCCTGCTCCAATGCATCATCAGGATTGTTCAGCATTCTGTAGCATATATTATATACTTTGGTATAATAGCTGCCGGAAAGTTCCTCAAATGCCTGTACATTGCCTTGCCGCGCTTTGGTCAGCAATCTATTTTCCACATCAAATCCCATTTTGATCCTACTTTCCTCTTAGAACCTGCTTAAGATCTCATTGCACTCGCCATTTTGGCGGATTTTGCGCCATGCTGCGTTAAATTTTTTTGCTTTTGTTACAAAAGTCATTATATCATAGCCCTATGTTAAGCCGCAAACCAATAAGGTTAATTTTGGGCATTATATTTGTGAACTATTAACATTTTTTTCAACAAAATTTGCGATTTTTTTAATTATTTATTGAAAGGTATTTTATCTTTCTTATAGAATTAAATATTAAACATAATATTGTAGAATTTACATAACCATAACTTATTTAAAAGGAGTTTTTATGATTAGTACTATTCTTGTGACCGATGACAATGTGCTGGACAATGCAATTCTAAGAAATTATCTTTACAAGGAACGTGTAAATATTGTCTCGGCATTAAACGGCAGGGAAGCTCTTGACATGGTGGAAAGCCGTAATGTGGATATAATCATACTTGATATGGTGATGCCTGTTTTAGACGGTCAGGGTTTTCTTGAGGAATTTTCCAAAACAACATATTACAAGGAGATCCCAATAATTGTTGCCTCCGGAGTAGAGAATGATGAACTGGAGAAAATCTTTCATTATGATATCTATGACTTCATATTAAAACCTTTGAATCATACAAATAAATTTGTTCTGATAAATAAGATACGGAAGGCGCTGCAGTTTAGAAAAATGCTTCTGGAATTAAAAAAGCAGGATATCGCTTTAGATAGTATAAAGTAACACAACCACCCGGATAGCTTATAGTAACTTTACCCTCTCTGGCCAGAAGAGGCCCCATTAGTATTATTGACGACCGCATTTCCGAGGCGAGACTTTCGGGTACAATTGTAGAAGATATTGTTGAAGAATCAATTATAGCGACATTATCTTCTACTTTTACTTTACATCCGATAGTCTTGAGTATATCCAGGATAACTTCCACATCGCTGAACATGGGACAATTTTTAATAATATTCTCTCCCGAATTAAGAATTGTCGCAGCCAGTATTGGCAGCACTGAATTTTTTGCACCTTCGATACCTATCTCACCTTTAAGCTTTTTACCTCCTTTTATTATTAGTTTGTTCATAATAAAACACACCTCCGTTACGCTGGGACATTATTGATGAATTTAACTGCACGACTTTCCCTCCTTAAAAATAAAAACACTGAAGTAAAAATTATATTAAGAAATTATTTGGTATTTTGGGTCTACTGAAATTCAGCCCTTTATAATAAAAATCTTAACAAATAACAAAGGCGGCAAAAGCCACTTATGTTGCATCTTTATACAAATGCAGATATATGTTTCCTATGCCCCTGCAATATTATTTTATGCTTTTTATACCAAATTGTTACTAACATTGAATATGGTTTAAAATCAGCCGGTAATGAGACCGAAAAGCCGGTTAAACCCATAATAATAAAATAGGCAGCTACTTAAAAGTAACTGCCCTTCCAATGCCGGTTATTGAGACATTTGAGACTGGATGCCCTTAATTTTCTGCTGCGCTGAGGATATTTCCTGCTGGCTGGCGCTTTGAACCGAATACCAGCCCTTTTGAGACATAATGTCGAAGACCTGTTTTTGTGCGTCAAATGTTTTTGTCAGAATACTCTCGGCATCATTTCTCAACATGGGACATACGCTCTCCAATATCAAATTTGTCAATGAGGATGCAGCAAGTTTGTGTTCCCCTAAAACCGATGCCATGATTTCCTTATCAGTTAAATTAGCCATGATTTCCTCCTTTTACTGGGCAGCCGTATCAATATGCTTCATCAGCAATTGTAAATTGTTCTTTTCATCACTTGCAAGCTTGTTGCACAGGTTTTTTATCTGACTGTCCTGCGCCAGCTGTGCACAGCCCTGCAAGTACTTTATATTGTCCTCGCACATGCTGATATTGTCCTGAATCAGCATTAACTCCTTACTTGTAAGTGGCATATAAATCCTCCTCTATTTCAAAAATTTGAAGCATATTTATTTTCCACAGTTTTTACTTTCATATTCCTTTGAATTTTTTGAAATATTAAAAATTAAAAGGCTTTGAGAATTGGTAGAATTGATAAATTCGTATTTGAATTCTAAAATTATTTATGATAATCTTTAAAGCTAGTAGTAGTATTTAACACCCAAATTCATACATTGCCTGCGGTTAAATTCCCCCAGAACTGCGTTGTTCTGAAAAATTTTTACTCGCCGGACAATATAAGTTTAGATGTTACAGGCTACCAGAAAAATACTTTATTTCACATTGAAAAAGGGTGATTAAATATGCATAAGGACACAATCAAAAAAAAGGGATATCACCTGCTCGGTATGGCCCCTTCCAAGCTGCTGGTCTTAAGCTTTGCCGCATTAATTTTTACCGGAGCGGTGCTCCTTACCATGCCGTTCTCTTCAAAATCAGGAGAGTGGACACCATTTATAAATGCGCTCTTTACAGCCACTTCAGCCTCATGTATTACAGGTTTGATTATTTATGATACTTTCACATACTGGTCAACCATAGGACAGGTTATCATATTATGCCTGATTCAGGTAGGAGCACTGGGCATTGTAACCCTTGCAACATTTTTTTCAATCCTGCTTAGAAAAAAAATAGGCCTTAAGGGGATGCTGCTGGCCCAGGAATCAATAAATTCCTTCAGCTATTCCGAGGTGCTGCGCCTTATAAGAAAAATAGTTACCGCCACACTGATTGTTGAATCGGCAGGAGCCCTGCTGCTTGCCATAAGCTTTGTACCTAAATTCGGAGCCTTTGGTGCCTATATGGGAGTTTTCCATTCAATATCAGCTTTTTGCAATGCCGGCTTTGATATTACCAGCGGAGCAGTTGACGGCAAATTCCTCAGTATGGTCCCATTTAACAGCGACCCTATCATCATTTATACAATTTCAGGACTTATAATCCTTGGAGGCTTAGGTTTCTCGGTCTGGAGAGATATCTGGGAATTCAGAAAAAACAAGCAGCTAATATTTCATACCAAATTGGTACTTACCATCACTGCCGCCCTGCTTATTTCAGGAACTGTATTTCTCTTTGCCACCGAATTCAATAATCCGAAAACACTGGGGCCCATGAATTTCTTTGAAAAAATCAATGCTGCCTTTTTTCAATCCACATCAGCCAGAACAGCCGGCTTCAACTCTATAAATCTGGCTGATATGAAGGAAATCTCAAAAGTATTTACGGTGTTTCTCATGTTTGTAGGTGCTGCACCGGGTTCTACCGGCGGCGGAGTCAAAGTAACCACCATGGGTGTTTTAATAATAGCCGTATTTTCACAAATAAAGGGCTCGGGAGATATTGTACTGTTTAAAAGAAGAATTCATCAATATACAGTAAACAAGGCAATGTCAATAGCAGGATTAAGCGGGATACTTGTTATGCTGGTAACGACTGTAATCGTAACTATGCAGTCCGATTTCGGTGTATTGGATGTTTTGTATGAAACCACTTCTGCCTTCGGTACTGTGGGTTTATCTCTCGGAATCACTCCGGCACTGAGTTCCTTCAGTAAAATGCTGATTATTTTAACAATGTTCCTCGGCAGAGTAGGTCCCCTTTCCTTTGCAGTAGCACTTACTTTAAAGTCGTCACGAAGAAACTCCGACGTTGTTTATCCGGAAGCTAAAATACTGGTAGGATAGTGTTTATAAGCATTTGATACACAATAATTATTGCCGATTATACCTTATGTAAATAGCAAAATGCACACCATACTTCAGATTGTTTTCGGAGTATGGTGTGCATTTTGTTTAATGGCTGCTAAACAACCTTTATTTTTACAAAGCTCTTCTTACCCTTTTGCAGCATGATCTCACCATCTGCAAGGTCACCGCTCCCCACTGTATAGTCAAAGCTTGTTATCTTATTATCATTGAGTGAAACTCCGCCCTGTTGAACTGCTCTTCTGGCTTCACTTTTTGAAGGAGTCAGTTCGGCCAGCAGCAGTAAATCCGTTATCTTAATTCCTGCTTCCAGATCGGCGGCTTTTACCTCAATAAAAGGTATATTTTCGGAATTTCCCTTACCGCCGAATATTGCTTCGGCAGCGTCTTTGGCTTTAAGAGCCTCTGCTTCTCCATGTACAATCTTTGTTACTTCATAAGCCAGTATGGCTTTCGCCTGGTTAATACCCGCATCTGTAAGCGCTCCAAGTCTTCTGACCTCGTCCATGGGAAGGAAAGTCAGCAGCGCAAGACATTTTTCCACATCATTGTCATCGATGTTTCTCCAGTACTGGTAGAATTCATAAGGTGTGGTTTTTTCCGGATCCAGCCATACCGCGCCGCTTTCCGTTTTCCCCATCTTCTTGCCTTCGCTGGTGGTCAAAAGTGTAAAGGTCATTCCGTAAACGCTCTTTCCATCAGATTTCCTGATCAACTCCAGACCTCCAAGAATATTTGACCACTGATCGTCCCCGCCAAGTTCCATCTGACAGTCGTATTTTCTATTCAGAACAAGAAAATCGTAGCTCTGCATCAGCATATAGTTGAATTCAAGGAAAGTCAGCCCCTTTTCCATTCTGCTCTTGAAACATTCGGCAGTCAGCATCCTGTTTACAGAAAAATGTACTCCCACATCTCTTAAAAACTCCACATAATTGAGACCAAGCAGCCAATCTCCATTGTCAACCATTATTGCCCTGTCATTTGAAAAATCTATAAATCTGGAAATCTGCGTTTTAAATCTTTCAACATTATGCTGTACTATTTCCCTGGTCATCATTTTTCTCATATCATTTTTACCGCTGGGGTCTCCCACCAGGGCCGTCCCACCTCCGATAAGCACAATCGGGCGGTGTCCTGCCTGCTGCATGTGAGCCATTACCATCAGTTGAAGAAAGTGTCCCACATGCAGACTGTCTGCGGTAGGGTCAAAACCTATATAAAAAGTCACACTTTTCTCGCTTAAAAGTTTCTTAATCTCATCTTCATGGGTTACCTGAGCTATAAAGCCCCTTTCCTGCAATAAATCATAAACATTACTCATTGTTTTTCTCTCCTTGTAAACAGTATTTACCAAATTGTATGAAAATATTGATGTCAGGTAATTGAATAAAGCTTTCCATTCCCTGACAATAATAAAAGCTCTTTATCCTGTATAAGGACGAAGAGCTCGTGGTACCACCTTAATTTGCACCCATAAAACCCGGAATGGCAGATTGTAATGAAATAAAATCCACCTGGGTTTACAGACACCTTTGATGCTGTAACGGGCAATCCCGGCAAAAAGCGGCTCATAATACGTAATTCACACATTCCATACAACTCAGTCTTCCCACCAGCCAGACTGCTCTCTGAACCTGTATGGACGGCTACTGGGGAACGAATTCATCGGTCCCGTAATTAATCCCGGCCTTTATAATTATTCCTCATAATTTTATCATATAAAAATCTAACAATGCAATACATTATCCTAAAAAGAATTCCTTCAGTTCCTGCTGTTCGGTATATGAAGAAGCGGCTATGATATAATCGCCTTCAGACAGCATTGTGTCTCCGTTTGGTATTATAACTGCATCGTCCCTGATAACCGATATCAATATGAAATCCTTCGGAATGTTCAAATCCTTCAGTTTTTTATTTATAACCCCGGACTCAGGAGTAATAACCAGCTCGCTTAGCGTTATTTTACCTCCCTTAAGCTTCATTAAGGTTCTGACACCCGAATAATCGACTTCCTGTTCTATAAGATCCGCAATTATGGATGTGCTGCTAACTGCAATATCCACACCCAGCTTTTCAAATACGGTTATGTTTTTCGGGTTGTTGACTCTTGCAATTGTTCTGTTTACTCCGAATTTCCGTTTAGCCAGCTGGCATGCAATAAGGTTTTCCTCATCCCTGCCTGTAACAGCTATAAATATATCGGCTTTGCCTAACTCCGATTCGGTCAGATGCTCAATGCTGGTTCCATCACCATTAACAACCGAAATATTGAGTTGATTTGCTATCTTCTCGCACAACTCCCTCTGGGGTTCTATAACAGTTATTCTATGTTTGTAAGGCTGAAGAGTTTTAATCAGATAATACCCTATTTTTCCTCCGCCCGCAATTACTATATACATTCATTTACCTCCGAATGTTGTATCATTAAACACAACCCTATTGCCGGTTTAAAGTCATAGCTTATGGGCCGTATCCGCGATAACAAAAATATCGCCTTTTATAAGCCTTCCCACGCTATTTGCAAAAATAAAGTCACCTGACCTGATGATTCCAAAAATCATACCTTCCTTTAGCTTGACCTGGTCAACCCTTTTGCCGATGTAACCTCCGCCAACCTTTTTATTCTGGAAAATAACAGAGGTATTCCCGATTGTATGCGTGCTTACATCATCCTCAGAGCTGATCAGGGCTCTTATAACATTTACTGTAATATCAGTGGGGCAAAAAGTGTCAAGTCCGAACTCGTGGAATACATGTTCTCTTGCAGGGTTATATATCCTTGCGATAACTTTGGGGACTTTAAATATCTCCCTGGCAACCTGACAAACCATTATATTTACATTATCGTCCTCAGTAACGGCCACAAGAGCATCAGCCGTCTCAATACCCGCGTTCTTTAAAACGTCCTGGTCTATAGGGACACCCGTCAGTGTGACACCGTCAAAGTCAGGTGCCAGATTTCTAAATGACTTATTGTCGCTGGAGACTATAACTATCTCATGTCCCTCCTGGGAAAGGGCTTGGGCAAATTTAGCGCCCACCTTTCCGCAACCGATAATAACTACCTGCATTGAATCCTCCCTGAAAAAGAGTAAAAATAATGAGCATTATAATATGCAACCAGCTATATATAATGCCCCATAGTAAAGAATACCCATTAATTATATCACTTTAACATTAATTACATGAAACCTTAAATTACAAGGATTATCAGTGATATGAATTATTAAAGTATAAATTGGCTGGATATTTGTACAAATATCTCTCTTTTTCTTCAAATAGCTAATAATATTGTACTTCTCAGGTAAAATATCGTCAGGCTCAATACAACTAAAAAATTCAAGTATTTTTTTCGGCTATTATTAAATAATAAACTTATCATTCAAATGGAAAGAGGTTAATAAAATTGTTAGTTGTTTTTATAAGAACTTTGGTTTTGTATATTATTGTTATTATTGCAATGAGAATAATGGGAAAAAGGCAGATTGGAGAATTGCAGCCTTTTGAGCTTGCAGTTGCCATTATGATCTCCGAGCTTGCCTCGGTGCCTATGCAAAATACCGGGATTCCCCTGGTGAACGGCATTATACCCATATTGACCATGCTGGCTGCCCAAATATTTATTTCCTTTGTAGCCTTGAAAAGTACAAAAGCCAGAGAAATTATCTGCGGCAGGCCAAGTATTCTTATTTCAGCCGGTAAAATCAATGAACAGGTATTCCGCAACGAGCTGTATACCTTGAATGATTTGCTTGAACAGCTTCGAAACAAGGATATATATGATATTGCAGACGTGGAATATGCAATTTTGGAAACCAACGGACAGTTGAGTGTGGTACCGAAGGCGGCTAAAAGAAATGTGACTCCGGAGGATTTAAATCTGTCAGTCAAGTATGAGGCACCGGCAATTGATTTGATAATCGACGGACAGCTGATAACAAAAAATTTAAAAAGGACAAACCTGGATAAAGAGACTCTCGAGATGGAATTGAACAAAATAGGGATAAACAGGATAGGGGATGTTTTCTTTGCAAGTGTCGATTCAGACGGAAAATTATTCTGCCAGGCAAAGGAAAAAAAATAATTCCAAAGGAGTGAGCTGCACATTATGAACACCAATACAAAAACAATTATCCTCATTTCCATATTATTGATAGTCATAATTCTTTCAGGTTCATTAACTCTTTATTACCTTGAAAGATCGGCAGGAATCCTGGAATATTCGGTTATTTCGGCCAGTAAATCAGTCTCGGACAAACAATGGACCTCTGCAGAAAAGCAGCTTGAGGAATTCAATAAAAACTGGGATAGGACAAAATATTACTGGGCCATGCTTGTAGACCATTTTGAAATTGATAATATTGACGATTCCTTTACCAAAACCAAAATGTATGTGGAAAGCGAGGATTACTCCTCTGCACTGGCTGAACTGGAGGCTTTGAAGTATTATATACTGCACATACCCAAAAAGGAAAGCTTTACTTTTGAGAATATCTTCTGAATTATTTAAAGCCCCTCTCTACCAGGAATATAATAAAAAAGATATAAAACAGGCCTCCTGATAATAGAGGTATTGGACTCAGCTGTCTCTTTACCTTTATCCAGAGGAAGGTTACCAGCGCCGAGCACAGCGCAAGCAATGCGCTTACCAGAGTGATGGTGTCAAGTCTCCAGCATGTGGCAAGGATACCGATGGAAACAGGTATACAGCTCTGAAATACCATCGCACCTGTTATATTTCCAAGGGAAAGGGTATCCTTGCTTTTGCTGATCCATATGACACTGTTAAACTTTTCAGGCAGCTCGGTTGCTATGGGAGTTATGACTATTGACAGGGCCAGTGTTGATATTCCAAAGCCCTTTGAGACCACTTCAATATTACTGACGAAAAGTTCCGCCCCCACAATGATCACTGTCAGTGCAACCATAACCTGAAGTGATATGACAAAAATATTGGCTTTTGTATTAAAAGCCTTTGCAAAGGTGAGGTCATCAACCTCCTCATCACTGGAACTGTCACCGTTAACGGTTTTAAAAACATAGTACACATAACACCCTATCAGTATGAAGGCAAATGCATTTTTAACCACCCCAAAAGTGATGATTGAGGCTAAAATCATTCCTGTATAAACTATCACAAAAAATGAGATATCCCTGCTCAATATCTCAAGATTTACATTGAGTATATGTCCTGTTTTTCGCCTGCCGGCAAATACAACAGCACTTAAACCGGTAATAAAGAAGGCCAGTGTGGAAAGCATAAATGGTGCGCCCACAATTGCTCCGATGCCTATATCCACAGATTCCGAGCCTTTTGAAAACAGGAGTGCAATAATGGGAATCAGCGTTTCAGGCAAGCAGGTGCCTACAGCCGAAAAAATACTGCCCACCACGCCGTCTCCCACATTAAGTTTTTTACCCAGCCATTCTATTCCGTTGGTAAACAATTCACAACCGGTAAGTATTATCCCAAGACTTAAAACAAGTATAATAATATTCTGCAGCATTTTTCATCCCTATTCCCTTCAGACGTTGCCTTCGGTATTTCCGTCATTTTGCTACTGTATACCAAACCCGTGATTTGTATCAGTTAACTTATGTGCTTGTATAATAATATGAGAGGGGCAGCTGAAATCATTACAAAAATATATTCAACAATTATTTAACTGATAATTGTTGAATATATGGGAAATAAAGCAGCATGGAATTACTATTAATATGGATTAACAGATGTGACAGCTATACAATATAATGCGGATAAAAGGCTGGGTGGGCCAAAATCCAAGCCTTCATCCCGGATATCATAATTTTATAATCCGGTACCTGATAATCAAAATCATGACGGGTATTGATGAGACTTTTATCTACCAGATCATTAAAATACTTGTCTATATACACATCATTTCTATTGAAAACTTCTTTAAAGAGCAAAAGCAGCTCATATTTATTTATGCTTTGGGTCGAAACCAAATGGTATATCCCGGACAGGTCATTTATTACAGCCTGTTCCACGGCTTTTGCCAGCTCAATGGTTGTAATGCCGGTCCAAATTGCATTTACATAGCCGTTTATCTTTCCTTTGGACTTCATGAACCAATTAAAAAGTCCAATCCCGTCATAATTTATATCAGGCCCGATTATGGAGGTTCTGAACGTTAAATTACGGCCTTCACCTATCTCCCCTATGGCCTTGGTCCGGTCATAATATGTGTCTCCGTCTTTAAAGGAGTTTTCTGTATAGGAACCTGTTTTGCCTGAAAATACGCAATCGGTACTTAAATGGACAATTTTGGTGCGGGAGTCTCTGAACCGGACTTCCAAAAAGTGCGGCAGATAGGAATTCAACAAAATTGCCCTGTCCTTAAAGTCTGTGGCATTCCGGTTTAAAATACCAATACAATTTATAATGACATCGAAGTCCTCTTTATCCAGAAATACTCCAAGCTTAATAAAATCAGCCGCATCACACAAATATGATTTTTCATTCAGCTTTTTCTTATGTGCAAGATTAAAAACATCATAGGCCCCACTCTCTTCAAAGAAGGCAGTCATAACATGCCCTGCCATTCCTGTGGAACCCAGTACCAATATTTTTTTCCTGCCCATCTGCTAATCCGTCCTCCTCCACACCGTCCGGTTGACATAATCCGTATAGCTCATAATAATTTTTACCACCTTATCAGATACATTGGAAACATTGTAGTCCTCAACCGGCTTTCCGGCTGGGGCTTTACCGCCCGTAACGCCTGTTGCAATATCCACCGACTGCAATACCCTGTCTGCCTTGAGACCGGATAATATAAGCACCCCTTCATCCATGCCCTCAGGCCTCTCATGGGCATTTCGAATGGTAACGGCAGGAAAGGAAAGCAGGGAAGCCTCTTCCATAATGGTTCCGCTGTCCGATATTACGCAAAATGCATTTGTCTGGAGTTTTATGTAGTCAAAGAAACCCAATGGCTTAATCCACTGGATTTTAGGATCCAAGAGAGCTTTATCCAGCAGCATTACTTTCTTCATGGTTCTTGGATGAGTTGATACGATAATTCTTTTACCGTATTCTGAGGCAATGGTGTTCAAGCTTTCAATAAAAGCCTTGAAATTCATATCCGAATCAATATTTTCCTCCCTATGTGCGCTGACCACAAAATATCCTTTTGGCTGAAGCTTCATCCTGGCCAGTACCTGGGATTTATCAATGTCATTTTTATAAAATTCCAGCACTTCCAGCATTGATGAACCGGTTTTTATGACAGTCTCACCTTTAATGCCCTCCTGGAGCAAATACCTTCTTGCATGCTCCGATATGGGCATATTGATATCGCTTAAATGATCGACTATTTTACGGTTTATTTCTTCGGGCACTCTCTGGTCAAAGCAGCGGTTTCCGGCTTCCATATGAAATATTGGTATCTTTTTCCTCTTGGCGGCGATGACGGACAGGCAGCTGTTTGTATCTCCATAAATCAGGACTGCATCAGGCTTCTCGGCTTCTAAAACTTCATCTGCCTTGATCAGAACCTTTGCAATTGTCTCAACAGATGATTTTCCGGCAGAATTTAAATAGTACTGAGGCTTTCTTATGCGCATTTCTTCAAAAAATATCTCATTAAGTTCATAGTCAAAATTCTGTCCGGTATGGACAAGTATATGCTCGGTACATTTATCAAGCCTGTCAATGACTCTGCTCAATTTAATGATTTCCGGCCGGGTGCCCACTATGGTCATCACTTTCAGCATATGTCAAACCCCTTTTATTTGTTTTAATTCCTTTTGGATATAATCCAGGCTCAGGAGCAGCTTCTTTAGCTCATCACCGGTGAGCCTCCGGGTATTATGGGAATTGTAATCGCTTAAACCGGCTGTCCTGCTGTTGCCGCAGCTGATATACTTATCATAGTTGAGATCCCTGTTGTCTGCCGGTATTCTGTAGTAATCCCCCAGATCTTCAGCTATTGACATCTCTTCCCTTGTCAATAGTGTCTCGTATAATTTTTCGCCGTGGCGGGTGCCTATAGTCCTTATTTCATTCCCGGCATTGAAAATATCCTTCAGTGCCTCAGCCAGCTCCAGTATTGTTGCAGCGGGTGCTTTTTGGACAAATATGTCCCCCTGCTTTGCATTATTGAAGGCATAAAGTACTAAATCAATGGCATTTTCCAGTGACATCATAAACCTTGTCATATTTGGATCTGTGACAGTCAAAGGCGACCCTTCGGCTATCTGCCGGACAAACAACGGTATAACCGACCCTCTGGAAGCCATTACGTTGCCGTACCTGGTTCCGCACAAAACCGTTTCATCTTCATTTACATTTCTTGAGGTAGCCACCATTACCTTTTCAAGCAGCGCTTTGGACATTCCCATGGCATTGATCGGGTAGACAGCTTTGTCGGTGCTTAATACAATTACCTTCTTTACTTTATTTTCAATAGCTGTATTCAGAAGATTCTCAGTTCCGATTATATTGGTCCTGACTGCCTCCATGGGATAAAACTCGCAGGAGGGCACCTGTTTTAACGCAGCCGCATGGAAAACAAAGTCCACGCCCTTTAATGCTTTGTATATGGAGTTGTAATCTCTCACATCTCCGATATAAAATTTAACCTTCTCATTGTTCAGTTCACGCCGCATGTCATACTGCTTTTTCTCATCTCTGCTGAATATACGGATTTCTTTAATATCGGTATTAATAAATTTATTAAGTACGGCATTGCCGAAGGAACCGGTCCCTCCGGTGATAAGCAAAGTTTTTCCGGTAAACATATAATCTCCCATCCCGCCAGTTGTGCAAATAGTTGCTATATGGCGTAACAAACCGTTTCGTGCAGGCCGTTTGAATAATGTCTGATATAAATATTATAGGAGGCCGGCAGGGTCCGGATAAGCAAGGGCAGCTCCCATAAATCGGCAGCTTTATGATAAATTGATATGGCAAGCTTTGGATGATTTTCAGCGATTGTGTTTTGCATTCCATAAAGAGCTTCTTTCTCAGCCCCTTCAATATCCAGCTTTATATATGTCGGTTTATGCTCCCCTACCACATCATCAAGCCTGACCAGTGAGATATTATCCCCGCCGGTATCGGAAATAGCCGAGGCGCTGTTTCCATGGCTGTCAAAGCTTATTTCTCCGGCTTTCGAATACAGACCCGCATTAAACAGCTTCAGACGGTTGCAATCCATATGCGCAACACTTTTTGTTAAATTGCTGAAATTTTGTTTATCTGGTTCAAAACCATATATGTAATCAAATTTATTATCAACGCTGTTAACAAAATCAGCTATGGTCTCTCCGTTGTACACTCCTCCGTCAACAAAACACTCCCTGTCGTTCAAGACAAATATATCCGAAGGAAAATACTGTTTCTGACTTATAATATTATCAAGGATTGAAAAATCCATGGTAATCCTGTGTTTCAAAATATTCATGAATACTGATCTGGAAAGGCTGTCGGCCAAAAATTCATATACGGCGTCAATTTTATCCCGGTTCTCTTTAAGCAGAGAGATATTATAAAAATTCTTTTCCCACATCATTACAGGGAAATATTGAACCTTCTTGTAACCCAGGCTTATGAGCCTATGATAAACATCCATAGGGTTGGGAATACATATGAGGACAATATATCCATATCCCGCATCCCGGCCCAGTTCTTCAAGGGATATGACCTTTATTCCGTTGACATATGTTCCCTGTTTGGTTTTGTTATCATCAACAAAGCAGTGTATGTTACAGGCTTTTTCTTTTAAAATGCAGCTTGTAATATACCCGATGCCTCCGGCACCATATAACACTATATTACCTTTCTGAAAGGATTCAATTAAGTCAGTGTATATTTTATCTTTATCTCCGGTTTCCATGCCGCATATCTGTTCCAACATTTCCATCATATTGATTACCCTTTACGATTCATTCAGAAGATTTTTATACTCTGTTTCCAGCTCAACCAATTCATTTCGTAAAGTATCTCCCTGTGTCAGCCCCTGGTGAATATACAGCATTCCTTCGTCTATAAAGACACGCATGCATTCTTTTATCTGCTCTTTACTGATGGTGTGTTTTAAATGGCGGGGTATTCCCCCCAAATTCATATATTCGGTTATTTTTTTATAAAAATGTGAGGCGATTGAATAGTTTTTAAGCTGTTCCCTGTTTTCTGAGCTGCTCCACTCTATGGCAGGCAAATATGCAGCTTCATTAAAATTTTTAATGATATAGTCATACACTACCAGGGATGACTTGATTCTTTCCTCCAGGTTATGGGAACAGTTGCTTTGGTGCAGCCTGTAATAAATCAGGCTTTCATTTATCATTCCGTATTTCATGCCATTCCTGATAAAATTGAGTGAGTTTATGGTATCGCAGGAATGGTCATTGTTCCTGTATATACTCCAGGTAATACCGCTTTTTCGGAAAAAATCAAGTCTGTACAAACCGTTCATGGGAATAACCCCAGAGGCGTTTGCAAATATGCTGCCGACCATGTCATCAAGTGTGGGATGAGAATAATTCCAGCAGGATGTGAATTCATTATTTTCATTTATGATCTTAAAATTGCAATAAACATAATCATTATTGGTTTTTTCCAAATAGTCAACGAATTTTTCAATGGCATCGACCTGAACATAGTCATCGGATGCAATCCATTGAAAATACTTTCCTCCCGCCTGCTGAATAATTTCCTGGATGGCCTGCGAAGGACCGCCGCTGTTTTTCTCATGATAAATGCACCTTACGGTTTCATTGCATTGTTCCAATTCCTTAAGTATTTCAATGGAGCCATCGGTAGAGCAGTCATCGATAATAATTATTTCTAAATTCCTGTATGACTGGTTAAGATATGACTCAACACAATTCTCTAAAAATTTAATACAATTATAATTAATGATCCCGACAGTAACCAATGGCAAGCACAAAGGACTTTCCTCCCACACCTCTTATTTGTATTAAGCCGGTTTTCAATATACCAGGCGTAAAGCATATTTATTTAGTAATAAGTTATGGATTAATAATAGATTTTGTTACAGTAATTTAAATTTTCTTAGGTTAATTACTTTCGCCTGAAAGCCCATAATCACTTCTAAGTTGTAAAATACAGCCCAGCCATATTTGACAAATTATAAAAGCAGGGTTGCTGAACTGCCCCCCTGCTCATGATTTAAAAAATAACAAAATAAAAGCAAGGGTTATAACCTTGCCTATATATTAACTATTTTATTTTTTTGAGTTTACTTTCGGTATCTGTCCTGAATTCCATCAAGTCGGCAACCGCATCATTGATGCTTGCTATTTTACTATCCAGTTCATTAAAACGCTTCATTGTCTGCTTCTCAAAGGCATCCAGTTTATCAGACAATTTAATTTGAGATAATTCCAAATTTTTTTGTCCCTGAAATAATTCTTTTTGTCCCTGAAATAATTCTTTTTGCCCTTGAACTAATCCTTCTTGACCCTGGAATAATTCTTTTTGTCCTTGAACTAATCCTTCTTGACCCTGGAATAATTCTTTTTGTCCTTGAACTAATCCTTCTTGTCCCTGAAATAATTCTTTTTGTCCCTGGAATAATTCTTTTTGACCCCGGAATAATTCTTCTTGACCCTGGAATAATTCTTTTTGTCCTTGAACTAATCCTTCTTGACCCTGGAATAATTCTTTTTGTCCTTGAACTAATCCTTCTTGACCTAGCTTTAATTCCTTTATATCTGACTCCATACCGCTTAACTTCTCAAGAATGAGTTTTAACGTTTCTTCCATGAGCATACCCCTCCAGAAAATAATTATATCACGGATAGATAGTTTATATCTATCCGTTTTCAAGCTTTATGCCATATATTTACTTATATGTCCCATTTCTTTTCTGCCATGTAATAATATAACATATAACCATTGAAGGCTGCACGGCCAATTTCAACATAATACAAAGTCAAAGACAGAATTTTCAGGAGATAGTACTTTAAAAAATACTTTATTTAGTATAGCTGATGTTATTAAAAGATAGACCCAAAAATAGGATTAGAATGATATATTAAGTCAACTGATTAAAAAGAATAAGGTACGGATTTGAACCATATTTGCTGGAATTTACTCTGCTACCCCCAAAAGCCACCCTCATTACCGGATAGTCATACCGCTTTATACTTTCAGAAAAAAGCTATCTATGGGAGTTATAATTTGGTGGGCAATACAGGACTCGAACCTGTGACTTTCACCACGTCAAGATGACACTCTACCAGCTGAGTTAATTGCCCTTACATAAATTTGATACAACAACTATAATATATGGAGTTAACGACTTTGTCAAGATATCAATTCATCTTTTTTATCTTTAAAACACCAGGAGAAATATGCGGCACAGCAAAGGATCATCAATCCCGATATTCCAAAAACAATTAACATATTATCCAAAACTGTCACCTTAATATCTATCTTTATACCGCTCAAAGCTCCCACAACAAATGAGCCCATAAGAGCGCTGAAAAACCCGGCTGCTCCGGCTAAAGCCGCATTAAAGCCTATAAATACCGTCCTTCCCTCCTGAGGAGCATATTTAAACTGAATATTAAACAGGGACATATTAACTCCTGCCCAGCCTATACCCGCAAGCACCTGAACAAAAGGAATTATAACAAAATAGGTATTATGGTTAATGAAGCTCCAGGTAACATGAACTACGCCCAATACTGCCATTGAAGCAACCGTAGTAAATTCCCAGCTCTTCTTTTCCGAGATCCGGCCCCATATTCTTGCCGAATAAGATTGAACACAGGATAATATTATTCCAATAACCATTATATACGTATATGAGAGTTTCAAGCCATTAACCATATATACCGAAAAAAACGGCAGCGAAAACTGTACGCTTAAATTCCATAGAATATTGAGCAGCACAACCTTTCGGAACTGCTTGTCCCTCAGAGGAATGGAAATAAGGCCTTTTATGTCCAGATTTTGATCATATGGCTTGACCTCAGGTTCCCTGATCCTTTTCAAGGTTAAAACATTAAACAGTGTAATAACCAACGCAACCGAAAATACCACCACAAATCCCAGATAATCCTGCCGGTTTGATTTAAACAGGTCCAAAACCCTGCCCATCACCAGGGATAGTACTGCTGCCGAGGCAAGTATACACATATCCCTCAAGCCAAAATATCTTCCCCGCAGCTTATCAGGAACAAGGCTGATTATCCAGCTGGCAGCGGCAGGTGTCAAAAATCCTGCCGCACAATAGGCCAGAAAATACATGCCTCCTAAAATCAGCAGCCTTGCAGGCTTACTGTCGGTTACAAAGGGGATAAACATCATCAGGCATAAAAGTGTCCTGTAAAACAGGCATAAAGCTACAATAAGAGGTCTTCTCCTTGACAGTTTCTCAAACACGAGAGGACTGAACAACTGTATTATATTAGCCAACAGCGGAAGAGCCACTATTATTCCGTTAAACTGCTCATTAGCTCCCAGGTAACTGGCATAGCCCACTAAAAAGGCACCGCTGGTCAATGTAAAAATAGCATTTGCAAGACAGCCCTCAAGCACAAATCTCCGTCTGCTGAGTTCCAGGTTATCGTCAGTTACAGTCCTATTGATAAGACCAAGTTTGTCAAAAATATACCTTATGCCCATGTATGTAGCCCCCACTATAAATATGCTGCGACAAAATTATACGACGAAAAATTATATATAAAAATTTATATGAAATAATTATGACTTGGCAGATCGTTCGCTTTTATACTCCAGATCCATATACAACTGGGCTATGAGTCTCTGAAGAATCAATCCTGCAATAGTGCTGAAAAAAGAAGCCAGATAAGCTGAACCAAGTGTGCTGCCTGATATCACCAAAGCAATGGGTAATTCAAACATCAGATAAAATCCAATAAAAACACTGGCTATTTGAACTTTTTTATTCCTGGTAATATCACTGCTGGCTGTAAATGCATCAGCTACATTTAATTTTAAATCCACAACATAGCAGAAACCAAAAATAAAGACGATATATGCAATTATTCCGGGGATGATAAAGAACATCAAGCCCATCATGACCAATAATCCAAAGAGTATATTGTAGATTATAAGCCTGCCCAGATGCTTGAAAGCTCCCTTAAATCCAGATAAAATACCTGTTGTCTTTCCCCTCAGCTCTGAAATATATGAGTATAGATATACAGATAAGAACAGGTTGGTTATCAATTTTATTACCAGTGTAACCCCCAATACCAAAAGAGCAGGTGAAATCACTTTTTCAGCCGCATTTCCCTGTTGTGCAGTGGTTACCGTTGTCAATGCCGACATAAGTAAATCAAAATCCTCAGAAGATATCTGATTCAATATTCTATGCTGAATATAACTCCCTGCCATCTGACAAAAAAGTACAAGCACAAAAATCAATCGGGCAAGTCCCTCACTTTTCAGTTTATGAAATTTAATACAGACAGGAAGATATTCAAAAAATCGTTTTACTCCTGAAGAATTATCCATAATACCTTTCCTCCCGGAAATTATGTAAATACAGCAAAAAGCCATACATAAATCAAAATGCAATTCAATTTAAAACATACTAGCTTAGTATACCTTATTGTCCTGAAAAAACAAGCTTATAAGTAAACTAAACTGCTCTAAAATTTTAGTTAATTAAATTCAAATCAGGAAGCCTCCGTTGGGACTTATCACCTGACCTGTTATAAAATCAGATTTGTCTGATGCCAGGAAATATACCGTCTCTGCAACATCAATTCCTCTCCCTATCACGCCAAGGGGAGTCTGATCCTTCAGATCTTCAATGGCAGCCTGGTCCAAACCGGAATTCATATCTGTAGCTATTACCCCCGGTGCAACACAATTAACCTGAATGTTTGACGGACCCAATTCCTTGGCAAGAGCTTTTGTCATCCCAATGACAGCAGCTTTTGTTGATGAATAGAGCACCTCGCAGGATGCACCGGCAATACCCCATATGGATGAAATATTGATTATCTTTCCCCGCTGCTTCCTTATCATAGCCGGTAATACCCCCCGTGCGCAGAGAAACATACCTTTAACATTGACCTCGAACATCCTGTCCCACTCTCCCGGCGAAATGTCGGTAAACAGCTGCTGCCTCGCTATACCCGCATTGTTGATCAATATATCTATGTCGCCGAAACATTTATTTATGCTGTTTAGCATATTTTCCACCTGTTCCTCCTGCGAAACATCCGCCTGTACGGCAATTGCCCTGCAACCGGCTTTTCGCAGCTCCTTCAGCAGGCATTCCGCCGCCTGGCTGCTGGTGTTGTAATTTATAGCGACATTATAGTCCCGGGCAGCAAAAAGCCGGGCAATATCCTGCCCGATCCCTCTGGATGCACCTGTGACCAAAACGGTTTGCCCCATATCAATCTCCCATTTTCATAAAATATATTTGCAATATGCCGTCGTCCATCACTCACGTCCGGTAATTGTATTGAAAAAGGCCTGTTTTTCTGCCTCATCCTTAAACTGGCCGAAGTAATCGGCAACTTCAACAGCAAAATCCACAAAGGATATACCCTTGGAGGTAATAACACTGCCGTCCCGGACCACTCTCGCATTGACAAAATTACCCCTGGGGAAGGGATCTTCTTCCTTAAACTGTGCCCTTCTCATTTCATTCCATTCCACTATGGACGTAGTATATTTGACCTTATCAAGTATACCTGCCTTTGCCAGAAAACGCGGGCCTGCGCAGATTGCAGCCAGAAGTTTTCCGCTGTTGTAAAATCCCCTGATCAATTCAAGCATTTCCTCTCTTACCACAGGATTCCAGCCTCCCGGTATGATGAAGCCTTCATAGTCTTCAACCTTTGCCCCGGCCACTGTAACCGAAGGTAAAAATACCATGCCTCCCTTGCTTTTCACGGGTTCCATATGGTAAGCACACGGAACTATCTCCTTTGAGAGTTCATGTCCTAACAGGTGGGTTGCATATATGACTTCAAAATCAGCCATATCATTATACATAAACACTAATATTTTGCCCATGGTCCATCTCACTCCATTCTTCATTTTATTGATTTCTATCCTCTTCACCGGACACCTGCAATACAACTGTTGATTTGCTGAGTTCATTGCCCCGGTTCTATTTTGTTTGTATTTCAAGTAAATCCAGGTAACCCACAGCTTCCTGCCGTGAGCCTCCGCACATTTCCACCGAAGGTCTCAGGCTGGAGCAAACAGCAGGCCTTTCCGGTTTTCCAAAGAGCTTGCACCTATAATTATCGTCAAGCTGTATACATTTTACACCGGCAGGTTTTCCGTGAGGCATCCCCGGAATCGGAGATGAAATTGACGGTGATATACAGCAGGCTCCGCAGCCATCTCTGCAGTCCATATTCCGGCGGCACCTCCTTCTTCTCAATGGCCATGGCATTGCAGCTTCTATGCAGCTAAAACATTATTCATGTTATTGGTTGTTGTCCGGCTACCATTCACTGTAAGGCTTTCTCACCAGATGAGAGTTCCCGTATTTCCTGTCAAAAGTAACTTCTTCACCCAGCCAATCAGGTCTTTCAAAAAACTGTTCCTCAGATTTCAATTCTATTTCGGCTACAACAAGTCCTTTATTTACTCCGAGGAATTCGTCAATAACCCACTCATTTCCCCCATATACTGCAAAATGACGTATCTTCTCTATCAGCGGCCTTATACAAAGGTTGTCAAGTATCATATCCGCTTCGTCCGCCGGAATTTCATATTCAAATTCATCCCTTGTAAAGGACTGGGCCTTCCCTTTTACAGTTATAAAACCCTTATTGTCATAAGTCCTTATCCGCACCGTTCTGCCGCTCTCTACAGACAAATAACCCTGTTTGAACAATACCGGCTTTGCATGTATTTTGTAATCATCATTTTTAACCAGAAATTTCCGTTCTATTTCTACCGGCATTTATGTTTCTCCTTTTTGGAATCAATCAATTAATTCTCAATGATATAATTATAGCTCAGTGCAAAATGTTTTTCTATTAGCAAATATAACGAAAGAATAATTGTTGGCATTTAAAAGGCAAATGCTTGTTTTTCCGGACGATGAAAAGCCGCACATCACACTGGATATGCGGCATAAAAACATAAATTTTAAACTCCCCTTAATTGTCTATCCCTTTAATCCGGTAGTTACAATTCCTTCTACAAAATATCTCTGGGCAAACATATAAATTATCAGAATTGGAATGAGACAGAACACCGAAGCCGCCATGAGCAGATCAAACCTGGTAGTGTGTTCTCCTCTGAAAGCACTCAGTCCCAGCTGGATAGTAAATTTGCTCGTTGAATTTATGTATACCAGCGGGTATAAAAAGTCATTGTAATAGCTCTGGAACGTAAAGACTGTAATTGTTGCTATAATAGGCTTTGACAGTGGAACAAAAATATTGGCCCACGCTCTTAACCTCCCGCAGCCGTCAATGGTAGCCGAATCCTCCAGATCCTGCGGTATGGTCATAAAAAACTGTCTTCCAAGAAATACCGGCAGTCCGTATCCGAATAACATCGGAATTATAATAGGCCAGAGCGAATCCTGAAAACCAAGGTTTTTGAAGAATATAAACCTTGGTATCAGGACAACCGAGTCAGGTATCATCAAAGATAAAAGAAACAAAGCGAACAAAAAATCCCTGCCCCAGAATTTTATGCGTGCAAATGAGTACGCAGCAAGAGTTGCACTCAATACGGTAAAAAATGTTCCGGGAATTACTATTGTAAATGTATTTATGAACATACGTGTAAAACTGAGACCATATGCATTCCATGCCTTGACATAATTATCAAATCTCCATTCGGAGGGAAAAATTGCAGGCGGGAATGTCATTATCTCGGTTCTCGATTTGAAGGAACACAAAATCATCCATATCAAAGGAATCAGATCAAATAAAACAAATAAAACAAGTATAATATATGCTATTACCAATACTGCCTTCTTTTTATTTCTACTCCTTGTATTAACTGCATTATCCACAAAAAGCCACCCTCTCCGCTACAGATAGTCAATTAGGTTTCATACTGAACTTTACTGCCTAAAACATACTTCTGCAGCACTGTTACAATCATTATAATAATAGCCATGATTATTGCTATTGCGCTTGCATATCCCATTTCATTATGGGTAAATGCTTTTGTATACAAATAATAAACCAGCGTGTTGGTGGAATTTCCCGGGCCTCCTCTTGTCATTGTAAAAATTTCGGTAAATACCTGAAACGCATTTATTATTGCATATACCACCACAAAATAAATGGCAGGCATTATTAAAGGAAGCTTTATAAACCAGATTTTCTGATATGACTTGATACCATCCAACTCCGAAGCCTCATAAACCGATCTGGGCACAGCCTGCAGTCCCGCTAATAAAACAACCATGTTATAGCCTGCCATTTTCCACACACTCATTAATGCAATGCTGAAAATGGCCAGATTAGGATTGGTAAGCCAGCCCACAGGTCCTATTCCAAATAAGGATAGTCCATAATTTATCAAACCGAATTCGGTATTATAAAGCCAGGTAAACAGCAGTGCAATTACAATAAGCGGGCATACAACAGGAAGGTAAAAGATGGCTCTGAATGCATTGACGCCTTTTATCGGCAGCTCGGCTATTAACGCAAGTCCGAAAGATATTATCAAGGACAGCGGGACATATATTACAACCCATTTTAATGTATTTTTCAGGCTTATGAGAAATACTTCATCGCTGATGAGTTTTGTATAATTGTCAAAGCCTATGAATTTGGCATCGGATAAAATATTCCAATCCGTAAAACTGTAAAATATAGAACAAACAAGCGGATATAAGGTAAAAACAAATAGTCCGATCAGAGCAGGTGCTGCAAACGCATATCCATCAATATTCCGTTTCAGAACCGTCTTTTTGCTAGCTTTCATATTGCCACCTCTTTAGATGACAATATAAGAAGGAAAACCTCCTTCTTATATTGTCTATAAAATTTAAATTATTCTACTTAAACAATTCAGTATTTGCTTTTTTGTCTATATTGGCAGCTGCCTGTTCCATTGTCTGACTGCCGTTGAAAGCATTGTCCAGTTCAGGAGTTATAATATCCTGGAATTTTGTGTATAAACCCGTTGCTGCTGCATTGTATTGAGTCTCTGTTTCTATGTATGAAGCCGTTGCCTTAAACGGTGCTGCATCAGGAGGAGTAGTAACTATCTTTTCATTATCAAGCATTTTCTTATAAGGAGGCATTGACAATCCTCCGGCCATTGTTATTCCAAGACCTTCCTCACTCAGAAAATATCTGATAAGGCCAATGGCCGCATCCTTGTTCCCACTCTTTTCACCCATAGCCAGAGTACCTGAAATAACAGGATTTATACGAGTCGTACCCTTTGGCATTTCAATTGCCGTCCATTCAAAATCAGCATCATTTCTGCAGGTTGGGACAAACCATCTGCCCGAAGGATACATGGCAATTTTACCCGTCAGGAATAATTGGTCCGAACCCTGTCCGATTGACGACAGTGCCGAAGGTGACGGTGCCGTCTTGTTTTTGATGATATCATACATGACGTTCATACCTTTTAAGACCGACGGATCACTGAAGTTTGACTTTCCGTCCTTGAACCATTGTCCCCCGTATGATGAAGCGAAAGTCATCCAGAATGCCCAGTAGTTGTCTGCTTCAGCCCCATACTGAACAATCTTGCCATTCTCGGTTACAGTAAGTTTCTTTGCCAGATCCACATATTGCTCCATGGTCCAATCACTGGTCGGTATCTCAATATTAGCCTTTTTAAAAAGATCAACGTTCACATACATATTTATTGCTGCCCAATCCTTGGGAATAGTATATGTTTTACCGTCAACCTGCCCATACTTCAAAAGTCCGTCAACCAAATCGGCCGTCAGTTCAGGGTATTTTTGAATATATGGATCCAGAACGGCACAAGCTCCTGATTTAACATACTCAGGTACTTTGGATTGAAGCAGCCAGAATACATCCGGTGTCGAATTCCCGGCTACCATGGTGGAAAGCTTGGTATAATAGTCATTTGGGGTAAACATATAGTTTACTTTAACTTTTGGATTCTTGGCCTGGAAATTCTCCAGTACTTTCTCATAAAGCAATCTTTCGTCTTCCTCGCCCCAGCTCATGAAACTGATTTTACCGCTAAGTTCCTGAGCCGTCCCGGCATCGGATGACGCACTTTGCGATTGACCTGCAGATGCATCCCCTGTGCCTGATGCAGCCGATACACCTGCTTTGTCATCCGAACCACAGCCTGCAATAACAAAAGAAAACATACACAGAGTTGCAAGTAATAATGCCAAATACCTTTTCATGGTAATCCCCCTTTAATTTTTATTTAGGCCTGATTAAATAATAACTTCCCCACTTTAAGACCCAGCTTTATTATTTAATCCTACCTTAATTGCCGCTGTTTAAAGCGGCAAAGAAAACCAAAACAAATGCTTCTGTTATATTTTTTTATTATTCTATGGAAAAGTATGTGGTATATATCTCATCCTTAACATTATACAGAGGTATAAATTTCACATTTACATCCTGATTTACGGTGTAAAACGAAACATCCTCCCACGCATTCTTATTGCACCCAATCAGAAGGTCTTCAGCAGACAGGCCTTTTTTGTACAATGTTCTTGCCTCGGCTGTAAGGCCTGCAAGAACAACCGGTCCGTACATGAATGCCACAAGGTTCGGGTTATCATCAGCAGGGCAGACCCATAGCTTTTTTATAAATTCAAGCTGGACTATGTTGTCATGCCATGTTTGTTCAATTGTTATAAAACCGTTTTTGACCTCTAAATCCTTCAGCCTGTGTCCGTCCACTTTCACACTGAAGTTATCACCGGCCCACCATGGTATTCTGAATGTCAACGGTAATTTTACAGGCTGCCCGGTCTTTATGCTGATGTGTATATTGCTGTTGTCAGGCAGCTTCCACGTTTCTTTCCCTTTTAAATAATTCTGCTCTATTCCAACACTGGTTCCATTTTTGTCATATACCAGCTTTGAAGGAATATACTGTGCAAAGACAAGTTCTTCTCCGTTTTTATATATACTTAAATCTGTATAAAGAGTGTGTGCCTGCAAAAGAGTTCCGTGACAGCACCAAAAATCATGAGTGGGTGAACCCCATTTCTTTTTTGCACCGCATTGAAGCGGCAGATAGTATATTACCATGCCGGTCTCAATATTTTGCTGTGCAAATAGCCCATTATATATATTTCTCTCGATATAATCCAGATATTTGACTTCCTTCGACCATCTGTAAAGAAAATCCGCAAGCCTTATCATATTGTATACGACACAGTGCTCCTGGTTTGTCTCGCTGAGCATAGTGCTCTGCACCCCGGGCTGGGTCCATACTTCGGCGGTTGTCTGGCCTCCCGTGCAGAAGTATCCCAGATCCTCCACCGTTTGTTTCCAGTATGCTTCTACGATTTTTCTGTATCTTTCGATTCCGGTCACTTCATAAATCCGGGCTGCACCGTGTATTTCAACAATAGTTGTATTGGCATGTTTTCCGCTTACGGTCTCTATCCCGTTCAATAAATTTTCAAAAAGCCTTGGTCTGTCATAACGTTTGATCAATTCCAGATATTTATCATTCTTTGTTATTCCATACAGGTCTGCCCATACCTCAAGCATTGCACCGGTTTCAACATCAAGAATGTCATCCATTTGTTCCCTGGTAAAATTACCGCTCCAATCAAAAAACCAGTCGGCCCAGGTGTCCGCAATTTTCAATGAAGTCTCGTCGCCTGCATACCTGTACATATCCACTAAACCCATTAATGTTTTATGGACCGTATATTGAGGTGCCCAGACCTTCTTTTTTCTTACAACCCATTCCATATATTGTTCAGGAATGGAACCGGCCCATATCCCGCCATTTTCCTGCTGGCATACGGCAAGCTGTTTTACTATATTAACAGCTTTTCCCCGGACTTCTTCATCACCGGTCTGTTTATATACCCTGGCGGCTGCCGAAAGCCAGTGTCCCAGGAAGTGTCCCCTCAACTGACAGCACGGGGACTCCCAGCCCCAATGGATATCGGGTACGGTATTTTTATCAGTCTCAATGATTCTGCCAAAAATACCTGCCTGCATATAATAGTTTTGCAAGAGTTTCTCATTTTTCAGGCTCATAAGATAGGCTTTATTGATATCAAATCTTTCTGTGAAAACGCTGGGTGTCAATTCCATCTGCTTTGCGCCGAGATATTCTGGCATTGGAAATACCCTCCTTGAATAGCGAGATTTGTGTAAGACATGTCTAAATTTCAAAATCATTATATCATCATGAAATTCTTTTTATCAGTAGTAAAAAAGTTAGAATAGGTGGCTAAAACCTACTTTTATATGGGAACATTGAGATCAGCAGGATTTTAAGTTATAAGACAACATTAGTATAACCATATAATTTTAATTCCATGGAAAGATACACTTTTTTACTTATGGAAGTAAATAATGGTTTATGATATACTAAATTTATGTTTACATATGCTTAGTTTTGAAATTAATTATAGGTGGTGAACTTTGTGAAATTTGTAAAGTTTGACATAAGTACTCCTCTCTCCTATATTTCAAGTGGCAGATTCATATCTAAAGGAGAATGGTGTCATGCTAAACGCAATATTGACAGCTTTGTCATAATATATGGAATTGAGGGAACAGCATATATTCAGCAGGCTCAAGAGTGTTTTGAAATTTCTCCGGGCAGTACGCTGCTCCTTATGCCGCAAACCGTACATGAGGGCTATAAGGTTTCAGAAGAAGTTGTCTCTTATTATTGGTGTCATTTCTACTCCCAAACTCCCTATGAGATATTGGATGAAAAAGATCTTTCAAATGAGTTTTCACTGATGAGATTTAACAATTTTGATCAGCAAGTTGTACTGTTGCCATTATTCCAAGCATTTGAATCAATCGAAATAATTCATATTTTATTCAGACAATTGATCCACTCCCAAAGCTTTAACCGCCATACAAAATATCAAACCAATTTGTTTCTGACCTCATTGGCCCTTGAAATTACAGAGCTGACTATTTTAAACTACTATAAATCAAATATGGGCAATGACATTAACAGCAGTGTTTTTAATTCGGTTTTGGAATGGATACGTATAAATATAAAAAAATCAATTCATATATCCGATATTGCAGATAAATATAATTATAATGTGGATTACTTTAACCGGATATTCAAACAAAAGACCGGAATGAGCCTATTGAGATACATTAATGACAGAAAGTTGTCAAAAGCCAAAGAAATGCTGGTAAATACCAATTACAGCATTAAGGAAATCTCCTATCACCTGGGATTTGATGACGAGAAATATTTTATGAAGTTATTCAAAAAACATGAACATCTGACTCCAACGCAGTATAGAAATGCATTTTATTACACACATTTAAACAACCACTGATGCAGGATTATAAAGAAAAGCCCGAAATATATCGGGCTTTTCTTTATCCTAATAATTTTTTTACAATCTGGTTAACCAATTTACCGTCGGCTTTGCCTCTGGTTTCAGGCATAACAGCCTGCATTACCTTTCCGATATCCTTAGCGGAAGTGGCACCGGTTGAAGATACCGCATTTCTGACAATATTCTCAATCTCAGCTTCACTCAACTGCTGTGGTAAATATTTTCTCAATACTTCAATTTCAGCCTTTAGATTATCTATAAGATCGTCCCTGCCGCTTTTCTCAAAGTCAGGCAAGGTATCCATTCTCTTCTTTACTTCCTTAGCAATAATCTCAACTATACCATCATCGTCAAGGGTGACCTTTGTATCCTTTTCAACCTGAAGCACTGCCGACCTTGCCATCTGAACAGCGGTTTTTTTAACACTATCGCCATCCTTCATGGCATCTTTTAAATCCTGTAGAAGCAAATCTTTTAGTGACATGATAAATATCTCCTATTTACTATAAGCTACTACTGTCACAATATTATTTGAATTTTCTTTTCCTTGCAGCTTCAG
Organism: Ruminiclostridium cellobioparum DSM 1351 = ATCC 15832; assembly: GCF_000621505.1. Classification (GTDB taxonomy): domain Bacteria; phylum Bacillota; class Clostridia; order Acetivibrionales; family DSM-1351; genus Ruminiclostridium; species Ruminiclostridium cellobioparum. Next base: position 35,405 of record NZ_JHYD01000023.1, read on the forward strand.
ATTTCTTTTTTCTCTTAACACTTGGCTTCTCGTAATGTTCTCTCTTTCTAACCTCGGCCAAAACACCTGATTTAGCACAAGATCTCTTAAACCTTTTGAGAGCACTATCTAAAGACTCATTCTCTTTAACTCTTACTTCAGACACACAACTTCCCTCCCTCCGATGGTAACAATTGTGCCGGGAATAAGCCGTAGTATTTATATAAATACTATAGGGAATCAAGCTAAATACAGCACACAGTATATTATATAATATTTTTCAAAAAAGTGTCAACATTTATTTATATAAGCACATAACTTACAGTATTTTGCTGCCCATGGGTTTACCGCCCACAAGGTGATAGTGGAGGTGGAAAACCGTCTGGCCTGCATGGGTTCCGCAGTTGTTTATAAGCCGGTAGCCGGTCTCCGCCACACCTAATTGTTTTGCTATTTCATTTGCTGCAAGATGTATATCTTTCATTATTCCAACATTCTCAACTGTTAATTCATTATGGGAAGCTATATGCTCCTTGGGTACTATGAGAACGTGAACAGGTGCCTCCGGATTGATATCATGAAAAGCATATACCCTGTCGTTTTCATAAACCGGTTTGGATGGAATCTCTCTGTTGATTATTTTACAAAAAATACAATCGCTCATAATAAAGCTCCTTTCCATATTACTTCTTCCATATTACTTTATTTGTGCCTCAATAACAGGAATTGCAGCCTTCAGCGCATCATTTATCTTTGATGCATCCTTTCCGCCGGCCTGTGCCATGTCAGGACGACCGCCCCCTCCGCCGCCTGCAAGTTTTGCAACTTCCTTGATGATATTTCCCGAATGAACGCCTTTTGCCAGAACATCCCTTGTAGCAGTCACTATAAAACTGACCTTGTCTCCATAGCTTGAGCCCAATACGACAACGCCGGATTCCAGCTTGTTTTTAAGCATATCCCCTGTATTTCTGAGCCCGTCTATATCAAGAGTATCGAAGCGTGCGGTAATTACTTTAACGCCCTTGACTTCAACAGCTTTTGAAATAACTTCATCGGCCTCGCCGCTCACCAGCCTGTTGCGAAGCTGCTCAATTTCCTTTTCAGCATTCTTAAGTTCCTGTCCGAGAGCTTCAACCTTTTTCAGACTGTCCTGGGGGGAAGCCTTCAAGGCCTGTGAAACCTCGTTTAACAGGTTTTCCTTCTCGGCATAGTATCTGATGGCGGCTTCACCGGTAAGGGCTTCCAATCTCCTCACACCGGCTGCTACACCGCTTTCTCCCAATATCTTTACCAGCCCTGCCTGCGCTGTGTTCTTCAAATGAGTGCCGCCGCAGAATTCTATGCTGTAATCCTCAACCTTTACAACTCTGACGGTGTCTCCGTATTTCTCTCCGAACAGAGCCATGGCTCCAAGCTTCTTTGCTTCTTCTATGGGCATTTCCCTGACGTTTACCTCCATACTTTCAAGTATGGCCCGGTTTGTCATATCTTCAACCCTTTTGAGTTCCTCCGCCGTCATAGCCGAGAAATGGCTGAAGTCAAATCTGAGCTTGTTTGGTTCTACAAGTGAACCCGCCTGGTGAACGTGATCGCCAAGCACTGTTCTCAGCGCCTTGTGCAATAAATGTGTAGTTGTGTGGTTTCTGCAGATCGCCATTCTTCTATTCACATCTATCTGTGCGGTGACCTGATTGCCTGTTTCTATCAAACCGCTTTCTACAACACCGGTATGCAGATATTTTCCGTCGGCAGTCTTTGTACAGTCACTGATCTTAACCCTGCCGTTACCGGAGGTTATTGTACCGGTGTCTCCCACCTGTCCGCCGCTTTCGGCATAGAAGGAGGTTTTATCCAGTATTACTGTAACCTCATCCCCCTCCTGGGCCGTTTCTGCAATCTCACCGTCTTTTACAATGTAGAGGATCTTTGCATCGGCAGAGGTGGTTTCATACCCGGTAAAGGCAGTTTTGAGGCTTTTGTCCAGCTTGTCGAATACGCTGTCGGCCCAGGCAGAGGTATCCTTGCTGTTATGGGCATCCCTTGCCTTTTTCTTCTGGGCGTCCATCTCCTTTTTAAAGCCGTCCTCATCTGTTCCAAGACCGTTTTCCTCTGCAATTTCCCTGGTGAGATCCAATGGGAAACCATAGGTATCATGCAGTTTGAATACCATTTCTCCCGGAAGGACCGCCTGTTTCTTTTCCTTGATTTCAGAAATAAATTCATTCAGAATAACTATCCCCTGGTCAACAGTAGCCTCAAAGCGCTCTTCTTCAATTCTTATAACCTTTTTGATGTATTCGGCCTTTTCAGCAAGTTCAGGATATGCTTCCCTGGATTCGTTTATCACTACCATCGCAACGTCGTACAGGAAAGGCTTGTTTATTCCAAGAAGTCTTCCGTGTCTTGCCGCTCTTCTGAGCAGTCTTCTTAAAACATAGCCCCTGCCTTCATTTGAAGGGAGAACTCCGTCACATACCATCATTGTGGTGCTTCTGATGTGGTCGGTTATTACACGGATTGATACATCCGTGTTTTCGAATTTTTTATATTCAACGCCTGCTATACTGCATATATAATTCAAAATATTAAGCACAGTGTCAACCTCAAAGAGGTTGTCTACGCCCTGGGATATACAGGCAAGTCTTTCCAGGCCCATGCCGGTATCTATGTTTGGATGTGCAAGTCTGGTATAGTTACCCTGCTCGTCTTTGTTGAACTGGGTGAACACATTGTTCCAGAATTCAACATAGCGGTCACATTCACAGCCCACCTTGCAATCGGGGCTTCCGCAGCCCTTTTCGGGGCCTCTGTCAAAATATATTTCCGAGCATGGGCCGCATGGACCTATGCCGTGTTCCCAGAAGTTATCCTTCTTTCCCATTCTGACAATTCTCTCGGGAGGGAGTCCTATATCCTTGTTCCATATTTCAAAGGCTTCATCATCATCTTCATATATTGTCACCCAGAGCTTGTCGACCGGCATTTTCAGATCCTGGGTACAGAATTCCCAGGCCCATGGAATAGCTTCTTTTTTAAAATAATCTCCAAAGGAGAAATTCCCAAGCATTTCAAAATAAGTTCCATGACGCGCTGTTTTTCCGACATTCTCTATATCAGGAGTTCTGATACACTTCTGACAGGTTGTCACCCTTTTCCTGGGCGGTTCCTCCTGACCTGTAAAGTAAGGCTTCAGCGGAGCCATTCCCGAATTGATAAGTAAAAGGCTAGGGTCATTTTTAGGCACCAGCGGTGCACTTGCCATTCTCAAATGACCTTTGCTTTCAAAAAAGCTGAGATAACGTTCTCTGAGCTCGTTTAATCCTAACTTCTGCATCTAATCCTCCATCCCGCTGCAATGCAGCGACACAATAGTAATGAAAGTAATGAAAACCTGCTTGCAGATTTTTTATGCGTGAACTTTCAGCTATAACAATAAAAAACTCCCATCCCAAAGTCAATTGACTTTTACAAGGGACGAGAGATATTCTCACGCGGTACCACCCTAATTCCCCTGAACGGGGCTCTTAGAACAAACGTTAACGCCGTTTTCACGTCCTGTCCTTTTAACGACAGGCAGCTCCGGAACTGCTTCACCATATACCCTGCAGGAGCTTCCACCAAGCGCTCCCTCTCTGTGACAGCAAACATAAGGCTACTTCTTTCCATCAATGCCATTTACACAAAAATTATATACAAACCTGCAATGGCATGTCAAGAGGTTGCTGCAAAACTAAAACAATTTGAAATACTATGAATTATTCCGGTCTATGAACTCAACCAGCTGCAGAGGATCTGAAAACAGGACCTGTGAACCGCATTCCTCCAGTTCCTCTCTTTCCCTGAAGCCCCATAATGCGCCTGCCGCACACATTCCTGCATTCCGTGCAGATATCATGTCTCCCCCCGAATCTCCAAGATAAATGGCTTCGGCCGGTGTAATTCCCATATGTTCCGCCGCTTCAAGAAGAGCTGCCGGATCAGGTTTTCTCGGTACTCCCTCCCGTTCGCCGAAAATAACTTCAAAATAGCCTTTTCCAAGGACCTTTTCAATAATCTCGTTTGTGGGTCTGTGAGGCTTATTTGAACAGACAGCCATTTTTATGCCTGCAGCCCTGAGCTTTCCCAACATTTCAGGAATGTTGCCATATGGTTTTGTTTTATTAACATAATTATTGTTGTAGATAATTCTGTAATCAGCCAGGATGCTGTCAGCAATTTCTTCCCCTGTACCTGCCGGAACAGCTTTTTTTATCAGCTGTTTCACCCCATTGCCTACAAATTTTTTATAGGCAGCAGTGGGATGGCTGGCAAAACCATGTTTTGCCAGTGCTTCATTTGCACTGTCTGCCAGATCTTCAAGGGAATCGATCAATGTACCGTCCAGATCAAATATTACTGCTCTATATTTCATGATAACCTCCATAAGTCAATACTCCGATTAAAATCCGCCTTTTTATAAAGTATATAATTCCTGGCGGGAATCGTCAATTTTGCCGTATGCCCGCCGGGAATCATATTATTGGCTATTCTGTGCAGGAGGCCTCATTGCGCTCCAAATACAAAAGAATTCACTAATATAAATCGTATCTCTCCATGAATTTTACAATCATTACGGCCGCTTCCGCTCTTGTGGCTATTCCCCCTGGATCAAAGCTGCCATCCTCTCTGCCGCCTATAATACCTTCTCCAGCCATAGCAGAGACGGCTGTCCTCGCCCAATTACTTATGGAAGCATGGTCAACAAAGTTTGTTTTTCCCTCTCCAGTCACCTCCAGGCCCTTTACCCTGGCAAGATTGTACAGCATCACAGCCATCTGCTCTCTCGTAACAGGACTGCCCGTGCCGAATTCATCAGAGCTGATTCCGTTTACTATACCCGCTTTGCTGGCCCAGCCCACGTAGCCGGAATACCAGGTATCACTCCTGACATCCTTAAAAACATCTGTCTCTATTCCCTCAGCACCGGCCAGCTTTCCGAGTACAGTAACAAACATCGCTCTTGTCATGGTATTATCTGGAGCAAATTCGTGCTGTCCCACACCTGCAAAAAGCTTTTTCTCAACAGCCTTTCCAATGTAATTGGCAGCCCAGTGATTACTGACATCGGAAAATAATTTGGCTGCTGTTTCGCCATATGAAATATCCGGAGCTTTTTCCGTTTCTTTTTTGACTTCGGAGGACTTTTCCTTTTCATCAGCATTATTTTGACTCGAAGACGGTGAAGAACTGCTTCCGGATGAGGATGAACCACCGCCGGATGAAGGACCTCCGGTTGAGGGTGAATCTCCCCCTGACGGAGCTTTTATCAACCTGTCCTTGAATATAAGACCCTGCTCTGAAGAATACGCCCAATCACGCAAGATTACTTCAGTTGCAATTTTTGTGCCAAGCTCAGCTAAAACAGCGTTGGCCCTGCCTATGAGGCTGCTGTCGCTTTTATTGGCGTTAAGCAGGTTTGCAAAGGCAGTGCTCTTAATCTCTGACAAAGTCCTGCCCTCAAGAGCTATAACCGTTCCTTTTCCATAATTGGTCCCGGGTACAACAGTTCCAACACCTTTTGCAGGAGAAACAGCGGTGGCTCCGCTTATCTGGCGGGAATCCGTGCTATAATATGCATTCTCAACATAGCCTATACCTGAAACCCTGCCTGAAAAGCCTCCGATATCAACCGTTGTATTTTCTGATGTAAGGTTTACATTTGCATAATTATTTACGGATACTGCGGCATTCAATCCTGCGATTCCGCCAATCTCTATTCGTGCTCCGTTTCCAGTGCCTTTTATACTGCCAAGAGCGTAGTTATTGACAACAGCCGCCCTGTTTGGAAGGCCTGCAAGTCCCCCGGCATAGCAATAACCGTCCCTGCTCTGTCCGATTATTGCCACATCGGTGTAGCAGTTTGCTATTGTGCCGCGGTTGATAGCCCCAATCAATCCTCCGCTGTCATTTTGCTTGGCCGAGTAGCTGTTTATCCTTCCCGTGGCATAGCAAAAATCAATATACCCGTTGTCTCCTGCGTTTTCTATGACATATCCAGCCAGGAGCCCGGCATATGCTATGGAATCTCCCAAATACTTCTGATAAACAGACGCATTCTCAATTCCTAAATTTTTGATTTTTGCCCCTTCGAGATTGGCAAAAAGCCCCACCGATTTGCAATATGTCTCCGGTTCTGCTTCAGAACCTATGGTCATGTTGCCGACGACTTTATTATTTCCGTCAAGGGTTCCCCTGAACCCGTAAGCTCCTGGGCCCCCAACCGGCAGCCAGTTGATTCCCGCCAGTGAGATATCACTTCCAAGCTTAATAAAGCTGCCTTCGTAATGCTCATCGGCATTTACCGATTCCGCAAACGCTTTGAGCTGATTTGCAGTATTAATCACAAAAGGATTGTTCTTTGTCCCGTCTCCCCATGCAAATATGGAAGGATCAACCTTTCCATAGCCTGTCAGGTCATGATTTGCCGCTTTCTGCGCCGCGGCGGCTATAGCACTCTTTAATGCCTTTACAATTTCACTGTCCTCGTTTGCTTTTGCGTAGTTTTGACTTGAAAGGACAGCCTTAATCACTTCCGAAGCAGCATTTTCAAGTGCAGCTCCCTCGCTGTGATCTTTAATGTTGATGGACGTTATATAATTATTTTTTACGGTTATAACCACATAGATATATTTTCCACTGGGTCCCGCCGCCCTGCCGTAATAGGTTCCATCTGCAATATAAGGCTTTTCAGGCTCAAATTCCGGAGTCATATCCTTATAGGTTATACTTACCTGCGGGCCAACAGGCATGACAAGGCCGTCAGCCAGCTCCCAGGCTCTGAGTCTCATAAAGCCCGGCAACCCCATGGCATTCTGTTCCCCCGTGTTTGAGCTCTCACCCTTCACAATATCCAAAGGGAAAGCGTTGTGGTTTGAATTTAAAAGTTCGGCAAAAGTCATACTTTTAAGTTCTGCCTGACTTTTGGCCTGGATGCCCACATGGTATGTGCCGTCATAGGGCCCACCCTCGTCATTTACGCCTGCACTGACCATAAAACCCACATCTATGACCGGATTGCTTATTGTACCGTTGCTGTTCTGCACAGCTTCCGAATTATAGTATGATATAAACTGCCGGGCTATTCCCGTGGACCAACCCGCTATCGAGCCTACATATTGTGAAAAGGAATCGGCCTTCATATTTCCGGCAGCGTAACAGTTTGCCATTTTGCCCCCATTGACACCGATAAATGAAGACACCGCCGGCATTCCTTCGTTTCCGTTATCCCTGCTTGCCTTTCCGCCCGTATCACCAAGTGCAAAGCAATTTGCAACCACGCTTCTGTTTGTCATACCTATAAAGGCTCCTGCCTCGGAAAGACCGCCTACGGCTGCACAATAAACCCCGGCATTTGTCCAGGAGTTTATGACACCGCCTCTTACAGTCTGTCCTATGAGCCCGCCTGCCCATGTATTGGCTTTCTGGTTGGTAGTTTCACCATATACATAGCCCTCTGCATGACAGCTGTCAATATAGCCCTTGTCTGCAAGACCTGCAAGCAGCCCTGCGTATGAACTTCCGCCACCTTTTACAGCAACTGTTGCTGCTTCAATACCAAGGTTTCTCACAACACCATTTTCACCTATTACACCAAACAGTCCATAAAAGGTTGTCATTTTATTTGTGTCGCCGCTGTCCGTTTTTGCTTCTTCATACGGACTGCCCTTGGCTCCTATGAACATTCCTCTGACCGTATGACCCTTTCCGTCAAATATACCCTGAAAGTCATAATGACCAAGGCCAATACATATCCATTGTTCGCTTGATACATCTATATCCCCGTCCAGTGCAATATATATTCCCGAATAGGTTATGTCATCCGAGAGTGATTTTGCAAATTCTCTAAACTGTTCCTCGGTTTTTATTATATACGGACTTTCCTCTGTTCCGTTTCCGCTTTCAAAGATACCGGTATCAATGGTATCATCAACAAAAGTCCTGCCTGAAAGTACAGCACCTCCGCTGCCGGGCTCCCATGCATAAAGGCCTCCTACCGTGCTGACTGCACCAGTCAGGTTCCCCATATTGGGCTTGTTTGCCCCCTCAATGGCAGCTGCCGCATTTGCTATTGACGCCCTTTTCAGCCCGTTGTTCAGCTCTTCGGCAAAGTCTGCCGTACTCATATCTCCACTGCCAACCGCAGCAACATTATTTTCAATGTAACCGGTAATAGTTGAAGTTGCCGTCATAAACGCCCTGGAATTTTGATCACTGTAATAAGCATTTATTATTGCCGTATTGGGTGTGACCATCCCGCTGATTCCGCCGGCCAGGCACTTTGCAGGATCAGCACTTTCAGAGCTGACCAGCCCGCGGCTGTGAACATTATAAGCCGAGCCTCCATGGGATCCCAAAATCCCGCCTGCAACGCTGAGTGATGTGCTTAGTGTACGCGCAGATACATTTCCTGCTGTCCCCGCATTCATAATCACACATTTGTTTCCGGAGACACCGGCAATACCGCCTGCATAAGCCGCAGCACCTGCAGCTTCAGCACTGACATCAACATCGGTATGGCAGTTTGCAACAGTGCACTCCATTCCAAGAGAGCCAACAACTCCACCGGCCCAGCTCATTTTAGACGCTCCGCCTGTATAAGCCGAAACCGTCCCGTCAATCCTGCAATTGTCGATTACCACACCATTTGCCGTTCGGCCTGCAATGGCACCGGCATAGATTGCATCACCGGCAGCAACTGAAATACCGACCTCTGTGAGCTCAACTTCGGAAATTCTGGCCCCGGTACCCAGATACCCAAAAAGACCCAGGTACTGTCCGGTTCCGCTGCTTATTGCAAGACCCTCCACATTATTGCCCGCTCCGCTGAAATCCCCTGAAAAAGCCGTATTCTCAGCAATTCCGATAGGCGTCCATTCCTGGCCCTTGAGAGAGATATCGGCGGTAAGCCTTATGTACTTGCCTTGATAATCAAATCCTTCATTTACCTTTCCGGCAAATCTTTTAAGCTGTTCAGCATTCTCTATGCGGAATGGATCGCTTTGTGATCCGGTTCCGCCGGCAAAAATCCGGGTATCGGTTATCAAAGCCTTTGACAAAGCATCATTCACAGCCGCCTTGATCCCTTCACTGCTTCCGGTTGCTCCGCTGATGCAATCAACATCTGTGGAATTTGCTCCTATAATGCCGGCTATAACAGCCAGAGCCTGTTCCCACCTGGATGGGGTCTCATCTTGCGAAACCACCTCTATTTTTGTAATAACATTATCAGCTATTGTAACCTCTACGGTAACCTCACTTTTATAGCCGCTGCCGGTTCCCTGATATGTGCCGTCGGCATATTCTCCCGACAGTCCTATGCTGCGGACCTGTACCGGACCTGACTCCGAATCATAGGATTCCCCTATGAAAATTGCTCCGGAGGTTGTTGCAGCAGGCCGCAGATTCTCATCCCCACCCTCGGTATCCATATCAAATTGCAGTTCAGCAGCCCTCTTAACCTCATTACTGCTGTCCTGTAAAGCTAAAACGCTTCCCGTACCTGTATCAACCTCCTGCGAATATACCGGTGCAAGGGCCGAGGCCGCAACAGCCAATGCTGTTACAAATCCGGAAAGCCTCCTTAATTGCTTTTTTAAATTAGTAAACTTCAAAATATGTTTCTCCCCTTTCCATACAGTTAGCATATGCTAACTGTAATATTAGCATAGTTTTGAAAATTATGTCAATCTATTTTATTTTAATATTTTGCCTGAATATATGCATGCGAATATGAACATGCTAATTTTAATTGATTCATTTGTCATATTTATGTATAATAACTTACAAATAACAGCTTTTTATTTATGGTTAAATTTGTCTAATATGGATTAGATACGTAATTAATCAGTTAACTAAATTTATGGCAAGGGAATAAATTTATAATATCCCTGAGAGACTTCCCAAGTTTCTTATACACACTGAGAGTTCTGGTTTTATATGGGATATTTGATTTATCCCATGTCGGAAATGGAGATAAAAATGAATGTGATAGAAGGCGGAGTTACAGCTCCAAAAGGTTATACAGCTGCCGGCGTGGCTTGTGGAATCAAAAAGAACAACAGCAAGGATCTGGCTATTGTCTGTTCGGAAGACAATGCAGTGGCTTCGGGAGTATTTACCACAAATGTTGTAAAGGGTCATTCCCTTCAGGTATCAATGGAGCATATAAAGAATGGCATCGCCAGAGCTATTGTTATTAACAGCGGCAATGCAAATGCCTGTGTCGGTGAGACCGGATACAAGGATGCAAAGGAAATTACTGCCCTGACTGCCGAGTTATTGCACTGCGAACCGGAGGATATCCTGGTAAATTCAACAGGAGTCATAGGTTCAAAATTGAACATGCCTTCGGTCAGATCAGGTATCAGATCGGCGGTTAACGTCCTCAGCAAGGACGGCAATACCGATGCTCAGGAAGCAATTATGACGACAGACCTGTTAAAAAAAGAAGTGGCCGTCGAAATTGAAATACAGGGTGAAACCGTTCGTATCGGCGGAATGGCCAAAGGCTCCGGAATGATTCACCCAAATATGGCAACCATGATCGGTATTATCACCACCGATGCCAATATATCCAGAAGCCTGCTGGACAAGGCCTTAAAGACCTGTGTAAAGTCAACCTTCAACAGGGTTTCGGTCGATGGTGATACAAGTGTCTGCGATTCTGTTTTCGTTCTTGCCAACGGGTTTGCAGATAATGATGCAATTGTCAAGGACGATTATGAATATTCAAAATTTGTAGATGCTCTCATGTTCGTCTGCACCTACCTTGCAAGGCTGATGGCCAAAGACGGTGAAGGCGCGACCAAGCTGGTTGAGATAATAGTTGACGGAGCTGCCGATGAAGCTGATGCCTACAAAGCTGTTAGTGCAGTTGCAAAATCTCCGTTGGTCAAGACAGCGATTTTCGGTGAAGATGCAAACTGGGGCAGAATAATAACTGCAGCAGGCTATTCAGGTGCCTCTTTCGACCCGAATCTCACTGACATTCAAATCGGTAATATTTTGGTATGCAGAAACGGTACAGCCGTGGATTTTGACGAAGCAGCCGCAAAGCAGGTTCTGAAGCAAAGGGAAATTACTATTAAAATCAATCTGAAAAAAGGCAAGGTTTCGGACAGAATGTGGACCTGTGATTTCTCATATGACTACGTTAAAATCAACGGAAGTTACAGAAGTTAACAGTAAAGTTTATTATACTACAAAATACAGCAAAAATAATTGCCGAAATTTTGTAATACTGATATAATGTATTTTAAATAGTAGTTTTTTACTGAGGGGGTATTTGCTGATGTCAACACAATTGGTTTTGTTTAAGGTTAATAACGAAATACTTGCTATTAGTATCAACCATGTAAATATCATCGAAAAGGTTAGCGATATTTATAAAGTACCTGATACACCTGTTTATATTGAAGGTTTGATTAACCTCAGAGGTAAAGTTCATACAGTCTTCAATCTCAGAAAAAAATTCGGATATCAGCCCATTGATTTTGACGAAAATACCCGTATCATTATTTTAAATCACCAGTCAATGGTCGGCCTGCTTGTTGATGAAGTAAGTGAAATATTCAGCGCCGAGGACTCGGATATAAAACCTGCTCCCGAACTTATTTCCGGTCTCTCGGGCAAATTCTTCAGCGGAGTTGTTGAGAGAGAAGGTAAGATAGTACTTATACTTGACCTGGATAAGCTTTTAGAAAAATAATTGATCATATTAAAAAACGCAACGTTTCCCTTAGGAAACGAGGCGTTTTTTGTTGTGCAAAAAGCAGATCAGGTAAGGAATTTGTTATTTTATTTTTTCCTTTATGGCATCATAGCTATCAAGAGGAACATATCCGACTTCTTCTGATAATGTAGCAGCATTATCAATGTAATATTCTACGAATGCCCTTACCTGCGGCTGATCCATCTTTGCCTTGTTTATATATATGAATAGGGGTCTTGAAAGCGGACTGTAGCTCTTGTCCTTGATTGATACTGCTGTTGGTTCTATCGGTCCTTTTCCGTCGTCAATTTTTAATACCTTTAATTTATCCTGGTTTTCTTCATAGTATGCAAATCCGAAATAACCCATTGCATCCTTATCTCCGGCAATACCCTGTACAAGTACGTTGTCGTCTTCGCTCGGAGTGTAATCTGTTCTTGATTCCTTGGCTTTTTTATTAATTTGTTCGGTAAAGAATTCAAATGTACCGGAATCTGTTCCAGGGCCATATAGCTTAAGCGGTTCTGCAGGCCATGCGGGATTTACATCCTTCCAGGTCTTAACCTGGCTGTCTTTTGCCCAGATTTTGTTAAGTTCTGCGGTAGTAATTGAGTCCACCCAGTTATTATCCTTGTTGACCACTACCGATATGCCGTCATAAGCTACTTCCAATTCAACATAATCTATACCTTTCGCTTTTGCCTGATCTATCTCTTCCTGCTTTATGGGTCTTGAAGCATCGCATATATCTATTTCACCTGCAACGAACTTCTTCATGCCTCCGCCGGTTCCTGACATTGCCACTGAAACCTCAACACCTGGCTGTTCATTTTTAAATTCTTCCGCAACCGCCATTGTTATTGGATAAACCGTACTGGAACCGTCAATTACTATCTGTCCGCCGAGTTTTTCAGCTGTACTTGCTGCCGAAGTATTGTCAGCATTGCTTGCAGAGCTCTCTGCGTCATTTGTGCCGCTTCCACATCCTGCAACAGTTGCCGTCAATGCCAAACCTAATGCTAAAGCTGTTATTCTTTTCATTAATACGGAATTTCTCATTTTGAAACCTCCACTGGTAATCATTTTTTATTGTTCCTAAGTAAGCAGATTTTTATTATTTTTTAAACTGCTTTCTATTTACTACAATTTCATTATATTAGCGTTTTTTAAAGAGAGTATTTTGTTTTGGTTAACTATTGTTAATTACACATTAAGAAAGCTTAACAATAGGGACACAAAAAAAGGTACTGCAGCTGCTACATCCGGCAGTTTGCAGTACCTTTCCAATAAGTTTCTTCAGTTTTCAGCAGGTTTAACTTATTTGTTAACTTCCTTGTCAGTTATTTTATTCAATTGATCTCTGATATTTGTTTCTTAATACAATTGTTATTGCGTTAGTTGTAAGTAATATTGCCAAAAGTACGATTATTCCTGCTGCCGCCAGATCCTTGAAATCCTCTTTAGGAAGCCCCATCCAATAGTATATCTGGAGCGGCAGAGCCGTGAAAACCGAAAAAACGTTATCAGGAAGCTTTGAAACATAAGTTGCTGCTCCAACCATCAATAAGGGAGCACTTTCACCCAGGGCTCTTGAAACCGACAGTATGACACCTGTAAATATACCGGGCAGTGCCGAAGGTATGACTATCTTTCTTATGGTCTGCCACTTTGTAGCTCCAAGAGCATAGGAACCATGCCGTAAATATTGAGGTACAGCCTTAATTGCCTCCTGAGAGGACACAATGACTATGGGAAGTACAACAAGTGACATGGTAAGCGCACCCGACAATATACTCTTGCCAAGACCCAAAGTTCTCACAAACACTGCCAGGCCAAGCAAACCATAGACAATTGACGGAGTTCCCGAAAGGTTTGAAATGTTTATTTTAATAAATTTTGTCATCCTGTTGTTTTTTGCATATTCTTCAAGATATATGGCTGTACCCAAACCAACCGGAACAGCAAAAGCTATTGTCAGCAGTATGATATTTATACTCCCCACAATACCCGGAAGGATTCCCGCCTTGTTTGGAAATCTTGAAGGGAAGTTTGTAAAAAAGGTTCTGGTCAGAAAAGGTACTCCTCTCTTGATAATGTCAATTAAAAGTATTGCCAGAATAACAATCCCGATCAAAGTAATGCAAAATATTACACCATGAAAGATGGAGTTTTTCAGTTTTCTATATTTAACATAATTCATGTGACGCCTCCAGATCTAACTCAATTATTTTAACCCTGTTTTAATATTCCTTCCTATATTTATCAACCATGTAATGGGAGAGGATATTAAGTCCAAGGGTTATCAGGAACAACAGCAAACCTACCGCAAAAAGCGAATAATATCCTACAGTACCGTGGGGATTATCTCCCTGGCTTGCCTGTACTATGAACGAAGTCATGGTCTGTACGCTCTGCAGCGGATTAAAGGTCAGGTTGGGTCTGGCACCGGCTGCAATGGTTACGATCATTGTTTCTCCTATGGCTCTGGACACTGCCAGAACAAAGGAAGCGGAAATTCCTGAAATTGCAGCAGGCACGACTACTTTCAGTGAGGTCTCCATCTTTGTGGAACCCAGTGCCAGCGCCCCCTGCCTCAAACTGTCCGGCACTGCTCTCAAGGCGTCTTCACTGAGCGAAGATACCAATGGTATTGTCATAACTCCAACCGCAATACTTGCACTTAACGCATTAAAAATCTCTGTTTGAGGAATTATTCCTTTTAAAAAGGGAGTTATTGCCGTTAATGCAAAATAACCGAAAACTATTGAAGGTATACCGGCAAGTACTTCCAGGATAGGCTTTATAACCTTTCTCACCTTTTTGTTTGCATATTCACTGAGGTATATTGCTGTAAAAAGTCCTACAGGTATTGATATAACAGCTGATATTAATGTAATCAGAAGCGTTCCGCATACAAGCGGAAGAACACCGAAGTGAGGCTCGCTGAAAAGAGGTGTCCATACCCTTCCAAATAAGAAGTCTTTTATGGATATCTCGGTAAAGAATCCTACTGAATCTCTAAGCAATGATATTATGATTCCCAGTGTAGTTAAAATAGTTATAACAGCAAATAAGAAAAGAATATTTTTTGCTATGGTATTTGAAAGCTTCATTCTCTTAATTCTTGTATTGGCAATTTTTCTGTTTTGTGCCGCATCCACGCTCTGAGTCATTTTTGAGCCCTCCTTCACAACATCATAATAGCATTAATAGAAGAAAGCAAAAAGTAAACTGCTGTTAAGCCAATGTTAATAAAATGTTAAGTGAGATGATATTAAAATTATTTTTATCCAAACATGATTAAATTATTGTTCCGGTTAAGAAAATAAGACAGGAGTAAATTGCCGATTTGTGCAGATAATATGAATTAAATCCTGATTAAGTAATTTATTGACGTAAATTATTATTAACATCAAGTTAACATAGATTTAAACCTGCATTAAAAAAGTGTTGTTATTATTAAAATATCCAATAATAAATTAAGATAGAGGATTACAATTATGACAAATGATTATAGAATAACAACCAAAAATTTAAATCTGTTTTACGGTGATCTTCAGGCCTTAAAAGATGTTTCGATTGATATTCCCAGTAATCAGGTAACTGCTTTCATCGGACCCTCCGGCTGTGGAAAGTCAACTTTTCTAAAAACTCTTAACAGAATGAACGACCTCATTTCAAATGTCAGAATCACCGGAGACGTGTATTTCGACGGTTTGAATGTTTACAGGGAGTATGATATAGTTGAGTTGAGAAAGAATGTTGGAATGGTATTCCAGAAGCCTAATCCATTCCCCATGTCTATTTACGATAACATTGCCTATGGGCCTCGGATCCATGGTATAAAATCCAAATCAAAGCTGGATGATATTGTTGAAAAAAGTTTAAGAAACAGTGCACTATGGGATGAAGTCAAAGACAGGCTGAAGCAAAACGCACTGGGACTGTCCGGAGGACAGCAGCAGAGGTTATGTATTGCCAGAGTACTTGCAGTCGAACCTGAAGTTGTCTTGATGGATGAACCCACTTCGGCGCTTGACCCTATTTCAACCCTTAAAATAGAAGATTTGATTGAAGAATTAAAGCGGAATTATACTATAATAATAGTTACGCATAATATGCAGCAGGCAGCCAGAATCTCAGATTTAACTGCTTTTTTCCTTCATGGTGAAATTGTTGAGTTCGGTAATACCAACCAGTTGTTCAGCAATCCGAAGGACAAGAGAACCGAGGACTACATCACAGGAAGATTTGGCTGATACTTTAAAAATATTTGGCCGCTATGTGGCTCAAAGCCATATTATGGCTCATGGAGGTTAACATGGTAAGACACTCATTTGATAAAGAACTTGAGCATTTGCACAATTTAATGGTTAAGATGGCCGGTCTGGTTGAAGAATCAATCGAGAACTCCATCCTTGCTCTGAAAAAACAGGATATAGAACTTGCCACAAAAGTATACCAGAGTGACGACGAAGTGGATGAACTGGAAGGCCGAATTGAAAAAATATGCATTAATCTCATTGCAAGACAGCAGCCTCTGGCAAAGGATCTAAGAACTATAAGCACGGCATTGAAAATTATTACCGACATGGAGCGCATAGCTGACCATGCGGCTGATATTGCCGAATTGACCATAAGAATGGCCGACATGAAATATATCAAGCCTCTGGTTGATATCCCCCATATGGCTGAACTGGCAAAGAAAATGGTAATCAGATCAATCGATTCTTATATAAAACAGGATGTAGTGCTGGCAAGAGAAGTATGTGATTCCGATGATGAGGTAGACGATCTTTTTTCAAAAATAGTACTTGAACTTATCAATATAATGAAAAATAATCCCGAGACGGTTGAACAGGCTACAGATTTCATGTTTATTGTAAAATATCTAGAACGGATTGGTGACCATGCTACAAACATCTCCGAATGGGTTGTATTCAATGTAACCGGATCCCATGGTCATCTTGCAAAAAAGACTGATTAATAACCGCAAGCGGCTTTTCATTGCTATTTTGAATTGCTGCTCAAAGCAGCAGGATGGGAGAGAATATGTCAAAACAAACTATTTTTGTCGTTGAAGATGAAATGCATATACAGCAGCTTATAAAATACAACCTTGAATCCAACGGCTTCAAGGTCACGGTTTTTGATAACGGTGAAGACTTGATTTCACATGCTCAGGAGAATATACCCTCCCTTTTCATTCTTGACATCATGCTTCCCGGTATCGATGGTTTGGAAGTTTGCAGGCAGCTCCGCCAGAATGTTGCTACCAAAAATATACCTATAATAATGCTGACAGCCAAAAGCGAAGAATTTGACAAAGTACTGGGACTTGAGCTTGGTGCCGATGACTATATTACAAAACCCTTCAGCGTAAGAGAATTATTAGCCAGAATCAAAGCACTGTTCAGAAGGATAAACACAGTAATTGAACCAAAACTTGATGTTATCACCCACGCAGATATAACTATCGACTGTACCAGAAGAGAAGTTTATAAAGGTGACAGGCTGATTGAAATGCCCCTCAAGGAATTTGAACTGCTTAAAATGCTGGTTTTAAACAAGGGAAAAGTGCTATCCAGAGAGCACCTGCTTGACAAAATCTGGGGTTTTGATTATTATGGGGAAACAAGAACTGTAGACGTACACATCCGTTATCTCAGACAAAAAATTGAGGATAATGATGAAAATCCTACTTTTATTGAAACAATCAGAGGTATAGGTTACAGGTTTACCGACAAAACATCGTCTGCAAATGCCAAATAGTATACATATGCTCTCTTGGAGGTGCAGATACGGATGAAATCAAAGATAGTAAAATATACGATATTTCTGGTCATTATCGCAATAACCATCACAGGAATATTCACATCGGCTCTGGCGAGATATTTTTATAAGTATGAGGTTCAGAACAGCATAGAAAATACTGCTGTTCTTTTGGTACATCAAATAAATGAGGAAAATTCCCAGAATAAAAGCGTAGATTATGACAAGCTTGCAAAAAGCTACGCGAAGCTTTTAAATGAAAAGCCGTCAGCAATTGAAAGCTTTTCTTTTTTTACCAGAATAACTATTATAAACTTTGACGGGACTGTACTTGGAGAATCTGATTCAAACTTAAATGAAATGCAAAATCATTTGAACAGAAAAGAAGTCAAAGAGGCCATTGAAGGTAAAATGGGCACCGACGAGCGCTTCAGTCAGACCTTAAAAGTTACATATCTGTACGTGGCATTGCCTATAAAAGAGTCCGACATAATTGTCAGAGTATCAATTCCCCTCTACCAGCTAAACTCAATCAATAAGGCCTTCTTCTTTTATACCATAATTGGCATACTGGTTGGATTAATGCTGACAATACTGATTTCCTTCAAGCTTTCAAAAGTAATAACAGACCCTATCCGCCAGCTAATTAATACCTCAAAGGAAATTGCAGGCGGAAACTATAAAAAGCGGGTAAATATCAATTCAAAAGACGAAATCGGACAACTAGCCCACACATTTAACGGGATGGCCGATAAACTGGATGAAACCCTTTCCGGAATAATGGATAAAAACGTAAGGGTTGATACGGTTATAAACAGCATGCGAGATGGAATAATTGCAGTTGATACAGAATATAAGATACTGCTGATAAATACTATTGCATGTGATATTTTCGGGGTCAAACACGGACCGGGAATTATAGGTAAAAATCTGATCCAGATCACCCGTAATGCAAAGGTAAATTCCATACTCATAGACACAATAAAAAACAACCACCCTTTAACCGATGAAATAATGATGTTTTCGCCATTGAAAAATACCGATAATATTTATAAAATCTATACCAATCCCATAAAAAATACCGACATAATAAAAAGTGTCAACTCGGGCGGAGTAATAACCCTTCACGATGTTACCTCGGTAAAGAAACTTGAACAGATCAGGACGGAATTCGTATCAAATGTAACCCATGAACTTAAAACTCCTCTTACCTCCATAAGGGGCTTTGTCGAAACCCTCAAAAGTGGTGCTATCGAGGATACCGCAGTCGCAACAAAATTTCTGGACATAATAGATATAGAAGCGGAACGCCTGCACACCCTGATAAATGATATTTTACAGTTGTCTGAAATTGAAGTCATGAGAAAGGATGACAACATAAAGGAAAACAACCTTGGCAATATTATAGACGAAGTTATTTTAATACTTGATGCAGCCGCACAAAAAAAAGGAGTAAAACTTGAAGTTGAAGCAGATGAAAATATAATTATGCTGGTAAACAAAAACAGAATAAAGCAGATGCTGATAAATCTTGTTGATAATGCCATAAAGTACAATGTTGAGAATGGTACTGTCCACATCAGAGCCAGTAAAGCCAGCGGGAAAACAATGATCTCCATCAGAGATACCGGTATCGGCATATCTGAAAAACATCACTCCAGAATTTTTGAAAGATTTTACAGGGTTGATAAAGGCCGTTCCAGAAACATGGGCGGAACAGGACTGGGATTATCAATCGTGAAGCATATCGTAAACCTGTACAACGGAGATATCAGGGTGATAAGCAAGGCCGGACAGGGTACTGAATTTATTATACAGCTGCCGCTATAAAAATCGTGGGGTCCTGCTGATTTTGGCAGACTTTTAGTGTATAATAAAAATGGCTCAACTGTATTACATTATATTTTAAATGCTGTTTCCGGGAGGTATTCCATGAAATTCCGCAAGGTATTAAGTATATTTATGGCCTTGATATTAATCATGTCACTTTCTGCCTGTTCCGGTACGGCTCCCAGGAGGAATCCCTCTGCTTCCAATGCTTCTGTTTCAGGTAAGGATTCCAAAACCGCACCTGTTACACTAAAGTATTATACTATAGGAACTCCTGATTCAGATTTGGAGAAAGTAAACAAAGCATTAAATGAGCTGCTTGAAAAAAAGATCAATGTCCGTATAGATTACAACAAGATAAACTGGAGTGATTATGGGCATATTCTTTCAAATATAATTAATTCGGGCACCAATTTTGACATAGCATTTGCAACCGAAGGCGACCAGGGAGATTACTCGGGAAATGCGGTGAAAGGTGTGTGGCTTGCACTGGATTCATACCTCAGTACCACGGGTAAGGAAATGTATGCTGCAATTGATCCGCTCCTCTGGGAAGGTGTAAAAATCAACGAAAAGATTTACGGTGTTCCCACAAACAAGGAAGTAGCCGTCCCCGAATGGTGGATGTATTCAAAAGAGCTTATTGACAGGTATAATATTGATATTTCAAAGTATTCAACTCTTGAATCGCTGGAACCTCTTTTTAAATTGATCAAGCAAAATGAGCCCGACTACACCGTCATAGAACTGGATCAATACTCTCACAACTTTTTTGCCCTGGAAAGCTATGAATATGTTTTAAACAAGGATATTCCATTAATGGTCAAATCCACCGACAAAAGCCTGAAAATAGTAAATATCTTTGAAACTGAAACTGCCAAAAAAACTCTGTCGATGCTGCGGAAGTTCTACAAATCCGGCTACATTAACGAAGATGCGGCGGTAAAGCTGATTTCGGGACTGGAAAAGGATCTGAAGGTTTTCTGGCGTGAAGGAGGCGGAGGCCCTTATTCCACCAGTTCCTGGTCAAAAGACACCGGATATGAGGTGGTTGCACACCAGGTCTCCCCTTCCATTGTCACCACAGAATCAGCCCGCGGCGGAATAATGGTGGTAAATTCCCGTACAAAATACCCCCAGGAATGTATTAGCTTTCTCACCTGCCTGAATACCGATCCTGAGGTAAGGAATTTGATCAACTTTGGTATTGAGGGAGAACATTATGCTTTGACTCCCCAGGGCCAGGTAGAAGTGAAAAAAGACAGCGGTTACACCGGAGTTCAGTATACACAGGGGAACTGGTTTATCTTGAAAACCTTAAAGGGAGATCCCGGGAACAAATGGGATGTATATAAGAATTTTAACAGTGAAGCAATAAAATCGGAAGCTCTGGACTTCACTCCCGATGTTTCCGGTGCCGCCGTCAGCACACGGCTGTCAGCCGTATCAAAAGTAACTGCAAAGTATTACCCCGGATTAATGACCGGCACAGTTGACCCTGAAAAAGTGCTGCCCATGTTCATTAACGAACTAAAAGCTGCCGGAATTGATGAACTGAAAAATACCCTTCAGCAGCAGATTGATGAATGGAAATCAAAGAAAAGTGCTGTGTTCAAGTTAAATTAACTCATTGTGATAATAATTTAACTTTTGCTTTACCTGTGTAATTTTATATATCAACTGGTAACTTCCGTACTAACTTCATAAAATAAGGACGCACCCAAAACAATTACGAAAATTGTATCGCCTCATTTAAAGTGGTTTTGCCGTCGCTCAAACTCGACATCCTGTCTCGATTTGAAGCTCAAAGCAACATCCTGCTGCTTTGCCGGAAAAACCGCTTTACCTTCGTCGACAACTTATCGCAATTGTTTTTAATCGTGCATCCTATTTCATGAAGTTGTCCTCGCGTACCAGTTGATTCTAATTAAATCTATCTGTAAAGCAAAACAAAATTTCAATTAGCACAACAGTTTAAATTAATATTTCACCTCAACTAGTGGTCTGTAACATCTAAAACATAGTGTTGTCAGGCGAGAAAAATTTTTGCAAGGCAAGGCGGAGGAAGGCGGAATAATTGCTTTATTTCAAATGACGACAACGAAAGCCGACGGCAACCTATGAATTTAGGTGTTACAGACCACTAGGCCGCTCCATATTTTTCTTCCGCTTTCCCTCAGCTCCAGTAAAAACTCTCCCGGTTCCACGCAGTACCTCATTCCGCTGTCCCAGACAGCCAGCTGCCCATACTTCAGCTCAAGCCTGCAGGTCTTTTCTTCTCCAGGCGCAAGCCTGACCTTTGTGAACCCTTTTAGTTCCCTTATCCGCCTTACGGTGCTTGCCTGCAGGTCTTGAACAAACAGCTGCAGCACTGCGTGTCCCTCAAGGTTTCCTGCATTCCTTACAGTGAAAGCCAGCTCAAACTTCTCCCCTTTTTCAAGCTTCTCAAGAGAGATAGTTTCAGTCGTAAGTTTAAAATTCTCTGCTTTAAAACCGGTATAGCTGAGTCCGAATCCGAAAGGAAACAGAGGCGTGTTTGCCATATCACTGTACCTCATTGCGTCATAAGACACCTTGTAATTATAGTACACCGGCAGCTGTCCTGCGCTCCTTGGTATCGATACCGGCAGGCAGCCTGAAGGGCAGACCTTTCCCAGCAGTATTTCAGCCAGAGCCTGCCCGCCCATGGGACCCGGATAAAAAGCACCTATAAGTGCCCTGCTGCGGGCAGCCTCCTCCTCCACTGCATAAGGTCTTCCCTGAATCAGTACTGTTATTACCGGTTTCCCGGTGTCAAACACAGCCCGGGCCAGCTTCTGCTGCACTCCCGGCAGGATAAGCCCGGCACAGTCTACTCCCTCTCCGCAATCCATTTGAATATTATGGGCACCTTCCCCATCCGGTTGAGGAGTGACAGCGGCCCCGTTAATATCAAAGCTTGCACCCGCAAACCTGCTGGAGGAGCCTCCCAGGGCAAGTATTACAATATCACTGGAGTAGGCCAGCTCAACAGCGGTTTTAATGCCTGTTTCATCCTTTCCGCCTATTGAACAGCCCGGGGTATACCTTATTTCTGTATCTGGACAGAGATTCTCAAGTCCTTTTAACAGGGTTATACCTTCTCCTTTTCTCAGTGGAGGAGTATAATCCCCCAGTTGATTATATATATTGTCTGCATTTGGTCCGATAACAGCTATGCTTTTTACCTTTTTCAGATCCAGAGGGAGTATGCCCTCATTTTTCAGCAGCACAGCCGACTGCCTGGCCAGTTCAAGACTTTGAGGGTGTTGCTCATAACTGTAACGGTAAGGCTGCCGGCTCGGGCAGCTATGCTTTTCTTCCTCAACATTGGGCTCTTCCTTTTCGGTAGCTTCTTCCAGATAGGGCCTCTCAAACATGCCCAGCTCAAATTTCAATTCCAGGACTTTTAGAACAGCCCGGTCAATCAGCTTTTCGGACACAAGTCCCTTTTTTACCGCTTCCTCCAGTCCTGTAAAACCTTTATCCCATAGACTGATGTCCACACCCGAGGACAATGCCAGCGCCCCCGAGCGTATATTGTCTCCTGTCAATATGTCAAGCCTGTCCACGGCAGTTCCGTCGGCCATCACCACACCTGAGAAATTCATCTCCCGGCGCAGGATGTCCTGAAGCAGCCTGCGGTTTCCGTGACAGGGCATTCCGTCTATTTCGTTATAGGCGGCCATTATTCCCTTCACACCTGCTTTGCAGACAGCTGCAGCGGGCGGGAGATGAATTTCACGCAGCTCCCGTTCACCGATACGGGCAGCGCTGGCATTTATGCCTCCCGTCCCCTCTCCCTGGGCACAGAAATGTTTCGCCACCACAGGCACACCCCGTTCCTGACAGCCTTTAACTGCCGCCTCCGCCAAAACGGAACACAAATACGGGTCCTCTGAAAAACATTCTTCACTGCGGCCCCAGCGGGGATCACGCAGGACATCCAGCATTGAAACCAATGCCAGATTAACACCAAGTTCCTTCATCTGCCGTGCGCAAACGCCGTAGGCAGAGGCCACCAGCTCAGGATTCCAGGCTGCACCCATGGCCAGGTTCACCGGCAAAAGATAACCGTCCAGAGCCTGGTGCCCATGTGGGCATTCACTGCTCATGAGCATGGGAATACCAAAGCGGGAATGCCGGACAACATATTTCTGGGCCAGGTTATATGCCTTTATTGCAAGGCTGCCCTCCAAACCGGTATTAAAATCCCGCTTGGACCAGGGATCGGCACGGTATAAACCGTATAAAACTCCCAAACCGTTCCAGTACCTGACCTCTTTCTTAAATTCCGCAGAAAGTTCTACTTCATCATCTATTCTGTTATAGCAGTCAAAACCGTAAAGTCTCTGGTTCAACTGTACCACTTTCTCCCGCAGGGTCATTCTGCTCAGCAGATCCTCCGACCGCTCTTCAGGGGAAAGTGAATTATCTTTATACTTTTCTGAATACATTTCTTCCCTGAAATTTCCCATCAGCCATCAAACTCCACCTTAAAGGTTTTAATTTCATAGGGTTTAATATAAAAATCAAAGGAGTTCTCTGTATGCTCCGCATTACACAGTTCATTTTCAAGCAGATCGCATTCGGTTACCCTGCTGATTTTTCCATTCAGCTTTATTGAAACAGGCCCTCTTTTGTTTTGATAATCATATGCTCTGATAATCATGGAGGAACCACTCTCAGCACATTTCACAGTTTCAACCATCACATGTCCCGCATCTGCTGAAAGCAGTGAGAAATTGAGCTTATCATCTGCTCCGGCAACTGCATATACCGGCTGATTCAGCTTTGCAGCTTCCTGTGCAGTATTTCCTTCACGCCAGTTGCCTGCATGAGGATACAGTGAGTATGTGAAATAATGTTCTTCCTGGTCGGTATGAGGGTTGGGCTCGATACCTGATTTTATCAGGGTCAGTGAAAGATTGCCCTCATGCACCGAATGTCCGTACTTGCAGTCATTGAGGAGACTTACACCATAACCTCCCTCTGAAATATCAGCCCACTTCTGTCCGCAGCTTTCAAAACGTGCCTGATCCCAGCTGGTATTCCTATGGGTTTTACGGGTCACATTCCCGAACTGAATATCAAAGGTTGCTTCATCGGAATGAATTTCAAGAGGGAATTGGACCTTGAGCAGATGCTGATTTTCATGCCAGTCCACATAGGTTACAAAATCAATGCGTCTGGAGCAGGCATAAAAATGTATTTTCTGTGAGACAACAGAACTCGAAAAATTCCTCTTTATCTCAAGAGTGGCCCTCACGGGACCGTTTTCAATCCATTCCATGGCTGCAATATCATTTACATCCCAGTATTTCTCGGTATAGAAAATATCTATATCCCAGTTATCATAGTAAATAGGCTTATCCTCATACACCCTCAGCTGATTTCCACACTTGCCGTCCTTAAGCACCTGCCTGCTGTTTTCCTTGTCAAACAGGGAACTGATATTGCCGTCCTCGGTGAACCGGACGTCATAGAAGGGAGTCTCGATTCCGTTTCCTGTAATGCGGAACGGAGTCCCGTCTTCAGACCTGCCCTGCTCATCACGGCCTGGAGTAAAGCTTTTAAATCCCTTGGACGGAAGGCCTTTTACGTATGCAACGGCTCCGTCTGCAGTCTGCTGTACAGGGTAAACTGTCCCGCTTTCATCAGTGAGGCTCTCCGCCTCCATATTGCCCAGCAGAACTACATCATCCCTGTCAAAGCCCAGAGTATTAAAGAGAACCACGGCAGCTCCCTTGCCGGCCAGGGCTGACAATCTTTCCTTTATGAGCTTACCTGCTGTTTCGGCCAGCCGGGCATACTCTTTTGCGGTCTGCTCATAAACCTCCTTAATTGAGGAGCCCGGCAGTATATCATGAAATTGATTCAGCAGCACTGTTTTCCACAAGCCGTCAAGTTCCTTTGCCGGATAATCAATTCCGGCAGAACCGGCCATTACCGACAGGAGTTCGAGATCCATCAGCATCAGTTCACTCTTTCTGTTGGAGCGCTTGTTTCGTGCCATGGAGGTATAGGTGCCTCTGTGGTATTCGAAATAGAATTCCCCTTCCCACCTGGGCAGTCTGCTGCTGTCCTTTACGCGGGCTTCAAGCTCTTCAAAATACTTTCTTGAGAATTCCTGTCTCACTTTTGGAATACCTTTAACCCCTTTATCCATACGAGTTGAAGTTTCCAGCATCTGGCGGGTGGGCCCTCCTCCTCCGTCACCATAGCCGAAGGCAACAAGGATATCATTGTTGATCTCCTTGTTCTGATAACGTGTCCAGCCTCCCATTATTGCATCAGGATGCAGCATCCCGTTATATGTTGTAAAAAAATGGTTTGCAGGCTGCCCCACTCCCAGGGTGCTGATAAAGTGCGTAAACACTTCCGATCCGTCTATACCGCGCCACAGCAGTGTATCATAGGGCACCTTGTTGAACTGGTTCCAGGACAGTTTTGTGGTCATGAAATAATCTATTCCGCATTTTTTCATTATCTGCGGCAGTGCGCCGGAATATCCGAAAACATCGGGCAGCCAGAGAATTCTGTTATCAACCCCGAATTCCTCTTTGAAGAACTTTTTGCCGTGCATGAACTGGCGTACCAGAGACTCACCCGACGTAAGGTTGCAGTCTGCTTCCAGCCACATTCCGCCCTCAGGCTCCCAGCGCCCCTCCCTGATTCTCAGCCTGACTTTTTCATACAGCTCAGGATAGCGTTCCTTTAGGAATACATACAGCTGCGGCTGGCTGGACATGAACCTGTAATCAGGGTATTCCTCCATGAGCTTCAAAACAGTTGCAAAGCTGCGTGCGACCTTTTCCCTGGTCTGCTCCACCGTCCACCACCATGCAACGTCTATATGCGTGTGACCTATGCATGTGGCTATTACCTCATTAAAGCCCGCCATATTTTCATAGAGCTTATGCTTGATGTACTCTCGCGCTTGATTTACCGAGTCTGAAAACCCAGGTGAGGGAACCTTTCTGAAATCCAGAAGGTTTATGGTACTGTTCAGCACTGCTTCAATATCAAGTCTGGTTTTGTCGTCTTTGTCCATTCTTTCAAAGGCCCAGACAGGTACCTGCAGGTCATAGTACAAGCCCTGTATCTGCGGATCAATCTCTGCCGCCTCGCCTATCAGTCTGAATTCGCTGTGGAGTGTCCCGGTGTAGGATTGAAGGTTCATATGATATGTCCTTCCGGCCTGGGCACGGTTTGTTACCAAAACTTCGCGGTGATTCATATCCAGGCCCTGGACTATTTCTCCGTCAATAAAAAGCAGGAACTGGGGATTCTTTCCGTCATCCCATTCTTCAATCTGGGTGTGAAAAATCAACCAGAGCGGTCTTCCATCGAATTCCTCCGGTACGGTAAATTCCGTCTTAAACCAGTAATGCCTGTCAGGGCCGTACCAGTGCATGGTCCTGCTGTCAAAAGTCCTCCAGTCTCCGGCTGCAGCTTCCGCATCGGCAGGCCTCAGAAAATTTCCCTCTTTTACCTGCCATTGAGTCAATTCCACCTTTTGTATCTTTGAAAACTTTTTCAGCTGGTCACAGATTACCTGGACCCTTTCCTTTGCAAATATCATAGCTCCACCTCCAGGGGGTATTTTTCCATATAATCAAGCAGTTCGTTAAAAGTGGTAAATGCCAATCCGGTGACTGTATCGGCACAGCCATAATAAATGGCTATTCTTCCCGTCGCTGCATCGGTCAGGGCCGCACACGGAAAAGTCACATTGGGAACATCTCCGACACATTCGTATATGGTCTGAGGACCGAGGATGTAATTTCCTGAACGTGCAATAACCTTCCAGGGCTGATCAATATCAAGCAGTGCACAGCCCATTCGATATACAAACCCATTGCAGGTATTTATTACACCATGATAAATCAGCAGCCAGCCCTTATCGGTTTCTATGGGCACCGGTCCGGGACCTATTTTCTTTGACTGCCAGGCCGACTCGTCGCTATTGATGGTTCCCATTACATATCTGTGCTTTCCCCAGAAAGTCATATCGGGACTTATACTGTAAAAAATGTCCCCAAAGGGTGTGTGCCCTGTATCACTGGGCCGGCTGAGCATGGCATAATGTCCGTCTATTTTCCTTGGAAACAGTACTCCGTTTCTGTTGTATGGCAAAAATGCATTTTCCAGCTGATAAAAGGTTTTAAAGTCAAAGGTGTAAGCCATTCCGATGGTCGGACCGTGGTAACCGTTGCACCAGGTTATATAATAGCGGTCCTCGATAAAGCAGACTCTTGGATCATAGCGGTATTCCCTTTTGATTACTTCGGAAGTACCCTGGAACTTTATGGGTTGTTGATTGATTTTCCAATTTATTCCGTTTTCACTGAAACCGGCAAAGATATCCATACTTACCGACCTGGAGTCACATCTGAAAACCCCGGCAAAGCCATTTTCAAAAGGAACCACCGCAGAATTGAATATGCTGTTTGAGTTTGGTATTGCATCCCTCTCAATGATGGGATTCTGAGAATATCTCCATACCGGCTGGCTGCAGCTTGCCGGCTTATCCTGCCATGGAATGTTTGGAAGAGCTCTCCCTATTATTTTACTCATGTGCTACCTCTCTATATAAATTTTATTGTTGTTTTCGAGTTCATTTAAAGCTGTTTTTAAAAAATATACAAAAATCCGAACAATAGGCTTGCACTAACGTCCGGATTTTTGCCCTGCACACGATTAATTTGCAGACTTAACCACTTCGGGAAATGGTTAAATATTATTTAAAATATTCTGTGATCTGTTTCTGTGCTTCTGCCATAATTTTATCCATACCTGCTGCTTTAAGCTCTTTTACAATCTTCGGAACCATAACCACAGGATCGGATGCACCGGTTTGCAGTTCATATTTGTATTTATCCCAAACTGCCTTGCAGTTTGCAACTTCCGTTGAAAGGTTGCTTATATCAAGAGCGTATCCGAGAGTAACCGAAGCCGCAGCTTCCTCATTTAACTTTTTAACTGCATCCCACTGGTCTGCCGGGTTTGGATCAACCGCCGCCATGTTGAAGAAAGTTCCCTGTGAGTAAGCTGGCAGAGTCCAGGTATCACTTGTTCTCTTTATTACGTTGTCGGCAACCTTCTGCCAGTCAGTTCCTTCAATACCGTATGCAAGCATATTTCTCAACTGTGCATCTGTGTTAACGGCCTGTATGAATTTCAAAGCCTCTGACTTATATTTTGAATTTGCCGAAATGGCATTCAGAGAACCTTGAATACTGCTTGTTGTGAATATTGGTCCAAACTGCTGTGCCATTACATATTTTTCAACACCTTTATCCACCTGCCAGCTTGCTTCGGCACCCGGGAAGGCCTGTGCGCTGAAGAACGGAAGTTTCTTTGGGGCTTCTCCCAGGGTCGGAGCATCAGGATTGATTATTCCGTCCTTATACCACTGGTGAAGCTGTTTCAAATCTTCCATTACATCCGGTTGTTCAAGTACTGATACCACTTTTCGCGAAGTATCATCTATCTTTACGCCCATAGGTCTCAATCCCAGTGTAAGGTCATCGTACTTGTTGAACATACCGTTAAAACCGTCATCCTTTATCATCTGCAAAGGATAATAGGACTTTCCCTCTCCGGCTTTGATTGCGTGGAATGGCTTATCAAGCTCCTTTAAGGTTTTAATATTTGCATAATCAATGTTGTATTTCTTAACAATGGAATCATCCCATACAAAGTACTGAGTTATTGATGAATCCTTATAAGTAGGCACTGAATATATTTTACCATTCAGCTTTGTACCATTCCATACTTTTTCAGGAATAAATTTGAAGAGGTCGGGAGTTTCCTTCTGGACTGCGTCTGTGATATCGGCCAGAGCCCCGAGATTTATAAACCGGTTGTAATTGTTGTTGTTTACAAACATTATGTCAAAAGCCTCTCCGGTATTGACTATTGTGTTCATCTTTGTATCATAGTCACCCCAGCCGGCAACCTTGATATCAATTTTAACACCGTATTTTCCTGCAATGTATTCATTTATTTTTGCCACACCTTCTGCAAGATTTTGCGGTTGTGTACCTATCTGCCACCATACAATTGTAGGAGCATTTTCAGCCGACACCTGTGTGCTGGCTGCCGCATCAGTGCTTGGAGCAGTTGATGCCGTACCCGTACTTGCGGTAGATCCCGAAGCCGCAGAATTTGAACCGCAGCCTGCAAACGCGAATAACATGATGCTTGCAGCACAAATAACAGATAGAACCTTCAACATCTTTTTCATTTCTATTTCCTCCATTTTTTTAAATTTTTTTATAATCAAACTTAAGCCTACTTAAGTTCAATATCCGTGCAGATGAATTTGTTCCAAACCGTATCCTTTGAAAATAAAATCATTCCTTGACCGCACCTATTGTCAGACCTGAGGTGAAATACCTCTGGAAGAAGGGATATGCACATGCAATAGGAATAACTATGAGTACTGCTATAGCCATACGGGCCGATTCCTTGGGCATTTTTGCCGACATTTCAGCTGCACTGATTCCGATGGTGGCGGCATTTT
Organism: Ruminiclostridium cellobioparum DSM 1351 = ATCC 15832; assembly: GCF_000621505.1. GTDB lineage: Bacteria > Bacillota > Clostridia > Acetivibrionales > DSM-1351 > Ruminiclostridium > Ruminiclostridium cellobioparum. Next base: position 65,287 of record NZ_JHYD01000023.1, read on the forward strand.
TAGACAAATAGTCGGCCTGATTCATGATTTTATTCAACAACGCCTGCAGAGAATACATATCCTGGTTATCTATATACAGCATGGATTGAAACCAGTCATTCCAGTAGCCGAAGCACAGGAACAGTCCTATTGTGGCAAGCACCGGCAGCGAAATGGGCAGTACAATACTGAAAAATATCCTGAGCTGAGCTGCTCCGTCGATTTTAGCCGACTCTACCAGTGCATCTGGTATTGTAGTTCTAAAAAAAGTCTTGCATATCAAAACATTAAAGGAACTTACCGCCAGCGGCAGAATCAAAGCCCAAACGGAATCCTTCATGTGAAGCTGGCTTACATTTATATAATAGGAGGACACCATTCCTCCGTTGAATATCATTGGTATGAACACCATCCAGGTCATGAATTTTTTCAGGCGGTACTGAGGTCTTGATAAAACATACCCCATGCTTGTAGTAAGCAAAACTCCTATAAAAGTTCCTGCAATGGTAACAAACACTGATATTCCAAGTGCCCTAAGGATCATGTTTGCCTGCTGGTAAAGAAATATATATCCATCCATCGATATAACCTTTGGAATCAACTGATAGCCAAATCCTTCAATGTAAGCCTCCTTTGTAAGGGATATGGCAATGACGAATAAAACCGGAACAAGCGATATCAAAGCCAAACAAAGGAATAATAAATTAAAAACCATATTTGTAAAAGGTTTAACCTGATTGAATCTTTCAACATTTTCCTTGTAATTAAATTTCTGTGACATTAATATCCCCCCTAAATCATTGCGCTTTCAGAATCAATTTTTCTAACCAGTGCATTGGCCAGAAGAATGGTCACACAGCCCACCACCGACTGAATTAAAGCTGTTGCCGACGCCATGCCCGTCGTTCCCGATTTCATCATGGAGTACACATAAACATCAATTGTGTAGGTAACGTCAAACAAAGAGTTGGAAGCTTTCGGCACCTGATAGAACAGACCGAAATCCGAGTAGAATATTCTGCCCACACTGAGAATGAACATTATTACAATAACTGTCTTCATCAGCGGCAAGGTTATATACCTCACCTGCTGCCATTTGGTCGCTCCGTCTATAACAGCAGCTTCATAATATGTGCCGTCGATTCCAGTTATAGAAGCCAGATAAACAACCATTCCGTAGCCCACGCTCTTCCACAGGTTCATAAAGATTATAAAGTACGGCCAGTATTGGGGACTCATATACCACTGTACAGGTTCGCCCCCTATGCTTTCTATGATTTTGTTGGCAAGTCCCTTGTCATAGCTGAGGAAACCGAATACTACGGCAGAAACAACAACCCAGGACAGAAAGTAAGGCATGAACATTGCCGTCTGATATATTTTTGCGGCTATCCTGCTGTGAAGCTGGTTGATTATAAGGGCAAGGACTACCGGAATTACTATTCCTAAAATTATGAAAACAATATTATATGCAAGAGTATTTCTTATAATTGTCCAAATATCTCCGAAGCTGAAAAGGGACTCGAAATTCTTTAAACCATTTCCCCCTGCCCAGGAACTCCTGAAAACACTTGTAATGAAATTTCCTGAGATTCTGAAATCCTTAAAGGCAATAATTATTCCGAACATCGGCAGGAAGCAGAAAAGTACATACCATATTGTGGTTGGCGCCGCCAAAAGCGTGAGCTCTGTGTCATCCTTCGTCCACCGCTGACGGTACTTTTTTGCGGGCTGTGATCTATTTATCATTACGAAATCCTTCCTTTTAAGCATATTTTTATTTAGATTGAACAGATTTCTTAAAGCCTTTCTTACTTTGATTATATTGCCTATCACAATTTTGCTTCCAGTCAATAAACAATATAAAATAATATAAAAACGTTAGATTTAATAAAAAATATCTATTTATTTGGATCGCAAATCCATATTTTTTGTATAGATTGCCATAAAGCTACATAACGACATATAAGATTATCTCTTTTTATTTCAACAAAAAAGTCCCCGGATAAGGAATTACCCTTAAACCGCGGACTTAAATTTTATATTGCTTTTTACCATGCAGCTGGTTCTAATTTCTAATGTTTATTTCCCTTTTGCTGCCGAATCTACAGATAGTTATTGACAACGTTTTCTTCATATCGGCGCAGGTTGCCGGGCGAATAACCAAAGTAATCCTTGAAATGGATGTAGAAATAATTCAGGTTCAGATACCCCACTCCATAGGCTATTGAAGCTATCTTTTCCGAAGTGGTCTCAATTCTTTCCTTTGCCACTGTCAGCCGGTAGCTCATCAGATACTCGGAAAACTTCATGCCGGTTTCCTTTATAAAAATTTGTCCGAGATAAGTGCTGTTCATTTTAAATTTATCAGCTATAATCTTGAGATTTATATTTTTGCTGAACTCACCTTTCACAATCAAAATCACCTTATTTGTAAGATTTGAGAGAGATGAATATTCCACGTTCAGAATGGGATCGATATTTTTATCCTTTGGCATCCTTCCTTCCAGAGTCCCCTTCAAATCTTCTACTATAAGTCGTTCGATTATTTGCTTCAGCTTGACTGCATCAATGGGTTTCAGGATATAATCCTTTACACCCCTGAGAAATGATTTCCTGACAAATTCAAATTCATCGTAGCCGCTCATCATGACATAACTGGTAGGAATTTCAAGAACATTTAGTTTTTCAATAATATCATACCCCCGTGCATCATCGATGCACACATCAAATAAAGCAATGTCAGGTCTCAGTTCCACCGCCTTTTCCACGGCTTCATGGAAATTCAGGGCAGACTCTATCCTGCTGAATCCATAGCTTTTCCAATCAATAAGCCGTTTTACCCCGTCAATAATCATGGGCTCGTCATCTACTATCAGCAACTGGTACATGTTCATCCCCCCTCCAAATCGATATAGATATGGTAATACCCGCTTCCTCGTTGTTGTTCAATTTCATTTTCAGACCATCTCCATAAAAAAAGCGAAGTCTGGTATATACGTTGATCAGGCCGATACTGCTATTATCGGTATTTTCTTTTTCGGTTGCGGCAAGCCATCCATTTATTGCTTCAAGCCTGTCAGGTTCAATCTTTTCACCATTGTTAATAATTTGAAACATTACTTCATTTTCATAAATTTTTCCGCTTATAAGCAGCAAATTATAATCGCAGCTTCTGTCGAAACCGTGTACAAAAAAATTCTCTACCAGCGGCTGCATCCAGAATTTAACCGTTTCCATTGCGCGTATTTCATGATCAACATCTATCTGGTAATAAAATTTTCCGCTGAACTTAAATTCCATTATTTTCAGATATTTCGTGAGTATGTCAAGTTCATTTCCAATAGTTATTACATCCTTGTTCTTAACCACCTCCCGCAGCATTCCTCCCAAATTGAACACGGCATCAGCAACACTTTCGTCGTTGTTCACCATGGCATGGGACCTTATAACCTCAAGGGTATTATATAAAAAGTGCGGATTTATCTGCTGCTGCAGGGTCTTCATCTCGGCTTCCTTCTGTTTGAGCTTCAGAATGTATTCTTTTTGAATATGTTCTTCAAGCTGTTCCGACATATCATTGAGCTTTCTTGCTATTATACTGAATTCATCCTTGCGTTTTTTTATGTCTATCTTTACAAACTTTCCCGACTTTGCCTTGTCTATGGCTTTGGTAATCAGACTCAGGTATTTGGCATCAAAGGACATACGCGTGGCTATCAGCAGAGTTATTGATATAAATATAAAAAGAATACCGAATATATAAAATAAAAATATTGAGCGATTCTGATTGATTATAGCTCCATAACTCACTAATGAAACCATTTTAAATCCATATTGTTCAGATGTATATACATTATAATGCATTTCCTGAAAAAAACCGGACCCTATCCTGCCGCTTGTTTTTTCACTGTCATATATTCGCCGGAACTGCTCCTTCATAGTATCATCAGCTCCGAAATAAAGTTCACCGTCCTTACTCATAACAGCTACATGAACTATGGGATTTTTATTGATATTTCCAAAAATAGCCTGAGCCCGGACGAGAAAGCTTACTTCTCCCAGCGTTTCAGACATATCACCCGGCTGCAGGATTTTTTTTGTATAATTGTAGCCCAAAGATATGTCGTTTTTTATTCCGCTCCGGTTTGGAATGCGGAATCTTACCTGGGAAATCCCATTGGTTCCATAGGTAATAATATTTGAATTTTTAGAGGTAAGAAATAATATCTGGGAAATGGAATACTGGTTTGATCTAACAAAATTCTTTATATCTTCAATAAAGCTGGTTTCGGCTTCATCGCCCGATACCTCCACAATGCGTTTCATTATATAGGTCTCGGCATCATTTCCGAAAAAGCGCATGAAATCCTTAAGTATCCGGCGGTTCTGTTCAGAATACAACCCTAGAAAATAGCTGTCTATTTTCTGGATATTAAATCCTATATTGTTCTGAGCATTTTCAAACTCTTTGAGAGAGTCCTGCTTTATCTGCTCCAATTGACTGTTTAATGTCAGCTGGAACAGCAGGGAGCAAACCAGAGTACATACTACCAGCAGGGATAAGGTATAAACAATAAAAGGCTTACGGTAGACCTGTTTTTTAACAAATTCCAGCATAGCATTACGCCTTTCATTCCATTAGCCTGATATAACGGGTCAATAAATTTTCCAAGAACGTGAAACGTTCTTTTGAACCTATGCGTTATAATATATTTTATATTGGCTTGCAAACATTTTTACAGTACACATTTGTTATATTATAGTATAAAAACGTTAGATTCAAGTGTATTTCTTGCCATTCCGTTCTGCTTCCGTGATATATTATGAAGTGTAAACGTCTCTTTCAACCTTAAATTTTATAATTTCAAATAATCTAAAAGGAGTTATTGCGTTATGAATTATTCTCTAAAACTGCTTGGTTTGAATGAGTATCAGGAAAAAGCCGTTAATGAGCTTTCAGGGCTGCTGTACGTGACTGTATCTCCGAACGGCCTCCCCGTTCAATTCAGACGGTCACACATTCAGGAATATAGTTTCGACGGAAACTCCGGAATAATCTACTATGAAAAGGAGCACCAGATATTACGCGGACTTGGTATTTTTATCGAAAATCTGGAGACGGGAAAACCTTTTATTGTAAGAGAAAGTGCGGCATATGACCAGCTGGGTGTAATGATAGACTGCTCCCGCAACGCAGTTTTGAATATACCTTCTTTTAAAGAGCTTATAAAACACCTGGCTTTAATGGGCTATTCAAATGTACAGCTCTATACCGAGGACACTTACGAAATAAAAGAATATCCCTATTTCGGCTATCAGCGGGGCCGTTACACCCCGGAGGAATTCAAGGAAATGGATGCCTATGCCAAACTTTTTTCCATAGAGCTTGTACCATGTATTCAAACACTGGCTCATCTGGGCCGTGTATTGAAATGGGAAGCTTTTTCAGAACTCCGTGACTGCAATGATATACTCCTGATAGATGATGAGAAAACCTATGCTCTCATTGATGATATGTTCCGCACAATGTCTCAAAATTTATCCAGCCGCCGTATTAATATCGGTATGGATGAGGCTCATATGGTGGGCCTCGGAAAATATCTTGACAAACACGGATATAAGGACCGTATGGAGGTAATGCTCCGGCATTTTAACCATGTTATGGATATTGCACTTAAATACGGTTACCGCCCCATGATGTGGAGCGATATGTTTTTCAGGCTTGTATCGGGAGGCCAATACACCGCTGATGACTGTCCCATTAAAGAGGAGCTTCTCAGTCAAATACCTGAGGATATAACTCTGGTGTATTGGAATTACTATTCCACTGAACAGGAAGAGTATGATAAAATGCTGTGCAATCACAAAAAAATAAGTTCCAATTTAGTTTTTGCCGGAGGTGCATGGAAATGGAACAGCTTCACTCCTTACAGCCATTTCAGTGAATTTGTTTCAAAAGTCGCCCACAAGAGCTGTCAAGAGCATAATATCCGTGAAGTTCTCATAACCAGCTGGGGGGATGACGGGGCCGAATGCCCCTTGTTCTCCGTACTGCCTGTATTTCAGATATGGGCTGAGCTGTGCTATTCAGGTTTCTCCCATGAAGAATATCTTGAGAGACGCTTTTTGACATGTGCGGGAGCTTCATATAAAGATTTTATCACCCTGGGTGAACCCATATTGACCCCTGACAATCCCGCACCCGGACGCTGCGGGATAAATCCCGCAAAATACCTGCTTTATCAGGACATCCTGGGTGGGCTTTATGATGCACATGTGCTGCCTGATTCATATGATTTACATTTCAAAAATTGTGCCCGGAAAATTGCTGAATGCTCTGAACGCAATCCCAAATGGCGTTATCTCTTTGAATATCACAGGGCCTTTTGTCATGTGCTGGCTTTAAAGAGTGAAATGGGAATCCGCATAAGAAAGGCTTATCACTCGGGAGAAAAAGGTATTTTACTTGAAACGGCACAGATTGAAATACCTGATTTACTTAACCGGGTGGAAGTTTTACTGACTTCATTGGAGGAACAATGGAAAAAAGAAAACAAAATTTTCGGACTTGACGTACTTGAGCTTCGTTTGGGAGGATTAAAACAGCGCCTGCTGTCAGCCTCCCGAAGATTAATTCAATATTCCGGCGGTGAAATTGACATATTGGAGGAACTGGAGGCAGAGCCACTGCCTTATGATATAAAATCCCATGAAAAGGGGGAAATATCAGTTTGGTGCCAGCCCTGGCACAATCTGGTCTCTTCTTCGGTAGTAGTGACATTATAGAAGTTTTAACTAGACTTGATGTTGGGGCCGCGGCGCAAAACAATTGAAATACATGGAAAACATTATAATAGTGCTCCCGTGCTAACTTCAAAAAATGGGAAGCACTATTATATTTGTCTTGTTTTGAGATGGCCCCCTGCATCAAGCCTCTTATATATCCCCATTGCTCAGGGAGAATCCATCAGTATTTTAACCCATTACAACCTTAACTTCATGGTTCTTTCGGTCATTAAAGACAGGAACAATATTACCTTTATATTTTCTGCCGTCAACAACAAGTTCTTTAACACCCTTTGATACATGCTCCGGATTGCTTATGGTTATATCATAAGTGGCATTCCGGAACTTTCTGCTGATCTTATAGCCATCCCAGGCCTTTGGTATGCAGGGATCGATCATGAGACCGCTGTAGTCAGGCTTGATTCCAAGAATATTCTGAGAAATGACTACAAAGTTCCAGGCCGCAGTTCCTGTCAGCCAGGAGTTCTTTGCCTCCCCATGTCTCTTTGCGTCCTTTCCGGCAATCATCTGGGAATAGACATACGGCTCGGTCTTATGGATCTCACTTATTTCCTCAGTGTACGCAGGAGCAATTTTTGAGTATATCTCAAAAGCCCTGTCCCCTCTCCCAAGTACTGTTTCCCCGGCGGCAACCCAGGGATTGTTATGGCAGAATATGCCGGCATTTTCCTTATAGCCGGCAGGGTAAGTCGAAATTTCACCCATGTTGATATAATACTCTGTAAACGCAGGGTTGTTAAGTACCATACCATGATCGCTATCGAGATATTTTTTGGCCGAATCCAGAGCCTTTTCCACGTGGCCGGTGTTGAGACCGATTCCGGCCATTGTGCAGAAGCCCTGTGATTCTATGAATATCTTGCCTTCTTCATTTTCCTTGCTGCCTATCTTTTGGCCAAAATCATCGTACGCACGGATGAACCATTCTCCATCCCATCCATGCTCAAGAACTGTTTCGGTCATTTTATCAATATGTACCTGAGCCTTGCCGGCCTCCTCTTCCAGCCCATTCAGCCTGCATAACTTAACATACTCCGGTCCATAGTAGACAAACATTCCCGCTATCAGAACCGATTCTGCCACCTTGCCATCCTTGCTCGTAGTGGTCTGGAAGGATTCATCGGGAGCATTTGAGAAGCAATTCAGGTTGAGGCAGTCGTTCCAGTCTGCCCTTCCGATCAATGGCAGTCCATGGGGACCCAGGTTATTTACAACATGATAGAAGGAACGTCGCAGGTGGTCAAACAAAGTGGCCGCCCTGGAAGCATCATTGTCATACGGAACCATTTCCTTCAGAATGTCCATATCTCCTGTTTCTTTTATGTACGCGGCAACTGAAGCAATCAGCCATAAGGGATCATCATTAAAGTTTCCGCCGATTTCATTGTTGCCTTTCTTAGTCAAAGGCTGGTACTGGTGATATGCACCGCCTGTTTCCAACTGGGTGGCTGCTATATCAAGTATTCTCTCTCGTGCCCTGTCAGGAATCTGGTGAACAAAGCCAAGGATATCCTGGTTGGAATCCCTGAAGCCCATACCTCTGCCTATGCCGGTTTCAAAGTATGAAGCACTTCTGGACATATTAAAGGTAACCATGCATTGATACTGATTCCATGTGTTTACCATCCTTGCCAGCTTTTCATCCTTGTGCTCCAGTCTGTACTGCGTGAACAGCTGGCTCCAGTAATTCTGCATTTCTTCAAATGCAGCCTGAACACCTGCCGGATTACCTTTTTCCTCAATCATGGCATAGGCTTTTTTCTTATTGATTACTCCCTTGCTTTCCCATTTGTCATCCTCAGCATTTTCAACATAGCCCAGAATGAAATCATATTCCTTTTCTTCACCGGGCTTTAATTCCACTGTGATACAATGTGAAGCCATTGGACCCCAGCCGTCGGCTATTGTATTTTGGGGTTGGCCGCTGACAGGAACCTGGGGGGCCTCAAACCCGTTATATAATCCCACAAATGTATCTCTGTCGGTATCATAGCCTGTTAGACCCGCGTTTACAGAATAAAAAGAAAAGTGATTTCTTCTTTCCTTATATTCTGTTTTGTGGTAAATAACTGAATTCTCAACCTCAACTTCGCCTGTGCTCAGGTTTCTCTGGTAATTAGTCATATCGTCATATGCATTCCATAAACAGAACTCTATGCATGAAAACAGTTTCACAGTCTTATTATCTGAGGTTGTGTTTTTAACCCTGACTCTGTGTAACTCTCCATTAAAATTCAACGGAACGAAAAAGAGTATTTCGCTGCTTATTCCATTTTTGCTTCCTGTTATTTTGGTATACCCCAAACCATGCCTGCACTCGTAGCTGTCGAGATTGGCTTTGACCGGTGACCAGCCCGGAGACCACAGGGTTCCGTTATCGTTGATATAGAAGTATCTCCCTCCCATATCGATTGGTACGTTGTTGTATCTGTACCTTGTGATTCTGCGTAAACGCGCGTCCTTATAAAAACAATAACCGCCCGCAGTATTTGAAATTAAAGAAAAAAATTCCTGTGTTCCCAGGTAATTAATCCAGGGATACGGTGTTTTGGGAGTGGTAATTACATATTCCCGGTTCTTATCGTCAAAAAATCCAAATTTCATATTTGGGGCTCCTCTCAAATGATTAAAAAAATATATAACAATAAGCACTTTTGCAAGTACTTCTATTTCCTTTTACAGGTTTCACGCAATATCATTTTTGTATCATAGCTATAGCTGAAAAATCCTTTTTTGTTTCTTTTTATATTTGCAATAAGCTCGGTTACAGCTTTATCAACTATATCATAAACCGGTGTCGACACTGTTGACAGAGCCGGCCTGATTAATGACGAAAGCGGAATATTATCAAACCCTATGATGGAAATGTCTTCTGGTACCTTTATATTATTCTCTTTAAACAGATCCATGGCGGTTATTGCCATATCGTCATTAGAAGAAAATATTGCACTTGGAAAATTTCCTTTTTGAATCAGTTTTTTAACTTCATCGGCAGTCTTGGATTTTATAAAATCACCATGCAGAACAAAATCCTTATTAACTTCCAAGCCATGTTTTTTCATAGTATCAAAGAAAGCTTCATATCTCTGCCTTCCCGAATATGTAGACAGTCTTCCCGCCAACAGCCCAATCTTCTGGTGTCCTAAGCTTATCAGGTATTCAACTGCCTGAACAGTACCTTCATAATCATTGGAGCCTATTACAATCAGATTATTATTATCTGATTTGCTCCTCTTTATCTCTTCAGCATCATAATCTATTAAAGCCACAGGGAAACCTCTTTTAGAAACATTTATCAGAACGTCTACTTCCCTTTCTGTTCCGATAACAATTCCCCCATCAATCCTCTTTTGAAGAAATACTTCACTGACTTTATTATAATCATTCTCGCAATAAATTATATTGACAAGAACGTAAAATCCCCTGGCATTGGCACATTCTACCACCGCATCAACAAATTGCGTAAAATAATTGTTGTTATACAATCTGTTTGGATTATCAGTGTCGGCAATACTAACTATAAATAGTCCAATGGTATCATTTTGTTTTCCTGCCAATACTCTTGCACTGGTATTAGGCTGATAATTGTATTTTGATATTACTTCGAGAACCTTTTTCTTGGTATCCTCCGGCACATTAGAGTAATTATTTATTACTCTTGAAACAGTACTTCTGGATACTCCGGCTATTTTAGCAATTTCTTCACTTTTCATTCAAATCCACCTTATCCTAACTACGGCCTAATGTTTATTTACTCATTATTAAAATAGGGCTAACGCTATACCAAAGCGCTAGCCCTATTTTACATCTATTTGGTAATTAAATCAAGCTAGAATAAATATAGTATCTAAACTAATTACTTCTTTGCTGCAAGAAATGCATCATACTGTGTCTGCATTTCCTTAAGTACCTTTTCAACGCCTGCTGTTTTGAGTTCTTTATCCATCTTAGCAACTTCGGCGTCAACATCCTTAACAGAACCTGTGAACAACTGCTTGTAGTAGTTCTGAACAACACTCTGACAAGCTGCAACTTCTGCTTCTACATCCTTTGGGTTGAATGCGAATCCAAGGCTGTCGAGAGCTGTAGCACTGTCATTGAACTGTTTGAATTTTTCCCACTTCTGTGGATCATCAACATCCTTCACCAGATAATCCTTAAACTGGTCACCGAATCTCCAACCGTTACCGGCAGAAGCATAACCCTTGTTATCTGGTTTCATAGCAATAACATTATCAGAAACCTTGTCATAGTGAACGCCTTCCAAGCCGAATGAGAACATATTTCTCAATGTCTTATCCGTATACAGCATTTCTATGAATTTGAATGCTCTGTCCGGATTCTTTGACTTAGCAGGGATAGCAAGCATTGATCCACCTGCTTCACGGTTTGTTTTAACTGCAGGAGTTAAATTAAGCTGTACCCAATCAATTTTCGTAGATATTTTCATTTCAGCATCCTTACCAGGCTTCATTGATTGTGAATTAGCAAAGTACTTGCCTGAGGTCATAAGTGTAACCTGACCTTCTAATGTAGCTGCATCTGCAGGGATCCAACCCTTCTTGTAGTATTCCTGCATCTTCTTGTAATGAGCTATTGATTCAGGAGCTGTAAACTGGTTAACAACTGTAGTCTTGCCATTTACAGGATATAATGCACCTGGAGCATCATCAGCACTTAAATTGTCCCAATCTAGTAATTTGAAAGGAGCATCCATCTGTACTGGTAAAAGTGGGTAAATGCCTGGTTCATTCTTCTTAATCTGTTCAAATACTGGTTCAAGGTCTTCCATCTTCTTTATACTAGCTATATCAACCTTGTACTTGTCAACAAGGTCTTTCTTGAGTAGGAATCCCCACTGATGAGCCTGCTCTTTGTTTGTATTTACAGCATAAATTTTTCCATTAATTTTAGCAGAATTCAGGAAGTCTTCTCCATCGATCTCCCTTATAGGACTATTTTTTAAATAGTCATCCAATGCAAGGAAAAATCCTTTTTGTGCATTGTTTTTGTAGTCAGCTGCCCAGCCTGCTGTAAAGACAACATCAATTGCTTCTCCTGCCGATAACATTGCATTTACCTTGTTGTCGTAAGCAGTACCATAACTGAATACTTGCATTTTAAGATTTACATTGAGTTTGTCTTTGAGATACTCACTTGCCTTCTGGGCAATCATATCTACATCAGGGTCCGCCTGAGGACCGGCCAAAATCCATGTGAGATCTACAGTTTCAGCTGGAACAGTTGCTGTTGCCTCAGCTGTTGATGATTCTGCAGCTGCTGATGACTCTGCAGCTGTTGATGCTGCTGTTGATGAGTCAGAGCTGGCTTTGTCTCCACCACAGCCTGTTAGTGCTATGGCCAGCATAAACACTACAACCAAAGCTAAACATAAATACCTTTTCATTTTCATTTAATAGCCTCCTTCAAATTTGTTTAATCTATAGCAACCCTAACGGTTGTTATCACCAGAAACAAAACATTAACCTTTTACCGCACCAACGGTAAGTCCTTTTACAAAGTATCTCTGGAAGAATGGATAAGCAAGAATTATAGGTCCTATTGACAACACTGCTATAGCCATACGTGCACCTTCACTAGGTAATGACTGCATTGCCAGCCCTGCATTTGAGAAACTTGTACTTGATGTTGCCAAGAATTGGATTGTTTGCAATGTTTGATACATAAAATACTGGATATTATATAATTTGGCATTGTTAACAAATACCAAAGGTAAATACCAGTCATTCCAATAATTCAATGTACAGAATAATCCGATTGTAGCTAATCCTGCACGGCACAATGGGAGAACTACTACAAAGAATGTTCTGAACTCTCCGGCTCCGTCTATTTTTGCAGATTCAATAATTGATTCATGAACAGTAGTCTTATAGAAAGTTCTCATTATAATTACGTACCAAGCGTTCATAAGGTAAGGAACAATCATTATCCATATTGAATTTTTTATTGGTATTACAGTGGTATAAACAATATACCAGGGAACCAGACCTCCACCAAAAATCATTGTAAAATATGCAAGAAAAGCAAACTGTGTCTTATACCTAAAAGAACTTCTTGATAACGGATATGCATACATACAAATTATCAAAAGACTTAGTATTGTTCCTACAATTGTGACAAATATTGAAACACCGTAAGCTCTCCATATTACATCGCCTGCAGCAACAATGTATGAGTATGCGTCAAATGATATCTCTTTAGGAAAGAAAGTGTAGCCGGATACCAGCAATTCCTGTTCATTCGTAAACGAGATGATTATTACAAATACTATCGGCAATATACAAACCAGAGAAATAATAAGAAATATTAAATTAATGAAGAAATTGGAAAACCCTGATATTTCACCAATTTTTCTATCTTTGTTCAAATTTAAATCCATGTGAACCTCTCCTTAAAATAACGCTTTGTCTTTGTCTATTTTTCTAACAACCATATTTGCAGTAAATACTGTTATACACCCGACAACTGCCTGATAAAGACCAGCGGCAGCAGTCATTCCCATATTGTTGGAATTTCTAAGCGCTTTATATACATAAGTATCAATGACGTCCGTTACAGAAGCAATAGAACCACTGTTTTTGGTAACGTTGTAGAAAAGTCCAAAATCTGCATTAAATATTCTTCCGACGGCAAGTAATGTCATGATTATCATTATCGGCTGAAGCAACGGCAATGTAATGTGTCTTATCTGCTGCCATTTTGAAGCACCATCCAAAGATGCGGCTTCAAAGTATTCGGAATCTATACCTGCAATTGAAGCTATGTAAACAACGATATTGTACCCAGTATATTTCCACATGTGGAAGAACGTTAATATGAATGGCCAGGCTTTCGTTTCGGAATACCAGTTTACAGGGTCTAACCCGAACATGCTCAAAAACGTCGTATTGATGAATCCCTTGTCCATACTTAGGAAAGAATAGGCCAGATAGCTTACTACAATCCATGATAAGAAGTATGGTAAAAACATTAAACTCTGATAGGTCTTTGATCCCCTTTTATTCCTGAGTTCATTCAAGGCTATCGCAAGTGCCACAGGAACTATAAGGTCGAGTGCTATAAATACAAGATTGTACAATATCGTATTTCTGGTAATATTAAACGCATAAGGCGATTTAAAGAAAAACGCAAAATTATCAAAACCAACAAATTCACTTCTTATTACACTGTCAAAAAAGTTATTAAATAACCGATATCTCTTAAAAGCAATTACAACACCGAACATAGGGAGATAATTGTTTATTAACAACACAATTGCACCCGGTACCAGCATTAAAAAAAGTGCACCGTTAGTTCGAATTTCAGAAAAAAACCCGCGTTTACGCTTACGAACCGTTACATTTTCTGAAGACAAAAATAATCACATCCTTATTAGAATTTGTACAATAGAAATATTTTAGTAAGATTACATCTATATGATATAAATTTCATTACGAATTCTAAATAGACATAATTGTAATATTGTGTTAATAATTGCAGTCATGAAAGTGCAAGATTATACAACAAAATAATGCCATATACTTTATAGATATATGACATCAAAACAACAATATATTTAACTTTCGTTATTTTAGAATAAGAGACTCTCTGTATTCCGACGGAGTCATACCTGAATACTTTTTAAATATCCTGGAAAAATAGTGCGGATCTGAAATGCCTACTATCTCTGCCACTTCATAGGTCTTATATTTTACATCCTTGAGCAGTTCCTTGGATTTTTCTATCCTCACATCATTAAGATAGTCAACAAAGCTTTTCCCAAGTTCCTTCTTAAACATTCTGCTTATATAAAACGTGCTGACATAAATATTTTCGGCTACTTCATTAAGGGTAACCTGCTCACTGTAATGCTCCTGGATATAATCTATGGCTTTTCTGAGAATAAGCTTGATGCTCTTGTTGTTAAAGTTGTTAACCTTATCGGCTATTCTTACTGCCACATCCTCCAATAATGAATTCAATTCTTCTGCGCTCTCACTTTTTTCAATCAGGTTAAGAAGGCTGGCAATATCCCTGCCCTCCTCATGTCTCTTGTCTACTTCAATAGCCGATACCGAAATTCTGATGTTATTGATCGAGGATAAAGTGGTATAGTAAAAATTCTTCATATAATTGATGTTAATTTTGGTAGTAGTAACATATCTGGCTATATTTTGAGTTGTAACCTTTACCAGTCCTTCGTTGCCGGATTTTATGCTTTCCAGCAGCTGTTTCTGGTACATGTCAAGTGTTGAATAATCCTCGTATCTAAAAAAGGAGTTCAAATCGCTGTATTGTATGATTGAATTAGTACCCATATAGCTTTTATATTCCAGCGAGCCCAAACATTCCTTTAATTTATCGGGCAATTCCATGGCAGAAACTCCGACCGAGCTGACAGCAATTGTAACGGTAAACCCAAAGCCATTATTTATCACTTCCTGAAGATAACTGCATTTTTCACTTACTTCCTCTATATCCAAAGGTATCCTGTCAGGCTTCTGTATAATGAAACCAACCCTGCTGCTGTTGAGCATTATAGACAGGACTTCGTACTTTTCGGCAAATATCTCCTCAAAGGAGTTAACAATACCAAACTGATAAAGATGTTTGTCATACTGGGAGCTGTTGGATTTTTCATCATAGTCATTTTCCATAACAACCAGTACAAAATTTTTAATACATATATTAAAGAGCTTCATTTTCTCAGTTATTTCATATTCATTGGTATTCAGTCCATAAATAATATCATATAGGAGCTTTTCTCTGAGAATTGGTATACTTTGTTCAAACAGTACTTTAAACCGGTCTATTTCCAAATGTCTTATTTTCTGATCATTGATTTCGTTTACCGCTCTTGTAAGCACCGCAGTAAGTTCCTCAATCTTTGACGGCTTCAATAAAAAATCAAAGGCGCCGAACTTGATAGCCTCCTGTACATAGTCAAAATCCCTGTATCCCGTAAGTATTATTATCTTTGAATACGGCACAATCCCTTTTACCTGTTTTATCATACTTAAGCCATCCATGCCTGGCATACGGATATCAGTAATAATTATCTCGGGCAGATATTTTTTTATCAGTTCGATCCCCTCAATGCCATCACTTGCATCTGCACATACTTCACAGTCCAATTGTTTCCAATTGATGATGTTTTTTATTCCTTTTCTGATAATGGATTCATCATCAATTATTAGTACCTTGTACATAAAAACCCTCCTTTTTATAACTCTGTGCAGGTAAAGTAACAGATACCTTTGTGTAAATATTCAATTTGCTTTCAATGTTTATACCATATTTTTCGCCGTAAAAGAGCTTGATCCTTCTGTTAACATTATCAATGCCAATACTTTTGTT
Organism: Ruminiclostridium cellobioparum DSM 1351 = ATCC 15832; assembly: GCF_000621505.1. Lineage (GTDB taxonomy): Bacteria > Bacillota > Clostridia > Acetivibrionales > DSM-1351 > Ruminiclostridium > Ruminiclostridium cellobioparum. The sequence goes on from NZ_JHYD01000023.1 coordinate 81,433, forward strand.
CTTTTTATTGCCTAAAGATTTAAAATATGTATCGTTATCCATTTCCAAACCTTTATTTAACTTTACAAGTTCTTCCGTTGATATACCGTTGCCATTGTCAATTACTTCAATAATCATCAATTCTCCGCGTATACCCGCTGTGAGCGTTATGATCCCTTTACCCCTGCTGTTTTCCACGCCATGGTATACCGCATTTTCTATAAGGGGCTGGATCAGAAGCCTTGGTATTTTTATGTAAAGCACCTTGGGGTCGACTTCCTTGTTAAAGGTAATCCTGCCTTCAAATCTTCTTTTAAGCAGGGCTATATATTTGTCTATATACATGAATTCCTCTTCAATTGTTATGAGCCTGTCATCCCTTCCGATACTTGCCTCAAGCAAAGTGGAAAGATCCGATACCGTGCTGCTTATCTCAGGAACATTGTTCAGCTGGGCCATCCAGTTAATTGATTCCAGAGTGTTGAAGAGGAAATGGGGATTTATCTGTGACTGCAATGCTTTTAATTCAGCCTCCTTGCGTGTGATCTGCTCCCTGTATATCCAGGTAACCAGGTGATCAATTTCTTTTGTCATGTTGTTGAAGGTTTTATGTAAAAAACCCAACTCATCTTTTCTTTCTATCTCTATATAACTGTCGGATATATTGTCAATATTCATTCCTTTCATGGCCTTAACCAACTGGTTTATAGGTTTGATCATATCAAAGGACATAAAGATACTCACAACAGATAATATCAGGATTGAACCCATGCACAATAATATAATCCGGTTTCTGAGAGTTTTCACATCTGAATAAAGTTGATTCAGCGGGATATAGGTCACTATTCTCCACCCTGGTTCCGACAGGTAGGTATGTGCAACAAAGATATTGTTCTTCTTATCTAAAAAAGAGTTTTTATCATTTGGAATATCCTGTATTACCTTTTTATATTTGTCCAGGGCAGCTTTGTTTTTATAAATGATAATTTCATTATCTGAGGACAAAATTGTAGTGTTCTGCATAACCTCCGATTCAAGGCCCTGAAGTACAAAATCAAAAAATTGCATATTTATCTCAACAACAAGTAAACCTATTTCCTTATAGTTATCCCTGTTATATATCATTCTGACCAAATATGAATTCTGAACGACTCCGTTTTTTGAATTGAAAAACCATACAACTTTACCGTTAGCGGCTGCAGCTGATTTTCTGATTGGTGTATAATTCTGAAGAACTATAGACTTGATATTTGATTTGTCTGAGTTATTACTATTATCATATATAAAAAACCGTTTCTTGTTTGTTACGATACATATGGACTGTATTTCATTCCTGGTCATTACGGCATTGAGAAATACGTTATTTAGTTTGCTTCCTACTTCATAGCTGTACAGCATGTTTATATTATTGCTGTCTTCATTTATCAACGCTTCATATATACTTTCATCGCTGCTCAGATCCTGGGATATAACGTTAAGATTTCTGACCGTATCCTGAAGTCTTAATTCAATAAGGCTCAGTATATCCTTGGAGTATGAAAGGGATTTATTTGTAATGATTTCTTCAGAACTTTTAAAGCTGAAAAACCCTATGAAAACAAGAGGTATCAATATCTGGATGTACAGTACCAGCAACAGCTTTTTCTTTATAGAAATGTTCCTGTAAAATTGTAATGCATTCATTAGTTTTGAAAACATTTCCGAAGTAATTTTATTCAACATTTTGACCTCTTAGTTCCTTATTTTCGCAGCCGGCTTTATTATTTGGCCAATAATTAATTTGATTGGATTTTTTCCACAGCCTGCTTCCAGATTTCTTCGGCAGTCTTTTTACCCTCCAGGAAGTAGGGGAACTGTTTTATAACTATATCATTCCAGGCACTTCTGTCTATAACATGATCCGGAATTGAAGTCTTGTTTTCTTCCAGGGTCTTTTCATATAAATCAATACTTTGCTGTGCCAGTGAACTATACGGTGTTTCCTGCTGGATTTTAAGATTGCTTAACAAGGCAGTTTTCTCATAGAAAAATGTAGCTGTCTCTTTGGAGGTAAGATACTTTAACAACAAAATTGTATTTTCCTCTCCTGTTGGTGTATCCCAGGCACTCCTGCTGATATAAAAGGTTCCTCCGCCCAGACCGGTAGGGATTTTGGGACTGTTGTTATTTATTGAAGGAAAGGGAATCATTTCAACGCTTTGGTCATATTTATCAAAATAAGGTATGAACCAGGAACCCTGAACTATCATGGCAGCTTGTTTTGAAAAAAACAGTTGGTTTCTTTCATTACTGTTGAGAGTGAGTGCATCATTGGGAAAAGCTTTCATATCGTACAGCTCTTTCAGGTATTTCATTGCATCAATATAATACTTATTGATCTTCCCGTCCACTATGCTTTCCTCAACACCCTTGCTGCCGCCCAGGTTGGCTATCATATTCTGGTATATATAGGATCCTTCTGCCGAGGAATTATAGGCTATGGGTATTATACCGTTTTCTTTGAATTTTGTAATAGCTGCTTTGAGTTCCTCATAATTTTCAGGTATTTTAACCTGATATTTATTAAAGAGGTCCTTATTGATGAAAAGTCCTTCAAATACCAATTCGAACGGTATTCCATATATTCTGTTTTCATAGGTTGTAAGGGAGAAGCTGGACTCTTTGAAACTGTCCATCCAGCTTCGGTCTTCCTTTAATTTATCGGTAAGATCGGCCACTTTATTTGCCTTTATAAGATACTTTATGTCTGAGCCCGGCCAAAGACCAAAAACATCAGGTTCATTTCCTGATGCAAATCTTGTCTTAAGAGTCGGTAAATATTCATCTCCAAATATTGATTGATTCGATATCTTGATAGTACTGTTTTCATTTTCAAACTTGGCTATTATTTCTTTTAAACTTCCAGCTTTACTGTCAACACCGCCCCATGAAGTCATTAATTCGATTGTGGTACTCTTGGTCGGTAATGCAGGACTTTTTGACTTTTCGGATTCTTTTGTTATGCTACCTGCACACGCGACCATTGAAATGCCAAATATAGCAACAGCTATAATACTCAAAACCCTTTTTGAGTATTTCATGAATTTCACCTCACTCTACACAGATTTAAAGACAGCGTCATTTAGGAAATGGCAGTAAAGAAATATATCATATACAGTTATTATAATTATTTATCAGTACAATTTGCAATAATAAAATGAAAAAAGCTGCACGGAAAACTGTGTTCCGGCAGCTTTTTTCATTTTATTAAATAATTGATAATTTTATTTCATTGTTTTCATCCAGGTCAACGCCAACCAGTGACCCCTCTTTTATGGTTCCCTTCAGGTACTCCTCGGACAACCTGTCTTCAATATAATTCTGAATGGCACGTCTTAAAGGTCTTGCGCCAAACTTGATGTCATAGCCTTTTTCCAGTATGAATTCCTTCACCCTGTCGGTTATATTTATTCTGATATCCTTATCTCTCGCTTCGGTATATACCTCTTCAAGCATTAATTCTATTATTTGCTTAAGCTCCTCATTGTTCAGCTCGGTAAATACAATTACCTCGTCAATCCTGTTTAAAAACTCAGGTCTGAAGGTCTCTTTGATCACATCCTTTACCTTGCTTTCCAGAGTGGCATAAGCGTTGTTTGCAAAACCGATGCCGCTTGACTTAAAGTTGGTTCCGGCATTGGATGTCATAATTATTATTGTATTTTCGAAACTTACGGTTCTTCCGTGGCTGTCTGTCAGCCTGCCGTCCTCAAGTATCTGAAGCAGCATGTTGAATACATCGGGATGAGCCTTTTCAATTTCATCCATCAAAATTACCGAATAGGGCTTTCTTCTGACCTTTTCTGTAAGCTGTCCTGCATCATCATATCCCACATACCCCGGAGGTGAACCTATGAGTTTGGAAACAGTGTGTTTCTCCATATATTCGGACATATCAAGCCTTATCAGTGCTTCCTCACTCTCAAACAATTCCATGGCCAATGCCCTTACAAGTTCGGTTTTACCAACACCGGTGGGGCCTACGAATATGAAGGAAGCCGGCTTTTTCTTTTTCTTGAAGCCCGATCTGCTTCTTCTGATCGCCCTTGAAACTCCTTCAACAGCCTTGCTCTGACCTATCACACGCTTATGCAGCCGGGTTTCAAGATTGATGAGCTTTTCCGATTCCTCTTCACTGAGCCTTTGTATTGGGATTTTGGTCCAGGCTTCAATGACACTTGCAATATCGTCTATTGTCAGCTCAACATCCTTACTTGTATCTTCGATATCTTTTATAAGTCCGATTAGCTTACATTCGTGAACCTTTAAATCGGCTGCCTTCTGGTAATCTTCTATGGAGTCTGCAGAAATAGCGGTTTCCTTTTCTTCCTGGACTCTGCGGAGCTCATCCTTGTATGATTGGAGTTCTGCAAGTTTTACATTTCTGAGGTTTGCCCTTGAACCTGCCTCATCTATGACGTCAATTGCCTTGTCGGGCAGCATTCTGTCCGTTATATATCTCTCAGAGTAATTAACAGCCGCCTTAACAATTTCATCGCTGATCTTTACCCTGTGATATTCTTCGTAATAGTGCTTTATCCCAATTAATATTTCAATGGATTCCTCTATGGAAGGCTCATCCACTATAACAGGCTGGAATCTTCTTTCAAGAGCCGAATCCTTTTCTATATGCTTTCTGTACTCATTGAGAGTTGTGGCTCCGATAACCTGTATCTCACCTCTCGACAAAGCCGGTTTGAGTATGTTGGCCGCATTCATGGCACCTTCGGCTTCCCCGGCTCCCATTATATTGTGAAGCTCATCTATAACAAGAATTATATTTCCAAAGGATTTGGCCTCTTCTATGATTCCCTTCATTCTGCTTTCAAATTGGCCCCTGAACTGGGTACCTGCTACAACACTTGTCATATCCAGCAGATAAACCTCTGAATTAAACAGTTTCTGAGGAACGCTCTTTTCGGCGATTCTGACGGCAAGCCCTTCTGCTATGGCAGTTTTTCCCACACCAGGCTCACCGATTAGAACAGGATTGTTTTTTGTCCTCCTGTTCAATATCTGTATAACCCTTTCAATCTCCCTGTTCCTTCCGATCACCCTGTCTATGGCACCGTCTTTTGCCTTATCGATCAGGTTTGTCCCGTACATGTCAAGGTACTTTTTCTTTTTAACAACCTTTTTATCCTGTACCTTGGTCTTGGTTGAATTCTTTTCCTTATCTTCCCCGTTGCCTTTGTCCTGGCTACTGACAGCCGGTACCTCAGTGTTTTGATTGTCCGCTGTTTTGGGAAAAGCTTTATTCAGCATTCCAAAAAACGGATTTGTCTGATTTACATCACCTGCATCTGTCTGTAAAGCCTCCAGCAGCTCATTGCCCTCCATATCCTCAAGCATATCGCCAACCTGCTTGCTGATGTTATCAAGCTCATCCTCCGTCATTCCCGTCTGTGATAAAAGCTGATCTATGGGCTGTAAATTCTGCTTTCTCGCGCAGCTGACACAAAGCCCTTCCTGTACCTGCCTCCCGTCAACTATTTTAGTCACAAAAACAACTGCTATATTTTTATTGCATACTGAGCATTTTATCATATTGACCTCCATTGATATTTAAATGAACCGTGTTGTTGAGGTCACTATTCCGACCTCCCATATTTTGAGTACATTCCATTTTTGTCAATTTCTCCAGATAGCATATTATAACCGCTTATGGAGGTTATAATAGTGACTCTTTTTCAGCATTAAAATAAAATTTATTATTTCATGGTCAATATTTTACCTCTTGTCCGGTCTTATTACTATTATGTGATGCACATAATATATACCACTTATACCGATATTTATAACCGTTATATTATCTTTTTAATATATAAACATGGAAATACCCCATCTTGCAACTTTATATATACATATATACTATATTATTTCCAGAAATGTCTATAATTTTTTAAATTTTATATTTTCCCTTTTACTCCAATATGTTTTTAATAGTATAACACAAGTATACTCCTAGGTCTAACAGCTTTTCAGTTGTTTTTGCTACTATTAAGTTATATTCGTTATTAATTGCAAAACAAATTAATTAACCGTGTCTATAGTCTTTCTTGCGTGTTTATACGTCCTTAATCCCTGTTTTGATTTTTCAATATGTAAATATTCTGTTACCGGATTAAATAAATTTGGAAAAAAGGAAACGGCAAATTAAACCAGGCTTAATCTACCGTTTCCTTTTTTAAGTATAGAGTTAAAATTTATATCCTGTTTAGTTTATTTCAGATAAATAACTTGAATATGGTAGTTATAAATGCACCTATCAAGGCGGATACAGGAATGGTAATTACCCAGGCCCAGACTATGTTTCTTACAAGGGACCATTTAACGGCCGACAGTCTCTTTGAGGCTCCCACACCCATTATTGATGATGAAATAACATGCGTGGTACTGACGGGGGCTCCAAAATGTGTCATGGTCTCTATGACAATGGCAGCACCTGTTTCGGCAGCAAAGCCTCCGATAGGCTGCAGCCTGATCATATTGACCCCTATGGTCTTGATTATTTTCCAGCCTCCGATGGAGGTTCCCAAAGCCATTGATAATGCACAGGCCACCATAACCCAGGGCTGTACACCCGTATGACCACCGTTCAGGCCTGCACCTACCAGAGCCAGTGTTATGATACCCATCGATTTCTGCGCATCGTTATTACCGTGGGAATAAGCCATAAATGCCGCAGATATTATCTGTAATTTTGAAAACCATTTGTTTATGAATCTCGGGGTTAAATTACGGAGTAGTTTGTACAATAAGGTCATAAATAGAAAGCCTATACCAAAACCAATAAACGGCGAGGTTACCAAAGGCAATACCACCTTCTCCCAAACTCCCTGCCATTTTACAATGCTTATTCCCCCTGAATAGGCAATTGCAGACCCCACCAGCGCTCCGATCAAAGCATGTGACGAACTGCTGGGAATTCCGAAATACCAGGTTATCAAATCCCATATAATTGCAGCGATAATGGTCGCAATTATTACATATTGGCCTTTTATCATATCGCCGTCCACCAAACCATTGGTTATGGTATGGGCAACTTTGCTGCTGGTCAGTGCACCTACGAAATTTAATACTGCCGACATAAGTATTGCCTGTCTTGGAGACAGCACTCTTGTTGAAACAGATGTAGCGATAGAATTTGCAGTATCGTGAAAGCCGTTTATAAAATCAAATCCTAGTGCCAATACGACAACAGCCACCAATGAAACACTAAGCATTTTTCATTACAACCCCTTCTACTATATTTGCAACATCTTCACATGCATCTATTGTATTTTCCAGTAATTCGAATATCGCCTTCCATTTTATTACTTCAACAGCATCGGTTTCAGACATGAACAAACTGGCCATGGCATCTCTGAAAATGGTATCTGCTTCATCTTCAACATTGTTCACTTCAATAATTTTGTTCTGAAGCTGCTTGCTTTTCTTCATATTCTTTACTTCAATCATTACATTTCTCAGTTCACCTGTGGCCTTTACAATCAACTTTGTAAGAGTAAGTGCTTCGGGCCTTACTTCCTTAACGTTGAACATGCTGAAGCGGTGAGCCGCGCTCTCAATATCATCGGTAATGTTATCAAGTTCTTTGGCAATGGTAAAAATATCTTCCCTGTCAATAGGAGTAATGAAAGATTTGTTAAGTTCATTAAGAATTTTGTGAACATAGCTGTCACATGCGTGCTCAGCTTCTTCAATGCTCATGATCTTTTCGTTGACATTGATATAATTGTGTGTCAAATCATCAAGCAGGTTTGCTGCCTTACAGATGATTTCACAAGTCTCAATAAAATAGTCAAAAAATATCTCTTCCTTAGCTGTAATTCTAAACATTGTGGGGTACCTTCTTTCGACAAAATATAACATTTAACCGTTACCATTATATAGTATTGTTAACTAATTTACAATAAAGTTAACATAGAATTAACAAAGCCAGGTATTGGCTGTTTTGATGCAATAAATGATTATTTAGGAGCATATAAATAGAGTTCCTAGAAAAACGTATTTTATAGGAACTCCTTAATTTATTTATTATGAAATTATTGATACTTTATTTTAATATCCTTTTCAGATAATTTCCCGTATAGGAGCCTTCAACCTTTGCTACCTGCTCAGGAGTACCCTGGGCAATAATGGTACCGCCTTTGTTTCCTCCCTCAGGGCCCAAGTCCAAAATATAATCGGAGGTTTTGATAACATCCAGATTATGCTCGATAACAACTATGGAATTGCCTGCATCCACAAGCCTCTGGAGAATGTCTATAAGTCTGTGCACATCGGCAATATGAAGTCCGGTGGTAGGCTCGTCCAATATATAGAGAGTACTTCCGGTACTTCTTTTGGACAGTTCGGTAGCAAGTTTGACCCTTTGGGCTTCTCCCCCCGACAGGGTGGTTGAGGGCTGCCCTACCTTGACATAGCCCAGACCGACATCATATAGTGTCTGCAGCTTTCTTTGAATTTTAGGTATGTTTTTGAAAAAATCAAGTGCATCCTCTACAGTCATATTGAGAACATCAGAGATACTTTTCCCTTTATATTTGACCTCCAGTGTCTCCCTGTTGTACCTCTTTCCTTTACAAACTTCACAAGGCACATAAATATCGGGAAGAAAATGCATTTCTATTTTTATTATACCGTCTCCGCTGCAGGCTTCACATCTGCCTCCCTTGACATTGAAGCTGAATCTTCCGTTCTTGTAGCCCTTCATTTTTGCTTCTGTGGTAGCAGCAAAAACCTCCCTGATGAGATCAAATACTCCTGTATAGGTAGCAGGATTGGATCTCGGTGTCCGTCCAATGGGCGACTGGTCGATGTTTATAACCTTGTCCAGGTTTTCTACGCCATTTATGGCATCATGGGCCCCAGGCCTGGTTCTTGCCCTGTTCAGCTGCGCTGCCAGGCTGTTGTATAATATCTCGTTTATAAGTGAACTCTTACCTGACCCTGATACTCCCGTAATTGAAGTTAAAACTCCAAGGGGTATTTTGGCATTGACCCCTTTGAGGTTGTTTTCCCTTGCCCCCAGAATTTCAAGCCACTTTCCATTGGGTTTTCTGCGTTTTTTTGGAACCTCGATACTCTTTCTGCCGCTGAGATACTGGCCTGTCAGGGACTCCTCACACTCAAGTATCTTTTCCAGCGGACCTTCGGCCACCACATTTCCTCCATGGATACCTGCGCCGGGTCCCATGTCTATAATGTAATCAGCGGCATGCATGGTGTCTTCGTCATGCTCCACCACAATAAGGGTATTTCCCAAATCCCTCAGGCGGTTCAAGGTGGTCAGCAGTCTTGCATTATCCCTCTGATGCAGTCCGATGCTGGGCTCATCAAGTATATACAAAACTCCCATCAAACCCGAGCCGATCTGTGTTGCAAGCCTGATCCTCTGTGCTTCCCCGCCTGATAAGGTCCCGGCAGCTCTGGAAAGGGTCAGATAATCCAATCCGACGTCCACAAGAAACCCGATCCTGGCATTTATTTCCTTCAAAATCTGGTTTGCAATCATTTTTTGTCTTTCGGTCAGATCAATATTTATGAAAAAGTCCTTTGTGTCTGCAACAGACATGGTGGACAGCTGGTGAATATTTTTATTTCCTACGGTCACAGCGAGACTTTCGGGCTTCAACCTGGCGCCGTTGCAGTCAGGGCATGGAGTATTACTCATGAACTGCTCGTAATACTGCTTCATACCTTCCGACTGGGTTTCCTTGTAGCGTCTCTCAACTACATTCATTACGCCCTCAAATGCGGCCATATAAGATCCGCTGCCGTATTCTCTCTCATATTCTACTTTTATTTTTTCACCCTTTGTCCCGTAAAGTATGATATCGAGTATTTGGGCAGGAAGCTTATGAACAGGAGTGTTGAGTTTAAACTTGTAATGCTTTGCCAAAGCATTGAAAATCATCCTGGTATAGGCATCTTCGCTCTCCACATTCCAGCCCGAAACCGTAATGGCTCCGTCGGCGAGAGACAGGGATCTGTCAGGTATCACAAGATCGGGGTCCACTTTGAGCAGATTGCCCAGTCCCGTACAGGTAGGGCAGGCCCCAAAGGGATTGTTGAAGGAGAACATCCTTGGTGTGAGTTCTTCAATGCTTATGCCGCAATCTCCGCAGGCAAAATTCTGGCTGAAAAGTATTTCTTCCTTTCCGACAACATCTATGATTGCAATGCCGCCGCTTAAATGAAGTACAGTTTCCAGCGAATCGGAGAGCCTCTTCTGTATATCCTCACGGATAATAAGCCTGTCCACCACAATCTCTATATTGTGCTTCTTGTTCTTGTCCATGGTGATTTCGTCATTGATGTCCAGCACCTGTCCATCGACTCTGATCCTGACGAAGCCGCCTTTTTTGGCATCCTCTATAAGCTTGTGGTATTCTCCCTTACGCCCTCTGACAACAGGTGCAAGCAATTGGATCCTTGTGCCTTCCTCAAAGGAGAGTATCTGGTCAACCATCTGATCCACCGTTTGCTGAGTTATCTCTTTCCCGCATTTGGGACAATGGGGTATACCTATTCTTGCATAAAGAAGTCTGAGATAATCATGAATCTCGGTTACCGTTCCGACAGTGGAACGGGGATTTCTGCTGGTAGTTTTCTGATCTATGGATATGGCGGGTGATAAGCCGTCTATGTAGTCCACATCAGGTTTTTCCATCTGGCCCAGAAACTGTCTGGCGTATGAGGACAGAGATTCGACATACCTGCGCTGTCCCTCTGCATAGATGGTGTCAAAAGCCAGCGAGGATTTTCCCGACCCGCTGAGACCGGTAATAACAACAAATTTATCCCTTGGAATCTCAATGTCCACATTCTTTAAATTGTGCTCCCTGGCACCTTTTATGAAAATATTGTCCCTTATCATTTTTAAGCTCCATTTCTGCTTCATAAGATAAACATAAATTTCGGTTACTGTTTACCTGATAACACTATTTCTATAATAAATATTAAATTTTACACTACTGTAAATAAAATCCTGCATAAATTTTATGCATTTATATTATATCAAAATAAGAAAAGAATGCAAACATTTGTTCGATAATTTCTAAAATTTTATTCTATTGAATAATTATGGAATAGGCATGGATTAATTAAGCGGTCTATTGATCAACTTTGCATTGATATTATCTTAAACATCTGTTATAATAGCTTCGGATAAAAAGTATCCATATAATTTCATATTGTAAGGTATTGGCAGATAATTGATAATTCTTGACGGCATTATTTTGATAGTTTGCTTATACCTGAACGGGGAGCTGAAAATTGATTCGGCTGAGATAAGTATATTTACTTAAAACCCTTTGGAATGCTCTGCATTCCATGTACCTGATCTGGGTAATGCCAGCGTAGGAAAGCTTGTTGTCATGCTGCATTTTTCCAAACAGGTATGGCATTTTTTATTTTAAGGAGGAGTTTACCATGAAAAAAATGTCTACCAGAATGTTGGTGGAGGCGGGCATTATGATTGCCTTAGCCCAAATATTGAGTTATGTTAAGATTTACGAGTTCCCTTACGGAGGTTCCGTGACAGCTGGAAGCATGATACCCATAGTGTTGTTTTCCATGAGGTGGGGAAGCAAAAATGGATTACTTGCGGGCTTTGTTTATGGAATACTGCAGTTCGTATTGGGACCCAAATATTCATACCATCCCCTGAGTGTTCTGCTGGACTATTTGCTGCCCTTTGCAAGTATTGGACTTTCGGGATTGATAAGAAAGAACCTGCTGACCAATATGGCAAGTATCACCATAGCTATGTTAAGCAGATTCATTTTTCATTTTATTTCAGGAATTATTTTATGGGCACCCACGACCGGAGAAAATGTATACTTATATTCCCTGATTTACAACGGAAGCTATATGCTGCCTGAATTCCTCATTTCAGCAGTAATAATAGCCGCATTGTACAAACCTTTGAAAAGATTCTTATATGAAATAAATACTTAGAGATGTAAAAGGGAGGGATGCTTGGGCGTCCCTCCCTTTTACCGAATCCCATTTATTTGTACACCGGCAGGATCTACTTGCACTGCTTATTAAAATTATTACTGTTATAGAATTTTCTCTCTATAATATGATACAGATCAAACCGCCGCTGCCCTCATTTATTATTTTCTGCAATGTTTCCTGCAATTTAAGCTGAGCATCCTCAGGCATTCTGAACAGTTTATTCTGCAAACCTTCATTGACAAGTTCATGCAGTGATTTTCCGAATATATTGGACTCCCACAGTCTTGCCGTATCATTTTCAAATTCTCTGAGCAAATATGTAACCAGCTCTTCAGACTGCTTTTCGGTGCCAACCAGCGGGGCTATCTCAGTTTCAATGTCCGCCCTTATCATATGTATTGACGGAGCGCTTGCTCTGAGCTTGACTCCAAACTTGTTACCCTGCTTGATAATTTCAGGCTCCTCAAGTGTGAGCTCCTCCATCTGAGGTGAAACCATCCCGTAACCCTTCACCTTGACCTCGTGCAGCGCATATTCAACTCTGTCATACTCCTTTTTGATTCTGGCAAGATCCTTTATAAGACTGATTAATTTATGCTCACCCTCTATTTCCATGCCGGATTCTTCGCTGAGTATCCTGTACAGCAGACCGTCAGTCGTTGAAATGTCTACAAGAACCGAACCTTCTCCTAGACTGACCCTGTCAATTACTGACCTCTTTATGAAATCATATGCTTCAAAATCCGGCATAGCCAGCTTTATATCTCTTATTTTTCCCGCCGACTTAAAGGTTTCCCTTATGGAATCAAGCATATTGGCCTTAAGCCAGTGTGAATCCTCCAGAGCCTCAACCCATCTTGGAACGTTTATACCGATTTCATATATGGGGAATTCATACAGGATTTTTTCCATTACCGAATCTATATCATCTATTCTCATTTGCAGACAATCCATGGGAAGAACAGCTACCCCATATTTCTGCTCCAGTTCATCACGGAGTCTGAGAGTTTCAGGATCTCTTGGCCTGGTGGTGTTGATTATCACAACAAAGGGTTTGTTAATGGACCTCAGCTCAGTTATTACCCTTCTTTCGGCATCTATATAATCTTCCCTGGGGATATCGGCGATGCTTCCGTCTGTGGTAACAACCACACCTATTGTGGAATGCTCATTTATTACTTTTTTAGTTCCTATTTCGGCTGCCTCTTCAAATGGAATCTGGTACTCGTACCATGGTGTCGACACCATCCTGGGTGCATTGTTCTCAAGATGCCCCATGGCCCCTCTGACCATATACCCCACACAATCAATCATTCTTACTTTCAATTGTACGTTTTCATCAATAACTACTTCTACTGCCTCGTTGGGGATGAATTTAGGTTCAGTGGTCATTATGGTTCTTCCCGACGCACTTTGTGGAAGCTCATCTATTGCCCTTTCCTTCTGGTATGCGTTCTCTATATTGGGGATAACCAAAAGATCCATAAATCTCTTTATGAATGTTGACTTTCCCGTCCTTACAGGTCCCACTATACCTATATAAATATCCCCTTGAGTTCTTTCAGCTATTTGCTGGTAAATATTGAATTTTTCCACGCTTAGAACCCTCCCCTATATTGCTACACGCCCAAATAGGACTATGTATTTTGTCACTTTCAATATTAAATATATGTCCGAAAACAGTTAATATTACAAAAATAAATTTGCAATCAAAAAATTATTCGTAAAAACTAAAAAGGAGCCCACATCTGCTTTCGTGATGTGACAGCTCCTCATTATACCAATTAAATTCATTATTTACATTTCGGTTTTTTTGTCCCTGGTCATAAGATCTCCGACCGCATATCTCGGATCCTTGCCTTCAAATAGAATACTGTAGGCTTCACTGGTTATGGGCATTGACACGCCCAGCTTTCTGGCAAGCTCATATGCCGGTTTTGTGGTAGCAACACCTTCCACTACCATATTGACCTCATCAAGGGCTTCCTGGACAGACTTGCCCTGACCTATCAATATGCCCGCTCTTCTGTTTCTGCTGTGCATGCTGGTACAGGTAACAATCAGGTCCCCCACTCCCGTAAGGCCTGAGAATGTATCGGCATTTCCGCCCATTGCCACACCAAGCCTGGAAATTTCAGCAATACCTCTTGTCATCAGCGCGGCCTTTGTATTGTCCCCAAAGCCCAGACCATCCGATATGCCGGCACACAGGGCTATAATGTTCTTGAGGGCCCCGCCCAGCTCAACTCCTATTACATCAGTGTTTGTATACACCCTGAAGTTAGCTGTCATAAACAAATCCTGCAAAAATTTTGCTATTTCCAAATTCTCAGACGCAGCCACTACAGTTGTGGGTATATCTCTTCCGATCTCCTCGGCATGGCTTGGCCCCGACAAAACCGCTATATTGTTATTCGGCAGCTCCTCCTGCATAATTTCCGATAAGAGTTTACAGCTGACATCCTCTATTCCCTTCGAACAGGTTACAACAACCGTATCCTTTGAAATCAGACCTGCCAGTGTTTTGCAATTCTGTCTGGTAGTCTGAGATGGAACTGCAAGCACAACAACTTCTGCATTTTTTACTGCATGTTCGATATCTGTAGTAAATTCAACACTATCCGGAACTTTTACTCCCGGCAATCTTGTCACATGCTCCCTATTTGCCTTTAACATGTTAATTTCATCTTTCATCGGAGACCAGAGGCTTACATTATTTCCGTTTTTCGATAACAGGACCGCCATGGCTGTACCCATACTCCCGGCACCGACTACTGCAACATTTCTGTTCATATTAACCTCCATGAGCCGCTTAGCGGCCACAAAATTGTAATGAAATCTCTTCACTCCCTCATCCGCTATAAGGCGAATAAAGGAGGTTAATTGGCCATTATATAAAATTACATTATAAATAGATTTAACCATTGGTTTTTTTCTTCTGACCCAGCTTGGCCTCAGAGCCGCTTAGCAGTCTTCCTATATTTGCCTTATGTCTGGCTACGGCCAAAACAGCCAGAACAGCTGAAAAAGCAATAAATATTGTGCTGTTTCCTTTTATTGCCGCACCTATGGGAAAAGCAACCGAGGCTATTATTGAGCCCAGGGAAACATATCTTGTAATTGCCACAATTACAGCAAATATTCCAAGCAGGATCAATCCAAGCTTCCAATCCATCATCAATACAACTGCAAAAGAGGTAAGTATTCCCTTTCCACCCTTAAACCCAAAGTAAACAGGCCAGTTATGCCCTGCTATAGCGGCTATTCCGGCTGCCATTCCGCCTATGCCTGCCAGATCAAGAGTTATGGATTCTGGTATTGAACCAATAATAATATTTCCTAAAAGGTATGATATAACACCCTTTAATATATCTCCGGCAATAACCATCACAGCTGCCGCTTTTCCCAGTGTCCTGAGGGTATTGGTCATTCCTGCATTGCCGCTGCCGTGCTTTCTGACATCGGTGCCGTAAAATTTGCCGACTATGAGCGAAGTGTTCAAGCTTCCCAACAGATATCCTATTACAACAACAGCAACCAGCTTAATTACAAATAATCCCATATACATCCACCATTTCCGCCTTTACAGGCTTTATAACTTAATATCCGAAGGAGAATTCTATTCTTCCTTGTTCCGCTGTCTGTGAATAAATTTAATAGGTGTACCTTCGAATCCAAAGTTTTTTCTCAATTGATTCTCAAGATACCTCTCATATGAATAATGGAAAAGCTCCAGATCGTTCACAAATACGACAAAGGCAGGTGGTTTGATTCCCGCTTGCGTCATATAATAAATCTTCAGCCTCTTTCCTTTGTCGGAGGGCGGCTGAACCATTGCTGTCGCTTCATTGACAAGGTCGTTAAGCATTCCCGTGGAAATCCTGAAGGCTGCCTGATCCGCAACGTATTTTATCAATTCGTAAATTTTATTGACTCTTTGCCCCGTTTTGGCAGATATAAACAACACCGGTGCATAAGTCATGAAACCTAATTTTTCATGTACCTGCTTTCTGTATTCTTCCAGAGTCCCAGTCTGCTTTTCAATCAAATCCCATTTGTTTATTACTATTATAGACGCCTTGCCCTGCTGGTGTGCATAACCGGCTATTTTGGTATCCTGCTCGGTAACACCGTCCTCGGCATCTATCATTATGAGGCAGACATCAGCCCTCTCTATTGCAGTCCAGGATCTGATGGTACTGTACTTTTCAATGCTTTCATTTATCTTTGCCCTTTTCCTGATACCCGCCGTATCAATAAAAGTAAATTTCTGCCCGTCGTTTTCCACATGTGTGTCAATGGCATCCCTGGTTGTTCCGGGGATATTGCTTACAATAACCCTTTCCTCCCCAAGTATGGAATTTATTAATGAAGACTTTCCGGCATTTGGTTTTCCCACCACTGCTACTTTTATAACATCCTCATCTTCTTCGTTATCAATATCTTCGGGGAAATGTTCAAAAACAGCGTCAAGCAAATCCCCCATTCCAAGACCGTGAACAGAAGATATTACCACCATATCTCCCATGCCGAGGTTATAAAATTCGTATATTTCAGGCGGCGGGTCACCTACCCGGTCAACCTTGTTAACAGTCAGAACAACCGGCTTCTGGGACTTTCTAAGCAGGGTGGCCACTTCCTTGTCAGTAGCTGTCATGCCGTCCTTCGCATCCACCATAAATATTATAACATCTGCAGTCTCAATGGCAATTTCAGCCTGCCGCTTCATCTGCTGCATTATTATGTCCTCTGAATACGGCTCAATTCCGCCTGTATCTATAAGGGTAAATTTCTTGCTTCTCCATTCAATCTCAGTATATATCCTGTCTCTGGTAACTCCAGGAGTATCTTCTACAATGGAAATCCTGCTTCCTGCAAGATAGTTAAAAAATGTTGATTTTCCCACATTAGGCCTACCAACAACTGCTACTACGGGTTTTCCCAAACCTTACACCTCCGCGTCTTTTATAAAAGCTTCCGATATAGCTTTACAAAGTCAAGCAAATACCTGGATTATTATTTGCTTTATTTGCCAATCAATGCATTGACTAATGCTTCTTCACTTGCTGTACCCACAGGCCAAAAAATTATTTTAATATCATATTACTTTACTTCAGGTCCGGGATATCCGGATATTATTTCTTGTACCAATTGTAATATAATTTTTTTGACAAGTCTACCTGCGGCAATACTTATATGCCCGTTTTCCAATGGAATAATGCCTTTTTTTACACAACCTTTTTCTTTTAATAGAAATCAAAAAGCAGCAAGAGTAATCCTGCTGCTTTAATGACATATTATTATTTAGCTTCTACTTTAACTACCTGTTTGCCATCATAATATCCACATTCACCACATACCCTGTGAGGCAGCTTGAAAACATGACACTGTGGGCAGCTTACCAGAGTTGGCGATGCCAGCTTCCACTGGGATCTTCTCTTACCTGTTCTTGCCTTGGACCATCTACGCTTTGGATTTGCCATCAATAACACCTCCCTACTATAATGCAACCATCAAGAAATAATCAAACAATAAACCCTACATTTTTCAAGGCTATTCCTTGAAAACATACTTTATTATTTAATTACTTCCAGTAGAAACCTACTTGAAATAATCTTTAAGAATTTCCATTCTTGGGTCTACTATTTCGTGTTCATCACAATTACAATTTTTTATGTTCAAATTGGTACCACATGTCTTGCATAAGCCTTTGCAGTCTTCACTGCAGATTATTTTCATAGGCAGTGCAAGGATTATGTTGTCCATAAGTGGCTTATCAATGTCCACAACATTACCTTCAAATGTATATGCATCAACATCATCGGATTTGGAAACCTCGACAAAGCTCTCTTCTACCTTGATATCGGAAACAGTATCAACCCGTTTCAAACACCTGAGGCAATTCGCACTAAATTCAAAATGAAGGTCACCACTTAACTTTAACAGGCCACCCAAATTAACGATGCGCCCTGTGAACTCAAACGAAGGTTTGAATTCTACTGAAGTATCATACTCCCGTAATTCCGGCAGATTGTCACTAAAATTGACATCTATTCCGGCCCCTTCAGTTTTAATAATATCAGACACATTAACTCTCATTAGTAACCTCTTAAAAACCGACAACTGATATTATACTAACTAATACCTCTTTTGTCAATAATTCAATTTCGGTAATTTCAAATGATTTTTTGATCCCCGGATTTATGTCCGGGCCCATCAAATTTATACTCAACCCCCGCATTGAAGGTTGAGTATATCTTTATTATTACCAATATTCCGATATCTATATATTCGTATCTATATAATAATGTAGAAATTATTTCAGAAGCCTTACGGTTTCTCTTGCAATGGCAAGTTCTTCGTTGGTCGGAATAACAAATGTCTTAACAGTAGCACCCGGTGCACTGATATCGATTTCCCGGCCCCTGATCTTATTCTTGTCAGGATCGATTTTTATTCCCAGGAAGTCCATATTGTCAAGGATTTGGGTTCTTATGGTTGAGTTGTTCTCCCCTATGCCGGCTGTAAATACAATTGCATCCACGCCGTTCATGACCGCAATGTATTCACCGATAAACTTCTTGACACCATAAGCAAATATTTCAAGAGCCAGCTGGGCTCTTTTGTTTCCTTCTTCGGCAGCAGTGTGGAGATCTCTGAAATCGCTGCTTACGCCCGATACACCAAGTACGCCTGATTTCTTGTTCAGCAGCGTGCTTATACCTTTAACGGTGAGATCCTCCTTTTCCATCAGATAGGTAACGACCTCAGGGTCAATGGTACCGCTTCTGGTCCCCATTGCAAGCCCCTGCAGCGGCGTAAAGCCCATGGAGGTGTCAACCGACCTGCCCCTATCCACCGCACAGATGCTTGATCCGTTGCCAAGGTGGCAGGTGATGATCTTCAATTCACTTAAAGGCTTTCCGAGCAAGTCGGCAGCTCTTTCGGAAACATATTTATGAGATGTGCCGTGGAAACCATATTTTCTGATGCCGTATTTCTCATAAAGCTCGTAAGGTATGGCATAGAGATATGCATAATCGGGCATTGAGCTGTGGAAGGTTGTATCAAACACTCCAACCATGGGAACATCAGGCATTATCTGCTGACATGCTTCAATACCTACAATATTTGGCGGGTTGTGAAGAGGAGCTATATCAATACATTCTCTTACAGCGTCCATAACCTTTTCGTTTATAACTGCTGAGCTGTTGAACTTTTCTCCGCCGTGAACTATTCTGTGTCCGACGGCTGAAATTTCAGACATGCTCTTTATTACACCTATCTTTTCATCTGTCAGCGCAGCTATAACAGCCGCAATTGCATCTTTATGATTCTTCAGGACTTTACTTATTACTACTGCTTCTTCGTCTCCCTTTGACTGCTTGATAAATGAATTTTCAATACCTATTCTGTCACAAAGTCCTTTTGCAAGAACTGCTTCATTGGTCATATCGATGAGCTGATACTTTAATGAAGAACTGCCTGCATTAATAACTAAAACCTTCATTTATATTTCATCTCCCTAATTAATTATTTGATTGCTGAATATTTTTGATTGATCAAAACTTTATTTTAGATAAAAGTTACATAATATTGTACTAAATATTATATTGTACCAAACTATTGTATCAAAATTACATATTTTGTGCCTGCACACAGGTAATAGCTACAACTCCAACTATATCCTCCGCACTGCAGCCTCTTGAAAGATCGTTTACAGGTCTTGCAAGCCCCTGGATTATCGGGCCGTAGGCATCAGCCTTTGCAAGCCTCTGTGTAAGCTTGTATGAAATGTTCCCGCAGTTCAGATCAGGGAATATCAATACGTTCGCTTTACCTGCAACAGGGCTTCCGGGAGCTTTTGACTGTCCCACCGAAGCAACTATGGCCGCATCGGCCTGCAGTTCGCCATCAAGCTGAAGTCCCGGAGCCTTTTCTTTTGCGAGCTTTGTTGCTTCTACAACTTTTTCGGTCAATTCACTTTTTGCACTTCCGTAGGTTGAATAAGAGAGCATTGCCACTACAGGCTCGGCCTGAACAAGACTCTTGAAGGATTTTGAAGAAGCGATTGCGATTTCTGAAAGTTCCTCGGCATTTGGATTTTCAACAAGTCCGCTGTCACCATACACAAATACACCGTTTTCACCGTATTCACAGTTTGGAACAACCATTATGAAGAAGGCTGAAACCAGTTTTGCTCCGGGAGCTGTTTTTAATATCTGAAGTGCAGGTCTCAAGGTATTTCCTGTTGAGTTTATAGCTCCGGCAACCATTCCGTCGGCCGCACCCATTTTTACCATCATTATACCGAAATACAACACGTTTTCACTCAACAATTTTCTTGCCTGCTCTATTGTCATTCCCTTGGCTTTTCTGAGTTCATACAAAGTATTTACATACTCGTCAAATTTATCAAAATCAGCAGGATCTACAATCTGCGCCTTTGAAATGTCCAAATTACCTGCCAACTTCTTTATTTCATCCTTGTTGCCAATGAGAATAATGTTTGCTATTCCTTGCTCCTGAATCATTGCGGCAGCCTTAATAGTTCTGATATCCGTACTTTCCGGAAGTACTATTGTTTTGATATCACTTTTTGCCCTACTCACAATCTGCTCTAGAAAATTCATACTACTGTTCCCCTTTCTTGTACAGAAAATATTACTTGATTTAAAATAAATAAGCTTTAAATATTAGCTCAAATCCCGGCTTTTCTTACACAATTATTTCAATATTTCGATATTTAAAGTATTTCAATAATTAATGCATTTTATTTTATTACCTGGTCATATAACCTGAAACCAAGTATATTCGCCACTTTTATTATATACAACTTGTTCATTGTATACAAGATTAAATTTCATAGGATTTATTTTGATTAATTATGCAAATTCCCCAGATTGAATTCACAAATAAACCATAATGATATAAACTATATATAACAAGGTACCTTTACCTCGTTGAAACGCGCATAAGGTAAGAAAATTTTTCTACAACCGAAAAATTTTCAAGAACGTGAAACGTTCTTTTGAACCCATGCGTTATAATCTACCTTACGAAAGGACAGGAAAAAGAACACATGGAAAAAAAGCTGCTTTTGTACGCAACTTCGTTTTTTTGCGGAATGTCCGTAATGGCTGTTGAATTAAGCATTTCAAGATTATTAGCTCCAACCTTCGGAACTTCCCAGATTATTTGGACGGTCATAATAGGTCTGATAATGATTTCTCTAAGCATAGGCAATATTCTGGGCGGCAGGTCGGCCGACAAAAATAACAGCCTTAACAAATTGTACATGATTATATGGGGTGCCGCCCTGTGGATCGCAGTCATTCCCTTTATCGGCAAATACGTTATCATTGCTATTACCGGGTTATTGGCATTGTTCTTCTCAAATGACCTGCTGGTCACGGGTACTGCAATATCCTGTCTTGTTCTGTTTTCGGTTCCTTTGGTAGGTCTTGGCATGGTTTCTCCCTATCTGGTGAAGCTGGGTGTGACCGATCTTGAAAATGCGGGCAGAACCACCGGCAAGATTTATGCCATGAACACCATCGGAAGTATAATAGGAACATTTTTACCTACATTTGTTACAATTCCTTATATTGGAACCAATAAAACCTTTTTGCTGTTTTCTTTAATATTGAATCTCATTTGTTTGAGTTATTTCTTAATCAGGAAGATAAGACCCATTAAAGTTATAATCAGTTCGCTGTTGGTTTTTGTACTGATTTTCCTTCCCCTTTCCAATTCATACGCCTTCTGGAAGGATTGTATCCTGGAAGACGAATCGATTTATAATTATCTCCAGGTCTCGGAGGACGAGGAAGCGGTTTATCTCTCCACAAACGTGGCTTTTGGAGTACAGTCGGTATACAGGAAGGACAACAAGCTGTCGGGCCTTTACTATGACTATGCGCTCATGGCACCTCAGTTTTTAAAGGAATTCAGTCCGGACAATAACCTGGACCTGCTTATACTTGGCAATGGTACGGGTACATATGCCAAGCAGTCCAGGATATATTACAAAAATGTAAAAACCGATGCGGTTGAAATCGATCCGAAAATTGTAGAGCTCTCAAAGAAATACTTTGGAGTAACCGAGGATGAGGCCACTGTCTATGAAACCGACGGCCGTACTTTCCTATCGGACAGGAATTGCAGAGAGTATGATGTAATAATGGTGGATGCCTACCATGACATAACCATCCCTTTTCATATGACGACAAAGGAGTTCTTTACCGAAGTATCGAGTCACCTCAAACCCGGAGGTGTGATCATACTGAATATAAATATGAAGTCAAAGGGCGATAACCCTATAAATCAATACCTCAGCCAGACTGTTAAAAGTGTCATGAACAAAGTTTATACCTGCGATATAGCCGGTACCACCAATGTTATGCTATTTGCCTCAAATGATGCAGATATGGTCAATAACTTTGATATTAATACAGGTAAGTTTGACAGTCAGAATCCCCTTCAGAGAGTTTCACAATATGTACGTCAGAATCTCCAGGAGGTTACCGGTTCGGAGCTGGTATTCACCGATGACCTGGCTCCTGTTGAAGTTCTGGGACAAAGTCTCCTGAACGATATCGTCAAAGATGAACTGGCCAGCTTCAAGGATATGATAAATTTTAAGGAAAAAGGGTTGCAGGGAATCTTTGATATGCTGAAGTAAAAAGGTCTCATAAAAACATCACAACCTTTTATCCCGGCCGTTTCCATAGCAAAAAGACCTATGCTTGCTGTGGAAACCAGCTATAGATTCCAATAAGTTGCCACTGTATATATTAGCTCCCCATATAGCAGACAATACCAATAAACCCATTACCAATACATAATATACAATAATGCCAATCATATTGCTGCTTTTTGAAAATGAAGAAAATAAAACAAACACACTGTTAAATGTATAGCAATCCACAGAGGAAATACCTGCCAGACTCATAATAAGCGGGAGCCCCAAAATTACGGTTGACACTGACATACAAACTGACTGTTTCTTTACAAGCAGTGAGATTAAAAATATTAACGCAGTAATCGCAATACATCCGGCAATCCGAAATAAGTTATCCAAAATAACAAAATATAAAATATTTATACTTAAGACCGAATTTTTAAAAATGCTTATGCTCTGTATTGGAGCCGTCCAGGTTTTTATATCATACCGAATCAATAAATTTATATAATAAGGCATATTTACAAAAACCATAAGGAATACGGCAGTTATGCAGCCTATGATCCCTTTATATGCAAATAACCGCAGCCTTCCGTTGTATGTACTTTTACAAACCCTGACCATATCGTTTTTATATTCCATAGGGAATATGTTAGTCAAACATAGAACAAGTAAAAAACTGTAAAATAAACCATTATACAAATCCCTGCTTCTATTATTAAATATATAGCTTGACGACAGCTCACATATAAAACTCCCGTTAATATCTTTTTCTTTTTTCAAACTCACAAGGTATTGATATTGTTTTTTTAACCTCTCAAATCCAATCCGCTTTTCAGCGAAAAGGGTAATTTTATTTAATTCTTCTTTATAGAAAGCTTCGTCTATTAAACCATCTTTATATGAATTTCTGAGCTTTTGCAACTCTGATGGAATATTATCGAAGCGTTTTTGCTCTGCCTGAATGAACTCTTCTTTTTCTTCTGTTAACTCTCCAGCTAAAGAATCTACATAACCTTTATATACGGCGGTATCTTTAGGCATAAGAAGCGGAGATGTATCTATATTTTGATATCCTATAATCAGAACTGCAAAAAATATTAATATTACCTTATTTGAAATAAATACTTTATATGCTTCATGCATGAACAGGCTTGTAGTGCCAGCAATCCTTTTTCTTTTTATGGAGAACCTGTTTAAAAGTTTCTGGAGTATACTGTTTGAAAACGTATAATTCTTTATGTATGCATATATGGTCAAGGAAACTGTAATAACAATTAATACTAAAAACATATATAATGAAGCATGCGTCTTGCTTATTGGAAATCCGAAAAAGTTAATATTTGAGTATTCCCCATATAAGGCAGATACATCAAAGAAGGAAAATAAATTTATGTATTTAAGCGTATTGATATAAGATGCAGGATGTATAAATGTATGGCATATATAACTCAAACCAACAAATACTGTCAAAACCAAATATATTAATTTAGGTTTTGAAAAAATATTGAATATAGCTGCAAAAACAAATGAGGTAAGAACAGTTACTATAATCTTGGTAAAAATAAATAATAAAATAAACTCTTTAACGGTCAACAAGAAGCTGCAATCTCTAAAGTAACTCATTGACTGAACATAACGTGATAAATCTCCAAATTCATAAAGCCTATTACCAATAAACAATATGCTGCCATAGAATATAAAGGAAAAAAACGTAATTGTAAATGTCAGAACCGCAAGTTTTGATAAAATTACAGGTGTATGTCCGTTTTTTGCGGCTTTGGTCATGGTAATAAGACCGCTTTCTTTTTCCATTAAGAATATGTAAACACACAGCAGGAATATTATGGCAGCAATTGACATGTCTGTGAATTTAAATTGCGTTGCGGATAAAATTCCCGTATCATCATCTCCAAGCTTTAATTGGATATCTTTAAGATGGCTGAAGTCATGAGGGGTTTTTATGATATTCCTGTATGAAAAGGTTCCCTTTTTATTAAAAATGGAAACGCTTCGCATATTTTCAGCTTTTTCTGCCATAGAATCAATAAAATCGGGATAGCTGAGAATATATTTCAACTGACTGTTCAACAAGGCAAATGAAGCCAGGCAGTCATCTAAATAACTATTATCCTCCATGTACCTGCTATCAGCATATTTTTCTAAAAGTTCATTATAAGATATTGAGGTTGAAGATAAATTTAAAACAGGAGATAACTGCTCTTCAATAGCCTCTTCCGGAATTTTACCTATCCTGAGGTTTTTTATAATTGACAATGCATACAGCTCATTTCCCTTTTCTGTTATTTGGGACAGTGCCTCACTTGCAGATAGTTGGGAATACTCCTGTAACAGATTGTCATATTCTCTTGGAAGCAGAATATCCTTATTGCTTTGCTCGTTTATATACAGGTAGCAGTTAACAGTATACAAAATAAGAACAAATATCAGCAGAAACTTTTTGGACAGCACTTTATAAAACTCATATTTCAGTAAACGCATTTTGTACCCGTCTTTCCTCATTAAAGTCATTAAAAAGATAAAGATATAAATCCTCCAGATTTGGCAGTGCAGGATTGGCGTTCAGCTCGGCAGGCAAATCATCTCCTACTATTTTTACTGTTATAAGGTTATTTTTTTCTCCTACTATATTGCTGACCATATACAGGCTTTGTATCTGCTTTAGTTTTTCCACCTGTATGTGCGCCAGCCAGACCTTGTTTTCCACCTGTGATAGAACTTTTGACGGAGTGTCCTGGAGAATAAGTTTGCCCTGCTTAATAAATATAACTTCTTTAGCGGCATATTCTATATCCGATACAACATGAGTAGCAAATATAACAATTTTATCCAGGGCAATTTCACTAATAAAATTACGGATATGTACTCTTTCCTTTGGGTCAAGACCTGCCGTAGGCTCGTCCAGGATCAGTATTTCAGGATCGTTCAGCAAAGCCTGAGCAATTAATATTCTCTGCTTCATACCCCCTGAAAATGAACCCAGCTTTTTATACGCATCCTTTTGCAAATTGACCAAACCAAGCGCATACTCTATTCTTTCTTTCGCCGCCTGCTTTTTCAAGCCCTTCAGCGCAGCCATATACCATAAAAAACGATTTGCAGTAAAATCATCATATAAGCCCTGGTGCTGGGGCATATACCCTAGTATATTCCTGAAGGCTTTTCCCATCCTCTTGATGCTTGTACCGTTAAAAGTTATATCGCCCGAATCAGCCTTAATATTATCTGTTATTATATTCATGAGAGTGGACTTTCCTGCTCCGTTAGGGCCCAGAAGCCCGTATACCCCGGCAGTAAGGGATGCATTGAAGTTATCAAGGGCCTTTTTATTACTGTTTTTATAGGTTTTTGTTATATTGCTAATTGTTAGTACCATCCGGCTTTCTCCTAGTTTCTAGTTCTCAATATTTAAATCATTCCCTGTTACAATAGCAGGTGTCATACGGTCTCTATCTATTTCAAAGAAGGGTTTTAATTCTATTTTTCCAGACCCAAACTGCTTTTTGTCGGCATAAAATATCTGAAACTTATCCTTATTGCCTGAAATAATAAAGAGGTGCTGATCTCCCCCGCAAAGTACCGAGCTGTTATCATTTATAGATCCGGTATGTATGCTGTCTATAACCTGGCCGTTACCGTCCAGCACTCTGAGCTTTTGCTGCTCCTTTGGTTTTGCATCTGCCGACCATATTATGTCATTTGAGTATAAATACTGCCGGTCTGCTAAAAATACACTGTCTTTGTCAATATTAAAAGTTTCTTTCTTATTACTTCCATCCAAATCACAAACGAAGGAATTTTTTGCTTGTACTGTTCCATCTGCATTACATTTTGATACCGAATAATATATCTTCCCGTTATATATTGAAGGGCATGAAGCAAGCTCCAAATCATCAGAACCTATATCGGTAAAAAGTCTGCCGGCTTTTCCGGTAAGAATATCATATCTCATTTTTATATTAGTAAAGCTTTTTTTATTATGAGCAAATTCAAAAAAATATAGATTATCTCCGTAGCACATTAAATCCTGGATATGTCCGCCTTCAAGGGAGCCTGTATATATGGTTTCAGGCTTTGCATTGAACTTATTCATATCAAATTCTTTAATACTGTAAACAGACTTCTGATTTTTATCATAGGCAGTCTGTTCATAGTATAACTTGCCGCGATGGAATGCCAGAGATGTCGGCTTAACATCAAATTTTAAAATACTTTTCCTTTTGGTCCCGTCAGAAGACACTTCCAAAAACTCAGTTTCCTGCCT
This sequence comes from Ruminiclostridium cellobioparum DSM 1351 = ATCC 15832, assembly GCF_000621505.1. Taxonomy (GTDB): domain Bacteria; phylum Bacillota; class Clostridia; order Acetivibrionales; family DSM-1351; genus Ruminiclostridium; species Ruminiclostridium cellobioparum. The sequence continues at coordinate 108,390 of NZ_JHYD01000023.1, forward strand.
GCCTTTACCTAATATGGTATTAATGACATAAATATTGCCATCATAATAGGCTATAAACGGTGATGAGCCATTACTAAAGAAAGCATTGCAGTTATAAACTTTTTTCGGGTCGATCTCCTTATCATGCACACAATTTGGTTTATTGCATAAAATCACAGGCTTCATGGTCTGCTTGTCGGCATAGTACAGATAATAACCGCTGAAAAAGTAATACCCGTTCTCTGTTTCAGCCATAATCGGAGTTGCCCCCTGCCTGAAATACATATATTGAAAGTCCTGCCCTTCTATATAAGTATTTTCTGTATATTGGCTGTTTCCACAGCCGTATGACATAATTAAAAATATCATTAAGATTGCTATAATATATATGTTTTTTAGGTACTTTTTCATAAGTCCCCCTGTTTACAAAAGGATAAAATTCAGAGGTTGCTGTAAGACATTTAACAGCAACCTCTGAATCAGTTTTAATTAAAACATTTAATCAGAAGCTTCCTATGGAAGAAACATCATACCATGAGCTGGAAGCAGCGTAAACACCATGTGTTCCTATCGCTCCAAGGTTCCTTACACTATAATGGTCAGCATTGACATATGCAGTTACTGAAGAGGATGGATAGCTGTTATCTGAACTAACTATATAAGTATCCTGGTTAAATCCATACTTATATTCAACTGACGCAGTGCAGAGAACCGATGAGGAAGCAGCACTTGTAGTTGCAGAAGCAGAGTCCGTTCCAAAAGATACGGAACCGGTACATTTGATTTGTCCACAATACCCGGTTACAGGTGACTTTGCAAAAATACTAAATGATGACATTGCTAAACAGGTAACCAATAAACCTATTCCCAATATTTTTTTTATTTTCATGTTAATGACCTCCGTAAAGTAAATTTTTATTAGTTATAAATCCACTGCAGTGATTAAACCATTCTTACTATAGCAGTTTTGTGCTTATTTGTCAATAAATCCCATTTGCTTTAATGCTAATGACTAAATATGCCTTAAATCTGCTTTATTTTTGAAAGTAGAATATGCTTTTTCGTTAAACAAAGTTGAAGTAAATTCATTGAAACCTTGACACATATTATTTCAAAATAATATAATATAGAACAACCTATTAATTTATTAGCAATGACGATAATAAGTACTTCTTTAAGTTCTTAAAGTCAATTGTGCTGCAATTGACCTGCAGAGAGCCGGAGATGGTGGGAATCCGGTAAGAACACTGATGGAAACAGGTATCCGAGCTTCGGGCTGAAGAAACATTTATCAATCAATTCTCCAATGGTTTCAAGAGAATCAAAGCGGATTTGACATTAAATGAAGTAAGCCTGACGGTTTGCTCCCGTTACAGAGAGAGGAATGAACAAATAATAATGGTGATTATTATTTGTCCGTTCTGTAAAGTGGGCTTTGCCAAGCACGGTGGTACCGCGGAAGTTAAACCTTTCGTCCTGCATATGGACGGAAGGTTTTTTGGCGTATAGGAATTTTAACTTTTTATTGAAAGTCTATTTACTGTTAATCCTGAGTTTGGGGTGGTACACTAGAATATCCCAATTATATAAATTCCTATACGCGGGGTTTGAAAAGGGGAATCCCCTTTCCGGTTTCAGGAGGGTGCTCAGAAATGTGAAACATTTCGTCGAAGGGAACCTAGGGTTCCCTAGCGAAAGAAAATTTGCTTGCTATGAAATAAGAACTAAAAAACCAAGCGAAGCGAATTTTTCTTGTTATATCCGGCGCAGACAAATGTGGTTACGCCACCTTTGTTCTTAATAAAAATAATACTATATTACGGAAAGGAGTTAGATACCATGCAAACCAGAACCAGATTTGCACCAAGTCCAACCGGTTACATGCACATCGGCAACTTGAGAACCGCGCTGTATGAATATTTGATAGCCAGAAAAGAAAACGGAAAGTTTATTTTAAGAATAGAGGATACTGATCAGGAACGTTTTGTTGAAGGTGCGGTTGATATTATTTACAAGACTTTAAAGCTGGCCGGACTTGTTCATGATGAGGGTCCTGATATCGGCGGAGCTTACGGTCCCTATGTGCAAAGTGAAAGAAAGGGCATGTATCTGGAATATGCCAAAAAGCTGGTTGATTTAGGCGGAGCATATTACTGCTTCTGTTCCAAGGATAGGCTTGCCGCCCTTAAGGAAGAGCAGGAGACTGCCGGCCTTGGCCACAGATATGACCGCCACTGTCTCAATCTTTCCAGGGAAGAAATCCAACACAAGCTTGCCAATAATGAACCCTATGTCATCAGACAAAAAATGCCTGACACAGGTACAACCAGCTTTGAAGATGCAGTTTATGGGATAATTACTGTTGACAACAGCGAGCTTGACGACCAGATTCTCATAAAGACCGACGGGCTTCCCACCTATAACTTTGCCAATGTTATAGATGACCATCAGATGGCTATTTCACATGTTGTAAGAGGTAATGAGTACCTGGCCTCCACACCGAAGTACAATCTCTTGTACCAGGCATACGGCTGGGATATTCCCACCTATGTACATGTTCCATTGATATTGAAGGCTTCAGGACAAAAACTCAGCAAGAGAGCCGGAGATCCTTCCTTTGAGGACCTGGTTTCCATGGGTTACCTGGTTGAGGCAATAGTAAACTATGTGGTCCTCCTTGGCTGGAGTCCCGGAGACAACAGAGAGATTTACTCTCTTAAGGAGCTGGAGGAGATTTTCGACATCAAGGGTATCAGTAAATCACCGGCTATCTTTGATATAAACAAACTTACCTGGATGAATGGCGAATATATCAGAAAAATGCCCGTTGAAGAGTTCCACAAACTGGCTCTGCCCTATTATGAAAAAGCCATAACCAACAAAAATATTGACACTATAAAGCTAAGCAAATTGCTGCAGCTAAGGACCGAAATCCTGACCACCATACCCGAAACTGTGGACTTTATTGATGAGCTTCCCGATTATGATATACAGATGTATGTTCACAAGAAGAGCAAAACCACCCTTGAGAATTCTCTGGAAAGCCTGAATTCAGTGCTTCCTGTGTTGGAAGCCATCAGTGACTGGAATTTTGATGCTATCCATGAAGCACTGTTTGCACATATTGAAGCTCTGGGTATTAAGAACAGTCTTATGCTCTGGCCTATAAGAACCGCTGTTTCAGGCAAGGCGGTTACTCCCGGCGGAGCTGTCGAAATAGCTGATATCCTTGGAAAAGAAGAAACCCTTAAGCGAATCGGAATTGGTATCGAAAAGCTGAAAAGCTGCTGATTATAAACACTATATATGCTATATAATACTGTAAGATACAAATCAGACAGTCAAAAAATTTGACTTATTATATATGGAGGTAAAACAATGGCTGACGAAATTATAAACAACCCGGCAATTGAAGAAGAAAACCCCGTCCCGTCAAACTTTATATATGACTTTATTGATGAGGACCTGGCCGCCGGGAGGGTACCCGATAATATTATAAGAACAAGATTTCCTCCCGAACCCAACGGTTATCTTCATATAGGCCATGCCAAAGCTATATGCATTGATTTTGGCACTGCACTGAAATATGGCGGCAAATGCAATCTTAGATTTGACGATACAAACCCCAGCAAGGAAGATGTGGAATACGTGGAGTCCATCCAGGAGGATGTAAAATGGCTGGGTTTCAACTGGGACAATATATTTTATGCATCGGAATATTTCGGTACTATGTACGAATGTGCAGTTAAACTTATCAAGGACGGAAAAGCCTTTGTCTGTGACCTGACTGCCGAGCAGATACGCGAGCACAGGGGGACTCTCACCGAACCCGGCAAAAACAGCCCTTACAGGGAGAGATCGGTAGAGGAAAACCTGGATTTATTCGAAAGAATGAAAAACGGTGAATTTCCCGACGGTTCAAAGGTGTTAAGAGCTAAAATCGATATGGCTTCACCAAATATAAACATGAGGGATCCGGTCATATACAGAATCCTCAGAGCGCATCACCACAGGACCGGAGATCAATGGTGCATCTATCCCATGTATGATTATGCCCATCCCATTGAGGACGTTGTGGAGGGTATCACCCATTCCCTCTGCTCCCTTGAGTTTGAGGATCACAGACCTCTTTATGACTGGGTCAAGGTGAATGTTGACCTGCCTGCAAAACCAAGGCAGATCGAGTTTGCACGTTTGAATCTGGCATATACACAGATGAGCAAACGGAAACTTCTTCAACTGGTGAACGAAAAGTATGTGAGCGGCTGGGATGATCCCAGAATGCCCACTATTTCAGGCCTGAGAAGGCGCGGATATACTCCAGGCTCAATCAGGACCTTCTGTGAAAAAATAGGTGTTGCAAAAAACAACAGCCTTGTTGACTTTGCGCTGCTGGAACATTGCATAAGAGATGAGCTGAACTTCAGCGCATCAAGGGTTATGGCCGTATTAAGACCGTTGAAGGTAGTTATAGAAAACTACCCCGAGGGTCAGGTGGAATGGTTTGATGTGGAAAATAATCCCGAGAATCCTGAGATGGGCACAAGAAAATTGCCTTTCTCAAGAGAAATTTATATTGAGCAGGATGACTTTATGGAAGATCCTCCGAATAAATTCTTCCGTTTGGCTCCCGGCAAAGAGGTCCGTTTAAAGAACACTTACTTTATAACCTGCCGGAGTGTGGTAAAGGATGAGACTACCGGAGAGATCGTCGAGCTGAGATGCACTTACGATCCTGAATCCAAGGGCGGCAACTCCCCCGACGGCAGGAAGGTAAAAGGTACGCTTCACTGGGTATCGGCATCCCACGCCGTAAAAGCCGAGGTCAGGTTATATGATCACCTGTTTATGAAAATCGATCCCGAGGATGTTGAAGAAGGTAAGGATTTCAGATCAAATATTAACCCAAATTCTCTTGAAATTATTGAGAACTGTATGGTTGAGCCCGATCTCGTAAGGGCAAAACCCGGAGACAGGTTCCAATTCCTGAGAATGGGCTACTATTGTGTTGACAACGACTCAACTGAAAACAAGCTGATTTTCAACCGGACAGTAGGTCTTAAGGACACCTGGGCAAAGGTGGTTACAAAGGGCTAATAATTTTATGGAGGTCATGCGGGGGATTCATTTATCTCCCGCAGATAGGGAGATTATATGAAATATGTTGTTGTTTTAGGTGACGGCATGGCAGATTATCCCATGAAGGAATTGGATAACAAAACACCGCTGCAGTATGCAAAAAAGCCGAATATAGATATGCTTGCCAAAAAAGGTACCGTAGGTCTGGTCAAGACTATTCCGGAAGGAATCCCTCCTGGAAGTGACGCAGCCAACCTTTCGGTTATGGGCTATAACCCCCGGGTATACTATACCGGACGCTCTCCGCTGGAAGCTGTCAGCATGGGTATCAGCCTCCTGCCCACCGATGTGGCACTTCGCTGCAATCTGGTTTATTTATCGGAGGACGAGTCAAACTATGCCGACAGGACCATGATCGATTACAGTTCCGACGAAATCTCAACCGAGGAGGCACGGATACTGATAGAAGCAGTAAATGCAGCTTTGAAAAACCAAAACATTAATTTTTATCCAGGCATAAGCTACCGGCATTGTCTGGTGTGGAGCAACGGAAAAACAGGGCTGGGCTGTACTCCTCCCCACGATATTCTAGAGAGAAAAGTTACCGATTATCTTCCAAAGGAAGAATCCGGAATGTTGCTGGACTTAATGATAAAGAGCTACGATATTTTGAAGGATCACCCCGTAAACCGGTCCAGAAGAGACCGCGGGCTCAGGCCGGCCAATTCAATTTGGCTCTGGGGAGAAGGCAGAAAACCTGCTCTGGCCTCCTTCAGTGAAAAGTACGGCAAGACCGGAACCATGATATCGGCAGTTGACCTGTTAAAGGGCATCGGCCTGTGTGCAGGCCTGGAATCCGTTGACGTAGAGGGAGCAACAGGGAATATCCATACAAATTTTATTGGAAAGGCCAACGCTGCCATAGCAGAACTGGACAGCGGCAAAGACTTTGTTTATGTCCATGTTGAAGCTCCTGATGAGTGCGGACACAGATATGAAATTGAAAACAAGGTAAAATCAATTGAATACCTGGACCAGAAAATTGTCGCTCCCATACTTGAAGGGCTGAAAAAGCACAGGGATTACAGGGTTTTGGTGCTCCCCGACCATCCCACACCGCTGAGTCTACGCACTCATACTTCCGAACCTGTTCCGTTCATAATATATGACAGCACCCGGGAAGTTGTTTCGGAGGCACAGTGCTATGATGAGGCAGAAGCCGGGAAGACAGGTATTTTCGTCGGAGAAGGCTATAAACTGATGGATTGGTTCATAACCGGAAAAATATAGTGAATTTATTACCCCCGCAGCCGGTGTCCCTTGGAAACACCGTCTGCGGGGGTTGTTTTTGAAATGTGCTTTTGTCAATTCACCTTTTCCAGAATTATTGCATTCAGCCCGTTTATCAGGGCAAGTGCACTGGCCTTGATCACGTCTGTGTCCATGGCCCTGGCCGTATAAATTTTTTCGTCGTGGCAGATCCTGATGCTGACCCTTCCCAGCGCTTCCTTCCCTCTTGACATGCTGCTGATCTTATATTCCTTAAGGTCCACATCCAGGCCTGTAATATCCTTTATTGCCGTATATAATGCATCGATTGGACCATCTCCCACAGCACTGTGCTTGAAGGTCTCATTCCCTTTTTTCAGCTTGATTGTGGCAGTGGGAAAAATATCATTACTTATTACCTGGAAGGAAACCAGTTCGTAAAGGTCAAGCCCCGCACCGGCACTGCCGTGTCCGCCGTCAGCCCTGCTGCTGTTATGCCTTTGGAGCAGGTAGTAGACGTCATAGTCGTAAACTTCCTTTTTAGCATCGGCAAGTTCCAGAAATTGATTAAAGAGAGCTTCGAATTCCGTTTCACTATGATACCTGTAACCCAGTTTTTCGGCTGCATTCCGAAATGCGTGGCGGCCCGACCTGGCCGTCAGGATTATATCCATTTTCTCCACTCCCACATCTTCCGGGGCAATGACTTCATAAACCGCTCTGTCTTTGAGCAGACCGTCCTGATGTATTCCCGAAGAATGTGCAAAAGCATTGTCCCCGGTTATTGCCTTGTTAACCTGTATGTCCAGTCCCGTCAGATTGCTCACCAGTCTGGAAGTTCTGCAAATTTCTTTTGTATTGATATCGGTGTGGGCATCATAGTAGGCAGACCGCAGTTTCATGGCCATCACCACTTCCTCAAGGGCCGCATTTCCCGCCCTTTCCCCAAGGCCGTTGATTGTACACTCGATTTTGTCGGCACCGTTCTTTATGGCGGCCAGGGTGTTTGCTGTGGCAAGCCCCGTATCGTTATGGCAGTGAACGCTCAAAATAACCTTGTCATTAAGATTTTTCAAACGGTAATTGAGCTTTCCTATGAGTTCTCCGAACTCTTCAGGCACCGCATAACCAACTGTGTCAGGAATATTGATCATAGTTGCCCCTGCTTTTACAACGGCCTCAATAGTTTTCCACAAATATTCGAATTCCGATCTGGAGGCGTCTTCCGTTGAATACTGGACATGGGGCATTAATGTTTTGGCATACTTTACGGCATCCACTCCCATTTCCATTACTTCCTCCATTGTCTTGTTAAATTTTTTATTGACGTGAACCTCAGATGTCCCGAGCACTATATGGATTAATGGATTTTGAGCCATTTTTATACTCTGGTATACCGCATCAATATCACTTTTTACCGCTCTTGCCAGAGCAGTAATCATGATGCTGCCGTTACCGATTTGTGACGCTATTTCTTTTATTGAATTGAAATCTCCCTGGGATGAAGCAGCAAAGCCGGCTTCAATGATATCAACATTTAATGCCTTCAGCTGGTGTGCCAATTCAATTTTCTCATGCAGATTCAATTTGGCTCCGGGAACCTGTTCTCCGTCCCGCAAAGTTGTGTCAAGTACAAGTATCTTTCTGCTCATAGAAAAACCTCCATAAAATGATTTAATATTTAGTTTCAGTCAGCTGCTCAAACCCGGAATTTGAACAGCTGTTTTTCGTCTTGAAAAGCCTCAATTATAGAATTTTTTTACTTTTCAGGACAACAAAAAGCCCCCTCTCAGTATAGAGACGAGGCTGACTCGCGGTACCACTCTAATTAATTCTTAAGAATTCGCTCTTTCGACGGCTATTACCATCTATCCCTGTAACGGTGGAATTCCGGCTTACCCTACTTGTCGGGCAGCAGTTCGTGGATGAGTTCAAAATCATCAAGACTGCCGGCTCGCACCAAATGCCGGCTCTCTGTAAGCTTTCAGATTTCTAATATTTCCAGTCATTACCTTTAACATTTATTAAATGATAACCTAATCGCTTAAAATTGTCAATAACCAAATTAAGGAGATGTGCCGGCTGGTTAAATCATTCTGGTTACACTGGCCGGAGTTATGCCGAAATTTTTCCAGTCAATATATCTTACATCTTCACTCCAGCCGTCATATACCTGAACAAAGGTTCTGTTGTTACAATGCTCCCTGCTGCTGCCGAACTCTCTATAACCGGTAACTGTTACGGTATGCCCCTCATAATCACCGCAAGCAATGTTCAGCAATACAGGATTCATGTCATCTATACTGTTTTTAATTGCCTTTAATTTTCCAATATATATATTATTTGGCTTGCTGCGCTCATAACCAAACTTTTTCCAGGTATCTCCAACCATTGTCTTTATTTCAAAGGGAGTGTATATGAATAAATCTCTCAAAATTCCTGATTTCTCCGGGTCATACCCGTGCTTTACTCCTATTTCCCTGACTATGGCATATATCTCATGGATATCTGATGGAATCTCATGAAACCCCAACGCTGAGTAATACTTCATAATCCTGGTTATGGAAGCCAGGGTGCAGTTATTCCGATTATCCGGCCCAAAAATAGTTTGCTTGAAATTTAAAATTTGCTCTATTTTTTTACTCTTTTTTTGTTCCCAGCCTGTCCCAAGCTCAAAAACTACATATCTTTCAAGATCTTCAATCCCTCCGTAGCCGTTAAACTCCTTATGCTGACCGTTCTGCTTCAGATTGCCTGCCTCCGACATATTTGGCCTGCGACCTCCCTTCGGTTATTCATTTATATACCTTCTGACGGAAAATGTGTTCCATACTTCATAATATGTAAAGAATAACATTTGGGTTCAAATTGAAAGTCATTGGCACCATAGGCTATTTTTTAATAGTTATGGTTTTAATAATAGCTTCAACTTCATTAAAATTCTGTTTCTTATCGGCACTATAAATAGTTATATAGTATTGATCATTATAACTGAACAGCACATAGTAAACCCTTTCTCCAAGAAAATACTTATCAGCAGTTATTTCTTTATTTATCTTAAAAGACTTGGGTTCAATATTCTTTTTATCAAATTCATCTTCATAACTCTTTACAAATTCCTTGCCTTTCTTACCCTTCAAACCGATAATTACCAGCATTGCCGGATTCTTTTTGACAACATTAAGTTCTTCTTTTGACAACAAAATGTTTATTTGTTCCGGCAGCGAATCATCAGTAAAATACCAGTTCCCGGGATAATTTAGTGAGAACTTAAATTCTGTATTAGTATATATTTTACTCTCTGTAAGTTTTTTGCTATTCGCCGGTAAGAAACCCGCAAGTATCAATGATAGTGTTAAAAAACAACATAATATTGCTTTTCTATAGAAGAGCATTTTTAATATACCTCTCTAACTTATTTATATTTTCATTTTATACTAATTATCAACAAGTGATAAGTCCTGAATAAAATTTATCTATTTACAGATTATATTACTGAATATCTTGGAAAATCTCTCTCAAAGGAGTTATTTATGTTTAAAGGAAAAAAGAACAAGAGTACCTCAAAACCCAATGCACAAAACAAAGCAGAGCAAGCAGCCATTCAGAATCCTGATAATCCAAAGTTCAGTGATAAGTTTAAAGGAAAGCTGGATGATTGATGATGATTTCTTATTGGACAAAAGACCATGTAACAGGTTACGTGGTCTTTTAATGTAAATTCAAACCGGTAAAATAATTTTATACTCACTTTATTCATGTTTATGCAGCTGTGGATTTATTTAAATTACTCCTGCTGTTACTGGCTTTGAACATATATTATGTCATCAATTGCCTTACCCCTGATGTAGAAAACCATCCGGGAAGTATTTCTTGAATCCCAAACGTCGATCCACTTCTCGTTACCGTAGATACTGTCCCCTTTCCTCATTTCCAAATCAAAGCTGACAAAGGACCTGTCATCTGTTTCGGGCGGTATTATCCATTCAAAACCGTAGGTATCTCCGGAATTACTTGTCAGTCTCACGACATCAGTGTGTATTGTACCCTTAACCCAATAGTTTATTTTAAAATACGCCGCATCGGGGTTCCCTTGTATGTCAATTTTGCCTTTAACTCTGTAACCGGCCTTAACAGAGTATCTCTGATATGGAACAAGCTCATAGTAATTGATCGGCATTTTCACTGTACCGATATCGGTATTTGCCTTTCTGGGATACCGGTCGATTACGCCGTCATGATTGTCATCGATCCCGCCGCCGACATTGAAGTAATAGTCCCTCCAGCCCACATCCAGCATCATGGTAATAAAAAACTGTCCGGCCTTTACATTGTTGATAGTATATGGTCCGGTCATATTTTTGCCGGTTTGACCAGCTTTATCACAGGCTTCCATGTGCAAATAATATGTACCGTCTGTGTTTAGGGTAATAGTTCTTTCCTTAATCCCGTCAACTTCTTTTACCCACTGTGAAGCAGCCGGGGAATCGGTATTACCGGTGACGGCATAACGCATATATGCGAAGTCATTTTCACCATTATCGGAAGCCGTAATTGTTATGTTAACGGGTCCGGTGCCGTTATATTCAGTTGGAACAGCACTTATGGACGGCGGAACATTAACTGTATCAATTGTATCTATATATGGACTGCTCCAGGCACCTTCAATATCCTTAACGCTGAGTCTTATCTGATAAACACCGGAATTGTATGCAAGACTTGCCGGTTTTCCCTCAAGCCATGTATCTGATGAGGCTTTCTTGTACTGCCATACTCTGGCTGCAATACCTTTATCTGTTCTTGACAGGTTATGATCCGGATCATAAGACTTATCCAGATATGTCAGATTAACGATTGCCCCCGCTCTGCCTGCTGTCTGTGTGCTGAATAAGGCTATAGGCCTGCGGTGTACAATAATTGTAGCCGGAGCCGAAACATTTGACCAAAGCCTGTAGTTGTCAAACCTGTTATCATCCTTCGGATTGTCCCTGAATTGTGCAACTGCTGTATATTTTCCAACTTTGCTGAAGGTGTACAACGGTTCAGTGATCCATTTGCCTGAGTTGCCGTCCAGTCCATTTGAATTATCAAAATAGGTCGGGTCGTGGGTATACTGCCATTTGCCGGAATATTTCGGGTCGTGCTCAAAATCGCTGTAAATCTGGTTATAGCGGACACTTTCCTCGTTTATCAATATTGTTAGTGTTGTGCTGCCTTGCTTTGTAAATGTGTCATACTTCCTTGCAATAAGAGTTTTGACGGTGTTTTCATCCTTGCAGAATGCGCTGTCCATAACAGAGTTATATATCAATTCTCTTAAGGAATACTGCTGCCTGTTTACAGGAACATATGGATATTGCAGCTTTAAATCCCTGGCTTCGGCCGGAGAAACAACGTAAATATTGAATCTGTTAGCATTCAGATAATTTAAAACCGTGCTGTCCAAATTATCCAACAGCAAATAATCCGACGGAGCATGAAAGTAAGTATCTTTCTTGACATTATCGGAAATATATATAAAGTACCTCTCCGAACCTTCCCTTAACTGAGTATTGAATATTTTTGATTTTGAAAATGCCTTTACGGGCTTGCTGGTTATATCAAAAACTGAATCTGCCTTGCCGCAATTAACAGTGGTGTATTTAAATCTATGCATTCCAAAATCGTCCACACCCAAATAATCACAATTAATATAACAAATATTACCCTGCTTGTTCACATAGCAAAAACGGTTTCCTATTTGTAAATAATCGGCGGCAGTATCACCTGCTGAAGCGTCAAAGACTGTGGGTACTCCTCCCCCATTGTTTGCATAATATCTTGCAGCATCATAAGTAACTGTAATATCAGTCTTAAATATATTTTCGTAGTTAAGACGGCCTATGTAACCAATTTCACCGCTGAGAGTTCTTACTACAAGTCCTCCGGTTCCTCCGCTGTTATCCTGTACAAACAATATTTTATCGGCCACAGGTATATTATAAGTGCTCCAGCCTCCGGAAGTATTATTGTATATTTTGCCATCATCCATTAGCACGTAACTGACACCATATGTAGATTTACCAAGAATGGCCTGTTTTACCGGCGTACTGAAATATGCCTGTCCCTGCAGATTATACACTTTATTATCAGTGCAAAGTATAACCGCCTGTCTTGCCGTATCTCTGGTCGCTGATAAATCCTTTACCGGATAAGGTAATTTCCCGCTGTGATAAAGCGGTCTTTGCGGACTTCCGTTTGACCAGGATGTATAATCTATATTTCCGTCAGCAGATATATAATAAAGACTACTGCCGCCAACACCAAGTATATACTGGGTATTTGCCGGAGCATAAGGGTCTTTTGCCAGCGGCACCATGGAGTTATCCCAGTCCAGCACACGCTTGTATACACCTGTATCCGTTACCATGTACATTACCCAAAATTCATTAACATCAAAAGCAAGTGATCTTACACCGGTCCAATAAGTGTTTGTAAATTCCTGATACTGTATTGGCATGTCATATCCAAGACGTGAATTGAATGTCACTCCATTGGCACCGCAAACCCACAATGACCCATCATTTCTTATTATATAAATGGAATATCCACTGCTGCTATAGTAGAAATATGCATCTTTTACATCTGCAGCTATTTTAATAAAGCTGCTATAGGTTTTAGTTGTTGTACTCTGTCCAAACAGACCGTATACTTCACCCTGGCTGTTCCAGCCTATAAGATTACTGCCCCGTGCCCATAAGTCCCCATTTCCACAAAGTAAGAGCATGGCATCAGTATTAAATTGGGAAAAACTCTTATAGTCGCCTTTTGTTACATATTTTTTCCAGGTGTCCACATCTTCAAGAGAATCCATGTTTACAATATTTGTCTTGATATCCACATCGGAGCTGATGTTATCCTTTATGCTGTCAACAAAGCTGTTTGTACTTGATATATCCTTATCAGTAGTCACTATCATGTCAACCTTGTCAGACGGTCTTTTGACATTTTCTCTTATTTTATTAACAAGGCCGGTTATGTTTTTGTGTCCTATGCTTCTGCCGTCAAAGCTTGATTCAATCAAATCCCTTAAAGAAATATTCTGAGCTGGACCGTTAAATGTCACCGGGTACTGAGGATTTGCTGAAAGATTCACATTCTCCAGATTATCTGAGCAAATGGAATACACTCTTGCCTCACTATCTTTAACATACCTGCCAAGGCTGCTGTCACTCCTGAGCTGACCCAATCTGTAGTTTGATGCCAAATGAGAAGTGTAATAGTTTGTATCCTCATTGTTAAGAGCAAAAATTATAAATGTATCAGTATTACCTGTCAATTCATAGTTTAATTTTGATAAATCCCAGCCGGTTACGGAATTTGTTACCGGTGAATCCTGAGAGCCTTGAATTGACCAGGCTGTGTCATATGTAAATACAGGCTCGGCGTTCAATTCCTTAAAACCTTGCTGAGCAGCCCCATTGGGATAATAGTAATTATACTCCCTGTTATAGCTGAACTGTCCCTCGCATATACCTGAATTATTGATAAATGTATACGTATAATAAGTACGCTGTCCAAAGTCATAGACTTGTGTCTGCAGGGCAGATCGGGTATATCGTGTTGGCACACCATAAGGCTGGGTTGGGGTTTGGCCTTCCGGCAGTTCTATTACATTGGAGTAATTAAATACTTCGGTTTGTAATTCGTTACTTGCATTATGCTGCTGTACCTGGCCATAGGGTGTTATATTCAAGGTATATCCCGACCATCTGTAAGTAGCATATCCGGTTTTGGCCCAATAATTCTTAACATAATTGCCCCGCTGTGTTCCTATGGTTATATCAGTTGGACTTGCATATTCCATGCTGATTTTCGCATAGTTGGCAAGCTCGCTTTTCATACTTGTTAATGCATTTTTTAGATTGGCGTTATCTGTGCCGGCATAATCCGTTAATACAAGCAATTTAACTTCACGGCTTTTTTCAACCGTGAAATTTGCTACAGGAGGGGTGTTTTTTAAATCCTGTACATTCACTGCCAAAACCCCGCTGCTGTGTAACAATAAAATTAAAATTATAATCCAGATAGCAGATATATACTTTTTGCTCATTAAATCCTCCGTTTAATTCCTTTACCACCCTTTCAAGTAATCGCTCTTATAATCACCTGGCAGCAGCAATTCTTTAACCGTTTCAGAATCAGGAATATCTTCATACACCTGCAATGCTTCGGTATATTTTCCAACCTCATAGGACCAGATTTCAGCTATTGAATCGTATTCACCATCAACCACCAATCTCACCCCGCTTATAAACGGATCGGCACCTGAGTAGGGATATATGGTTGTTTCATCTGCGAAGGCGGCAGAAACACCGGCGCCCTGGGCCATATCGTTATCACTGTCATACCTGGCAGACCAGATTCTTTTGCCTATGGGATCACCATCTGGTGAGGTTGAAGTGCAAATAACAGTGATAATACCGTATTTTTGCGAGGTTTCATCGACAGGGTTTTCAAATTCACGTATATTGCTTTCCGATCCGCTGAAATCTGCTACAGGCGCCAAATCCTCAACTACCGTAATGATTCTGTCAAGGGTATTTGAATAATGGACCGCACTGTTAAATGCAAAAGTATTGGTCATAGAGACAGTAATTTTGTACTGCCCGCTGTCCCTGGCCTGAAAATATACAGTTTTTTGTCCCTTCAGCACGGAATTGAAGTCTAGACCCGTATTTGTCCATAAACCATTATTATATGACTGAGCTTTTCCGTTAACGTTTTTATATACCGTACCGTTTGACAGCCTTACTCCGTAATCGCCGGTAGCTCCGGTGCCGTTTACAGGCTGTATGCTCCATGCAGTCAGGTTCCAATCAATAGGAAATCTTGCAGCTGATTTGCTTTTAGAGGTGTCAATTGTTATTTTTCGATTTTCTTTCATCTTGCCGGCTGAAATATCTATCACTACTTCCGGTTTGGGTTCTATTATTTGAATGCTGCTCCCGGCATAACCGGAGCAATTACCATCATCCACTACCTCCAGGTCAATATCATATATTCCAGCTCCGGGATACCAGGTGGTCCCCTTTTCATTGTCACCTAAACTATTTTCATATGTATTGTAAGGATCATAACCATATGTACCCGGCAAATCCCAATAATAGTGTTCTATATAGCCGTCTTCATCATAGGACCGGCTGCCGTCAATTAACACATCATCTCCGGCATATGCAACAGGTGGATTGTTGATAATGGCTATAGGGTCATAATTAATTTTTGGGGGCGGTTTTGGCGGGATGGTCGGGTCAGATTTATACCAGAAGTAAATATAGGCATTTTTATTTGTTGATGATAATGTCACTGTCTGGGAAGCAGCAGTTCCCATTTTTGACTTGTCAGGTATTACCGTGGAAAATGTTTGATATGAACCTTGAATCTTATACGCTGATACGGGAGGATAAGTAACGGTTTTAGGTTTTCCGAACGGAACACCCGGAATAATCTGGGAAGTATCGGGAATTTCGGTATTGGTATCCATGTTAAGACATCTAATGTAAATAGTCCCTGAATCAGGAGGTGGTTTTATCACATGGACGGTATGTATGGCCGAATCGGCAAGCTGTGAACCTTGACCGGTTGAATCCGGTGTATTTCTTCCCTTTATCTGAAACTTGTAATCTCTGACCTCGTCAAGAGTTACTGTTGTTTGATAGGTCATTTCTTCTCTTATTCTGTCATTTGGGTTGCCTTGTTCATCAAGAAATTGGCCGTTCACAAATCCGCTTATATGATGTACACCTGTTCCCGTACCTTTAAAAACTACCGTGGTTCCCTGTAAAACTGTAGAACCGTCAATTGGTAAAATCAGCTTTACAGCCGGTTTTGGCAGTTCGGGCTTATTCTGGGGGATATGAAATCTTATGTTGAAATATTGACTCGTTGTATTGGATAAATATGAAGACGTATACTCTTTAAAATAGTCAAGCAGTTCTTCAGCCGAAGCTGAAATGGAGTATGGATCTTCTGCTGTCGAAATGGGCGTATAGGCAGCTCTGCCTGTTTTGGTCTTATCATACCAATATTTTTGGATTTCTGCATTTGCTGTTATATCACAGCCGCCAGGATCTTCAATTATTTTTCTATAGTATGCTTTATATTCATCGGTTACAAAGTCTTCTACCGAGTTTCCCCCAAGCATTCCGCTTGCTGCAGTGCCTTTCCACTCATCAGTGAGAGGGTAGGTATAAGTTCTGGGCTGAGAATCCCATGAAGTCATGGCACGTGGAACATTAATAGTAACATGTTTTCCGTCAGGAGTCTCAAACCTGATGTTCCAGGCAATGACAAATGCTTGCTTTGGTGCAGTTGAACTTATACCCTGAACTGTCCACTCGAGAGCTTGGTGTTGTTTACCATCACTTTTAGGTATAAGAACATCATTTTCACCACCTCCAGCATATATATTTCCATATGGATAAAACAACCCTAAAAAAATTACTAAACCTAAGAAAAATGATAGAAATTTTTTCACATTAAACCTCACTTTTCAGTACGTGTTTTAGTAAGTTGATACCAAAACCCATTAGCTTTCATTCCTGAATATTGTGGGTAAAAACTTAACTTTATATCTTCCTCATACCAGACTCCAACTTTATTTTCACCGGTATTTTGGGATGGATTTATCCATCTATAGCGGATGGTACCTCTCAAAGTTGGCTGATCTACTGAATCGTATGTTAAAAGACTTTTTCCGGTATAAAAATATCCTTCTCTTACCCATGTATTATCCTTGATCTTTTTAATTTTACTGTCCACATCGTAGCCTTCAATCATTACACCTGCCCAATCATTTTTTATGATATCAGTTTTTCTATAATCAGCATTTATCCATAGTTCAACTACCCTTCTACCAATACTTACCAGCTCATCTGCAAGTGCACCTCCGGCTAATCCTGACTTTTCATTCCATTCGGGCCATTCACCACCGATTTCCAAATCATCCATAAGCCTGAAATGCTGTTCCTCCAGGGAATAATCACCCAATAGATCAGTACAGCTGAGTAATTCCTTACTCACACCCTTATCCATGCCGGCAAGCCATTCCTGATGTCTCCTTGCTTTAGTTTCAGCTTCATCTTTTTTTTCTTTTTCTTCACTGATTTTTTTATTGAGATAATCCAGCTTATCAATATTGTAATCATATGCATTGACAATAATAGCGGCAGTTTCAGCCCTGGTAAGCTTGTCATCCGGCTTGAAATAAAACTTATTATTTTCAATTGATCCCCTCATGATATAGTTGTAATATGCCGCAGCAGAATAACCTGCATCGTTGGAAACATCTACATAGATCGATTCCGCTGTTTCGTCGGGAGTTATATTCAAAGCCCTGCATACCATTTCAGCCGCCTCCTGCCTTGTTATTGCATAATTGGGGTTGAATTTCTGATCAGCAGGCAGATCAATTATTCCGTTTGCCAAAGCAGCTGTTATATAACCTGATGCCCAGCTTTTCTGAGAATCGGCAAATGGATTTCCCTGCATTTGTTCATATCCCTTGACATTGCACAGGAAAGTAACGAATTCAGCCCGTGTAACAGACATATTCGGTCCAAACATGTTATTGCCGATGCCGGCAGTTATCTTAAGTTCCATAAGTTTCGTGACATAGGAATAATACCAGGAAGTAGCTTTTACATCAGAAAATTTCAAATTATCAACTGGTTCTGCAAATGTACAGATTTCAGTAACCGCTAAAATTGATACTGTCAAGATCAGTGTCATTATTCTTTTCATACATTCTTTCATGATTGTATTCTCCTTTATTATGTTAATTTAATTATTCTTGCGATGTTTTTATTTGGCAGAATACCAAAGCTGTCACGAGTTTTCATGCTGAAGCCATACCGTAAAATGTGAGCTTTCTTATGATTTATTTCCATGTTTTCATTAAATTTCGGAATGTAAAAAATCCTGTGCGTGCATATTAATTTGACCGATTGGATAAAAAAGATTTTTGTTAAAAAGGATTTTTATATTTAAAATACTTTCAAGAATTGCTGTCATATTAATCAGACTATGACCTCAAGTTATTCCAAAAGAGACAGTCTCTTGACCTTTTAGCGGCCATGTCATAACTTATATTGCATACTATACCAAAATAATCCAAAATATTCAATAGCATATTATAATTTTTATAATATTAATTGTAAATTTTTACATCAAACGACTGAATTAATTAAGTATTTCGAAGTGACTCTCCAAAATAAGCCAGCTCCGAAACCTGTGAAACAGTCTCAAAGTTGGCTTATTTTAAATTTATTCTATTGTTTATTTTTTTACCCTTCCCTCCAATTGTTATAGTTATATTCAATAACTATCAGCCCGTTCTTTATTTCCTCCCTGTTCATACCTGTGTTCCTGAGTTCAGCACTGTCGCTGCTGTCGTAAACAATTATCCTGTTGACCATTTGCTCAATAATATTCTTATTGATCCCCTGGGTTTTTATCCTGTTAATAAAATTTTCTACCACATGCATTTTGTCAAGCTGCTTTTTTTCTTCCTCCAGCAGCTTTTCCGTCTCTTTTCTCAGAGTACTTATACGCTCTTCAATATTTTTATTCATTCTGATAAAAAGCTGCTCCGATATTTTTGCTTCCAGCCTGTCAAGATACAATATGTCCTGCTGCTTTTGCTTGGCAGCTATCTGCTGCTCCAACTTCTGCGCCATTTCATACCTCTTCTGCCTGTCATCTTCCTCATTACAGTATTTCAGGCTGAAGCTGTCTATAAACTCTCTATTTGACAGCATTTCCAATAGTTCATCGGAAATGACATCGATTATTGTCTGTTCGGTAACGTAATGACTGGAGCAGCATTCACTCCCATTCTTTGAATAGGAACTGCATATGTACCCTACAGGTCTGTCCTTGCGGACTCTCACATACATTGCCTTACCGCATTTTCCGCAATAGAGCATATTGCTCAGCAGATGGGATATATTCCTGTTATACCCTTGATTTGAGCGCTTTTTTGCTCTTATTTTCTGGACTTCCTCAAAATCCTCGTTCTTTACTATGGGCTCATGGGTATTCGTTGTAATAATCCATTTATCAAAGGGAAGTCTTCTGGTTTTCTTATTCTTAAAGCTTATTTTTTCACTTACACCCTGAACCGTATCGCCAATGTATACACGGTTGCAGAGTATTCTCTGCACAGCCACCTGATTCCATGGAGTTATGGGAATGTCGGAGTTTTTTGAAGACGGTGAAGGATACCCTCTCCCGTTCAGCATATTTGCAATTGCCGCATAGCCATAACCCTGCTTATACAGTCCGAATATCTCCCTGACTACCGGAGCGGTTCTTGTATCCACTACCAGCTTGTTTTTTTCATTAACAGACTTGACATATCCGTAAGGGGCATTTCCTATATATTCACCCTGTTCTATTTTAAACCGCAGATTTGCCCTTATTTTTTTTGAAATATCCCGCACATACCGTTCGTTATACCTATTATCATGGACATTTATTGATATATTGCTGAAAAAGCCATTTTCATAGTACTCCCGGGGATATTCCCTTTCTTCAAAATTAGACCTGTTACTGTTGCCGGTGCCTTTGGGAGGACACCTTTGAGTTTGAACCTTGTAGCCTTCGGTAACCGCTCTTACAAAAAAGCTTTCGACACTATCTATTTTCTGGGATCCGATAATACCCAGCCAATTATATAAACAAAAACGAATTTTTTCAATACCTTTTTTATTTAATAAACCTGTGAGTACTTTTATGTTAACATCTCCGCCTATGGTTTTATCAACTTCTTTTTTCAGATCATTGATATTTATGGGCTGATCAACAACAACATCAGCTTTGTCCGGTGTTGTTGTTACTTCATATGGGTAGTACTTATTTATGGGTAGTACTTCGTGTCCATTTGCTGGACACCCCCCTGTCCATTCAGCGGACACCCGGGTGTCCATTAAATGGACACTATCATTTTGATTATTTGTACACTCACTTTCAGAGCAGGCGGCATTTGCTTCGGCAGCCTCCTCCTCATTTCCGGATTGTTCCTTAATGTCAGCTGCTTCGGGGGTATTATTCCGTGGGGTGTCATAAATATAATAGCAATTTGAGGTCTGTCTGCCATCCGAATTATATTGAGCGGCCCGTTCTATCAGTCCTGCGTTTTCAAGCTCCTTTAATGCGGTTGCAATAGTTGTTCTGCTTTTTATACCACATGCCTCACCTATATAATTATAGCTTGGAAAACATTGAGTCTCTGCATCAGCGGATCTACAAAGAAAAATATAAATAAGTTTCGCATGCTCACTGATTTTTAAGCTAAAAATCATATTGTAGCTGTAAAACCAATTTTTTCTTTCCTGTTTTCTGATTTTATCCATTGTAAGTACCCCCATATATGTGCAATTTGAGTTCTTTTAAAAAGCTTTTTTATGAAATCAGCCCTCAAATTTATATTTTCATACAAATTTGAAGGCTGATTCCGGGTAATAAAAAACAGCCTATTTCTAAGCTGTTAATTTTTAATCATCGTGTTATTTTTAGAACAGGACAACAGGTGTTTACTTGCCGCCCTTTATGACCTTTATCTCAACTTCCTGTTTTTCAACTTTTGAGTTAAGATTATCTACTTTACTTTCAAGCGTATTAAGTTTCTCATAAATAAGTGAATATCCCTCAAGTGCCGTTTCCACTTTTGGTTTCAAATCATTTTCCATTTTTGCAACTTGATTTCCAATACCGGAAATATCATTTTGCATTGAAGTCATTTTATTTTCAATACTATCAAATCTGGCATTAATATCCGAATACATCCTAGTCATCAATTCAAAAACTTTGTCTTCCACTGTTCCACTCCCCTTTATAATAATCATTATACCATATAAAACAGTTAATAAAAATTATTCTTTGATTTTTTCGAGTAAAGCTTCCTGCAGTACAGATGAAAAATTTATATGTTTATTTTCTGCTTCTTCATTAAGCCATTCAGGAATAGTCAATGTTTTTTTAATTGCCTTGGTTTTTTTCCTATACTTGTTAATTTCACAGGAAACATAGCTTACAACTCCATTGGATGTTTGTAATTTTGTAATGTCTGAAGCCTGCGGAATTGGTTCTTTATTATCTAACTTAGATGCTATATAAAGTCCTAAAGCCTCCTGCGCAAGTTCCATAGTTTCAGGTAAATCCTTTCCACAGCTTTGGCAGCCTTCAAGATCCGGAAACTCAACCCAGTAGTTACCATTTTCATTATGAAAAATTGCCGGGTAAATCAATAACATAAACACACCTCCCAAATTTCACAAGGAATAGAACTTAATTCTAATACGTGTTATACGTATAGTCAATATACTTAAAAAACTTTTCTTCCTTGATTATTTTTTTCAACTCATTAAAAACTTTTTTGTCATACTTTTGCTGCTCATTTTCCATGATATCCAAAGCTTCTTTCATACTGAAAGCACTTCTGTAGGCTCTGTCTGATGTTAACGCATCAAAAACATCTGCCGCCATAATTATTTTGGAAGCCAGAGGTATCTCATTTTCCTTTAACCTGTAATACCCCATTCCCCGGCAATCTTCATGATGATAAAGAATATAGTTCGCTAAATTATTAAAACGTTTATCTTTTACCAGTGCATTAAAGCCATAGAGAGTGTGCTTGCGCATTTCTATCATTTCATCGCCGGTTAATTTGCTGGGTTTATTTAAAATTTCCAAAGGTACATCTTTTTTCCCAATATCGTGAAGTGCTGCTGCAGCAGAAATAATATGAAGCTCTTTATCTGAAATTCCTAAATTCAATGCAATTTTGGTGCTGATAATCGAAACATTCTGCCCGTGAATAAATACTTCAACCATCGCATTCTTTATTCCTGCTTCCCTGGTCATAACAATATTCTTCATAGGGTTCTCCAATCTAAAAGGAGCCCCCTTAAGAAAGCTCCTTTTCATAACAATCCATCTTTAATTCTATTTTTTTTATTGACTCTGTACATAGATCAAATCATCCGTTGCCTTCCCCTTTACGTAAAAAACCAATCGTGACGTATTCCGAGGATCCCAGGTATCATTCCATTTTTCATTACCATAAGTTAAACTGCCTTTTTTTATTTGCAAGTCAAAGCTTATAAAAGACTTATTGTCTGTTTCTAACGGTATGGTCCATTCAAAATAATATGTATTACCGGCTCCTTTTGTTAATGGGACTTTATCTGTATATGTTCTGCTGCTCATTAAATAATTGATATGAAACTCCGCATAATCAGGAGCTCCCTGGATGTCAATTTTTCCTTTAACTCTGTATCCGGCCTTAATATATGTTTTTGGATGTCCGACTAAATTGAAATAATTAATCGGCATTTTCAAAGTGCCGATATCGGTATTTGTCTTTCTGGGATACCGGTCAATCTCTCCGTCATGATTATCATCAATGCCATTTGATATGTCAAAATAATAAGACTGCCAGCCCGGATCAAACATCATGGTAATAAAAAATTGTCCTGCCTTTACATTATTGATAGTATACGGCCCGGCCATGTTTTTTCCGGTTTGTCCCGCTTTATCACAGGCTTCCATGTGTAAATAATATGTACCGTCTGTGTTCAGGGTAATAGTTCTTTCCTTTATTCCATCAGCTTCCTTTATCCACTGTGAAGCCGCCGGGGAATCGGTACTGCCGGTTACGGCATAACGCATATATGCAAAGTCGTTTTCACCGTTATCGGAAGCCTTAATTGTTATATTAACCGGTCCCGTCCCGTTATATTCAGTAGGAGTGGCAGTTATGGACGGGGGAACATTAACAGTGTCAATTGTATCTATATATGGGCTGCTCCATGCACCTTCAATATCCTTAACACTGAGTCTTATCTGATAAATGCCGGAATTGTATGCAAGACTTGCCGGTTTCCCCTCAGTCCAGGTATCTGATGAGGCCTTTTTGTACTGCCATACTCTTGCTCCAATACCTTTATCTGTCCTTGACAGGTTATGATCCGGGTCATAGGACTGATCCAGATATGTCAGATTAACCATGGATCCTGCTCTGCCTGCAATCTGCGTGTTAAATAAAGCTACAGGTCTGCGGTGTACAATAATTGTAGCCGGTGCCGAAACATTAGACCAAAGCCGGTAGCTGTCAAACCTGTTATCCTCCTTCGGGTTGTCCCTGAATTGTGAAACCACTGTATATTTTCCAACTTTGCTGAAGGTGTACAACGGTTCTGTGATCCACTTGCCTGAATTGCCGTCAAGCCCATTTGAGTTATCAAAATAGGCCGGATCATGGGTGTACTGCCATTTGTCTGAATATTTCGGGTCGTGCTCGAAATCGCTGTAAATTTGGTTATACCGGACACTTTCCTCGTTTACCAATATTGTTAGTGTTGTACTGCCTTGCTTGGTAAATGTGTCATACTTCCGTATAATCAGGGTTCTGACCGTGTTTTCATCCTTGCAGAATGCGCTGTCCATAACAGAGTTATAAATCAGCTCTCTTAATGAATACTGCTGCCGGTTAACAGGGACATATGGATATTGCAGTTTTAAGTCCCTGGCTTCGGCCGGGGAGACAACGTAAATATTAAATCTGTTAACATTCAGGTAATTTAAAACCGTGCTATCCAAATTATCCAACAGCAAATAATCCGACGGATCATGAAAGTAAGTATCTTTTTCTATGTTATCAGAGATATAGATAAAATACCTCTCTGATCCATCTCTTAACTGGGTGTTGAATATTTTTGACTTTGAGAATGCTTTTACAGACTTGTTGGTAATATCAAAAGCTGAATCTACCTTGCCGCAATTGACAGTGGTGTATTTAAATCTATGCAATCCATAATCATCTACCCCCAAATAATCGCAATTAATGTAACAAATATTGCCTTGCTTTGTTACATAGGCAAAATGGTTGCCTATTTGCAAGTAATCGGCCGCAGTATCACCAACTGAAGCATCAAATACTGTAGCATATCCTCCGCCATTGTTTGCGTAATACCTTGCAGGATCATAAGTTGATGTAATATCTGTTTTCAATATGTTTTCGTAGTTAATACGGCCTATATAACCAATTTCACCGCTTGGAGTTCTTACTACCATACCTCCGGTAGCACCACTATTATCCTGTATAAACAATATTTTATCAGCTGCAGGCACATTATAGGTGCTCCATCCCCCGGAAGTATTACTATATATTACTCCATCAGTGGCCACTAAATAAGTAACACCATATGTCGATTTACCCATAATAGCCTGTTTTATAGGTATATTTATAGATACCTGTCCTTGCAAATTATAAATCTTATTATCTGTACATAATATAGCTGTCTGCCTTGCCGTATCCCTGGACGTTGAATAATCTTTTACCGGATAAGGCAATTTCCCGCTGTGATTAAGCCCTCTTTGCTGTGTACCGCTTGACCAATATGTAAAATCTATATTACCATCATCAGATATATAGTACAGCATAGAATCACTAACACCAATAACATACTGTGTGTTGGCCGGAGCATAAGGATCTTTTGCTACAGGCAGGTAATAATTATCAACTCTTAGTGATCTCCTATATACTCCTGTATCTGTCACCATATACATTATTCCGTATTCATGGACATCAAAAGCAAGTGATCTTACACCGGTCCAGTATGTGTTTGTAAATTCCTGATACTGTATTGGCATGTCATATCCAAGATATGAATTAAATGTCACTCCATTGGCACCGCAAATCCACAATGAACTATCATTTTTTATTATATAAATAGAAAGACCACTGCTACTATAGTAGAAATATGCATCTTTTACATCTGTAGCTATTTTAATAAAGCTACTGTAGGTCTGAATTGTGGTACTCTGTCCAAACAGACCATATACTTCTTTTCCCTGGTAGTTCCATCCTATGAGATTACTGCCCCGTGCCCATAAGTCACCATTTCCACAAAGTAAGAGTGTGGCATCAGTATTATATTGAGAAAAACTCTTATAATCACCCTTTGTCACATACTTTCTCCATGTATCTACATCTTCCAGAGAGTCCATATTGACCACGTTTGTCTTGAAATCCACATCAGAGCTGATATTATCCTTTATACTGTTAACAAAGCTGTTTGTGCTTGAAATATCTTTATCGGTAGCCACTATCATGTCTACCTTATCAGACGGCCTTTTGACATTTTCTTTTATCTTGTTTACAAGGCCGGTTATATTTTTTGGCCCTATGCTTCTGCCATCAAAGCTTGAATCTATCAAATCCCTTAAAGATATATTTTGAGCTGCACCGTTAAATGTCACCGGGTACTGAGGATTTGTTGAAAGATTCACATTCTCCAGATTATCTGAACAAATGGAATATATTCTTGCTTCACTATCCTTTACAAACTTTCCAAGATTGCTGTCGTTCCGAAGCTGGCCTAGCCGGTAATTCGATGCCATGTGTGAAGTGTAATAGTTTGTATCCTCGTTGTTAAGAGCAAAAATTACAAATGTGTCTGTATTGCTGGGGACATTATAATTTAATTTTGATAAATCCCAGCCGGTTACGGAATTTGTCACCGGTGTATCCTGGGAGCCTTGAATTGACCAGGCTGTGTCATATGTAAATACAGGCTCGGCGCTTAATTCCTTAAAACCTTGCTGAGTAGCCCCATTGGGATAATAGTAATTATACTCCCTGTTATAGCTGAACTGTCCCTCGCATATACCTGAATTATTGATAAATGTATACGTATAATAAGTACGCTGTCCAAAGTCATAGACTTGTGTCTGCAGGGCAGATTTGGTATATCGTGTTGGAGCACCATAAGGCTGAGTTGGTGTTTGGCCTTCCGGCAGTTCTATTACATTGGAGTAATTAAATACTTCGGTTTGTAATTCATTACTTGCATTATGCTGCTGTACCTGGCCATACGGTGTTATATTTAAAGTATATCCGGACCATCTGTATGTCGCATATCCGTTTTTAGCCCAATAATTTTTAACATAATTGCCCTGTTGTGTTCCTATGGTGGTATCAGTTGGGCTTGCGTACTCAATATTAATTTTTGCGTAGTTAGCCAGTTCGCTTTTCATACTTGTTAATGCATTTTTAAGATTGGCGTTATCTGCGCCGGCATAGTCAGTCAATACAAGCAATTTAACTTCACGACTCTTTTCAACCGTGAAGTTTGCCACAGGAGCAGTATTTTTCATTTCCTGAATATTAAAAGCCAAAGCTGAGCTTTGGCTTATTAGTGTTATTATTAAAATCCATATAGGTAAATATTTAAATTTTTTCATAGGTGCTCCTCCGTTTACCACCCTTGCACGTAACTGCTTTTATAATCACTCTGCACTAGAAGTTCCTTAACCGTTTCGGAATCAGGAATATCCTCGTATACCTGCAATGCTTCGGTAAATTTTCCAACCTCATATGACCAGATTTCTGCTGTAGAATCGTATTCACCGTCAACCACCAACCTGATACCGCTGGTAAATGGGTCGGTACCTGTGTATGGATATATGGTTGTTTCATCTGCAAATGCAGCTGCGGCTCCGGAGCCCTGGGCGAGATCATTGTCACTGTCATACCTGGCAGACCATATCCTTTTACCTATGGGATCACCATCGGGTGAGGTTGAAGTGCAAATAACAGGTATAACACCATATTTTTGCCGGGTTCTATCAATAGGATTTTCAAATTCACGTATATTACTTTCCGATCCGCTGAAATCTGCTACAGGTGCCAAATCCTCAACTACAGTAATAGTCCTGTCAACAGTATTTGAGTAATGGACTGCACTGTTAAATACATAAGTATTAGTCATAGACACTGTTATTTTATATTGTCCGCTGTCTCTGGCCTGGAAGTATACAGTCTTTTGTCCCTTCAGCACAGAATTGAAATCCAGGCCGGTATCTGTCCATGTGCCGTTATTATATAGATGGGCTTTGCCATTGACATTTTTATATACCGTACCATTTGATAACCTTACCCCGTAATCTCCGGTAGCTCCAGTTTCATTTATAGGTTGTATGCTCCATGTGGTCAGGTTCCAATCAATTGGATACCTGGTAGCCGACTTACTCTTTGATGTATCAAGTGTTATTTTTCTGTTTTCTTTCATTTTATCCGCCAGGACATCAACATTTATCTCAGGCTTAGGCTCGATAATTTCAATTATGCTTTGATCATATCCTGAGCAATTTCCATCATCAATGACTTCCAAGTCTATACCGTAAACTCCTATTTGGGGATACCAAACCGTACCTTTTTCAATATCTTGCTCAGCGTTATTCAGTTCATTAGCCCACGAGTTGTTGGGGTCACTTAAATATGTTCCTGGTACATCCCATATCCATCGTTCAACATATCCGTCTGTGTCGTATGAACGGCTGCCATCTATTAACACATCATCACCGGCATAAGCTACGGCTGGATTATTAATAATTGCTATAGGGTCATAGTTTATCTTTTCAGGTGGCTTTACGGGCGGCATAGTGTTGTCAACCTTATACCAAAAATATACGTAGGCATTTTTATTCGTTGATGATAAAGTTACAGTCTGAGAAGTAGCAGTTTCCATTTTTGACTTGTCAGGTGCGGACGCTGAAAATGTTTGATATGAACCTTGAACCTTATATTGTGTCACAGGAGGATATGTAACGGTTTTTGGCTTCCCATATTCAACACCTGGTATTTCTTGTGCAGTATCAGGAATTTCCTTGTTAGTGTCTATATCAAGGCATTTTATGTATATGGTTCCTGAGTTGGCAGGAGGCTTTATTACATGGACTGTATGTATAGCTGATTCTGCAAGCTTTGAACCTGCATCCGTTAAATTAGCTGTATTTCTCCCCTTAATCTGGAACGTGTAATCCCTGATCTCATCAAGTTTTACTATTGTTTCAAACTTCATTTGATCGTTATAATCCTCAGAGGGGTTTCCCTGTTCTTCCATGAACTTACCATCAACAAAACCGCTTATGTGATGAATACCCGTACCAAAGCCCTTAAAAGTAACTACAGTACCCTGTAGAACGGTTGAATTGTTAATAGGCAAAGTTAGATTTACTTTTGGGTCGGGTATGGGTACAGGCTCAGGCTTCAATGTTAAAGTAAGGTCAAAGTAATCATTACGAGTATTACTTATAAACGCCGATGAAAATTCTGTAAAGTTACCACCTATTATTTTACCATTATTATCGTACTCAGCTATTTCATCTTTAGTATATGCATATGTGCCTAATGGTGTAAACTTGCCGTTGAAATAACTGTATTTTCTTATGATTGCATTTGCTGTAACAGTGCAGCCGTCTTTTATTATCCTGTCAAAAGTAGCTTTATCGCTCACCATGTCCCGGAGACTATTTCCACCCTTAATCCCTGTAGATTCTTTAGTCCATCCTGTAGTAATAGGGAAAGTATATGTTCTGCTTCCACCATTAGTTTTTACTTCCCTTAGGTCAATATCAATAGATATGGAACCATTTGAATTACTGAACTCAAACTGCCAACCTATACAAAAAGCTTGCAAAGGAGAAGTTGAAGCTACAGAATTCACAGACATAGTTAATGCTTGATGTTCTTTCGGTGAAGCTCCATCACCAATGACACCTAAAACGCCTGTCGGGTCACCTGCAGCATATATTGGAATGTTAATACTAAAGAGAATAGCAAAAATGCAAATCAAACTTAGTATTGTACTTAAAGTTTTCTTCATAATTGCAGTACTCCTCTCATTTCGATATTCTTATTTCCGATATTGGTTGTAATCTTGTACATTTAATTCCATTATCTTCAGCTATAAAGTGTATTTCAAAATCTTGTTCATACCATACTCCAAGTTGTGAAGGTTTTTTAGTTGAACCAACAATTTCGGATTTAAGAATATTAACGCTTGTAGGACTTGAATATCTATATTTTATTGTTCCTCTTAGAACAGGATTTCCCCATTCTGCATAAACCAACATGCCTTTACTGGTTATAAACTTTCCTTCTGAAACAATCGTATTGTTTTTAACATAATCAAGTTTTTTTTGAAGATATCCATCAAGAGTATTAAAGTCTAGTACAGATTTTAAAGTAGATTCATATATATCCACTTTTTTGTAATTTGCATTTGCTATTAGGGTTGCATACTTTATTCCAACTTCAACTAATTCGTTCTCAAACTGTTCAGAAGTCATTCCGTACTTTGCTCCCCAATTCTTTAAGTAGTCAGTTTCCTCCTTCAGATATTTGTTACTCTCATATACAGAATCCTTGTACAAACCTTCTTTGTTGTTCAAAAGTGTTGAAGAGATACCTTTTACACTTTCCTTCCACGCTGAGGCTTTTTCGGCTTCAGCTTTTTTCAGCTTTTCCTCAGCCTTTTTTTTGTTAAGATACTCCATCTTATCCAAGTTGTAATCATAAGCATTTACCGTTACGGTAGCTACTTCAGCCCTGGTTATATTGGCTTTTGGGTTAAAATATGTCTTATTATCTTTAAGAGATCCTTGCATCAGGTAATTTGAGTATGCAGCAGTTGAATAGCCTGGATTAGTGGTAACGTCTGCATATGGTGTTTTTGCTGTTTCGTCTGGAGTGATGTTCAAAGCTCTGCACATCATCTCAACCACTTCCTGCCTTGTTATTGCATAGTTGGGGTTGAACTTCTGATCCGACGGTAAATCTATTATTCCGTTTGCCAGTGCAGCAGTTATATATCCTGATGCCCAGCTCTTCTGAGAATCAATAAAGGGATTCCCCTGCATCTGCTTATAGCCCTTGACGTTGCACAGGAAAGTAACAAATTCAGCCCGTGTTACCGGGTTGTTGGGTTTATATGTACCATCTGTATATCCGCCTGTAATTTTCAGGTCAGCCAGCTTTGTTACATAGGAATAATACCAGGAGGTTACTTTCACATCTTTGAATTTATTGCCCGGATCGGCTGAAATCATTAAAATGTTTGTTGTGATTGAGACTGACATAATTATTAATACTGCAATTGTTCTTTTCACTACAGATCTCATAGTTATTCTCCTTTTGACTTTAAAATTTGATTTGACATATGTTTACTTTTGAAAGGAATTTGGTATAATATTATTAAGGAGATTGAATGTCCACATTGTGGCAGTCACTCTACATCGTGAAAAGTTTAAGCTTTAATCACTCTGTAGTGCGAGTACAGGGTGATTATTTTTTCCGCTCATTTAACTTGATTATTGTGATAACCAAGGAGAGAAAAGATATGAGAAACATCGAGAACATTATCATTAAGGATATTGTTTCGTATATATCCATACCTGCCACCTCCTTTCTCTTTTGTAAAAGAGATGCAGATGACTATCACCCTGTTTTCATTCAATCCCCTTAAAATTGGCATTGAATAATTTTATTTGTTAATTGTATTTTTGAATAAGATGTGATTATGGCAAACTCTGCCATACCCACTCACCAAAACCGGTGAAAGACAGCAAGGCTTTTATGCATTATACCATATTATTACAAAATTATAAAGATTTTTTAAAAATTAATTTTATTCTTCTAAACCGTTGCCGTTTTTACGCTCTATATTTGCACCTTTGAATGCTATAAAGGTTGCCAGCCTTTTTTTAAATAATCCGTCAATTTCATAATTTTTTATAAAAACCATGTAATAAGGTCTCTTTTTAAACTCATTAGTTTTCGGATTACCGTTGACGTACACAATTTCCTTATCCGGCTGCCCGGCATCCCAGAATTGTGCCGTATTTGTGTTTATTACGGCTTCAAGATCGGCAGGCTCGGAAACACTTCCGGTAATTCTTTTTGTTGCGTTCTTTATTATGTAGTTTGCTGAGCCGGTTGCCGGGTTTACTATTATAATCATTGTGTTGGATATGACCTCTGATTTTTTTATGCCGGCATTAAGCTCCAGTGTACTGAAAAACGCATTTTCGGCACTGGTTTCATCAATAAATATATTGTCGGTGGAAAGAGTGC
Organism: Ruminiclostridium cellobioparum DSM 1351 = ATCC 15832; assembly: GCF_000621505.1. Lineage (GTDB taxonomy): Bacteria > Bacillota > Clostridia > Acetivibrionales > DSM-1351 > Ruminiclostridium > Ruminiclostridium cellobioparum. Next base: position 139,675 of record NZ_JHYD01000023.1, read on the forward strand.
CGGCTGACTCATCTATCCCTATGGAGTAACCATACCTGCTTAATTCAATATTGTTTTCCTGGGCAGCTGCCGAAACTGAAAAATCAATTGCACCGGCTATACATTTCTTTTTATATGAGTACAGAGAATAATCCGCCGTACTGAGAAGCAGCAGTGACAATACCAAAATTACCGACAAGCTGAAAAACGTTGTTCCGGCTGCCCCGCCCCTATTATCCATTATACACCTCGATCCGGCATTCGGCCCTGGCCTTGTAATACAGGTTTTTTGTATCATCCGGGCTGATTCCGCCGTTTTGTATCCTGCTGAAGGTGGAAACCTCCTTTGATTTGATGTAAATTATAAAAGCCTCGCCTTTATTTAGAACTTCTCCCATACTGTAGTCAGATAATGCTACTATTAAGCCGTTGGAATACATCCCTTTTATTAAAACAATACTCTCTCCGTCTGAAAAATCAGCTATTTTATTTATCTTCGCAGAAAATTGACCATATGCATCCTCTGTGAGCCTGCCGGTTAATTTTACCTGGTAGGCAACCAGGTCTACCTGGTCTTTCAGGTACCTCTGCTTCAGATCATAATTTGATATTGCGATTGCCTTGAACATAAGCAGCGCAATTATAGGAATTACAATAATAGATACAAAAATTTTATTCATTGACTTACCCCATTTTCTATACCTCAAGATGTGTCCCAGTCGGACACATCTTGAAGCCTTAACTTACCGGCAGCTATGGTGCAGACGCTATATTGTTGTTTGTTTGCCGGACAACCTCAAAGGTTTTGTCTCCGCCTGTTTTTACTTCTGCTGCAATCGGAATTATTACCGATACTACCAATGCCACGCAAATAGCAAAAAGGATTATCGTCATAATTACCTTGTTCATTTTTATCAGCTCCTTAAACTTAAAAACTCACTTATATTTCAGTAATTATCTGTATCCCGGCTGCTTCATATGTAACCGGTGTACCAAGTGTGCCGATATTGGTTTTTGTTTCATCAAGCTTGTCCTTCGCTTCCTGCCCGGATGACTTGCTGGTGGTCATTACCGGGATAATTACCCCTATTACCAGAGCTATTGCAAGTGCAAACAAAATAATTGTCAGTATAACCTTATTCACTTTATCACCTCCCCGCTTTATAAATAATGAATATATAAGCTTAACACCCCCAATCCGGTTTAATTGATAGTCAAATATATTTGAAGGCATCAAATATCATATCAAGCATTGGCTTCATCAAAAGATTGGCCAGTTCATACAAAAGCGGAGTTATGCTTATAAAAGCAATAATATCGATCCAGTCCATATCTTCATCGGCTGTTATTAAAATTCCATCATTCCTGCTCTTGCGGTTTTTTGCCAGGATATCCATGGCAAGCTTTTTATCAACTATGGAATATATTCTGAGGGTATCTACCAGCTCAGACATTTTTTTGTTTTTTGTTGCCGCCTTCAGGTTTTGAACTGCAAGCTTTCTGTCTACCTGGAACAGGCTGCGGCATTCCGTCATATTCTTTCTGTAGAGTGAAGAACCTTTGGACATTTGCTCCAGAATGTCGGTAGTTTTAAAGCCCTCCATACTGCCCAGCAGTTCAAAAATATTTTCAAGCTTTATTACCTCTTTTCTGTAGATGCTGCCTAATAAAAGTCTCTTAAGCAGAAGCAGCAATTCAGGCACAAAGTAAGCAATAAACGCAATTAAATATACTTTCCGGTCCACCAATTTTACTTTTTTCAGAGCCTCATATGTAGAAATGAATTTTTCGGCATTGAATTCCACATCCTGTTTTTGTACAGTATGAATCAACACAGGAAGAACTTCCGAAACCATCTGTCGTTTTTCAGCATCGTCAGCTTTTTCAAAGTCATTACTATCTATTTGATTCAGTATTGAATGATATAGAGAATAGTTATATTCAGCATCCGACTTGTCTTCCTGATAAACCCCAAAAATATTTATGCTGTTGGAAGCCTTTGAAATGATGTTCACTTTGGTTATATCCATGTTGGTATAATTAATAATCAAAGCTGATAAAGTTATCAGGATAAATGAAAATATTTTTACAAGATAAAATGCCTCCAAAGAAATTTTTGTTTCCGAACCGTTAATTACCGACAAGCTGATCCTGTTTAATATAAATGACTTATCCCTGGTGAAAACTCCAAGAATCCTTTTAACAACCCTGTTTTCAGCTATACTCTCCAGGGAAAACCCCTTTAAAGTCAAGTATCTGGATTCTCTCGGATACTTGCTTGTAAAAATGCCTGTCAGAAGTACAAGCAGGCCGACTGCAATTAAAACAAATAATATATGCATATAAATACCGTCCTTTTCAAGATGTGTTCAACCTGGTCACATCTTTCTTAAAACTCTTACAACAACTAAAGCAATTACCGAAAAGATTATTACTCTGCAAATAGCAAGGTTGGTATCCGGATCAAGTGTGATCCCATTCCCAAGAATGATTTTGTTAACCCAGAGTACAGCCGGTATACTAAGAACCGATGCACATACGGCAAATACCTCATACCAGACAAGTCTCCGGTTTTTCTTTTTTTCTATGCTGTTTTGAGTTGACATGGTGTTATTGAGCTTGTACAGTTGAGCAATCAGTTCTCCGCCGTTTTCCTTATAATTTGAAAGCATTACGATAAAAATGCTAAACCAGATATTATCTATTTTTCCTCTCATATCCTCAAAGGCTTTCTGGGTATCGGAACTATCTGCGGCATGCAGAATCAGCCTGCCTATATTTTTATTTACATGCCTGCTGCATTCTCTCAGGGCAGGTTTTATTTTGTTATGTTCGATAAATGCACTTCTGAATTCATCTATTACTTTAGGAATCTGGGCATTCATTTTGTATTTATATAAATCAAGCAGCAGGGCCATCAGGTAATAGGGCAATATAACACTCATAACAATGATCATTACTTTTACATACCATAGCTGTCCGATCTTATTGAGGAATACTACAAGCAATATACTTATTACAGCAATTACAAAAATCATTATGTCCGAGATAACATTCAGTACAGCATCCTTTGAAAAGGTGAACTCCAGACTCACTTTAAACTGCTGCTTAACTCTCCGGAGCAAAGGCAGTCCGGAAAACAGCGAAAGTACTGTTCCAAAAAGTCCTTTTATAAAACTGCTGTTAAGTGAATATGGTCTCAGGTTTTTGTTCTTTTTATATGCGCTGAATAATAATCCCGAAAATAAAAAAATTACACCGGTGAAAAGTGTAATAATGAATTCCATATTATTTATGATATAATCCTTACTCATTAGTCCTCCCCTGATCCATATATGAGAAACTATCCATCTCATCAGGCTTAATAGTGAAAAGAGAGTTTAAATATTCCCTGTCCCTGGCTGTAAGTTCAAATTCCATACACGAAGCCAGCGTAGCTTCATGTATTCCCTCCCTGTTTACAAGATACTTCCCTGAATCTCCGTCATATTTGAACAAGTCCCTTATTTCATAGCTCATCTCGGCCTCATGGGCAATTATTTCAGAAAACTTGTAAACGTACCGGCTACCGGTATTCCTGTCCAGCTTGATTTGTATGGCAATATCAATTGCATCGGCTATATCAAATCTTGCTTCCTTGTAATCGGTATAATATCCGGTTTGCATCAGTAGCTTTCTCAAGTCATGTATGAGCCTGGCTATACCGGAAGAGTGGAAGGTACACATACTCCCTCTGGCTTGCCTGAGCATGGCATTTATCATTTCAAAAGCTTCCATATGGCTTCTCACCTCGCCGAAGATAACAATATCCCGGTTCAATCTGAAGAAAATCTCCATAATATCGGTGGGAGTGAACTTATCTGCATACTGCAGCTCTATTACATTTTTCCCGGGGTATTTGCCGGAGGTATTAAGCTCATGAATGTTCTCGGCCAGGCCGATTGCCAGATCATCATCAAGGGGCCTGATAACAAGCTCGTCTGCCGCCGTGGTTTTGCCGGAGCCCATTTCTCCTATAATGGCGGTATTCCTCCTCCCCTTGCTGCTGAGAATTTTTAAAACTTCCAGCATCTTTTCGGGCATGAATTGATTACGATCCTGTTTATTCAATGATTTATAAATAAATATACGTATACTTACAATATAGTATCTTGAAAGCGGAGGCCTGAGCGCGGTTATCCGGGTACCGTTCTCAAGAGTGCAATATATCAGGGGATTTCCTTTATTCATCTCGGTATTTGCGGTTGAAACAATTCTGTCTTCAATTATCTTATTATAGGTTTCATCGTCAAAAAATTTAAAACCGGGGTTTGGTATCCTTCTCTTAATACCTTTATACTGAATCCATATATAATCGCTTCGGGTGGTTGCAACCTCATTTAATTCACTTTCAAACACCAGCTCGTCAATAACACTATACCCGTATAGTTCCTGATATACTATTTGAGCCAGCTTTTGAAGCTTTTTTTCAAAGTGATCGTAGGAGCTTATTGAAAATTTTTGAAGATAGCTCTCAATATCCTTGTCTATGGGCTTTCTGATATTAGCAGAGTTATCGTTTGTGTAAATATTCCTGTAATAGTCAATATGATATTGAGAGATTATCTGATCGATATTTTTCCGGTTGATTTCATTCGTTTCACCGAGAATAAAATATATCATATTCCTGGTTATATCCCTGGCCTGATCACTGCCCTCGGTGGCTTTTATTTTTAATTCCTGTTCCCTTAAGGATATACGCTCAAGCTCCCGTTGCTTCTCCTTATCATTTGTATTCGCTTTTTTAGCATTTTTCATCTTTTCCTCAATGACAGCTATCAACTCATTCAAATTAACCATTTTTCCTCCTCCTCATCAGGAACTTCAGCAAGCCTGCTGCAATATTTTTACCGGAGGGATTTTCAGATGCAATATCCCCCAGGCCGGCTTTATTAATAATGAATTTTGTAATACGGTCTACAGCCCGGTTATACTCAGTTTGGTATTCAGGATAATAAGCCAGTTTTGATTTGTTTTTCATTTCCATCAATTCACCGCTGTCCGGAACCTCATAAATTTCTTTCAGCTTATATATTGATTTGATGTCACCAAGCTCAGGATAAATATCACGATACTTATTTACCACATATACCAGATCCTTATCTGTAGCAAAGTCATTGGAATCAAGTATATCCTTATCCTGGTTGATAACATTAACAACATGATCGCTTTTATCCAGTATCATGTTGGTCAGGATATTTTCATGCCCCCATATGGTATCCACAAGTATAAGATCAAAAGAATTCCTTAAATCTTCTATCAGGTTTTCATACTCCTTTATATTTCTGCCGACATAATTCATATTTGTTTTCTTGCTTCCTAAAAAATAGAGGTTATTCTTCTTTCCCAGAGTTTTAAGCAAATCAAATTTATTATCGGGAGATATTTTAAGATTAACTAAGTCCTCAATATTCAGCTCGCTGTCACTGATTTCGAACAGATTCAATAAATTGCCATAATTAAGGTTACTGCAGCACACTAAAATTCGTACTTCATTATTCAGCAGCTTTACCATACTGTTTATTAACATATATAAAAAAACCGTTTTACCGGTTTTCCCGGTAACCGACCATATTGAAATAATTTTCCCCATACATTCACATCCTCAAGTTTCTAAATTATTATTTTTCCGGAGTTTGATCCTCCGGTTCAGGTATTTTATAGTCTTCCCTGGAAGGCTTCTGAGTTTCATCACAATATAATTCATAACTGAGGTTGCCGAAAATTTTCGCCGAATATATTCTTTCTCTCTGGGATTTATTTAAGAGCAGCTTGATGAAGCCCTTTCTGCTTCCTATTTCATTTCCTTCAGCATTTATTCCCGAGTCATCAAATACCTCATCAACTCTTACCTTTGCCAGAACCACCTGAGGGGTGTGTAATGAATCTGCGGGATATACGATCACATCTATCAGTGAACCTCTGTGTACAAGATTGGCCAGCCTTTCCTCAATGGTGGCCGGGAGAACTATGGCCCTTATATCATCGGAGTAGATTTTATTTTTTGGAATGAGGTTGTTTTTATAGATGTAATCCCCCTTCCGTATCTGCCCTATAGATTTATATTCCAGGCATTCACCCATATCGGTAACCATATTATCTGTGGCAGAAGATATTTTGATGGTTTTAACCCCAAGCATACTTTCATTTATAATACTGCCGGAATTAATTGTAGTTGAAGCTACGAAAACTGTTGTATCCGGTTCGGTATCAAGCTTATAAGTGTTGAAAATGCAAAACCAGCCAACCGCGGATATAATTATAAAAATACCAAGGCATATCAGAACCGTTTTTATTACTAACTTTTTACCCATTTTACCCTCCTGTATAGCTTTCTCGTTTTAAACTTAAGCAGCCTGAAAAATAAATTCTTTTTCTCTTTAAATCGTTCTCTTGCTCCTCTTTTGCCTGAAATACCAAGCATGAGAAGTATACCAAGATACTCATCCAGGTATTTGCCCCGGATTTTTAGAGCAAACGGAACCTTGCTGTTTCTCCTCCGTATACGCTTTTCATTCCGGCTTATATATCCTAAAAATAATTCACCCGGTATATTAGCTTTGAAATAGCCTTTTGGTGCATCGGTGCTTTCATCGTATTCAAACACCAAATAGCGAAGCTTGTCACGTGACACACCGCACGACTCCTGCATGTAGAGAGCATAATTTTCGCCCTGCCTTCTGCTGATCCTGTCACCCCTGATACTGATTATTGCGTAATCGGAACAGTTTATTGCCACAATGGTTAATTTATCAAGAGCCGATCCGTTTACATTTACAAAAGTCAAATCATAATTTCGATATGTAAAATCAATAAGCTTGTCTATCCTGCTTCCGGAAAACATTTTATAGTTATCATGCCTGTAGGTAATATAAAATACGTGTGCAGGTACTCCCCTCAGCTGAAGACAGTACCTTTCAAAGCTGTCTTTATCCAACCGGATTGTTCCTGCATTATCAAGGATATGTCTCTGAGAATCAAATTTTTGATCTCCGTTATGTTTTCCTTCAAACCCCAGTCTCGAATCCAATGCCGAATCAAGAAAATCAATATCGATAACACATACATTTCTTTTGCAATGTATTGCAGCCACTGCCGAAAGCTCTGCCGTAAGCTCCGAATTGCCAATTACAGTTATAACCTTGTTATGGAAATTTACAATACTTTCAACGATTCTTTCTTCTATCACCGGGACAGCTTTTTCCTTGACAATTGTCTCTGCCAGAATACTAAAATCAAATCTTTCAGGATAATTGAAGATACTTTCTTCTATCAATTTTCCTGAAAGGTTGTCAAAGGTCTTGAAAACAAAAACAGACAGATTTGCCAGACTGCTGATCAATTGTCTTTCTTCGTAGCTGTCAATTTTATCAGTCAATACCACAACATTTATTTTTTTTGCTTTTGCCGCCTGTGCCAGCTTTACCAGCAGTACTCCCTCCTGATCATCCAACAGGCGATTGACCACAAGAGAATCAACAGTCACATAATTCAGCAAATCCAGCAGTTCGCTCAAATCACCAACATTGTCGACTATTGTACACTTTTCACTAAGCTTAATTTGTTTGTCAATCCCGGGACTTCCCGTAGCAAGAATTACTTTCAACAACGTCACCTCTTTCCCAAGTGGTCTGTAACACCTGATTTAATTGCTGATTTCTTCATAAATTGTTACTCTGTAGTCATCAAGAAAGGTTACAATATTGTACGGGCTTACATAGAACCGTTCCTTTAAACCGTCAATTTTAATTCCGATCTGCAAATGCAGATGGTTTACAAACATCCCGGTTGTTCCCGGAGGGCCATATCCGCTGTTACCCACGTATCCCAGCAAATCTCCCGCATTGACATAATCTCCTTCGTGCAGGTCGGGATTAAATGACTGCATATGAGCATAATAAAAGTAGGTGTCCGGACCGGTAATCACACCTACTATATTTCCGCCAAAATCATTCCAGTTCATGTCCCTGACAATTCCGTCCGATATTGATACAATCGGTACACCGGCACTCGCTATTAAATCATTTCCCTCATGAGCACGGTTACCTCCAAATGTTCTCTGAGCTCCAAAGTCATCGTAATGGCTATAACTATAAAAAGTTTCGGTTGTGCTTGTTTCATATTCATACTCCTCCGGATTAACAGATTTAAGTCTTTTTGTCCTGGTGGTAGTTATTTTTGACTTTGGTATAGGGCTTGCATTCAGATAATTGTAATACCCGGAGTACATGTCATATATGGTTTTGGATGATTTATTCAGTGATGCGGGACTCCCCGTCCTTGCTCTTTCGAGTACCTTCGGAATCAAATCACTCTTATATTTATCAGGGTTAAATTTAGCCATTTCAGCCGATAAGGTTAAAAAATATGCAAAATCTATCTCGTTTTCATCCGAAGACTGCCTGGCCAGCGTAAGATAAGCAGCCGGTATATCGATGCCCTTTGCCATTGCCATAGGATTCTTGTTTATTCCCGTCCCCTGCATGAAGAACATCATCAGCAGCAGGATAAATAAAGCCGGTACTATGGCTATTATAGCCGCAGCAATCACCTTTTTAGCAATTGCTGCTTTAATTTTCTCCTTTACGCGGGGGGAATTCTGTTTCACTTCACATCCTCCCCTCTGTTTATTGCAGTTACACTATTTTCCTTGATTTTGTTTTTCAAGCTTTGAGTAAGATAACCGGCCGGATTTTTTATATTTCCCTCCTTCTCCTTAATTTCCTTCATTCGATTCATGATCTGACGTACGTTTTGCTGCCCATACCGCTTGATCAGCCCATCGAAAAACTTATCGTCATACCTTTTGCCATAAGCCTGGTTAAATTCCTGTGAATATTCCTTTGATGCCTCCTGGACAATGATTTTATAAGCCTCATTTCTGTCAAGCGATTGCTGCTGTCCATTCACAACCAGACTTATAACATCTCTGGGACGGTCATGCCTGTTCTGAGCTTCACCTTTTCCATCGCGGCGCAGCAGCTCTTCAGGCTTTCCTCCCGAAGCAGATATCCTCTTTATGTTTTGGGCTGTGGCGATAATCTCCCTTTGATCAAATTTGGGAGCTCCGAGGGCCTCTCTGGTATCTACCTTCTGAACAAACGGTGAATACTCGGGTTCTTTGTTAAGTTTTTCGGCCTTATTCTCTGATTCCAGCTTTGATATCTCGTACTGTTTTTGGAGAATTTCTTCGGCTTTCTTCATAAGCTGCCTGAAATTATTGTTATCTTCCGATTGATCCTGGCTCATTTCGCTGAACACACGGTTGTAGTCCTGCCCCGCCGGCACACCGGTTTGCTTTCTTTCTGATGATGGGTGGACAGCCTTGACACTTTTAACTCCGGCCTCAATTTTTTCAGTTTTACCCTTACCGATGGTACCGCCCGACCCGGCTTTATCCGCTTTATCCTTAACAACTGCACCAGCTGCTCCTACTTTATCCGTCTTACCTTTATCACCTGCACCGGCTGACCTTGCCTTTTCGGTTTTGCCATTACTGACGGCATTCCGCGATTTAATTGTTCCGGTCTTTTCACTATCAACCGTACCGTCCGGCTTGACTTTTTCGGTTTTGCCGTCAGAATTCTCCGGAATTGCTTTGCTCAGCTTTTTATCGGCCTTATTTTGTTTAGGCGGCATTTCAGCATTACTTTCCCTGTCTTTAAGTGACTTGCGGTCTCTGAAGCCGGTTAATCTGGCTCCCATAAAATCATTTATTTTACCTTCCACATTGGCATCACGCCGGATTTGCCGGTTAATCATTGAGGGATTCTGAGGCGCAAGCCTGATCATTGTAAACAACTCCACAAGCTCATTCCTTTTCCAGAAGATTGTCACAACAACCATTACTTCAAGAATCACGGTTAATAACCAGCCATATTGGTCGGATATGCTGAATATTGAAGATATAAAAGCCAGCATGACACCCAGGGCAAAACATACTATAACCTTTATGAAAGCAAAACCAAGTACTTTGGATAACCAATTCTGAATCAGCCTCATACCGAAAAACGGTACAAGTGCAAGAATAAATACAAATACGCCAAGAAGGGTAAATAGTAATGTCAGCACCTGATATGCAAGCATTAGCAGGCTAAGTACAACAATTACCGCAAACATGACCAGAATAGGTATTAAATATAACAGGATAAGTCCGATTCTAGACCATCCCCACCCGAAGGTAAAATGTACTTCATCCTCTGAAAGCTTTTCAATGTATTCCTGCCGTTCTTCAGAGTCCGGAGAATATTTCAGTATATTCTGCTCTTCTCTTTTAGCCATTTCAATATTGCCGAATTCAAGCATTTGCCATGGCTGATGCACATAGATGTACCAAATATTATTGCAGGCCGCCATTACTGCCGAATCAGGAGATGCACCATTATTAACGGATTTATATGTCCCTGTAAGCACTGATGTGGAAATCGCCTTTGATCCCTTATCCACCTGCTGCAGCATCTCGGTAGGGCTCGTAAAAAAATACATGGCAATGGCTACGATTATGGCAGTCTGTAGTATTGCCACCCATACCTGAGTTTTCTGATCCTGGACTACCTTTATGACAAAATATATACCCAGGAACACTATGGCCAGCAGCGACAGCTCATCGAAAAGAGAGGTTTTCATTTGTGCTACAAAGGTCTCCATTACTCCTGACAGCATACCGTATATATCTAATTCAAAAGCATAATAAAATATTGTTATCAGCAGGTACCCACATTCAACCTGAAGATAAAACAGTACATTTGCAAATGAATTTGCCATGCTTCCCGCCTGCTCCGAAAAACTGAACATTCCCGGTTCTTTTAAGTCCAGTTTATAATTTTCACGGTATTGGAGGTAAGTATCGTTATTCTGACCGTCAAAAAGGTCTTCCAACCTGGGTAAGGCCGCCGAGCTGGGACTGTCGGCGTAAACGCCGGCAGGAAGTACTGCTGCAAATAAAACAACCAGCATCAGAATTATAAGCTTCCTGCGCATTATGTCACGCCCCTCGTATTATATAGTAGTAGTTATTTACATCCCTCTCCAAGGATGAAATGCTATAATTCATACAGACGCTGTGGATTAGTCTCACGCTCCTAACGCATGACGTTTTCAGAAAGGCCATAACCACAGCCGTTTGTTCAATTGGTAATTAGTTGGATAACGCATGACGTTTCATTTAGCACGAGGTTACATTCGACAAACTGGTCTGTGGAATAAAGCAGTGTCAAATATATCGCACAAAGGAGTAACTGCTATGATTTATGCTGGTATTGATGTTGCCAAGGACAAGCACGATTGCCTGATTATTGATTCTGATGGTGTGATCCTCTTTGATCCGTTCACCATCCCTAACAACCGCATTGGTTTTAATGATCTTTTTGGAAAGCTGGAAGCCTGCTCTGCAGATTTATCCAATATGAAAGTAGGACTGGAAGCTACCGGTCACTACAGCGATAATCTTCTAGAGTTCCTGATTTCCAAAGGTCTCCACACCACGGTAATCAATCCGTTACATACCAATCTTTACAGAAAAAGTCTAAGCCTTAGAAAGACGAAAACGGATCGGGTCGATGCCCACTCTATTGTGACTATGCTCAGGACGGAATGCTTAAAGCCCTACTCACAGTCATCTTATCACGTTCGTGAATTAAAGTCACTCACAAGATACCGTTTTTCCCTCGTTCAGGATTGCTCCAGACTGAAAACTTCTTATGTCAGACTTTGTGTCCTTCTCTTTCCTGAATTGGAAAAATTGGTTCCATCCCTGCATATAGCTTCTGTTTACACTTTGCTTTCTGAATTGCCAAATGCCAAAGCCGTTGCTGAATGCCATCTTACCCGCCTTACAAATCTTCTTGTAAGTGCCTCGAAAGGTCGTTATGGTAAGGAGAAAGCAGTTGAAATCCGTAACGCAGCAAGAGTATCTGTTGGATCTTTCAGCGAAATGAAGTCACTTGAATTACAACAGACCATTGGGCTAATTCAAATTATGGAAAAACAGATTGAACAGGTGGAATCTAAAATCAATCCGATTGTGGATTCCCTACACAGCCCAATCATGACCATACCAGGCATTTCTTACCGAATGGCCGCGATCATCATTGCAGAAACGGAAAACCTTACAAGCTTTGATTCTGCAGAGCAGGTGCTCGCCTATGCCGGATTGGAGCCTTCGGTCCACCAGTCAGGACAAATGACGTCCACTCATGCGAAGATGGTAAAGCGGGGCTCGAAATACCTGCGGTATGCTTTGTTCAATGCCGCGAAATATGTCTGCCGCTGGGATGAACATTTTGGTCTGTATCTCGCAAAGAAACGCTCCGAAGGCAAAGCCTACAACGTGGCCGTTTCCCATGCTGCAAAGAAGCTGACACGGGTCATCTTCCACCTGGTAAAAACAAACCTGTCTTTTGTTAGTCAGGTATAGTCAAACTTCTCATAGCTATTTTTAGAGCAGCTCCTTGAGGTGCTCTGTTTTGTCATGCAATTATCAAGGTTCAAAAATATCTAAAATCCATTCCTGCACTTTGTTCCAAAAGTTTCATTTTAGGACTTGACTTTTAATAGTTGGTCTTTCTCAACCGGCGTAGTCGAAAATGCATGGATTAAATGCTCGAATACAGCATCGAATTTTAATTTGCCGACTCGACGGTCAAGATCCATAAACAGACATTCACGGTTTTCAAGACTTTGAACCTCTTTGATGTTGTCATCTGTAATTTCAAGATCAAGGAATTCCAAAACACGTTTTACCTCATTTATTTCTGTGGTCTTAAAGCAAAACTTATATGTAATGGCATTTTTAATCCCCTCGCCTTTCAGATCATTCACTGAATGCCCGATAAAAATGCAGCCGGCATTCAGTGATCTTCCCATTCTTGCAAGAAAATTCATCAGCTTTATACCCATTTGCGTTGACGACAGTGCCCAGGATTCGTCAAACAGCACTATTTTAAAAACACCGCGGTCACTCATGGCAAACTTCTTTGCAAAACTGGCAATGGGGAGCATTAAAACTGTGGACACCGTTTCCTCCTGTGTATAGTCATCCTTTGGAGTGGAAGGATCCGGCATGACGAGATTCTGAATCTGAAGAATATTTATTCTGTTCCTGATATTCAGACCTTCCTCATCACCGGTTCCAAAAAGTAAACCGGCCATCCCTGCTTCCCGCAGAAGTGCAATTCTCCTCCCGACCCTCCTGGCGACATTGCGGAATTCATCATCTTCCGGAAAATTCATCAATCTGTCGGCAAGCATGCTCATACTTGGCTTTTCCTGCTGCTTGGTCCATTTGATGGCCTCAAGCACCACCAGATATTCATCATCCTTGGGGTTAAGCTTATATAACTCCGCCAAAATATTAAGCGCCAGTTCCCCTGCCTCCTCCAGGTTTTCACGGTAGATAATAAAAGGATCCAGTTTACCGCGGTCCTCTGTATTTGACGATAGGGTGATAATATTTATATATTCGCTTAACTCTGGAAGATCCTCTAACCATTTTGACCTTTCGCCCTTTGGATCAAAAATCAGTCCCCAGCCCCCATATAGCACATTCAAATACAGAAGCAGGTTTGCATTAAAGGATTTCCCTCCGCCCAGTGTTCCCAGGAAAGCAGCCGAAGCTGATCTGTCCTGCATGCAGGCAGCTCCCATTGACAGGAAAACCTGCTTTTCCAGAATACCGGTTGTCCCGATATACGGGCCTTCGGTGTCTCCAAGCAACCTTGTTGCTCCAATCATCCCTCCGGCTAAAGTGCGCGGGGGAAGTGGCTGAATATAGTCGTTCATGTACCTTCCTGCGCCCGGGATAAATTCCATAAAAAGCTTAAGCTGATCTGCCAGCGGCCTCTCTATAACGAAATTAAAATCCTCGTATACTTCTTTTATGAAGCTTGCCCTGTCCTCCAGGAGTTCCTTATTGTCGGCAGCCAGACAAAAAGTGATGGATGCTCTGGTTATCGGTGCTCTGGATGCTTTCAGCTCAGCTTCAAGAGCATCCGCAAATTCTCTGGAATCAGCCAGTTCATCAGGCACATCCTCATTATTGTCTTCAATATGCTTAATCTGGCTTTGGATCTCCCTTCTTTTCCCACCGATATTCCGTATGCTCTGTTTGTGCTCAACCGTTTCAATATGGATGCAGACTTCCGTTTGTATGGGGTAATCCTGAAGAATAAGCAGCCATTCGGAGCCGGGAAATTCTATACCATCCGGTATGTGATTGACCGCTAAAAAAGTTTGCCACGAGGTTCTGCCATCCCCATGCTCTATGGTGATACATTTTTTGTTACTCTTATGATCCAGAAGTCCCTCGCTTAAATTCAATATATCCTTTGTATGCGGTCTTACCGCCAGCTCTCCGTTTCGTGTTACAATACCGGCAAAGGGACTCCACGAAACTGTCTCACCCTCTCTGATGCAATTCTTTAGTTTTACTTCTCCAAGGCCCCGTCTGAACATCCTCTTATAGAGCCATTGACAGTCCATTGCCGTGGCCTTTTTGAGTGAAATTCTTTTTGACTGCTCTTTCATGTAGGTATTGGCCAACGCTGCAAAGGCTTCTATTTCTCTTTTTAATATTTCCCTTGTTTCTGTTGAAAAGAGTTCGGAAATGAACCTTATGGGACTTTTTACAAAATATTCAAACCCGTCTTTTATATCCTTGATAATACTGTCACTGCTTTTAAGCTTTGTAATAACGTAAACAACGTAGTCATTGCTGCTGCCTTTTTTCTCTACCTTCTCCTTCAAATAAACACCGGTTCCCTTCGCATGTGCCTGTGCCCGGACATACAGCTCATCTTTTTTCTGCATCCTTCCAATAATATTTTTATAATGTTCATCAATATCCTGAGAGGTAGGAATTATCAGTATCTTGGCCTCTATTCCAATATTTGCGATAAATCTGGCCAGACTGTTCAGTATAGTGATTTTATTCTGATCGGATTTATAGTCATAATTAAAGCCTGTCATTTTGTAACAGGCCCAGCATTCCTTATTACTATTATTGAAAATCAGATTGTCTTCATAATATTTAACCGGAAAATCAAACACCATTTTTCCCTCCCTTCTTTTTGAGCTTTTTCATTCTGTTATTCAAGGCCTCCTCCGTCTTATTTACATAGTGTGTGTATCTGCAAATAATCCTTGAAGAAAATCTGACATTTTTTAGCTTAAGCTCCCCGGCTGTCCTGAATCGCACAAACTGTCCCGGAGACAGCAGGAATACAACAAGGTCGGCGAAGAATTTGTGAGGAAGCTTTCCATCAAGCTTCTGCTTTGTGAAAAATTTCATTAATCCGTATGGAAGTGCTATGTACTTAAACACAAACGGCAGGTTTCCCAGAAAGGGCAGTATATTTAACAGTATGAACGTTATTCCCAGACTCGCAATAAAGTACATTGCCTGGTCAACATCAACAGGTACAAAAAGCTTTATATTATCTATTGAATATATCTTTCTGGGAATCTTCCATACCGACTTGTAGGTTCTGAGTATGATCCTGTTTTCGTTCTCCATATTCATGCCCGCTTTCTATCCGATTAACTTGCTCCATATTGTAGACCCCAATGTTTTTAAAGACTCAGGAGTATAAACAATATATAGCACTATGGCCGCCAGTACCAGAAATCCCACCAGTTGCATCCACATCTTTTTCATAATAAACGGTACGCATATAACCGCCACAACCAGAAGTGCAATCCATTGAACCTGTTCGGACAGCCAGTCATATGCCTTCTTTCCAAAATCTCCTCCGCCTGAGGTTTCTCCGGCTGCATAAGCTGCTGTAGAAAACAACACCAGTACCGCTGTTATCAGTATTACTGAAATGACTCTCGGCATTATTCTTTTTAATTGATTCATAATAATTATCCTCCCGTATTAGATATTCATTTTGCTGATATAATAGCGTTCCTCTTTTCTGACAAGTTCAAGCCTGTACATCTGCGCAACCACAGCACCATTCAGGCTATCCTTGACAGATAGTTTAGCTATTACATAAAAACCGGTATTGCCCTGGGATTGATAAACTGAAATTTCCTCCAAATTCACAAATTCATAGCGTCCTTCAAGGCCTTTAAGCGCATTTGCAGAATCAAGCATATAGTAACTTATCTCACCTGAGCTGCCGGAATAGTATATCTTGAAAAAGCTCTCTATTACCCCTGATATTGTTTTTTTAACTTCATTTGATACTTCATTGCCCGAATACACTTCAACTGCCATATCTGCTTTATCAGCAGCAGGAATAAACGCCGGGTAGCCACAAACTACAAAGCTGCCTTCCTTTTCTTTCAGAGGGATCCGCAAGCAAACATCTTCAATTTTATAATTGCTGTCTAAATTAGATTGCTTCATTGGATCCGGTGCTTGATCGGTTATGTTAAAGTATTTAACTCTGACTTTAACATCTGCATTCATTGAAGTTTCGTCAAGCCAGGTTATCTTATATGCAGCTGCACTAAAGGCCTCTGTTTTCGTATCAGTATTGAGTTTGGTGTTTATATCGATACCGGTCTGAAGATATTTTGAAAGCCGGGTTTTATATTCTTCCCTGCTGCGTCCCTCCATAGAAAGATATTCCAGAGCAAAGCCCTCTGCGAAGGCCTTTCCCTGCTGCTCCAGGTCACTTTTCAATTCAAAGGTTTTAATGAAATTATCAATCATATTTTGAGCTTTAACAGAATCATCCTCCTTGAATATTGATCCCATCCCTCTTAACAGCAGAAATCCTACAAGCGTCCAAAGCAAGACTTTGCCAACTTTCTGAGGTAAGGTACTTTTTAATTTTGCTATCTTTATCTTCACGATTTCACCTCCTTTCACTTAGAATATGGCAATAAAAAAACACCTTTTCAGGTGTAAAAATATATTAGATTTGAGAACATTAACATATTTTTTGTTCATAAGTTCTCAATGTTCAAAATACCTTCCGTCGTTATTTTCTTATATTGCGGCTTAAATGCGGATATAAAAAATACCGCAATTCATTTGACTGAATGTGCGGTATATACAAACTAACCTTTTTATTCAAAACAAGTATTAAGAACCTCTTATATCAAAAAGTGCAGGATGTCCACTATCATATATCATGACAACGAAGTAATTTTCATAGTTTGTAACATCTTTAAGTTCAGAATAGTATATCTCTCCGTGTTCTAAATATTGACTATCAAGTTTTCTCCCTTTTTGTTCTATGACTTTTGCGAAAGAATAATGTTTTTGTAATTCCTCTAAACTTAAATCTGACTTAATAAGTATTGTTGTTAAAAAATCCATACCATTACCGTTCCCATTTAATTTGCCACATACAGAATCGTTTTCTAGAACCTCTGTTTGTGCTGGAAGAGTATAGTCCATTAGTTGTTTAGTAAGAAAAAAGAGTCTTAAATTATTAATTAAAGGATTTATTAACCATGGTAGAATAATTAATGAAAACAAAATACAAATTACAATTACTGTCTTTTTTAGTTTAATCATCTTATCCTCTTCAAAATATACAAAATTCCTTTGACGTACTTGCTATTATGTTATATTATGGGAAACCCCAAGTCAAGATTTATACTACCGCACGATTGAGTCAATTTACTGTAGGGAATTGAAAAACAGATTATCATCCTTGGATTATGCGGTGTCTCCAGTCACGACCTTGACAACAGGCATCCCCCATATGATGATATTAATAGGTTCTACAATATTTGTTGGCCTTAATGCTGGTAAACCTTTAAGCCATAACCTTGTTTTTTTAGTAAACGGATGCCCAAACTGATAAGGTTGAATTTCTTGGGTATGTTTTGGCATTTCAAACACTGAGCTGATAATAGGATTTTCAATTGCTATTTTAGTGCAATCCGCATTGTAGAACATCATAAAAAACTCTTTGCCTTTTAACCCTTTTAGGTATCGTTCTTGATTGAGTTTGCCACCTTTGTATAAATGCCTTGCTCCGGCATTACTAAGATATGTGCATGGAGGAAAAGCAATAATCATATCCCATGCAGATCCCAAAATAGTGAATTTTCCATCGCATGTACAAAAGTGACACCATCCATTAATCAATGGTAAAACATCTTGTCTTATGTGCCATTCCGGGTGACCTCCGCTGCATGGTTCTATGTCGCAACTATATGCTTCATGTCCTAACACTCTCAATTCCTTTGTCACCGCTTGGCTTTCTTCACAAGCAACTAGTATTTTCATTCGTCATAGTCCTTTCCCGTCGGAAAGGCCGGCACCGTTTAAAAGCTTACCTACGACGATTCAATTTAATTTATTAATTCGCAATAGACCCCATTTGTGCAATAAAAAAGCACATCCGATTAACCGAATGTGCGGTGTGTATAATAACTATAAATATTTTTTAAAGTAATAATAGTTGGACCATATTTCGATTTTTTCTATAACTATTGCAGGATTTCTTGTTGATACAACTTCTAATGGCTCCTCCCAATTATAGTTTTTAACTAGATATAATTTATATGTTCCATTTATATCTCCATACCACCCTAAGTCAATAACTAGATTGAACCTATTATTAGACAGTTGAAGTAAATCCTCTTTAAAGTAACTATCAAAATTAGGACAGTTATTAAAGTCACATTGATAAAATTCATTGAATTCTACAGTCCATCCAGCTAATAATCTCAATGGTTGAATTTCGAATTGTTCATACATATTTAATACCTCTCAATATTTTGAAGTAATTAAAATATATCTCGAAATCAAAAAAGTTTCAATCTTTACCACACTATTCAGGTGTCAATGTCAAATTTCTCACTATTCTATCCCGATATTTATTGACTTGCCATTCTGTCAAAGCAATTCCAAAAAGTCGGGAATTTTTAGTGAATTCAAAGTGTCCAAAAGCTTTACGATATGGAACTTATATGTTCCATTCACCCGCATATTTTTGTACAGAATCAAATCCATGTTGTTCACTATTATACATTCTAACTACTCAAATAAATCAAGTTGCCTGTTGTTCGGTTGATAATTCATCCAGAGAGTTTCCGTCGCTTGTAATCCTGCTTCTTTTAAGCAGTTAATGCTCTCCTTGTGCCACTCACTTAAGATGTTATTATATATTTCGTTATCGTAACCGGATAAAATAATTTTTCCTTTGTGATTTTTAAGCAAATTCAAAAGTTCCAAATGATCCTTTTCAGCCATTTCGTGCTTGTATATCCTCTTACTTCTTGTAGATAGCAAATATGGAGGGTCTATATATAACAGGACATTTTCCCTATTGTATCTTTCAATAAGTTTTGTCGCCGGCTGATTCTCAATCTGTACTACGCAAGTATCAGTATGTTTCAGTCTCTCTGCCGTTTCAATAATCCGGCCTGGAAGTCTATTATGCCAATGTGGAATATTCCCGTTAACTCCCTTGATTATATTTCGAAATCCTGTTATGTCTGAACTTTTTGCGCCTATGGCCATCCACATACGGACAAGGAATCTGCGAGCATCTTCTATGGATTCACCAGTCTGTTCGTAACTATCTTTATACTCCTGGCGCGCCCATGGGGTATTTTTAATCAAGTCAGCCAGCTTATCCGGATACTCTCTTATGACCCTAAAAAGATTTACCACATTTCCATCAATGTCGTTGATAGTTTCTATCACAGAACGTTTTTTATTAAAAAATACTGCTCCAGACCCAAAATAGGGTTCTCCGTATGTAAGCTTTTCGTAATTCTCCGGAAAGAAAGAAATAATCCATTCTGATGTGCTCCACTTACTTCCCGGGTACTTTAATACCGCATTCAACTTGCCACCTTCCTTCTTAAAAATACTCTTACTATGTTCATATTCAACACTCACCCTACTACGGTATTTTAATTGCATTTCCGGCAAATCCGCAGTCCCAGCTTTACTTTGCGGCTGAACTGCGGACATAGAAAAACCGCCATTCAGTTTCTTAATGTGCGGTATCCTTGATATTATCTATGGTTTTAAATTGTATCTCGCATAATCATTATTTGTAGGTAGTCATTTAATAACGTTTCTTTGTCATCCTTCAAATTGTAATCATTGTTTGTTTTAAGATATTTATTAGATAGAAATACTATCGATTCTAGACACGTTTGAGCGTTAACTAATTTATTATAGGTATCTCTTCTCCCCCTACTAATAGTGTAATACTCTCGAAAACTCCAATAGCTTTCGAGCTCTATGTTTTAAGATGCAATTTTCTTCTCGCACCTCTAACATTCTCCAGTTTTTTACTTTAAATTTTCCAACAACATTTACCAGTAGTAACCATATATGGTTACTGTACACCTTGACATTAGCTTCCAAAAATTTGAAAACCACAGCGTATGGTATTAATTGCCATAACACTGGTTTTGGAGGCTATATTAATGTTGTGTAATTGGAACTCTCATGTAGACTATCAAAAGAAACTTCTGCTGGATTTGATTCTGTTTTCTGAAATTGAAAAAAGCAGGGTGGTCTCTTTGGAAAAGTCTC
>NZ_JHYD01000024.1 GCF_000621505.1 Ruminiclostridium cellobioparum DSM 1351 = ATCC 15832
AGTGAGCGTAGGAGCCCGGCACCGTAAGCGCAGCGAGCGGTGGGCGACGTCATTAGCATGCGAAGCAGGCGGCGAGTCCCCTATGGGTCACCAAACTAAATAAATTCCGTAGAATCACGAAAAGATGATACGGGGTCACAAAATTGGGAGCTTAGCTCAGCTGGGAGAGCATCTGCCTTACAAGCAGAGGGTCATAGGTTCGAGCCCTATAGTTCCCACCAAAATGAGAAAAACAGGACTTTCCGGTATAGATGGAAAGTCCTGTTTTTGTTTTCAGGTCCCTGGAGTCTTTAACCGGGGGAAGCAGAATAATGGTTTCCTGACAGAAAAATGTAACCAACAGGATAGCGGCGATAATATTCAAGATACTCAGGCTGGAAACAGACTTAGTACAATTATCATGACTCCCAACGAAGTAACATATGCCAGCAAAGGTTTCTTAAAATGAACGGTCCAGACGGTGAACATCATAACGTTCCATATAAAGGAATATGAGAGATTCCAGCCGTGTCTGTAAATAATCATATTGCTGATGTGAAAAACAAGTTCAAAAATAAAATATATCAGGATATACTTAAGGATATGAAGGGCTTGTTTCCCCCGGCTGGACGGAAGATTTGAGAGAAACATAAGGGCTGTTAGGGGAAAGACAATAAATGAATAAAGCAATTCCGTGAGGATGCTGTTCTGTAAAATTCCAGGCTGTATTTCCCATAAAGGTCCTTTACAGTAAATAAAATTGTACAGAAGATTGGCAAGGGCCACAAAAAGCATGGTCGGATGGTATTTCTGCCAATTTTTCCAGTCTCCCCATTTCCAGGTAGAAAAGATAATTATTATAATCACTGCAATATTCAAAACCGGTATTTCCTCCCTTGATGAAATCCCATGATGTCGTAAAATAGATATTCGAAATTTATTTTACCCAGTTTCTCTAATATTAGCAGAGATTTAAATAAGCCGACATGCAGCCGGTTGATTTAATTGTCGTCGTCGATGCTTCTGAAGCCTTTTCCTATGGTTTCAGAGGTATTGCTGATGGTGATAAAGGCTGAGGAATCTATACTGCGTATGTAGGTACGGAGCTTTATGGCCTGCCTTCTGCTAACTATTGTAGAAATCACATTTTCCTGTTTGTGGGTAAAAGCACCCTCAGCCTTGTAAATGGTAGCTCCGCGGTGGAGCTCTTTTACAATGAATTCACGGATTTCAAGGTCTTTGGAGCTTATTATGACCATTTGCTTGCTGATATTCAGCCCCTCTATGACAAAGTCAATCATAAAAGCCTTCAAAATCAGACCCAAAGCCGAATACAAACCTATTTTTATGCCAAATACAGCTCCTGCTCCAATTGCAATCACAAAGTCGGTCAGCATAAGTGTTTTTCCTATGTTCAACTTTGTGTATTTACTCAGGATTTTTGCGACGATGTCTGTTCCTCCGGTAGAAGCATTGCAGTTAAAAACTATTGCCGAACCCACAGCGGGGAATAAAATGGAATATATAAGTTCGAGAAGCATATCGTCAGTAAGAGGATGGCTTAAAGGTATTAATTTCTGAATGATCCAGACAAGCCCTGACAGAGCAAAGCTGGAATATACTGTTTTTGAACCAAAGTCGGAGCCAAGAAAAAAGTAACCTATTATAAGTAGGATAATATTAATTATCATCATCATGGGACCTACGTCGATTTTGTGGAAAAGGCTGCTGGCTATGATGGCCAATCCGCTGACACCGCCCGTAGCAAAATGATTGGGGATTTTAAAAAGACAAATACCAATACTTACAAGCAGCAGTCCGAAATTAATCAGCATAAAGTCGGTAATACGTTTTTTCATGAGGTTGACTCCTTGAGATACATTTTATCTATATCCATATCCTTTATCTTTCAATATATTGTTTCCAGTTTTATAACCAATCGTTAATAAGGGTTCAAGTTTTATTGTTTCGTTGAATCATCCCCAGTATGAAAGCTGTGATAAACGACAGGAAAAACACCACACAGGCCGCTAATGTCAACACAATATAGGCGAGGTCCTCAAACCCGGTTGAAAAATATGCTGATTTTATATAAAAACCAATACCTCCCAGGGCTGCAATAATGGATGGAATATATTTTACCATGGCTTTATTTCTGAAAAACCTCGCCAGCAAAAATGTTATTAAGACAGCTGCAACACCTGCTATTGAAACAAAAGCATAAAATCCGTTCATCGTAATAATATCCTCTCTGTCCATTAAATATAAACATCAGCCAATCATAATAATATAATATCATAAAAGTCTAAAGATATTCAGAGATGGATACTGGTTATGCCGGCACTATTTTACATTGGTGCTATTTTACACTGTTTTTGTACTCCATGGGAGTTTGTCCCGTATGTTTTTTAAATAATTTTGTGAAATAGGGCACGTCGGCATAGCCGACTTTTTCAGCGATTTCATATATTTTCAGCTGCGGAGACAACAGCAGCTTCTTGGATTCTTCTATTCTTATTTCATTGAGGATGTCAATGAAATTGCTGCCGGTTTCCTTTTTCAGGAGCTTGCTCAGATGCCAGGTACTGATATAGAGCTTGTCTGAAACCGCCTTCAGATCCAGCTCCTTGTTATAATCCTGTTTCAATATCTCAATGGCCTTTGCCACAAGATACTTTGAGTTGGAGGCTGCCTCGGAAGAGTTAACAGGCTGGGAATCCTTTGTGGTCCCGGTTAAACCATACAATTCCTTGAGCTTTGCCCTTAGATTGATCAGTTCATTCTGGCTGGTTACCTGCTTTTTCAGTTCGGCAACGGCATCATCGATTGCCTGCAGCAGTTCTTCTGTTTTAGTGGGCTTGAGTAAAAGCCTGAAAGCACCAAGGCGCACTGCCTGCTGGGCATATTCGAATTCTCTGAAACCGGTCAGGATTATTACTATACATTGATAATTTATTTCTTTGATTTTAGCTACCATTTCAAGGCCATTCAAACCTGGCATCCGCACATCGGTAAAAATGATATCCGGCTTCAGCTCGGTTATGAGCCCGACACCTTCATCCCCATCCTCGGCTTCACCGATAATGGAGCAATTATGTTCCTCCCAGTTAATAACAGAGCGCAAGCCTTCTCTTATGGTCTCTTCATCGTCGATTATCATTACCTTATACATACTTTCCTCCTTCTGCAAAGCATCACTCTTCAGCAGGGATTTTTATCAATATGGACGTGCCCTGCCTGAGCCGGCTATGGATTACCAGCCCGTACTCATCTCCGTATAACAGCTTTAAACGTCTGTGCACATTTATGACACCGATCTTTGAACTGTCATATATATTGGCCTCAATATTATTAAAGATGTCTTCCTGCATTTTTTCATTTAATGAGGTCAGGGTGCCAGGAGAAATACCCAGACCGTCATCACTGACATTTATATATAAAATGTTTTCAGATTTATATATGTTTAATTCAATAGTTCCGCCGCCTTTTTTCATTTCCAGTCCATGGTAGACGGAATTTTCTATCAAGGGCTGGATAATAAGCTTTGGGATCTTGCAGTTAAGCGTATCATCGGCAACGTTGAGGACAAAGGCTATTTTGGTTCCAAACCGCTTGGATATGATCAGATTGTAATTTTTTATGTATTCAATCTCCTTTTTAAGCAAAATGGTATTTTCTCCGCTTCTGTTGAGATTGGCATCTATTATACAGGACAGAGCTCCCACCATTTCACTGATTTCCTCAACTCCGTTGATTTTGGCTTTCCAGTTGATGGTCTCCAGAGTATTGTATAAAAAGTGGGGATTTATCTGAGCCTGCAAAGCTTTTATTTCTGAGTCCTTTACGGCAAGCTGCACCTTCAGGACCTTGTTTATCAGGGTATATATCTGCTGTGACATATTGTTGAAGGACCTGATAACATAGCCTATTTCGTCGGTACGGCTTATATCTATTGTAACACCTATGGTGCCTTTTTCAATCATCAGCATCTTCTTGATAAGGAGATTCAAAGGACGTATCAGATCAATGTACAGGAAATTAATGAGCATCAGTATAATTGGTAAGCCGATAAGGCAAAGAATAATTACAATACTTGCCTCACTTTTGACATCCTTTAAAAGCTCATTTGAAGAAATTTTGATTACCAGCTTCCAGTTGGAGGGCTGCATGGTCTTGCATACATAATATATGGTGTCGTTTCCGATCCGCGTTTCGGAAATTTCCGGAATATCCCCGTCAAGCTGAAGTTTGGACAGTTCGATTCTCTGATTCCCTGTATTGAAGCTGTATAGTTCAATATTGTTGGAGCTGGTAACACTCAGGTCATGTTTGAGGGTGAACTCAAAGTTTTTAAAAGTTTTAAATAACTCGGACTGGTCTATTTTAAATACAATCAGTGCAATTTCACTGCCGCTTCCACTGGGAGACAGGACAAGCTTTGTAAGATATAAATCATTGATCCCATTGTCCTGCTGATCCACAACCCATACGGGAGAGCCGTTGCCTGTCCTGGCCTGCCGGTATAAATCAGCGCTGATAAAAGAGGCAGGGGTATTGCCCGTATTTGATTTGTTCACCTGATATAATTTTTCGGTGGAGGTAAAAAATACTGATAATTCGGTAAACTCATATTTGGAGTACAGGTTTGCCTTAAGATACTTTGTGAAGTTAACCTCCCAGGAGTAGTCAATTTTGCCTAATTCTATGTCGCTGTTGGCTTCGTATATCGTATTGTCATACAGTATCTGGAAAGAGAAAGCCCTCAAGGTTTCCAGACGTTCTGAAAATATGACCGACAGCTCGTCTATGGTAGCCTTTGAATAATTAAAGGATTTTTCCTTAAGGGTTTCGGAAACATGCTGATAACCGAAGTAGCCTATTATGACAGTGGGGTAGCATAAAAAGATTATGCAAATGATAATCAGCTTTGCTTTTATAGTTAACCTGGAGGTCAATTTTTTGATCAACGTTTTTATCATGGTCCACCTGTTTTAATTATTATGGCAATTGACTTTATTATAATATTGTAATTATTATACATATATATGGGAAAATCCTTTTTATAAAAATTACAATGCCAAAATTAAACAATTAATACCAAGATTATCTCATTCAAAAAGTATATGTAAAAAAATATAATACAGGTAAGATATCAGCAAGGCAGCAAATGACCTTGTACAAAGTGAACGGTGATATCAACAATTTTAAAGGAGGATTTATTAATGAAGAGAAGTTTTAGAACTGTAGCTGCCATGGTGGCTGCATCAATGACAGTTTCACTGCTTGCCGCTTGCGGTGCTGCCCAGAAACCGGCTGCGACTTCGGAAGTATCGACAGCCCCATCAACAACAGCAGTTGCCAGTGAATCAACAAAACCTGCGGAAAAGGTTAAATTCAGGGCTTCATCATTCTTTACCGGCGGAGATACCTGGACGGCAGCCTGGCAGGAGGCCATAAAGGATTTCGTTGCGGCAAATCCCAATGTTGAAATCGTAGATGACTCTACTCCGGCTGCTTCAGATGCATTCAAAACCAAGATAAACACAGATTTTGCGTCAGGAAACGAACCTGCAGTCGCATATGCCTTTACAGGTGAAATCGGAAAGCCTCTGGTAACTTCGGGTAAGCTTATAACCTGGGAGGACGAACTTTCCAAGGATACCGAGTGGAGCAAGAACTTTGGACAGGGTGCTCTCGACTACGTCAAGTTTGACGGCAAACAATACGCACTTCCGTACATAGGATTCTGGGAAGGTATGTATTACAACAAGGATTTATTTGATGCAAATAACATAAAAGTTCCAACCAACTGGGATGAGCTGCTTGCTGCAGTTGATGCATTCAACAAGCTCAAGATCACACCTATCGCATGCTCTTTTGCAGAAGAACCGCACTATCTGATTGAAACCTTTATCCTCTCCATGGGCGGAAAAGAAGGACATGACAAGCCCTTTGACGCTTCCTGGGCACCGGCTCTCGACAAAATCAAGGAATTGTATGAAAAGAACGCTTTCTCAAAGGATGCTTTAACAATCAAGCAAACTGCATGCCAGCAGTTAATGAAGGATAAGAAGGCTGCCATGTTCATATCAGGTTCATGGTCGGCAGCAGCTCTCGAAGGAGATAATACCTCTGTTATGCCTGTAAATCTCCTCCCCGGCGGAAAAGCAGAGCCTTCCTCAACTATTTCCGGTTTCAGCACAGGCTGGTATGTTACCGACAAAGGCAATAATGATTCAAACGGAGAAGCTGTTAAGTTTGTAAAGTGGGTCACTTCACCTGAAAGAGCCGGAAAATTCTTTAAGGTGGGCGGAGTTCCTGCTATCAATTGTCAGGTTGAAGGTGCGACTCCGTTGTTCAATGCAGGTATCCAGATGCTTAACAGTGCCAAAGTGGTTACAGGCCCTGTAGGTGATACAATGAACCAGCAGGCATTTACACACATTTGGAAGAACCTCCCGTATGTCATTACAGGCAAAAAGACTTCCCCGCAATTGCTTGAAGAAGCTCAAAAGCTTGTAAAATAAATAGTTACAACATAGTTTATTATACGGAACATGGTGGGAAACCACCATGTTTCCTTATAATGGCCAATTCACATAAATGCACAGCAGAATCCATACAGCCAATTCCCATACCGGGAAACCGGCAATATAGAATTTTACTGTGCGGGATTACAAGGGGGTAGACCATATGGTGCTAAAAAGTAAAAAATATATATTTATATTCCTTTTTCCGGCGATACTGCTGATCACAATTTTTCTTTATTATCCGCTGGGTAAAACCGTTCAGTACAGTTTTACCGATTACTCTGAATGGTCGCCCGTATTTAATTATATCGGTTGGGAAAACTTTCACAGGCTCTTTACCGATTCCATAATAGGCAAGTCGCTGATAAACACATTGATTCTTCTTGTGGGCTGTGTTGTTGTGGAGGTGGGTGTTGCTTTAATCCTGGCAGTCCTGGTTGACTCCATCAAAAGGGGTTTCCGATTTTTCAGAATGGTATTTTTCTTTCCGGTTGTCATATCGGGTTCGGCAATAGGTCTTATGTTTTATCTTGCTTTTCAGTATGATTACGGGTTAATGAACAATATAATTGCCGTTTTCGGCATGGAAAAGATAAACTGGATAACTGAAAACAGCGCAATGTATCTGGTTTTGATACCGGTACTCTGGCAATATGTGGGTTTCTATTTCGTTATATTCCTCACCGCAATAGCAAATGTTCCCGCAGATATTTACGAGTCGGCAGAGCTGGACGGTATCACAGGCTTTAAAAAGACAATATACATTACTATTCCAATGATCCAGGAAGTAATAGTTACATCGCTCGGACTGGTCATAGCAGGTTCACTGAAAGTATTTGACATAGTATTTGTCATGACCAACGGAGGTCCGCTGGATGCAAGCCAGTTATTAAGCACTTACCAGTATCAGCAGGCCTTTGTATATAATAACCAGGGCTACGGCAGTGCTATTTCGGTATTGATCATAACACTGGGTCTGATTATTTACATAGTTACAAATAAACTGGCACAACAAAAAGAAGGACTTTATTAGAGAGGCGGAGC
This sequence comes from Ruminiclostridium cellobioparum DSM 1351 = ATCC 15832, assembly GCF_000621505.1. Lineage (GTDB taxonomy): Bacteria > Bacillota > Clostridia > Acetivibrionales > DSM-1351 > Ruminiclostridium > Ruminiclostridium cellobioparum. The sequence goes on from NZ_JHYD01000024.1 coordinate 7,554, forward strand.
GATTATGGAGAATAAAAACAAATTGATACCTGTAAGAGGTATTTATAAAATCAAGGGCTCCAAATTGATTACTTATATAGTTTTATCTTTATGGGCCATAACCACAATAGCACCTCTGGTGTGGATATTTATAAACGCATTTAAAAATAATGATGAAATAATAGGCAGTGCCTTTTCACTGCCCAAAGCTTATTTGGACAGCGGAACCATTTTTCAGAATTTCGAAACCCTGAAAAGGTTCTCGGAGAACAATATATTCAGAGGTTTCAAGAACAGCCTGATCATGTCGGGAAGTACCCTGCTTCTGATATTGATACTTGGAAGTATGGCCGCCTTTGTTCTGGCAAGATTCAAATTCCGCTTCACAAAGGCTGTTAAGGCGTATCTTGTGGCAAGTATGCTGATACCACAGTTTGCAGTTATAGTCCCGAACTTTGTTATTATGAAAAACATCGGCGATATATTTGAAGGTTTCCAGGGCTCTTATCTGACTGTTATTATTCCGCAGGTTGCAGGGTTAATGAATTTTGCAATACTTATGCTTACCAGCTTTATGTCAGGGCTGCCCAAGGAACTGGAGGAAGCCGCATTAATAGATGGCTGCAGTATACCGGGCATATTCACCAGGATCACCATACCGCTTACAATACCTGCTCTTGTATCTGTTGGGATAATGGAGTTTCTATGGTCCTACAACGATTTGCTGACACCCCTGGTTTACCTCAGCAAGAGAAATATGCCGGTAACAGTTCTCATTTCACAGGTTCAAAGTTTGTACAGCACGGATTACGGAGCAATGATGGCTGCTATTTTCATTACCGTTCTGCCTGTTTTAATCCTTTATTTCATATCACAGGAATATGTAATAAAGGGGATGACGGCCGGAGCAGTCAAAGGATAGACCTGGCTTTGGAGAAATGTAACAATATTTATGGGACATGGAGGTTATAATGAAATACGGATATTTTGACAATGAAAATAGAGAATATGTAATTGAAAGGCCGGATGTTCCGGTGTCATGGACCAATTATCTCGGAGTGAAGGATATGTGTGCGATCATTTCACACAATGCCGGCGGATATCTTTTTTATAAAAGTGCACAGCATCACAGGATAACGCGTTTCAGGCCAAACGGTGTCCCCCTTGACAGGCCCGGACATTACGTCTATCTGAGGGATGACGAAACCGGCGACTACTGGTCGGTATCCTGGCAGCCTGTCGCCAAAGACCTGAAATATTTTCAGTGCAGGCACGGATTGTCCTATTCAAAATTCAGCAGCACCTACGGCGGTATCGGCGCTGAACAGACCTTGTTTATACCGGTTGAGGACGATGTGGAGCTCTGGGATGTAAAAATAAAAAACAATTCGGACAGGAAAAGGAATTTAAGTGTTTTTTCCTACTGCGAGTTTTCCTTCAATGAGATAGAGATTGACAATCAGAACCATCAGATGAGCCTCTACTGCGCCGGTTCCAACTACGGTGACGGGATAATCGAATATGATTTGTTCTACGTTCCGGGGGCCTACCATTATTTTGCTTCAAATTTTGAACCCGACAGTTTTGACTGCTTAAGGGATAAATTCATAGGAACCTACAGGACCGAAACCAATCCTGGGGCGGTTGAACTGGGACAGTGCGGAGGAAGCAGCGAACTGGGAGGGAATCACTGTGGTTCACTGCATAAACGGATTGTTCTAGAACCCGGAGAGGAAACAAGAATTGTATATATGCTGGGTGAAGGAAACCGGGACTGCGGAAGGATAATAAAACAAAAATACTCCAATATTGAAAATGTGGATAAAGCCTTCAGCGGGCTTAAAAAATATTGGGACAGAAAGCTGAAGGTACTGCAGGTACATACGCCCAATGAAGGCATGGATACAATGCTCAATACATGGAATCTTTATCAGGCCGAGACAAATGTGGTCTGGTCGAGATTCGCCTCCTTTATAGAGGTGGGAGGAAGAACCGGTCTGGGCTACAGGGACACTGCCCAGGATGTCATGTGCATTCCCCATTCAAACCCTGCCAAGTGCCGTCAGAGAATCATCGAACTTTTAAGAGGACAGGTGAATATGGGATATGGCCTGCACCTTTTCGAGCCTGACTGGTTTGATCCCGAAAAGAAAAACAAGCCTAAAATCAAATCACCTACAATTGTTCCCGAGCCGGATCTTTCAAATATGATACACGGACTGAAGGATACCTGCTCGGATGACGCCCTGTGGCTTGTTCCGGCTATATGTGAATATATCAAGGAGACCGGAGAGGATGCACTTCTGGATGAAACGGTAACCTTCGCAGACGGTGGTGAGGCCACTGTTTATGAACATATGAAGCGCATTCTGGATTTCTCGGCCCAACAGGTCGGGGCCACCGGAATATGCAAGGGACTCAGGGCTGACTGGAATGACTGTCTGAACCTGGGCGGAGGTGAGAGCGCAATGGTATCCTTCCTGCACTATTGGGCCTTGCAGGCCTTCCTGGAAGCAGCCCGCTTTGCGGGACGGCAGGAGGATGTGGAAAAATACGGCACAATGGCTGACAAGGTGAGGAATTCCTGTGAAAAGGAGCTTTGGGACGGACAATGGTATATCCGTGGGATTACTGCCAAGGGTGACAAAATAGGCACTAAAGAGAGCCGGGAGGGAAAGGTCCACCTGGAATCCAACGCATGGGCTGTAGTCTCGGGCGTTGCCGGCAAAGAGCGGGCCCTGTCCTGTATGGATGCCGTTGATGAATATTTGTACTCCGACTTTGGCATTCATTTGAACAGTCCTTCCTTTACACAGCCCGATGACGATATTGGTTTTATAACCAGAGTTTACAGGGGAATAAAGGAAAATGGTGCCATATTCAGCCATCCCAACCCCTGGGCCTGGGTGGCAGAGTGCAAGCTGGGCAGAGGCGACAGGGCCATGAAGTTTTATAACGCCCTGCTGCCGTATAATCAGAATGACATGATAGAGATCCGCGAGGCCGAGCCATATTCCTACTGCCAGTTCATAATGGGAAGGGATCACACGGCCCATGGAAGGGCCCGCCACCCGTGGCTGACAGGCAGTGCAGGCTGGGCATATTTTGCAGCTACCAGATACATGCTGGGCATAAGGCTGACCTTTGACGGCATGGTCATAGATCCCTGTATTCCTGAAAGCTGGGAAGGTTTCCAGGCCGAAAGGAGCTGGAGAGGTGCCGAATATAGGATCAGTGTCAGAAATCCCGGCCGTGTTCAGAAGGGAATCAAATATATCAAGCTGAACGGACGGCTGATAGAGGATGTTATTCCGCCCCAGCCGGAAGGAACGGTAAATTTGGTTGAGGTTGTAATGGGGTAAAGGAGAAAGGTTGGAAATATATGATTAAATTTGGTACAGGTGGTTGGAGAGCAATAATCGGGGAGGATTTCACAAAGCAGAATGTCAGGCTGCTGGCGCAGGCGGTTGCCCAAATGATGGCAGAGCAGCAGTGCACTGAAAACGGATTTGTCATCGGCTATGACAGGAGATTTCTCTCGGACAAGGCGGCGAAATGGATGTCCGAAGTTCTGGCAGGAAATGGGATACAGGTTTATTTTATAGAAAAGGTAGCGCCCACACCTCTTGTAATGTTTACCGTGAACAGGCGTGATACCTGCTATGGGGCCGCGGTAACTGCCAGCCATAATCCCGCCGACTACAATGGAATCAAGGTATTTACAAGGGGCGGGAGAGATGCCTCGGAGGAAGTAACGGCGAATATAGAGCATTATATAGATAAAATTGACGTCAGTACCATAAAGGATATGGATTTTTGTACCGGAATTGAAAATGGGAGCATCAAAGTGATAGACCCCTTTAATGAGTATATCGATACTATTATCAATATGATAGACATGGAGGCCATAAAGGGAAGAAATCTTAAGATACTGCTGGATCCAATGTTCGGAGTATCAAAGACCTCACTTCAGACAATCCTGATAACCGCAAGGTGTGAAGTGGATATAATAAATGACAGGCATGATACACTGTTTGGAGGCAGACTGCCGTCTCCCAGCTCCCATACCCTGCAGCGCCTGAGAGAAATGGTGGTGGAAAAGGGCTACGACCTTGGGATAGGCACTGACGGCGATGCCGACAGGCTCGGGATAATTGACGAAAAGGGCAACTTTATCCATCCCAACAGTATTCTGGCGCTGCTGTACTACTATCTGCTTAAATACAAAAAGTGGACCGGCGGAGTTGTACGCAACGTTGCAACCACACACTTGCTGGACAGGATAGCAAAAGGGTTCGGGGAGACCTGTTATGAGGTTCCGGTGGGATTCAAGCATATCAGCTCCAACATGGAAAAGTACGACTGTCTCATAGGAGGAGAAAGCAGCGGGGGCTTGACCATAAGAGGACATATCAGCGGGAAGGATGGAATATTTGCCGCCAGCCTGCTCATTGAATTGCTGAGTGTAACAGGTAAGAGCCTGTCACAACTGCTTGAGGAGATACATGGCAGCTTCGGCTGCTCCTATATGACCGAGAAGGATTTTAAGTTCAGCTATGCTGAGAAGGACCGTCTGATGAAGCTGCTTTTTGATCAGAAGAAGTTACCTGAGTTCAATTACGAGGTGGAAAGAGTCAGCTATATGGATGGTGTAAAGGTTTACTTTAAAAACGGAGGCTGGATCATAACCCGCTTCTCAGGCACAGAGCCCCTCCTCAGAATTTTCTGTGAAATGGAAAATGAGGAGATGGCTGTTGAAGCAAGCAATATTATGAAGGAATTTTTAAATATTTTATGATTATTTGATTGGATATTATTCATCATTCAAAATTCTCATATTACTTCCAAACTCCTTGCGGCATTGATCAGGAAATCCTGAACATTTGTCACTATGCTGTTGACGCTGAGACTGCCTCTGTCATGAAGCTTTCCGACTGCAAACTCCGAAATGTCTATAGTATAGAAGTAAACCGGGCGCAGCTTGCCTTCACATATCTGCCATGAGGGGGTCATATTGCCGGTGGCTATGGTGTGAAGCTGTGTAGCGAGTGCTATTACGGTTGTTGCCTTCATGATGTGCCGCCTCATGGCATCCTGGGCTTCGTAAACATTTCCGATCACTCCGGGCAGGGGACCGTCGTCACGGATGGAACCCGCCAGAACCAGCGGAACATTTTTCCTGACACAGGAGGCAACTATGCTGTCACTCAAATTGTTTTGGGTTACAAAAGTCTCTATGGAACCTGCACACCTTACCCTGTTGATTGTCTCAAGATGGTGGTAATGGCCGTTGTAGTACAGTTCCTTTGTGTATATATCCTGCCCGAGACCGGTATGGAACAGGCCGGCTTCAAGATCGTGGGTCGCCAAGGCATTTCCTGCAAACAGCGCATCAACGTAACCATGTTCAATGAGACCGGACATGGATCTGCGGGCGTCAAAATCAAAGGCTACAGCCGGCCCAAGCACCCAGACTATGGAACCATGTTCACGGTCGTGCCTGAGAATATCATATAACTGATCATAATCTCTTGAGTAGGAGGATTCCCTTGACTTACCCGTACGGAAAGCGAAGCTTTGCACTCTTCCGGTATTATTTTCCTTAAAGGCGTCATAATGAATGAAGACTCCGTTTGAAAGATCTTCCTCTCTTCCAACTACAACAGCTTCATCCTTCCCAACCCTTCTTGCTTCAACGGCATAAGGCTTCCCGTCCCTGACAACAACGGCACAGTCCATTCGGGGAGCATTTATAAGCTCCCAGCTGCTTCCTATTTTAAAGTATTCAGGGTAAATTGTTGTTGCATAGAAATTATCAGGCAAGAGTCCGTCGCCCGGTGCAGGTACCGTATTTACAACCGGGGCTGCTTCGAAGCTCGCTTTACTGAAATCAGGTACTGTATATTCTGGAAGTTTAAACAAATTGGTCATCCTCTCTGAATTTGATTATTTTATGTTAACTTGTTTTATTGATTTACTTTGCTGAACAATATAAACATTGTATCAAGTCAAATAATGATTTTAAAGACTTTATTATTATTTGCAAAGACTTTGATTAATAAAAAAGGATTTGAAAGCCGGCGGAAAATGCAATGAAAAAATCCCTGGGAAGAGATCCTAGGGATTTTTTTAATGACTAAACGGTAGTCATTTGCAAACGGTAGTTGAGCACTGACTCGGAGTTATAGCTGAAAACTTTGATATAGTAAGTACCGGGACTTAAAGTTACGGTGTAATCACCGATACCGCCGTCCGAGCAAACATAACCGCCGTTGGCATTGTATATTGAAAAGTGGTATGTCAGATCTGTAGAAGGATTATAAAGCCGAATATGCTTGGCTGAGGTTTGAGTTACACTGAATCTGTACCAGTCCACATCTCCCAGAGGATGAATATTGGCTTCCAGGCTGCCGTAAAAATCCGAGGCAAGCTCAAGAGTATCGTTGAATTCATATGCATCTCCGCCATGAACAGGAGGGGTAGTCGGTGGGTTGGTAGAACCTGAACTTTTCACTGACAATGTATAATTACTGCTTGCGGAATAACCGGAATAGCTCTTTACGCAGACATAATAAGTGCCGGCATTCAGGGTATTGGATATGTTTTCATCTGTATTGCTTCCGGCTGTTGATGACCTGATAAGACTTCCTCTATTATCATAAAGGTATAAATCATAATCACAGCCGCTTGGGATGGTGCCGAGCGAAATATTTATGTTTCCGCTTGCTGTTAGCTGCATCATGTAGTAATCCAGATCGGAAGAGGTTGAAATTTTACCGTTGACAGTATCTCCGGGCCTGAGTGGACTTGCAGTGGTCATGGTATTATTGGGTTCGGTTTCATTGACTGCTGCAAACACGGTACCTGAAAAAGAGATGGATAACAAAAGTGCAAAACAAATTATAAAAGGTAAGAATTTTTTCATTAATTGACCTCCGGTTTTTTTTGATTGATGCCTGTTGAGGCAAGGATTTGGATTGTAATTTAAAATAATATTTTTCCTCCATTTGATTATAAAATTTCCAGAAATGCATTTCCTGATTGAGTTTCTTCAAATTTGAATTGTGAACTCGAGCTCTGTAATTATTATAATTCATTTGCCCCATTTTTCCAAACCCGGTATAGGGGTGAACCTGTCCCAAAACCTGAGTTTTGGGCTTTCAGGGGCTTAGATAATCTGCGATATTTTAAGAGACAGGGAGCTGCCTGGCCGTAAACGGCCCCGGGAAAAGCAATTATACCGGCTGTTTGCAGGTTTTCTAGAATAAAAAACTTTCGACAGCAGACAGCAAAAAACAATTAAACCTACTTTGCCCTTTGTATTAAAGCAAGGTTAAAAAAGTTAAATTGATGTTTAACCCATAAGGTTTTTTGCTGATATGTGTCTAAATTCTTTTGAAATTATTCCCAGAAAGCGACAAATAATTTCCGATTGCTGAATTATAATCATTCTGCATGCTAAACGACACTGCAGTTGTCACTTAAGATAAACACGGGGGGTCACATATGATGAAAACAGAATCGCTTCCATACAAAAATTTTGGAGGTCATGGATCGGCAACACATCAAAAGGGTAAAACCGGTAAGGCAGCAGCTATTCTGGAATATCTGAATAAAACTAATCTTATAATTATACCTGCGGCTTTTCTTTTGGGCAGAATATCACTGCTGGGAGGGTTGATGCCGTTTGGAATCGCTCTTTACGCAGCCACTCTGGGTCTCAACATAAACAGGATAATGATATCAATCGCAATATTTGCAGGAATGCTGACATCGGGGGCTACCGTTCAGCTGTATACCGCAGTTGTAGCCATGCTGCTGTTTAATGCCATAAACATTCCCTTTAAAAAGAGCGCAGGCTCGCATTTAAGGGTTGGAATAATTGCTTTTATCGGAGTTCTGATACCTGAAATGGTATTGACATATCTGCAGGGCTTCTTAATGTATGATGTTTTGAAATCCATTATAAACGGATTTATAATCTTTGCGCTGGTGTTTGTTTTTAAAAATGTATTGGAGGTCCTGGGGAACCCCTCCAGAAGATACTCCCTTACAAACGAGGAAATACTGAGCATTGCCATAGCCTGCGCACTGGCGGTGGGAGGTCTGGGCGGATGGAATATTTTCGGAGTCAGTCTCAAAAATATTTTGTGCATCATAATAATCCTGATTTTCAGCTTTAAAACAGGAGCGGGAAACGGAGCGGCCATAGGGGTGATTGTTGGGACCGTCATAAGTATTTCCTCCAATTCATCCCCAATTATCATAGCTTCTTATGCATTTTGTGGATTACTTGCAGGAATTTTAAAAAATATGGGGAAAATCGGCTCCTGTGTGGGGGTTTTAATGGGAAATGCGATCCTTACCTTTTATACCAACGGGTCTACCGAGGTTCTTGTATTTCTGTATGAAATAATTGTCTCAATCGTCATATTTATGCTCATACCTGAAAAAGCCATGGATGCGGTTGTAACAAAATTTGATAAAAGCCTGGTTGCAAGAGGGGACAAAAAAGGCTACAGCGCAAGAATCAAGGAGATAACAGTTGAGAAATTGAACAAGTTCTCCAGGGCATTTTCTGAAATGTCCAGGACCTTTGATGAAATTTCCGAGACAAAGGCAATAACCGAAAAACATGATATCACCGCCATATTCGACAGGGTGGCAGACAGGGTCTGCAAGGACTGCAGCCTGTGTGTCCATTGCTGGGAGCATAACTTCTGCAATACATATCAGGTCATGTTCAAAATAGTTGAAAAATTGGATGGAAAGGGCTGGATAGAGCAAAATGACATTCCTCAATATTTTCTTGAGAGATGTGAGAGGGTGGATGATTTTGTGCTGGCGGTGAATAATGTTTTTGAGCTTTTCAAGGTTGATATGGTATGGCGGAGCAAAATCGGTGAGAGCAGGGGGCTGGTATCCCAGCAGCTCAAAAGCATGTCTACAATAATTTCAAACCTGGCTAACGAATTAAATACCGATATCTGTTTTAAAGAAGATTTGGAAAATCAGATCGTACTGGAATTGACAAAGGCCGGAATAAAACATGCGGATGCCGTGGTATATGAAAACAAATTCGGCAAGTATGAAATGACCCTGACTTACAAAGGCTGCGGGGGAAAGAGAAGCTGCATAGGCTGTGTTGAAAAAACCGTTACAGAGGTTGTAGGGCGAAAAATGATCAAGGAGGGAAGTGATTGTGCTCTTAATCCGAAAACAAATACCTGTACCATTAAACTGGTGGAGGAAGAAACCTATAAAGTTATAACGGGTGTGGCGAGGGTGTCGAAGAATGAAAAGTATGTTTCAGGGGATAATTACACTTTTTTAAATACAGGCGACGGCAAATACATAGCGGCGCTGAGTGACGGTATGGGAACAGGGCATAAGGCCTGTATGCAGAGCAAGGCCACTGTAAACCTCATAGAACAGTTTATGGAGTCTGGTTTTGACAAGGATACAACTGTTAAGCTGATTAATTCAATACTTGTTTTAAGAGCCACCGACGATTCCTTTGCAACAATAGATATATCTGTTGTAGACCTGTACGAAGGAGAGGTTGAATTCTGCAAGGTAGGCGCGGCTCCTACTTTCATAAAGAGGGAGGAATATGTTGAAACAGTACGTGCTGCTTCTCTTCCGGCTGGTATTTTAAGTGAGGTTGAAGTGGAGATGATACATAAGAAAGTTGGCAACGGAGACTTTTTAATAATGTTATCCGATGGGATAATTGATTCCTTCAAAGACTGCCAGGACAGTGTAAAGGAGGTTCAAAATATTTTACAGGGCATGGATACCAGAAATCCGCAGAAAATGGCTGATGACCTGATGGATGAAGCCATAAGCCGCTGTCAGAATAATGAGCCTGCTGACGATATGCTGGTGCTGGTATCAAAAGTGTGGAAGTCCAAATAAATTTGATATTATTTTGATGTTATATCGATGCCATGCATAAAAATGTTAAAATTCCACAAACTACCCATAATCAGAGTTCTTTGGAGGATGCTATGTTTTATGGAAAATCTAAGAAAGTAATAATTATCAAAGATATTCATTCAAATTTATTTGAGGAGGCTATTCTGGTGTTAAAAGAAGATAAGGAGCTGGAAAAAGCAGCGGGCAGCAAGTTGACCTCCGCCAAAAATCCTGATGTAAAAAACGATTTTATTCTGAAGGAGGCAGAGTTAATTATTAATAACTACATTAAGGATAACAAGGGTAAATTTAGTCCTCCAAAAAGGAAGGAGCAGTTAAAATCCAAATCCAGGTTCATGAAAAACCTTTTAATTAATTCCGCTTTGTTCGGAAGTATAGCAGCAGTGATTTTTATTTTAATAAAGTTGTTTTTATAAGGTTTGCTCTATTGATTTTCCTTTACCAAATAAGATATATTATTATAAGTAAACTCATTTTGTGTTAAGGAGCAAATGATGAAATTTAAAACCTCTAAAATAATAGATTTTTTTCTGCTGCAAAAAGATTTTTATTCAAAATTGACTGATAAGAATATGTGGCTATACATAGGCATTGCTCTGGTAGGCATACGTGACGTGGGTCTGGGAGTACTTGGAGTTAACCTTGATACCTCTGATAAAGTCAGCGTTGTTTTCAATATCAGAACAGGTGCGCTTCTTTTTTTAGCCGCTTTGATAATCGGACTTGTGGATGTAATTTGTTTTTCCTATCCGGTCTTTGATATTATAAAGCATTTCAAAAAGAGAAGCGACAGCAATTCGATGTCTATGGGAGTGTCTTACTCCAGCCTGCTGACAAAGGTTATGAAAGTTTACATAGTCGTAAATATCATCGTCACTCCCATAAACCTGCTGGGGTATTACACTTTGCAAATGAGCAGTAATTATAAGTCTTTGGCGCTGTTATATATCACCGCGGTATTGGATATTTTGGCATACTTCTGGTTTAACGGAGCCATTACGCGCGGTCTATGCGTATTATTCAAACTTCCGACAAGTGTAAGGAGCCTGGTGTTTATGCTGGTATTCCTGTGGAATGCGCTGCTGAGCGAGGCATTGGGGCTTTTATTCACACAGGTCATTACCAGGCTGTAATCAAGTCTGCCTGATACACAGTCCATACATAAGTGTAACCAATAAGTGCAACCGCAGTTTAATAGTTTAATACCGCAGATATTTAGATACTTTGTGTTGTAATGTGCTTAAGAATAGTCTATAATATATCAGTAAATAAAAATGTCTCGGTAGTCTAATGGATAGGACGGTGGATTCCGGTTCCACTGATACGGGTTCGATTCCTGTCCGGGACGCCAAAAAAAATAGGGGGGGTTCAAGGTGATAAATCTTGAAACTCCTTATTTTTATATCTGTTACAGCCCTACTTTACCCCTACCAGGTTATTGTTTTATATGTCTTGCAGGAATTTTTCTTTCTGTCTAGAATTTACAGTTATGTGTCAAGCTTAATGTAAGACAATAAATAGATTAATATTTCCATTCTATGGAGTGAATATATGTAAATAGAAGAGATTTTATTATTCCTAACTACTCTGAGGAAGGGTTCTGGAGGTATTTACGCTCAAGATATTCCGCAGACTACATAGTAGTTGATGCCAAAAACTATACCCATAAGATAACAAGGAAGGATGCTTTGCAGATTGCTAACTATTTAAAAGAGTAATTATTCTTCTTACTGATGAGGATATTGAACAAATGCTTATTGCAAAAGCAACGGAGGGACAACCTGAAAATATAGTAAGACAAAAAATTGAGGACTTTAGATATTTTGTTATAGCTTTCTAAATTGTTAAAGATATTGAGGTGAGGAAGTATGGAGATACATAGGTCGGAGGGGGTTACTGAAAGCGAAAAAATACTAAACCTCTTATGTAAACGTTCTTTTTTTTCATTGTGGACTTATCCGAATGTATATCGTGACCAAGGAACAAAGGATGGAAAATATGAAGGTAAGGAAGTATGTGATGCATTAGCTGTTTTTGGAGACCATATTTTGATATTCTCTGATAAGTCATGTACTTTTCCTGACTCTGGATCACTAGATGTTGATTGGGCTCGATGGTATAAAAAGGCTATTAAAAGATCTGCTGATCAGTTGCTTGGAGCTATGAGGTGGATTACTCAGCATCCTGATCGATTATTTATTGATAAAGATTGTATGGAACCACTTCCAATCAATTTACCCTCAATAGAGAATGCTAAATTTCACCTAATAGCTGTTGCACGAGGTGCAGGTGAAAGATGTAAAATGCACTATGGTGGTAGTGGCAGTTTAATGGTATTCTCACCACAGTTTGATAATCTACTGCATGATCACGGTGAAAAGCTACCGCTGTTTGCTATTGGAGAGGTTGCCTTATTTGATGGGTATATACATGTATTTGATGATATTACAACTTCAATTGTACTAGAAACATTAGACACAGCACCTGACTTGATAAGGTATTTAGTAGAAAAAGAGAAGTTTATGAAATCAGGTAGGTTACAAAATGCAGATGGTGAGGAAGAGCTCCTTGCATATTACATGCAGTCTTGGAACGAAGCAGGGGAACTTTCTTTTTTCAACTCTGTTATGAGCAATTATAATATTCCAGAAATTCCACCGAAAATTATTCTTGCCGAAGGAGGATGGGAAGAGCTTGTTTCAGACATGACATGGCGATCACTTCAAGAATGGAGACGTCCAAGTTTGTATTGGGATAATTTAATTGAATTATTTGCATTTCATACTTTAGATGGTTCATTATATAAAGTAGATGATCCAAGTCCTAAGTATCAGGAAACCTTATTACGATTCCTTGCAGCTGAACCACGTTATCGGAGACGTACACTAGCATATGCTATCCTTGATCATATCGAGATATCATCAAAGGACGAAAATGTAGATTTTAGTGCTCGAATTGTTTTCTCGACAAAGTCAGATGAACCAACCTATGTTTTCCTTGTAGTTGTGCGTCTAGACGGCGAAGATTTATATAAGTACAGAAATCGTAGGCGATTGCTGTTAATAAATTATTGTGCGGTAGTAAAGCATAAATACCCTAGTAATGATCACATAATTGGGTTAGCAGTAGAACCGAAATACTCACAAGAACGCTCAGAAGATATGATATATCTAGATGCAAGGGAATGGACCACTGAGATGGAGATTAACGCTGCGGAGGCTCATGAAAAATTAGGAATTTTAAAAGATATTTCTCCGAAGACACTTCCAACGGAACCAAGACATTATATAGATGCTAAACTAGGGGCTGATCTCTCAAATAATATTATAAGTGGGAAGCCAGGGCGAAACGATCCATGTCCTTGTGGTAGCGGAATCAAATTCAAAAGATGCCATGGTTCTATGATCTAATTTACCTGTGTATATTAATATACATTTGTTCCATACACAAAATTTTTTACAGCGTCAATGGGAAGAACAGATGACTCTCTATATCATTTATCCTTCCACTGTATCAAATCATCAATAAGTTTTAAAACTACTTTTTGGTCATCAACACTTCGACTGTTCAATTTACTTATAATACTGAAAAGTACCGAAGTATCACGATATTCAGAATCATTGCCAAGAACTCTGAATAGTTCCTCAAGTGTAGTACCTAATGCACTTGTAACCTTTTCCAGGCTCTCAAGAGTTACGTTCTCTTCGCCTCTTTCCAGCCGCCCCATATGCGACGGATGTAAATTTGCTCTATGTGCCAATTCTTCCTGGCTCCATCCTTTTGAGGTTCTTAAATTTCTAATTCTGTCTCCAATTATTTTTACTGTATCTTTCATTGTCTCACCTCTAAAGACAAAATAACGGTTATTTTAACAAAACACAACGCCTTATGGAGCATATAAAGCTTAAATAAATACCCTATAAGTGTTGACAAATATGCAATAATTTACTACACTTTAGGATAATGGTTATTAAAAGGTTTTCTGACCTACTTATGATAAAAGGTTTAAGGAGATTTCAAAGTTAATATAGGACTCAAAAATAATGTAGGGGAAGGTGTTGGATATGTATCCCGAGGATTATTACATGCTTCTAAAGTTATTTTTCAACGATCCTCTTAAGGGTGTGTTCATTTTAATTGGCTTCATTATCCTTATTTACCTATTGCATTTGGCCGACAAACAACAGGAAAAAAGAAAACAGCAGGAAGAGCTACAGAAAAGCTTAGCACAATCAATCAGTGAAAAGGAAAAACACTATGAAGATTGATAAAATCTCTTTTAACCTGTACACAGAAGTCCATAAAAGTGCCGCTTAACAGCCTGAAATTCAGTGATTAGCGGCACTTTTATCTGCAGCGATGCTGCTATCCGGGATATTACTGAAGCTGCTTTATACCGGGTCTTCGGACTGTTTGCCCGGCTCTATCAAAACCCTTGATCTGCGGGTTTGCTGCAGGTCACCGGTCTGAAAAACAGGAAGTACAACATTGATATTATTAACAGGTATGAATATGGGAGTATTGCCCTCAGCATCTGATAATACAATTAGCCCGTATTCATTTTTATATATGGTTCCAGAAGCGGTGATGTTTGAGCCCGCATATATTGTAACGTCGGTATCCGGCGGAAGGTATTCGTAATATGAGGTTATCAGGTTTGTATCAAAGCCGGGCGTAAATTCCTCCGGAGGCGGAAGATAAGTTATTGAGGGATTATAAACCGTTCCGTCTCCGGTATAGACGGCAGTTATCGCATTAAGCGGGATTGCCTCCTGCTGTCCGGCATCCGTAAGGACAAATATTGCACCGTAAGTTCCGGCAGATGATTTATAAAGCTGATAGGGTGTACCGGTTACCGAAGCTGCTACCAGACCTCTTGTGAAAACAGTCATAGTGTTGGCAGGATAATATAGAATAAGCTGTTCAATAATATTGGCCAGCTGTGCGTAGCTGAAATTCAATCCTGTGGCTGTAAAGGGTGATTCGGTGTAGGTGATGGTCAATGTGGGGAAATAGGGCTCATACCCAATGTTGTTTGTGGCAAGCTGAACTTCTGTAATGCCATCGGAATTTGCAAGTGCAATGCCAAAGTTCTGGGATCCGTCCAGCCACTCATTTACAAGTCCTGTTATGTCAATGTGTATTGTAGTGTATAGATCAGCTGTACCGACATCGTAGTGATACTGTGTGGGAGCAAAAGGCGGTTGGGTAGTATAGGTTACGGTATTTGTGTCATAGTCCGAGGTTACTCTGTTTACCACTATCGGGCTGGGGTTTGTGCCCGATTTGGTTATGACCGCCAGGTTGAGCCGGGCACTGTCCACTGTCGGTACCGATAGCTGCGGCAGGGGAATTTTCAGCAGTCCTGTGCAGTTTTGAAAATTGGGGTCGGCACCGATATTCAAAAGAGGGTAAAATGAATAATTGGTGTTTGGCTCACCGGAAGCAACAAATGTAGTTTGGGGGATATTAACCGTTATTGTCGGCATATGTTGTACCTTCTTTCATAGTGGATTTATGTACTGTTATAAGGCCATTCTATACTATGACTATATTTACATAATATGTCTAAAATACTCCTATGTTGCAAAAACTAATTTTTGTGTCATTAGTACAGGATTCTACTGCGGAGTTCTTTACTTGTTTCCGAAAATTCTGTTACAATAGGAATGTTGATTTTGAAGGAGGATTTCTTTTGAGGATAGGAAATGTTGGATTGGAAAACAGAGTTTTTCTGGCACCTATGGCAGGGGTTACCGATATGCCCTTTAGAGTGCTCTGCAAGGAACAGGGCTGCGGTTTGGTCTATACCGAGATGGTCAGCGCAAAGGGTATGCATTACCTGGATGAAAAAAGTGCAAGACTGACGCTGCTTGATGAGAAGGAGAAACCGGGAGCGGTTCAGATATTTGGTTCCGAGCCGGATATAATGGCAGAAGTCACAGAAAAATTAAATGCTTCGGATGCAAGTATCATTGACATAAATATGGGCTGTCCGGCTCCTAAAATCACTAAAAACGGAGAGGGCAGTGCTTTGATGAAGAGGCCTGAACAGGTTGGAAAAATAGTCAGCGCTGTTGTGGGAGCGGCAAACAAACCAGTAACGGTTAAAATCCGAAAGGGATGGGATGAATGCAGCGTAAATGCCGTTGAAATAGCAAGGATAGCAGAGGCCTGCGGAGCCAGCGCAGTTACGGTTCATGGCAGGACCCGCGAACAATATTACAGCGGAAAGGCTGACTGGGATATTATCAGGCAGGTCAAGCGGGCCGTTTCCATACCTGTTATCGGGAATGGGGATGTTACCGGCCCTGCAGAGGCTAAACGGCTGCTGGAAGAAACAGGCTGTGATGCGATAATGGTGGGAAGAGGAGCACAGGGAAACCCGTGGATTTTCAAGCAGATAAACAAGTATCTGGAAGAGGGAGTTTTTACTGCTCAGCCAACTGCCGGGGAAAAAATCCATACTATCATAAGACATATGAATATGCTGATAGAACACAAGGGAGAAAGGACCGGAATTCTTGAAATGAGATCCCACATCGCCTGGTATATAAAAGGTATGAGAGATGCTTCGGTCACAAAACAAAAGATATTTAAGATGAACGACAAGGATGAAATAATCAGTCTGCTTCAGGACTTCCTTCTGCATCAGTAGCCTTTGAATCAAGGATATACTTGTCAAGTATATCTTCAACGCCTGAAACAACCTGCTTCGCGCATTTTTTTTGAAAATCGCCGGCAGTTAAAAGTTTCAGGTCTTTTTTATTTGACATGAAACCTATTTCAAGCAGCAGGGCCGGCATTTCGGTATGCCGTAAGACATACAGGTTGGGACGCGGCATAATGTCCCTGTTTTTCATGCCTAATTCCTTTATTTTTGACTGCATTATTTTGGCCATATTCTTTCCGTTCGGGGAGTAGGGATTGTACGCGGTCAGTATTCCGCTCTGGGCCGAATCGGTAAAAGAGTTGTTATGGATGCTTATAAACAGCCTGCCTTTCTTTTCATTGGCAATTTGGGCCCTGTCTTCAAGACTGACATAGATATCCTCTGTTCTTATCATGTAATAGTCAATGTTTTTTTCTATCAGCAATCTTTCAATTTCAATAGAAATGTCCAGAACTATGTCCTTTTCATTGATATCGCCTGCCATGGCTCCGGGATCCCAACCGCCGTGGCCGGGGTCTATAACTACCAGAGGAGGTTTTTCCTGAACTGTCTCCAGGGATGTTGACAATGAACCCGAGGGGGTCGGATTTTCTTTTTTTGCAAGGTAAGCGCCAATGATACCGATTATGGCCAGGGAAAGAAAAACAATTATAAATATAAGACTTCTTTGACTGAGCTTTCTGCTTAATTTATCTATAATTTTGTTAACATCCATAAATTGGTGTTTACCCTCCGGAACAGGTTAAGTTTTGAGTTATAAAATATTGGCATTAATGTATAATTATTTTATCACAATAATAATTAAAAAGGTTGCAGAACTGTAAATTCTGCAACCTTTTTATTATTTGCCGTTTTTATTAAAATACTCTTCTTGCACCCACATATCGGTCTGAGTAGTATGAACTGTTCAGACTGGATATGGTCACTCCTTTTGATGAGCTTGCGTGGATAAATTGGCCGCCTCCCATGTAAAAGCCCACATGTGACGGTCCTTGTTTATAAGTTGTAAAAAAGACCAGGTCTCCAACTCTTAAATTGCTCTTTGATACGCTCACACCTGCTCCGAACTGGTCTGCAGTAACCCTGGGAATACTGACACCGTTCTTTTTCAATACATACTGTGTAAAGCCTGAGCAGTCAAAGCCGCTGGGGGATTCGCCGCCCCAGACATAAGGCACGCCCATATAACTTTTCGCTGTGGCTATAACCGCACTTGCCTTTGAACTTGCAGCGGCAGTTTTGGTGGTTGTGCCCCTGGAAACTGTGGTTTTGGGTTTTGCTTTTGTTGTTTTTGCCGCTTTTGTTGTTGATTTCTTTACGGCGGCGCTTTTAACGGCAGTTGATTTTTTGGCAGCAGTAGTTTTTTGTGGTGCTGCCGCAGGGACTGATTTTTTGACTTCAGCAGACTGTTCGGCACCTGCTGTGGCAGCTGTGGTTTTTATAGCCGAAGCCGGGTTTGCTTCCATTGATTTTATAGCCAAATCTTCAGCTTTCATTGTTTCGGATTCTGATATTGTAAAATCCTGATTAGCCTGTGTTCCGACCTCCTGTATTTTGGCCGGATCGAGAATTTCCCTGTTATAGGTCAAACTCTTATAGACCGGGGCTATTGCCGTCAAGCACAGCACCAGAGCTATACCACTTGCTATTAATTTTTTATTCATATTGACCTCCCTAAAATGAAAGCCCCTGAAATGTACATTCATTTATACATCAAACAAAAATGTTTAGGGGTTATTTTTTTAGCGCGTATTTTTCCAGCGCTTTTTACTTACCGGATATTTTTTTTGATAAACGGTTTATCGGCCGTCTGATAAGACCTTAATACCAAGGCCTGCTGACCTTGTACTAAATATTCAGTGTTTCAGCTGTAATATAAATGGTTTACATAAAACAGCCGATGGGCTTATTATAAGTGCCTGAATCGGGCCTATCAACCTGTAATTTATGGTAAACTGCTGGGAACCTAGAGTCATAAAAGCTTCACTTGGTCAATAAAATTAATCAAGGTACTATATTTTTGGAGGTGCTTATGACAAAAAAGACATTTATAACGGGTGCAATAATATTAATGGCTGCGGGTTTTGTAACGAGAATAATTGGGTTTATATATAGGATTTACCTGTCAAATTTAATCGGTGCCGAGGGAATAGGATTATATCAACTGATAGTACCTGTCTATTCTTTAATAATTCTTACACTCACATCAGGTGTGTCGATTGCAGTTTCAAAGATGATTGCCGAACAGGCGGCACAGGGCAATTTCATCAATATAAAACGAATTTCAAAAGTCGGACTTGCGGGAGTGCTGGCAGGCAGCTCAATTTTATCCGTACTGCTCTACTTTAATATTGATTTTATAGTTAACTTTATATTAAAAGATGCCAGAACCTATACTTCTGTTCTTTTGATGATACCCTGCATACCGCTCATTGCGGCTGCGTCTGCATACAAGGGTTATTTCTACGGGATTCAGGAGGTCACACCTACAGCAATATCACAGATAGTTGAACAAGTGGTCAAGATAGCTATAATAATGGCACTTGCCGCCAGGTTTCTTGAAGAGGGACTTGAATACGCATGTGCCCTGGCAACTGTGGGTATGGCTGTGGGAGAAATGTCGAATCTCTTTTTACTTGCGGTATATTACAGGTTTAAGAAGTACCCCCATATCACCCCGAAATCCAGACAGGGCATTATCCGGAAGAGGAAGCTGGTAGCCTCGATTTTGGCCTGTGCGGCCCCCATCTCCTTCAACAGGTTTATTATTTCAATGATGGCTGCCGCAGAAGTGATATTAATCCCCCAGAGATTACTGGCAGGTGGACTCAATCAGGTTCAGAGCATGGAGGCATACGGCAAGCTTACAGGCATGGCTTTGCCTCTCATAATGTTTCCCGCACTGGTAACAACTTCCCTTGCAACAACACTGGTACCTGCAATTTCCGAGGCCATATCGTTAAATAACTATGGCAGGGCCAATTACAGGATTTCAAAATCCATACAGATAACCATGGTATTGGGTTTCGTTTTTATGGCCCTTTTTGCATGTTATCCGGACAAAATAGCCAACATGATCTATCCCGGACAAAATGTGGGATATACCCTGTTTATGTTATCGTTTACCTGCATATTTATATACCTTTCACAGATACTTACCGGCATTATGAACGGACTTGGGAAACAGGGCCTTTATCTCATAAATTCAATAGTGGGCTCGGCAATAAGGATACTGTGTGTGTATTTTCTTATTCCGCAGCATGGCATACCGGCATACATACTGGGAGTGATAATCAGCGCCTTGATCGTATGCATACTCAATTTCATCACAATAATGAAGTGTACGGGAATGGCTCTTGATCTGAGGCACTGGGTGGTAAGGCCGGCTCTCGTCACAGTGCTCCTGTTCCTATTGAGCAATTACATATATAGTTTCTTCAACTTTCTTAAACTCCCGGTTATCTGGCAAACCCTTTTTGCAGTTGGCGCATATATTGTAATAGCACTTTTCCTTATGGCGCTGGTGGGTGCTATAGATTGGAGAGAGCTGCTTCAACTGCTGGGGATAAGAAATAAAAAAGTAAGGAAATACAAGAAAATTTAAGATATATGAAGATAAAATTAAATAATTAAATAAATACTCAAAACAAAGGTCAAAGAAAGTCAAAATCAGTTTTGAAAAGTCAAAGAGGATGATTTAAAATATAGACACAAGGTCAAAGAAAGTCAAAATCAAAACAAAATTATATAATATATTTATGGAGGTGTTTATATGTTTGGAATAGTTCCATTCAGAAACAACAAAATTCAGGAAAGGGGAAGTCTGTTCGACATAGACAGCATTTTCAACGACTTCTTCAATGATACAGCATTGGGATTTGCTGGTCATGCAATCAAGGCCGATGTAAAGGAAAATGACAGGGAATACATTGTTGAGGCCGAAATTCCAGGTGTAAACAAGGAAGATATCAAACTGGATCTGAGGGATGACAGGCTTACAATTTCAGTGGAAAGGTCGGAGGAAAGCAAAGAGGAGAGAAATAATTATATCAGAAGGGAAAGAAGATATGGCTCCAGCAGCAGAAGCTTCTACGTAGAGAACGTAAAGCATGAGGCCGTATCCGCAAAATATGAAAACGGTATTCTCTCAATAGTCCTTCCAAAGGGCGAAGAGAAAAAGAAAAATAACAGAATTGAAATACAATAAAACAATCCCGGAAGAACTGTAACTGAGCTTAGTTGCGGTTCTTCCGGGTTTACATATCTTCAATAACAGATGGTGCCTTCACCTGTTCTGCTCCATCCACCAATTTATGAGCTTCCTGGCAATACTGGCATCGGACGGCAGCCCGGGGAGGTCATCCGCACTATACCACCCGGCATCGGTTATCTCAACACCGTCAACCTTTATATCCCCGCTGTCATACTCGGCGGTAAAACCCAGCATCATTGAATTTGGGAAGGGCCATGGCTGACTGCTCCAGTACCGGATATTTTTTACGCTGATACCAACTTCCTCATGGATTTCTCTCCGAACGGCCTCTTCCAGGGTTTCACCGGCTTCTACAAAACCTGCGATCAGGGAATACATGCCTTCCTTAAAGTGCCTGGCATGCGCCAGCAGCAATTGATCTCCCTTCCGAATAGCAGTTATCACAGCGGGACATATTCTGGGGTAGCTGATAAAGCCGCATTTGGGACAGATTTTGGCCCTTTCGCCCGAGAGATCTTCGGTAGCCGAACCGCATCTGCCGCAGAATTGATGGGTCTGATCCCAGCATACTATCTGATAGGCCTTGCCTGCCAGCAGGAACAAATCCTCAGCAATAAAATCATAAAGTGCCCGTAGCTCCACAAACTCCATTCCTTCAGGAGCAGACCCCTCCGATGCAAGCTCTGCCGAATAACAGGGCTTCCCCTGCAGTAAACCCAGATACTGGGTCCTGACTGCCTGTATGCCGAGCTGGTGTAAACCCTTTGCATAGGGGACGGCATAGCTCCCGTCAGCTTTTTTTACCAGCATTTTATTTGTGAAAAAAGCAAACCAGTGAGCTTCGGAATGATTTATATCCGGAGCTGTCACAGCCGGCTCGTAATGTTTGTATATACTTTCTCTTTCCATAAAGTCTCCATTCTGCCGCCATGCAGCATAAAACAAGTAATAAAGCCGCTTGAGTTCTTTATACATACAACAGCCATGCTGCGGTAAATATGTTTATAAAGCTTTCTTCCAACCCAAGAGACTCTTTTTAGGATAGCACAGATTGATTTCAAAATCAAAACCCTGTTCCGTTTACAGGAACAGGGTTTTGCGGGTAATTTATATTTATTATTGCTTATTCGATATGTTTGTCAGTACATTGTTGGGACCTTTTTTCACATAGCCCAGGAACACACAAACCGCTGCAATGGTCCAGAAATAGGTTGTAACTGACGGGGCATCAAAGTTGTTAAGAACCACGTTGGTAACAAGAATTCCTACCATGGCGCCGAAGCCGCTTTGTATCAGGCCCCTGGAGACCTTGTCCTCCACTTTGTAGGAGGCTCTTAAGGACCAGACAACTCCGTTGTAAAGGACGGCCAAAAACGTAACAAGTCCGAATATGCCCATTTCCACGGCTGCCTTTATATAATAGTTATCTACATAAAAGGCGCCCTTGACCTTGTTTATAGTGGCAACCGAACCGCCGAACCGGCCGAAGCCCTCCCCAAAGAGCAGGTTGTTGTAGAACATTTCAAGTGCTTTGGGCCATCTGGCAAACCTTCCGCCAGTAAAACTGCTGACTATATAAGCCGGATCAAGCATATAATCAATTCTGGACCGTACTGATGATACCATGGTATAGGCCAGTATTGCCACAACAAATAAGCCGATAATGAGATAATATTTTCTGCTCAAAATGGAATAGATTATGAGAGCACAGCCCAGGGCGATCCAGGAGGAACGGGAGCCTGTAAGCAGTATGCATATACCCATTATTCCGCTGGCAGCAGTGTATAAAAACTTCTGTATCAAATCTTTCTCAGAGAATATCAGGGATATTGCCAGAGGTATTACCAGTGCCAGCAGGCAGCCCAATACGTTGGGGCTTCCTACGAAGGAAAAAACTCTGGGGCCGGAGGATACTTCCACCTTATCGGTCCAATAGGCCGGAGTTTCTACTTTTGCAATATATTGGTATATACCGTGCAGTGACATAACCACACCTGTCAGAATCATCAGTTTTATAAGATTTTTGGCGCCATCCTCTGACCTCAGCAGCTTGACTACAATGAAAAAGAAGAACATGTACTCAATAACTGCTCTGAGTCCGTCAAAGCCCAGACTGTCAAAGCCGAGCGTTTTAAGTGAGCCTATAGCAAATAATGCTATACAGACTACGAAGAATATTATCAGTGAAAAGTCAACAGGTGTCCAGGCAAAATTGAAATCCTTCCGGTCGGCCACCCATCTGTAAAACCAGATGCCCACACAGAAAATAATCAGTAGTTCATCCCAGAGTGAAACGAGAAAACTTATATTTGATACACCTGCCACAAAATATAATATGGGATAAATAGCCACAAGATAAGCTGCTCTTTCAAAATTTCTAAGAATGAATACCAGCCCCAGGATACCAATAATACCGGCTACAACAAGCTTAGGCAGCACGTAGGCCGAGACTCCCAAAACTGCTGCCAGGATAATAAAGCAGGACAGGCCGCTCCATCTTCCGAAGATTTTTTTCCAGAGCAGCAGCAGGCTCCGGCAGGTTTTGGCGAAGAGGCTGTTCTTGAAAGCTTTGGTATAGACATGATTTACATGTCCTGCAAACCTGTCCAGAATTTTTCCGAAAAAGGACAATATCCTGTATGTAACTGAAAAGGAATATTTCGGGGTTGAAGATATATAATTTTGTTTGGTTCTGTACAATAAACCGTGTTGATTCCAGGCTGCCACAGTTTCGACACATCTGTTCAGAAAGCTGTTTCTGTAAGCATTGCCTACCACTTCATAAATAAATATGAGGAATCTGTAAATCAGGCTGTTTGAGACATATTTCCACACAATATGACCTCCTTAATTGAACTCAATAGCTTCTACAGTTCCCAGGGATTCAAAGGTACGGGTTTTTAAGGTAAAAGCCTTGCCCACTGAAATTTCCTGTGAATCAAGTCTGATTATTCCGTTGCCTCTGGCAGTTTTCATTGTAAACTTGGCAACCAGCTCTTTTCTTTTGGGGTCAATCGAATATACCGCTTTTCCGTCGGCAGTATTTATGGGTACCTCAAGAGGCTTGAATTCTATTGATGTGATATAGGCATCCACCGGCTTAAGCAGAGAAATAAGCTGGTCTTTTTCCTTCACGGCCTTCAGCTGCTCATCATTGCGGACTGCTGCCCTGAAGGTGACGGTTATGGTCTGCTGGCTTTCTTCACTTGTAATGGGTCCCACATCTGAGCCCATGGTCTTTAAAAGCACTACGGCACCGATCAGAAGAATCAAAACAATAACACTTAAATCAACAATGTTTATCAGTCCGAATAATTTTCCCTTTTCATTAACAATCTTCATTTTTACTACTCTCCTTAGTTTTATATTTTTTAGAATAACTAATATTTCAAAAGTTTAGTCATTCCTATTTAAAATTCTTTCGAATTCCTTCAAAAGAATATTAAACCTTGTTTTTGTAACGGTATTTATACAATATCAGCAGTTTCTTTACAAACAGCTTGAAGCCCGTAGTCGATAAGCTGGGCCTGTAGTCATAGACCAGCCGGGGAGGAACCTTTGACAGAAAATCCTCATCGGGGGCTTCCCCTGAAATCAGCTTCTGGTATGTACAGAAAATTGCTATCGAGGGTAATTTATATTTTTCTATAACTTTCAGGATTCTTTGCCTGTCATATTTGTTTTGTGTGGACACCGAGCTTATCCAGTTGATAATGTCCTTCCACAGTCCGATTTCCGGTGCTCTGTCGGGTAAATAGGACAGGGAATTGGGTCTCTGCCTGTAGAGGGCAAGAGTTTCCCTGACACAGCAGAAACTGCTCAGATACATGAGCTTGCAGAAGAACTCCATGTCTTCGCTCCAATTCAATCCGGGCCTGAATTCTATTTTATTATCTGTTACAACAGACTTTTTAACAACAACGGTGCTTGTCCAGACAGATACCTTTTCCTGAATAACCTCAGCCAGTATGCTGCCTTCAAAATACCGCTCAGGAAAGACTTTACCCATTTCATCACCGCAGAACATCTGATAACCGCAGTAGCAGGCAGCCATACCTGTTGCTTTTATCCTGTTCAGCTGCTTTTCCAGCTTGTCGGGCTTCCACAGATCGTCGCTGTCCAGAAAGGCCAGGTACTCACCGGAGGAATTTGCCACCGCATTATTTCTTGCGGCCGATACCCCCTGATTTTCCTGATAAATATATTTGATCCTGGAGTCATCCCTTTGCAGGGCCTGTACAAGCTTTGCACCGTCATCCCTGCTGCCGTCGTCCACTATAATCACTTCAAGCCGGCTGTAAGTTTGCGCCAATACGCTTTTAACCGTCTGTTCAATAAAGTCCCTGGTATTATACATCGGTATAATAACCGAAATCAATGGTGAACTGTCCATTATACCTACTCCCGTATATTTTTATGGTTAGTTTAGCATCTCAATTTTGAGATGTCAATTTCAGGGCAGGTCTTAACAAAAATTTAAGTTTTTTTTAAGACAATCCTTACAAGCTTTTTAGGAATACGCAGACACTTATTCCATAAGAGTTGGGCCTGTGAAGGGGGTTTTAAAAACCTGTTCTGAAGAGCGGCAAAATCCATTGTGTCCAATTGGTTGAAAAACTTGGTTCTAAGTTTGTTGGGGCCGGATGGTCCGGTAAGGCTGGGGTTCTCCCCTATAGCCGCAGACAGGTCGGCCTCATGGATAATCAGCTCCTCCCGGCATGCCTCAAGCAGTTCGGCACCCACGGGGGAGTTGGCCAAAACCAGGGAGGTTCCCCTGTCGTCATCCAGCTGCGGCTTGTATTTTTCAACACCCCAGAAGTCGGCCAGGGTAATGTCCGACTGTCTTTGGACAGATGCATATTTACAGCTGTGGCAGGAAGGCCGCAGGTACATATTTGTTATAAAGCCTCTCATATAGGGGTCTGTCTTGAAATCGGCCAGCATATGCCTTCCGTTTTTAAAGAGAACACTTATATTATAATTCTTCCAGCCTTTGGATTTGTTACGGAAATTAAAATTTTCTATTTCAGCTTCATTAATTTTTTCCAGATGGGCTTTATAGCGCTCAAATACACCGGGAGAAGGGACTCCATGACAGACACAGTCGCAGGTGCAGAGCCCGGCAGGGCTTTTGCCCAAAAATGAGTAAAGCCCGCTCACCTGGCAGGGAGTACCTGAAAACAGCACTTTTCTGCCGTCCTTCAATAAAGTCCTGACTTCTCTGTAGCAGTCTCCGATCAGACTCTGGGTATACTTGGAGCCCTGCAGTTTCCAGATATGCTCCTGTGATTCCACACCGGTGTGAACTGCTTTGATACTTTCATCGAAGACCGCTCCGAAAACAACACCGCCCTGATTGAGTATTTGTTTGGACAGTGCAGGGAAAACTCCTCCCGAAGTGCTTGAACTTCGGGCTTCCTCGTCTTTGTTCCAAACGGCATATATCTTTGGGTAGGATTGATCAGGCGCTTTAAGGTCCCTGTAAATGGGACAGGCCCTTCTGCACAGGCCGCAGTCGGTACATTTTGCTCCGTCTATCTCAGGGTATGAGAACCCCTCGTTATCCTCCCGGAATGAGATGGCACCGGAAGGACAGACCTGAACGCAGGAGGAGCAGCCATAGCAATTATTTTTATTATCAAATACCGAATCCATTAGAGCCTCCATTCCGGTTTTTAATTTTTTACCTTTACATGTTTAATTATTCCCATAACCGGACCGAGAAATAAACTTTTTTCGTATGAGTTCATACCTATCGTCCACACCGCGGCGCCGTAGACAAGAGTGAAAAGCGCACCCTTCACCGCCAGCCCCAGCCAGCCGCCCACGGGAATGTGTAAAACAGCAATACCGGCAGCAACGCTTAAGAGCATGGCAGGCAGAAGCCTGCTGAATACTTCCTTGAAAAATCTGGGTATGTTCAAACCCACTTTTCTTTTATAGTAAATATTAATAATGATTATATTACCTATTATAAGCGATATGGAGGTTCCGACCACAGCACCCATCATACCGATCTCTTTTGTGAGCAGTATGCTTATTCCCAGGTTCACAAGGGAAATTATCAGATACATGATCGATCTGAATGCGTGCAGATTCTTGGCCTGAAGGATGGATATACCCACATTTTGTATAAGCGGTATGGTGAGAGGAACCATGGCAATGAGTGCAATATAGTATACCTGGATACAGTCTGCACCGGCCCATAGTATCACAAAGGGCTTGCCCAGCAGTATGAAACCTGACAGTATGAAGCCCATAACTATAAATTGAATCCGGCCGGTTTTTATGAAAAGGTTGTCCAGTTCCTCAGCGGGTGCATTGTCCACGCACATTTGAGTGGCCCTTGGCAGGAATACTCCTGAAATTGCAGTGGAGAAATTCATATAATAGCCGGGGAACTGCATACCCAGGCCGAAAATGGCCACAGGCACCGCTCCGTAGAATATGCCCACCACAAGCTGACCCAATCTCCAGTAAACCTGATCCACAATCATATTTATAAAGACAAATACCGAAAACATAAGGATTTCCTTGACAAAGGGCCAGTTGTGATGCTGGAACCTGACCTTTATTTTCATTTTTCCGAATACAAACCACATATTTACCATCAGCAGCAATACGTTTAATATGGTGTCCACCACAACGATTGCAAAGGCCTTGTAGCCCATGAGCAGCAGGATGATTATGGCAAGCGGCCGGGCGATGACCCTCACTATGGTGACAGTTCTTGGGAATACAAACTTTTCATAGCCTGACATTATGGCGGTAAAGGCGTTCAGAAACAATGTCAGACCAATGTTGACAATCAGCACCTCAAACATTTTGCTGGCGGTATCCAGCTCGGCCGCGGTAAGTGATCTGCCGAAAACAGAGG
This sequence comes from Ruminiclostridium cellobioparum DSM 1351 = ATCC 15832, assembly GCF_000621505.1. Lineage (GTDB taxonomy): Bacteria > Bacillota > Clostridia > Acetivibrionales > DSM-1351 > Ruminiclostridium > Ruminiclostridium cellobioparum. The sequence goes on from NZ_JHYD01000024.1 coordinate 35,235, forward strand.
GCAGTATGGGAAGCATTCCCAGGCCTATCCCAACTGCAACTACCGTCAAAACTGCGTAGATCAGGAAGGCAAGGGACAGAAAGCCCTGTTCACCCTGCTTGTCGTTTTGTGCCCTGTACTTTGCAACATACCGGGTAATGGTATTCCCGAGACCGAAATCCAGAACAGCCATATAGCCTACGAAGGCCCCGATCAGGGTGTACAGGCCGTATTCGGATTTGCCCAGCGTAGTGAGCAGGAAGGGGGTGAAAACAAGATTTATTACGTTGGACAGCAGTATATTGGTGTAAGACAGGGCGGCGCCCCATTTTAATTCATTTATCTTCATCAGTTTTACCTTTTGTTTTCCTTGTTAATGTTTTTAGGGATTTAAGAGCTTTCTTACCGGAGTCCCGGCGGAATACGCCCTTTCAATATATCCCGGCATGAATCCGGACAGATGTTCCCGGATATGGTCCGCATTCTCTTTCAGAGCCTCATAGGCCTTTATTAGCTGATCCTCCTGCTGGAGCTTCTGTACGGGAAGAATGTACTTTCCCTCACTTCCGAAAATATCCTTTGCAATTCCTCTGGCTTTGACGGAATACCCTATAACAAGAGTCGGAACACCTGTCGAATAGGCTGCTATGGTGGCATGTGTGCGGGCGCCTATGAACAGTTTGCAGCTGGAAATCAAAAATTTCAGTTCCATACAATTATAAGTGTCACCAACAAGGACTACCCTGCCGGTGTTCCTGAACATTTCATACAGCTTTGACAGGGGCAGCATATCGTTGTCATGCTCCCAGAGAACATGGGGAATAAGTGCTATACAGCTGTCTGTGGTATCCAGAATATGCTGTATGAGCCTTGTATAGCTTTTGAAAACAATTCCTCCGCTGGTTTCGCTTTTCATAATAAGGGGGCTGACATTTATTCCGATGGTATTCCCCTCTGCAAAGCCTTCAGGCAGCCCCACCGGTTTTACGTCCAGCGTAAAGGCGGGATCGGGCAGAAGGATGGTGTTGGACAGGCCCTTATCGATAAATGCCTGATGAGTGATACTTTCTCTGGCAATAATAAGGCTGTATTTTTTGAGGTCGTCCAGCATCTCGGCATTGATGGCTTCAGGGTCGACGGAGCAGCCCCAAAAGACTGTCTTGCTGCCCTTCCCGGCAGCCATGGTATTGGTGTAATATATCCATCTTGGTATCCCATAGCAGTAATTGTCTCCTCCGATGGAAAGGCATAGTGTATCCCTGTCCAGATTTTCGGAGATATCCTTTTGGGAATGGGAGAAAAGAAAATCCCGCTTGAGTTTTAATTTCCTTAAGCCTGCATCCACAAGCCTTACGGGGTGGATGCCCTCATAACGCTTATAGGTGATAAAATTCAGTTTGAAATCGGGAGAGAGGAAATCAATGTCTTCCTGCACTCTGAAGGTAGCCAGGGATACGTCTATATTATTCAGGTTCAATATTTTCAAAGTAGATCTCACTATGGCTTCACAGCCGTGATTCCTGCTGCCCGCATGGGCATAGAGCAATAATTTTTTCATAAACAACCTTTCTTTTGCGGCTAGCCTGTTCTTTTATACCTTTATACCTTGCCCAGACAATAAAAGTCTGATAATTAATTATACCCTTGAGTATTCTGCTTTACAAGCCGCAGGCTGAAAAGAAAAATACCCGTTTCCAACATTATGATTATTTTTATTTCAAAAATTACCGATATAGAATTATAAAGACGAATTTTATTGAAGTGTTACGTGTACGAGTGGTCTGTACCGGCGGTCAAATTTCCCCGGATACATTTTGGATGTTATAATAGGCCACCGGGATGTATTTTTGCAATACTCGAATTATGGAGGACACATGTGGAAGTTATTTAACAGGAAAAAAAACGAACCCAGGCTGGATATAAAGGTCCTTATTAAAAATGACATATCTCTGCTGACTCTGGATGAGAGATGGAACGGTCTGTTTAAAAATATTGTAAAGACCGAGAAAATAACCGAATGCGAAGATAAGATCAAGGAACTGCTGAAGGAACAGTCAAGAGTCATAACCGAGTCCAAAGAGATAGCTGCCAAAAAGAAAGAGTGCATGGACAAAATAATAAAGCTTACCACCGAAGTTTTTGAAAATAATAATCAGGATGCTCAGACTGAAATGCAGGGATCTGAAAAGCAGATCGTAGGCATAAATAACCGGCTGGCAGAGATTGAGGAAAGACTGTCCGGCATTCCCAGGGAACTCAGGCAGGCAAATCTGGAGCTGCTTGAGCAAACCGTCAAAATAGTATATTTTTCCATAAGGGAAAATCAGCAGAGGGTGGCCGAGCTTGACCGGGAGATAGCAGAAACAAAGGAAAAGCTTATTAAGCTGGTGGACGAAAGGGAATTAAGGGCCCAGGATGATACCGACACATATTCATATTTTCACGACCTGCTGGGGGGAGATCAGCTCCAAAAGCTGGACGAAGTATATTTCAGCAGCAAAGAGTAAGACTAAATTTGTCTCCTGACTACAAGACGCTGCTGATTATGAAAGGAGAGTTATTGTGAAAGCTGTTACAGGCGCCCAGATGGGCGAAATCGACAAATATTCCATTGAGAAGCTGGGTATACCCGGGATGGTTCTTATGGAAAATGCCGCATTACAGGTTGTCAAACATATAGAGGCCTATTTCGGGCAAAATTCCAATTTACCCAGAGATGTCCTTCTGGTGGCAGGAAAGGGCAATAACGCCGGAGATGCGTTCGCGGTTGCCAGGCACCTGCTTGTCAAAGGCTATAATGCCAAAGTATACTGTTTGTTTGATAAAGCCTTTCTTATGGGGGATGCCAGGCTGAATTTTGATATTATCGAAAGGCTTGGTGCCCAAATAAGGCTTTTTGACGGAACCGGGGAAATTGCCGGATTTATAGATGAAATACGCAGGTCCCGGGCTGTCATAGACGGAATATTCGGGACAGGGTTCAGAGGACGGGCCAAGGGCTACCTTGCCGACGTAATAAATGCCATTAATGAAAATTCAAAATATACCATTTCCATAGATATTGCTTCGGGCATAGAGTCAGCTTCGGGAAAAGTCTCGGACAGCTGTATAAAAGCTGATGAAACCGTTACTTTTGAGCTGCCCAAGATTGGACAGCTGGTTTATCCGGGAGCTTCGTACACCGGAAAACTTGCCGTGGAAAGCATCGGCATGCCGGAGGAGGCAATTGCGAATATTGTTGTAAACACCCACCTGACCGACCTCCAAACCGTAAAGGATATAATTCCTGTGAGAAGTGCGGAATTCAACAAGGGAAGCTGCGGTAAGGTTGCAGTTGTCACAGGTTCACACGGTATGGCCGGTTCGGGTTGTCTCGCCTCCAGGGCCAGTCTGAGAACAGGCTCCGGTCTGGTATACATCGGAGCGCCCAAGAGCATGCTGTCCATATACCAGAGCGTTGTACCCGAGGCGGTAGGAGTGGGTCTGACAGAATATAACGGGATACTTGGCCAGAAAAGTACCGAGGGCATACTGAACCTGATAAAAAAATGTGATGTTGCCGCCATCGGACCGGGTCTTTCGGCAAATGAGAGCATATACCACATTATAGCAGCTGTGGCCGACAGCCTGGAGGTACCCGTGGTTCTGGATGCCGATGCCTTAAATGCCCTGTCACGGGATACAGGTATTTTGGCAAAGTTTAAAAAAGAGGTGGTCATCACTCCCCATCCTGGAGAGCTGGCCAGGCTGACAGGGCTTGATACGGCCTACATACAGGAGAACAGACTTGAAGTGGCCCGCAAATATTCCCAATTGTGGGGAATAACTGTTGTGCTGAAGGGGGCAAAGACGCTGATAGCCGACAGCAAGGGAACGGTGTACATCAACCCCACAGGCAATGCCGGCATGGCCACGGCAGGCAGCGGAGACTCGCTTACCGGCATTATTGCATCACTGATAGGACAGGGGGCAGGAGCCTTTGAGGCCGCCGTGGCCGGAGTGTTCATCCATGGGCTGGCAGGAGATATAGCGGCCCGGCAAAAGGGACAGCACGGTATGACAGCTATGGACATAGTGGAATGTATCCCGGCAGCCATGAAAAAAATTATTTAAAAGCAAACAGCAAATTTCCGCAGATTATTCCCGTATAGTTGGAGCTAATGAGTGACATTAAATAAAAATGAACATATTATTATAGTATAGCTGTTTGAACAGCTATAAATATAGTGATAATATTTTATTGTCATGATATGTTTTCAGTAAACAGAATTTGGTTATACTAGAGAAGGAAGTTATAAACAGAACTGCTTTAACTTCGAGCATACATAGAAAGCGATGGATATTACATTGATAAATTCCGTATCCGACTTTGATCCGGAAAGCTAATGTACACGGAGGATGAAAATGGAATATAAACTGAACAGGGCATGGGCCGAGATAAATCTTGACAACATTGCTCATAATATTCGTGAGATCAGAAAAATTACAAACAAAAATGCCGAGATCATGGGGGTGGTCAAGGCTGACGGATACGGACACGGAGTAATGGAGGTGGCAAGGACCCTCCTGGAGAACGGAGTGACAAGACTTGCGGTATCAATGCTGGATGAGGCCATCCAGCTGCGGAAGCAGGGAATAAACGTGCCCATACTTGTTCTGGGCTATACCGATCCCATCAGGGTAAATGAGATCATTGAAAATGATGTGACTCAATCGGTTTTCAGCCATGAATTGGCACAGGCACTTTCTGAAGAAGCGGTTAAGCAGGGACGCAAGGTTAAGATCCATATAAAAATTGATACGGGGATGACGAGGATCGGGTTTTTACCCGGATACAGCGCGGTCAAAAATGTTGTAGAGATCAGCCGTCTGCCAAACATAATAATTGAGGGATTATTTACTCACTTTGCAACAGCCGACGAAAAAAACAGAGAATTTACTTTAACACAGTTTGAACGTTTTATGAGTATATGCTATGAGCTTCAGAGAATCGGAATACATATCCCAGTCAAGCATTGCGCTAACAGCGCAGGAATTATTGAATATCCTGAAATGCATCTAGATATGGTTCGCCCGGGTATCATACAATATGGATTGTACCCGTCTGAAGAGGTAGACAGGAAAAAAATTCTCCTAAAGCCTGCAATGACTTTAAAAGCTAATGTAATTCTTGAGAAAGAGGTCGAAAAGGATACATCCATAAGTTATGGAAGAATATTTACAACCGGCAGGACATCTCGTATTGCCACCATTCCCATTGGTTACGCCGACGGCTATACACGGTTGCTGAGCAACAAGGGCAAGGTGCTCATACACGGTCAATATGCCCCGGTTGTGGGCAGGATCTGCATGGACCAGTGCATGGTGGATGTGACGGATTTAACCCGAAGGGTCGAGGTGGGAGATGAGGTTGTACTTATCGGTGCCCAGGGAGACAATGTAATTACCGCAGAGGATGTGGCCAACTCAATAGGTCTGATAAATTATGAACTTGTTTGTATTATCGGAAAGAGAATACCGAGGGCCTTCATCAAAGATGGAAAGATTTCGAAAATTCTGAATTACTTGATATGAGCGGGTTTTAAGAACATAGTAACATAAACTTAATTTGACCCGGTATTTGGTGGAGGGTTATAATATTCCTATACGTGTTCATGGTATTATCATATGGCTATGCTGATTTATTTGAATATTTGGAATATTATAAGATATAGAGAAAAGCTTATTAAGAAACGATGGATTTGTAAAAAGAAATTTCTGCCATTGTTTCTAAGAAGTGGGGGTAAATAAGTTGGCTCAATATAAAAAGATATTGATTAGCGTTCCGGACAACTTACTGGAAGAACTGGATATCATGGTTTCAAATGAGAAAACAAACAGAAGTATGATTGTCAGGGAAGCAATGAGTCTTTATATAAGAGAAAAACATAAGGTTGAATTGAGGGATAAAATGAAAAGGGGTTACGAAGAGATGGCAGAAATAAATCTGAGGCTTGCTGAGGGTTGCCTCGGAGCTGACAATGATCAGCAGAGCATATATGAGGAGAAGCTTGGGGAGATGGAGGAAACGTGGTAATAAAAAGAGGAGACATATATTATGCAGATCTGAGCCCGGTTATCGGCTCGGAACAGGGCGGTGTCAGACCTGTACTGATTGTTCAGAATGATATCGGTAATAAATATAGTCCAACTGTAATTGCAGCTGCAATTACTTCTCAGATAAATAAAGCAAAGCTGCCTACTCATATAGAAATAGGAGCTTTGGAATATGGTCTTGCAAAAGATTCTGTTATATTGCTTGAACAGATCAGAACCATTGATAAGAAACGCTTGAGAGAAAAGATCGGTCACCTTGACGAAGAACTTATGGATAAAGTAAACAATGCTCTGGAAGTCAGTTTTGGACTGTCGGAGCTATAATATAGATTACGGCAGTAAATACGAAAAACAGTATACGTTGTATTCAGGGTTTACTCCCCGGATATGAAAATACGTGCTTTGCACTCTGACGGAGGTTGGAATGAAAGAACTGAAGAGTTTGATAAAAAAGAGACACATTTTTATATTGGTTGCTTTTATATGCTGCTTTGCCCTGCTTCAGCTGGCACCGGCTGCCAGAGCCGAATCGGGAAGCGGACGGGTGATATACGACTCTACTTACATAGACAAATTGGAAGCCACCTTGAGGAGTTTGATTCAAAGTACCGGTGACGATTTGAAGAAGCAAATGTCGGCATCGGCTTCCAATACAAATCTGGAAAAGAAGCTCAGCGACACCGAAAAAGAACTTGCCGCACTGAAGGAGAGTATGGTATTCAAGGTTGTCAAGCTTCCGGCAGGTAAAATAATGCTGGGAGACAGCAGCGCTGAAATTATTGTCAGAACTAAAGGCGGTACCACTGCGTACATAGAAAAGACAGCATCCGGAGGGTTATCAAACCTTATTTCAGGCAAGGACCTGAAAAACGGGGAGGTTATTCCCGACAACCAGCTGCTGCTTGTTCCCAATGGTGACGGGAGAGGTATAAAAGCCTCAAAGGATTCATATGTTATGGTAAAGGGCATTTATACAATAAAATAAAATATTTCCATGCTTATGCAATTATTAATAAAAAGGAGCTTAATGTCGATACATTATTGAGCTCCTTTTTTAATGTTAAGAAAATTATAGTGTTAATAACCGTATTGATAAATGAATGGTAACAGGTGAAATAAAGTGATATAAAATTGCATTATTGAAATTACAAATAAATTTAAAAGGAAAATGTTCCTATGAATAAGCCGAATCAAGAGAAAACTGTACAACAAAAAAGAATAGATATTCTGATAAGGTTGAGTTTGATTTTAGTTATAGTGACCATCCTGTTCTTTTTCGTGGTTAAACCAATGCTGAAAAGGGACTATTATTTTGAGGTGGGTGAAAACTATACATTTGAAAATCTTGGCTCCCAAACCGGCAGAGACAGCTTTGATGTGGCCGTTGCAGGGGAAGGGATTGATGCGGTGGCAAGCGCTCTGGGATCGGCCGGAGTCGGCGCCAAGACTCTTCTGATCTATCCCTTGCCGGATCTGGGCCAGAGCATTAAGAACACACTTAATACAGACTGGTCCGAGGATTTTACACCCACGGGGAACAGCGTAAGTTCCGATTTCTTCAAGGGACTGCGGTACAAGGCCGGAGAGGGCTCAAACCTGGACAATTACATAAGTGAAATAATCAAAATGACTTCCGAGCAAAAAAATCTTACCATATTATTTGATTCCAGAGTTGCCGGAGTTATGAAGCAAAACGGTAAGATTAGCGGGCTTACAGTGAAAACGCCTGAAGAGACCAGAAATATACAGGCCGAGAGATACATTGATGCAAGTTGGTCGGGAGAGGTTCTGAAAGGGGCCGGCATTGCTTTTACCAAAGGGTACGGAGATATAGGAATTGAGGATTTATATCTGCCGGTCAAACTTAATTTTACGGTTTCGGGCGTTGACAATACCCAAATTCAAAAGCTGCTTAAAGAACAGGGCACCACAATAAATCTTCTCCTGAAAAGCTACAAAACAGGAGACCGGGATATTGGCATTTCAGGCCTGAATGTTTCGGATCAGGGGAATGGCAGCGTAATAATCGAAGCGGTAACTGTCACCAATGTTGATCTGAACGACGAACGGGCAGTTAAGACCGCATATGACAGGGCCAAAAAGGAATGTGAAGATTTTTACAGCTTTTTAAAGGCAAATCTTAAAGAGTTCAGCGAAGGAAATATTTCAGTAGCACCTGAATTTGTCATGTCAGCTCCGAATCATTTCAAGGGGCGGTATCATATGACCCTGAGCGATGTGCTTACGGGAAAAAGATATACAGACAGAATCAGTACGGCCTCCAGGCCTGTAACCCTTGTAATGAAAGACGGAAACAGATATCTTCTATGCAATCCGAAGACATTCTATATTCCGCTGGGTTCTCTCATACCCGAGGGTGTGGATAATGTATTGATGACAGGAGACAAGATTTCTGCTTCCCCTCTGGTGCAGACGGCTATCAACTCAAATGCAAGCAGGGCGGGGACGGGTTATGCAGCCGGAATAATTGCCGCTTACAGTATTTCAAAGGACATGGATATACCAATGCTTATAGAGGACAGAAATCTCGACACACAGCAGGAGATCGAGAAGATACTGAGAAAATCGGGTATTTACATGTCAGATATAAAAGAAGATGTGACCAGTATCACCGGAGACTGGAGCTATCCATATGCCGAAAAGCTGATCAACCTCGGGCTGTTAAGCGGAGGAGTTACCAACGACTTCAAATATGACAGGGAAGCCAAAAATAAGGATATGGCCTTTATATTGCTCAATGGTGTTCCAAGAGTGTCGGAGGAAGCATATAATTACAAGTTTGATATTTCGGTCAGAAAATATCTAAACGAGGAGCAGCTGACAAAAGACAGTTTTGGGGAAATAGTGCTGAGTATTTTTCATAAGGACGGAGTTAAAGGAAATTATTATGCAGAAGCCTGCAAACTTGGGCTGATAGATGAAAGCCTGCAAGGCAGGCTTAAAAATAAAAGTGTACTTAAACTTTCAGAGGTTTATTATGCTTCTGTGAAGCTTATGGAAAAACTGACCGGCCAGGCATTAAAATAATTGCAGTAATTTAACCTTCGGCAATATATGATTTTTAGGTTTTGCAGATCACAAGTACAATATGCAGAATATTGTACTAGGGTTTTATCAACCCAAGTCTTATTCCAAACACGTACATTATGAACTTCGGGAGCCTGAGCATTCTTTTAAAGCGCTTTGGCTCCTTGTATAATCTGTATAGCCACTCAAGTCCGTGGTTTCTGAAAAAGTCAGGTGCAAGCTTGACATTGCCTGCAAGGATATCCATTGTACCTCCGACTCCGATACATGCCTTAACCTTTAAACGGTCCTTGTTTTCGGTTATCCATTCTTCCTGTTTGGGGGCACCCAGACAGACCAGCAAAACCTCAGCACCGGAATTGTTTATATCATCTATTATTGAAGTCTCATCTTCTTTGGAAAAATAACCGTTCCGGGTACCGACAACCTCTGCGCCGGGATAGTCGCAGATAATATTTGCGTTGGCCTTTTCCGGTATTCCGGGCTTGCCGCCGAATAAATAAAACTTTATAGGTCTTTTCGAGGATGCCGTCAGAAGATTTTTAACAAGGTCAACACCTGAGACCTTTTCGGTGACTGCCTTGCCGATGATCTTTGAGGCCAGCACTACGCCTGCGCCGTCTGCAACAAGCATATCGGCTCCGTTCAGCATGGCTTTTATATCTTTATTTGTAATTCCATCCATCATGATCTCAGCATTGGGAGTGAAAATGGAATGATTTTGATCTGAGCCAATAAATTCATATACCCTGTCAACAGCCTGTTCCATTGATATGTCGTCAATATTGATACCTGCAATCTGTACTATTTTTCTCATATGGGCCTCCAAATATGGCATACGGGTCCAAAGGCAGTCCCAAATATCTAAGTTCTAATGGGAGCCTTGACCCAACTACCTCTACAGTTTAGAATATAAGGGTTTATTTGTCAACGATTGTTACCCGGCACTGGGAGGTCTACCCAGCAGTAATGTACACTGGCAGTCAGGAGAACTATAATATTGTTGAGGAGAATTAATCCTGATATAATTATGATATAGTTAATTTATAGGAGGATTGCCTTTATGGGTATTGAGTATGTTAATGAATCAAATTTTATCGTCAGAAAGTCCGGGAGGGAAAATAACAGCTATTACATTGACTATCTGGGTGTATACAAGATTATAGACATCTCCAAACTGGTTCGCCTGGAGGCTTCTATTATAAAGGAAAAATACCTGAAATATGATGCTGTATATTTTGATGAACTTGATGTATATTATTTCAATGATATTGAAAAGGCCAAGAGTGCAATTAACGATATACTCAAAAATTTGAAGTCCAGCCAAAAAGGCCGGATAATTCAGCTCACAGAGGCCGAAATCGAATATATAAGACAGGCTCTTATCAATGAGGGTGTAAACAACATAAGAGTGAGTTCAAAAGTAAAGGATAATATCTTCAAAAAGCTTAATTCCTAAAAAGAATAATTCAGTTTGAGCACAAATTATAAACGCAGAAACTGTGATACTGTTGTGGAAAAAATTAATCTGCAAGTTTGGCATGCAAATCCTGCAAAACTCCTTGTAAAATTGTATGTTTTAATGTATTATTATTGCATATTGAATAAATATACATAATTGAAAAGGGGTGTAGGGATAAATGAACAAGATAAAGAGAGTTTTAATCTGTTTGTCGGCATTGCTTATCATTGCTTTGACCGTAACCGCGTGCGGATCATCTGCTTCAAGAAATGAAAATGTTTTAAAGGTTGGAATTGACGACACATATCCTCCTATGGAATATAAAGATGATTCCGGGGCAAATACAGGGTTTGATATTGAGGTCGCTCAGGCTTTAGGTGAAAAGCTGGGAATGAAGGTAGAGTTTGTTCCCACTGCATGGACGGCTATATTTTCAGCGTTAGAGGCTGAAAAGTATGATGTTATCATATCTTCCTTAAGTATAACCGAGGAAAGACAAAAAACACTGACTTATACAAGACCATATATTGCCAATAACCAGGTTATCATAGTTAAGAAAGACCTGGAAGGAATAAATTCAGAAAAAGACCTTAAAGATAAAATTGTATGTGTGCAAATGGGTACAACCTCGGATGAATCCTGTAAGGAGTTTAACAAAGTGACTCCATTCAAGGAATACAAGCAGTATGAGAAGATGACGGAAGCATTGAGTGAATTGAAAATAGGAAGAGTTGATGCTCTTGTTGCCGATCTTGTTGTAGCCAAGTACTTTGTCGCAAAGGATCCCGACAGTTACAAAATCGTAAACACAACTCTGCCAAACGAACCGATAGGTGCGGCTGTTAAAAAATCCAATACTGCCTTGGCTGAGAAGCTTGACAAGGCAATGGAAGAAATTATGAACGACGGTACTTTAAAGAAGATATCCGAAAAATGGTTTGGAGAAGATATGACTTCAAATATTGAGTAGTTTAAATAATAGTGTATATATGTAAAACAAACTATAGGGCTTTCCGGCCCTATAGATTTGTTATTTTAATAGGGAGCTGTGTATAATTATGTTAGAGGCTTTTCATTTTTTCCCAAGATTACTGCATGGTACATGGGTTACAATTCAACTTACCATAGTAGCTATAATTTTTGGTGTTATATTCGGACTGGTCCTTGCATTAGGAAGATTATCAAAAAACCAGATACTCAATAAAATATCATGGCTGTATATTTGGTTTTTTAGAGGCACTCCTCTGCTGATGCAATTGTTTTTTATATATTATGCATTTCCGCTTTTTTTTAATCCGCCGCTTAAATATTCAGCCTGGGTTGCCTGTTACATTGCATTCAGCTTGAATTCGGCTGCGTACCTGGCTGAAATAATAAGAGCTGCAATCCAGTCAATTGACAAGGGACAGATGGAAGCCGCCAAAGCCCTTGGTATGAGTTATGGACAAGCCATGAGGAGAATTATCGTTCCCCAGTCATATAGAAGATTAATTCCACCCGTTGGAAATGAATTTATAATGCTCATTAAGGATACTTCTCTTGTATCTATTGTTGCTATGCCGGATTTAATGAGAGTTACACATGAAATAGAAAGTACCAATGCAAATGCAGCCATATATTTGCCATCAGCAATTATATATCTGGCCATAACTACTATTTGTACAATTGTATTCGAAAAGCTTGAAAAGAAATACTCAGTATATGAATAAGGGAGAGAGACGGCATGGGAAAAATGATAACGGTAGAAAATGTATTTAAGTCGTTTGGAACCCTGGAAGTGCTTAAAAACATAAATCTGGAGGTTCAGCAGGGAGAGGTCCTTTGTATAATAGGCCCCAGCGGATCCGGTAAAAGTACATTGCTCAGATGTCTGAACCATCTTGAAGTAATAACCAGCGGGAAGGTAATGATAGAAAATGAACTTCTGGCGGAAAAGATCGACGGCAAAAACCAGTTTAAAATCACACATAAAAAGATATCCGAGATATGTGCCGAATTAGGCATGGTTTTTCAGAGATTCAATTTGTTCCCCCATATGACCGTAATACAAAATATAATTGAAGCACCTGTTTCTGTAAAAAAGGTTCCCAGGGCGGAAGCTGTTGAATATGGAATGGAACTGCTGAAAATGGTCGGACTGGAAGACAAAAAGGACGAGTATCCTGCACGTCTGTCAGGCGGTCAGCAGCAAAGGGTTGCCATCGCCAGAGCATTGGCTATGAAGCCTAAAATAATGTTATTTGATGAACCTACCTCAGCACTTGATCCCGAACTGGTGGGAGAAGTTCTTGAGGTCATGAAAAAACTGGCAAGAGACGGTATGACCATGATTGTTGTTACTCATGAAATGGGATTTGCCAGAGAAGTCGGTTCGAGAGTGATATTTATGGATAAAGGTGAAATCAGTGAAGAGGGCCTGCCCGAAGAGATATTCAGCAATCCGAAAAATGAAAGAACCAGAGCCTTTTTACAGAAAGTTTTATAATTGATTTGCAGGTTTGATAAAAATAACAGTATAATAATGTTTAGATGAGTAAAAAAAACATATATTAGATATATATGTTTTTTTGTATTGTAAAATAATAATGCCCGTATATCAGCAGGCCACTCCGCCGGTATACGGTAATTGCGGAGGATGAATGCTACTAAAAAAAGTAATAAATTTTTTAAAGGTTTATTTGCTGATCACTTTTGGAGCTGCAATAACTGCACTTGCCATAAATATATTTCTGGTTCCGTATAAAATTGCCCCGGGAGGACTCAGCGGTCTGGCCACAGTTATTTATTATCTGAGCGGCGGCAGGTTCCCGGTGGGAACTACAATGCTGGTTATAAACATTCCGCTGTTTATAATGGGTTATAAATTCATAGGAAAGCATTTCTTTGTAAGAACCCTGTATGGAACCATCATACTATCGGTAATCATTGATTTGACTGAGACCTATATGGGGGATCTGGCAAAAAAATTATTGGTTGGTGAAGCAGGCCGGGCTTCGACTCCCGATATTTTATTGTACAGTATTATCGGAGGTTTCCTGAGCGGTATCGGGCTGGGTATTGTCCTGAAAATGGAGGCTACAACCGGCGGAACCGAATTGGCGGCAAAGCTGCTGAATAAGCCTGTAAAGAATTTAACCATAGGTCAGATACTGCTGACCATAGACGCATTGATTATTATATTTGCCATTATTGCCTTCAATAGTGTGCTTATAGGTCTGTACTCTCTTGTAAGCCTGTATATTACAACAAAGATCATAGATGCAATGGTTGAAGGTGTTGATTACGCCCGTGCTGTTTTAATCATTTCGGAGCAGCAGGAGGAGATCGCAAAGAGGATCATCAGTGAAATGGACAGGGGGGTAACCGAACTCAAGGGCAGAGGAGTATACTCGGGCAAGGACAAGAATGTCCTTCTTTGTGTTTTATCCAGAAATGAGATCCTGCCTTTAAAGGAAATAGTCCATGATCTGGACTCCAATGCCTTTATGATTCTGGCGGATGTCAGAGAAGTGCTGGGGGAGGGTTTTAACGGTGTGCCAAAGAAGTGAGCCCGGCAAAATATTTGAAGGCTCCAATAGTTACGATTTATAAGACTCGCTTATGCGGGTCTTTTTTGCATATATCTGCATTTAATTGTACACTCGGATTCTTCGATGTTAAGTAAACAGGGAGCATTTTGTCAGGTTTGTCCTGAGCAAAAAGTCACGAGGGATATTTTGGCAAATAATATTAATTAAAATATTTGTTTTAACCAATTGAAAAGGTGGCATTTATAATATGACATGTCTGACTATATAGAGCGGAAAGCGTTATATCTGGTTATATATAGAAATATTCCTGCTATTTACATATTAAAAAAATCGGAGGATAAACAATGAAACTAAGAATTGGTGTAAAAATTTTATTTAGTTTTTCTATAGTTACGGTATTAATAATTTTGGTAAGTGTCATTGGCTTTTCGGGAATGAATTCGCTGAACAGATCATACGAAGAAATAGTTAATGTAAATCTCCCAGTTGAGACCCTTGTGAAGGAAGTGAGATCCATTAACCTGGAACAGGTAGCCGCGGCAAGAGGGTATATCATATACAAGGATGAACAGTATCCTACACTTTTCAGAGCGCTGTCAAAACAGCTGGAGGATGTATTTAAGAAGATTGAGGCAGATGCAGAGACTCCGGAGTCCCGGGAATATCTCAAGTCGTTGAAAAAGGCCGACGAAGAGTACAGTAAAGGTGTAGAAGTCATATTTAATTATGTCAGGGAAGGAAAGATTGAGGAAGCTGTTGCATATGGAGACAATATAAGGGGACAGGTAAATGAAATCAAGGAAATAACAAGTGTCTGGAGTGCTTATGTCAATAAAATGGACGCAGAAATATTAAAGCAGACCGACAAGGATATGACGTCAAGGATATTACTCCTTATTATCATGATTGCTGCTGCCATATTCGGTGCAATAGTGATAGGCATCAATCTGACCCGGATAATAGCGAGACCTGTAAAAGGACTTACTGAAATAGCCGGTAAGATTTCGGAAGGGGACCTGACACAAACCATACCTGAAACCGGCTCCGGGGATGAAATCAGTGAATTGGGCAAAGCATTCTCACTGATGGTAGCCAACCTCAGAGGCCTGATTGTAAATGTCAATGATGCATCACAGGAGCTGGTGGCTTCAAGCGAGGAACTTGCAGCCTCCTCCGAAGAGGTTTCCAAGGTATCGGAACAAATAGCAACAGCGGTATCGGAACTTGCAACAGGTGCATCTGAACAGGCCATTTTATCCGAAAAGGGCAATGCCGAGATTCTTGAGACAGTTGAGGGATTATCCCGGATAGCTGAAGAGATGGCAGAGTCCAATAAAATGATGGAGTACACTAAAACAGTTGTCAATAACGGTGAGGCTCTGGTGAAATACCAGGAAGAAAAAGTGCTTGAAAATAATCAAACATCAGCGGAAGTGTCTGAGGCCATAACCGAATTATCCGGCAAGTCTGCCGAAATAGGAAAGATATTGGAGGTTATTCGGGGAATTGCGGATCAAACAAATTTATTGGCGTTAAATGCAGCCATAGAAGCTGCAAGAGCGGGAGAAGCGGGAAAGAGTTTTTCAGTGGTTGCCGATGAAATCCGCAAACTTGCCGAACAGTCAAGTTCTTCGGTGAAACAGATCGATTCCATTATAAAACAGGTACAAGCGAGTGTGGGTACGGCTGTAGCCAAAATGGATAAATCCAAGGCTGCCGTTGAAGAACAGACAGCTGCTCTGGAAAACACAGTCTCGGCCTTTAATGACATAGCCAGAGAAGTGGATACTATCAGCGGTAAGATCCTGCTTGTGGCTGAGGCATCTGAGGCCTTGAGCAAAAAGGCGGTCCTGGCCGGTGATGACATGACGGGAATAGCCAGTGTTGCCCAGCAGACTGCCGCCAGTACCCAGGAGGTTGCAGCATCGGCGGAGGAACAGTCCTCCACCGTACATCAGATTACCGATGCGGCAGAGGGCTTGTCACAGCTGGCTGTGCAGCTCCAGGAAAGCATAAGCAGGTTCCAGGTGTAAATTTACATTTGTAATATTCCAGGACTGCCAACAGACCCATATGGTTTGTTGGCAGTTTTTTCAACGTATAGGAAATTATATGTTTTAGATGATACGTAAATCCTTGGTATATGTAGGTTACAAACTGCACACTAAAATCTGTAAATTCCTATACGTGGGGATTGAAAAGGGGATTTGCGAAGCAAATTTCTTGTTTTATAAAACCAGGTTTGATTAACATGTCGAATTATGTTATTTTATATCATATAAGAATGAATGAAAAAAAGAATACAGGGGGCTTGTGCGTGAGGTCAAAACGTTTTTTCAGTTTACAGTATAAGGTCTTACTTTTTTCTTGTGCCATAATAATAATACCTGTAATCGTTTTAGGAATAATTTCCTTTATAAAATCCTCTCAGATACTTCAGGAAAAGGTCGCTCTTTCCAATATGAATACTGTAAAACAGATCGGCAACAACATCGAATTCATAGTAAAAAACATCGGAGATACCTCTTTGTATCTCATACAGAATGAGGATGTCCGGGATTTTTTGAAATTGCGGGGGACCGAACCCAAAGAGGTAATTTCAAAAAAGAAGATAAAAATTGAAACCGATATGATGCAGCTAATGGCTTCTAAAACCTTTGTGGATTCAATTTATATCAAGGGTTTTAACAACTTTGAACTCAATACCACAGGAGTCAGAAACATAATAGATGCGCAAACCATAGAGAAGGCAGCAGGGCTCAGAGGCGGGACAATGTGGTATTTGAACAAGGTAATCAACTATAATGACAAATATACAAATGTTTTTTCCATGATAAGAATAGTTAACGATATATCAAATGTTTCAAATAAACTGGCCATATTAAAAATTGATATGCAGGAAAATGCCTTTTATAACATATATAAAGATAAAATAATCGGAAAAAATGATGATTTCTTTATCATCAACGAGGCCGGAATCATAGTTTCTGCCACAAATGCCAATAAGATCGGCCAAAAATTCAATTATAAGGATTATGGGGGCAGGTCCTTTGACGCTTCCGAAGGCTATTTTGAATATCTGTCTACGGGAAAAGACTGCCTGGTAACTTATTACACCATTGACAGCCTTGGGTGGAAGGTATTGAATATAGTGCCCACAAAAGAACTTCTGAAGGAAAATATGGCCACTCAGGGTGCAATTCTTGCAGCTATGCTTATAAGTTTCTCCATATGCCTTGTGCTAGCCATATTATTTTCAAAAAAGATACTGCGAAGAATCAAATTACTTAACAAAATGATGGTGAAACTTGAACACGAGGACTTTGAGGTTTTCATAGAGCCCAAAGGCAATGATGAGGTTACTCTGTTAAGCAGGAGCTTTAATAAGATGGCAGCCAAGCTGAAGGAACTTATCCAAAAAGTCTATTCCGTCCAATTAAAACAGAGGGAGGCTGAATTGAGAGCTCTGCAGGCTCAGATAAATCCCCATTTTCTGTATAATACACTGGATAATATCTACTGGATGGGAAGAATGGAAAAGGCCTTTGAAACCTGTACCCTGGTAGAAGCTCTTTCAAAGCTGTTCAGACTGAGCTTGAACAGCGGCAATGAAATAACCACCGTCAGAAGCGAAATTGAACATGTTAAAAATTATATTGTTATTCAACAGGCAAGATATAGAAATATGATTAATTTTACACTGGATATTGATCCGGAAGTCCTGGACTGCGTTACATTGAAGCTTGTCCTGCAGCCTCTTATAGAAAACTCAATCGTTCACGGGATAGAGCAAAAGGGAGAAACCGGGCAGATAGACATAGTTATCAAGCATGAATATGAAAATCTCATATTTATTGTGAGTGATAATGGTTACGGTGTTGATCTTGATGAAATCAGGAAGCTTTTGAATGAGAGTTCATCAAATAATAAAGGTCTGGCAATTAAGAATGTTAATGACAGGATCAAACTCTATTTCGGTGATAATTACGGGCTTGAATTCTTCAACCGTAAAAGCGGGACGACTGTTATTGTAATTCAACCTTTTGGCAGGGGGAGTGTCGATAATGATTAAAATTATGATAGTAGATGATGAATATGTTATCAGGCAGGGTATTATAACATCCATTGACTGGGAGGCCCTGGGCATGACTGTCGCGGGAGAGGCTGCCAACGGCAGGGAGGCGTATGAGAAGGCCCTGGACCTGAAACCTGATATTATCGTTACGGATGTAAAAATGCCTATAATGGATGGCCTGGAGTTAATAAAGCTGCTCAGGGAGACCATGCCCAGGGTAAGAGTGGTCATCATCAGCGGTTATGATGAATTTCAATATGCCAGGGAGGCTCTGCGGCTGGGAGTGGGGGAATACCTGCTCAAGCCCATCGGTGCCGAAGAGCTGATAAAGATAATGATGAAACAATGTGACGAAATAATTAAAGAGTCCAGTGAAATGGACAGGGAAACCAAAATAAAAAATATCTTTACCGAGAACCTGTATTATATGCAGGAAAAATTCATAACCTCTGTTGTAAAGGGCGAATACGGGGACTGGGCAAATTTTTCCGACAAGTCAAGAGAATTGAACCTGGATATGTCAGGGAAGGACTACCAGGCAGTTATAATGGAAATTGACGATTACCTTCTGATTACCGAAAGTATGTCTCCGGTTGAAAAAAAACAGATTAGAAATAATGTCAAAAGCATTGCTGACAGGATATTAAGCCCGTCAACAAACAGTTTGTTTTATTTCGGAGACAATGATTATCTGTTTTCAATTATAAATGTTAAGGATTCAAACAGATATGACCTGAATAATTTGTACAGGGAAATCCAGTATGTGATAAATAAGAATCACGGTATTACCGTTACATTGGGACTCAGCAATATTTACAAGAGTGTGTGCGATATCCCCAAAGCCTTTGAGGAAGCACTTGACACTATCGGAAACAAGGCATTTAAAGGAAAAAATAAAATAATCAGTGCAAATGACGTAGATAAGCCCGTAGGGACCTCTCCTGTAATTTACCCGTCTTCTCTGGAAAAGGAGATCATTGGATATATCAAGACTGTGGATTCCGAAAAGCTGGATATGTCCCTGGACAGAATGTATTCAATCCTGTCAGGTGCAAAAGCGGATTACAGGGATATAAAAAATATTTGCCTGCGGTTGATAACTGTTGCCGAAAGTCAGCTGGAGGAGCTTGGTGTCGAATACGGGAATAAAAGCAGCAAGAAGTTTGAATACTACATGGAAATAGAAAAATACGATACGCTTGAAGATATAAAGATCTGGAACAAAAGTATTTTTCAATCCTTTATTGAAGAAATCCAGAAAAATAAAAACGACAAATTCAAGGGTATTGTCAGGGTGGCAATGCAATACACCAATGAACATTATTATGAGGATATAGGGGTTGAGCATATTGCAGCCATCACCTACGTGACTCCCAACTATTTCAGCCGGATATTCAAGAAGGAGACCGGCAGGAGTTTTACCGAATGGCTGAACACCATGAGACTTGATAAGGCCAAAGTGCTTTTAAAGGATCCGAGGCTGAAAGTATATGAGGTGGCTGAGAAAGTTGGATATAATGATTATAAGATCTTTACCCATAATTTTAAAAAATATGTGGGCTGCACTCCCAAGGAATACCGGGAAAATATACTGCAATCAGCCCAAAACCATATGAATATGCCGGAATGATAATATTTCGGCTATTTTTAAAATATGAAAATTTGCTCGCTTCACAGAACTGAACACTAAAACAATTAAGCGCAGCAAATTTTCTTGTTTTCCGGTCTAAAATTCAACACAACACAAATTACGATATTTGTATAGATATAACTACTATTATTTTTATGTGGGAGACCATATAATTCAAATATGATCCGGGGCCCCAAAGTTCACCAAACATCTGAATTTACTGTTTGTGTATTCAACCTTTTATCAAAAAAATTCTGGGAGGAATATTTATGAAAAAAGCTTTAAAATGTTTAAGTTTACTCATGGCAGCTCTGATGGTATTTTCACTGGCCGCATGCGGCGCTCCAGCCGGAGGGGAAGCAAATTCGTCTGACTCGGCAGCTTCGGGAACTCAGCAAAGTACGGCCTCATCTGCCGGAAGCCAGGCACCTGTGACCTTGACTTTCACACATATGTTCCCTGCGGGAGATACTGAAGGTAATGCCATAGCTTTCCGTAAGTCCCTGGATAAATTTAAAAGCGAAAACCCCAATATCACAATAAACGAAGAACCTCTGAGCCATGACAACTACGAGACCAAGGTCAGAACCCTGGCTGCCGGAAATGAACTGCCGGACATATTCATCGTCAAGGGGTCAATGACCAGCATGTTTATAGAAAATAAATTAATAAATCCGGTTGATGATGTCATCAACAGTGATCCTGAGTGGAAGGAAGCCTTCCTGCAAGGTGCATTCGATGACTTTGTGGTGGATGGCAAGAGCTATGGAATACCATTCCAGATGCTGAACACCCACTTGATATATTATAATAAGAAATTGTTCAACGATGCCGGGATTACGGCCTTCCCCTCAAACTGGAGTGAATTCACGGATGCTATAAATAAACTCAAAGCAAAGGGAATTATACCGATTTCTTTGGGAAATAAGGGTAACTGGGTGGCGGAATCCTGCATATTGAGCACACTTGGAGACAGGTATACAGGCACCGATTGGTTTAAGAGCATAAAAGAGAAAAAGGGAGCCAAGTTTACTGATCCCGAATTTATAAGTGCACTTAAAGCATTGCAGGATCTTGCGAAAATGGATGCCTTCAACACAGATTTAAACAGTATTGACAACATGCAGCAGAAAACTGCCTATTACAACGGCAAAGCCGCTATGTTCATGGAAGGAAACTGGGCTATAAGCAATGTCATAAATGACGCTCCGAAAGATATTCTGGACAATACGGAATTAGCCCTGCTTCCGGCAGTGGATGGCGGAAAAGGTGATGCCATGGCCAACTCGGCAGGTGCTGCCTGGGCTTATAATGTAAATTCCGAGCTCAAAGGCGATAAACTTGCCGCCGCCTATAAAATATTAAAAGCGGTTACCGATGCAGATTATGCTACTGTTTCAGTTGAATCAAATGCGTTCCCTGCAAGCAAACCCAAGAATATTGACAAGAGCAGGCTGGCACCGCTTTCAATAAAGTATCTGGATCTGGCAGCCAAAATCAAGCCGGTTCCCATATATGACGCACAGCTTTCGGCCGACCTTATACAGGTTATGAATACCGGTCTGCAGGAATTGCTTATAGACGGTATTTCACCTGAGGACCTTGCTAAAAAGATTCAGGCTGAATATGAGAAATAAATAATTCGTAAACACAGGCTCTATTTATACGGGAGATAACCTGTAGCAGGTTACTCTCCCGGTATTCTATTACTATTTGTTTGCGTGAACCTATATATGAATTGCACGCAGATGGGAGATTAATATGACAAGTAGAACTCTCAGACCTAAAAATCGCGTTATTGCGGCTTATTTAGCTCCCGGTTTGTTGATATATTGTTTTATAGTAATAATTCCGTTGTTTATATCATTGATTTACAGCCTTTACAATTACAGCGGCGGTGCCAGTATGAAATTCATAGGATTGACCAACTACCGGCATTTGATCAAGGATATGGATTTCTGGGGTTCCTTTAAAAACAATCTGATCATTATATTACTGTCAATGGTGGGGCAAATTGGTATAGCGCTTGTAATAACAGTATTTATGATGTCTAAACTCTTAAAACTTAAGGCAATACACAGAAATATAATTTTCCTTCCCGTGGTGGTATCGGCAATTGTCGTAGGCTTTCTCTGGACAATAATATATAACAAGGATTTCGGTTTGCTCAATTTCCTGTTGAAGTCGCTGGGGCTGGAATCACTTATTATTCCCTGGCTTGACAATCCCAAATATGTGATCATATCGGTGAGTATGCCCATTATCTGGCAATATATAGGTTTTTATCTGGTAATATTTCTTGCGGCTATTCAGAGTATCCCCAATGAAATATATGAAAGTGCCGATCTTGACGGTGCCGTCGGAATAAAAAGATCCATGTATATTACCATCCCGCTGATGTCGGATACCTTGAAAGTTGCGGTTATGCTATGTATTGCCGGCAATATGAAAATTTTTGACCACATATATGTGATGACGGGCGGAGGCCCCGGAACAAGCTCGATGGTAATGGCACAATACGCGTATATAAACTCCTTTATAATGTTCAAACTGGGCTATGGGAGTGCTATTTCGGTGGGTATACTGGTACTGAGCCTTTCACTTATTCTCCTGAGCAGAAAACTTTGGGGAGGGAAAAACAATGAAGCTTAAAATATTAAAGATCGCCTCACAGACATTTATTAACCTGTTTATGGTCATATTCTCCATAACATGCCTGTTTCCGCTGATATGGATGTTTTACTCTTCACTGAAAACACAAAAGGAATTCAGTCTGGATATAATATCTTTACCGGGTATTCTGCACTTTGATAATTATATGGAAGCAATAAAAGTAGGAAAAATGCATATGTTTTTCGGGAACAGCCTTTTCAACAGCGTATTTTCAGTTGTGCTTATCATTATAATAGGATTCGTTATTGCATATTTCCTGTCAAGGTATAACTTTAAAATGAGAAACCTCATATATGTACTGTTCCTGTTTGGAATGCTCGTACCGGTACACAGCCTGCTAATACCTTTATTTATTCAATTTAAAGTCCTGTGGCTGCTGGACAAACGGTTTACTTTAATATTGCCGTATGTGGCATTCGGGCTGCCCATGGCCATATTCCTGTTTGAAAGCTTCATTAAGTCGGTGCCGGTGGAAATTGAAGAAGCTGCCTATCTTGACGGCAGCAATACAAGTACCATTATTTTTAAAATAGTTTTACCGGTATGCAGACCCGTACTGTCAACAATACTTATTCTGTCTTTTTTGAATTCATGGAATGAGTTCCCCTTTGCTCTGATCCTGCTTAGAAAGCAGAGCCTCAAGACCATTCCCATCGGATTGTCGAATTTTAATGGAGCATATTCGGTAAATTATCCCCAATTGATGGCAGCAATGGTGATAGCGGTACTTCCGGTCATTATCATATATTTATTAGCTTCAAAAAGGATAATTGAAGGTATGACTGCCGGTTCAGTAAAAGGGTAATGTCATGGTACGCCGGTTATGTGATGGAATTGTAAATAATCTGAACTTATATACAATACAACGTTATGTTAATAAATAAAAAGGAAGGTGCTTGAAATGGAGAGAGGTATTTATTTTGACGGCTGGTACAAGGATAATCACTGCTATCATCCCAGTTTGCCGCTGAGAAGCATGCAGATGATCGAAGATCTGGAGAGATATAACGGCACATTGCTGGTATGGTCGGCGCTGGGCGGAGGAGTGATATCACTGCCCTATCTGGAACATGAAGCCTTCGGAGAGGTTGACCCCAGACTGCGTTTTTATGGATATATGAATGATTCCGAGTTTATAGCCGAATGCAACAAGCGCGGCATAAAGGTTTTTGGAATAGTTTTCGAGGTTCAGGGCTGGGAATTTCCTGCAATATACAGCGATGACAAGAAATCCTTTAAGGAGCTCAATGTAATAAAGGACAATAAAGACCACGACTGGTACGGCTTGCGTGAATTTACCAAAGACCGGAACTATGAAGTTTTCGGAAAGAAATTCTCCGACTATTTCCCTGACGGATTATATAACAGTGACGGCAAAGAGGTTACAAACATCTGGGAGGAATGCTGTGCCAGGGATTTCAACGGGGTGCCCTGCCATGCGGAATGGGTGGAAGTAAAGAATCATGAACATATAGCCTATTCCATGTGCAGGAATAATCCTGTTTGGAGAGAATACCTGAAACAGATAATGAAAATTCAGATAGACGCCGGTGTTGCAGGAATACAGCTGGATGAATGCGAGCTTCCCATGACTTCGGTAAGGTATGGGGGTTGCTTCTGTAAAGATTGTATGAAACAGTTCAATGCATATCTAAAGGAATTGGAGGCAAAAGGCCGGCTGCCCGAGGAATTAAAGGGTGTTGATCTGGATACCTTCAACTACGGTGAATACCTCAAAGCCAGGAAGGTTGTCTATCCGGGCAATATTGAAGAGCTGCCTCTTTATAAATTCTACTGGGAATTCCAGCTTGGTGCAATAAAGAAATATTTTAAGGAACTGGCCGACTATGCAAAGGGATATGGCAGGCAGCAGGGAAGAGAGGTACTTGTTTCGGGTAATTTCTTTGATATAATGCCGTGCTACTACCCTATGGAACCCAGTGCCGACGTTATAATAACCGAAATGAAGCAGAGCATATTAAAACAGGCGCACTGGTACAGGTACGTGGCCGGCTTTGCAGGGGACAAACCTGTAATTGTCGCAGAAAATCCCTACGGCAGTGCCGTATATGAACTGGTGGACCTGTTGAATGCCGGAAAGGGATATGATCTTTACAGACTCCTGCTCATAGAAGCTTCTGCATACGGGTGCAATATGTCGGTGCCGTACGGTGCCTGGATGGGAAATACCGTAAAGGATGCTTTCTGGCCTCCGCGCAATGTAACTGTGGAAGTGCAGGATTTTCTGCTGAACAATGAAAGACTGTATTCAAAAAAATCCGGTGCCAATGTGCTGGTGTTGTACAGCTTCCCCAGCAATTACTGGAACGAAGCTATTGCAGGGTATTCGAGCAGCGTACTGGACGGTGAGGAGGAGGGAACTCTCTCCTACAGCGTAATAGATCCCGACGATCCAAACGGTGTGAGAATGCCGTTCTGGGAGGTGGTGAGACAATTGTCTCAAAACCAGATTTCATATGATGTTAAGTTTATGGCCGACGGGGACTTGAGGGAGGACTCCTTTGGTGTGGAGGACATCCGGAATTATGAGTTGGTGGTACTTCCTGCATGCAGCACTCTTACCGCAAATCAGGCCGAAATAATTGATAAATATGCTGCCGGCGGCGGAAAGGTATTAATTTTCGGAGCTGCTGCAGAAAATATAGACGGCTGGCTTGAGAAAATGAAAGAGTATAAGAATGTTGTATACTGTCTGAATGACAGCTATAAACCAAAAGCGCTCAAAGAATTTAACAGGGCTTTTGAAGCGGTGTACGGGGATATATGGAAAGTCAGGACGGATAACGCTTCGGTGGGGCTGCAAACCCATGCGCTGGAAAACGGATTGGCAATACATCTTGTAAATTACGGCTACTCCAGGGAGCTGGATGCGGTAGAGCCGGTAGAGGAGCTCAATATAAAAGTATGCGTGAAGGAACAGGAATTTGGTGATATAATAGTCCATACACTGCAAGGCCGGAAATTGGAATATGAAACCGGTATGGAGGGAGATGTCATGAACATCAAAATCCATCAGTTACCTCTTTATGCCGTTGTTGAACTGATTAATAAATAAATAGCGTTGATGGGAAAGGAGTGTTATTCTTGATCAGCAAGCAGGAATATGACAGTGCAGTTAAAAGGGCTTTATCCTACTTTGAGGAAGCGTCCATAATTCTTACCGATGCAGAAAAGAATAAAATCGAAGTTGCCGATTTCGGGCTGAATGATCTCAAACAAACAGGGCTTCAGCTTATAACCTATGTTAATACCGAAAGAGTATGTTCAAAGGAAATGGTGCTTTTCCCCAATCAGACCTGTCCTGAGCACAGGCATCCTGACAGGAGCGGAGTTCCCGGGAAGGAAGAAACCTTCCGCTGCCGGTACGGCAAGGTATATTTGTATGTGGAGGGTGAAAAAACAGGAACCCCGCATTGCAAACCTCCAAAGGGCAGTGAGGAATACTACACCGTATGGAAAGAGGTGGAACTGAAGCCGGGAGAGCAATATACCCTGTATCCCAATACTCTCCATTGGTTCCAGGCCGGTGACGAGGGAGCGGTCATTTCTGAATTTTCTACAAATTCGGATGATTTTTCGGATATATTTACCGATGAAAGAATCAAGAGAATTCCTCAACTGGAGCAGGGTTGACCGTCCTAACCAGTTAAATTGAATAAACGCATAAAAATGAGCCGGGACACCGGCGGACATTCTTGAAATGTACCGCTGGTGTCCGGCTCATTTTGCAGATTATTACAGGTTAATGCTGTTGAATCCGATCAGTTCAAACCCAGCTCCCTGCGTTTCTTTTCAATATGGTCCACATATATCTGAATTGTTTTTTCTGCATCCAGCTCCACTACAACCTTGCCAAGTCCTAGTGTCTCTGTTGTCTCGGTAAGGGTTTTTACCACAACATCACTTCCCGTTATGGAAGGCACGGGTGCCACATGGACCAGCCAGCCCAGTGCGACTGCCGTACAGGCGTCGGCAACGGCTTTTTGCTCAAGATATTCCGGTGCACCGATTACAAGAGGCAGCAGGTTTGTGTCAACATTAAGGGCATCAGCCAGTTCCTTGGCAGTATGGGTCATTTTGCCGATATCCACACAGGCGCCATAGGTGAGTACAGGCGGGATGCCCAGCTGCTTACAGACCGCTTTCAGGCCCTCGCCGCATTCGTCTGCAGCGGCGGGATTGGTAAGGCCGGTATATTCCATGACGGAAGAGGTGCAGCCGCCTGAAAGCACAAGGATGTTATTTTCGATAAGTCCTTTTGTGATTCTGAAAATGTTGCTGCCCCCCTGTCCATAACGTGCGGTGGTACAACCCACTATGGTAGCTATACCTCTGATATTGCCGTTGGCTATCTGCTCTATAAGGGGGTCAAAGCTTCCGCCAAGGGCATTTCTGACCGACTCGGTGCTGAAACCCACCATACAGTCGGAGGTGTGGGGCGGAATATAAGTTTTACGGTTCTCGGACTTTCTTTGTTTAAAGGCGTCTATGGCCATTTCAAGAGCTTTTTCAGCCTGCTCCTTCATCTTTTCAGGCACAAAATCAAGAGCTTCGGTGCCCTGGAGACGGATGACGGGATGTGTGCTGAGGAGCTTGGTTCCGAAACGTTTTGCATACAGAGGCATGGTGGGGACGGTACAGTTGTAGTCAAACATGAACATGTCCACAACGCCTGTTGCAAGCAGGTATTCCTGCGAAAGCCATTCACCCTCCTGACCGCCGTAGCCCTTCTGGTTGTGGGTGCCGTCATAATTGATGAGCTGCTGACCTTCGCAAACATGCCCCAGAATCTGTATCCCGTCGGCTCCGGCGGCTTTGGCCTTCTGCTGCCATTCGCCGGTGGAGGCCAGATCAATGGCGACATGTGCCAGCAAAGGCATATGCCCGTTGGTTACCACATTGATCATTCCTTCCTTCAACAGGCCCATATTCTGTTTTTTCATGGCAATTTCCTGAGTGCCCATCAGGATTTCCTGGATTATATCCAGGAGGAAGAGGCCCTGGTACTCATTTGCAACTCCAAGTCTGACACTGTTGAGCAGGAATTCCACCGGATCGGAGGTGAAGTTGGTCATGCAGCGCGTCTGGGCATATGCCACTTCACTGTAGCCGCCGCCCGGGAAGAGGCCAAGCTGCTTCCACAGTTCCTTGCGTTTTGCGGGCGCGAAGGCTTCAACTGTTTTTGAAGGTATGTGAAAAGGTGAATGTATGTCGTCAATGACCCACTGGGCAAAATCTACCGCAAGCTTTTCCAGGGGTACGTTTATGTTCAGGCCTGCCATGTCGGCATATTTTTTCAACTTTTCAGGATCTCTGAGCCTGAGTCCGCTCTCGGGGTGCTCACCGGCCGCCTTCAAGGTCCTGGCGGCCTGATGGCAGTGGAATATATTGGCGGAGGTTCCGATGGTGACATGACGGTATACAAAATTTCTTGAAACCATGGTGTGTGCGTCCACGCCGCAGGTTCCCCTCGGAACCTTGTCGTTTATACGGCAGGGCCCGTTGGCACAAAGCTGGCAGGACAGGCCCTCAATACAGAATTTACACTGGATGGGCTGCTGTTGGCTGAACCTGTCGAACACATTTGTCATTCCTGCATCATGAACTACCTGGTACATCTCTCTCATTGCAGGGTCGATTATAACATTCAGTGGATAGCCTTCCTTTGACTGATCATTCTTTTGGATATGTTCTCTCTGCCAATTGTGAACGTCCTCCATGGCCGGAGACTTTTGAATTTTGTCGTAATCCACCTGTATGCGGTTATGAATATGGGTGTGGGTATTGGGATCGTTTGAGTGCTCATTTGTAAGCTTTGTTCCGAAGGTGGTATTATCGCCGCGCATGGTACCTGCGCTGCGCTGATAGGATTTTTCTATATCTTTATCGGACATAATGCATACTCCTCCTAAAATATTATTTATTCTATATTTTTACTCTTTTAGCCGATTATATTCTGCGACATTTATGAAGTCAGAGATGCTAAAATCAATACTAATTTTTTACCCTATAAAAAATTAGTAAATTATGTTTATTACTGTTTTATTTTGTATATAAAAGGGAATAAAATAATTAATCAAAACCACTTGCATAAGTTCTTGTATTCTATATAATAATTAAATAAATCCAGCGGGAGGGAGTGCTATTTTCTTGGATGTAAAAAGGAGTTTTGGTATAGGGCTTAAACTTTTGATATTTACTTTTTTGACACTTTTTATTCTTCCCGGATTCAGTACATATGCAAATAATCTAAATAAAAAAAATATACTGATCATAAATTCATATTCGGAAGGCTTATCCTGGACCAAGAATGAGAGCGACGGAATTTTGGACACACTTGAGGAAGCCGGCGAAATGTTTGATATATCCGTAGAATATATGGATTGGAAGACCTATCCCTCAGGGGAGAATCTGAAATATCTGCATAATTATATGAAGTATAAATATTATCAAAGGAAAATTGACGTGATTATTTCCACTGATGATGCCGCTCTTAAATTTGCACTGGATAACAGGGCCGAGCTGTTTGACAATGCGCCAGTTGTTTTCTGCGGTGTAAACCCCGAAGGAGTCAGAGTCCTGACTTCCGGAAAGGAAAACATAACGGGAGTGGCCGAGAAAGTGGATGCTGAGGGTACGATCAAAGCGGCTCTGGGAATCAATCCTGAATTAAAGGAGATTTACGTGGTTTTCGATAATTCTGAAAGCGGTATTTCAACCTGGGAATTGATAAACAAAGCAGCCGCTGAAGTTTGTCCATATATAAGACTGGTGCCGTTAAACTCCGGAAATTACACAGCCATACTCAATAGAGCCGGAGATGTGGGCAAGGATGGAATAATACTTATGACCACCTATTACAGCGATACCGACGGCAATACCTTAGGCTTTGAAAAATTTACCGAAATGGTATGCCAGGCCAGTAAAGTTCCGGTATATCATCTCTATGAATTCGGACTGGGTCACGGTGTTGCGGGCGGAAGTATGCTCAGCGGACGGGTTCAGGGCGAGCTTGCAGGAAAAATGGCTCTGAGGGTGCTGAACGGGGAGAATATTTCGGATATTCCGGTTTACATGGACAAAACAACTCAGTACATGTTTGATTATAAAGTACTTGGTTTGTTTAATATCAAAACAAGCCTTGTTCCACGCCGAAGCATAATAATTAACAACCCTTATTCGGTATTCAGTGAATATAAAAATTTTTTTATATCAGCCTCAATAATAATAGTGCTGCTGAGCGGTTTTATTATAATATTGCTGTTTTATCTCAGAAGGATCAATAAAATAAAGCGGGAGCTGGCCGACAGCAATTCGGAATTATCGCAGTTGTACGAAGAGTTGACAGCCTCCGACGAAGAACTCAGGATACAGTATGATGAGCTGACTGAAATGCAGAAAAACCTGGTTCAGAGTGAAACCCGGTACAGGCAGTTATATGAAAAGATGCTCAATGGTTACGTTGTATTTGAGCCTGTTCTGGACCGGGAGAATAAAATTCAGGATATAAGATTCATTGAATACAACCAGAGTTATTTGCAGCAGATGAAAGCCAGTGTTTCTATTAGCCTGGGTCAGACCTGGACCGAGGTTTTCGGAACTGTAAACCGCAATCAGCCGGTATACCTGAGAGTCTTACTGACCGGAGAGACAGAACAGTTTGAGGCCCATGATGCCAAAAATAATCAATTCTTTCTTGTCAATGCTTTTAAATTGAATGAGAACCAGATAGGAGTGGTATTTGAGAACATAACCAATTATAAATCGGCAATAAGGGAAATCCGCAAATTGAATGAGGAGCTGGAAGAGAGAGTCCAGGAGAGGACACAGGAGCTTCAGTCGGCAGTTTCACAGCTGGAGTCCTTTACCTATACCGTGTCCCATGATCTGAAATCACCTCTGAGAGCTGTGGACAGCTATATCAGAATCATTATGGAGGATTACGGGAGGACAATAAACAGAGATGCAGCCGGAATGCTCACAAGTGTAAGGAATATATCCAAAGAAATGATGGAGATGATAAATAAATTACTCCTGTATACAACTGCCTCAAGATCGGAACTGAATTTCGAAGAGGTCAACTCGGAAGATTTATTCCTGGCCTGTTTTAATGAAATGAAAGCAGCATACCCCGACAGGAATATAGACCTGATCATTGAAACCGGACTTCCCAATGTAACGGCCGACAGAATCCTTCTGAAACAGGTAATAAATAATATATTGTCAAATGCCTTCAAATTTACGAAAGGTCGTGAAAAGGCACAAATCAGAATAGGCTCTGCGCTGACTGAGAAAGAGTATACATTTTATGTAAGGGATAATGGAATTGGTTTTGATATGAGCTATTCAGGCAAGCTCTATGGCATTTTTCAAAGACTTCATACCAGTGATGAATTTGAGGGCTCGGGGATCGGTCTGGTCACTATAAAGAAAATAATTGAAAAACATGGAGGAAGCACCTGGATAGAGGGAACACAGGGAGTTGGGGCAACAATTTATTTTACCCTTCCTTATATTGAAAAAAATGCTTGAAAATACGGCGTCATACAATGTACTTGTCGAGGAGGTAGGATATTTGCTAAAGGTTATGCTTGTGGATGATATGGATGTGGTGAGGCTGGAATTAAAACGGATGCATGTTTGGGGTGAAAAATCAGGCTTTGCTGTTGTTGATGAAGCAAAAAATGGTGAAGAGGCCCTTGAAAAACTTCAAAGAAACAAAGCAGATCTGGTGATTACAGATATAAAAATGCCAAAAATAGACGGAATGGAATTGTTAAGTAAAATTGTCGCGCAAAATCTATGCCCCTGTGTTGTCCTGCTGAGTGATTTCAGTGAATTCAGCTATGCCAGACAGGGTTTAATCCTGGGGGCATTTGATTTTTTGGCCAAACCGGCCAATGCCGAAGAGCTGGAAAAATTACTTGAAAGAGCTCATGAACATATAGTCAGTAAGCAGCGTGAGACAGAGCGGGTTAAAAAACTTGAAGAGGTATTCAAAGAAAAAACCGAAGAATTTTTCCACGAGGCCGACATAGATGAAATCGCCGAACTGATTCAAAGCAGGGACAGCAAAGCGGCTGAAAAGATCAGACATATTATGGAAAGAATCGGGGCGGGTCTGGACTATGACACAATGAAGGTCGAGGGCGTGATGAAAAAAGGTGTTCCCCAGGTAATCGAAGCAATTCTCGATACGAATGGCTGGTTTGAAAAATATATTGACGTAGCTGAACTGGGCATAGTTAACATACACCGGTTTGATGATTTTGATGAAATACTGGATTTTATAATGAAGGATGTCGGCAGGATTATTGCTGTTTTTAACACTTTGCAATTGGGGTATCCGGAAAAGGGAATTGTCTGGGAAGTCTGCAACTATGTACTCCGGAATATTGACAATGGGCTTTCCCTGCAAACCGTCTCTGAGAATCTATACGTGAACAGAACCTATATAAGTGAGGTATTCAGGCAGAAAACAGGCCTGTCCTTCATTGAATACCTTACCAGGGTTAAAATTGAAAGAGGAAAGCAGCTGATGGGCAAGGGGTTAAAGTCCTATGAGGCAGCCGAGACACTGGGGTTTAAAGATGCTGAGTATTTTGGAAAGTTATTTAAAAAGCATACCGGCAAATCTTTATCTGAATTTCGCCACAAAAAGTAAAAATTCTACAAAAACCGAAAAAATTCGGGGTAAATTCTAACATATTTCTGTTCTGGTTCAAAGGATAAACTTGTATTATTGGAATATAAATACAGGTTTATCCTTATTTGTTTTTCAAGGATAATAGTGGTTTGCAATATCTTAATTCATAAACTGC
The DNA here is from genome assembly GCF_000621505.1 of Ruminiclostridium cellobioparum DSM 1351 = ATCC 15832. Classification (GTDB taxonomy): domain Bacteria; phylum Bacillota; class Clostridia; order Acetivibrionales; family DSM-1351; genus Ruminiclostridium; species Ruminiclostridium cellobioparum. The sequence goes on from NZ_JHYD01000024.1 coordinate 67,570, forward strand.
CGGCAGTTGAATTTTTTCACCGGACAATATGCGTTTTAGATGTGACGGACCGCTGGAGCAAGGGCTTCCATAGTAATATCAGGATGGGGGGAGAAGGTTGTTTTCTGGCAAACCGGATAAAATTACATTAAAAATTACGGCTATTTATTTGTTGATAGGGGCTGCATGGATACTTTTATCTGATAAGGTACTGAACTTTCTGGTAAAAGATTTGGAATTGGTAACCGTTTTCAGTTTAATCAAGGGTTGTTTGTATGTTGTTATTTCAGGTTTACTGATATATTTTCTTATAAACAAATCCATAAATCAAATAAAGGAAACAGAGGCTGATTTAAAGCAAAGCTGTAATGATTTCTCAGATGCCAACATAAAGCTTGAAAAGGCAAACCGGCAGCTGGCAGAGTCACAAAAGGAGCTGGAAGAGCAGTACCAGCAAATACTGATTGATCAAAAGAAGATCCAGGAAAGTGAAGAACGGTACAGATTTATATCTGAAGCGACAAATGATGCCATTTGGCAGGAAGTGAACGGTGTAACTACTTTCTCCGACAGATGGTATCAGATTACGGGTTACAGCATATCCGACATTGAGGAGGCGGAGGGGGGCTGGGAGAGCTTTATCCATCCGGAAGACAGGGCTTTGGTCAGAGACAGGATGCTGATCCACAAGAGCTGTAAAACTCCTTATTTCAATTGTGAATACCGTTTCAGGAGGAAGGACGGAAAGTATATTTGGATTTATGCAAGGGGGAGAGCCTACTTTAATGCAAAAGGGGAGTTTTGCCACATGGCCGGCTCTTATACCGATATAACGGAGTTGAAGGAATATGAACACAGGCTGCACCACCAGGCATATCATGATCAGCTTACGGGCTTAAAAAACAGATTTGCACTGAATGAAAAATTGAATTCTCTTATTAACGAAAGCAGAGATAAAAAGTTTGCCTTGATTTATATAGATATAGACAATTTCAAGTATGTAAATGACACAATGGGGCATAGATTTGGAGATCTCCTGCTGATGCAGATAAGTGACAGACTTTTGGGAAACGAGATTTCAAATTCAACAGTATACAGGATCGGCGGAGATGAATTTTTAATCCTGGTTGAAAAATATTATAAAAAAGAAAATCTGGAAAGAATAGCTGTCAATATTCTTAAGGCATTCAAGCCCTGCTTTGTGGTCGGTGACTTAAATACCTATACCACCATCAGCATTGGCGTATCCACCTATCCCGAACACGGAAATGAAACCGATGAATTACTTAAGAGTGCTGATATTGCAGTATACAAAGCAAAGGAGGGGGGCAGAAACAGGATAGTTTTTTTTAATACTCCCATGAACGAAGAAATAACTGAAAGAATGACAATAGAGAAACATCTTAGAAATGCCCTGGACAATAATGAATTTGAATTACACTATCAACCGCAGCTGGATATAAAACGCAGCGCGATTTCAGGCTTTGAGGCGCTGATGCGCTGGAAAAATCCTGAACTGGGCTCTGTGCCTCCAATGAAGTTTATCGGTATTGCCGAGGCAACACATTTGATAATACCGATTGGAGAGTGGGTGCTCAGGGAAGCCTGCAGATTTCTGTGCAAGCTTGAGAAAGCGGGCTACAATGGCTTTAATATTGCGGTAAACATATCCATGCTCCAACTGCTGCAGGACGATTTTGCCCATATGGTCATGGATATCATAGACTCTTTTGGGTTGAATCCCAAACAGATCGAGCTTGAAATAACCGAGTCCATATTGATGGAATCATACGAGGTAATTGCAGGAAAGCTTAAATTGCTGCGTGCAAGGGGGATCAACATCGCGCTGGATGACTTCGGGAAGGGATACTCCTCCCTGAATTATCTGAAGAACCTGCCAATAACAACTTTAAAAGTGGACAAGTCCTTTATAGATACAATATCAAATACCGGCAATGATAAATCTCTTACAGACCTGATTGTAAAAATAGGGCGGTCCATGGACTTGTGCGTGGTGGCTGAAGGTGTCGAGACACAGGAGCAAATGGATTACCTTATCAAACATAAATGCCACAAAATACAGGGCTACCTCGTGGGCAAACCCATGCAGGAAGCAGATATCACGAAAAAGATCGAGGAACAGAATAAAATTGCTTTTCAGGAGGTTTCAAATCTATGAAATTAAGGGTTAAATTGTCTATTGCAATGATTACAATGATGCTGTTGACAATAGCGATTATGGGGACTATAGCTCTGTTAAAGTCCACGGGTACTATCAGTGATATTACACGGTCTTCCATGACAGAAATAAACCAGCAGGATGCAACCATCATCCGTTCAATGATTGATAAGGAAAAACGGAATATTCAGTTGGTGGCCGATCAGGAGGAAGTCAAAGAGATACTTGCAAAATCAAAAAATGGTGAAGTATTCACTGATATACAGGCGGATTTTGGTTTGAAACTTCAACAGATGGTTAAAGATGCAGGAAATATTGAACACATTTTTATTGTTAATACACGGGGGATTATTTGTGCCGACAGTGATTCAAAACTGCTTGGGACAGACATTAATGACAGAAATTACACAAAAAATGCATTGACTTCCGGTCAGCCTGTAATCAGTGAAAATCTTAAATCCAAGTCAACAGGTGCATATATAGTGGTTTTTGTTTATCCGGTAAAGGTTGATGGGCAGCTTGCAGGTTTTGCAGCAGCAGCTGTGAATACCGACAGCATGGTAAGGTATTTAACCGATACCCGTATACTTGATACTGATTCAAGCTATTCATATCTGGTGGATGAAATGGGAAATATGCTGTATCATCCCGACAAGGAAAAAATCGGCAAACCGGTTGAGAATGAACAGATAAATGCCGTTGTGCAAAGAATAAAGAAAGGAGAGACGGTAGAGCCGGATGTAGTTCAATACAATTATAAGGGAAAATTGAAACAGGCCGCCTACAGGGTGATAAGCGAGACCAAATGGACTGTCATTGTAACAGGTGATATTGGTGACATAATGGCACCTGTAAACAGCATGATATATTATATACTTGCCGCAGGCGGGATTTTGGTGTTATTGTCTCTGCTCTCAGGGTTTTTGATAGCCACCAGGATATCCAACCCAATCATAAAACTTACCCGGCTTATAAATAAAACCGCAGATCTGGATTTAAAATATGATGATAAATATGAATATCTTATCAAGAACAGGGATGAGACAGGAATTATCGCAAAGGCCACATTCACAACCCGCCAGGTGCTGAGGGAAATGGCCGGAAAGCTCCACGACGTATCACAGGTTGTAATGGAAAATGCCGAGAAGATGGAAAACCTGTCAAACAACATTCAGGAAAATGCCCATGACAATTCTGCAACAACGGAGCAATTGTCGGCAGGGATGGAGCAAACGGCAGCCTCCTCAGAAGAAATAACGGCTACAACCGGAGAAATTGATTCCAGTGTCGGTGCAATCGCTCAAAGGGTCAAAGACGGAGCGGAAAAATCCGGACAGATAACAGAAAGAGCGAATACCCTGAGACTGGATGCAATGGAGTCTGCAAAAAATGCCAGGGAAATCTATGAAAATGTTAAAACCAAAATGGAAAATGCCATACAGGAATCAAACACAATTACCCAGATAAGTTTATTGGCCGAGACCATACTCTCAATTACGGCTCAGACAAATCTTCTGGCTTTGAATGCGGCAATTGAGGCTGCAAGGGCCGGAGAGGCAGGAAAGGGTTTTGCGGTTGTGGCCGATGAAATAAGAAAATTGGCCGAGGAATCCTCAAAAACAGCGGCCGGTATTCAGGGAATTGTAAAAAATGTCTACTCTTCAGTAGGCCATATGAAGGAGAATTCAGAAGCCATACTCACCTTTGTTGATAAAAATGTTCTGGCGGATTATGAAAAGCTGACAGAGGTGAGTGAGCAATACAACAGTGATGCGGAATATATCAATAACCTTATGTCGGAATTTGAACTTGCTGCAAATCAGCTTGACACTGCAGTTTCAAGCATATCCACGGCAATGAATGAAGTGGCCGCCACCATCAATGAAAGTGCCAAGGGCGTACAGGATATTGCTGAGAAAACAAACGACATAGTTGAAAAAACAATTCAGGAAACAAGGCTTGCAGATCAGAATTCACAGGGAGCCAGAGAGTTAATGTCTCTTGTTGAGCGGTTTAAGATATAGGAGTTGAATATATGATTACCGAGATAGAGAAGTTACGAAAAAAGCTTAATGATATGGTTGAAGTTTATGACTGTGACAGCAGCGAAGTATTGGAACTCAGCAGAGAGATGGATAATTTGATCCTGGACTATCTATTGAATGAGAAGCAGGGCACTCTGGAAACAAATAAATAACCGTGTATACACAATGCAATCGGGGTGTTAAATACTTGCCTGTCATACGTTGACATAAAATGTTAAAAATCATATAATTATGATGAAATTTGTAAGAAAATATTGTAATATTATAAGAAATCTGTAATCATATTAAGAGTATTTTGTTAACTTTTTATGAAAATATCCTTTCCTGTACAAATGCAGTCCATGCAATGTACAGCCTGGGAGCGAGCGGTAATGCAGCATTCAAATGTAACTATAAAGGCATAAGGAGAGTGACAGATTTTGAAGAAAGTACTTATTGTAGACGATGCATCATTTATGAGACTATCATTAAAAACAATGCTGGAGAGCAATGGATTTGAAGTGGCAGGTGAAGCCGAAAACGGATATGAAGCCATAAAGCTTTATACAAAACTCAAACCCGATGTTGTTACAATGGATATTACCATGCCCGAGCTGGATGGAATACAGGCATTGAAATCTATTTTGGAACTGGATCAGAAGGCAAAAATAGTAATATTATCCGCCATGGGACAGGAGGCCAGGGTCAAAGAAGCCATTATCAGCGGTGCAAAGACCTTTATTGTAAAACCTTTCAAAGAAGAGCATTTAATACAGACATTAAATAAGATAGCCAATATGTAAAAATTAGCCAGTACAATATTCTGCATATTGGGTGCATAATTTGGAGTGGATTTTCGGAGGATGCACCCTGAATATACGGAATATTGTACTGGCTTTAAAGGAGGCGGTCCCTTGGCAGGTCAGTTTTCCGGTGAACCAATGCTTGATATGTACATATTTGAAACGACTCAGAACATAGAACAGTTGGAAATGTGCATTCTCGATTCGGAGAAATCCAACTGTTATTCCCAGACATCAATAAATGAAATATTTAGAATCATGCATACAATCAAGGGCTCATCAGCAATGATGCTTTTTAATAATATATCGGTCCTTGCCCATTCAATTGAGGATCTTTTTTATTACCTGAGAGAGCAAAAGCCTGAAAATATTGATTATACGCTTCTTTCAGATCATATTTTATCAGGAGTTGACTTTATAAAGGTTGAACTTCAAAAAATTGTGGATGGAGAAAAGGCAGACGGCAACCCTTCTGAAATAATAGAAGCCATAAAAGCTTTTTTAAGTCAGATAAAACTCAAAAACCCTTATAACGGTTCAGAGGCAAAAGAGAAGCAGGAGTTGGCCGAACAGCCCCGGTACTATATTACCCCCAACAAAAGTGACATAAATATTAATACAAACGCGTTTAAAGCGGTTCTGTTCTTTGAAGCCGGCTGTGAGATGGAGAATATCAGAGCTTTTACTGTTATTCATAATATCAGGGAATTTTCAGACGAAGTCTATTTTTACCCCGAGGATATCATTGATAATGACGAGAGCGTAAATGTCATCAGGGAACAGGGCTTTAAGGTCTACTTCAAAACCCAAAAAAATTATAAGGAATTGGATGCTTTCTTTAATCAGACGGTATTTCTTAGAGAATTGGAGCTTGTCCGGCTTGAAGATGATACTGAATTAAAGGGATTCCTAACAGCAAAAACAGTTAAGGCTGAAGAAAATCCTGTCGTGGTTCCCAGAGTAAATTCCTACAGTGCCGAAACTGCCGAAAAGGAAATGACCACAGGCGCCGGTCAAAGTATCATAAGTGTCAGTATTACAAAACTTGACAAGCTCATGGACCTTGTGGGAGAGATGGTGATTTCGGAGGCTATGGTCACACAAAACCCTGATTTGAATGGACTTCAACTGGATAATTTCATGAAGGCGGCAGGCCAGTTGCACAAGGTTACCAGTGATATCCAGGATATGGTGATGTCCATAAGAATGGTTCCCCTGGCCATGACCTTCCAGAAGATGCACAGGGTCGTAAGGGACATGTGCAAAAAGCTTGATAAGGAAATAAGTCTTGAGCTCATAGGTGAAGAAACAGAAGTGGATAAAAATATAATTGAGCATATTTCCGATCCGTTGATGCATCTTGTCAGGAACTCAATCGACCACGGGATAGGATCAGCAGCCGACAGGGAGGCAGCCGGCAAGCCGCCGGCCGGTAAGATCACCCTGGAAGCAAAGAATTCCGGCAGTGATGTTGTAATTCTGGTCAAGGACGACGGCAAGGGGCTCAATAAACAAAAAATCCTCGAAAAGGCCGCCCAAAACGGACTACTGTATAAACCGGCAAATGAAATGTCTGACAGCGAAATATACAATCTTATATTTCTGCCTGGTTTTTCCACAAAGGAAAAGGTAACCGAGTTCAGCGGCAGAGGCGTTGGTATGGATGTTGTGGTAAGAAATATAGAATCGGTGGGAGGCTCAGTCTCTGTGGACAGTGAAGAAGGAAAAGGATCGGTAATAGCACTGAAAATTCCTCTGACCCTGGCCATTATTGACGGGATGAACATACAGGTGGGCAGCTCCCGTTATACCATACCCACAAAAGCTATAAAAGAATCCTTCAGACCCAATGCAAATGATCTTATAAAAGACCCGGACGGAAATGAAATGATCATGGTGAGGGGAAGGTGCTATCCGATTTTACGGCTTCATCAGCTGTATAAGGTCAAAACCGGAATTACCCGGTTTATTGACGGAATTTTGATAATGGTTGAGCATGAGAACAAAACCCTGTGCGTATTTGCCGATGAGCTTCTGGGGCAGCAGGTAGTGGTAAAGTCACTTCCGAAATATATCAAGGCAAAAAGAAAGGTAAAAGGACTTACCGGTTGCACCTTGCTGGGGGACGGCAGCATCAGCCTGATCCTGGATATCGGTGGACTTGTGAATATATAGTTTTGCCTAAATTAAGCAGAAAGGAGTTTATATATGTCAGAAAACCTGGACAGGGAATTAATGGGAAAGGAAACTGATGAAAGAGAGGAAGACACCCAGAAGGGAAGATTCCTCACATTTAATCTTGATAAAGAAGCCTATGGTATTGAAATAACCCATGTTACGGAGATAATCGGTATTCAGCCTGTAACACAGGTTCCTGAACTCCCGGATTATATCAAAGGAATCATTAATCTGCGGGGAAAAATCATTCCTGTAATGGATGTAAGACTCAGGTTCAAAAAGAATTTCAGGGAGTACAATGACAGGACCTGTGTTATTGTAATCGACATTGATGATTTATCAATAGGATTGATTGTTGACAGCGTTTCGGAGGTTATTGCCATCCCGGATACTGAAATCGTAGCGCCGCCTGAAGTGGGCAAGGGCGGAAACAAATACGTAAAAGGTATCGGTAAGGTTCACAGCGATGTGATACTCTTACTGGACTGCAACAGGCTTTTGAATGATGAAGACACCGAAAATCTACTAAACATATAAAGGGAGGAACTTTTTTATGAAATGGTTCGGAAATTTGAAAATAAGGGTAAAATTAATTGTCTGTTTCATTATACTGACCATATTTACAGGTGTCGTGGGATTGCTGGGCATAAATAATATGAATACCATAAACAAGCGGGGAGACGATATGTATTACAACAATTTTGTTCCCGCTACAAGTCTGGCAAAAATCCAGAGGTCAATGCTTATAATAAGATCCGATTACTTACTGATGGTATATGACAGGGATGCTTCAAAATTCCAGGAGAGATTTGAAGAAATAAACAGTTACTCAAGTGATACCGACAGCATATTGACCGAATATGAAAAAACCATTGGCAACGATAAAACCAACAAAGACTTATTCGGGCAGCTCAAGTCCGATCTGGCAGCATACAGGTCAATACGTTCCGAACACCTGGAGCTGGTAAAATCGGAAAAATATGATGAAGCCATAAGAAGAATGCCTGAGTTTACAAATGCCAGGGTGGAAGTTGAAAACACCATCAATAAACTTGTCGAATATAATTCTGAAAACGCTCTCAGCAAATCAAACCAAAACACTGCAGATTATCAGAGCCAGTCCATACTCATGATGGCAATTATTCTGGCCGGCATAGTACTGTCAATCGGACTTGGTTTGGCAATTGCGGGGATTATAAGCAAGCCTCTCAACAAGCTGGTTGTCTCTGCAAATCAGATAGCCGATGGAAATCTGGATGTAAGTATAGATGTAAATACAAATGACGAAGTGGGCATATTGGCAGCGGCATTTACAAAAATGACGGATAATCTGAATGATGTGATGTCAAATATCAATATTGCGGCAGAACAGGTTGCTTCAGGTTCAAGGCAGGTATCCGATTCCAGCATGGCCCTGTCACAGGGGGCCACCGAACAGGCAAGTTCGGTTGAAGAACTTACCGCATCCCTTGAGGAGATCGCATCTCAAACCAGGATGAATGCAGATAATGCAAATCAGGCAAATTCCCTGGCAATAACGGCAAAGGGCAATGCCGTCCAGGGAAATGACCAGATGAAAGAAATGCTCAATGCCATGGAGGAAATAAACGAATCCTCCGGCAGCATATCCAAAATAATCAAGGTTATTGATGACATTGCCTTTCAAACCAATATACTTGCCCTTAATGCCGCTGTTGAAGCAGCAAGGGCAGGTCAGCACGGAATGGGTTTTGCCGTGGTGGCCGAAGAAGTGCGTAACCTTGCAGCCAGGTCGGCAAATGCTGCCAAGGAAACTACAGATATGATAGAGGGCTCCATTAAAAAGGTTGAAGGCGGTACAAAAATTGCAAATCAGACAGCGGAGGCCCTTAATAAGATTGTTGAAGATGTGACAAAGGTAGCCAATCTGGTAAGCAATATAGCTGTGGCATCAAACGAGCAGGCGTCTGGGATTGCCCAGGTCAACCAGGGTATTATGCAGGTTTCGGAGGTTGTTCAGACAAACTCGGCTACCTCTGAGGAAAGTGCCGCTGCCAGTGAAGAGCTTTCCAGCCAGGCTGAATTGCTGAAAGAACAGGTGTCGAGATTCAGGCTGAGAAGATCTCAGAATGCAGTCCATACCTATAAGGGAGGGGACGAAATAAACCCCGACATATTAAGACTGCTGGATCAGATGAATACCGGCAGGAGTTTGGCAAATTTCAGTGAGGCACATAAAGAGAGTGCTCCCGCGGCTCCCAAAAAGATTGTTTTAAGTGACAGGGAGTTTGGTAAGTATTAATAGAGATATTTCAAGAGTTATGCAAGGCAAAAATTTCGGGAGTGGCAGAGTAAAAACCACTCCCGAAATTATAAAACAACAATGAATTGCGGGTGATAACGTGGTAGAAATAACTAAAAAGGAATTTCAACAGTTATCCGACTATATCAAGGAAAACTACGGGATAAGGCTTAAAGAAGAAAAGATGACGCTGGTATCGGGAAGACTTCATAATGTATTGCAGCAGGCGGGGTTCTCAAGTTTTACCGAATATTACAGCCACCTTGTTTCGGACAGAACCGGAAATGCGGTAACTACGCTTGTAGACAGGATTACAACCAATCATACCTTTTTTATGAGAGAAGCCAGCCACTTTTACTATTTCAGGGACAAGGTACTGCCTTACCTGTCGGAAACAGTTGGGGAAAAAGATCTCCGCATCTGGTGTGCGGCATGTTCCACAGGAGAAGAAGCCTATACCCTGGCCATGCTTATGGATGAGTTTTTTGGAAAGGCAAAAATGTGGTGGGATACAAAGATACTTGCCACAGATATATCGGAACAGGTTTTGGATACGGCCGTCAGGGGAATTTACAGCAATGAAAGAATTGAACCCCTGCCTGCCGGCTGGAAAAGGAATTATTTTAAAGCTTATGATAATGAAAATTCCATTCTGACAGATAAAATCAGAAATGAAGTAATATACAGAAAGTTAAATCTTATGGACAGCGTATTCCCTTTCAGAAAAAAGCTGCATACTATCTTCTGCCGCAATGTGATGATTTATTTTGACAATGGGACCAAGAACAGGCTTGTGGAAAAATTCTATGATCATCTGGAATATGGGGGATACCTGTTTATAGGGCATTCGGAATCCCTGAACAGGGAAACGACAAGATTCAAGTATGTATTGCCATCAATTTACAGGAAGGAATAATGAGGAGAGGTCATATGAACGGCAAAAGGATAAAAGTATTGGTGGTAGATGACAGTTTGCTTTTCAGAGAGGTAATAGCCAGAGGGATTGAAACCGATCCCTCCATTGAAGTGGTTGCCAGGGCCGCCGATCCCTTCGATGCAAGAGACAAGATACTTCAGTTTGAACCCGATGTAATGACCTGCGATGTTGAAATGCCCAAAATGAACGGGATTGAATTCATACGAAGGCTGCTGCCCCAGCATCCGCTGCCGGTGATTGTAATCAGCACCGTAAGCGAAGCGGTATTTGACGCAATGAATGCAGGTGCTGTTGATTTTGTAACCAAACCGGAAGTTCAATCGTCAAAAAGCGTAGAAAAATTTTTGTTGGATATCATATCAAAAATAAAAATTGCCGCCAATGCAAAAATCAGCAGGAGCAATACGGCAGACACAGTTAATTCCTCAGCGGGCAAAATAAACACAAATAAAATAATAGCCATCGGTGCGTCAACAGGGGGAACCGAGGCAATATACAAGCTGTTGAAAGCATTGCCGGCCGAGATGCCGGGAATTCTCATAGTCCAGCACATTCCCCCCGTTTTTTCCAACATGTTTGCCCAGAGATTGAACAATCAAACCCTGTTGAATGTGAAGGAGGCCCGGACTGGTGACTGGCTGGAGCCGGGGAAAGTATTGATAGCTCCAGGTGACCGGCATATGAAAATTAAAAAAATTGGGGATAGGATAAGAATTGAAACATTTGAGGGGGAAAAAGTCAACGGGCATTGTCCCTCAGTGGATGTTCTGTTTGAATCTGTCGCCAGAGAGGCCGGAAGCTCCGCAATAGGGATCATGCTCACCGGAATGGGCTATGACGGAGCCCGGGGACTGCTTGCCATGAGGAGGAGGGGAGCCAGGACCATCGGTCAGGATGAACAGTCCTCCATAGTATATGGAATGCCCAAAGTTGCCTTCGATATTGGTGCTGTGGAGAAGCAGACCTCCCTGGAGAATATACCGCAGGTTTTATTGGCAATGTTGAAGTAGGTGATAAAATGCAACTGGTAATAGGAATCGGGGAATATGCCGTATCGGACAGCGGGATTAATGCGTTAAAGACTTATGCCCTTGCGTCCTGCGTAGCGGTGACGGCATACAGCCCCATAAGAAGGGTGGGGGCAATGATCCATGTGGCGCTGCCCGAACCCAAAACCTTTGAGGACGGCTTCTTCAGACCGGGATATTATGCAACAACGGGAATTCCGTTGATGATAGAAAAATTTTGTATGAGATACGGCTGTTTGAAAGGTGAACTGCAAATTCAGATTTTCGGAGGAGCGGATTCAATCAGTGATAAAGACATATTCCATATTGGAAGAAGGAATATCGAGGCTGTAATCGGAACTCTGGACAATTTAAATCTTAGAATACAAAATGCCCATATTGGCGGCAAGGTAAGCAGGACTGTCGAAATGGACCTTGGAACAGGAGAGGTCACCATTTCCACTCAGCCCATAGGAATATGAGGAGGTGAGGGAGCTGAAAAACAGGATGTCAGCGGTACTGGACAATATAGGTGATGGAGTGATTGCTACAAATAAACAGGGCAAAATAGATTATATAAACCATACAGCCTTCCTGCTTACCGGTTGGACAGAGAAGGAAGCCCTGGGAGCTGATTTCCGGGAGGTATTTTCATTAATAGATATCAAGAGCGGTAAACCCCTGGAAAGTCCCATCGATGAGGTCATGCGTTCCAATGCCATTGCAGGACTGAAAAACAATTCCGCCCTCATATCCAAAAGCGGCGAGAGATTTATAGTATCGGCAAGCTGTTCTCCCATAAAGGACGGTAACAACAATATTGACGGGGTGGTGGTTGTTTTCCGCGACATAACCAGGATTAAAAAAATGGAGGAACAGCTGATCGAGGAGAGAAATAATCTCGAAATGACCTTTAACCATTCTCCTGTGGGAATGCTGATTATGGACAATAAAAGAGTAATCAAGCAGGTGAATAATGCTTTTCTGAAAATGCTTGGCCTGACCGACAGGGAAGTACTGGGGCTGTGCTACGGTGACGGGATATGCTGTATAGGCAGCAGGGAAAACGGCTGCGGCAAAGGCATGGATTGCGGCTTATGTGAGATAAGGCAGCGTATAACAAAAGTTTTTGAAACCGGCATACCGAGCAAGGATCTGGTAAACAAGCAAACATTGATGATTGATGGCATACAGAAAAGCAGCTGGTACAGCTTTTTCTTTGTACCAGTACATATTTCGGGAGAGAGATATGTACTGCTTGTATTAAACGATGTCACCGAGAGTAAGGAACGGGAGCAGCAGCTTATTCAGGCTAATAATTTCAGCTTGAAGATGATGGAAAACTTTCCTGCCATGATATGGAAGACCGACGAGAAGGGCAGAAATGTCTACGTAGGCCATACGTTGTCGGAGTTTTTGGGAAAGAGTGAACAGCAGATCATGGAGGAAGGATTGCTGGAATATGTCCACCCGGACGAGAGAGAAAGGCTGGCTGACAAGTTTAACAGGGAAATTGACAATCCCGGGCTGAATAACATTGAATTGAGGATAAAGCATGTAAACGGCCATTACAGGTGGATAAATATTATCATAAAGCCTTTTTATGATATGAACGGGAACCGGGACGGCTATATAGGGATGGGGCTTGATGTAAATGACAAAAAAATTACCGAGACTCTGCTGCTGGAAAGTGAAGAGAGATACAGGTTTTTATTCATGAACCTGCACAGGGGGTTTGCCTATCACAGGGCCATTACCGATAAACAGGGCAATATAACAGATTTGGAATTTCTGATGGTAAATGAAGCCTATGAAAAGATGTTTGGGCTGGAAGCTCAAAAAATCGCAGGTAAACTCTATTCGGACATTTTTCCGGAGGGATTGGTAGATTTTGAAGAAGGGCTGTTTGATAAGGTCATTAACGAAGGAAAAAGTATTTATCTGAATGAAATATATTCCCATGTACTTGAAAAGTGGTATTCCATGGCGGTATACAGTCCACAGAAAGAACATATTGCGGTGGTGGTAACCGATATAGATGAAGAGAAAAAGTCTGAAATTGAACTGAAAAGGGCAAAGGAGGAAGCGGAAAAGGCAAATAAGTCCAAAAGCGAATTCCTTGCCAATATGAGTCATGAAATACGGACTCCGCTGAATGGAGTTGTAGGAATGATTGATCTGACCCTGCTTACAGACCTGGACCCTGAACAGAGGGACAATCTGAGTACGGCAAAAAGCTGCGCCAATTCACTTTTGAAAATAATAAATGACATCCTGGATTTCTCCAAAATGGAAGCAGGAAAATTATTTATTGACAATGTCAATTTTGATATAAAGAAATTGATAGAGGAAATATTCAAATCCCAATCGCCCCTTGCCGATAAGAAGGGACTTGAATTCAATTATTCTTTTTACTCCGGAATCCCTCAGTTCCTTAAGGGCGATCCCAACAGGCTCAAACAAATTCTGAACAATCTGATAGGAAATGCCATCAAGTTTACCGAACATGGAGAAGTTAATATAGTTGTAAGGAAAAGCCTGATAGAAAAGGACTTGGTTGAGTTGAAGTTTTCAGTTTCAGATACTGGAATAGGCATAGGTGATGAAGAGAAAGAGAAACTTTTCAAAACCTTTAGCCAGGTTGATGGTTCCATCAGCAGAAAGTTTGGAGGAACCGGACTGGGACTTGCAATTTCCAGGCAGCTTGTAGAAATGCTGGGAGGCCGGATCTGGATTGAAAGTGAAAAAGGGAAGGGCAGCACTTTTTATTTTACCGTCAGATTCCTGAAAGGAAAGGAGGCTGCTGCCGCCCAGCCCAATGAACCTGTCTCCGGCAGAATCTCTGACAGTCTCAAAATACTGCTGGCTGAGGATGATAATGTAAATAAGACGGTCATTAAGAGAATGCTCAGTGAGAGGGGCTGGAGCGTGGATGTTGCACGCAACGGACTTGAGGCACTTGAATTCCATAAAAAGAAAAATTACGATTTGATACTTATGGATATCCACATGCCTGAAATAGATGGGGTTGAGGCTGTAAAGACAATAAGGGAGAGGGAAGGCGCCCGGAAGCATACTCCCGTAATAGCTCTTACGGCCCATGCGCTGCAGGGAGACCGGGAGAGGTTCCTGGGGCTGGGTATGGACGAATATATTCCCAAACCTTTTACAATGAAGGAACTATATCAGGTCATAGAGGCTGCTGCTGTCAATAAACAGGACAAAACGGAGGTTAAGGGCATCCGGATAGACGAGGATGGAAATATAATACTGATAAGTGAAGAGAACACAGGTCTGAAGGAATTTGATGAGGAGATTTTTGCCGAAATAGAAAATGCCCTGTCCGGCCTGATAGTGTGTCTGGATGGAAAGGACCTGGAGCTGGTGGGGAAATTTGCTCATGATATAAAGAATCTCTGCAATAAAATGGGGGCGGAGGAATTGAAAAGCCTTGCATTTCAGATTGAGCTTGCAGTACGGCGCAACAATATTAAAGATGTTCTTTATAGCTACGTTAACTTTCATAAGGAGCTTAAGACACTAAAAAATATATATATAAATTAGAAAAGGAGTGGGGATATGCGAATTTTAATTGTTGAGGATGATCTGGTCAGCAGAAGGTTTCTTCAAAAGTTTTTATCCCGTTTCGGTGAGTGTGATGTTGTGGTTGACGGCATGGAGGCACTGGATACTTTTTTATATTCATTAAAGGAAAATGTCCCGTACAGTCTTATATGTCTGGATATTATGATGCCAAAGGTTGACGGTATCAAGGTTCTCAAAACCATCAGGGAACTGGAAACACAAAAGGGAATTCCCGTTCGGGACAGATCAAAGGTAATAATGACAACTGCCCTCAACGGTACCGAAATGGTGCAGAAGGCTTTTGAACTGGGGTGTGAGGGCTTTGCCTCAAAACCTCTTGATACTGAAAAACTTGTAGAAGTCATGGAAAAGCTGGGGCTTATTTAAGCAGTATCAGGAGGGTAATTTCAGAGCTCAGACCGGTTAACGGCACTTCGGCTTTAGAACTCTTTAACCAGAAGTGCCCGTATATATCCCCTGTCGGTTGAAGTGGAATCAATATAGAAGCCCCGGCCATAGTAGAACCGGATGAGATCACGGTATTTTGATGCGGTATGGAGGCTGACCTTCTTAACGCCACTGGTTTTCAGAATTTTGTCAGCCAGATTCATAAGAGATTTACCTATTCCTATGTTGTGGTAATCCAGCATGACGCCGAATCTGCTTATATAGGCGGTATTGTCGGGCAAAATCTTTATTCTGATGGTACCTACCGGATTACCGTCAATCAAAGCGATGTAAACCTCTTTTTCAAGAATGTCGGCTTCTATGTTTTCCAGGCTTTCGGTCAATGCATCCATAGTACCGGACAAGCCGGTATCAAGCATATATTTTTTAAAAGCCTCCTGCATAATGACAGCTATGGCTGGCGCATCCTCCAGGGTGGCTTTTCTTATTATAAATGAATAATTCATGTATTACCCCCTTTTCGGTGAGGCTATTTGCCCAACAAGGTTGCAAGAACTGCCTTCTGGGCGTGCAGCCTGTTCTCGGCTTCATCAAAAATTACAGACTGAGGTCCGTCGATGATTTCTTCCGTAACCTCATAACCTCTGTATGCCGGCAGGCAATGCAGGAAAATGGCATCCTCTTTTGCTTTGGAGAACAACCGGGAATTTATCTGGTAAGGCATGAATATTTTTAGTTTTTCCTCTTTTTGATCCTCCTGACCCATACTGATCCAGGTGTCGGCGTAAATTACATCGGCATTTGCAATAGCCTCAACGGGGTCCTGGGTCATCAGAATTTCAGAGCCGGTGGTTTTTGCAGCCGCTTTGGCTTCTTCCACATAGATTCCGGTGCATTCATAGCCTTTTGGAGATGCAACAGCTATGTCCATACCTGTTTTTGCACAGCCGTGCAGAAGGGAGTGGGCTACGTTGTTACCGTCTCCGATGTAGGCAAGCTTCAGGCCTTCAAGCTTTCCCTTATGCTCATATACGGTTAACAGGTCGGCTAAAATCTGACAGGGATGCATCTCATCGGTAAGGCCATTGATAACGGGAATGGTCCCGAATCTTGCAAGATCTTCCACATCACTCTGCTTAAAGGTTCTTATCATTATTCCGTCTATATATCTTGACAGTACATTGGCGGTATCGTATATGGTTTCACCCCTGCCAAGCTGTATGTCATTTGAACTCAGAAACAATGGATAACCGCCCAGCTGGTACATTCCAACCTCGAAGGAAACCCTGGTTCTTGTGGAGGACTTCGAAAAGATCATACCCAGGGTTCTGCCTTTTAAAAGATGATGCTGAACACCCTCCATGTTCTGTTTTTTTAGCTTTTCAGCCAGCTTTAGCAAATCCTGAATTTCTTCAGTGCTTAAATCGTTCAAACTCAATAAATGCTCCATAATTACCTCCATAATATAAAAAAGTGTTCATTGTCTTCCGGTCACACCTAACCCCTGTAAACCGAATACTCGTCCAGAGAGTACACCTCGGCCTTATTGTCGGAGATCAGGCGTTCCAGAATGCTTAAAACGGCATTTGTCGTGTCCAGTGAAGTTATACATGGAATATTGTATTCCATTGCTGTTCTTCTGAGAATAAAGCCTTTTCTTTCAGGTATTTTGCCTCTGGTCGGAGTATTTATAACCAGAGTTATTTTATCTTCCTTGATGCTGTCCAGTACATATCCGTCCTCCAGCAGCTCCACCGGCAGAGCCGCAGAGCTCAGTATTTCGTAAGTGCCCGGTGTGGCAGACAGCCTGAAGCCCAATGTCAGAAGCTTGTTTGCAATAGCTATGCTCTCTTCCTTATCCCTGTCTGCAACAGAAAGCAGTACATTTCCGCCCGAAGGAATTTTTATGCCCGAAGCAGCAATTGCCTTGTACAGGGCATTATAATAATCCCTGTCCACTCCCATGACTTCACCTGTGGACTTCATCTCAGGCCCAAGGAAAGTATCAACGGTGGTCAGCTTGGCAAAAGAAAATACAGGTGCCTTTACGGCGTAGAACTCGGTCTCCTTTGCAAGACCGTTTTTGTAGCCCAGTTCAGATAGGGTTTTACCCATAATAAGCCGGGTTGCCACACTGACCATGGGTATTCCGGTGATTTTGCTCATTATGGGAACAGTCCTGCTGGCACGCGGATTTACTTCAATGACATAAACCTTTTCGCTGCTGTCCATGACAAACTGTATGTTAAACAGGCCTACCACCTTTAATGCCTTTGAAAGACGGATTGTATAGTCTTCGATAGTGGTTTTGGCCTTCCTGGAAAGATTTCTCGGAGGATATACCGCAATGCTGTCTCCGGAGTGAACGCCGGCCCGCTCGATATGCTCCATGATGCCGGGTATCAGAACTTCATTTCCATCGCATATTCCGTCAACTTCCATTTCCCTTCCGGTAATGTATTTGTCAATAAGTATGGGGTGGGCCGTTGAAATATCGGAAGCCATCTGTATGTACTCCTGAAGAGTCTTATCGTCATACACGATTTCCATTGCACGTCCGCCGAGGACATAGGAAGGTCTTACAAGGACCGGATAACCTATTTCATTGGCAATGTGCCTGGCCTGCTCGAAGGAAAAAGCTGTTTTTCCTTCGGGGATGGGAATATCCAGCTCCTCCAGCAGCTTGAGGAATTTATCCCTGTCTTCGGCGATATCTATGCTCTGAACCGAAGTACCCAGTATTTTAACGCCTTCCGAGTGGAGGGTTTCAGCAAGGTTTATAGCCGTCTGGCCTCCAAACTGTACTATGACTCCCAGGGGCTTCTCCTTTTGAATGATGTCCAGGACACATTCCTTTGTAAGAGGTTCGAAATAGAGCTTATCCGAGGTATCAAAGTCGGTGCTTACCGTCTCGGGGTTATTATTTATAATAATGGATTCTATTCCAAGTTCTTTTAAGGTTTCCACAGAATGCACGCTGCAGTAGTCAAACTCAATACCCTGACCGATCCTGATAGGGCCTGAGCCTATGACCAGAACCTTGTCTCCTTCGGTAACCTCAATATCGTCCTTTTCCTCGTAAGTGGAGTAATAATAAGGAGTAACGGCTTCAAACTCTCCGGCACAGGTATCTACTATTTTGTAAACCGGATTGATAGGATACTTTTCTCTCAATTCCAGTATTTTTTCCAGAGGCTCGTTGGTAAGGTTTGCGATGTAGGAATCCCCAAAGCCTATTTTCTTTGCTCTTGAGTAAAGGTCATAATCCAGCCATGCAATTCCGGCATTGGTTATCTCCTCACCGAGTCTGACTATTTTTTTGAGCTTTCTGATAAAGAAGTCATCTATTTTGGTTATTCTGACTATTTCACCGGCTGAAACACCTTTTTGAAGAGCCTTGCAAATTGCAAATATACGCTGGTCGCTGGGGTGTTCCACATACTCCAGCAGCTCTTCGCGGCTCTTGTTGTCAAACAGGCTCAGGCCCAGCTGATAATTGAATTTAATGTCAAGTGAATCTATTGCCTTGAGCAGGGATTCCTCAAAGGTGCGGCCTATGGCCATGACTTCTCCGGTTGCCTTCATCTGGGTCCCAAGGCTTCTGTCGGCATTTGCAAACTTGTCGAAGGGCCAGCGGGGGACTTTGGTGACAACATAGTCCAGTGACGGCTCGAAGCAGGCGCTGGTATTCTTTGTTACAGAGTTCTTTATCTCGTCAAGAGTCATACCGATGGCAATCTTTGCGGTAACACGGGCAATGGGATAGCCCGTTGCTTTTGAGGCAAGGGCACTTGACCGGCTGACTCTCGGGTTTACTTCTATAACGACATATTCATAGCTGACAGGGTTCAATGCAAACTGTATGTTGCAGCCGCCCTTGATGTCAAGAGCCCTGATTATTTTTATGGATGCCGTCCTGAGCATCTGGTACTCAATATCCGAGAGAGTCTGGCTGGGGGCGACGACAATACTGTCCCCGGTGTGAACTCCGACCGGATCAAAATTTTCCATATTACATATGATTATGCAGTTGTCGTTGCTGTCACGCATGACCTCGTACTCAATTTCCTTCCAGCCCGCAACACTCTGCTCCAGAAGGACCTGACTGATCATGCTGAGCTTGAGGCCTTTGCCGCATATATATCTGAATTCTTCCATATTGGTGGCAATACCGCCGCCCGAACCGCCCAGCGTATAGGCAGGCCTGATGATTATGGGAAAGCCTATTTCTTGGGCAAAGGCCACCGCGTCCTGCATATTGGTGACAATTTTGCTGTGGGCGACCTTTTCATCTATTTCCTGCATGGTCTCCTTGAAGAGTTCCCTGTCCTCGGCTTTTTTTATTGAGGAGAGGGAAGTGCCCAGAAGCTGTATGTTCATCTCGTCCAGAATTCCGTCCTCCGCAAGCTGGACAGCCATGTTAAGACCTGTCTGGCCTCCAAGGGAGGCCAGTATTCCGTCGGGTTTTTCCTTATAGATAATTTTTTTTACAAATTCAAGGGTTATGGGTTCAATATAAACTTTGTCTGCCGATTGCGTATCGGTCATTATTGTAGCAGGATTACTATTTATGAGGACAACCTCGATACCTTCTTCTCTGAGAGACTTGCAGGCCTGTGTGCCCGAGTAGTCAAACTCTGCGGCCTGGCCTATGATAATGGGGCCTGAACCTATTACCAACACCTTTTTTATATCTGAATTTTTTGACATATTGACCTCCGTGAGCCGTGTTATGACTTTAAGCCGCAACAGCGGCCAAAAAAATATTGATAAAAATTTTACTTCATATTAAATTATGCCATCATATTTACAAAGTCATCGAATATATAAGCTGAATCCTGAGGACCGGGCGCCGCTTCGGGATGGTACTGCACGCTGATAATGGGCAGCCGCTTATGTCTGAAACCCTCAATGGTATTATCATTTACGTTGGTATGAGTGATAACGATATCATCATTGGAGCTGTTATCAATAGCATAGTTGTGGTTTTGTGACGTAATGTAGCATCTTCCTGTGATGTTGTCCTTGACCGGATGGTTTCCGCCGTGATGTCCGAATTTCAGCTTTGTTACGCTGCAGTCCAGGGACAGTCCCAGCAGCTGGTGTCCGAGACATATTCCCAACATTGGCTTTACTCCCAGGAGTTTCTGAATGGTCTTTTTGGCGGCTGTGAGCTCCCGTGGGTCCCCAGGGCCGTTTGACAGCAGTATTCCGTCCGGGCTGCAGGCCATTATTTCCTCATAGGAACTGAAGGCGGGAAGTATATGTATGTCACAGTTTCTTTTCTCAAGTGAACGTACGATATTGCTCTTTACTCCGAAATCCAGGAGAGCAACCCTTTTTCCCTTTCCGGGAATATGGAGTGGAGTTTTGGAGGTGACCTCCATAACAAGGTTTCTTGGTATTGCCTTGTAAGCCTGAAGATTTTTGCTCAGGATATCAAGATTTCCGCATTCGGTGGAGATTATTCCAAACATGCTGCCATGTTTTCTGATGTGCTGTGTCAATGCTCTGGTATCAATACTTTTTATACCGACGATATT
This sequence comes from Ruminiclostridium cellobioparum DSM 1351 = ATCC 15832, assembly GCF_000621505.1. Taxonomy (GTDB): domain Bacteria; phylum Bacillota; class Clostridia; order Acetivibrionales; family DSM-1351; genus Ruminiclostridium; species Ruminiclostridium cellobioparum. The sequence continues at coordinate 88,494 of NZ_JHYD01000024.1, forward strand.
ATGCTTTGCAAAATATTGTTCGGGATCGATGGTATATCTCCAGTTGCTGGGCGTGGAACAGAGCTCCTTGACTATGAAGCCCTGTACATGAGGTTTGTAGGATTCATTATCCGACGTGTTGAAACCATAGTTTCCTATCAGCGGGTAGGTCATGGTTACAATCTGTCCGTTATAGGAAGGATCCGTAGCAATCTCCTGGTATCCTGTCATACTTGTATTGAAAACTATTTCCCCGGCAGTTTCACCGCTTTTTCCAAAGCCTTCTCCCGAAAAATAAGTACCATCTTCCAACAACAAAACTGCTTTCATATATTTGCCTCCAAACTGGGTAAGATGTTCAAAATAGCGCTGTGTACTAAGCTACTTCCTTTATGGTCTCTTCTAGGACAGAAATAAAATTATCCGCATCCTGCTCGGTAATTATCAATGGCGGGAGTATTCTAAGTATTTTATCGCCTATGCTGGCTATAAGATATTTCTTCTCAAACATTTTATTTTTTACAAACGGAGCTACAGGCCGGTTTAATTCAATTGCTATCATTAAACCCGAGGCTCTGATTTCCGAAATGAGCGGACAGGAGCCGGACGACAGAACCTGAAGCTTTTCTTTTATGTATTCCCCGAGCTTTTGCGCATTTTCGGGGAGCTTTTCTTCCTTCATTATTTTCATAACTGCAAGACCGGCAGTACAAGCCAGTGGATTGCCTCCAAAGGTTGAGCCATGATCACCGGGCGCGAAGGCTTGTGCTACGTTTTCCTTTGCACAGACCGCCCCGATTGGAATACCTCCACCGAGAGCTTTTGCCAGTGTGAATATGTCGGGCTCAATATCATATTTTTGATATCCGAACAGTTTGCCCGTTCTTCCCATGCCCGTCTGTACCTCGTCAAATATGAGCAGGAGGTTTTTTTCCCTGCAAAGCTCTTTCACCTTTGCAAGGTATTGGGCGTCACAGGGATATACGCCGCTTTCACCCTGAACAGGTTCCAGCATGACTGCACATGTATTTACGTTTACAGCTGCCTTCAGAGCATTGAAATCATTCATGGGCACTTTTCTGAAACCCTGGGTAAGGGGTTCGAAAGGTTTTGCATATTTATCCTGCCCGGTAGCACTCAAAGTGGTTATTGTCCTGCCGTGAAAGGATTTCTCAAAAGTGATGATCTCATATTTTTCAGGCATTCCAAGTTTTTTAAAGTAGATCCTGGCCAGTTTGATTGCTCCTTCGTTGGCTTCAGCCCCGCTGTTTGCAAAGAATATCCTGTCTGCACAGGAATTTTCGCACAGCGACCTGGCCAGCATGGCCTGTGATTCTATGTAATAAAGGTTTGAGCAATGTATGAGCTTTGATAGTTGTTCCGATACCATTTCAACAAAAGTGGGGTGAGAATACCCGATGGAATTGACGGCTATTCCTGAGAAAAAATCTGTATATTTTTCACCGTCTGTGCTCCAGAGGCTTATACCCTGACCTCTTTCGAAAGCAACAGGAGTTCTTTTTCCAAATGTATTCATAAAATATTGACTATCGTATTCCTGTATATCCTTGACCAACATATTAACCTCCTAAGCCATTTATGGCTTTGAGCCGCAGCACGGCCACAAAATAATAATAAAATTTGTTTACTCCTACATCCGCTGTAAGGTGAATAAAGGAAATAAAAAACAATGTATAATTAATAATTATACATTGTTGTGCATAAAAATGCAATATTATAATGATATTTTATTTTATTGTTTAAAGATACTTATTTCTCAAGCTGCTGTAGGAATCCTCAAGGGACAGCAGATAGGAATACAGGCGGTTGCTGTTTTCTTCCTCCATAAAATTGAACATCATGCTATATTTATACAGGGAATCCTCTCTGGACATTCTCAGAATTTCGCCCTTTGCATATACCGATGAACTATCCTCAAGCAGTATGTTTATTTCACAGCAGGTATTCACGGGAATTTCCCTGTCCATCAGAAATGCCACTCCTCCGAGAGAGAGATTTGATGTGCTGCAGTAATAACTCTCATTGCCGTTGGTAAGGGTAGCGGGCAGACAGACATCCAGGCGGGGAAATACACGGTGGTTCAGGTTTGCGGCGACATGATCAATTTTGACATTTATGTAGGGAGAAGCAGACAGCTCTATTTTGGAAATTACACCTTTTATATTATATTCGAAGTATTCATTCTTATATTTTATTTCTACATTTGTATTGGTAAAAAGGCAGGCTTTCATCAAGTCGTTTGTAAGAGGTATGTTTAATGTATCTCCGTTGCATTGGGATACAATATTCAGAGACCAGGCTGTCTGATTGAATATTCGGAAACTGATCAAGGCTCCGGGAATAATTAATTTTGAAATACATGCACTGTTCAAAGATTTTTGCCTCCTAGAACTATATAACCGTATTTTTCCATATTTGCTACAATAAAAACGATATAACATTTCTTAGTACATTATATATTAAGAAATGCCATATCACAACAACATAGCCAAAAATGGTACATTCTTCCCAGAGTTATACAGGACGGTGTTTTATTATCCCAGATGCTCATATTTCCCCAATATCAGCTGACTAATACAGGGCCTCATTTTCATGATACAGCTTTTTATCCTTCATGATCATGGTTCCGATGCCCTTGTATGTAAAAATTTCAAGCAATATGCAGTGGGGGATTCTTCCGTCAATAATGTGGGTTCTTCCCACGCCTTTCTCCAGGGCGTCGACACAGCCAAGAACCTTTGGGATCATACCGCCGGCAATGATTTTTTTATCTATGAGATCATGTACTTCGTCAATTGTAAGGGCCGGAATAATGTTTTCGCTGTCCCTGGAAGGTTTTACACCCTCAACATCTGTCAAAAGCATGAGTTTCTCGGCTTTCAGGGCTGCGGCTATTTCACCTGCAACGGTATCGGCATTTATATTGTAGCTTTCTCCGTTAGGTCCCACACCGATTGGTGCAACGACAGGTATGTATTCATCTTTTGATATGAGCTCCAGAACCTTAGAGTTAATCTTTGTTATGGAGCCGACATAACCGATATCCTTTAATTCACCGTCAATTTCGGTTTTGTACTGCTCGCATTCAATGAGCTTGCCGTCGATGCCGCAGAGGCCTATGGCTTTGGCGCCTTTACTATTGAGCAATGAGACTATTTCCTTATTGGTTTTGCCCACAAGTACCATCTGTGCAACCTCGATGGTTTGGGAGTCCGTGACTCTGAGACCGTTGACGAATTCACTTTTGACATCAAATTTCTGAAGAGCTTTATTGATATCCGGACCGCCGCCGTGAACCAATACGGGATTCATGCCTATGTATTTCAAAAGTGTGATATCTTCTATTACGGAGTTTTTTAATTCTTCGTTGATCATGGCGTTGCCGCCGTATTTTATTACTACGGTTTTTCCGTATAACTTTTGTATATAAGGTAATGCTTCAATGAGTATTTCAGCCTTCTTTATAAGATTGTCATAATTCATAAGAAAACCCCCTGATAAATTGAAATTATAAACAGAGACTTGCCTGCATATTTATATAAGCCCGGTATCCTCTCTTAAACCCAGCATAATGTTCATATTTTGAATTGCCGCTCCCGAGGAACCTTTTCCCAGGTTATCCAATACCGATACCAGCATGATTTGATCGGTATTGCCCGTAACGTATATCTCAATATAATTTGTATTGTTGACCCTTGTTGCCCCGATGAAGTTGTTGATGTATTCCTTTTCAGTGCCTAAAGGCATCACTTTTATAAACTTCTCCCGGCTGTAATAGTCTGTCAGAAACCCGTGGATATCTTCTTTGGACAATGGCTTCTGAAGTAATCTGGGGTAAACAGGTACGCAAACCGACATACCTTTATAGTAGGGACAAACTATGGGAGAAAACAAAGGGGCGTATTTAAGACCGCTGATAACAGTCATTTCAGGTATATGCTTGTGAGTCAGGTCAAGTGCATATAGCTGCGGACTTTCAAAAGGATTTCCGTCAGGTGCTTCAAATTGGGCAATTAATTTTTTTCCGCCGCCGCTGTAGCCTGAAATTGCATGCGCAGTCACCGGATAGTCTTTTTGCACCAATCCTTCCGAAACCAGCGGATACATGAGGCTGATAAAGCCGGTGGCATAGCAGCCGGGTACCGATACTCTTGCCGAATTCTCGATTTTGGAACGGTGGTGCCTGCTCAGTTCAGGAAGTCCGTACGCCCAATCGCCGTTTGTTCTGTGGGCGGTGCTGGCATCGATTACCCTGGTCGCGGGATTGTCAATCAGCGATACTGCTTCGGCTGCAGCCGCATCCGGCAGGCAGAGAAAAACTACATCAGCCTGGTTAAGGCATTTTTTTCTTTCATTAATATCTTTTCTTTTTTCAGCATCTATTTTTAGTATGTAAAGATCATTTCTTGCAGCCAATCTTTCGTTGATCTGAAGTCCGGTCGTACCTTCGCTTCCATCTACAAAAACTTTAAATTTCATAGTCATCCTCCAATCCACACAGAGATCTCACTGCTGTGATTTCATAACTGCGATTTTATAATTATACAACGTAATGCATAAAAATTCAATAATTTATAGTTTAATCACACTTAATGAGTACAATAGCATAATATTGGTAATTAATAGTCTTAAAAAATTATGAAAAGTGCATAAATACATGCTAAAATGCATAATAAATGCCGCATGTACACATAAAAAACGGCATTATACAAAAGTACTAAAAGCAAAAATTTAATTTTGTTAAAAAGCAATATGGTTTGTACTAGGCTTGCAGTGTATCATATTAGTATAGAAGTAATAAATACAAATTTGCGTGAAAACAAATAGCGAGTTTTGGGGAGGTAATAAAAATGGCTAGCTTAAAGCTAAAGAATATTTACAAGAGATATGCAGGTGGAGTAACTGCGGTTAATGATTTTAACCTTGATATCGAACACAATGAATTCCTCGTTCTGGTTGGACCTTCAGGTTGTGGTAAAACCACTACACTCAGGATGATCGCCGGTTTGGAAGAAATTTCAGAAGGTGAATTGTACATTGGAGATAAATTGGTTAATGATGTTGCTCCTAAGGATAGAGATATAGCAATGGTTTTCCAGAACTACGCATTGTATCCTCATATGACAGTTTTCGATAATATGGCTTTTGGTTTGAAACTCAGAAAAACTCCAAAGGATGAAATCAAAAAACGTGTTAATGAAGCAGCAAAAATACTTGATATAGAGCATTTGCTTGATAGAAAGCCAAAGGCTTTGTCAGGTGGTCAGAGACAGAGAGTTGCGTTGGGCCGTGCTATAGTACGTGAACCTAAAGTATTCTTAATGGACGAACCTCTTTCAAACCTGGATGCAAAGCTCAGAGTACAGATGAGAACTGAGATAGGAAGACTTCACAACAGACTTAACACAACATTTATATATGTAACACATGACCAGACAGAAGCTATGACAATGGGTACAAGAATCGTTGTTATGAAGGACGGTTACATCCAGCAGGTTGATTCACCGACTTCACTTTATGACAGACCTTGCAACCAGTTCGTTGCTACATTTATCGGCAGCCCGCAAATGAACCTTATAAACGCTGTTCTTACACAACGCGGCAATGATTTGCACCTCGTATTCGGTAAGAGCGACATTAAAATTCCTGAAGGAAAAGCCAAGAAACTTGAAGGAACTGATTACATCGGCAAGGAAGTTATCGTCGGTATCAGACCTGAAAATATCCATGATGAAGCCATGTATCTGGAATCAATGCCAGACAGTATCGTTGAAGCTCATGTTGACCTGGTTGAAATGCTTGGTGCTGAAACCTTCCTTTACATGATAATTGAAGGAGCTACAGCAACTACTACGGCAAGAGTTAACGCCAGATCAAAGACCAAGACCGGTGACGTTATCAAGGTTGCATTTGATGCAAACAAGATTCACCTGTTCGACAAGGAAACCGAGCGTACAATTATTAACTGATAACAATAAAGCAAAAAAGGAAAGCTTAGGCTTTCCTTTTTTTATATTCTGAATTAGAATGATAAATAGCAGGTTTACAAAAGATAATCAATAAAGGAGTTTGAAATGAAGCTTGCATACAAAAGTACTCTTCATGCATGCTATTTGGGTTATATTACACAGGCTATAGTTAATAATCTGGCTCCGCTGCTTTTTATAATATTTCAGAACAGCTTCCAAATTTCCTTCGAAATGATAGGAAGATTGATATTGCTGAATTTTGGAACACAGCTGGTTGTGGATGCCCTGGCTGTCAAATATGTGGACAGGATCGGTTACAGGATTTCAATCGTTTCAGCACATGCATTCAGTGCTGCCGGACTTATAGCATTGGGCATGCTGCCCCGCTTATTCCCGTCAGCGTACGCGGGGCTGATGGTTTCAGTTGTTATATATGCCATTGGGGGAGGTCTTATTGAGGTACTGGTGAGCCCCATTGTGGATTCTTTGCCCGGAGATGCCAAAGCCTCTGCCATGAGCCTGCTGCACTCCTTCTATTCCTGGGGACAGGTCGGGGTTGTGGCGGTAACCACCCTGCTGCTGAGGATCATGGGTGAAGGTTCCTGGTATATGCTTCCTGTTGCCTGGGCAATTATACCATTATATAATATGATAAGATTTATAAAAGTTCCTCTGGTGGAAGCAATGCCCGAACACGAAAAAATACCTGTGAGAAAACTGCTCAATTCACGTTTGTTTATTACAGCAATGCTGCTCATGTTGTGTGCCGGAGCTTCCGAGCAGGCAATGTCCCAATGGGCATCGCTCTTTGCCGAAAAAGGCCTTCAGGTTCCAAAGGTGATGGGGGATTTGCTGGGCCCATGTCTGTTTGCAGTACTGATGGGAACAGGCAGGACCGTATATGGAATATGGGGACACAGGATTCACCTGGAGAGAGCGCTTGCAGCCAGTGCCGCACTTTGTGCAGCCTGCTATCTTATTACGGTCTTTGTGCAGGTGCCTGTAATATCACTTTTGAGCTGTGCGGCATGCGGTTTTGCTGTCAGCCTGATGTGGCCCGGTGTTTTCAGCCTGACGGCCGGACGCTATCCAAAGGGCGGAACGGCTATGTTTGGAATACTTGCAATATTTGGTGATTTGGGATGTGCATTCGGACCGTGGCTTGCCGGATGGATATCGGATTTTTCACAAAAATCCGAAAAGCTCCTCAGACTGGCAGCGGAATACAGCCTGCAGCCCGAACAGCTGGGCTTGAAATCAGGCATGCTGGCTGCTGCCGTTTTCCCGGTTATAATGCTATTGGGACTGGCAGTATTTAGGACAAAGGACTATTCAAAATAAATTTACAATATGCATTGTAGTAAAAAAAAGTGTTATAGTGTATAATTTTAATATATTGTGAACTGATTGGAAGAAAATTCACATATTTCGAAAGCAGGAGGTAAGTATGTCTGTTAAACTATTTCAGACGCTATCGGACAAATATAGCGAAATTATAAATAAAGAAGTCGGGGTAACTGACGATAGTGGTATTATAATATCACATTCCAATTTTCAGATGATTGGACAGCAGGATCCCAATGCAGCAGCCTTTCTACAGGAAAAGAACCTTCAGCAGACTATCAACGGCCGGATTTATAACAAGGTTGTCGTTAAAAACAAGGTTGAGTTCGTAACCTTTATTCAGTCCAGTGAGCCCCAGGATATCAAATACCTTGAGTTATTCACTTTAAATATCCTTAATTTAAAAAGTTATTATGATGAAAAATATGATAAAAATACATTTATTAAGAATATTATAGTAGAAAATATTTTACCGGGTGATATTCTGGTAAGATCCAAGGAGCTTCACATTGATTACAATGCCATGAGAGTGGTTTTCCTGGTAAATGCCACAAGTGAGCGTGACATACATGTTCATGAAGTTATTGAAAGCTTGTTCCCAAACAAGAGCAAGGATTTTGTCGTTGTAATAGACAATGACAATGTTGTCCTTGTAAAAGAGGTCAAGAGCAAGGATGATTATAAGGAAGTATTCAAAATAGCACGTATAATCATTGATACCCTAAATGCCGAACTGATGGTAAAGGCATCTATCGGAATCGGTACTATTATCGCCAATTTAAAGGATATTACCAAGTCGTACAAGGAAGCTCAGATGTCCATGATTATCGGTCATATTTTCAGTGAGGAAAATAATATTTATGACTATAACAATCTTGGAATAGGACGTCTGGTGTATCATATTCCTACATCCTTATGCCAGTTGTTTTTAGATGAAGTGTTCAAGGATAACTCTGCCGATTCATTGGATAATGAAACCATGCTGACAATACAGAAGTTCTTTGAAAACAATCTGAATGTTAGCGAAACCGCAAGGCAGCTCTATATCCACAGAAATACTCTTGTTTACAGACTGGAAAAAATCAAGAGGCTGACCGGGCTGGAGCTGACCAGCTTTGATGATGCTGTTATCTTCAAACTGGCTATATTGGTCAAAAAATACCTGGCCAATATAAATGACTAAAAGATAAGGGGTAATCCAATTGGTTGAGTTTATAGATGTAATGAAAAGATATCCCAATGGAACAGTTGCTCTAAAAGGAATAAATCTCAAAATAAATAAGGGTGACTTTGCTTTTATTGTCGGGACAAGCGGGTCAGGCAAATCGACACTGCTAAAGCTTTTAATGAAAGAGGAAACTGTAACGGAGGGCGAAGTAATAGTTAACGGCTATCAACTGTCGACTTTAGTACCCAAACAAATTCCATATTTACGCCGCGGCATGGGAATGGTGTTTCAGGATTTCAGGCTGCTTCCAAACAAAACTGTATATGAAAATGTTGCTTTCGCCATGGAAATAACCGAATGCCTCCCAAGAGAAATCCGCAGGCAGGTGCCGATGTCTCTGGCATTGGTTGGTCTGAGCCGTAAAGCCAACGCATATCCTCACCAGCTGTCAGGTGGTGAGCAGCAGCGTGTTGCCATTGCCAGATCCCTGGTTAATAATCCGGCTTTACTGATTGCTGATGAACCGACAGGAAATCTTGATCCCGAAAACTCCTGGGAAATAGTTAAACTTCTTTCCGAGGTAAATCAGAGAGGTACCACAGTAATAGTTGCTACACATGAAAAAAGTATCGTTGATGCAATGAAAAAGAGAGTTATTGCCATCGACAAGGGTAAAATTATCAGAGATCAGCAGAAAGGGCTTTACGGGGATGAAGATACGGAGTTTAAGATATATTCTGAAGGAAAGTTTTAAAAACGCGTACAGAAACCGATTAATGTCTTTGGCATCAATAAGTATTATCAGCGCTGCACTGATTTTGTTCGGAGTTTTTTACCTGATATTGATTAATTTAAATCATAATCTGGATTTATTGTATAAGACTCCTCAAATGCAGGTAAACTGCCTGCCGGAACTGACGGATGAGCAGGTGGAGGCTGTTAAAACCGAAATTGCCAATAACCAATACATAGAGAGCTACGAGGAGGTTTCAAAAAAAGAAGCCTTTGAAAAATTAAAACAATACCTTGATACTGAAAAAAAGGATTTGGGCGGTTCGGACATTTTGGAAGGCTATGATGAGAGCATGATGTTCGTATCATTTACAGTAAAGGTAAAAGATCCACAGAACAGCGCCAGTGTGGCAAAAGAGCTGGAGTCACTGGCCGGTGTTGACAATGTCAGGTATTCTCAGAAAACCATAGATTTTATTTTGCAGGTGTCAAACTGGGTTAAAATTGTCAGCTTTGTGCTGATTGGGCTATTGCTGATTATATCGTTATTTATTATTTCCAATACTATCAAGCTGACGGTATTTGCAAGGCGCAAGGAAATAAATATAATGAAATACATAGGTGCGACCGACTGGTTTATCCGCTGGCCCTTTGTTTTTGAAGGAGTATTGATGGGGTTTCTGGGGGCCGTTATTGCATTTGTTCTGGTAGCTTATATATACGGGTTTGCACAGCCCAGGCTGTCCGAACAGTTCAGCGGAGGATTTGAAATGGTTCAGTTTGGGGGCGTATGGAGTACTCTGATTCTGATATATGTGGGAATCAGTGCTCTGATAGGTGCTTCGGGAAGTGTAATGTCAATCAGGAAGCATTTGCATGTTTAGTAATTATCTTTAAATAAATAAATTTTTGTTGTATAATAAGATTTGTGGGTTTATTATTTTATTTTAAAAAAACATAGGATAAATATGGGGGGATAAGATGAAGAGATTATCAACGGTAGCGTTGGTTGCTATTTACATATTTTCATGTGTCATTATACCTGCCAGCGCAGCATCCACTATTGATAAAACAAAACAGCAGCAGCAGAGTGTAAGCAGTGAAATCAAGAAGGTGGCCGGAGAGAAAAAGGCGGCTTCCCAGCAAATAAAGGAAAGTACCAAAGAAAAAGAATATTATGAGGCCCAGACACAAAAGGTCGAAAAAAGCTTAAACGATAAATCAAAAGAGGTTTCGAATGTTCAGTCGGACATTGAGAAAATCAGCCAGGAGATAGATAACATTCAGGCTAACTATGAAAAGAAGACCGAGTTATTTAAAACAAGAATGCGGGTAATGTATCAGAATATGAACCAATCGACCCTGGAGCTGTATGTTGAATCAAAAAACCTGAGCGAATTCTTCTCCAGGATGGACCTGATGTCAATTGTCAAGAAAAATGATGAAAAGCTTATTCAGGACATAGCTCTCAGCAAGGAAAACACCGAGCTTCAGAAACAGACAAAATACCAGGAGCTTGAAACCAAGGAAGCAGAGCTGAAAAAACTGAGCGCCAAGGCTTCGGACTATAAGATTTCAAGGGCCAAGGCCGAATCGGAAATTGAAGAGTCCAAAAACAGACTGAAGCAGGCTGAGAAAAAAGAAGATGAATTAATTGAATTGTCCAAGAAGCTGGAAAAGCAGCTGGCTCAATTAATGGATAAGAACACCAAATATGCCGGCGGTATTATGAAATGGCCCACTCCGGGGTATACAAGGGTGTCTTCACCATATGGAATGAGAATACATCCTATATATAAAGTTAAGAAAATGCACACAGGTATTGATATAGATGCTCCGTCAGGTGCCAAGATAATAGCGGCCAATTCAGGAAAAGTAATAATGGCCGGCTGGAACGGCGGTTACGGCAATTGTGTTATAATTGACCATGGCGGCGGATTAGCCACACTGTATGCCCATCAAAGTAAAATCCTGGTAAAAGTAGGAGACAGGGTTGAACGGGGTGACACCATAGGCAAAGTGGGCAGCACAGGCCTGTCAACGGGTCCTCACCTGCACTTTGAGGTTCGTAAGGATGGATCTACCGTTAATCCCCAGGGTTATGTTTAACAGGTGAACCATTGAACAAAAATATTTATAGCTATTTCAAAAACCCGCATATAAAAATGCGGGTTTAATATTATGTTTTTAAGCATATCAATATATATGACAATCTATGCTGGTTTAATAAATACTACATTATAGTTTGAAATCATGTTGATAAATTATAAGGATTAGGGGTGTATCATATTGAATATCTACAAAAAAGATAACAGACAAATGGCCGGAGTAATAGCAATGACAGCAATCATATGTTTTACGGTATCGGCGCTGCTGTTTGTGGGATTTACCTATATTAACGGAAGGTATTCATTGTCGTTTGAAAAAAGTAATGTCACCAGATCTTCTGTACAAAAATTCAATGAAGCCAGAAGCATTTTGCAGAAATCCTTCTATGAAGAAATAGATACAAATAAACTGCTGGAAGGTGCAATCTCAGGAATGGCGGATTCGCTTAAGGACCCCTATACAGTATATTATAACAAAGACCAGATGAAAGCATTTACCGATATGCAGAGACATACCGAAGATGAATATGTAGGTGTGGGTCTGCCAATAATGCTTGATAAAAACGGGATAATAACTGTCCTGGAGCCCTTTGATGACTCACCTGCAAAGGCTGCCGGCATCAGGCAGGGCGACAAGATACTTAAAATAGACGGAAAGGACATTACCGGGCTCAGAGATGAAGCACTGGTTGCCAGTATGATCAAGGGGCAGGAGAATACCGAAACGGTGCTGACCATACTCAGACAATCCGAAAACAGTACTTTTGATGTGCGGGTTGTAAGAAAAAAGATCAAGGCCATACGCAATATCAGGAGTGAAATGCTGGAAAATAATATTGCCTACATCAAAATAAAAATGTTTGATGAAAATATCAGTGAGAACTTCATCAGCCAGCTTAACAAGCTTGTTGAGCAGGGGGCCAAATCTGTAATAATTGATGTGCGGGATAATCCCGGAGGCCTTTATAATGAAGTTGTATCCATGGCCGATAGAATTCTGCCGAAAGGGACGATAGTTTATACCGAAGACAGACAGGGCAAAAAAAACTTCCAAAAATCCGATGCAACCGAGCTGAACCTGCCTATTGCCGTATTGACCAACGGGAATAGTGCAAGTGCCTCGGAAATATTGGCCGGAGCCATCAAGGACTTTAAAAAGGGTACGCTCATCGGTACAAAAACCTTCGGTAAGGGCCTGGTACAGACCACATACAGCTTCGACGACGGAACCGGTTTAAAGGTGACTATTGCGAGATATTTTACCCCTTCCGGTGTTTGTATTCACGGAGAGGGTATCAAGCCGGATATTGAAATAAAACTCCCGGATAAGTATAAAGACACACCTGTGTCTGCAATACCCCGAGAGGATGATCTTCAGCTTCAAAAAGCCGTACAGGTCCTGCAGGACAGATAATGAATAATATATTTAAACGGGAAGCCGGATAGTTTAATGAAAATTTTTTGTATAAGGCAATTTCAGGTATAAAATCATAAAAATATCCACATAATACCATTAGGAGGTGTTGACAGGTGGATGAAAATGAGAAGTTAAAATATGAAATTGCACAGGAATTGGGTTTAATTGAAAAAGTAATGAAATATGGCTGGAAAAGTTTAAGCCCGAAGGAAACCGGAAGGATAGGCGGTCTGGTCACAAAAAGAAAAAAGACTCAATTGCAGGAAAGTCAGCAGATATAATTTGCTGGCTTTCTTGAATATATGGTAAAATACATACTGAAAAATACAATAAAAACTAAGGATGTGTTTGTTATTTATAACAGTTTTGCCTATGTATATGATAATTTGACCCTTGACATAGACTATCCCGGGTGGGCGGATTTCATTGAAAAGATAATACATAAAAATAAAAAAGAAGCGTCCATGGTATTGGAATTGGGCTGCGGGACAGGCAGTTTCGGAATTGAAATGTCAAAAAGAGGCTATGAGATGATCTGCCTGGATTTATCCAGTGACATGCTGGACCGTGCAGCTGAAAAAGCGGCGGAGGAGGGTGCCGATATACTTTTTTTAAACCAGGATATGAGCAGTTTTGAACTGTATGGAACGGTTGATGTTATCGTATGCCTGCTTGACAGTTTTAATTACCTCATAAAGCCGGCTCAGGTTCAAAGGATGTTCAGGCTGGTACATAATTACCTTAATCCGGGCGGTTTGTTTATATTTGACGTCAATACACCCTATAAGTTTGAAAATATATTATCAAACAATATTTTTTATGAAGTTGATGATGACATCGCCTACATTTGGGAAAACGAATACAATCCCAAAACCAGAAAAGCAAGATTTGATTTAACCTTTTTCGTAAGGGACGGACAGTTATATAGAAGATTTGACGAAACCCATTTTGAAAGAGCATATGATGAAGGGGAAATAATGCAATTTATAAATCAATCAGGTTTAAAATTTATTTCAGTATATGACCATTTGACACTTAGAAAACCATCCTTAAAGAGTGAACGAAATTTTTACGTTTGCAGAAAAGACTAATATTTGGTTTGGTTTTATGGAATAAATGTATACCAATGTGGTAAAATAATTTTATACTAACAACATTTAATAACTTGGTTATCTAAATTCATACATTAAATATGATTTGACAGGTTAGACTATATATGTTAAACTTCTATATGTTGTTACAAATCAGCGACTTATGTCGCAGAACAGTTTAGTTATATTTCAGGAGGAATTAATCAATGGAAAAGGGAAGAGTTAAATGGTTTAATGCCGAAAAAGGATTTGGATTTATCGAAAGGGATGGCGGAAATGACGTATTTGTTCATTTTTCAGCAATCACTATGGATGGATACAAAACACTTGAGGAAGGCTCAGAAGTAGTTTTTGAAGTTGTTGAAGGAGCTAAGGGTCCTCAGGCTGCAAACGTTCAGAGAGCATAATAATTGCTTTAACTATATACTGAAGTAGCCATTATACCCCGATATATTCGATATATCGGGGTTTTCAATATTTTTAGAAAAGTATAAATTGGGAAATTGGAGAAATTTATGAAGGATTACATTATACGTGCGACAGCAGCAGAAGGAACAGTAAGGGCATTTGCAGCTGTAACCACAGAGCTTGTCAACAAAGCCTCAGCAATACATGGCCTGTCACCCATAGCTACGGCTGCACTGGGCAGGACTCTGACAGCGGCCGGAATGATGTCCAAAATGCTGAAGGGCGAGAAGGACAAGCTTACCATCCAGATAAAAGGGGATGGGCCGCTTGGAGGCATTGTAGTGGCTGCAGATTCAATGGCAAATGTAAGAGGGTATGTTCATAATCCCGATGTGGATTTGCCTTTGAATGAGCGTGGAAAGCTCGATATAAGGACAGCGGTGGGTTACGGGTATATAAATGTCATAAAGGATATGGGACTTAGAGAGCCGTATATAGGGTTTGCAGATCTGGTTTCAGGCGAAATAGCCGATGACCTCACCTATTATTTTGCCACCTCAGAGCAGGTTCCATCCACCGTTGCACTGGGTGTCCTGGTGGACAAGGATGGAGTTACAAGTGCAGGAGGCTTTATAATACAGCTGATGCCGGGAGCGGAAGAGGAGACGGTGGAGAAGCTTGAAAAAAGACTTATCGGCTTCCCGTCCATTTCAAAGCTGCTTGCTGACGGAGCAACGCCTGAGCAGATTCTTGACATGCTCCTTGAGGATATGAATCCCAGAGTGATTGAAAAGATCCCCACAAGCTTTACCTGCAACTGCTCTCATGACAGGATGGAAAGAAATCTTATAAGCATAGGCAGGAACGATTTGCTGGAAATTCTTGAGGATGGAAAAGGGGCCGAACTCCAGTGTCATTTTTGCAATAAAATGTATAATTTTAGCCATGAAGACATTGAAAAGCTTATAAAAGAAAACACCTGAAGAGCAGCAAAAAGTTGATAATACGTTGATTTTGAAAGATTTTCAGAGTATATTAACGTCTGCGGATAATAATTCTAAAAAAAAAGAAAAAAAGTTATTGACTTTATACAGCAACTTGTATATACTATCAATTGTCGCTCACGGAAATAACCTTGGGAGCTTAGCTCAGCTGGGAGAGCATCTGCCTTACAAGCAGAGGGTCATAGGTTCGAGCCCTATAGTTCCCACCATTTCCGTGAAGACACAAATTGGCCCGGTAGTTCAGTTGGTTAGAATGCCAGCCTGTCACGCTGGAGGTCGACGGTTCGAGCCCGTTCCGGGTCGCCAATTTGCCCAGATAGCTCAGTCGGTAGAGCAGGGGACTGAAAATCCCCGTGTCGCTGGTTCGATTCCGGCTCTGGGCACCATTAGATTTTTAAAATCTGTGGAACTGATCCGAGGGTTTTATAATCATTAAATCAGAAAAGCAAGAAGTACAAGACAGACAGGTGTTGAGCATTGCATCTTATGTAACAGGTGAGGAGTGCAGGACAGGAAGTCTGACGAAGTAATCCGACTATAAATGTAAAAAAGCGAGGAGTACAAGGAAGACGAGTGTCGAGCACCGGAGCTTATGTGATAAGTGAGGAGCGCAGAACAGGATGTCTGACGAAGTAATCCGATGGTTTAATGATTAGTAAATTGGAAAAAGCGAGGAGTACAAGGAAGACGAGTGTCGAGCACCGGAGCTTATGTGATAAGTGAGGAGCGCAGAATAGGATGTCTGACGAAGTAATCCGATGGTTTTTACAATTTAAAATGCGGGTTTAACTCAGTGGTAGAGTGTCACCTTGCCAAGGTGAAAGTCGAGAGTTCGAATCTCTTAACCCGCTCCAAAAAAATGAGACAGATTGCTGATGTAGTCTGTCTCAATATTGACGGCGCCATAGCCAAGTGGTAAGGCAGAGGTCTGCAAAACCTTTATCCCCAGTTCAAATCTGGGTGGCGCCTCCAGATTAAAACCCCAGTCGTAAGATTGGGGTTTTTGCGATGTATAGCTTTTTTGTTTGGGCCCTAAATTTCCATAAAATTATACTATACAAATTGAGAAACTCAGTATTTATGTGGCTTTTGGATTTTTTAGGTTATACTGTGTATGTTATATTTATAACATACACGATAATAGAGTCATTTCTTAAAGAGCTTTATTTTCGGGGGTTTTGCTTCCTGTATAGTATAAAAATGCGGGAATTTAGGTTGGGCACTATTTGGGTACTACGAAAAAACAACCCTTTTATTTTTGGGGAGTTTCTTTATCGGCTTCTTTATCAACGAACAGCAAATTTTCTAATCTACTTGCTGCTTCTTCATCCCTGCTTTTTAAGGAATGAGCGTAAATATCCAGGGTGGTTGATGTGCGAGAATGTCCTAAACGTTTGCTGACTGTTGTTATATCTACTCCGAGAGATACGAGAAGCGAAGCATTTGTATGCCTGAGCTGATGGAATGTTATCGGAGGCAGGTTATGGCGCTTTAGAAAGGCATGAAACCAAACCGTAGGCCGGGAGGGGGAATATAGGAGTACCGTCGGTCTGTGTGAAAAGCTTGTTGCTGCCTTTCCACAGATCACCCAATTTATATTGCTCTTCGTTTTGCCAGGTATGATACTCTTCGAGCAAAGAGATAACATTGTTAGGCAAAGTAATTTCCCGGTTGCTTGAATCTGTTTTTGTAGATTTTTCAAAACAGCCTTTCCCAGGAACATACTGTCTTGCTTTGTTAATTGAGAGAATATTTCCTGATATATCACTCCATTCAAGGGCAAAATCTAAACTTCAAGATGGAGAGTTGGAAGAGTTTAGAAGGACATTAAGAGAATTAGCTGAAATAGGAGTAAATCCAGTTATTATTCCGAGAGAATGGGGCATAAAACATATACCAAATCTTCTCAATGCGTACTACAATAAAATTGCAGATGAACAATTAAAGGAAATATCAGATAAACAAGCTCTTGACGATGTGATGTACTATTATGCGAAACATAAAAGCTTAAAGGATTTTATATAAAAAGGAGTCCCTTCTGTTAGCACAAAAAGAACCGAATGATCGCAACATTGATAGTATAATGGATATGTTCACTAAACTGAATTTGTCGCCTGTGACCATCAGTAAGCGCACTAAAGAACTATCTGCAAAATCTGTATACTTATCTGAAATAGAAGATGTTTTTAAACAATATACTGGTACACGGTTATGTTTACCTAGCATATAAGAAGCTGAACAGAATCTGGAAACATCAACGGTCCAAGAATTTTCAACAACGGATCAGCGATATGAATACCTGCCTGAAAAAAATATCCTGCGCAGTATACGAATATGATAGTGATTTGGTTTACAGACTTCTGCACTCGAATTCAGTCTAAATCGAGGATTGTTATGAAGCAAAGGTCTCCATATTTTGATTAACATTTGGCAACAATAGATACAGTCCTTCTATTCCTGCCAAATATAAGCTGTCAAACTAAAATCTTTATAAAGATGATGACCTTAATGTTGGCTAAAAAAATGTGCCTATTGTGACTCATTGTATGTTGACTCATTGTATTCAATTTTGTAATATAAATTTGAGGTGTTAAACGATAATGGATATAATAAAGGTCTTTGCTAATAATGTAAAAAAATATAGAACATTAAAAGGGTTATCACAAGAGGCCTTTGCTGAAAAAACAGGTTTGCATAGAACATATATTAGTGCTGTGGAGCGAGAGAAACGAAGTATTGCATTAGATAATGTTCAGAAAATTGCAGATGCATTAGAAGTTGACACATACTTGCTATTTTTAGATCCTAATGCAGATAAGAATATCTAGGCAGATAGAGAGGGGGCATATTCTTGAATAGAAGCAACTATTTTAATTATATAGAGGAAAAGATAGAGTTATTGGCATTACGTATAGAAAAGCGTGGAAAAATTAATCTTCTAGATTTAAATATATATTCTGAAACATTTTTTGCTGAGTTATTGAATATGCTTTTTGATTATAAATTAATAAACTTAAATATCATTAAGCAAAATGTTGAGGGAATTGATTTAATTGATGAAAAAAATAAAGTTATTGCTCAAGTTTCATCAACTTGTACAAAACAAAAAGTTGAATCTTCATTAAAAAAAGAAATATTTAATACATATAAAGGATTTCGATTTAAATTTGTTTCGATTTCAAAGAATGCTGAAAAATTACGTGAGCAAGAGTTTGAGAACCCATATGACGCTATGTTTTCACCAGAAGATGATATCATTGATACCGTCACCATAATAAATGTAATTTTGAATATGTCAATCAATAAGCAAAGACAAGTATATGAATTTATTCAAAAAGAACTTGGTAATGAAATTGATATTGTAAAAGTGGATAGTAATTTAGCAACTATATTAAATATACTTGCAAGTGAAAATTTGGTACATAATATTGAATCTCCAGAAATCAATAAGTTTGAAATTGAAAAGAAAATAAATTTTAATAACTTGGTATCCGTTAACGATACTATTGATGAATATAAGGTATATTATCATAAACTTGATGAAAAGTATTCGGAATTTGACAAACAAGGAGCAAATAAAAGTTTATCTGTTTTCCGTGTGATAAAGAGTCAGTATACCAAGCTTTTACCAGAATGTAAAAGCTCACACGATTTGTTTTTTGCGATAATTGATGGGGTAATAGGAATAATAATAAATAGCAAAAATTATAAAGAAATTCCTTATGAAGAATTAGAAATGTGTGTGCATATATTGGTTGTAGATGCATTCGTTAGGTGTAAAATCTTTAAAAATCCGGAGGGCTATAACCATGTTATTACCAGATAATATACATCCGGAACTAAGTATTTATTATAATGGCTCAATAGTGCTGGAAGAATTAATAATAAAAGAAAAACAACCTGTTTTTGATTTATATCAAAGAGTAAAAAACAAAAATGATATGTCCTTTCCGACCTTTATGTTAAGTTTGGATTGGTTGTATCTTATCGATTTGGCAATTATAGATGAGAATGGGTGGGTAGAACTATGTTCATAAAAAAGTTGATAATAACAAGCTCTAGAGAAGTAATAAGAGATATTGAATTTAAGCCGGGATTGAATTTAATTATAGATAATACTCCCACTACTGATGTGAAATTAACTGGAAATAATGTTGGAAAAACTACAGTTTTAAAGCTTGTAGATTTTTGCTTAGGAGCAGCACCATCAATTATTTATACTGATACCGAAAACAAAAAGGAAGTTTATGACTTAGTAAAAAACTATTTAGTTAATGAAGAAATTGAAATTACTTTAATCTTGAAAGAGGATTTAAACGATCCAAATTCAAAAGAAATTGTAATACAGCGTAATTTCTTGTCAAGAAAAAACACTGTTAGAAATATAAATGGGAACGCTGTCCTTGATAAAGATTTTGAAGATGAACTGCTAAAATTGTTAATACCAAATCAAAAATCTGAGAAGCCGACATTTAGGCAGATAATATCACATAATATTAGATACAAAGATGATAGTATTAATAATACACTTAAGACATTAGATAGATATACTTCTGATGTTGAGTATGAAACCTTACATCTTTTTTTATTAGGTTGCACATTTGACGATGGGGCAAAAAAACAAGCTTTGCTGACAAAAATGAAACAAGAAGATAATTTTAAAGAGCGTTTAGAAAAGAAACAAACTAAAACTGCTTATGAAATTGCGTTATCGATGATTGAAGATGAAATATCAGCCCTAAATGAAAAGAAATCAAGTTTTAATTTAAATGAAGATTTTGAAAATGACCTGGAGAAACTTAACAATATAAAATATAAGATCAACAAAGCCAGTTCCATGATTAGCAAAATGAATATTCGTAAAAATCTTATTGAAGAGTCAAAAACAGAATTAGAGCAAAGTATTTCATCAATTGATCTAAAACAGTTAGAAACATTGTATTCAGAAGCCACAGTTAACGTGGAAGGTATACAGAAGACTTTTGAAGACCTAGTTGCTTATCACAACAATATGCTAGTTGAAAAGGCGAAATTCATTGCAGCAGATTTGCCTTCTTTAGTCGAGAAGATAAAAGAAGAAGAAAAAATGATGATAACATTATTAACCACGGAAAAAGAACTATCTGAAAAAATAGCTAAAGGAGATTCTTTTGAAGAATTAGAAAAGATAATTGTTGAATTGAATGAAAAGTATCGTACTAAAGGTGAATACGAAAGTATTATTTCGCAATTAGACGAGGTTGATAATAATATTAAAGATTTAAATAGTGAAATTAAAATAATTGATGATAAGTTGTTTTCAAATGATTTTGAGGAAATATTAAAAATTCAGATTAAAAAATTTAATAAGCATTTTTCTGCTATATCCCAAGATTTATATGGAGAAAAGTATGCTTTGAAATATGATAGAATAACAAACAAAAATAATCAACAAGTTTACAAGTTTAGTGCTTTCAATGCTAATATGAGCTCAGGAAAAAAACAAGGAGAGATATTGTGCTTTGATTTGGCATATATCTTGTTTGCTGATGAAGAAGATATTCCCTGTTTGCATTTCTTGCTTAATGATAAAAAAGAATTAATGCATGATAATCAATTAGTTAAAGTAGCAGATTTTGTACAAAACAAAAATATTCAATTAATAGTATCAATACTAAAAGATAAACTCCCGGAAGGAATTATAAAAAAAGCTCATGTAGCAGTTGAACTTTCCCAAGAAAGTAAGCTCTTGAAAATTGAGGAAAGACAATAGCGGTGGGTATTACCCAACGTTATTGTCTTAAAGATATTGCAGTAATATATTTAAGATTAGCAACCTCTTAAGAAGTTGTTTTTGGGTGAATAAAATGAACGAGCAGCAATTTTTAAAAACAATGATAGAGATTGTAAAGTATGATGAGTATGAAAATAAGGATGAACTATTAGGAATTTTGAGGAATTCAATAATTACATATAACAAGACAAGTAATTTCACCCGGAAGTCATGGCAATGTTGGGAGAATATAGATTTAAGAGTTTCAGTGCCTATATTGAAGGTAGCAAGAAACCTAAAAAATACGCTAGAAGAGTTGGCATCGATTGTATATATAGAGTCAACTGATTATGATTTTGGAGGATTAAATATAAAGCCGAAGCCTGTTGAACTCGATACTGACGAACCAACTGAACACGATGTTGTTTTTGATGAAATAAAGGATACAGTAATTCAAGGTATTAGAAATGCCCAATATACTATATGGGCAGCTATAGCATGGTTTACTGATAATGAAATTTATGAAGAACTTATTTTACGAAAAAGAGCTGGAGTAAATATAAGAATTATTACTTCTGATGAACAATCAAATCAATATCTTATGGAAAAGCTAGAGGCAAACTTTGAAATAGTAAAAGTACCGCTTAGAGGTAATTACTTATCAAATAGACTCCATGATAAATTTTGTTTAATTGATTTTGAATTTGTAATGCATGGCTCATATAACTGGAGTAAGAATGCCAGAGGTAACGACGAGACTTTAGCTACTGCACTTGATCGAGATTTTGTAAGGAAATTTGCAGATGAATTTATGAAATTATATAATGGAACAAATAATTCAAACTTAGAGAAGTTTTATTGGACAGATGTTATTTTAAAACACACGATTAACAGTTGGTGAATATTGGAATATACTTTAATAGTCGAATAACTTGTGAGCGGATTGGCTCAGTAAGTTGCCAGTATCTCTTTGTAGATGTGGAATTCAAAATCTCATTATTGCAATTGATAATGTAATTCTGTTTTTCTGTTTCTACAGGGAGACAGAATTTTTATTTTGTAAAGGAGATTTGGCTTATGGAAAAGTTCAAATTAAAAGCAAAGGCTTTTAAGAAAATGGAGGACCCCATTGATAAAGACAATGGGCACATCAAGTATGTATGTTATGTGCAAGCAAATAGCATACCTATGGAATTTGATAATTGGATGTCTACAAATCCAAGAGAACAAAAAATGACTACTAATGTCGCTATTAAAATTAAAGAGAGTTTAATGGAAAACTCGAATTTTCATGAATTAAATAGGGGCATTCTTATGTCGGTTGATGAAAAGGTTGAATGGGATAACAAAACAAATGATTTGCTCATATCAATGTCAGATCCTGAAAAACATGGAAACATTGATGGGGGACATACCCTAAGGGCAATTTTAACTGCAAAGAAAAACAACTCATTGTCCGGAGATAAATATGTTTTTTTTGAATTTATAACTGGTATTGATTCACCAGTCGAACTTGCTGCAGCAAGAAACACATCTGTGCAAGTTGATTTAAAATCTATTGCTGAATTAGAAAATAGTTTTGATGCTATAAAAAAAGCGTTCAAGCGTCTTCCGTTTGCAAATAGAATTCAGTATAAAATGAATGAGCACTATACAAATGATGAAATTGAAGAAATTGATGTACGTGAGGTTATTGC
This sequence comes from Ruminiclostridium cellobioparum DSM 1351 = ATCC 15832, assembly GCF_000621505.1. Lineage (GTDB taxonomy): Bacteria > Bacillota > Clostridia > Acetivibrionales > DSM-1351 > Ruminiclostridium > Ruminiclostridium cellobioparum. Next base: position 111,184 of record NZ_JHYD01000024.1, read on the forward strand.
GATTCTAATAATGTTCAGTCAAGAAATATATGCATATAAAACATCCTATGGAACTCTTTCAGATGTACAACCGATACAATGCTATTCAGGTAAAGAAGCTAGTTTAAAGAAATTTTTATACTTAAATAGTAGCGATAAAAAAACACAAAAGACTAATAGAGAAAAAATGATTATCAATATGGAAAACATTATACCGGACATTTTTAACTTATGGGACACTGTTGAGACAACTTTTGCTTCAGTATCAAGTGGTGCAGGAAAACGCTATGGAACAAGGAAGTATTCCAAATATAATAATGGTGAAGTTGTTGGAAATGCACTTTTTTCACAAAAAGACCTAACATATTATATTCCAAGAGGTCTGCTATATCCTATTGTGGGCTCTTTTAGAGCTCTTGTCCAAATTGATAGTGAGGGTAAATACTATTGGGCAAAACCTCCACAGGAAGTTTGGAATGCAATCGGACAAAAATTAGTTTCACTAATACTGGATGAGAAAGTTGAAAGTCCTGATGTGATTGCGAAGAATGGGAATCTCTGGAGTAATTTATTTAAAGAGGTTTATATTTACGGATATATGCCGAAATAGAAGAAAATTTTAAAGTTGTCTTGGGGGAAGTGTTTTGATGAGAAAGGCTAGTGTTATAGATGTGAGCGCAATTTCAAATTGTGCAAAAGCAAATACAGATTGGTGGAGTAAAGACCCTAAAGAATTTATAATAAATGTACAACAACGAAGCGAGGTAATCAATATGTGTTTTGCTGAGAATTTAATAAAGAGTCGAAACAAAAAAGATTTGACACAAGAGGGCTTGGCAGAGTTATTGAGTGTTTCCAGGCAGACCGTTTCTCAGTGGGAACAAGGCACTGTGTACCCTAAAGTTGATACTCTGATTAAATTGGCTAAAGAGTTGGAAATTTCATTGGATTGGCTGTTTGCAGAGGAACTTGCTAAATCAGAAGATATCGGTGCGCAGCAAAAGATGCTACCTGGTACTGTTGCAGGACTTGAAACTTTTGCTTCGTCAATAAGTAGTATAATGGAGGAATTCTTATGAGAAAATCTGCCAGATCTTTGGGGCAAGATTATGGTCTAACAGCTCAAGAGATGAATTTTGTGCTTAAAGAAGAAGGATATCTGAATGGAGAGTCCGGAGACTATACTGTCACGGAAAAAGGCGAAAAGTATGCAGAAGAACGTGACTATCATCGAGGGACTGGAGGATATGCCCACTATAATCGTTACTGGACTACCAGAACATGGAATGACGAAATACAAGATGAAATAGATATAACAGAGGAAAGAATAAGAGAAATTCGACAGGCAATTGCTCTTGCTAAACAAAAGGTGAATGCGCAGGAAGAGGAATATACTGCAGTTGAATATTATGAAAATAGCAACGAAAATACGAGTGAGAGTAATACTGATGTTTTTGTTATAGCAGTAAGTACACTACTTACTGCTGCAGCTACTTATGGAATTTACAAAACGGCTCCGCATATTAAACGTTGGTGGAGTGACACAGCTGTACCCGGTTTAAAGAAAGCAAAGAATAAGCTTACCGGTAGCATAAGTCTATGTAACCTATGCAAGCCTTAAAATGAGAAAACCACAAAATTCGGGACACTTTCTACAAAAAACTATTGGGTACTATTTGGGTACTACGCCTATAAAATCAGATCGAATACTATTGCATCCGGCCTATGGATTGCCATCGAAAAACCCTTAAAATACACGGGTTTGGCATGAAATTTAAATAGACAAAACTACGAATCGAGGGTCTGCAAAACCTTTATCCCCAGTTCAAATCTGGGTGGCGCCTCCAGATTAAAACCCCAGTCGTAAGATTGGGGTTTTTGCATGTACATATATTCAGACTTGACCAAGCTCAAGTCCGGGTGGCGCCTTGGCTGGGTTGGGAAGTCGTCCACCACAAAATCTACCAAATAACAAAATAGCATATAAATCTGACAAAAAGCTGTATTTTATTTAAGGACCATCAACTTTATAATCTATTTATAAACCTGCGGGAACTGTCAATTGCTTTAACAAAGTAATGACTAAATAGAATATACAGTCGGAGGGATTTTATATGTCAGATCGGATATATGAAAAATTCGAACCTTTAAAAAATGCGAAACTTGTTTTAGGGTATCTTACATCGATGGTGGATGAGAAATATGACAATCTGCCCTATTGGCTGGTTTTACCTCATAAAAAGCCTGCTGAAGCAGCTCATTGCCGGGTAGACGATGCAGAGCTGGTTGGTTCATGGTATGAAGCTATAGATGCGGTCAGGAAAATGCTTAAAACGGAAGAAGGAGCATCGGTCCAGCAGTCATTTTACAGGCATGTATTAAAGTCCTGGGGAGAGCACGGACTGCGCTTTCATGAACAATATCCATGGACACACACAAATCACAGTTCCTTTCATGAAATGGGGTACATACTCCCGGCACTGAACAGGATGCTGGAGAATAATCCTGAGGATAAGGAAGCAGAAAAGAGGGCATCTGAGCTTATAAGAGGCATGAGGAACCTGGTCGTGGAAAGAAAGGTCAGAACCTTCTGGTCGGGTGATTATGAAGAAAAAGAACCTATATACCAATTTCCCAACGATGTATATCTCAAGGATGGAGGCTTTGACCTGACAAGACATACCGGACGGGGCGAACAGGCAATCAGGAATGCAGTCATGCTGCATGCTCTGGTACGCAGGTATGAAATAGCAAATGACGAAATTGCAATTGATCTGGCCGGCGGTATTGCAAACTATCTCCTGGGTCCTTCACATTATTTTAATTATAAGATGGAATTTTTCGGTCATGTTCATTCAGCAGGCTGGGTTGCATCCGGACTTGCAAGACTTGGCCGTATAACCCGTAATGAACGCTGTATAAAGGCTGGTAAAGGCATATATGATTATATCCGTTCCATATCATCTTCCTTCGGCTGGGTTCCCGAATATGCGCAATGGCATCCTTTGAATGAAGAACACTGTGAAACCTGTTGTATAAAAGATATGATTGAGTGCGCAAACGAGTTGATACTTGCGGGATATGAGGAATACTGGAATGATATGACCCTGTTTGCCCGGAACCAACTGGTTGAAAATCAGGTAAAGGTTTCATCCTACGTTGTTACAGACAATACACTGCCTGACAGTGACGGAATAACTTACAGAGATATGGACAAGAGAATGCTCGGAGGTTTTACCGGGGACTCTTTGATAAACTCCATATCGTTGTCAAAATTCCGTTCCATAGCAGGCTGCTGTGTAGGGATGGCTCCTGTGGCCCTGGAGATTGTATGGAACAGATCTGTAGAATACAATAATGGAATGGTAATTGTAAATATGCCCATTGACAGGGAGACAGAACAAGCCGCGGTGACAATGGAGTATCCGGATAGGGGCTATATTTCCGTCACTCCGGCACAGGAGTGTGATGTGGCAATAAGGATTTATAGATGGATGGGTAAGGATATCCGGGGAAAAATCAATGGAATGGATTATACTCCCGTAATTGTAGGTAACCTTGCAGTATTCAGGAATGTAGCGGCAGGCAGAAAAGTAGAGCTGGAACATTCCATAGAGACAGCAGTAGTAAAAGAAACGGTACGCGGTGAGGAATACTCGGTTTGGTGGAGAGGATGCGATGTTATAGATATATTCCCTCGCGGAGAGCATTTGCGGCTTTACCAGAGAGAGTTGAACAAGCCTGTATACTACCCGTCGGCTAAAGATGTTCAATATACCGGTGCCGCTAACTATGGTCCGACCCAGCAGGCACAAAATAAAAAGTAAAAAATACATTGCTGTGCTATAATATTAATAAAGTTTATCGGGGACTACTGGAAGATTCAGGAGAATACTATGGTTCCATATCAGCGAAGAAATTGTATATGATAATCCTCTGCAGCCTGTCCGGGTCTTGCACGAATTCAGGAATGAAAAGGTTACGGGCAAGTGGCATTATCATAATGAACTGGAGCTCATAGCAGTGGTCAGAGGAGAATTCAGTATTTACACCAAAGACAGAATATTCAGACTGACTGCCGGGGATGTGGCTATTATCGGTTCCTTTGAACCTCATCATTCCTTTAAGGATGAGGGCATCATGGAATATATTGTTCTGCAGTTCGATATTTTCAAGTATATAGGGCAGAATCTCATCTCTTATATGAAATATTTTACTGAAGCCGGCCGTTTGTATAGCCAGCTCAATTATATATTCACCGAGAGCCCCGAGGTTAAGCGGCGGATATTCGACCATATAAATGAAATCTCAAGGGAGTATGCCCGAAGAGAAAAAGGTTATGAAATTGCAATGTACAGTCTTATTTACAAAATCATACTTGAACTTGTGCGCAGTGACAGGAGTTCCCTGCTGGATTTAAAAAACGATTCCGGGATTATAAAACTGCTGCCGGTACTGGACTATATTGAAAAAAATATAAATGGCAGGGTTGATATGAAGGAAGCGGCAAAATTAATGAATCTGGATTATTTTTATTTTGGAAAGTATTTTAAGAAGTATACAGGAAAAACATTTTTAGAATATGTAAATTATAAGAAAATTGTAAATGCAGAACTGATTTTACTGACAGGGGATGTTTCGGTATTGGAAACGGCCTCTCTAATTGGAATGCCCAACATGGCAAATTTTTATAAATTTTTTTATAAATATAACAAATGTTCTCCCAAGGAATTCAGGAGAAAATTATTACTTCAGCAGAATGAATAATCTGTAATGACCAGTAAGCGGTTTTTCTAAAGGAGTGTTGTATAGTGAAAGTAATTTCATTATATGACACTCCTTTTTTAATAAAATTAGTTCTGATAGATGAGTGATAAAATTTACAGGCAATAAAAAAATAGCCTTGACTATTGATGAACCAAATGCTAAATTTAAATTAATTGAATAATATATAGTGTTATAAACACTTCAGGGATAGGTGAAATTCCTTACCGGCGGTAGGCATGAAAATGCGAGCCCGCGAGCGAAAGCAGATCCGGTCAGATTCCGGAGCCGACAGTACAGTCTGGATGGAAGATAGTGTATTTTATTTTGGTATTTTTTGCAGTCCCTGGGGTAGTTTTACTCCGGGGACTTTGTGTTTTTATAAGATGGATGAGGGAGTTTGTATTATGAAAATTGATGAAAATTATATGAGAAGAGCTCTGGAACTTGCCAAAGGGGGATGGGGAAGAACCAATCCCAATCCCCTTGTGGGTGCTGTAATTGTCCGGGACGGAGAGATCATTGCCGAGGGCTGCCATGAGAAATTGGGCGGTGCTCATGCGGAAGTGGCAGCCTTCCGGAATGCAAAGGGGGAGGTTGGGGGAGGGACGCTCTACGTCAATCTTGAGCCCTGCTCCCATTACGGAAGGACACCGCCCTGTGCCGAGGCAATTATTAAAGCCGGTATCAGAAAAGTGGTGATTGCCATGGAAGACCCCAACCCAAAGGTTTGCGGCAGGGGAATCAGTATGCTGAGGAATGCCGGAATTGAAACTGTTGTGGGAGTGCTTGAAAAAGAGGCTAAAAGGCTTAATGAGATATTTATCAAATATGTCACTGAAAAAAAGCCCTTTGTCATCATGAAAACCGCAATGACACTTGACGGGAAAATCGCCTCGGTGACCGGAGACTCCAGGTGGATTTCGGGAGAGAGCTCAAGAGAACAGGTGCATGTAATACGTGATAGGGTCTCGGCCATCATGGTGGGAATAAATACAGTCCTGACCGACAACCCGTCACTTACTACAAGGCTGGATTCCAAAAGCGGCAATGACCCTGTCAGAATCATTGTTGACAGCAGGGGAAAAATACCTGTGGACAGCCGGGTTATCAACAGCGGATCGGCAGCCGGCGTTATACTTGCCACTACATCGGCAATTGGGGGTGAAAAGGAAAAAATACTCACAGACAGGGGTGTACGCATTTTAAAGCTGGATGGGGCCCCGGGACATGTTGACCTGTCCCGGCTGATGGAGGAGCTGCACAGGGAGGAAATGGACAGTGTGCTGTTGGAGGGCGGCGGCAGCCTGAATGCCGCTGCATTGAACTCAGAGATAGTGGATAAGGTAATGGTGTTTATAGCACCCAAAATTATTGGAGGAAGGGATGCAAAAACACCGGTTGAAGGGGAAGGAATACAATTTATGAAAGACGCACTTGAATTGAGGGATATCAGTATCAGCAGGTTTGATGAGGATATCCTGATAGAAGGGTATGTGAAAGGAGTCTCATGTTTACAGGGATCATAGAGGAAGTGGGTGAAATCAGGGGAATTGTACATGGAAGTCTGTCCATCCGGCTTTCGATACACTGTCCAAACATAATGAGGGATGTAAAAACAGGGGACAGTATTGCAGCGAACGGAATATGCCTTACAGTGACCGAACGGGGGGAGAAAGGGTTCTCGGCTGATGTCATGCCTGAAACCATGAGAAGGACCGGCCTTAACAAATTAAAGTTGTCGGACAGGGTAAATCTCGAAAGAGCTCTGAGGATAACAGACAGGCTGGGAGGGCATATTGTAACCGGGCACATTGACGGTACGGGAATTGTGACAGGAAGAACGGAAGAGGATAACGCCATCTGGCTTACGCTTGAAGCTCCCGATGCCATCATGAAATACATTGTCATGAAAGGTTCGGTTGCACTGGATGGCACAAGTCTGACAGTTGCCCATGCGGATGAAAAGAGTTTTAGAGTGTCACTTATACCGCTGACTGCCGGAGTAACCACCCTTGGCTCCAGGAAAGCCGGGGACGTGATCAATATTGAATGTGATGTGATAGGCAAGTATGTGGAAAAGCTTTTAAACAAAAAGTATGAACCGGAACCCGGCAGGGATATATCTCTGGATTTTCTCCGGGAAAACGGTTTTGCCTGATAAAATTTTATGAAAAGGAGGAGAAGAAATGAAATTTAATACTATTGAAGAGGCCATAGAAGATATAAGGCAGGGAAGGATGATCATAGTCGTGGATGATGAGGACCGTGAAAATGAAGGGGACCTCCTGATGGCTGCTGAAAAGGTAACTCCCGGGAGCATTAACTTTATGGCCTCATATGGAAGAGGAATGATATGTGCCCCAGTGACCGAAGCACGTGCCGGAGAGTTGGGGCTTGGCCTGATGGTGGAGAGGAATACCGAAAGTATGAAAACCGCATTTACCGTCACTGTGGATCACAAAAGCTCCACAACGGGCATATCGGCCCATGAAAGGGCAAACACCGTAAAGAAGCTGGTGGACCCCGGTTCGGGCAGCAATGACTTTTTGAGACCGGGACACATATTTCCGCTGATTGCCAGGGATGGCGGTGTATTGAAGCGTTCGGGGCATACCGAGGCGGCAGTGGATCTTGCGAGAATGGCAGGTTTGTATCCTGCCGGAGTGATATGTGAGATCATGAATGATGATGGAACCATGGCAAGAGTACCCCAGTTGATGGAATTTTCAAAAAAGCATGCTCTCAAAGTAATAACTGTAGCCGAATTGATCAGATATAGAAGAAACAATGAAAAACTGGTAAAGGCGGCCGCCTTTGCCGAACTTCCCACCGAATACGGGGATTTCACCATTGCGGCCTATGAAAATGTTGTAAACGGCGAACACCATGTTGCCCTGGTCAAAGGGGACATAGGCAGTTCAGATGAACCTGTGCTGGTAAGGGTGCATTCAGAGTGCCTGACGGGGGATGCCTTCCACTCAAAGAGATGTGACTGCGGAGAACAGCTGGATGCCGCAATGAGACAGATCGGCAGCGAAGGAAGGGGCATACTGCTGTATATGCGTCAGGAGGGGCGCGGGATAGGTCTGGTAAATAAAATACGTGCCTATGAACTGCAGGATAAGGGTAAGGATACGGTGGAGGCCAATGAACTGCTGGGTTTTGCTCCGGATTTGCGGGAATACGGTATTGGCGCCCAGATACTTTATGATCTGGGTGTGAGAAAAATAAGGCTTCTGACCAATAATCCCAAAAAAGTGGTCGGACTGGAGGGATACGGACTTGAGGTGGTTGAAAGAGTGCCTATCACGGTTCAAACCAATGAGTCAAATGAATTTTACATGAGGACGAAAAAGGAAAAGATGGGACATATACTCGGTGATGTCAATATTGACACAAATACACTAAAACATCAGGAGGGCGGTAAAGTATGACAATAAAAACACATGAAGGAAATTTGATTGCAGAGGGTTTAAAGTTGGGCATTATTACAGGCAGGTTCAACGAATTTATCAGCAGCAGGCTGCTAAGCGGCGCAATAGATGCCATTTCAAGGCACGGCGGAAAAGAAGAGGACATCGAAGCAGCCTGGGTGCCGGGTGCTTTTGAGATACCCCTTGCGGCACAAAAAATGGCAGCTTCTCAAAAATTTGATGCGCTCATCTGCCTTGGAGCCGTCATAAGGGGTTCTACACCGCATTTCGACTATGTTGCCGGTGAAGTGGCAAAGGGCATTGCAAAGGTTTCGTTGGATACCGGGATTCCTGTGATATTTGGAGTTCTGACAACAGATACCATAGAGCAGGCTGTCGAAAGAGCGGGAACAAAAGCTGGAAACAAGGGATATGATGCTGCTGTGACCGCCATCGAAATGGCAAATCTGCTTAAACAGTTAAAATAATGACAAATATGCCTTTCAAATACATTTTATTTAAAAATAATGCATGTATAAGCTAAATTTAACACCTATAAAAATTTGATTTATAAATAAAAATAAATATATAAAAAAAATCATTTGCTACCTTGAAACCTTTAAATTGTTAGAGTAGGATAATCTATATAAGAGCCGACAAAAGGACAGGCGCAATGGAGTATTAAACAGGCTCTTGTACGGTTTTGGGAAGTGAAAATGTAAGTGCACACGTAATTGGTTAATGTAATCACTGTTAAAAAATCGAGGTTTGGACACCGGTTTATTTAATCAAATTATAGGAGGTTTTATTATGAAAGGCTGGAATCCGTTTGGAAAGGTAGACATGGAAATTGGCAGTTTTTTAAAGGCATCGCCGTTCAATAAGGAATATAAATGGGGGAAGACAGAAGATTCCGGTAATTCTGAAAAAGATGATAAAAAAGGTAAATAAAAAAGGTAAATAGATAAAACCTGGCAGATATTTTTGCCGGGTTTTTTTGAACAAAGTTTACAGAATCCTGGAAAATTAAGCTTTGTAACGGATTTTTAACATACCCTGACTCTACAATATGGTAAAATTAATAAATATAAACCAGTGGCTGCCGGACCGATATACGTTTCAGATGTTACAGACCACTGGAAGTTATTTGAAAATTTTGCTAGAAAATAATCGAAAGACAGAGGTTAAAGGGTTAAAATGAAAAATTTAAAATCAGCAATACGTATAATTCTGATTCTTGCAATGCTGGTCAGTTTTGTACCCAATCTGACTTTGTCAGCACAGGCCGAACCGGAACAGAAGCTGGAACTGCACGCTTTCTATCCTGCTCAGGTGACATTTTCCGAAAGTATGAAAAAATACATAGATGAACTTGATTCGGTAAGTTTTGCATGGGGCAGAATGTACGCTGACCTGGACCAGGGGGTGGTTACCGGGCTGGGTATAAATGGGAATACAATGTTTTATTATCCTGCGGATTATACTGATGTATTGAAATATGCCAAAAGCAAAAATAAATCCATCCAGCTGAACATTTTTTCCGACAGCGTCAACGCAATAGCAATATTGCCCTATGAGGAACAGCGGAATAAGGCGGTAAATGCGATAGTAGAATTGCTGAAGAACGAAGCGGGCAATGGCAGCGGCATTTATTTCGACGGTGTGGTAATTGACTTTGAAGGACTTCAGGATAAGGATATCAGCGGCAAAACCATGATTATTGGAGGAAAGTCTGTCAGCGACTGGTATAATCAATTCCTTAAGGAGCTGAAAGCCCGGCTGAATGGCATTAACAAAAAAATGTATGTTGCCGTTAATCCTCTATTGAATTATTCAGGCTACAATTACGGTGAAATAGCGGCTACAGCCGACAAGATGATTGTAATGGCCCATGACTACGAGCCGGTAACCGTTCTGGACAAAGGACAGGTAATGCAGTATGCCGGATACAACAGCCTGAGTCCTATTGACGGTCTGGCACCTATCAAGAAAATAAAACTTGCGATGGAAGATATAAAAAAGAATGTGGATAAGGCAAATCTGTCCAGAGTGATGCTTCAAATCAATTTTGATGCGGCACAATGGCGGTTTGAAGCTGCATCAGCCGATGCATGGAATAAGATCCCCGGATCGGTTATAAGCATGGAAAACAGGAATACACCTACATATCAGATGCTCTATAACCGCATTCAGAATACCGACGGCAAGGCGGTAAAAATGGCTTACGGATACAATAACGAGCTTCAGGGCCCTGTGCTCCAGTTTTATAATGCAGTCGACCATACATATAATGTTGCTTTGTATGAGAACAGCAAAAGTATAAAGGCAAAAATAGATATGGTAAAGGAATACGGCCTTGGCGGTATCTCCCTGTGGAGCCTGGCAAATGTACCCGACTATACCGACAAGACCTCAAAAGCATATGGCCTTGATGTATGGGACAGCATATTAAGTGCTCTGCCTGTGATGACCCCGGCAGCACCCGGTGCAAAGGTGACCTTTAATGACGGAGTGGTTGAAGCAGCAGTGAGAAAGCAGCTGATGAAGCCCACTGGAACCATATACAGCAGCGAATTGTCCAAAGTGTACAGACTTGCCGTACCGTCGGGGGTAAAAACACTTTCCGACCTGAAAAAACTTACCAACCTGGAGTATCTGGATATAAGCAACGCCCAGATAACGGATATAACCAGCTTAAGCTATTTGAAAAATCTCAGGGTGTTATACCTCCAGAGGAATAACATATCCGATATTTCGCCGCTTAAGGGGCTTACCGGGCTTGAAGTGCTGTCACTGAACGGAAACAGGATTTCAAGCATAAGTTCATTATCGGCATTAACCTCGCTGACGGAATTATATATCAGGGACAATATAATAACGGATTATTCACCATTGGTTAATTTAAAGAAGTTGAATATTCTGTACTTAAAGGGCAATACCTCGGTAAATTATGCAAAGCTTGACAGTATAAAAGCAGGATTGGTTGAGAAGGATTTTTAGCAATAGGGTTACTATATCCGTTTACCATAAAAATTTTTTAAAACAATGTACCTAATGGGTTGTGTATGCTATAATTCGTTATATATCAATTTTTGCTGGAAATAAGCTGCTTGTTTGGTGAAATACTTTCATAGAGTATTGTATAAAAACATTAAATGAGTCATTGTGCATTTCCCGCTTATACCGCCTGCGAGGAAGGCGGAACGGAGGGTTACATGAAGAAATATTTTACCGGCGCCTGGGCGGTTTTTAAGAACTACTTATTTGCAATGATTTTCTTTTATATATTTTTTATAGGCTTTTATTCCAAGGCCAGCCTTTTTTCCATTGCAATTTTTATTGTAATGATTTTCCTGATATATTCCGAACTGCACCACCTGACCGGAGTTGACAAAAGGCGGTATGGCAGTGTAAAGCTGACCGACAGTATCATATATGCCTTGATTGCAATAGCTCCCATGGTACTGCTGCAAATAATCATTTCATTCCTCAGTTTTGAGTCACCGATTATTAATTTTGATGTCTTAAAGCTGAATCTGATAAAAGGGCTGACGGCTCCCATGCTGTTTATTGCAAAGCTGGGCGGATACCAGGTACCCGGATATATAGCAGCCTGGGCCACAGTTGTTATAATGTCCTTTCTGGGATATTTCGCAGGTTACAAGGCTTTTGACCTGAATGCGTTTATAAGACGGCTTTTTGGCCTTCAACCCAAGAAGAGGCCTACGACTAATAAAAAGAGAAGGTTCTGGTAAAAATGACAAAGAACACTATAGTGGCTGAAAGTTATAATCTTGCTGTTGATGCCGGTTTTAGCAGCTATCTTGAAGAACATGCTACCAGTGAGAATTGTGAAATAAAAGTAGACGAAGAAAAGCTGGTAGCTGAAATAGAGTTTGAATGGTTGAATTCAAAGCTTCCAGAACTTGATATGCAAACTCCCATGGAGTATATAAATTCCATCTCTTCTCTGGAGGAACTTACAGAATTATTTATAGATATCTCATCTGTTTCAGATGTGGGTGTGCCCGATATTCTTATGGCCAGACTGAAAGAATACGGAAAAGAGGCAGCCGATAAATTGTTCGGCTTTGTAAAGGCCTGGCTGGAAAACAAGGAACCCAAAAAAGTTTTAGCCGTATCGCAGTCGGTATATGCCATCGGATGTTTCAGATACCCTGAATATAAGAAAAAACTGATTGAGCTGCTGCTGGAGTGCTTTAGAGATGACTTGATTTCCGAAGCCGTATGTGCGGCTTTAGTGGAATATGATGTGGATGTTCTGGAGGATTTGATAAAGACCTTCCATGCAACAGAGCAGTCTGAAATACAGGAACATTTATTGGCCTGTGTTGCCGAGATATCCAGGGACAATCAGTCCGATGAGATTTTTTATTTCCTTAAGCATGCTTTCAGAGTGGTTTCAAATCTGAAACTTGCCGTGGAGGTGCTTGGGGATTATGGTGACGGAAGGGCTATCCCACTGTTAAGAGGCTATATTCTTAAGAATATAAAAGAAATGGACAGGTCGACCTTCAACCATGTGCGTGCTGTAATCAAGAAATTGGGCGGAGAAATAGACGATCTGGTATACACCAGTCAAAGCTGAAAATTATTATTATGAACCCGATAAAAAAGGACATATCCGGATGATGGATATGTCCTTTTTAAAATAACGCGTTGTGTTAGTTAATTTAATATGCTTTCCCGGGTAAAATCCAGTTGTAAAGGCCACATGAAACAGCTTTAACACATGTCGGTACAATCAATAGCGCTCCCGACCGCTATCCATCAATGGATCGCCTCCGAAGTTCTTGCCTGAAATAGTATGGCTTACTCAAGCACCTCTTTGCCGTCGCAGCGACTCGACCATCCGGGTCTCGCGTGCTGCTCAAATTGACCTCCTGTCAATTTCCCGGCACGATGTACTTGAATAAGCCTACAAATTTCAAGCAAGCTCTTCTAATCAGGCTTCTCATTGATGGATACGTTCTCGCGCACTATTGAAGCACGGTTCTTTAAAGCTGTTCCCGGTGGGGTAGCAGCTATTTATTACGGAAAGTACCTGTGCGGTTAAACTAACTTAACGCGTTAATTTAACCTGTTATGCTAATCGAAATCTTGTTTTGCTTTACAGATAGACTTAATTAAAATCAACTGGTACGCGAGAACAACTTCATGAAATAGGATGCACGGTTAAAAACAATTACGATTAAATTGTCGACGAAGGTAAAGTGTATTTTATGAAGTTAGTGCGGAAGTACCAGTTGATATAAAAAAATCACACAGGTAAAGCAAAAATTAAATTAATTAGCACAACGCGTTAATTTAATTATAAATCCTTTTTTTATGCATATCGGAGATAGTTGTGAATATCCATAATAATAAGCATACTCTTACAGATAAAGTTCATAAACAAAAATTCATAAACAATTTTTTGCCGCTATTTGTGGCTCATGGAGGTAATATGATAGTAGTAATCAGTAAAAAGAATATATTGTTCGTTTGCCTGCTGCTTTTATTCTCATTGACAGTTTTCAGCATTGGCTTTGCGGTCGACTATTCAAAGCCGGTGACGGGAGATAAGCAGACAGACAATCCAGCTGCAGGTGAGCAGGCACCCGCGGAAACGGCACCTGCTCCAAGGACCGTAATACTTGATGCCGGCCACGGAGGGGAGGATCCCGGGGCGGTGAGCGATTACAGCGGTTTGAGAGAAAAGGATATAAATTTAAATATTGTAATGCTTATAAAAAATCTGCTTGAAAAGGACGGCTACAGGGTTATTCTGACAAGAGAAACCGACCGGCTGGTTTACAGTGACGAAGCAAAAACCATATTGCAAAAGAGGAAAGAGGACTTGACGAGAAGGAAAAAAATAATGGATGAGTCAGGAGCCGATATAGTTTTAAGCATACACCTGAATAAGTTCCCACAGACGAAATATCATGGGGCCCAGACCTTCTTCCCTCCAAATTCACCTGACAGCCAGAAACTTGCAAATGAAATACAGAACTCCATAAGACTGAATGCCGATAATGCCAATGACAGGGCAGCGCTTGTGAAAAAAGACCAGATAATGATATTAAAGAATCTCAAAACACCCACTGTAGTTGTGGAGTGCGGTTTCCTCTCCAATTCGGATGAAGAGAAGCTGCTGGGTAATGAGGAATATCAGAACAAACTGTCAGCAGCAATAAAGGCAGGGGTGGATAATTATTATAAAGCCAGGGATAAAGCCACGGAAAAAGGGAAATAATAATTTACCGGTTTATTAATCAGGGTTCTGCCATAAAGACAGCTCCCTGATTTTTTTGTTGATTTTATATAGGGCTAACTGTAAAGCAAAACAAAATTTCAATTAGCACAACAGATTAAATTACTGAAATTACTAACCGTATAAATAAAAAACGGGTAGCAGTATAAGCCCGAAGTTTGCTATAATAAACTTGAAATTTGTCAGGCGTCGGAAAAATCATTCCGGTGAGTGTGCCAAAAACTTAAAATACTACTTATGGAGAAATAACAGTGATAGTACTTAACTGCAATAATATAGGATTTTCTTATGGAACGGATACAATTATAAAAAATATCTCATTCAGCCTTCAGGAAAATGACAAAGCGGGTCTTGTGGGGGTGAACGGTGCGGGCAAATCAACCCTGTTTAAAATAATTACAGGGGAACTGCACCAGGAGGAAGGGGATTTATTCATTTCAAAGGACCTGGTATTGGGATACCTAAGGCAAAATGCCGCTCTTAACACCGAAAACACGCTTTGGGAAGAGCTTCTGGAAGTTTTTGACCGACTTGTTTCCATGGAGGGAACTATAAAGAAAATTGAAAAGGAAATAAGCATAACCACCGACCAGGATAAGCTGGACTCGCTTATGAAGGAATACGGCAAACTTACCGAAAGGTTTGCCTATCTTGGGGGCTTTGAATATAACAGCCGGATCAGAGGAGTCTTAAGAGGGCTTGGATTTTTGGACAGCGAGTTTGACAGCAAGGTCAATATACTGAGCGGAGGGCAGAAAACAAGACTGGCTTTAGCCAAGGTTCTGCTGGAGGAACCGGATATCCTCCTGCTGGATGAACCCACCAACCATCTGGACATAGCGGCGGTGGAATGGCTGGAGGACTATCTTAAAAGCTATAAAAAATGCCTGCTTATAATATCCCATGACAGATATTTCCTTGACTCGGTCACTAATAAAACCATTGAAATAGAGAATAAGACCAGCACTTTCTACAACACCAATTATTCCGGCTATGTAAAGCAGAAGGCGGTCAACCGCGAGATACAGGAAAAGCACTACCTGCTCCAACAGAAGGAAATTGCCCGGCAGGAGGCAATTATCGAACAGCAGAGGAGATTCAACAGGGAAAGGAATATAATTGCGGCAGAAAGCAGACTGAAGGCGCTGGACAGGATGGTCAGGCTGGACAAGCCCCAGGAAGCCCCGGATAAAGTGAGAATGAAGTTCAATCAGGCCATGACCAGCGGAAATGATGTTCTGGAGCTTGATTCGGTATCAAAGGCCTACGGGGATAAAAAGCTGTTTGATAATATAAGCTTTAAGATAAGAAAGGCCGAAAGAGTCTTTTTACTGGGACCCAACGGCTGCGGTAAATCCACTCTGCTGAAGATTCTGGCCGGAAGGCTTGCCGCCTCCTCCGGAAAGTTCAATTTTGGAGCTAAAGTCGATATGGGTTACTATGATCAGGAAATGGAAGATTTGAATGAGGATAATACTGTGCTTGATGAAGTCTGGAGTGTGAATCAGAAGCTCATCCAGACTGAGGTCAGAAGCGCCCTTGCAGCTTTTTTATTCTCGGGTGAAGATGTATTCAAAAAGATATCTGTTCTGAGCGGAGGAGAAAAGAGCAGGGTATCCATGCTAAAGCTGATATTCTCGGAAGCCAATTTTATCATTCTGGACGAGCCCACAAACCACCTTGACATAAACTCCAGAGAAATACTTGAGGCAGCTCTGGCCGACTACGAAGGGACAATGCTCATAGTTTCCCACGACAGATACTTTATTGACAAGCTGGCCACGAGGATAATTGACATCGGAGTGAAGCCGCCGGTGGATTGTATCGGAAACTATACCTACTTTGCCTCCCACTATAAAAAGAATGCCTCCATGCAAAACGCTGCAAGTGAAGCAAACCCCATATCGGAAGCAAAACAGAGCCGCATTGCCACAAAAGAGGAGCGCAGCAGGATCAGGAAACTTGAAAAGCAGCTTGCAGATACCGAGAAGGAAATAGCAAGCGTCGAGAAACGCCTGGGTGATATAGATAACGAGATGGTGGAAGCTGCCACCGATCACATGAAGCTGATAGAGCTGAGCGAAGAAAAAAACTCAAAAGAGCGGAGTCTGGAAGAATTGTATGCCGTCTGGGCCGAGGTGACCGAGCAGCTTGAAAGCCAGCAGGGCGGGTAAGCTTTTATTTATAAAACAGTTGTAATATAAAAAAGCTGCTTCAGACAGAAACTTTGAGCTTCTGTTTGAAACAGCTTTTGATTGCCATAAAAATTATCATTGCTGGATATTTTAATTTGCTTTGTAAGCGTTGGCTTTTTAGGATATCAATTCTATCGCCAGGCGGGAATTCTCCTCGGCCTTGACTACAAGAGCCCCTACTGATTTTTCCAATTCCAGCTTTACGGCATCGCTGTTCAAAAGCAGCTGATCAATCTTGTTCCTGAGAACGGTATAGGAAAGCTCCTTTACATGTCCCACCGAAGGCTGGTCAATATATTCAAGGAAGCCTTCAACCTTTGGCTGATAGCTGATACCTATCAGGGGAACATTCATATATGCCGCAAAAATCAAAGCGTGGAGGCGCATGCCTATCATAATGCTCATTTTTCTGACAATCCCGAAGGTTTCGGAAACAGAATGATTATTGGAGATAACATAGCCCCTGGTTTTCATTTTTGAGATAATATTCTGTATGGTTACTATATCCGCATAGTATTGCATAGGTATAAAAACAGGTATGAGGTTGTATTTGTTGTAGACGTAATCAGCTGCTTCGGCAATGATCTGTTCATATTTGGCATGCTGCTGTTTGTCACAGCCCGGGCATTTTCTCACTGAAAAACCGGCATAACTGGCATTCAAGGGTATTCCCTCATTGATAAAAATGTCGTCGGTGTTTATGGTATTGTCCACATGCACAGCCAGAGCAGCATCAGCCGTAAGTATAACCTTCGGTTTGGTAATACCCATTTTTTTCAGTTCATCAAAGGAGATTTTTTCTCTTACGGTTATCACGTCGGCCTTATCTAAAATTTTTCTGGAATATTCGGTATTTCTATTCTTATTGATAGGACCTATTCCATTGGCGTAAAACATGACCTTGAGTCCCAGTTTTTTGGCAAGCCAGGCAATTCCCAGATAAAACAGTATGGAACGGGAACTTGTGCTGTCCTGTATTATATTTCCGCCGCCGTAAATAAACAATTTGGCTCTTTTCATTGCCGAATAAACCGCAAACAGATTTTTTCTGTTAATTGTATTGACGCTATAATTAATTGAAGTTTCAATAGGCCTCTTTGACATAACCAAAATGGATATATCGGGCTTTTGACGCCTCAGATTGTCAATTATGGATCTGAGCATGGCATCATCACCTATGTTGCTGAAACCATAATAGCCTGAAATGATTACATCATACTTTTTAGCACCGGCTGATTTACTTTTGATCGATTTTTTATTTGAAATATCATTGAGTATGGCTTCATAAATATTCATCTGAGTCTTACTCATGGCATCCAGGGAGAAAAGCCGGTTTGCCTTTTCATACAGGTTTTTGCCGAAGGTCTCACGCTTTGATCTGTCGGAGGCCAGGTCCAGAATTTGAGCCGCAAGGGTTGAGAAATCCTTTGGCTCGAAAAGGTAGCCGTTTGCCGCAGATTCGATAAGATCGGGAATTCCGCCCACCCGGCTGCAAATGGTGGCTTTGGAATAACGGGCGCCCTCCAGCAGATAGTATGGGAAGCCTTCACTTATGGAAGTCATGGTATTAATGTCTAAAACACTTATGAGCTCGTAGGGATTATTGAGCCAGCCAAGAAAAAATACATTCCGTTCAAGGCCGAGTTCTGCCGAGCGGGCTTTTAATTCCTTTTCCTGCTCACCCTCGCCGCCTATGAGAAATTTTACTTTGGGATTCTGCTTTACAACATATCTGGCCGCATCCAACAGTGTACCGATATCCTTGACGGGGTCAAGCCTTGCTGCCGTACCTACAAGTATATCGTCAGCCCCCAGCGGAATCCCGTATTTTTCAGAAAACTCGTCTCTGGACAAAACTGCCGATGGCCTGCCCATATCCATACCGTTAAGTATGGTGAATATCCTGTCATTGCTGAAACCTCTTTCAACAAGCATTTTTCTGAAGGCACTTGTAACTACTATGTAGTAGTTGAGTTTTCTGAGGACACGGGAATTGATCAAACCAATTGTCAGCCTCTTGAACATGCTGTGCAAATAATCGAGTTTGTAATCACTGTGAATAGTAGTAACGACAGGGATATTGCAGGCTTTTTTTATGACATAGGCAAAGATATTTCCCTTTGAACCGTGAGAATGAATTATATCGAATTGGTTGTCTTTTACCAGCTTTATGGCTTTTTTTATATCAGAATAAATATTTAAAGATTTGATAATTTCAACTTTAATCCCAATTGCACGGGCTTCATCTGCAAAGGCCCCAGGTCTGAGACTGAGCAGGGTTACGTCGATATTGGAAGCAAGTTCCTTAACAAGGTTCAGGACATGTACCTTTGCTCCTCCAACATCTCCTCCGCCGATAATGTGCAAAACTTTCATTTTAATCCTCCATGTTCCTTTTTTTCTTATGTATGCTACATGACTATTTTATCACGCATTTACAATTTTGACACTAATCAATTTAAATTGGAATTTTACTGGTTAATCTGTTGTCACTAAAAACAAGCTATGATATATTTATGATATATTATAGACAACATACTTTGTATCATATGTTAATTTTTAACAAATAATGTATATTGGAATATTGACAATAAAATAACAATGGTGATATAATACCAACACAAATAGAATAATGAGGTGAAATTCCAATGGCTTCAAAGAAAATTTCTATGGCTGTAATAAAAAGGCTTCCAAGATATCATAGATATCTGAATTATTTGTTAGAGCTTGGAATAAAGAGAGTATCCTCAAAGGAACTGAGTACTCGGATGGGAATTACTGCTTCTCAAATAAGACAGGACTTGAATTGTTTCGGAGGTTTTGGGCAGCAGGGTTACGGATACAACGTTGAGTCCCTATATACCGAGATCGGAAATATTTTAGGAATAAACAAGACGTTTAATTGTATTATCGTCGGTGCGGGAAACATGGGGCAAGCTCTGGCTAATTACGGAAACTTCGAAAAAAGAGGCTTTAAGATTATCGGAGTATTTGATGTCAGCCCGGATATTATAGGCAGGAAAATAAAGGATTTGGAAGTCAGAAGCCTCAATGAGATTGATGACTTTGTCGTACTTAACAAAGTTGATATTGCTATGCTCTGTGTTCCATACAGGGAAACTGCGGCACTTGCAGACAGGATAGCCAAACTGGGTGTAAGGGGTCTGTGGAATTTTTCTCCCATGGATTTGAAAATTCCTTATGACGTCATAGTGGAAAATGTACACTTAAGTGACAGTCTTATGGTCTTAGGGTATAAGCTGAATGACAGATTTCCAAGAGAATAAGCCATTATAAAAGCCGGCATGATACACATTGCCGGCTTTTGAATTTTAGTGCTTGATTCAGTTTTATACAGATAAGCCTGCAACGCAGCGTACTAATCTTGCCGGAACACCCTGTAAGAGTTTCCGGATAATATATCGTATGCTCTGTCGGTGTTGAGCTGATCCGACAGTGTTATCCTCAGACAGCCCTGCTCGAATTCTCTGCTGTTGGACACGTTGATATTCTTGATATTGATACCGTTGACACCCAAAAGTGTGGCAATACTCCCTATGATGCCGGGCTCGTCCCTGACGTCCACCAGCAGTTCAAAGCTGGGGGGAAGGAGGCCTGTAGCCCTTGTTGAAAAACTGTCACGGAAGATCTTGGCTTCCTCAAAAAAGCGGTAAATCCCTTTATTATCGGCAACTCTTACCTGTTTTATAAAATTCTCAATAATATAAGTATAATCCTTCAGCAAATCAATTACGGTTTCACTGTTGCTCATAACAATATTTTCCCACATGCCGGGGTTGGAGGAGGCAATTCTTGTGATATCCTTAAAGCCTCCGGCTGCCAGCAGTTTTACCAGACCCTCGCTGTTTTCCTTATCTCTTGCAAGATTTACAAGTGCCGAGGCAATGACATGGGGTACATGGCTTATACAGCCTGTTACCAGGTCGTGCTGGTGGGGTGTGACTACTATGGGTATGGCCCCGATATCCTTTAAAACTGCTTCCAGGGTTAAAATTGTATCCTGTCCGGTGGTCTTTGTGGGAGTCAGCACATAATAGGCATTTTCAAACAGGTGGGCAAAGGAGTTGTGATAGCCTGACTTTTCCGTCCCGGCCATGGGATGTCCTCCTACGAAAACCGGAGGACGGTTCAGGCTTTCAACAAAACTGCATATCTCTGCCTTTGTACTGGCTGCATCTGTTATTATGCAATTTTCCCCCACCTTGTCCGAGAGTCCGGCAAGGTATTCCATGGCTTTTCTCACCGGCGTACAGATAAATATGATCTCTGAATTATAAACATCAGGGCAGATGTCACTGTATCCCAGGTCTATAATCTCTTCCTGCTCCGCGAGCCTGAGGGAAGAAATACAGCTGTCCACTGCATAAATTTTCAGTCCTGGCCGCTTAAGGCGCAGGGCCCTGGCCAGAGAACCTCCGATAAGGCCAAGGCCGATTATTGATATGCTGTTAATTTTAACCATAGTAGTTGAATTCTCTTTCCAGTATTGGAGCAAGCTTGCCTATATCACTGCATAAGTTGTTGAAATCTGCTGGATTCAGCTGCTGCGCCGCATCTGACATTGCTATCATGGGATTGGGATGTACCTCTACTATCAATCCGTCTGCTCCAGCAGCTATGGCCGCCCTGGCCAGCGGAATGACAAATTTGGCCTTGCCTGCGGCATGGCTCGGGTCAACGATAACAGGAAGGTGGCTCATATTTTTAACAACAGGTACGGCACTTATGTCCAGTGTATTTCTCGTTGCAGTTTCAAAAGTTCTAATGCCTCTTTCGCACAGAACCACATCGTAATTTCCTTCACTCATTATATATTCAGCGGCGTTGAGCCATTCATCGATAGTGGTTGCAGAACCTCTCTTCAAAAGCACAGGCTTCATGGATCTGCCCACTTCTTTCAGCAGCTGAAAATTCTGTACGTTTCTTGCGCCTATTTGAAACATATCCACATAGGGCATTGACAGTTCGACGGCCTTTTCACCGGTTACTTCGGTTATGATCTGGAGGCCGGTCTCATCCTTTGCCGCCTTTAAAAGTTTTAAACCTTCTTCTTCAAGCCCCTGGAAGGCATAGGGAGAGGTTCTGGGTTTAAAGGCACCGCCTCTCAAAAACTGGGCGCCGGACTTTTTAACAGCGCGGGCGGCTTCCATTATCTGCTCGTAATTTTCAACAGCGCAGGGCCCGGCCATTATAGCCAGCTCCTTGCCCCCGATTTTGACCCCGTTTACGTTGACAACACTTGGCTCGGGTCTGAAGGTCTTACCTGCAAGCTTAAAGGACTCCACAATAGGGACCAGTTTCTCCACACCCGGCATCAGCTCAAGAGGTATATCCCTTAAAACACTTTTGTCACCGATTATGCCGATTATGGTGCGTTCGGTTCCCTGGGAGATGTGAACTCCCAATCCGGAGTTCTTTAACACATTGATTACATCGTCGATCTGCATTTGATTCGACTTGGGGTTCATTACAATAATCATAAATTCTACTTCCTTTCTACCATTTTACATCGAGTAAGATTTAAAAAACTTCTACCATAATACTTTAACCGCTCCTCAACTATTGATATAAAGCCGGACCGGTTGCTACAATAAATATTATATAGTAATTGTGAAATTTAATAAACCTCTAAAGTATGATGCTGTCCTTTGTAAAATGTAAAGCGGTGGATTTACAGTAAAAAAGAGAAATATATTTTACAATTGCTGGATAAAATGTATTCGGGGGATTTTTAAATGTGCTTTAAATAAAAATTTTTTCATATAAAAAAAGGAGAATGGCATAAAAAATCGAATAGATAATACATTGATTTTGTTAAATCTGCTGAAAATTATATAATGACATATAAAAATTTGGATATTTAAATATTGTATAAAGTTTGTTGTTAGGTTGTTTTGAAATATGTTCCTAATCTACTCTATTTTTTCTTTTACACCTGCCTCCTTAAAGCAATCGGGGGCTGGCGAGGCCGGGCCGCAAACCTGCGGTCCTCAAGTGAACTGCTATTCTTAAATGGGCTCTGATCCCGGAGGGGAATTATTCGCTTGATGAACTAGCTTTGCTGAGATGCGGTTTTTAGGAAGACTTAAAAATAATTTTAAGGAATCCTCATATAACAGTGTGAACGATTAAAATTAATAAGGGGGAATGATTATGAAGGACTATGCCGTACAAAAACTACGGAATATTTGCCTCTTGGCTCACGGTAATGGAGGTAAAACCACCCTGGCGGAGGCTATGCTGTTTAATACGGGCGTATTGGACAGATTTGGCAAAGTGGCTGACGGTACAACCACAACAGACTACGACCCTGAGGAGGTCAAACGAAAGATATCCATTAGTACCGCAATGGCTCCATGTGAATGGATGGACCACAAGATTAATGTGATAGACACTCCCGGTTATTTTGATTTTGTCGGTGAAGTTATGCAGGGTATCCGTGTTGCAGAAGGCGCGGTTATCATAGTTTCTGCAAAAAGTGGTGTTTCGGTAGGTACCGAAAAGTCATGGACATATGCTAAAGAGCACAATGCTGCAAGAATATTCTTCATAAACAAGATGGATGAAGAAAATGCCAATTTCAATGCCGTATTGGAAAAGATGACAGGTACCTTCGGCAACGGAGTTATTCCTTTCCAGCTTCCAATCTATGAAGCTGACAAATATGTTGGTTATGTGGATATAATCAATATGACTGCGAAAAAGTTCCAGAAGGATAAAGTCGTAGATACTGATATTCCTTCCGATTTAACTGATAAAGTTACAAAATTAAAAGATTCATTAAATGAACTCATCGCCGAAACCGATGAGGCTCTTATGGAGAAATACTTCGGAGGCGAGGAGTACACCGGGGAAGAAATCCGGAAAGGTATTAAGGCCGGAATTTATGACGGCTCAATAGCGCCGGTATTCTGCGGTTCCGCACTTCAAAATATGGGTGTGCAGGAATTGATGAATGCAATTGTCGAGTATATGCCTTCTCCGGAAAGTGTCAGTACCAAAGCTGTAAAGGCAGGAACTGATGAGAAGGTTGAGATAAAGGCAGATCCAGCCGGCCCCCTGACTGCGCTTGTATTTAAGACCATCGCCGACCCCTTTGTAGGAAAGATTTCAATGTTCAGGGTTTATTCGGGAACCTTGAAAGCCGACTCGGCAGTATACAATACTACAACTGAAAAGGTTGAAAAAATCGGACAGATATTTGTAATGCGCGGTAAAAAACAGATTCCCACCGACAGGCTTATTGCCGGAGATATTGGAGGAATTGCCAAACTGGCGGCTACAAATACCAATGACACGCTTTGTGACCAGTCCAACAAGGTTATACTGGATAAGATAGTGTTCCCCGAGCCTGCACTCTCACTGGCTGTTGAGCCAAAAGCAAAAGGGGATGAGGAAAAAATCAGCTCGGGATTGCACAAGCTGCAGGATGAGGACCCTACCTTCAAGGTATCCATCAACGTTGAAACACATCAGACGCTCATATCAGGTGTCGGCGAACAGCACCTGGATGTCATAGTCAGCAAATTGAAGGCAAAATTCGGAGTTGCGGTCAATCTGGTTGATCCCAGGGTGCCCTACAGGGAAACCATAAAGAAGAAGGTAAAAGTCGAAGGCAAGCACAAGAAGCAATCCGGAGGACATGGACAGTACGGTCATGTCTGGATTGAATTTGAGCATGGAGATAAGGAAGACCTGGTATTTGAAGAAAAGATATTCGGAGGTTCGGTGCCAAAATCCTATCATCCGGCTGTTGAAAAAGGCCTGAGGGAAGCCATCGTAAAAGGTGTCCTGGCTGGATATCCGGTGGTCAATTTGAAAGCAACCCTTGTAGATGGCTCCTACCATGATGTTGACTCCTCGGAAATGGCCTTTAAAATCGCAGCACGGCTTGCATATAAAAAAGGTCTGCCTATGGCCGGACCTGCGCTTCTGGAACCAATTGCCCATGTGGAAGTATACGTACCCGACAACTATATGGGAGACATAATCGGTGACCTGAACAAGAGACGCGGCCGCATACTGGGAATGAATCCTCAGGACAACGGAATACAGCAGGTTGAAGCCGAGGTGCCTCAATCCGAAATGTTCAAGTATGCCACCGACCTGAGATCAATGACTCAGGGCCGCGGATATTTCAAGCTCTGGTTTGAAAGATACGAGGAAGCTCCTGCCATAGTTGCCGGCAAGATAATTGAAGAGGCCAAGAAGAATATGGTGGAAGAGGAAGAAGAATAATAAGATAATAGAAATAATAGAGCAGTAGAAATAATAAGAAAAATAGAATAATAATTGAGCTGACAGGCTGCTGTACATGAATAAATTAATTAATGTGCAGCAGCTTTTTATTGTCCGGGAAAGTATAAATTTCAAAAATTAAATTTTTAATTGTTGACTTCCGATATGAAAGGATATAGAATTTATTTATAAATGTTAGCGCTAACATATAATATAATTTATGCAAGTTATACAAAATATATAAATTTTAATCCCAATAAAAAGGAAAATGATAATGGCAACTATGAAGGATGTGGCCCAGCTGGCCGGAGTATCGCTTATCACCGTCTCAAGAGTCATCAATTCTCCTGACATAGTGTCGGAGGCTACAAGGCTCAAGGTAGAACAGGCTATGGAAGCACTGGATTTTATGCCGAATTTTGCTGCAAAAGCGTTGGCACAGAACAATACACGGACCATATATCTCTACATACCCGGGAATATAGGAATTTCAGACCCTTTTAACATGCATCTCATTGCGGGTGTGGCAGAGGAATTGAGTAATGCAAATTACCTGTTTCTGGTCAAGCGCGATCTGGAATTCAACCATAGATGTGACGGTGCAATCGTAATGGGACTGGATTTAAGTGAGGAAAATGCTTTTACCGCAAAAATAAAGGTGCCTTTTGTTCTTTTTGGAAAGAATGATCTGGATATTGACTGTGTGGACGTAGATAATGAGCTGGGTGCCGTAATGATGACAGATAAGATAATAGCCAATGGACACAAAAAAATTGGTTTTATTATGAGGGACACAAGCCAGCGGTATGCACATGAACGTCTGGAAGGCTATAAAAAGGCATTGGAGAAGAATAACATCCCCTTCGATGAGAAGCTGGTGAGATATGCTGAGAACTCCGAACAGGAGGGATATACCAATGCCTACGACCTTATGACCAGGGAAAAACCCACAGCTATTTTTTGCTGCGTCGACCTTTTGGCCATCGGTGCTTTCAGAGCGGCTGAAAAGCTGAAGCTTAAGATACCGCGGGATATATCTATTGCAGGTTTTGACGGGCTTATTTTCGATCTGATTCCAAAAGTGCCGCTTACTACCGTAAGACAGCCTGTTTATGAGACGGGCAGAGCGCTTGCGGCCAGACTTTTGGAAAGGCTGAAAAATCCTGAGCTGCCTTATGAAAAGAAATATCTTGAACCTGAAATGAAATGGAGAGAATCTGTAGGCCCCAACAGGCACCAACCCGGTTAATGTTATTTTACGTGCTGTGTTGATTGAAGTTTTGTTTAGCTTTACAGATAAATTTAATTGGAATCAAATGGTACGCGAGGACAACTTCATGAAATAGGATGCACGGTTAAAAACAATTTTCGTAATTGTTTTGGGTGCGTTCTTATTTTATGAAGTTAGTACGGAAGTTACCATTTGATATTAAAAATTACACCGATAAAACAAAAATTATTCGGATTAATTTTTTTATCGAAAAATGTTAGCGCTAACATTGATGATGTTACGAGTACTCAGAAAGCTAATCACTGTTTAAATAGGCCGGCAAGGCTATACCGGCTGAACTGTCCGACTGTCCGGATAGAAGCGTATAAAAAGAGCAGTAATAACAAATTCAAATATCTATAAATTATGATTGGAGAGGCTGCCATGAACACTGTAAAAATCATTCAAACAGCTAGAAATACTGACGACAGACTAACTGAAAAAGGAGTATACAACCTTGAAAAAAACAAGTCAGCAGGTGTTGTGCTTTCAATTGATCCCCATAAAAGCTATCAAAAAATAGTGGGTTTTGGAGGCGCATTCACAGAAGCTGCCGCATACACCTTCTATAAAATGAATCCTGCAAAAAGAGACGAAATTATAATGAAATACTTTGACCCCCAGGCCGGCATCGGCTATTCCATGGGCAGGGTCCATATACACAGCTGTGATTTTGCTCTGGAGAATTATACATATGTTGCGGAAAATGACAGGGAACTGAAAACCTTTGACATCTCCCGTGAGGATAAATGGACAATACCCATGATAAAGGAGGCGTCAAAAGCCAGAAAGGCTGACATTACCCTGCTTGCGTCCACATGGAGTCCTCCGGCCTGGATGAAGACCAATAGGGATATGAACCACGGGGGACAGCTGCTTCCCGAATACAGGGAAGCCTGGGCCAATTATTATGTAAAATACATTAAGGCGGCCAGGGCGAAAGGCCTTAACATTTGTGCAATTACTGTGCAAAATGAACCTGCCGCGGTTCAGACCTGGGATTCCTGTATTTACTCGGCTGAAGAGGAAGGTGCCTTTGTAAGGGATTATCTGGGACCAATTCTTGGAAAGGAAGGGCTTGGAGATATAAAGCTGTACATTTGGGACCACAACAGGGATATTATGGTTGAGAGAGCAACGGGTACCCTGTCCGATCCTGAAACTGCAAAGTATGTATACGGTGTGGCAAATCACTGGTATGTGTCCGAGGCTTTTGAAAATTTATCAAAGGTGCATGAATTATATCCCGACAAGCATATCCTGTTCACAGAGGGCTGCCAGGAAGGCGGAGTTCACCTTGGCTCATGGCTGACAGGTGAAAGATACGGCAGAAACATGATAGGTGACTTTAACAACTGGCAGGAGGGCTGGTTGGACTGGAACCTGATCCTTGATGAAAATGGCGGACCAAATCACGTGGGGAACTTCTGTGATGCTCCAATAATAGCCGATACTACTACCCAGGAGATACATTACAACAGCTCTTATTACTATATCGGACAGTTCAGCAAATTTGTCAGGCCGGGTGCCTTAAGGATAGACGTTTCAACCGAAGGAGAGTCATCTGTTCAGCATGTGGCATTCAGGAATGAAGACGGCTCGGTTGTACTTATTGTCATGAATGAATCGGATAATGTGCAGAATCTCAATGCAAAGCTTGGGGACCAATACGTGTGGCATGCACTGCCTGCACATTCAATTGCAACACTGGTATTTAATAAATAAGCTATCGGCTCCAATCCGCTGAACAGGTCCTCCCCGGACATACAAAGCGGATTGGAGGTTGATGCATATATGGAGGTTTACCTATGGAACATGGCGGCAATGGGGCTATTGATCTGAATAACGGCAGACTTTCAGTCCGGGTTTCATATCCGGGGGAGGTGTACAGGGGCTCCCGCTTTGATTGGAACGGTTTTATCACACAGGTCACACTTGATGACAGGTATACTTTCTGTGTTCCGGAGGCCCTGGTTCCGGGTGTGGGCTCGGGTGGACAGGGTTTCTGCGGAGAGTTCGGGAATGAGCAAGCCATAGGGTATGAGGAGACTTACGTTGACAATTATTTTATAAAAATCGGCGTGGGAAACTTAAAAAAAATTGATAACAAACCATATGATTTTTTCAGGAATTACCCTGTTGTTCCCCTTGCCGGCAGTGTGACTTCAAGTACCGGCCGGGTATGCTTTAAAGTGGAATCCGGCAGTAATGACGGATATTCCTATACATACAATAAGGACATAAAAATCGATGAAAATTTTCTGACCATTTCTTATATGCTGAAAAATACCGGCTCGAAAAAATTTGAAACTACCGAGTACTGTCATAATTTTGTGGGAATAAACAATGAATTTGTGTCGGACAGCTATGAATTAAAAATTCCCGGATGCATAATCCCTGAAAATATTGTTGGGGAGATAGTCCTGGGGGAGAGTACCATAACCTGGCCGGAAAACGGAGTGGAGCAGGAATTCTATTGTGTTCTCAAAAACTATGAAAATGCTCCGGAATATTCCTGGGAACTGTTTAATCACAAAACCGGTGCCGGCATTCGTGAGGCAGTTGATTTTGAGGTTGCAAAATTTGCATTGTGGGGCAGCAGGCATGTAATAAGCCCTGAAACCTTCATAAGGCTGGAACTTGCTCCGGGGCAGACAGCAACGTGGACACGGAGATATGAATTCTTTTATTAAAAATTTAAACAGGATGGTATAAATAATGTCTAAAGGCTGGAAATTTATTGACAATAAGGGGACCTTTGAGCTGGAAGCTCCCCAGAGAAGCAGTTTCCTTTACTTTCCTCTTGCCAATGAAGCGGGAATGATGTCATCTGTTACGCCAACGTTAAATGGTGATATAAAAACCGGGCAAAACACTTTTTTCAATCTTCCCGTATCTTCGGAGGATTTGCATAACATAAAATCAAACCGGAATTTCTGGATATATATTGAAGGCAGCGGTGCCTGGTCTGCCATGGGGGCATCTTCAATACAAAATGCCCGGTTGTTTGACAAGGAAACAGAGGAGAAAGTCACGCTCCAGGCAGGCTTTCTGTGGCACAAGGTGACACGTGAAAACGGCAGGCTGGGCATCAGAGCCGAAATAACCAGTTTTGTCCCTGCCAATCAACATAAGATTGAATTAATGAGGGTCACAATTACCAATATTGGCGGCGGCACTTTAAAATTCACACCCACCGCAGCTGTCCCGGTATACGGACGTTCCGCCGAAAGTGTGAGGGACCACCGCAACGTGACCAGCCTTCTTCACAGGGTATATGTGGTCAGGGAGGGAATAGAGGTTCAGCCTGCCATGACTTTTGATGAGAGGGGACATAAATTAAATAAGATATCCTACAACGTATATGGAATAGATGAGGGCCGAAATTTTCCGCTGGGTGCATTTCCCCTTGAGGAGGAGTATATCGGAGAAGGCGGATGCCTTGAATGGCCCGAAACGGTGGTTTCCAACAAGAGGAATTGCCGTATGGAAGGCCAAACCATTGACGGATATGAGTCGGTTGGCGCCTTAAGATTCAGGGACAGTGAACTTGCACCCGGAGACAGCAAAACATATATAATTGCCATGTCTGTAACTGAGGACAGAACTTCTGGTAAGGCAGACATCCTGGAATATTTTAATGCCGAGGGGTTTGAAAAGCTCCTTAAAGATACCGGAGAGTTTTGGGAGGAAAAGCTTGGAAAAATCAGCTTTAAGAGCCGGGATGGGCAGTTTGATGCCTGGATGAGATGGGTATCCCTCCAGCCTATACTGCGAAGAATCTACGGCTGTTCCTTCATGCCCCATCACGACTACGGAAAGGGCGGACGGGGCTGGAGGGATCTGTGGCAGGATTGCCTGGCTTTACTGCTGATGGAAACAGAGACCGTGAGAAACCAGCTTCTCAACAATTTTGGAGGAGTGCGCCTTGACGGAACAAATGCTACTATTATCGGCAAAGGCCCCGGTGAGTTTGTTGCCGACAGGAATAATATCAGCAGGGTTTGGTCGGATCACGGAGTATGGCCTTTCTTTACAACCCTTCTTTACCTGAACCAGAGCGGAGATTTTGATTTCCTCTTTGAAGAGCAGACATATTTTAAAGACAGGCTTGTTATGAGATCTTCAAATATCGATAAGGAATGGACTCCCTGGTATGGCAGCAAGCAGAAGTGTGAAAATGGAAATATCTATACCGGCACCATCCTTGAACATATTTTGATACAGAACCTGGCCGCCTTCTTCAACTCAGGGGAACACAACAATATACGCATTGAAAATGCCGACTGGAACGACGCCTTCGACATGGCGGCCCAAAAAGGTGAAACTGTTGCATTTACGGCTTTTTATGCCGGCAATCTCATAGAGTTGAGCAAACTGCTGATCAGGGTAAAGGAGATACTGGGAATCGGCCAGCTGGAAGTTGCAGCCGAAATGGCGGTGCTTTTTGATACCTTGAGCGACGGTATAGACTATGACGACCCTAAAGCTAAAAACAAACTGCTGAAGCAATATTATGAAACATGTGTCCACAATATCAGCGGTAAAAAAATCTCCCTGGATATACAGAAGGTTTCAGAGGACCTGAAAATTAAGGGGCAATGGCTTTCAAAGCACATTTCGGAGAATGAACAGGTCAGGTCGGAGGAAGGATACCAATGGTTTAACGGCTATTATGACAATGCAGGCCTGCAGGTTGAGGGACAGAAGGCGTCAGGAGTGAGAATGACTCTTACCGGACAGGTTTTCCCCATAATGATGGGGGTTGCCTCAACAGAACAGGTAAACAATGCCGTAAAAGCTGTCAACCGCTATTTGTACGACAGCGTCCTTGGCAGTTACAGGCTGAACAATAATTTTAACGAGCTTAAGCTTGATCTTGGAAGGTGTTTTGGCTTTGCATTCGGCCACAAGGAGAACGGGGCCGTTTTCAGCCATAT
Organism: Ruminiclostridium cellobioparum DSM 1351 = ATCC 15832; assembly: GCF_000621505.1. Taxonomy (GTDB): domain Bacteria; phylum Bacillota; class Clostridia; order Acetivibrionales; family DSM-1351; genus Ruminiclostridium; species Ruminiclostridium cellobioparum. Next base: position 142,284 of record NZ_JHYD01000024.1, read on the forward strand.
GGCCGTTATGTATTCCTTTGCACTGTACAGACAGGGCTTTGTTTCAGAAGGATATGAGGTGCTGAAGTCACTTTACGATATAAGCACCAATTTTGACAGGGCCAGGATATATCCGGGGATTCCCGAGTATATCAACGAGAGGGGAAGGGGAATGTATCATTACCTCACCGGCTCGGCAAGCTGGCTTATGCTCCTGCTGCTCACCGAAGTGTACGGTGTCCGCGGTGCTTCGGGAAATCTTCTGATCCAGCCTAAGCTGAAAAAGGAGCAGTTCGATAAAAGGGGAACTGCCGAAGCGAGAACTGTTTTTGCAGGCCGGGCCATTAAGCTTGTGTACAATAACAGCCGGCAGCTGGATTTTGGACAGTACAAAATCACAAATATCACCGCCGGCGGAAAAAAAATCAGCTGCCGTATGGCTGACGGGGTCGCAATAATCGGCAGGACCGACATTTTGGAATTTGACCCGCAGGTTGAAAGTACCATTGAAGTTGAGCTTGAATAAAATTTGTTTAATTGGATACACCGGACAGTATATTTTTCAGAGGTTACAGTCCGCTTTCCGGTGCATGCGGGTGGGGGATGAGCATGAAACCTGAATATTTATTTAATGATAAGAATGAATTTATTATAGAACATTATGATAAGGCAAAGACCTTTGCCAGTTTTTTGCCTGGTATTGCCGGGATTGACGGAATCCCCATGTGGGCGTTTTATGTCAACAGAGGACAGGTGCTGGGGAGTTTTGGAGTCAGGGACAGAGACGGAACAATAATGGAGTTCTTTCCTGCACATACCATGTATCAAAATGTTGAAAGAAAAGGCTTTCGCACTTTTATAAAACTGGACGGGGAAATTCATGAAATCTTTTCATCAATATCCCGGGACCAATATAACCGGAAACTGGTTATTGAAAAAAATTCTGTTAGGATTGTGGAAGAAAACCTGACACTTGGCCTGAGGATTGCCGTGACTTATTTCACCATGCCGGGAGAGAGCTATGCGGCCATAGTGAGAAAGGTATGTATGGAAAGCCTTGACGGGACCGACAGGGAGATTGAGGTGCTGGACGGCATGCCGCAGCTTTTGCCCGTGGGAGCCACAAATGCCGGCTACCAGGAAATGGCAAACCTGATGAAATCCTGGTATGAGGTCTATAATACCGAAAACAGGATAGCCTACTACAAGGTGAGGGCTTCAACGGCCGACACCGTAGAGGTAAGTGAGTTTGAAGAAGGGAACTTCTATCTTTCCTTCTCTTCGGAAAGCCATGGGCTTCTGCCGCCGGTTTATGATATGGATATAATTTTCGGATATAACAATGCCTTGTCGAAGCCCGACGGGTGGGACTGTTCCATTGAGGAGCTGTTGAGCCGGAAGCAGATAGCACAAAACAAAGTATCGGGCGGCTTTACCGGAGTTAAGGCAACTGTCAACAAGGTATTCACTCTATGTACTGTAATAGGGCATGTATCAGGTATGGCCATGATCAACGCAAGGAAAAATGATTTCAGCCTTGAGTTTATAGAGCGCAAGGAGAGACAGGCCGCCCAATTGGTGGAAAACCTGGTGGGGGATACATATACAAAAACTGCGGTCAGCCTTTTTGATAAGTACATTGACCAGTGCTATCTTGACAATCTGCTGAGAGGGGGGTATCCTCTGGTATTTAAGGCAGGCAGCAGGAATCATGTGTATCACGTTTTTTCCAGAAAACACGGAGATCTGGAACGTGAGTACAATTTCTTCTCCCTTGAACCGGCTTTATATTCCCAGGGCAACGGAAATTTCAGGGATGTGAGCCAGAACAGAAGGAATGATGTGCTTGTAAAACCCGAGGTAAGGGATTTCAATGTAAGGCATTTTATGAACCTGATACAGGCCGACGGCTATAATCCCCTGTCTGTAAAGGGGTGTACCTTCACCCTGAATGAGGATGACTGGAGCGGGATTGAGGAACTGATCGGCACTCACAGGTCCGAAATAAAAAAACTGGTGACGGGAAAATATACTCCAGGCAAGCTGATAACTTTTATTATTGAACACAATACACAGCTTGCAGTACCAAAAGAAGAACTGCTGGAAAAAGTGCTCGAGAAATCCTGCCAGAATATAGAGGCTGAATTCGGAGAGGGCTATTGGAGTGACCATTGGACTTACAATATGGATTTGGTTGAAACCTTTCTGACGGTTTATCCCGATATGAAGGAAAGCTTTTTATTTGATGAAAAGGCGTACTGTTTTTACAAAAGTCCTGTATTTGTACTGCCAAGGTCGGACAAATACGTGCTGGCCAACGGCAGGGTACGGCAGTACGGGGCTCTTCTGGAGGAAAAGGAAGACCCGCATGAGGGAGCTGAGGGCTGCTGGCTGAGAACAGGGCAAGGTGCAGGAGAGGTCTATTATACAAGCTTATATGTAAAGCTCCTGGCGTTGGCGCTGATAAAGTTTGTAAGCCTGGACCCCGAGGGAATGGGCATTGAGATCGAAGCCGGAAAACCCGGCTGGAATGACGCATTAAACGGCTTATCAGGATTGTTTGGCTCAAGTATGTGTGAAACAGCTGAATTGCTGAGAATAGTGGATTTCATTATTGCCTGCAGTAAGGAATACCATAAAAAGATCAGCCTGCCGGAAGAAATCAATACCTTGATGAATGCTGCCGACAGCCTTTTGGAGGAGAATCTTGCAGCCGGGCTGAATGATTTTGAGTACTGGGATCAAACAGCGGCTGCAAAAGAAAGGTACAGAAGCCAGATTCGCAGGGGAATAGCCGGAAAAGAGGTTGAGGCAGACACCGGAGACCTGCTGAAAATATTCAGCAGGTTCAGAGCCAAACTTCAGAGGGGTATGGATAAGTCATTGACTTTTGGAGACGGGATCTATCCGACTTACTTTATATATAAGGCTGTAAGATATGAGATGGCCGAAGGCAAAAAAAGTCCTGTCAACGGACAGCCCAATGTTACCGTATCTGAGTTTGAGTGCTGTCCCCTTCCTCTGTTTCTGGAGGGGCCTGCACGTATTTTAAGGACCGTCGGGGATGAGGAAAAGGCTCTTGAACTATATAATACAATACGGTCCAGCGACATTTTTGATACAAAACTTGAGATGTATAAAACCTCGGTATCCCTGGAGGAAAGCAGTACGGAAATCGGACGGCTGAGGGCGTTTACTCCGGGATGGCTGGAGAGGGAGGCCGTATTCCTGCATATGGAATACAAGTATCTGTATGCCATGCTGCAGGCCGGCCTGTACCGGCAGTTCTTCGAGGATATCCGCACCATGCTGGTTCCGTTTATGAAGCCTGAGGTGTATGGCAGAAGTACACTGGAGAATTCCTCTTTTATAGCCAGCTCTGCAAATCCTGATGAAAGTGTCCACGGACGGGGATTTGTTGCCAGAATGAGCGGGTCCACGGCTGAGATGCTGAGTATGTGGTTCCTGATGATGGCGGGCAGGGAAGTATTCACCTGTAAGAACGGGGAATTAAGGCTGGCATTGAGGCCTGTTCTGCCGGGCTGGATGTTTGACGCGGTTGGAAGGGTCAGCTTCAAGTTCCTGGGCAGTGTTATGGTTAACTATATTAATCCCGGAAGGAAAAATACTTATGGGGAAGACTCTGTAAAGCCGGAAAAATATGTATTGACCTATATGGATAAAACTGAGAGGGAAATAGCGGGAGAAATAATTGAAGGCCGGGAGGCCCGGGATATACGCAATAAAAAGGTGGATAGCATTGATGTCCACCTGAAGTAATCAAGTGGTTTTACGGCTTGGAACTGTATTATATGGGTTATGTCAACGCTTGAATCGGTGACATTTTCTAGATATAATGGAAGTGAAATGCTGCTGATCAGAACTAATAATCTGTTATCCTGGAGGGAATTGCATTGGCTAAAGCATTATTGGTTGATGACGAAAAGTATATCAGAAATGGAATAAGGGCTATAATATCCAGAGCCGGTTCCATTTTCACCGAAATTGACGAATGCGTCAATGGTATCGAGGCTTTGAACAGGTTATCGGAAAATAGATACGATCTTGTTATCACCGACCTGATTATGCCTCAGATTGATGGGATAGAGCTTGTTTCAAGGATTGATGGCATGGAATACAAGCCGTATACAGTAGTATTAAGCGGATATGATGATTTCAAATATGCGCAGAAGGCCATTAAATATGGCGTTAAGGCATATCTCCTTAAACCGGTGGACAGAAATGAACTTTTAAATATTGTAAAAAAAGCCGAAGAAGAATATATAAAGAGACAAAACACTGATGTCAAAACGAATACAGGTGATAGGGAGGAATTTTTTTCAAACCAGTTCAAGCTTATGCTGTTAAGTGACAATACCACCAGGGAAGAAGAGGAAAAACTTTTGAAAACCTGCGGTATGGATTTTGAGAATGAGGCTTACCGGGTAGTAACGGTAAATTCCTGCGAGGTCTATGAGGCCGGGGATAAACTTGAAAGCAACTTGTCCCTGGTGGCAAAGCTCAGGAACTGTTTGAATGAAACAGGCACCTTTGGTTTTTATTTTCTGGATAACAGGGATAATGCGGTCCTGATACTAAACGCCGGAACCGATGTAAAGAATTTGCTTGAAGCAGTTGACAGAATGTTCGGCACCAGATGTACGGCCGGAATAGGAGGCACTTTTACAGATGTTTCTGAAATGCGCCGGTCCTACAACCAGTCGGATTATGCTTTGAAATACAAACTCCTGGTACCTGACAGTTCGGTGATATATTACAGCGGCATAGCTGAACCCGACAGCAATTTTGTACTGCCTGTCAGACTGGTAAAAAATCTTACCGGCATGCTGGACACCGAACGCAAGGATGAGCTGTGCAAAGTAATCAATCAGATTTTTGACGAAAAGGCCGTAAGGAAATATCATCTGGAATATCTGGAAAAGCTTTCGGCCTGTTTGAAACTGGAGATAATAGAATATCTCTCGGAGCATATACCTCATAAAATAGAGTTTATCAAAGAACAGGAAGACAGCTTTAAAAGCATATTTGAATTTCATAACATCAATGATTTTACAAGATACATAAAGAAATTTGTATTGAGTATCAATGAAGTGTTATTGCAGTTCAAGAGTATATGCAGCACCGACAAAACCATTGAAATGGCCGTCAAATATGTACAGGACAATTACCGGAATGATCTGACCATGGCAGAGGTGGCCAATCATATCAGCCTTAATTACTCCTATTTTTCCATACTTTTTAAGGAAAAGACAGGCATGAACTTTGTGGATTATCTGAGGATGGTCAGAATTGAAAAGGCAAAAGATCTGCTGCAGAATTCCATATATAAAATATATGAAGTATCAGAGATGGTGGGATACAATAATACCAAACATTTTACCACCACCTTTCGCGCACTCACAGGAATATCTCCAAAGGAATATAGGGAAAAGCTGTATATTAACTAACTGCCGTTGCCGGGGGTAGCCATGAGAGCCAAAAAGCTGTTTATTTCAATAATTACGTTCTTCAGCGGGTTGAAACTTGCCCACAAGCTCATGATAATTTATTCGGTGGTTATCGGCATAACTATAATTGTCTTTGCCGGCCAGCTTATAAATGAAACCAATAAATCCACAGAACTGGATCTTATAAGAGATTCCAGAGATCTGCTGAAAGAGACCAAATATAGTATTGAAAGGGAGGTTGACACCTGCTACAGGACTATCAATGCAATATCGGGGGATTACGATACCATGTCCTATATAAAAGGCTGGGACAGGGAGGATCAGACCGAAGTTGTGGATTTTAGCATGGAGCTGACAAAAAGGATATTGCTCATAAGAAACCTGAGTCCTGATATATATCAAATAAGAATCTATGTCAGCAATCCTGAATTTCCTGAAATAGGTTCAATCATTTACAGTGATTCACGTCTTAAAAATAAAAAAACAATAGTGACCGAGACAATGAAATATTCGCACGGTTACTGGCAGTTTGACCATCCCGAGGTAAACTTCAATCCCGGTACCCTTGAAAGAAAAAACGTAGTGTCGCTTTTTGTTCCGTTAAGATACTCCAATTACAAGCAATTGGGGTTTATTGAGACCTCAATGTATACCGATACTTTTTTCAGGCATATGTTCTCACAGTCGGAAAATCAGAATTTGATCGCGTTTGTCATAGATTACAGAGGTAACATTATTTATGACAGTAAAAGTGCTTTTGCCAAAAAGTACAACCTGGACGGCAACGGTTTGACGGAGCTGTACAAGGGGTATGATCTGAAAGGTCAGAGCACGGAAATACATATTAAAAAGGGCAGAGTGCCCATGACACTGATATCCGATTATATAGAAACCCTGGACGCCACAATATGCTATGTGGTAACAAATGATACCATCAGAAAAAATTTGAATGACGCCAGAACCCTTATTATTGCGGAAAGTATTCTGGCAATGCTTTTGATGAGCGTTATAATCTATATCCTGACAAACCTTCTGCTTGTGAAAATAAAGCAGATAATCGCTTCAATGCGCAAAGTCGAGGACGGAAAGCTCGATGCCCGTGTAAATGTCTCCGGCCAGGATGAAATGAGTGAACTGGCTTTTCATTTCAACAGAATGATCTCCAAAATAGGGGATTTGATATCCGAGGTGGTAAAGAAGCAGGAGGCTAAGAAAAATGCAGAAATACATGCCCTGTTCACCCAGATCAATTCACATTTTATTATCAATACCCTGCAGAATATCAGTATGATGGCTGAAATAGACAGCAAATATGAACTGGCCGATGCCATAAACTCTCTCGGAAAGCTGCTGCGTTACAGCATGAAATGGACAAAGGAATACGTAAGGCTTAAAGAGGAAATAGAATATATCGGAAATTATATCCTTCTGATGAACATAAGGTATGACTATGAAATAAGGCTGAACATTCAAATCCCCCCGGAACTTATGGAATATGAAGTGCTGAAGATGATGCTTCAGCCGGCAGTTGAAAATGCAATATATTATGGTATCGAACCACTTGGACAAAATGGTGAGATAACCATACGGGGATACTCCGATGAAGAAAATACTTCAATAGAAATAATAGACAATGGCATGGGTATGGACGGGGAGAGCCTTAAAAAAGTAAGGCAGGCTCTGACTTCGGATATCCCCGTCGACATGCGCCTGGAGAAAAAAGGAAACGGAATAGGACTTAAAAATGTAAATGAAAGAATCAAATTATTTTATGGAAACAAATATGGAATAGAGATCACAAGTATTAAGGGCTCATTTACAAAATTGACCATCAGATTGCCGGGAGTGTCACAGAGTTGACACCGGGTTTCACCTGTGGCTGGAGCTTCACATTTACTGCAGTTGTACCGGCAACTGTATGTTGTAGCAGTAATCAACAAATACCGGTAAAAAAGGTGCGATTTTTTTGTATAAAACAACCAAAAAAAACGAACCAAATCTAAAACCGCTTACCTGTTTATATTCACCTGCTTACACTATAATAAAATTACAAAGTCAATTACCATCTCAAAATAAAATGCTTGAAAGCACATGTTTGTCTGGAAGGCGAAGGCTTCAAACATAATTGACTTTATGATGGTCAGCCACACAAATACTGTTCATTTATCGTACTGCTACTCTCAAAAAACGAGGAAGGTGTGTGTTTATCTTGTCCAATATGCCTGTCGCACAAAAAAGAAACCTGGGAACAAAGAGATCGGGTGTTTTAGGTCTGATCTCCCGAATATGGGCGCAAAGGGATTTACAGGCCATGGCAATCCCTGGCGTAATCTGGATGATAATTTTTAATTTCATTCCGATGTATTTTATCATAATCGCTTTTATGCGGTACAATGTTGCAAAAGGAGTGCTGGGTTCCAAATGGGTAGGCTTTAAGAATTTTACCGAATTCTTTGCAGATGACCGTTTCTGGCTGGTTATGAAGGATACCTTCGGTCTTAACCTCTTAAGGTTGATAATTGGATTCCCCATACCGATACTATTTGCAATTCTCTTAAATGAGCTGTTATCTACCAGGTTCAAAAGATTTGTTCAGACAGTTTCATATCTTCCGCACTTTTTATCCTGGATAATAGTAGGCGGTATAATGTACAACTGGTTATCGGATTCGGGTCTGATAACTACACTTTTAGTTCATGTGGGATTATTGAAGGAGCCCATCCATCTTATCGGAACGCCGCAGTATTTCTGGGGAATACTGATAACCTCCGAGACGTGGAAGGAAATCGGCTGGAACGCGATTATTTACATAGCGGCCATATCGGGCATCGATCCAAGCCTGTTTGAGGCGGCGGTTATTGATGGTGCAGGAAGACTGCGAAGGGTATGGAATGTCATCCTGCCTTCAATAAAAGGAACCGTAGCAGTTCTGCTTGTATTAAATATAGGAAACCTCCTGGGGTCCAATTTTGAACAGCTGTTTGTATTCTATAAGCCTGTCCTGTACGATGTTATCGACGTTATAGATATCTATGCCTATCGTCTGGGTATTGAAAACGGCAGATTATCATACGCAACGGCAGTAGGTTTATTCAGATCGGTATTTGCATTCATCCTTTTGTATACTGCAAATAAGGCATCAAAGAAACTTACAGACACGTCTTTGGTTTAACAGGAGGAATGCATATGAGTAAAATGAAAACGTCCATCGGATCTAAAGTATTTGACACCTTAAATATATTATTTATGTTATTGGTTTGTTTCTGTGCCCTGTATCCCATCTGGTATGTTCTGATACATTCCCTGAACAACGGGTTTGATTCGGCCCAGGGCGGACTTTACTGGTGGCCCCGCAAGTTTACATGGGATAACTACAAGGAAGTTTTCAGAAACAATGAAATTATTACTGCATTTTTCATTACCATTGCCAGAACTCTGGTAGGAACAGCCACGCATGTATTCTTTACGGCAATGGTGGCATATTCCTTTATGAAAAAGGAACTGATCGGAAGAAAAGTTTATATGAATATGGGGCTTGTAACAATGTTTTTCTCGGGAGGACTCATACCTACCTTTATAGTTATCAAGACCCTTGGCATGTTTGATAATTTTATAGTATATATAATTCCTGTAATGTTCAGTTTCTTTGATCTGATAATTTTCCAGGCCTTCTTCAGAACCATTCCGGAAGCCCTGGAGGAATCGGCAAAAATGGACGGAGCAAATTACTTCACTGTTTTTACCAGGGTAGTACTTCCTCTGTCAAAAGCCGTTATAGCAACCATTCTTTTGTTTAACGGGGTATTTAACTGGAATGATTATTTCATGGGAATCATATACACAAACAAGCAGGCGCTTCATCCCATACAGACCTATCTGTACAAAATAATCATGACCTCGGATTCCGCCAAGACATCCCTCATGGCAGGTTCGGTAAGCCAGACAAACTTTACCTCCACATCGCTTCAAATGGCTACAATGATTATTACTACAATTCCTATCGTATGTATATACCCTTTCCTGCAAAAGCACTTTGTAAAAGGTATGCTCATAGGATCGGTAAAAGAATGAGCAATATTCAATTTCTACTGATTATAAATGCTTAAGCGCGCTGCTTGAGTATTATATAAAACACATAATTAACAGGAGGGAATAGTATGAAAAAGATTAAAATTGCTAAGTTACTGTGCCTTGTACTGGCATTGACTATGGCAGTTACATTGCTGGCAGCATGCGGCGGCAGCCAGCCCACCGGCAGCAGTGATACTTCAAAGGCTTCGGACACTGCAGCGGTATCTACCGGTGCGGCTGAAAGTACAACAGCAGCCGAAGAAGAACCAGGCTGGAAAAAGGATACGTCCCCAATGCAATTGGATTGGTATGTCAACGAAACCTGGTTTGACAATCCAAAAGGAAATCTTGCTCATGAACTGATTAAGGAGCAGACAGGCATTGACATCAACTTTATAGTGCCTGTTGGAAATGCAGGACAGAAGCTGAATACCATGATAGCATCAAATTCACTGCCTGATATGGTAACGCTGGGATGGTACGAACAGCAGGTTCCCCAGTTGTCCACCGACGCATATACATATCCGTTGAATGAGCTGGCAGACAAATACGATCCGTATTTCTGGAAGGTTGCGGCTCCCGATATCGTCAACTGGTACAAGGACAAGGACGGAAATCTTTTCGGATATCCCTGCAACGGCAATACACCTGACGATAATACCAAATATAATGTTATTTCAAATAGATCCTTCCTCGTTAGAAAGGATATCTATGAAGCAATAGGAAAGCCTGATATGAGAACTCCCGACGGATTCCTCAATGCACTTAAGGCTGCTAAAGAAAAGTTCCCGAAGGTTGACAACGGTCAAGCTTTGATACCGTTCAGCGGAACTTTCTTTACATCAATAGGTAACAATTCTTATGAAGATATACTTCTTGAATATCTTGCCATTCCCAGAGAGATAGACGGAAAGTTCTATGATACCAGATGCGGTAATCCTCATCCTGATTACATCAACTGGCTTAAAACTTTCAGAAAAGCACATGAAATAGGTATGATGCCCACAGATGTATTTGTTGATGACAGAACAAAAATCGAGGAAAAAATCCAGCAGGGCAGATACTTTGCACTGTTCTATCAGTGGAAGGACGCTATGATACCTCTGGGACAGCTGTATACCAACAAGCCTGAGGAAACTTATATTTCAGTTGACGGGCCTGCAAACAGCAAACTGGATCCTCCTATGCTCAGCACAACCGGTTATTCAGGCTGGGAGCTCACTATGATTACAAAGAACTGTAAGAATCCTGACAGAGCTATCAAGTTCATGTCATGGGGCATGAGTGAAGACGGACAGAAGGCCCTTTACCTTGGAAGAGAAGGCGAAACTTATGATATGGTTGACAATAAGCCTGTTATAAAGCCTGAAATAAACAAGATGAAGAACTCCGACATGGCTACTTTCAAGAAGAAGTACAACACCTACGGTGAAATCTGGATGTTCAATTCCTCAATGATGAATCTTTGGGAACCGGATCCGGGCCAGCCTTTCAACCAGTACCGTGAATGGGCAAAAGGAAAGAGCTCCCACTATGGTGTATATGATAACAACAGACCTGTTGCAGACAGTGATGAAGGAGAAATCCTTGCAAAGGCGGAAAATAAATGGGGAGAAATTCTTCCCAAGCTGTTGATGGCTAAGTCGGATGAAGAATTTGACAAACTCTGGAAAGACTATGAAGACTATAAGACTTCAATAGATTACCAGAAGGCTCTTGACTATCAGAGAACAAAAGTTGCTGAGAACAAAGCAAAAGTTGGAGCGAAATAAAATTAATTTGACCAATAATTTCCAAATAGGAACGGGCTTGCAGAGAAAATGCTGCAAGCTCATTTTTTTCGTTAATAAGGCAAAATTCCGCTGCATTATCAAAAAATACGGCTGTAAACACAGGTAATCATTTCATTTTGCCAATTATCCTTACGTCGTATATAAGTCGTTTTAAGAGGGATTATAACTATATCATCAAAAAGTATTTTTTAAAGTATTTTTTTAAGAAGACAATGATAGTAAATGATATTATGAGAATACAATTATATTAATAGTTATATATCAGTTGTGGAGGTAATTATGAGATATTACAAGGTAACCAGGGATAATCCCGATGTAAAAACTGTAACAAATATGGAAAACCCGGGGGAGGTAAACACCCCGTACCCTGAATTTGTACCCTCCAACTGGGAGTGGAAATTACCCCAGGAGCAGGTCAAAATCGCAAACAGGCTGAACGAAATTACCGATCCCCATAACAGGACTGACAACAAGCAGCCATAAAATGGATATTAAGTCTGTCTTTATTCCGAAAAAAATATAAAAAAGGATTGCAAGCAATTAAAAAATATAATATACTTTAGTTAAGGTCAAAGATAGTCAAAATCAATTTCGCTATTTGGAGGTGATGCTGTGGCAAGCTTAAGTGATATTATAGAAACCTTTATAAAACAGATGATTTCCGATACCAACGGAGCTATTGAGATACAGAGGAACGAACTGGCAAACCAATTCAATTGCGTGCCTTCGCAGATCAACTATGTAATATCCACAAGGTTTACTACCGACAGGGGCTATTATGTGGAAAGCAGAAGAGGCGGCGGAGGTCATGTGAAGATCAAGAGGATTAACATTACAAGACCGGGCAACTATCTGATGCATATTGTGTCTTCGATGGGAACCAGTATTTCACAGCAGTCGGCTGAAGTATTCATAAATAATTTTATTGATTACGATGTAATCAGTGAAAGAGAAGGCTATATTATGAAGGCCGCCGCCAGCGATAAAGTAGTCGGTGCCATTCCCATGCCGGATAGGGATATTATAAGGGCAACGCTGCTTAAAAATATGATTCTTAGTCTATTAGTATAAAGTGTAGGGTTAACCTCCTTTATTCGCCTTATAGCGGATGAGGGAGTGAAGAGATTTGTGGCCGCGCTTGCGGCTCAAAGCCATAACATGTCAAAGCCATAAAATGGCTTAGGAGGTTAATATGCTTTGTCAAAATTGTCAGCAAAGAGCTGCAAATGTGCATTTTACTCAAATAATGAACAATACGAAGGTAGATATTTACCTTTGTGAACAATGTGCCAATCAAATAAGCCATGCTGAATTTGTTTCTCCCTTTGGGTTTAACGATTTGATCAATGGTTTGTTTGGTACTCAGGTAAAACAGGAAGCACCTGAGACACTTAAATGCAAAAACTGCGGTATGGAATACGAAGAGTTTCTTAAAACCTCAAGAGTGGGCTGTTCACAATGCTATCAGGCCTTTCAGCAGAAACTGGACCCCATCATAAAGAGGCTTCACGGAAATGCGGAGCATCACGGAAAAGTTCCTGTAAGAGTCAGCAGTAAGGTAAATGTTCCCGACGAAATAGAGAAGCTGAAACAGCTCCTGAATGAATCGGTGCAAAAAGAGGAATATGAGAAGGCTGCCGAAATCCGTGACAGAATACGTGCTCTGGAGGTGGAAGAATGAACGGAATACCTGTAGAAAAAGGCCCCGAACTTGATGTTGCTGTCTCCAGCAGAGTGAGACTTGCAAGAAATTTTGCCGATATACCCTTTTCGGCAAAAATGACACCAAAACACCAGGCTGCTCTTGTAAAAAGAATGCAGGGCATCATTTCAGAATATTCAAATTACGGAAAATTAATGTTTGCCGACATGACTTCAATGCATCCCGTTGACAGGGTATCTTTGATGGAGAGACATCTCATAAGTCCTGAGCTGGCGGAATCCAAGGGAAACAGCGGAGCTTTCATAAATGAAAACGAAAATGTCAGCATCATGGTCAATGAAGAGGATCACATCAGGATTCAGGCCATATTTTCGGGGATACTGCTGGAAAAGGCATATAGAATATGTGATGAAATTGATTCAATTATTGCGGAAAAGGCTGATTACGCCTTTGATAACAAATATGGCTATCTTACAAGCTGCCCTACAAATATCGGCTCCGGGATGAGAGCTTCGGTTATGCTCCACTTGCCGGCACTGGTGATGTCGGGGTTTATGAAATCCATCCTGGAAAGCTGCACCAAGCTGGGCGTGGCAGTACGGGGGATCTATGGCGAGAATAGTGAGGCCGTTGGGGATATGTTTCAGGTTTCAAACCAGATTACTCTGGGACGGAAGGACGATGAAACCATAGCCGCAATAGATGCCATCTGCAAACAGATTATTGACCGGGAAAAGGCGCTGAGATATCAACTGTATAAGCAGAATATATATATATTTGAGGATAGAATTTTCAGATCCTATGGACTTCTGGGAAATGCCAGGGTCCTGTCCACACAGGAATGCTTTAAATTGCTCTCGGATGTTAGACTTGGTGTAAGTATGGGAATAATAAAGGATATTAATATATTGGCATTAAATGAAATGCTGGTGCTTTCACAGCCTGCCACTCTCCAGAAAATAGCCGGAAAGCAGCTGAACCAGGAGGAGAGGGATGTAAAGCGGGCAGAGCTCATTAGAATGAAAATTCAAAAAATGGAAAACAATTAATTACTATAGAGTTGCGCTTGAAAGGAGGATATTATGTATCAAAGATTTACTGAAAAAGCAGAAAGAGCAATTTCGTTTTCACAGCAAAGTGCTGTTGAACTGGGACATAACTATGTCGGAACGGAACATATACTGTTAGGTCTCGTAAAAGAAGGAACGGGAGTAGCTGCAAGAGTTCTTCAGGCACAGGGAATAACAGAAGAAAAAATTTCAAGGGAAATAGACGAACTTATCGGAAGAGGTGAAACTGCCGGGGAAACACCTGTAGGATTCACTCCCAGAACAAAACGTGTATTGGAACTTGCATTTAAAGAGGCAAGGCGTATGGGGCAGGGTTATATCGGAACGGAACATCTCCTGCTGGGAATAATGAAGGAAGGCGAAAGTGTAGCAGTCAGAATTATGATGGACCTGGGCGTTGACCCCCAAAAGCTGCTGAATGAACTGGTGAAGATATTGAATGAAGAGACGCCGGGGTCAAACGGTTCACCCAAGAACAGCAGCTCAAATTCTTCCACCCCGACGCTTAACCAGTTCGGCAGGGATCTTACCGATATGGCCAGGGACGGGAAAATCGATCCTGTCATAGGCAGGGATAAGGAGATTGAGAGAGTAATCCAGATACTCAGCAGAAGAACAAAGAACAACCCATGTCTCATAGGCGAGCCCGGTGTCGGTAAGACGGCAATAGCAGAAGGCCTGGCACAGAAAATAGTTGAAGGGAATATTCCCGAAATCCTCAGTGATAAGAGAGTTGTCACCTTGGACTTATCCTCAATGGTGGCAGGTGCAAAATACAGAGGCGAGTTCGAAGACAGACTGAAGAAGGCCATGGAGGAGATCCGCAAGGCAGGAAACGTTATCCTGTTTATCGACGAGCTGCACACAATCGTGGGTGCAGGCGCCGCAGAAGGTGCCATCGACGCTTCCAACATTCTCAAGCCCTCGCTGGCAAGGGGTGAAATACAGGTCATCGGCGCCACCACATTAAATGAATACAGAAAGCATATCGAAAAGGACGCAGCTCTTGAAAGAAGATTCCAGCCCATTACTGTGGGAGAGCCTTCAAAGGAGGAAGCTGTGGAAATACTGAAAGGTGTCAGAGACAAGTATGAGGCACATCACAGGGTAAAAATCACAGATGATGCACTGGAAGCTTCGGTCAAGCTTTCGGACAGATATATCACAGACAGGTTCCTGCCTGACAAGGCTATCGACCTGGTAGACGAGGCGGCTTCAAGAATCAGGCTGAAAACCTTTACCGCTCCCCCCGATATCAAGGATATGGAGGAAAGGGTGGATAAGCTGAGCAAGGAAAAGGAAGATGCCATACGCTGTCAGGAGTTTGAAAAAGCCGCCAGGATCAGAGATGAAGAACAGAAACTGAAAAATGAACTTGAAAAAGTCAAGGACCAGTGGCATCAAAGAAATCAAACCAAAACCGATACTGTAACTGCCGACGATATAGCCGATATAGTAGCCAGCTGGACCGGTATACCGGTCAAGAAGCTTGCCGAGGAGGAATCCGAGCGGCTGCTTAAAATGGAAGATACCCTTCACAACCGGGTAATAGGTCAGGATGAAGCTGTTAAATCAATTTCCAGAGCTATCAGGAGAGGAAGGGTCGGATTAAAGGATCCAAAACGTCCGGTTGGTTCGTTCATATTCCTCGGACCCACGGGTGTCGGTAAGACAGAGCTGTGTAAAGCACTGGCCGAAGCAATGTTCGGAGATGAAAAATCCATGATAAGAGTTGATATGTCGGAGTTTATGGAGAAGCACAGCGTATCCAAGCTGGTGGGCTCGCCTCCGGGATATGTGGGATATGATGAAGGGGGACAGCTTACCGAGAAAGTGAGGAGAAGACCTTATTCGGTGCTGCTCTTTGATGAAATTGAAAAAGCCCATCCGGATATATTCAACATACTGCTTCAGATTCTTGAAGACGGCAGATTGACAGATTCCCAGGGCAGAGTGGTGGACTTCAGGAACACCATCATTATCATGACCTCCAACGTGGGAGCCAGAACCATTACCGAACCAAAACGCCTTGGATTCTCAGCAGTAAAGGATGAGAGTGCAAAAAACTATGAGGATATGAAAAGCAATGTAATGGGTGAACTGAAAAAAATGTTCAGACCCGAATTCCTGAACAGAATTGACGATATTATTGTATTCCACCCGTTGACAGAGGAGAATATCAGAGAGATTGTAAAACTTATGACGGATGTTCTTGTCAAGCGGCTTAAAGCCAATGAAATAGATCTTGAAATAAGTGAAGAGCTTCTCCTGCATCTGGCCAAAAAGGGCTATGATCCCATATTCGGGGCAAGACCATTAAGGCGTGCTATTCAAAGCATGGTTGAGGATAAACTTGCCGAGGAAATGCTGGAAGGTAAGGTTAAAGCCGGAGACAGCATTAAAGTCGGCATGGACGGTGACAATATTGTTGTAACCCGGAAAACGGGAAACTTGGTAAAAGCGTGATGATATAAAATTCAGGTAATAAAATTATATTGTGCTTATCAAAAATAAACTTTAAAGTTACGGAAAGAATAAGCTGTGCCCCTTGTTAGGGGGCGGAAAAAGAAAAAGTCGATTCTGTTTGGAATCGGCTTTTTCTCATATCAATTTTTTATTGTAGAAAAAATCTTAAAATCCGGGTGTTAAATCAACTTCAAAATTTACTATTCAATATAGGAATAAATTTTAGGAGTTGAACAGGATGTACACCAGAGCACCTGATAAATCGGCAGCGGCACAGAACAAAAACCTTCAGAACTCATCATCCAAACAAAAATCCTTAGTCAAGCAGCCCAACTACATGGAAATAATTCAACGTCTCAAAAGACTGCCCAATTCATTGACACAGCAGGATATAAATATCCTCCAGAAAACCATTGGAAACCAGGCAGTTATTAAGCTGCTTACCGATATAAAAAAGATACCTCCAAAAAACAGCCAACCCGGTCAAGACAAAGAAACTACTCCCGGCACACAGGACAAGCAGCCGGATTCTAAAATGCAGCAATCGGAAAAACGGCAATCCGGATTGCAGCAGCAGGATACCGGCAGCAAGACCGTGGAAAAAACCGGAGAACAAAGTGACTCAGGTGACCTGAACAGTAAGTCGTCAGAGGCATCCGGGCCGGCTGAACAAAA